>CAWEDC010000014.1:0-150784 GCA_963807825.1 uncultured Actinomycetota bacterium
CGCTCACGCCCAAAGCCAAGCACCCCCGGCGCCACGACGGCGCAGGGGGTGCTTGAGGCCGGAGCTGGGTGGAGCGTCAGCCCTTGACCTTCACGGGGATCCACGCGGTCGTGCCCGACGGCGCTGCGACGATCTTGATGTAGACCGTGCGCGGCGAGTCATCCGGGAGGATCTTGCCGATGAGCTTGAACGACACGTCGGCGACGCCGTCACGCGACGGCACGCCCTCGACGCGGACCGAGCTGACCTTGGCGGTCGTGGCGGTGCGGCCGTCGATCGAGACGAGCACCGAGGTGTTCTTCACCTTCCCGTTGGACGAGAGGTCGACGCCCTCGACGCGGAACGTCGTCGTCTTTCCGTAGTTGATCGCCGTCGGTGCGTTGAGGATGGCGACACCGTGCTGGACCGGGCTCGGCGTGACCGGGCTGTTGGCCTTGAACCAGTCGACGAAGGCGTTCTGGTCGACAAGACCCGAGTCGCGGTAGTTCGTGCCCTTGAGGAACGTGCCGAAGTTGTCCGGCGCGACCCCGTGTTGGTGATGAGGAACGACGCCGAGGCGATCGTGTAGACCTCGGCTGGGTTGATCGGCGCACCGTCGAGGAAGATGCCCGTGATCCGTGAACCCTGGGCCTTCGTCGGGTCGTAGGTGTAGGTCACGTTCTTGGAGAGCCCCATCGCGAGGAAGGGACGGGACACGCCAGCCGGCTGCCACTGCTCCTCGAGGATCTGCTTGAACTGCGCACCCGTGTAGTCGGCCACCTTGACCGTGTTGCCGAACGGCAGAACCGTGGCGGCCTGCGCGAACGTCACGGTGCCGTCGGTGCCGTAGAGCAGGTCGGCACGAACGCCACCCGGGTTCATGACACCGATGTCGGCGCCCAGGTCGCGCCCGGGGGCGTTGACGACGTCGACGTACTGCTGGGCGACGAGGTTGGACAGGGCCGACTCGCGCTTGCGGTCATCGGCGCCGTCTCGCAGGATGTCGGCCGTGATCTTGCCGACCGGCTGAGCGGCGATCGGAGCGGCATACGCGATGGCGTCGTCGATGACCTTCGAGGCGGACTGGAAGGTCGCGTTCGTGAGACAGGCAGGCGACGGGGCGACGGCCGGGATGTTGGCCGCGTTGTAGCCGGTGACCTTCTTGGTCGCCGGGTCGTAGCCGAGCTGGACCTTGCCCACTGCGGCGGCGTACTGACCGGTCTGGAGCACCGGACGGGTCGAACCCGAGGCCTCACCGGGGATCTGCACGTCGTAGACGTAGGCCTGGTGCGTGTGGCCCTGGAGGATCGCAGCGACCTTGGACGAGGTGTCGTTGACGAGGTGCGCGAAGACCGGAACGGCGAGCTGGTCCGCGAGCGTGCCGGTGGTCGAGGAGAACGGGCCACCCTCGTGGTACTCGGCGATGAGGACGTCGGCCTCACCGTTGGTCTCGTTGCCGTCGGTGAGCTGGTTCGCGACGCGGTTGACGCCATCGACCGGGTCGATGAAGTCGAGGGCGGCGACGCCCGTGCCGGCAACGAGGTTGGGGGTGTCCTTGGTGACCGCACCGATGACGGCAACACGCACTCCGGCGACGTCGTAGATCTCGTGCGTCTTGAGGGCCGGCGTCTGCGTGCCCTTGAGCAGGACGTTGGCGCCGAGGTACTCGTAGTCCGCGCGCGGCTCAACTCGCTGCGTCAGGTCGTCGTAGCCCTGGTCGAACTCGTGGTTGCCCACGGAGGAGGCGTTCATGCCGATCGCGTTGAGGTAGTCGATCGTCGGGGTTGTCGTCCTGCACGGCCGAGGTGAACGGGGAGCCACCGATGAGGTCGCCGGCACCGAGGGTGAGGGTGTTCGCTGCGCCGAGCTGCTCACGCTGGGTGAGGATCGTGCAGGCGAAGTTCTTGCCCAGCGTGCCCTTGCCATCGGTGTCGATGCGACCGTGGAAGTCGTTGAGGTTCAAGATGTTGATGGCGGTGGTGCCCGCGGGGAGCGGTCCGCCCTTCATGTTGGTTGCTGCCGACGCCGGGGTGCCGGTCATCGCTGCCGAACCAGCCAGGATCAGGCCGGTCGTGGCAGCGGCGAGCTTTCTGCCGTGCTTCATGTGTCCTCCGAGGGAACCATCCACGCCGGGCAGGGTCCCAGCGACCTGACCATGCTGCCCCACGAGATCGGCAGAGTCACCGGGTATGCATAACTATTTGTGAAATCGGCCGAAGGCAGGGGTCGGAGGGGGTTCGCGTGCCGACCTACGATGACGGGTATGCCGCCCCGTCGCCGAATCCCTGTCGCCGACGGTCGCGCTGCACTCACCTCGTGGGCCGCGGCGGAGCGGTCCGGCGAGGCCGTCGATCGCCCCACCACCGCGCTCGCCGTGCGCTTCACCCTCGAGGAGCTGGGCCTGCGCGCCCCCGGCCGAAGCGTTGAGGTGCGCGTCCCGCCGTTCGGCGTCGTGCAGTGCGTCGAGGGCCTGCAGCACCGTCGCGGCACCCCACCCAACGTCATCGAGACCGACGCGGCCACCTGGCTCGCGCTCGCCGTCGGTCACGAGAGCCCGACCGAAGCGGCCGGCGACGGACGCCTGCGGGTGAGCGGCACGCGAGCCGACCTCACGGCATACCTGCCGCTGTTTCCCGACACCGACCGCGACACCGAAAACTGAAACCTCATGCGACACGGAATCTCGATCCTGCCCGACGTGCCCTGGCGTGAGGCCGGCCCCCGCTGGCAGGCCGCCGAAAAGATGGGGTTCGCGCACGCCTGGGTCTATGACCACCTCGTGTGGGGTGGGCTGCCCGACAGCGCCTGGTTCCCGGCGGTGCCCACGCTGGCTGCGGCTGCCGGTGTGACGTCGACGATCGGTCTGGGGACGTTCGTCGCCTCGCCGAACTTCCGCCACCCGTACGTCTTTGCCCGCGATGTGTTGGCGCTCGACGACCTGTCGGGTGGTCGGTTCATCTGTGGTCTGGGCACCGGTGGTGACCTCGACTCGGCCGTGCTGGGGGAGGCGCATGCGCTCAAGGAGCGTGTCGACCGCTTCCACGAGTATGTCCCGTTGCTGGATCGGCTGCTTCGCGAGGACCACATCGACCACGACGGAGAGTGGTATGCCGTCCGCGACGCCCGCACGCTGCCGGGTCCCGTCCGCGATCGGGTGCCCTTCGTCATTGCGGCCAACGGGCCGCGCTCGCTGCGGCTTGCTGCCGCCCACGGGCAGGGCTGGGTCACGACGGGGGTCAAGGCCGAGACGCTCGACGACTGGTGGACGGGTGTCGCCGGGCTCGCGGAGAAGTTCACGACGACCGCTGGCTCCGAGAGGGTCGACCGCTATCTCCTGCTCGACGCGTCGCCGCAGTTCTCGCTGGAGTCCGTGGGGGTCTACGAGGAGATGACGGGCCGCGCGTCCGAGCTGGGCTTCACCGACACGATCACCCACTGGCCGCGACCCGGAGTCCCCGTATGCCGGGTCGCTGGCCACGCTCGAAGCCGTCGCCTCCGGTGTCGTCGCGGCCGCGAACGGCAAGTAGCGTGGAGGTCGTGAGCAGCCAGGTTCGTCGCCCCAACCACATCCGCGCCCTCGTCATCGGAGCGCTGGTGGGCTTTGCGCTCGGCGGGGCCCTGGGCATCTACCGCGGGTTCGAGCCGTCGACGCGGACGGCAGCCGGCGAGTACTCCGCGTCGACGGCCGTCGGCTACCTCGGACTGCTCGGTGCCCTGGTCGTCGGCCTGCTTGCCGCTGGGGTGTCGGTGCTGGTCGAGACCCTGTCGGAGCGCCGCAACCGCTGACCCGGAGTGTCGCGGCTACCGGCGGACCATCAGCTCGCCCGTCGGTGGTGGAGGTTCGTGCTCGGGAAGGCTCAGGCGACCGCCCGCTGATAGTCCTCCCGTAGGCAACACGACTTCTGGGCGAGGCGGAGTGAGACGGCCGCCCGGATCTGGTCGCGCACCCAGTCAGGCCTGTGCATCACCTGCTCCCAGGTGAAGCGGAGAACGAGCCATCCGCTGGTGGTGAGTCGGGTGTAGCGCGCGCAGTCCCGGTCCTGGGCCGAACGCTCACCGTGGTACTCCATGCTGTCCGCCTCGAGCACCAGCCGAAGGTGGAGGTCTGCGAGATCCACTCGGCCGATCCATCCGTCGCCGTCGTCGACCCGCACCTGTGTCGCCACCGTCAGGTCCGCAACGTCGAGCGCAATCGCGCGCAGCACTGACTCGAAGGGCCCCGCGGCTCCGCCGTCCGCCGCTCGCACCACGCGCCGCACGCGCTTGCGATGCTGGGCGGGGAGGGTCTGGAGGTGGAGGGCAAGGGCTTGGCGATCCTCTTTCCTCCACCCCAGCCGGAGCGCAGAGTCGGCCACGGCGAGCGCTTCGTCGAACGGGAGGAGGATCGCGCAGTCGACCAGGGTGCGTGCCCGCGTGGTGACCCAGCCGTCGACGATGTCGACGTTGGGGATGGTGCGCCACCGGACCTCGACGGCGTCGTCGCGGGACCTCAGCTTGCGCCCTCGAGGCACGGCGACCTGTGGCACCTTCGGCGACCACTTGCGGGCCCAGCCCCAGTGGGCAGCCGCTGACAGGAGGATGACCGTGCCGCTGAGTCGGTGGGCTGCGGCTTTGGCCTCGTCGTCGCCCGGAAGGGCGTAGTGACCCCGACGGGGCTTCACGACCTCGCCCCGTGCAACCGCTCGCTCGAGTTCGCCCCGGCTGACCGCCGTCAGCTGCTTGCGCGGGCAGATGCCTCCCAGGCGCTCCACTTCGGCGGCGACGTCCATGCGACCGAGTGTGGCCGGATTCGCGCATTCGGCCGTCGGCTTTTCCACAGCGCGACCTACCGGCCGACTATCAGCTCAGCCCGCCGAGCCAACAATTCGTGCTCAGCGCCGACATCCGACCTTCGAGCTGATAGTCCGCCGGTTGGTGGCCCTGGCGCAGTAGCGTGCGGATGTGGATCACACCCAGAAGGTCGTCATGGACAACCCACGCACCACCGAGCCAGAGGTGCGGCCATGAGTTCGCGAGTCCGGCTCATCCTGGGCGTCGTGCTCATGGTCATCGGCGCGATCTGGGGGTTGCAGGGGTTGGGCGTCATCGGCGGGAGCGCCATGTCGGGCGTCACGCTGTGGGCCGTGATCGGCCCTCTGGTGGTCGTGGCTGGGCTGACCCTCGCACTGAGTGGTCGTCGCCGAACCTGATCGCCGCCGACCTCGTGGAGGTCAGGCGAAGGAGAAGAGGGCGACCGGGTCGCTCGTCGGGTGCTCGGACCCGCTGGCGGGCTCCAAGGTGATCCCTGCGCCCGTTGCCACGGTCGCGTCTCCCTGCATCCCGATCGTCACGGCACCGCTGCCCCGGATGAGGCCAGCGCTGACCATGCCGCGTCCGGGAACGTCGAACCACAGCTGGTAGGCCTTGCCGAAGGGTGCCTCGGGCATCGCGTCGGCAACGAAGACGGCCTTCTTGTGTGACGGGCTCCGGACGATCGTGATCTTGGAGTTGCCCATCGGCTGCTCGACGCGCTGGGCGTCGTCGGCGCGGAGCACCTGTTCGGTGGCGGTGTACTGGTCCGTGCTGTTGTCCCACGGCTGCCACACGGCTCCACCGACGGCGAACACGGCCGCGGCGGCAGCCGCAGCGAGCCAGGGCTGCACCCGGAACCGGCGACGGGCAGCGAGCTCGTCGACGGGGGCCGAGGGCGACGTCACCGACGTGCCTTCCGGCGCCGACTCGGTCGGCTCGGGCGCAACGATGGGAGCCTGCTCCGCCGACATGACCGGCGAGAGCTGGCGGGTCTGCGAGATGGCCGAGAGGACCGAAGCGCGCAGCGGCGGAGGGGGAGGAAGCTCGACGTCGATGGCCATCTCGGCGGCAGCTGCTTGCAGCTCGGCCACCTCGGCGCTGCAGTCCTCGCACAGGTCGAGGTGGATCTCGAAAGAGCGTCGCTCCTCGTCGGTCACAGCATTGACGGCATACGCACCTGCCAAAGCGTGGGTGTCTGGGTTCATGCCGTCACCTCCAATGTGTCACGCAGTCTGATGAGTCCGTCTCGGATCCGAGTCTTCGCCGTTCCGAGCGGGATGCCCAGGAGTGCTGCGACTTCGGTGTGAGTGTGTCCGCCGAGGTAGGCCAGCTCCACCGCGCCCCGTTGGGTCTCGGTGAGGGTGGCCAGTGCGCGGCGAACGCGCTGCTGGTCGAGCCTGACTTCGACCTCTTCGAGAGTCGAGTCGTGCTCACGTTCGGTGGTCGTGGTCTCGTAGGTCACTTCGCGGGCCTTGCTGGCTTCGGCCGAGCGAACTCGGTCAACGGCCTTGCGGTGCGCGATGGTGAGCATCCACGAGAGGGGCGAACCCCTCGATGGGTCGAAGCGGGTGCAGTGCCGCCAGATGTCGAGGAAGGCCTCTTGCGTGACCTCTTCGCTCTGTGCCCGATCCCGGACGACTCGAACAACGAGGCCGTGGATCCTGGCGGACGTGGCGTCGTAGAGCTGAGCGAACGCTGACTCGTCTCCGCGAGCGGAGCGAATCAGCAGAGCGCCAAGATCCGGTCCCATGGCAGCAGCCGGCGAAGGAGTGTTACCCGATCCGACTGCTGCCATGACGACCATGATTGCCTACTTCGTCTCTCGTGCCTTCATCGAGCCTGTGATCGTGTCGATCACATGGCCGGGAGAAGGACCTTGTCGACGATGTAGACGGTGGCGTTCGCGGTCTGGACGTTGCCACAGATGACGCTGGCGTCACCGATCTTGAAGTCCTCGCCACTGCCGGTCACCGTGATGGTGCCGCCACCGAGCGTCTTGTGGTCGCCGGCGATCTTGTCGGGGGCGATCTTGCCCTCGATGACGTGGTTCGTCAGAACCTTGGTGAGCAGACCCTTGGGGTCGGCCATCGCGGCGTCCATCGTCGCCTTGGGGAGGGCAGCGAAGGCGCTGTCGACCGGGGCGAAGACGGTGAGTGCCGGGGCGGAGTTGAGGGTGTCGCCGAGGCCAGCTGCAGTCACAGCGGCAACGAGCGTCTTGAGGAGCGGGTTGGCGCTCGCGGCGGTGGCGACCGGGGCGGTCGTCATGCCATCGAACGAACCGGCACCCGTGGCGGGAACCTGGTCGCAGGCTGCGCCGAACGGCTTGGTCGACATGTCTTCTGCCGGTGCCGACGTCGACTCCGCGGGGGCCGGAGCTGAGGTCGTCGACGAGGACGTCGATGCAGCATCCGGCTCCTCAGAGCTGCCACAGGCCGCGAGGCCGAGGGGCAGTGACAGAGCGAGGGCGAGGGCGGCGGTGCGGTGGGTGAGCTTCATGGTCGTCTCCTTGAGGCGGGTTGGCTTACATCTCTTATTCGCCGCCGCCACAAACCCGGATTGGTTGTCGCAGATTCTTTTTCAAACTTTCTACCGTTGGGTATGCCACCCGCTCACCTCCCGCACAAACGCGTGCGTCCGGCGCGTTGACGGCACAGCTGCCGCACTGCCGGACGCAAGAGAGGGGGAGAAAAGCAGCGTCCGCACGGATGGCCAGGTGAGGGGCCGTCCGTGCGGACGCAGGGTCTGCTGTGGGTGTGGGGCTATTCGACGTTGACGGGGATGGTCTGCCAGCCGGTGGCACCCCGGGGGAAGGGCGAGGCCCGCTTCTCGGTCTGCACTGCTCCGGTCATATCGGTTGCGCGAACGGTGATCTCGTGTCGTCCAGCAGGCGCATCCCAGTCGAAGAACCACTGACGCCAGTAGTCGATGTTGGCGTCCGGGCCGAGCGTGGCCTTCTGCCAGGGGCCGTCGTCGATGCGGATCTCGACCTTCTCGATGCCTCGGCCCTGGGCCCAGGACACACCGCCGATGACGTTCTTGCCGGCCTTGAGGGTCGCGAGGCCACGAGGGGTGTCGATGCGGGACTGCGTGAGGATCCGTCCGTCGGTCGCCCACTCGCGCTCGGTCCAGTAGGCCTTCTTCGCGGCATACGTCGTGGCCGTGAGGCTCTTGAGCCACTTCGTCGACCCGACGAAGCCATAGAGACCGGGGGTGACGAGTCGCACGGGGTAGCCGTGGCGGCGGGGGAGGGGCTCCCCGTTCATGCCGATGGCGAGCAGTGCGTCACGGTCGTCGGTGAGTGCCTGCACGGGCGTCGAGATGGTCATGCCGTCCACGGACGTGCTGAGAATCTGGTCGGCGCCTGAGCGAACACCGGCTCGTTCCAACAGTTCTCGCACTGGTACGCCGAGCCAGCGAGCGCCACCGATGTAGCTGCCGCCGACCTCGTTGCTCACGCAACACATCGTGATGTCCTTCTCGATGAGGTCCATCTTGAGGATGTCGGCGTAGGTGAGCTTGAAGGGCTTGTCGACCTCACCGTCGATGGTCAGCTCCCAGGAGTCCGGGTCGACGCGCGGGATGACCAGCGCGGTGTCGATCCGATAGAAGTCGGCATTGGGGGTGCGGAAGGTGGTGAGTCCCTTGACCTTGCCTTCGATCCCTTGCACGAGGGCAGGCAGCGGGTTGGCGGGGGTGGGGAGGGTGATGTTGGAGGGGGCGATCGCGTCGGTCGTGAGCTTCTGACCGAAGGCGCCCACTGCAGCCGCTCCGACGGTCACTCCGCCGGCCCCGAGCAGGAAGGCGCGTCGGCCGGCCGGGCTGGGCTCGCCGGTGGCGCGAGCGTTGTGGTCGGTGGGGCTCTCCTTCGCACCAGAGGTGGTTTCGGCGCCGACCTCTCCCGCGCCCCCAGCGCGCGGGATGAGTCGAAGCAGGAGGACGAGCAGGCCGACCCCGACGAGGCCGGTCATGAGACCGGGGATGACGTCGGTCGGTCCCGCGGTCGGCCGCAGGATCGCTGCGGCGGCGGCCAGTGCGGCGAGGACGACGATCATGAGTCGGCCCACGGTGGGGTGGCGCCGAGAGATCAGCCCTGCCACAGCGGCGAAGATCAAGCGTGACGATGCCGACGCTGCCGATGAGGACGGGCTTGTCGGCGGTCCCCATCGTCGCCACGGCCCATTCCTTGACCGGGGTGGGTGTGGCGTCAATGACCTGAGAGCCCACGGCCAGCACGGGCGAGGACTCCGGGGAGACGAACGCCGCGACGAGGTGACCAGCAGCGGCACCGCCAGCAGCGGCGAGAAGCCCGCTCACGGCATACGGCCAACGAGGTCCGGTCGATCGTTCAGATGCGTCCATGGCAAGCCATTCGGAGCGAGGGGGCGCCGCGGATTGGAGCGGCGCGTCGGTGCCCCGCGAACCCGTGGGACACTTGGAGTGTGGCACGCGGAGACGGACGACTGACCCACGACCTGATGCCCGGCGAGAAGGGGCCGCAGGACGCTTGCGGGGTCTTCGGTGTCTGGGCCCCCGGCGAGGATGTTGCGAAGCTGACCTACTACGGCCTCTATGCGCTGCAGCACCGTGGCCAGGAGTCTGCCGGCATCGCGACGAGCAACGGCCGGCGCCTCCTCGTCTACAAGGACATGGGTCTGGTCTCGCAGGTCTTCGACGAGCGCTCCCTCGGGTCCCTCACCGGTCACCTCGCCATCGGTCACTGCCGCTACTCGACCACGGGTGCCTCGATCTGGGAGAACGCCCAGCCGACGCTCGGCGGGCACGACGGCGGCACCGTCGCGCTGGCCCACAACGGCAACCTCATCAACTCCGCCGAGCTGCGCGACATGGTCGACGCCGCCAACGGTGAAGAGGCGCACCGCGGTGAGCTCGGCCGGGGCAACACGACCGACACTGCCCTGGTCACCGCCCTGCTCACCGCTGACGAGGACCGCACGCTCGAGGAGTCCGCGCTCGAGGTCCTGCCCAAGCTGCGCGGCGCCTTCTGCTTCGTCTTCATGAACGAACACACCCTGTATGCCGCCCGCGACCCCCAGGGGATCCGTCCCCTCGTGCTGGGTCGCCTGGAGCGTGGCTGGGTGGTTGCCTCCGAGACGGCAGCGCTCGACATCGTCGGTGCGTCGTTCATCCGTGAGGTCGAGCCGGGCGAGCTCATCGCCATCGACGAGGACGGCCTGCGCTCGCAGAAGTTCGCCGAGCCCGACCGCAAGGGCTGCGTCTTCGAGTACGTCTACCTCGCCCGCCCCGACACGACGATCAACGGTCGGGTCGTCCACGAGGCCCGCGTCGAGATGGGCCGGACCCTGGCGCGCGAGCACCCCGTCGACGCCGACCTCGTCATGCCCACGCCCGAGTCGGGCACCCCTGCCGCCATCGGTTATGCCCAGGAGTCGGGCATTCCCTACGGCCAGGGCCTGGTCAAGAACGCCTACGTCGGTCGCACGTTCATCGCACCGTCGCAGACGATCCGCCAGCTGGGGATCCGGCTCAAGCTCAACCCGTTGCGCGAGGTCATCAAGGGCAAGCGCCTCATCGTGGTCGACGACTCGATCGTGCGCGGCAACACCCAGCGCGCGCTCGTCCGGATGCTGCGCGAGGCCGGTGCGGCCGAGGTCCACGTGCGCATCTCGTCGCCGCCCGTGCGTTGGCCCTGCTTCTACGGCATCGACTTCGCGACCCGGGCCGAGCTCATCGCGACCGGCATCGGGGTCGAGGAGGTCTGCCGTTCGATCGGAGCCGACTCCCTCGGCTACATCTCCGAGGACGGCATGATCGCGGCGACCGACCAGCCACGCGAGATCCTCTGCTCGGCCTGCTTCACCGGGACCTATCCGTTGGAGATGCCGTCCAGCGAGCGTGCCGGCAAGGGCCTGCTCGAGCTCGAGTTCCCCGTCGAGGTCGGCGAGAGCGACGCCTCCGACGTGGGCACGCTCGACATCGATCGCGTCTCGGTCACCGCCGCTGGCGGCGCCGCCGAGGCCGTCCGCCGTCCGTGACGGCCCGGGCAATAGGCTCTCCCGCGTGAGCGATACAGGCAGTCAGGGCGAACAGATCACCTATGCCGGCGCCGGCGTCGACGTCGAGGCCGGTGACAAGGCCGTCGAGCTGATGAAGGCCGACGTGCGCCGAGCGACCCGGCCCGAGGTCCTCGGTGGGCTCGGTGGTTTCGCGGGCATGTTCGACGCCTCGGCCATCGCCCGCATGGACCGCCCGATCCTCGCCACGTCGACCGATGGAGTCGGGACCAAGGTCGCCATCGCCCAGGCCCTCGACATCCACGACACCATCGGGTTCGACCTCGTCGGCATGGTCGTCGACGACATCGTCGTCTGCGGCGCCGAACCCCTCTTCATGACCGACTACATCGCGACCGGCAAGGTCGTGCCCGAGCGGATCGCCGCGATCGTCGGCGGCATCGCCCGCGCCTGCGAGCAGGCGGGAGTCGCCCTCATCGGTGGCGAGACCGCCGAGCACCCCGGCCTGTCTGGAGCCCGACGAGTACGACGTGGCCGGAGCCGCCACAGGCGTTGTGGAGTATGCCGCGGTGCTCGGCCCCCAGCGTGTCCGCACCGGCGACGTCGTGCTGGGTCTGGCCAGCTCGGGTCTGCACTCCAACGGCTACTCCCTCGTGCGCAAGGTCGTCGCGCATGCCGGGTGGGCCCTCGACCGCCACGTCGACGAGTTCGGTCGCACCCTGGGTGAGGAGCTGCTCGAGCCCACCCGCGTCTACTCGCGCGACCTGCTCGACCTCATCGGCACCGACGGCCTCGACCTCCACGCCCTCTCGCACGTCACTGGTGGGGGGCTCGCGGCCAACCTCGCCCGCGTCCTGCCCGACGACGTGTTCGCCCGCATCGACCGCAGCACGTGGACGCCGCCCGCGGTGTTCTCCACGATTCAGCGCCTGGGCCGGGTGCCGCAGGCAGACATCGAGCGCACCCTCAACATGGGCGTCGGTTTCGTGGCCATGCTGCCCGCCGACCAGGCCGAGCTGGCCGTGGCCACCCTGGCCAGGAGCGGCATCGTCGCCTGGCCGATGGGTGAGGTCACGGCGCTCGAGGATGCTCAGATCGAGGACGGCGTCGAGGTCGTGCGCGGTGCCAAGGGCGTCGACGGCGGCTCCGTGCAGGTCGTCGGCAGTCACCCCGGGACGACCGGGAACGCACGTGGGTCCAGCGGACCGCCCAGCGGGGTCATGGCGATGCGTGACCATGTCGACCTCGAGGCCGCGAAAGAGCCGGTCCGCGGCGACTGAGTCGCCGAGGCAGTCAGAGCACGGTGATCTGGGGGGCGAACATCTCCATGGCGCCCAGTGCCTGCTCGTGCTTGTCGACACTCGACCCGGCGCACGCCTGCGCGATGACGCGCACGCTCGCACCGGCATCGCCGGCGGGGATCGCGGTGGCAATGACGCAGCAGTCGGTGGCCACTCCCGCGAGGGCGATCCGCGGCTGGTCGCCGATGACGGCCCTCAGGCCGGGTCCCCACTTGCCGAACGTCCCTTGGGTGACCACATGGTCGGCGAGGTCAACGAGCTCGGGCACCACGGCATACAGAGGGTCCTTGTCGGGGACGAGCGCGAACTGCCAGTCGTCGTAGTAGTCCGCCCACGATCCGCCGAGGCCCGGGTCCGCGACGAAGCGCGTGACAACGACACGACCGGTGTATGCCGCCGCGAGACGAGCGATGCGCGGCACCGTCTCTGCCCACATCGGTGAACCCCACTGGCTCGTCGCAGGATCAGCGAAGATCACCTGCGGGTCGATGATGACGAGCCATTCATCGTCGAGCGGCTCGACCGACTCGATGTCCACTCGGGTCATGCCCCGCTCTCCTGGCGCTGCACCGTGCCCCGTCGCGCGACGTAGGTGACGGCGAACGACAGGACGAGGGCGAGCAGGACGCCGAGGTTGGCGTAGGCGAAGGTGCCCTCCCAGTAGGAGCCGGCCGGGTCCTCGACAAAAGTGCCGAGGCCGAGCGGGTCGAGCAGGAAGCCCTGCCAGTTGTTCCAGGCGGCGTCGTCGGCGTAGTTGTTGACGACGAGCCCCCAGCCCAGGACCGAGGTCACGACCATCGTCCCGATCGACACCCAGTCGAAGGCGCCGTAGCGCCCGGTCGAGTCGAAGAGGGCATCGTCGTCGTAGTCACGCTTGCGCAGCGCGATGTCGGCGATCATGATTCCCGCCCACGAGGCGAGCGGCACCCCGAGGGTGATGAGGAACGACTGGAACGGGTTGATGAAGTTCTCGGCGACGAAGACGACGTAGAACGTGCCGAGGGTGAGGATGACGCCGTCGACCAGCGCCGCCATCGGGCGGGGGATGCGCACCCCGAGGGAGAGCAGGGTGAGGCCTGAGGAGTAGATGCCGAGGACGGCACCGGACACGAGGGAGAGGATCGCTGCGATGAGGAAGGGCACGAGCACCCACGTCGGGAGCAGGGTGGCCAAGGTGCCGATCGGGTCGGCGCCGATGCCCTCGAGGACCTTCTTGTCCGAGCCGGCGAGCGCCAGTCCGTAGCAGACGAGCAGGGCCGGGGCGAGGGCTCCGCCGAGGGTGTTCCAGCCGACGATGGCGGTGCCGCTCGCGTCACGGCGCTGGTAGCGCGACCAGTCGGCGGCGATGTTGATCCAGCCGAGGCCGAAGCCGGTCATGACCATGACGAGGGCACCCACCATGGCGCCGATGCTTCCGGACGGCATGGCCGACACCGCGGACCAGTCGAGGTGGTTGAACGTCATGACGACATAGAGGACCGTGATGATGCCGGTGATCCAGGTGAGGACCGACTGCATCCGCATGATGATGTGATAGCCGGCGACGGCCGCGGCCACGATCATGGCGGCCACGACGACCGCGGCGATGATCTTGGTCCCGGTGCCGCCGCCCCAGCCGAGGCGTTCGAAGATCGTCGCGGTCGCGAGGACGGCGAGGATCGCCAGGAAGGTCTCCCAGCCGATCGAGGTGAGCCACGAGATGACGCCGGGCACCTTCTGCCCCTTGACGCCGAACGCGGCGCGCGACAGCACCATCGTCGGGGCCGATCCGCGCTTGCCGGCGATCGCGATGATGCCGCAGAGGGCGAACGACACCACGACGCCGATGATCGTCACGACGACGGCCTGCCAGAAGGAGATGCCGAAGCCGAGGACGAAGGCCGCGTAGGAGACACCGAACACCGAGACGTTGGCGGCGAACCAGGGCCAGAAGAGATCTCGGGGCGCGGCGGTGCGTTCCGCCTCGTCGATGATCTCGATGCCGGTGGTCTCGACGCCGAGGCGCTTCGCAGCGTCGGCAGTGCGCACGTCAGTCATGCTCGGAGCATGTCAGATCTCGGGCGGCAGAACGGGTATGCCGCACGAGGTCGTGCGAAAGAGGGTCGAGCGTGAGGTCAGGCGTCAACGACGCCCATTGACCCACTTGTCGTAGTCGTCATCCTCTTCGGGCTCCGGCTCGGCGACCCGAGTCGAAGGCAGCGTCGAGGAGCTCCCGTGGAGTTCGCGCTCAAGCGAGCTCAGGTCGGTGTCCGGGCTGTAGTACTTCAGCTCCCGTGCCACCTTGGTCTGCTTGGCTTTTGCTCGGCCGCGCCCCATGGCGAGACCCCCTTGTGCGTCTGCCGGGCGACATACCCAAAGGGACGGCCCTGAAAGGGTCATCCCAAGTCGAGCTGTGGTCCCGGGAATCGTGTGTATGTCGTGGGGACAACGCTACATCAGCCCGGAGTGTTTCCGCTCCAGGGGTGCCCCTACTGAGACGGTGTCGCAGGAAGTGCCCACAAATGGGCGTATGCCGGGTGCTCACCGCACGGGTGAGCACCCGGCACACGCGGTGGTGGGCCTGAGAACCGGGCCTCAGCGCTGGGGGAGCCAGATCGTCGACGAGCCCGCGGCCATGCGCTTCTCGGCGATGTGGTCGGCGGCTGCGGCGGGGCTCTCGCCACGCTCGTCGGCGGTGCGGAGGACCTCGAGGGTGTGCTCGAAGATCGCGGTCGCGCCGACCTTGGCGCGGTCGAAGTCGAAGCCGAGGAGCTCGTCGCTCACCTGGATCACGCCGCCGGCGTTGACGAGGAAGTCGGGGCAGTAGGTGATGCCGCGTGAGACGAGTCGGTCGGCAGTGCCGCCCTCGCCCTCGCTGACGAGCTGGTTGTTGGCGCCACCGCAGACGATGCGGGCCCGCAGGACGTCGACGGTGTCGTCGTCGAGCGCGCCACCGAGGGCGCAGGGGGCGTAGACGTCGAGGTCGGCGCGCACGAGGGCCGCGACGTCGCCGAGGGTCTCGATGCCGGGGTGCGCGGCCTGGAGGGCGGCGACTGCGGCCGCGTTGACGTCCGTGACGACGACCTGGGCGCCGTCCTCGACGAGGTGACCGGCAAGGATGCGTCCGACCTTGCCCACACCGGCGATGCCGACCCGGCGGCCGCGCAGGGTCGGCTCGCCCCACACGTGCTGGGCTGCCGCGCGCATGCCCTGGAAGACACCGAAGGCGGTGAGGACCGAGGAGTCGCCGGCGCCGCCGTTCTCGGGGGAGCGACCGGTCGCGAAGCGCGTCGTCTGCGCCACGACGTCCATGTCCTGCACGTAGGTGCCCACGTCGCAGGCGGTGACGTAGCGGCCACCGAGGCTCTCGACGAAGCGGCCGTAGGCGCGGAGCAGCTCGGGGGTCTTGAGCGTCGCCGGGTCGCCGATGATGACGGCCTTGCCGCCACCGTGCGGGATGCCCGCCACGGCGTTCTTGTAGGACATGCCGCGGGAGAGGCGGAGGACGTCGGCCAGGGCGTCGTCGTCACTGGCGTACGGGTAGAACCGCGTCCCGCCGAGTGCCGGGCCGAGGGCGGTGTTGTGGATCGCGATGATCGCGCGCAGGCCGGACTTCGGGTCGGAGCAGTGGACGACCTGCTCGTGCTCGTCGAGCGAGGGGTTCGGCGCGGCGTTCGCGTGCGCGGGGGCAGGCGCGGGCGCTGGAGTGGCTGTGATGGGCGACGCGGTCACGGTGGTGACTCCTTTGTCAGTACTGGGCCGCGTGATGGTGCGGCGTGTGACGTGCGTGGGTCTCACGCAGGTCCAAGCCTAGGCCTGCCAGCCGCTGGTGGTGACGCGGCTCAGCCTTCGATCCCGGTGGCCTCGTGGGGCGCCCCGACCGGCTTGGACTCCGGCGATCCGCGCTCGCGCAGGTAGATCGACAGAACGACCATGCTCGCGACGGCGAGGAACTCGGACTGCCAGTTCTGAAACGTGCGGCTCCAGAAGTCGGGCGCAGCGAGGTAGGCCCCGAAGGTCAGGGGCTCCTTGAGGTCTCGGATCTGCTCGGCGTCGTAGGCCGCGTGACCGGCGATGAACTGCGCCGACCAGGAGCCGACGAAGATCGCTCCCATGACGAGCCCCAAGGAGTGGGAGTAGAGGCCCCGTCGCCAGCCGTCGAGCTTCGCCCACGCCGGGGAGTCGGCTTCGGCAAACCGCCCCACCTTCTGTTCCTCGTCGCTCTCACGCCCGACCTTGTCGAGCGGTTTGGACTCGGGAGACCCCTTCTGGACGAACCAGACCGTGAGGATGATGAAGAGGAGGAACTGGAGGTACTCGGACTGCCAGTTCTCGGCGAGGTCGACGGCGAAGTCCGACGACGCGAGATATTCACCCATCCCGATCGTCTGGAGTCCGTGGTCGCGGGCCTCCCCGTTGACGCCCGCGAACCCCGAGACCGCCTGCCCGACGAGGGCCAGGAACAGGAGGGCCCCGAAAACGAGGGGGAGCCCGTGTTCACGCAGTCGCCTCATCGCCCGCTCACCCCCATGGCGAAGCACCACGCGAGCCCCGTGGCGATGAAGACGAGCCATCCGATGAAGGACCAGCGCACGACGGTCACCGCCCTTCGACGGAGCAGTCGTAGGGCAGGTCCTTGCCCCGCGGCGTGCAGCCGGCGGCCGTGACGAGCCACCCGCCGTCGAAGCGGGCGAGGAACATCGTCTGGTCGTCCCACTGGACGATCGCGTCGCGTCCGTAGACCTGGGCCCGAAGCGCTGGGCCGCCCGCCCCCACCATCTCCACCCCGAGGTCGGCCATCGCGGTGGCGCACTCCTCGTCGTCGGAGGCGATCGACTCGAGGGTTGCGGGTGCCAGGAGGTCGCAGGCCTTGGCCGGTTGCGTGCTCGCCGCCGAGATGAACTGTTCGCTCGCATCGCTCACGGCGCCGTTCTCGGCAGAGCCCCGGCCGGCGCATCCTGTCACCGAGACCAGCGCCAGCAGAGCGGCAATCAGCGGGGCGAGCCACGGCATACGACGTCGTTTGCGCAGGTCAGAGGGCATCTGTCCACTATGGCACCCGCATGGGAGAGGATGGCGGCATGCGCATCGGCTACAAGGCTTCGGCCGAACAGTTCGCTCCAGCCGAGTTGGCGGGCTACGCCGTCCTTGCCGAGGAGCTCGGGCTGGACTCGGTCACGATCTCCGACCACTTCCAGCCCTGGCGGCTCGAGGGCGGCCACGCCCCGAACTCGATCGCGTGGCTGTCGTGGGTCGCGGCCCGCACCGAGCGGGTCCTGCTCGGCACGTCGGTCATGACCCCGACCTACCGCTACAACCCGGCCGTCGTCGCGCAGACGTTCGCGACCCTGGGTTGTCTCGCGCCCGGCCGCATCATGCTGGGTGTCGGCACGGGTGAGGCGCTCAACGAGGTGGCCGTCGGGTCGGTGCCCGACAGCGGCTGGCCGGAGTTCAAGGAGCGCTACGCCCGTCTGCGCGAGTCGGTCCGGCTCATGCGAGCCCTGTGGACCGAAGAGTCGGTGACGTTCCAGGGCGACTACTACCGCACCGAGGACGCGCGGATCTTCGACCGCCCCGACGTGCCGATCCCCGTCTACATCGCTGCGGGTGGCCCGCTCGTGGCCCGGTATGCCGGCCGGTCCGGTGACGGTTTCATCTGCACCTCGGGCAAGGGGCGCGAGCTCTACGCCGACAAGCTGCTGCCCGCCGTCGCCGAAGGGTTGGACAAGGGAGGACGGTCGGGCAGCGACATCGATCGGATGATCGAGATCAAGCTCTCCTGGGACCCGGACGCCGACCAGGCCCTCGAGAACACCCGTTTCTGGGCGCCGCTGTCGCTGACGGCCGAGCAGAAGCACTCGATCCACAGCCCGGCGGAGATGGAGAAGGCCGCCGACGAGCTGCCCATCGAGCAGGTCGCGCAGCGCTGGATCGTCGCCTCCTCACCGGACGATGTGGTCGCTGAGGTCAAGGAGTACACCGACCTCGGCTTCGACCACCTCGTCTTCCACGGACCCGGTCACGACCAGGAGCGCTTCCTCCGCACCTTCACCGAACAGGTGGTGCCCGGCCTGCGTGAGCTCGTGCCCGCCGACCTGGCCGCTGCACCCGCCGCCGTCTCGAACACCGCCAAGGACAACGCCTGATGGACGCCACGGCGATCTCCTCGACCGACCTCGACGTCGCGTCGCTCGTCCTGCGCCTCGCGCTCGGCCCGATGCTCGTCCTCCACGGACTCAACAAGGTCCAGGGTGGCCTCGACGGCACGGCCGGCTGGTTCGAGTCCCTCGGCCTCAAGCCCGGCTGGCTGCACGCCCGGGTCGCCGCCTTCACCGAGATCGGTGCCGGCTCATCGTCACGCTCGGCCTGCTCAACGGCTTGGGAGCGATGGCGTTCGTCGGACTCATGACCGTGGCGGCGCTGACCGACCACCGGGGCAAGGGCTACTTCATCTTCAAGGGTGGCGCGGAGTACGTCGTGCTCGTCGCCATCGTGGCCGTGGCGCTCGCCGTCGTCGGCCCCGGCCGCTGGTCCCTCGACAACGCCCTCGGCCTCGACCTCGCTGGCCTCGGCTGGGGCATCATCGCCCTCGTGGGCGGTGTCGCGCGCTGCGGCCGGCCTGCTGGTGACGTTCTATCGCCCGGACGCGCCCAAGGCCGCCGACGCATGACGACCCCTGACGTGACGGTTGCGGTGGAGGGAGTGGTCGGGCGGATCACGTTCGCCGTGCCCGGGCGCCTCAACTCGCTCGATCCCTCGATGCTCGAGTCCCTGACCGCCGAGGTCACCCGGCTCGACGCCGATCCGGCGGTCCGGGTCATCGTCCTCGCGGGCGAGGGCAGGGCGTTCTCGGCGGGCGCGAACATCGTGGCATACGAGGACATCGGTGACCTCGACGCCACTCTGTTCGGCCTCGGCTCCGCCGCGCGAGCGATCCTCGAGGCACGAACTCCGGTGCTCTCCCTGGTCCCCGGCGTCGCCGCTGGCGCGGGGTTGTCGCTCGCGCTGGCCGCGGACTACGTGCTCGTCGCGGATGACGCCAGGCTCGTCCTCGCCTTCGGTGGCCTCGGGCTCATGCCCGACGGTGGCGCGACGGCTCTCGTCGTCGCCTCGATCGGACGCGCCCGGGCCCTGCGTCTCGCACTGACCGGCGAGAAGGTCAGCGGCGCAACGGCCGCCGACTGGGGCCTCGTCTCGGAATCCGTTGCCGCAGAGGGCTTCTCGACTCGTGCCGACGAGCTCATCGCGCACTTGGCATCGCTCGCGCCCGATGGCACCGCCCTCACCACGGCGGCCATCACTGACGCCGCGCTCGATCTCGACGCCACGCTCGAGCGTGAGGAGCGCGGCCAGCACACCCTGCTGCGCACCGACGACTTCGTCGAGGGCCTCACCGCCTTCCGCGAGAAGCGACCCCCGTCGTTCGGTCGGTGACGGCAGCGGTGGGTGAGGGGACGGGCATGGGGGAGCAGGCGGCATACTCGGCAGCTGACTGGACGCCCGAAGGTCTGCTCGAGATCAAGGACGACCGGACGATCTCGGTCGTCATCCCCGCCAAGGACGAGGAGCGGACCGTCGGCGAGGTCGTGGAGCGGATCCTCGCCGACTTCGTCCGCCCTGGCGGCAGTGGCCTCGTGGACGAGGTCGTCGTCATCGACTCGGACTCGACCGACGCCACGAGTGAGGTGGCACGGCGCGCGGGCGCAGTCGTCCACGCCGCCGCCGAGATCCGGCCCGAGCTCGGCGCCGTGGCCGGCAAGGGCGAGGCGTTGTGGAAGTCGCAGTTCGTCACTCGCGGCGATCTCGTGGTCTTCGTCGATGCGGACCTCGTCGACTGGGGGACGCACTTCGTGACGGGGCTGCTCGGTCCGCTGCTCACGCGCGACGACGTCCACCTCGTCAAGGCCGTCTACGACCGGCCCATGCTCGACGACTCCGGCAACGAGGAGGAGCAGGGTGGGCGTGTCACCGAGCTCGTGGCCCGTCCGTGGCTCGGCCTGCACCGTCCCGAGCTGGCCGGCATCGTCCAACCACTGTCGGGTGAGTGGGCGATCCGGCGCTCGACCTTTGCCTGCTTCTCGGTGCCGGTGGGCTACGGCGTCGAGATCGCGGCGGTCCTCGACACCGCGGATCGCTTCGGGGCCGCGGCGATCGCGCAGGTCGACCTGGGGCTGCGCACCCATCGCCACCACCGCCATGACACGCTCGGGCTCATGGCAGTCCAGGTCCTCGCAGCCGCTGATCGTCGTCGGGTCGCTGCCGTCGTCGGAGACGTGCCGTCGGGCGCCACGGTGAACCTGACGCAGTACTCCCGTGGCCCTGTCGGCTTCGAGCCGCGTGTCACCGCGGTGGCGATCGGTGAGCGGCCTCCGGCCGACTCGGTGGGTATGCCGGCCCACGCAGAGCGTGGGACCCGCGCGGAGTCCCGATGACCGAGCTGCGTTTCCGCCTGGGTCGCCGCGAGTTCGACGCGCGCTCGCGCCTCGTCATGGCGATCGTCAACCGCACGCCGGACTCGTTCTACGACAAGGGATCCACGTGGCGCGAGGACGCGGCGTTCGACCGCGTGCGTGAGGTCGTGGCCCAGGGTGCCGACATCGTCGACATCGGCGGGATCAAGGCCGCGCCCGGCGTCGACATCGGCGCAGACGAGGAGATGGCGCGAGTCGTCGACTTCGTCGCAGCCGTGCGCGCCGAGCACCCCGACCTGCTCATCAGCGTCGACACCTGGCGGGCCTCGGTCGGTCGGGCGGTCCTCGAGGTGGGTGCCGACATCCTCAACGACGCGTGGGGCGGGGCCGATCCCGGGCTGGTCGAGGTGGCTGCCGAGTTCGATGCCGCCGTGGTGTGCACCCACACCGGTGGCGTGACTCCGCGGACGCGCCCGCACCGGATCGAGTACGACGACGTCGTCGAGTCCGTCGTCGGATCCCTTGTGGCGCAGGCGGATCGGGCAGTTTCGGTGGGAGTCGCGCGGGAGCGGATCGTCATCGACCCGGCGCACGACTTCGGCAAGAACTCGTGGCACTCGCTCGAGGTGACGCGTCGGCTCGACGAGCTCGTGGCCCTCGACTGGCCCCTTCTCGTGTCGTTGTCCAACAAGGACTTCGTGGGGGAGGCGCTCGACCTGCCCGTGGGGGAACGGCTCACCGGAACCCTTGCGGCGACGGCGATCTCGGCTTGGCACGGGGCCCACATCTATCGCGTGCACGAGGTCGTCGAGACCCGTCAGGTGCTCGACATGGTGTCGGTCATCAGCGGCGACCTGCCGCCGGCTCGGACGGCCCGGGGGCTCGCGTGATCACTGACATCGTCATCGTGCCAGGGGCACCTCTGTTGCTGCCCGAGTACCAAGGGCGGGTGGCGGCCGCGCCCGGGCTGCTCGAGTCATGCGTGGCCGTGGTTCGCGAAGCGGTCGCGTCGGCGCACCATGTCGTCGTCGTGCACGCCACCGATCGCGAACCGCGCAGCACGAAGCCGCCCGTTGGTCTGCGAGTGGCCGACCACCTGCTCGCCGCGACCCATGAAGGCTTCGACGTCGAGCACGTCTCCGTGCCGTGGGATGCCACGGTCGAGGAGTGCATCGCGATCGGCCGTGCCATCGAGTCGGACACCGGGACAACGCTTCTCGTGGTCGCCGATGGATCCGCCCGGCGCACCGAGAAGGCACCGGGCCACCTGGACGAGCGGGCAGCATCCGCCGACGACGCCATTGTCGGAGCGATCCGGGACGGCGACGACGGCGGCCTCGACCGCCTCCTCGATCTCGACGTCGAGCTCTGCGCTGACCTGCTCGTCGCCGGTCGCGCGCCCCTGCAGGTCCTCGCGGCCGCGGCGGTCCCTGCCCCGGTCGTTGCGTCTGCGGATGCGGCTGTTACAGCGACCACAGCCGCAGACGCAACCAGGTACAGAGTGGTGCAGTGCGCAGCGAGCGACCCGTTCGGGGTGCTCTACGTCGTGGCCCACCTCACGGCCCGTTCCCAGATTGGCGTGAGCGACGTGTCGAAACGGGGTGACCTCGTTCGGCACCATGAGTGACAGAGCATCACCGCACCCACCCAGGAGTCACCATGTCGTTCCAGGCCTACCTCGATGCCGCCGAGAAGAAGACCGGTCACACCCCGCAGGAACTCGTCGACCAGGCGCAGGCGCGCGGGTTCGGCCCTGAGACCAAGGCCGGCGAGATCCTCGCCTGGCTCGCGGACGAGCACGGACTCGGTCGAGGCCACGGAATGGCGCTGGTCCACGTGATCAAGAACGGACCGGGCATCTCGGACAAGCACGTCGGCACGTCAGGGACCCACCGTGACGACTCGAACGAGCTGCGGCTGGACGGCGTCGCCAACAGATAGTCACAAAGCTGGGGTGGTCACATCTGCACGGAACCTTCACAGGTTTCGCCCCCACATCACCCGGCCATGGGCCTAGCGTCCGAGTCGTCGTGGTTCGGCGGTGGAGAGGCGGCAGGGATGATCGAGGTCAGCGGGCTGACGAAGGACTATGCCGGGGTGCGGGCGGTCGACGACCTCACGTTCACGGTGGAGTCGGGGAAGGTGACCGGCTTCCTCGGGCCGAACGGCGCCGGCAAGTCGACGACGATGCGGATGGTGCTCGGTCTCGATCGGCCGACGGCAGGGACCTCGACGGTGAACGGTCGGCGCTACGCCGACTTCCCGGCGCCGCTGCGCGAGGTCGGCGCGCTCCTCGACGCGGGAGCCATGCACCCGGGACGAACGGGCCGCGCACACCTGCGAATCGGCGCTCGCAGCAACGGGATCTCGCTGGCCCGGGTCGACGAGGTCATCGAGCAGGTGGGGCTCGAGAAGGCGGCCAGCCGTCGGGTGAAGGGCTACTCGCTCGGTATGCGGCAGCGCCTCGGTATTGCGGCGGCGCTGCTCGGCGATCCGCCGGTGCTCCTCTTCGACGAGCCGGTCAACGGGCTCGACCTCGACGGCGTGAGGTGGATCCGGGCGCTGTTCAGGGGGTTCGCGGACGAGGGTCGCACGGTCCTGGTGTCGAGCCACCTCATGAGCGAGATGCAGCTCATCGCCGACCGTGTGGTCGTCATCGGCCGAGGGCGGCTCATCACCGACACCGACATCGCCGGAATGCTCGGCGGAGTGAGTGGTCCACGGGTGCGGGTGCGCACCCCGCGCCCGGACGATCTGGCAGATGCGCTCGGTGCGGACGTGGCCGTGGCCGTGACCAGACCCGGCCCGGGCGAGCTGGAGGTGAGTGGCCGCAGCGCGAGTGAGATCGGAGATCTCGCGCACGCACACGGCATACCCCTTCATCACCTCGCCGAGGTGGAGCAGTCCCTGGAAGATGCCTACCTCTCCCTGACCGAGGGCAGCGTCGAGCACGTCGGCCACCTCGGGAACGCGCAGGCCGCACTCACGGACGGGGGCCAGCGATGAGCGCCACGGTCCTGGCGCGCGCCAGCCGCGCCGAGTGGAGCCGGATCTGGAGCGTCCGGTCGAGCTGGGCGTTCGCGGGGCTCATCGGTTTGGCCGTCGTCGGACTCGGCGTGATCGCCGGGATCGACGTCGCGAACAGTCCCGGCGCCGGCGAGGGTGGGGAGTCGGCGTGGGACGTCGCGGGCTTCACGGCGATGTTCGCCCTGTTCGGCACGGTGGCCTGGGCGGTGGTGACCGGCACGGCCGACCACGGCACGGGAGCGATCGTGCCGACGCTGCAGTGGACGCCTCGCCGCGGCATCCTGCTCGCGGCGCGCACCGGGGTCATCGCCCTGACCATGACGGTGATCGGCCTCGCGCTCGTCGTTGCCGCGAGCATCGCGGTGCGGGTGCTCGCGCCAGACTTCGGGCTGCCCCTGGACGAGGGTCTGCGACGGGTGGGCGACCTCACCGTGGTGATCGGCTGCGGAGCCCTGCTCGGCATCGGCCTGGGGTTGGCCACGCGGAGCACGGCTGCCGCGCTCGTCCTCGCCATCGCGCTGCTGCTCGTCCTGCCGCTGCATCATCGGCAACCTGCCGTTCGAGTGGGCGGTGACGGTCTCGTCGCGGCTGCCGGGGTCTGGCGCGCTGTACCTCATCTTCGGCGAGGGGCCACCCGGACTCACCTCGCTGACCCAGGCGCGACTGACGCTCGTCGCGTGGGCGGTGGCGGCGGTGTCGGCCGGAGGGTGGCGGCTCCTGCGCAGCGACGCGGGTCACTGAAGGGTCACTGACGCCGAACCTCCACTGATCAGGCTCGTCGCCGGACATACTTCGGTGCATGCCCAGCGATCGACTCACCCGAGCCCAGACCGCGGGGTATGCCGCGGGGAGCGTGGGGACGGGCGGGTTCGGCACCCTGCCGGGTCTCGTCCTTGCCTACTACCTCACCGACACGTTGGGCGTCGCCGCGGCGTTGGCGGCCGTGGTCGTGCTCGTTCCCAAGGTCTGGGACGTCGTCATCGACCCGGCCATCGGCGCGCGCAGTGACCGCGAGGTGTCGGCGCGCGGGTCGCGCCACCGACTGATGCTGCTGGGCGCGCTCACCCTGCCGGTGGGCTTCATCGCGATGTTCGCGGTCCCGTCCGGGGTGTCGAGCGGGGTGGCGGCGGTGTGGGTCGTCGCCGCATTCGTGCTCGCGACAACGTCATTCAGTCTTTTCCAGGTCCCCTACATCGCGGCGCCGGCCGACCTCACGAGCGACTACACCGAGCGCACCCGCATGATGGCGTGGCGCGTGGGGGTGCTGGCGCTGGCGATCCTGGCGTTCGGCGCAGGGGCGCCGGGCATCCGGGATGCTCTCGGCGGAGGTCGCTCCGGCTACCTGGTCATGGCGGTGATCTCGGCCATCGTGCTCTCGCTCGGCATGCTCGCCACGGTCGCCAGCCTGCGCGGACACGAGAGCCGCGTCGGGGGCGCGGCCGAATCCTCCTCTCTCCGTGCGGGACTGGACGCCATCCGCGACCTGCCGCGCTTCCGCGGCGCTGCTCGTCGTCTTCGTCCTCCAGGCCCTGGCCACTGGCATCGTCCTCGCCGCGGCGCAGTACGTCGCGACCTATCTCCTCGGCTCCCAGTCACTGGTGAGCGTCCTCTTCGCCGCTGTCGTCGCGCCCGCGCTCCTCGTCATGCCGGTGTGGAAGCGGTATGCCGCAGCGCACGGCAAGCGGGCGGCATACCTCGCGTCGTCCTGGCTCTTCGTGCTCTCGTGTGTCGCCCAGGTCCCGGCCCTCGTGCTCGAGTGGACGTGGCTGTCGGTCCTCGCCCTGGCGGTCGGCGGTGTGGCGTATGCCGGGATGCAGCTCTTCCCGCTGGCGATGCTGCCCGACGTCATCGAGGAGGCCGGACGTTCTCGAGGTGGCGCGATGAGTGGGGTGTGGACGGCCTCGGAGACGGCCGGCCTCGCCCTCGGGCCGGGGATCGTGCTGCTCATGCTGGCCGTGGGCGGGTTCGTGTCGAGCTCGGGTGATCCGGTGGCCCAGCCGCGTGGCGCGGAGCTGGCCATGGGGTTGGCGTTCACGGTCGTCCCCGCCGTGCTTGGCGCTCGTGTCGATCGTCGCGTTGCGCAGGTATGCCGAACCGGAAGTGGTGCTCGATGGACGGTGACTCGATGGACAGTGGCTCGGTGAACGCCGACGAGGTGCTGGGACGCCTGCGGGCCTACCGCGAACACGATGCGCCGACCCATGGTGGGCGCGTGCTGTCCTACGTCTACGACCACGGTCGTCCGGAGCTCGATGAGGTTGCGGCACAGGCGATGCGGCTCCTCCAGCCGGTCAACGGACTGGACCCGACGACGTTCCCGTCGGTGGCGCTCATGGAGTCCGACCTCGTGGCGTTCGGACGCACGATGCTGCACGGCCCGGCGGCGACGGGGTCGGTGACGTCGGGTGGGACCGAGAGCTGCCTCCTCGCGGTCAAGGCCGCGCGTGACCTCTGGGTGGCGCGCGGTGGGACCGGCCGACCGCGGCTCGTGGTCTCGGCGTCGAGCCCATGCGGCGTTCCACAAGGCCGCGCACTACTTCGGGCTGGAGGTGACGGTCGTCCCGGTGGACGTGGCCTCGGGACGGGCGCCGGCCACGGGGCTCATCGAGGCGCTCGGCGCGGACGTGGCACTCGTCGTCGTGTCGGCACCGTCCTATCCGCACGGCGTCATCGATGCGGTGGCCGAGGTGGCGGGTGCTGCTGCCGACCGTGGGATCCCGTGCCATGTCGATGCCTGCGTCGGTGGCTGGGTGCTGCCGTTCTGGGAGGTCGCCGGCGGAGAACCGTTGCCGCAGTGGGACTTCCGCGTCCGCGGCGTGAGCAGCATCAGCGCCGACATCCACAAGTACGGCTACGTCCCCAAGGGCGCGTCACTCCTGCTCTTCGCCGACACCGAGCTCGACCTCGCGCGCTACTTCGCCATCACCGACTGGCTCGGCTATCCCGTGGTCAACCCGACGATGCTCGGCACACGATCCGCGACGTCGTTGGCCGCAGCCTGGGCTGTGGTCCAGACCCTTGGAACCGACGGGTATGCCGCACTCACCCGTCGCGTCGTCGCCGCCACCTCCGCAGTGGTCGAGGCCGTGGGTGGGATCGACGGGTTGCGGGTGTTGGGGGAGCGGCAGGGGCCGCTCATCGCGGTGGCCACCGACGAGTTCGTGGCAGCCGAGCGACGCGTCGACCCGCTGCTCTGGATCGCTGCCGTGACACAGCGCGGGTTCGTCCTCCAGGGCCAGCCCGCCATGACGCAGTCCGACGGCACCCGCATCCCACACACGGCCCACCTCACCATCACGCCGGTGACGGAGGGCCTGTTGGGCGAACTCTGCCCGCCCTCGTCGGGGCCGCCGACGACGTCCGGGGACAAGCGCTACCGAGCCCGGAAGCGTTGTCTCACAACGGCATACCCGATCCTGTTGCTCTGGCGGACGGCGCCAGAGCCGGAGGCGACCTCGACCTCACCACCGTGCTGTCCCTCATCGAGGCGCTGCCACGCGAGGACTCGGCGAAGCTGCTGTCGGCCTTCCTGCAACGCTTCACCGCACCCCGATGAGTCCGACCACGTCAAGCCCCCGCTGGGCTATTCCCCTCGAAAGCAGATGCCCATAGCGTCTGGGTGACGACCGGTGAACAGCCGGTCGCCCCTATCAGGAGGACCATCGTGCGAGTACAACGACGTACTTCCCTGGCCGCAGTTGCTGCTGTGGGGCTGGTATCCAGCCTCATCGCCGCAGCGGGACCCGCCTCGGCGGGCAACCCCAACAACTCCAAGAAGTTCACCGAGGCGGTGACCGTGGAGGGAATCATGAACCATCTGGAGGCCCTCCAGGCGATCGCCGAAGCCAACGGCGGCAACCGCGAAGCGGGCACGTCGGGCTACGACGCTTCCGGTTCCTATGTCGAGAGCGTGCTGCAGGGCGCGGGATATGACACGCGCCGCCAGTACTTCGACTTCGAGTACCAGGCGCAGGGCGCCCTGCAGCAGATCTCGCCGACCGCCACGACCTACGTGACGGACTCCTTCACGGGTTCGGGCGCCGGTGACGTCACCGCGACGGTGACCGCTGTCGACATCAGCCTCGCGCCGCCGCGAGCGAGCACGTCCGGCTGTGAGGCTGCGGACTTCGCGGGCTTCCCGGCCGGCAACATCGCCCTCATCCAGCGTGGCACCTGCGACTTCGGACTCAAGGCGGACAACGCCGAAGCGGCCGGTGCAGTCGGGCGTCATCATCTTCAACCAGGGCAACACCCCGGACCGAGAGCCCCTGATCGTCGGCACGCTCGGGACCTTCGACGTGAACATTCCCGTCGTCGGTGCCTCGTTCGCCACCGGGGCCGACCTGGCTGACCCGTCGACCACCGTCGCCCGGGTCTACGCCGCACCGATCGAGAACCGCCCGACCTTCAACGTCATCGCCGAGACCAAGACCGGTCGCGCCGACAACGTCGTGATGATGGGCGCCCACCTCGACAGCGTGCGAGACGGAGCGGGCATCAACGACAACGGCAGCGGTTCGGCGTCGATCCTCGAGACCGCGGTGCAGCTCGCCAAGGTCAACAAGGTCAACAACAAGGTGCGTTTTGCCTGGTGGGGTGCTGAGGAGGCCGGCCTGCTCGGCTCCACCCACTACGTCAACGACCTCGTCGCCAACGACCCTGCTGAGCTCGGCAGGATCGCGACCTACCTCAACTTCGACATGGTCGGTTCGCCGAACTACCAGATCGGGGTCTACGACGCCGATGAGTCGACCTACCCCGCACCCGTCGCGGTGCCGGAGGGCTCGATCCAGACCGAGGACGTCCTCACGGACTACTTCGACTCGGTCGGTCAGGCCTGGGTCGACACGGAGTTCTCCGGTCGCTCGGACTACCAGGCGTTCATCGTCAACGGCGTCCCGGCCTCGGGTCTGTTCACCGGTGCCGAGCAGCTCAAGACCGCCGAGGAGGCCGCCCTGTTCGGTGGCGAGGCAGGAGTCGCCTACGACGTGAACTATCACGGCGCCGGTGACGACATCAGCAACGTCAACCTCGAGGCCCTGGACATCAACAGCAACGCGATCGCGCACGCTGCGATCACGCTGGCCCAGAGCACCCAGGCGATCAACGGTGCGCGCAGTGCAGGCAAGTCCGGTCAGCCGCATCCCGTCAAGGACGCAGTGCTCGAGCCGGCTGCCTGACCACCTTCGCACCACCTCGCAGCACCCAGCAGCTGCAGCGCAGTGCCCCGGACCGCATCAGTGGTCCGGGGCACTGCCCATGCTCGCCCTCTTACGGGAGCGGACGGCATACGCAAGACTGAGAAGGACTCTCGGCACAAGACCCATGTCTTCGAAGGGGACAGTCCCATGCAGAGCGTCATGGTCGACTTCATCATCAGCCTCGACGGCTACGCCTCGGCCGAAGGTTGGCCGGGGCTGTGGGGCGTGGACAGTCCGGAGTACCTCGCCTGGCTCGGGTCCCAGACCGGCGATCCGTACACCTATCTCATGGGCGCGACGACCTATCGCCTCATGTCCGGGTTCGCCGAGCAGGTGGGCGACGACCCGGGTTTCGCGCACATGGCGGCGACGCCCAAGGTCGTCTTCTCGTCCTCCCTCGAGGAACCGCTCCCCTGGGCGAACTCCGAGCTCGTGACGACCGATGCCGTGGAATGGGTCCGTGCGGCCAAGGAGACCGCGGACCGGCCGATGCACACCCTCGGAAGTCTTTCGGTATGCCGTGCGCTCATCTCTGCGGGACTGGTGGACCGTTTCCGGGTGGTCATCTTCCCGTTCATCACGGGCGCCACGGGTCAGGAGCGGATCTTCGACGGCTACCCCGACCTCGGGCTGGAGCTGGTCGAGCACCAGACGTTCGCGCCCGGATTGCAGCTGCTCGAATACGTCCCCACGATCCTCGACGGCCCTCCGGCCGGTGGGATCGCCGGCCCGGAGAGCCAGGCCGAAGCCGGCTCGTGATGGGCGGCCCTGCGGCCGTGCTGCGACCCGCCCTGAAACTCCGCCCCGGCGGCGGTGATTTCCTCCAGTTCCACCGCTCGCGATGACTGTCACCACGCGGGCGTAGCGTGACGCTCGACAGGCAGCCGAGGTGGCCGCCGCAGCACGTCGCGCGAGGAGATCCCGATGACCGTGAACGACCAGGTGGCCACGTCCGGAACGCCAGCCGTGGAGCGCAGCCCGTGGCCGGCGCTGTGGGCGATGGTGCTCGGCTTCTTCATGATCCTCGTCGACACGACGATCGTGTCGGTGGCGACGCCGGCGATCATGGAGGGCCTCGACACCGACGTCAACGGTGTGGTCTGGGTGACGAGCGCCTACCTGCTCGCGTATGCCGTCCCGCTGCTCATCACCGGGCGGCTCGGTGACCGGTTCGGGCCCAAGAACCTCTACCTCATCGGCCTCGCCGTGTTCACCCTCGCCTCGTTGTGGTGCGGGCTGACCGACTCCATCGGTGGACTCGTGGCTGCCCGCATCGTCCAGGGTCTCGGCGCCTCGATGCTGACGCCCCAGACGATGGCTGTCATCACGCGGACCTTCCCGGCGGCCTCCCGCGGGAGCGCGATGGCCCTGTGGGGAGCCACGGCGGGAGTCGCCATCCTCGTCGGCCCGGTGCTCGGTGGGGTGCTCACGGACGGGCCCGGCTGGGAGTGGATCTTCTTCATCAACGTCCCCGTCGGCATCGTCGGTCTGGTGCTCGCCTGGCGCCTCGTGCCTCGCCTCGAGACCCACTCGCACAGTTTCGACTGGCTCGGCGTGGCCCTGTCTGCGGTCGGCATGTTCCTGCTCGTGTTCGGCGTGCAGGAGGGGGAGACCTACGAGTGGGGGACCATCACCGGCGTGATCTCGGTGCCGCTGCTCATCGGCGCCGGCCTCATCATGCTCGCGGTCTTCCTGTGGTGGCAGCGCCGCAACACGCAGCGAGCCCCTGCTGCCGCTCGGGCTTGTTCGCGGACCGCAACTTCTCGCTCGCCAACGTCTCGATCACCACGATCGGATTCGCCTTCACCGCAATGGGTTTCCCGCTCATGCTCTTTGCCCAGGTCGTGCTCGGCTTCAGCCCGACCCGGGCCGCGCTCCTCCTCGTGCCGATGGCGATCGTCTCCATCGTCCTGGCTCCGCTGGTCGGCAAGCTCACCGACCGCATGCACCCGCGCCAGCTCGTCGGCTTCGGCATCACGACCTCGTCGGTGAGCCTGTTCTGGCTGAGCCGCATCATGACGCCCGACACGGCGACGTGGCAGCTGCTCCTGCCGATGACCCTCATGGGAGTGGGCAGCGCGTGCATGTGGGCGCCCCTCGGTGCGACGGCCACGCGCAACCTGCCGCTTCGGGCTGCCGGTGCCGGGGCCGGTGTCTACAACACGACGCGTCAGGTCGGGGCCGTCTTCGGCAGCGCGGCGATCGCGGCGCTCATGGAGAACCGTCTGGCGGCACACCTGCCCGGCATGCCCGAGGGCGGCGGGCTGCAGGGAGCCGGAGCGAAGCTGCCCCCGCAGTTCGCCGAGGGGTTCGCCCAGGCGATGTCCCAGGCCATCGTCCTTCCAGCAGCGGTCCTGCTCATCGGTGTGGTCGCGGCCGTGCTCTTCGAGCGCCCGAGCCACCAGGGCTGAGCCGCTGGTCGGCCGGGGCTGCGGCTCATGGCCAGTAATGCCCTTGATGACGAAGTAGGTGCCGCGGATGATGCCCGCCAGCTTGGACTTCTGCCGGGCCCACTTGAAGGCCGAGAGTTCCTCGGGAGGGTCCATGCCCTCGGAGAGCTTGAAGCCCACCGCCCGCTTGGCTTCCCTCCTCGAGCCCGTAGAGCACGTTGACCGAGAGCCCTGACTCGTAGAAGACGTACGCCCAGCGAATGCCCTCCACCTCGATGACTGTTGCTTCCAGAGCCGGCGAGGTGAAGACGATGTCCCGCTCCTCTCGCAGAATCCGCGAGACCCAGTCCAGGACGTCGCCGGCCTCGTCGCCTGTTCCACCGTGAACGTGTGGTCGTACTTGTTCTTGAAGTAGCGGGCCTCGTTCGCCCGGAGCCCCGCAAGGGCCTCGGCGACGGGTGAGGTCTCGAGCCCCTGCGTGGACACGTCCTTGAAGTCGACGACCTGACTCATGGTTCCTCCGTGACGGCAGTGCTGGACGGGGCTCAACCTACGCGGCACGAAACGGCGACACCGCAGGTGCGCCATGCGGCATACCTGCGGTGTCGTCTTTGCTTCGGATCGTGTCAGCCGGAACTACTTGCCGTTGCGGCTCAGCTGAATCTTTCCGGACGCCTCTGCGACCGTGCACTCCACGAGGCCGCAGGCGAACTCGATCGAGAAGTTCGCTGCCTTGCCCCTGAGAAGAGACCGTTGTCCGAGAAGACGAACGCGTCCCAGTCGTGGGTTGCACCGTCACACTCGAGCGGGTTGATGAAGAAGAACCCGTTGATCTTCAGGCGCCCCACGGTCTGGGTGAGCGTGCCCTCGATGTCGGAGGCGTAGCCATCGGCGTTGGTGCAGTTGTAGGTGCCGGAGATTCGTGCCGTGCCGTCCTTGTAGGCGACGCCCTTGGGGTTCACCGTGAGCGCGGCCGTCGGAGCCGGCGGCAATGCTTCGAACGTGATGGAGAGGTTTCCACCGGCGGTGGTGCTGTCGTTGAATGCTGCGATGTAATACGTGGTCCCGGGGTCGCCGCGCACGCCGGCTTGGCCCGGTGCACACGCGACGAGGTTCCCGTCAGCGGGGATCCCGGCGGTGACGAAGAGACCGGCTGAGTAGTCGGAGCCGGAGACGTCGGCGAGGAAGCCGCTGCCGTCGGTGTCGGTGTAGGTGAACCACACGCTGGCGCCGGTGGCCGGTGCGCCGCAGAACTCGTTGAGCGATGCGTCGAGGGCGTCGGTGGTTGCTTCGGTGGTGTCCTGGTCGGCGAGGGTGGTCGGAAGGGCACTGATGACGGTCGCCCCCGAAGGCGTGTCATTGGGTGGCGCGGCCGCGTGGGCAGCCGTCGCGGTGAAAGGCAGGATCAAGGCGGCTACGGCGAGCGCAGCGGCAGAGCGATACGACATTGTGTGGCTCTCCTCCTGTGAGTGAGGGGAGCCCCTGCACCCCTCTGCTCGTGACATTAGGACTGCGGAGGTCCTGCCCGAGGGGCAATCGCAAAAGCCGCCGGGCGCCTGAGGAATGACGAAGCCGCAGGTGCGCCTCGCGGCATACCTGCGGCTTCGTCGTGTTGATGTGGTGCCCTGACCTCAGGGAGTCTGGGGCGACTGCCCTGGCTTGAGGTTGAAGCCCGCCGGGATGTCGGCGTAGGCGCCGAGACCGAACGTGCCGTAGGACCTGTCCACGGTTGTCGTGTTGCCCTTGATCTCCATTCGTACCGTCGGGGCGAGCGTGCCGCCGCGGCGGAAGTTGTCCTTTGTGCCGATCGTGTCGATGAAGGACTCGACCAGCCCGTCGGGCATGACGTAGTGCGAGTACGCCTGGAAGTGATCCGAGTGCTGGTTGACGTCGGGAGCGAACGGTGCCCGGATCTCCCTGACGGTGCTGGTGGACCGCGGCTGCGTGGAGAGTCTTCAGCGCAGACCGGGGTCTGCGCCTCTCGGTGGCGAGCGATCTGGGCGATCTGACGACGATCGAGCTCGTCACGCGGGCCGCCACGACAGTTCACCGTTCCACCGCGTCCCCGTGCGGTGCGCGCAGCTCACCTGAGCGAGGCCTTCGAGTGGGGCGTGACAGCGAACGCGTTGGCAAAACCACCCGGAGCAAGACGAAACCGCAGGTCGCGTAAATCGCTGACCTGCGGTTCTGGGGTGGTGGCCAGGGACGGGGTCGAACCGTCGACCTTCCGATTTTCAGTCGGACGCTCGTACCAACTGAGCTACCTGGCCTCAAACATCAACGCCAGGTCGCCCTGACGCGACGGCAACTATAACTCACCCGCCGGGCCCCTTCGAAACTCGCTCAGCCGCGCAGGACCTTCTCCATCGGCCGACCCTTGGCGAGTTCGTCGACGAGCTTGTCGAGGTAGCGCAGCTTCTGCATCAGAGGGTCCTCGATGTCCTGCACCTTGATGCCACACACCGAGCCGGTGATGAGGGAGGCGTGGGGTTGATCGTGGCCGCGCGCGAAGAAGTCCTGGAACGTCGTCTCCTCCTCGAGGTGCCGCTTCAGCTCGGCCTCGTCGAAGCCGGTCAGCCACTCGATGACCTGGTGCAGCTCGTCGATCGTGCGCCCCTTCTTCTCCACCTTCGTGACGTAGTGGGGATAGACGGACGCGACGCTGACTCCAAAGATCCGGTGCACCGGACAAGCCTAGAACGGCGTATGCCGTCCGCCCACGGAATGCGTGCCCGTCACCGCAGCGTTGGCCCGGGCATGCGAGCCATCACCTACAGCCAGTACGGCGCCCCCGACACCCTCTCCCTCACCGATGTCCCCGACCCCAAGGTCGGGCCGGGCGAGGTCCTCATCCGGGTGCGCAGCGCCTCGGTCAACCCGGTCGACTGGAAGGTCCTCGCGGGCTACCTCGACGGCCTCATGCAGGTCGACTTCCCGGCCATCCCGGGCTGGGACGTCTCCGGTGTCGTCGAGGCCATCGGCCCGGACACCCCGGAGTACGCCGTCGGTGACGAGGTCATCGCCTACGCCCGCAAGGACTGGGTCCAGCAGGGCACCTTCGCCGAGCTCGTCGTCGGCTCCCGTCCGCATGGTCGCGCGCAAGCCCGCCGCCCTGGATTGGAACGAAGCCGCAGGGCTCCCGCTCGCTGGCCTCACGGCATACCAACTCCTCACGCGCCTGCGCACCACGGAAGGCGACACGGTCCTCGTCCACGCAGCCGCAGGCGGTGTCGGCATCCTCGGCGTTCAGATCGCCAAGGCCCTCGGCGCCCGCGTCATCGGCACCGCGTCCGAGAGCAACCACGAGTTCCTGCGTGAGCTGGGCGTCGAGCCGGTGACCTACGGCGACGGACTGGCCGAGCGCGTCCGCGAACTCGCGCCCGAGGGTGTGGACGTCGTCGCGGACTTCGTCGGTGGCGTGCTCGAGACCACTCAGGCCGTGCTCAAGGAGGGTGGCCGTCACGCGTCCATCGCCGACGGCACCGTGGCCGAGGCCGGCGGCATCGCGCTGTGGGCCCGCCCCAACGCGGACGACCTGCAGGCCCTCGCGGACCTCGCCGACGCCGGCAAGCTCACGGTGCCGGTCGCGGAGGTCGTTTGCGCTCGAGGACGTGGCCAAGGCGTTCGAGCTGAGCCAGAGCGGGCACGTGCGCGGCAAGATCGCCATCGAGGTCAGTCGCTGACCGGTCGTCGCGAAATGGCTCGGAGACGTCGCAGGGGCCGATAGCCTCGGCGCCCATGGACTGGAGCCAGCCGGGTCGACGGGGTGCGCTGCTCTACGGGGTCGCCGCGGCGGTTGCTGGCGGCCTCGTGGCGAGCGTCGCGCGCCTTGAGGCAGCGCGACAGGTGGGGCGTCGGTCCGTCGCCCAGCAACTGCCGGGCGGGCCGCTCATCGTCATCGCCAACCACACGAGCTACGCCGACGGGGTCCTGCTCGCGATCGCCTGCCGCGACCTCGGCCGGTCGTTGCGGCTCCTCGCCACGGCCGGCGTCTTTCGGGCGCCATTGCTCGGGCCGGTGATTCGCCGTCTCGGGTTCATCCCGGTGCACCGTGGGTCGGATGCCGCGGCACGTTCGCTCGACGCCGCCGCCGAGGCCCTGGCCGCCGGCGAGGCCGTCGGGCTGTTCCCCGAGGGACGCATTACGCGCGACCCCGGCCACTGGCCCGAACGGTCGAAGACGGGCGCGGTGCGATTGGCCCTGCGCACGGGCGCCCCGGTCGTTCCCGTGGCGCTGCAGGGCGCCCAGGACGTCGTCGGCCGCAGCGGCAACCTGCGTCGCACGCTGCGCAACCTCGCCCTGCCGCCCGAGGTCAGCGTGCTCGTGGGGGAGACGATCGACGTGGTGGCGCTCGCGGGGGCGGACCCCGACGAGGCGACTGTCCGTCGCGTGGCCGACGAGGTGATGGGGCGGCTCATCGACCTCATCGAGGAGCTGCGGGGCCTCGAGGCCGCGCACGAGTACGGCGTCCCGCGCGACCAGGCGGACGGCTAGATCGAGCTGCACGGCCCCTTCGGCGCGCGACGTCTTGCGGAGGCACCGACGACAAGAGGCCCACACCTGATGGTGTGGGCCTCTTGTGCTGGCGACCCCGACGGGACTCGAACCCGCGACCTCCGCCGTGACAGGGCGGCGCGCTAACCAACTGCGCTACGGGGCCTTGTTTGTGCAAGACCTTTACTGCTTTTCCTACTTCACTGCGTATCCCCAACGGGATTCGAACCCGTGCTGCCGCCGTGAAAGGGCGGAGTCCTGGGCCGCTAGACGATGGGGACCCGTCGAGACGACAGACCCCACGTCGCGCAGCGCGCAGCGCTCGAGATCCGTCGTGGACTCGGAAAGCATAAGGGACGTTTGCGCTGCATCCAAAACGACGAGTTGACTCGCGCTAAATGCCCGCGTGATGGGGGTCGTTGACTCATCCAAAGATGCCCGCGTGGGTCGAGCATGAGGGATGGAGCTCACGTTGGCGACTCGGCAGCAGGTGACGAAGGCAGAGTTGGAGCGGTATCGCGCCGGCACGAAGGCAGAGAAGTCCGAGGTGCTGGACTCGATCTGCAGGGTGACGGGCTGGCATCGCGACCACACGCGCAAGGTGTTGCGGCGCATGCTCACCGGAAAGAGTCCGCAGCAGCGTTCGACGCGGGCGCCCTGCTACGTCTACAGCGAGGAGATCGTCGACGCGCTGGTGAAGTGCTGGGCTGTCCTGGGCGGGCCCGCCGGGAAGCGGCTGCAACCAGCGCTACCAGCGCTGGTGTCGGTACTGCGCGTTCATGACGAACTCGGTTTGGACGACGTCGGCACGACCCAGCTGTTGGCGATGTCCGCGGCCACGATCGACCGCCGCCTGCAACCCCACAAGGTCGGCCTGGTCGCGAGCAAGGGGCGTTCGATGACCCGGCCGGGCAGCCTGCTGAAGGCGTCGATCCCGCTCAAGACGTGGCATGAGTGGGACGACGCTGCACCCGGCTTCATCGAAATCGACTTGGTCTCCCACGACGGCGGCGACAACAACGGGCCGTTCTTCTACACCTTGGACGCCACCGACGTCGCGACCGGCTGGACCGAGTCCATCACGGTGCGCAGCAAGGGGGAACGGATCGTGTCGGCCGGGTTGCAGCAACTGTGCATCCGGTTCCCGTTCGCTGTCTTGGGGATCCATTCCGACAACGGTGGCGAGTTCATCAACCACCACCTCCTGAAGTGGTGCACCGACCGGAAAATCACTTTCACCCGCGGCCGCGCCAATCACAAGAACGACCAGGCGTACGTCGAGCAGAAGAACTGGACCGAGGTTCGTCACGCCGCCGGGTACTACCGCTACGACAGCGCCCGCGAACTCGACCTCCTCAACCAGATGTGGCCGATCCAGTCCCAGCTCAACAACGTCTTCGGCACGCAGCAGAAACTCAAGACCAAGACCCGACGCGGCGCGAAGGTCACCAAGACCTACGACACCGCCGCGACCCCTTTGACCCGCCTGACCCGCGACCACCCCGGCGTCCTGGACCCGATCGACGCACGCGCCCTGACCGCAACCCTGACCACGGCGAACCCCGCGCAGCTCCGCCGCGACATCGATCTCATCCAAGCCAACCTGCTCGAACTCGCCCGCCGCCGCGGGATCATCGCGACCCGACGCAAGGCCAACGCCACCTACATCAACAAGACCAAGATCAAGAGCACCCGACACACGCGGGCATTCCGGGATGAGTCAACGACTCACAACACGCGGGCATCTTGACGTGAGTCAACATGAACGAGGTCCGTGGGGCTGCTGAACGACCATCGCGTATGCCGTCTGCTCACCTCAGGCGCGCGCCTCCCGGAGCGCTGCGCGCACCAGATCGATAGCTGCTGAATCGGTCAGCCCGGCCCGCGCGACGCTGATCGCGTAGGCCGCCGCACTGCGGTGGAGAGCCGTGTCGGTGGCGTGACCACCGGGTGCAACGGTGGTGCCGGCGCGACGACCCGTGGTCACGAGCCCCTCGGCCTCGAGCTCCTTGTAGGCGCGGGCCACCGTGTTGACCGCGATCCCGAGGTCGGCGGCGAGGGCCCGGACCGTGGGGAGTCGGTCGCCCTCGGCCAGGGCGCCGCGCGCAATGAGGCCGGCCAGTTGCGCGCGGACCTGCTCGAACGGCGGCTCGTGCGCCGACACATCAACAGTGATGGTGAGTTCACTCATGCGGCGGCTCCACGGGTGGGCGCCGCATCGACGGTGGGCGGTTCAGGGGATTCGTGAGCCACGGGCATGGGCGGCCCCGGCGTGAGGAACACCTTGATGCTGAGAACCCCCAGTCGAGAGCCGCGATGACGCCGGCGAACCCGAGCGGTTGCACCAGGTCCCAGGCCCACCCTCCGAAGTGGTTCGGGGCCGCCGACCGTGCGGTGCTCATCATCTGGGCCCAGCCACCCGCGATGACCAAGGCCAACGCCGACGCAGTCGCGAGCAGGGCGAAGGCGGTGCCGCGCAGCACCCTCATGCGTGAGGCTTCCCGGGCTGCTGCATCGACCTCCTCCAGGCCGGGTCCGAGCGCCGGTCGGGCGTCCACGACTCGCAGGCCCACGAGGGTGAGCAGGGCGAGGGCTGCGACACCGCCGAGCAGCGGCCAGGCAAAGTGGCTCCCGGGATAGGGGCCGATCGACGTGCCGCCCTCGGGCCAGGACAGTGCGACTCGGCGTCCTCCCGGTGCAGCCGTGAGAAGTGCGAACAGCAGCAGGGCCACGGTCGCCACTCCACCGCTCAGGGCCAGCCGCGACATCGATCGAGACGTCGAGCCAATGCCGGGTCTGCGCAGGGTGGCCGTGCGCACTGTGCCCGTCGGTCGGGGCCACATCCGCTCCGCCGCGATGGCGACGACGACGCAGGTGCAGCCGACGAGGACAGGTGTGAGGGCGAGGACCAGCTCGCCGTTGCCCGAACTCAGGAGGAGCACGGCCACTCCGAATGCCGACAGCCCAGCCACAGCTGATGCTGTCCACGATCGGCGCCGAGCCTGCATCGCCGCCGGCCCGAGGCCCGTCTCACGCAGAGCCCGGACGGTTGGACCGAGGATCGAGGCAGCAACCACCACGATGGCAAGCAGTGCGAGCCCGTTGACGAGCAGACCGCCGAAGAGAAAGTTCCCCACGATGACACCCCTTTTGTCGCAATGAATTAAGTCATTGAGACATAACCCCACGGGCCGTGTCAAGGGTGTGCTGCAGGGTGCGCGACATGTCGCGCGCCCTGCAGCACCAAGTCCGGCTCCTCACCAACCTCAGGGAGAGGTCTCCTGGCCCATTGTTTGACTGCCGCCGAGTCCGTCGGCTGGGACTTCTGGGGTGTATCCCCGGGCGTTGCGCTCGACCGTTCCGTCCTTGAACGTCAAGTCGAAGGTGATCTCCGGATCTGCGTCGAACTTCTGCCCGGGAGGGGCTTGGTCCGTGTCCCACCTCACCGTGCTCGGCCACCAGGCGGCGTAAGCGCCGTCGCGAATGGTTGCCGCGATGGGCCTGCCGTCGACATTCGCTGTGACTCCCACGACGTCACTGCCCACTTCACCGGAGATGAGAGATCCACCGTCGTCCGCGCCACCGAAGTGGAAACCGACGTCGCGCTGAGTGAAGCTGCGTGCTTGTGGGCCCGGGTAACCCAGACCGGTACCTCCGGCGGCGTCCGCGTCATGGACGTCGCGCGAGCCTGGCGCCAGGCGCGCGACGCAGGACACATCAATCAGGCGGTGATCGACGGTCCGCCGGATGAGCGCCATCGCCACGATGTCGCCACGACGCTCTGTCAGGAGCACCGTGAGGTTTTGCGCGTACTTGTCCATCGGTCGCCAGTTCTCGATGCACGCGTCGCGCACCAGTGCAGCGTCCGCAGGCGTGACGCTGGGTGACGCGGCAGGGCGGGTCTGCGTCGCTTCCGGTCGTGGGAGAACAACTGCGCCGGCGACGGCCGCTGCGACTGCCCCGGCTGCGGCCAGGGCAACCCATCGACGTGACGGCCGCCAGCGCAGGACGGGCCTGATGTCGGAGGCGGCCTCGGGTGAGTGGGGCGCTTCGCCGAGGATGGAGTTGAGGGTTGCGTCGCGGCGAGTCCGAATCGACGGATGATGTCGGATGCGGCGTCGAGAGAACGTAGTTCGGCGTCGGTGTGGGGGTCGAGGACGTGGGTGTTCATGACTTCTCCTTGAGGAGAGCGGGTGCGGGCAGTGCTCGCACCGGGGTGTCAGTGGGGTCGAGGTGGCCGACGCAGGGCGCGTCGCGCTCGAGAGAGCCGCAGCCGGTAGGCGACAGCTGTGGTTCCGAGGACTCGCGCCGCCGCCGGGGAGGGCAGGTCCTCCCAGATGGCGAGGGCGAGGACCTCCTGCTCGACATCGGTGAGCTGTTGCCAGGCGGCGACGAGGTCGACCCGGCGGGCGATGTGGTCGGTGTCCAGTTGCGCGTGGCTCAGTCCGGCGTCCCCGATGCGGACAGCGAGGGCTCCCTGCCGCCCCGCTGCCCGCGCCGAGTTGAGGAGGCAGTTGCGAGCCACGGCATACAGCCACGGCAGTGCCTCTCCAGCGCGGGTGGGGACATCGTCCAGCCGTCGCCAGGCCACCAGAAACGCCTCTGCCACAACGTCTTCGGCGCTGGCAGGGCTGCTTCGTCGGGCCACGAACCGCAGCACGTGGTCGTAGTGGTCGGCGTAGAGCGCGCGGAACCGCTGCTCTCTGGCCGCTGCTGGACTGTCCATGACTCGTCTATGTCCGGAAGGCACGTAGGTGTGTCACGGCAATCCCCGTCGTCAGGCCGGATTGGCCCAGGCATGCAGCTTGTCGGCGTCCCACGTCGTGATGATGCGGTCCCACGGCACACCGAGCTGGTCGGCCCGCTCGCACCCGTAGGCCTTCATGTCGAGCTGTCCCGGCGCGTGCGCATCGGAGTCGATCGAGAACAGGCAGCCGATCTCGAGGGCGAGTTCGATGAGTTCGTCGGGCGGATCGCGGCGCTCGGGGCGGGAGTTGATCTCGACCGCGGTGTTGCCCTCGAGGCAGGCCTCGAAGACGGCGCGGGCGTCGAAGTCCGACTGCGGCCGCGTCCCGCGCGAACCCTCGACGAGCCGCCCGGTGCAGTGCCCGAGGACGTTGACGCGCGGGTTGAGAACGGCGTTGACCATGCGCTTCGTCATCGGGTCGGCGTTCATCTTGAGCTTGCTGTGCACCGACGCCGTGACGAAGTCGAGCTTGCCGAGCATCGCGTCGGTCTGGTCGAGCGAACCGTCGTCGAGGATGTCGACCTCGATCCCCTTGAACAGCCGGAACGCCTGTCCCACACCGCGATTGATCGCGTCGACGATGGCGATCTGCTTCGTCAGGCGCTCGGCCGTGAGCCCGTTGGCGACGCGCAACTGGGGGGAGTGGTCGGTGAGAACCATCCACTCGTGGCCGAGTTCGATCCCGGTGAGCACCATCTCGTCGATGGGCGAACCACCGTCCGACCAGTCGGAGTGGAGGTGGCAGTCGCCGCGCAACGCGGCATACAGGTCCGCACCTCCGCTGACGAGCGGACCGCCGCTCTGCGTCTGCAACGACGCAAGGTATGCCGGCAGCTCACCTTGCGCTGCCTCCTCGACGACCGCTGACGTGGACTTCCCGATGCCGGGGATCTCCTGGAGGGTGCCGGCCTCGACGTGCTGGTCGAGCTCGTCGTCGCCGATCTCCTTGAGCGCCTTGACGGCGTTGCGGAAGGCCTCGACCCGGTAGGTGCCCGCGCGGGTGCGTTCGAGGAGGAACGCGATCCGGCGCAGGGCCTCGGTGGGTTCGACCGGGGCCTCGAGCGGGGTGAGCAGCGCAACCATGCCCCCAGTCTCGCCCATGGCTCCGACGGTGAGGGGCTGTCGGTGGTGGCGGGCAGGATGCGGGCATGACCTTCGCAGAGCTCCACGAGAGCGGCCTCTTTGTCATGCCCAACGCCTTCGACGCCGGCTCGGCCAAGCGGCTCGAGGAAGCGGGCTTCTCCGCGCTCGCCACGACGAGCCATGGCCACGCCGCCACCCTCGGCAAGTCCGACCTCGAGGTGACCCGTGACGAGCTCGTCGCCCACGTCGCCCTCCTCACGAGCGTCATCACGGTGCCGCTCAACATCGACTCGGCCGACTGCTTCCCGCGCGAGGCGGGGGGAGTGGCCCGGACCGTGGAGCTCCTCGCTCAGGCGGGTGCGAGCGGTCTGTCCATCGAGGACTACGACCCGACGACCTCGGCGATCGTGCCCTTCGACGAGGCCGTCGAGCGGGTCGCGACCGTCGTCGAGGCCGCGCACCAGCACGGGATCGTCGTAACCGCACGTTGCGAGAGCGTCCTCTACGGCTTGGGCGAGGACCACCTGGCCCGACTCACGGCCTACCGGGACGCCGGAGCTGATGTCCTCTTCGCGCCGCTCGTCAATGACGAGGACGGCATCGCGGCGATCGTCGCCCTGGGTCGCCCGGTCAACGTCCTTGCTGCCGGGGATCACCCGAGCGTCGAGCGGCTGCGGGAACTCGGCGTGCGTCGGGTCTCCACCGGCGGCGCGCTGGCGGGCATCGCCTATGACGCGGCCGTCGCTGCTGCCAAGGCTCTGGTCTGACCCCACTCGTGAGGTGCCGCGGCTAGCGTTGGTGCATGTCTGAGATCGGACCGGGACGTACTCGTCAGAGCGCCATCTATCGGCGCGGCACTCTGGGGCAGCCGCCGCGCGTTCCGACCGACCCCGACGAGCTCGAGGCGCGGGCCCGCAAGGAGATGAGCGCCCAGGCCTGGGCCTACGTCTCTGGTGGTGCGGGTGCAGGTGCGACCGTGCGGGCCAACCGCGCCGCCTTCGACCGCTGGCAGATCGTGCCGCGGATGCTCCACGGCAACACGACCCGCGACCTGCGCACCGAGATCCTCGGCACGCCCCTCACCGCGCCGGTGATGCTCGCTCCCGTCGGGGCCGCCGAACTGGTCGCTCCGGACTCGGACCTCGACATCGCCCGTGGTGCCTCGGCCGCCGGCACGCCCTACATCTTCTCGACCCAGGGCTGCTCGCCCATGGAGGAGACGGCGAAGGCCATGGGCGACGTCCCGTGGTGGTACCAGCTGTACTGGTCCGTCGACGAAGGCCTGGTCGACTCCCTCATCGGACGCGCCGAGTCCGCAGGCGCGAAGGCCCTCGTCGTCACGCTCGACACGACGATGCTCGGCTGGCGCACCCAGGACCTCGACCTCGGGTCGTTGCCCTTCACCCAGGGGATCGGCATCGCGCAGTACACCTCCGACCCGCGCTTCATGGAGATCGTGCGGGAGCGCGTCGCCGCGGCAGGGGAGTCGCCTTCACCGCTGGCCGGCACCAAGGGCGCCGAGAAGGTGGTGGCCGCCGCCAGCGGCGCGCGCACCCTTCTCAGCCAGGCGCGTCGTCACCCCGGCGGCACTCGCGACAACCTGCGCTCGCCCGAGCCGCGGGCCGCCGTCGAGACGTTCCTCGACATCTACTCGAACCCGGGTCTGTCGTGGGCGCACATCGAGACCTTGCGTGAGCGGACGCGACTTCCGGTGCTGCTCAAGGGAATCCTGCATCCAGACGACGCCCAGCGTGCCATGGATCTGGGCATCGACGGCATCATCGTGTCGAACCACGGCGGTCGTCAGGTGGACCGGTCGATCGCCTCACTCGATGCCCTCGTCACGATCCGCGAACGCATCGGGCGCGACCCCGTCGTCCTCCTCGACAGTGGCATCCGCACGGGAGCCGACGTCTTCGTGGCCCTGGCCCTCGGCGCCGATGCCACACTCATCGGCCGACCGCACATCTACGGTCTGGCCGCTCGACGGAGCCGACGGAGTGCGCGACGTCATCGACAACGTCATCGCCGAACTCGACCTGACGATGGGCCTCACCGGAGCGGCGACCATCGCCGACATCACCCGCGACGCCTTCCTCGCTCCCACCCCCTGACCACACCGGCACAGAAGAGTCGGAAGGTCAGGAGCTCAGGCGGCGGTGGCGGTACGCGAGGGCTGCCACCGCGAGCGCGATGCCCCACACCGGCCAGAAGAGTTCGGGCACCCAGGCGGCCCAGTCCTCGACGGCGCCCGGCAGGTCGGCGATGTGCCCGGAGAACACTGAGCCCCAGAACCCCGTGCCCGCTGACGCCACGATGGACGCGACGAACAGGGCCGGCACCACCGCCATGCCCACGGGCACGGGTCGACCTCCGATGACCGGCACCCAGGACCAGAACACCTCGCCCCAGCGCTGAACCAACCCGAGAGTCAGCAGGCAGCCGACGACGGCGAAGGCCCCGAGCCCGAAGCCGGCCCACTTGGCGGATCCGAGTTCGACGAGGAACTCGTCGCGCACCCCCAGCGGAACTCCCACGGCCCACGCGAGCCGGGTCACGGCATACGACAAAGGAATGAGCACCGCGGCAGCCACGGCCCAGCGACCGATGCGCAGGGCTCGGTCGGGAGTTCCGAACGCAGAGCCGCCAGCGCGACGAGACAGGCCACGCGCGCCCGTGATGAGCATGCCGATCCCGCCCACGGTGGAGCCGAGCGCTAGGAGTGAGCCGAGGATCAGGGACCCTTCGACAGCCCCGTCGGCCACGGGACCGATACCCACGAGCCCGAGGAGCAGCATCGGGCCGTAGCCGACGAAGCTCAGGGCGCGGGTGTCGGAGACCGCCAGCGTGAGGACGAGTCCGACCGCGACGAGCAGCCACCCGGCAACCGGGACGCGACCCACGCCTCGTGACGTCGTCACGAGCGCGAGCGCCGCCGCCGCGATGAGGCCCAGTGCGACGATCAGGGCGGAGGTCTGCCCCGACGTGAGGGCCGCCAACGCGGACGCGGGTGACTGTGTCCAGGGCGGTGCCGTGTCACGCACCAGATGGAGCGTTGCCATGGGGACGTAGAACCCGACCCAGAGTCCAGCCAGCCAGGGCGCCGACCGGGCGATGCGGCCCGGCCGTCGGTCAGAGGCAGAGGTTTCGTGGGTCGCGGCCGCCAGTTCGGCTGCGCCAGTTGCTTGTTCGCGTGCGTGAGTTGTCATGGCCCCACGCTCGCCGGCGACTCCCTCCCGCCGCCTCGTCGTTCAGGACGGTCTTTCTCATCCTCCAGGAGGAGGATTCACTCGCCCGGGCGCACGAGGCCCGACTCATAGGCGAGGACCACCGCCTGCACCCGGTCCCGCAGGCCAAGCTTGGCGAGGACGTGACCGACGTGGGTCTTCACGGTCGTACCCGACAGGTGCATCGCCTCGGCGATCTCGGCGTTCGTGGCTCCTGTCGCGACGTGTTGCAACACCTGCGACTCACGTGGCGTCAGCGCTTCGAGCACGGCCCGACCGCGCGCCGAGTCGAACCCCGGTGACGAGGCCAGGTGCTCGATGAGTCGTCGCGTCGTCGATGGGGCAACCACGGCATGGCCGGCGTGCACGACCCGGATCGCGTCGATGATCTCCTCGGACCGCGCGTCCTTGAGGAGGAAGGCGCTGGCACCCGCGCGGATTGCGGCGAAGGCGTACTCGTCGAGGTCGTAGGTCGTCAGGGCCACGACGCGCGTGTCCGGCAGCTCCGCAGTGATCACCTCGGTGGCCTTGATGCCGTCGAGGCGTGGCATCCGCAGGTCCATGAGCACGACGTCGACGCGTCGGGATCGCACGAGGGCGAGTGCCTCGTGGCCGTCGCTCGCCTCGCCGACGAGCTCAAGATCCGGCTGGGACTCGACGGTCATCCGAAGGGCAGAGCGCATGAGTTCCTGGTCGTCGACCAGTGCGACCCGGATCAGCTCGTCGGTGCTCATGCCGGAATCCTCGCGCACGTCTGCCAGCCACCGTCGGGATGCCGGCCCGCGGTCAGGGTGCCGCCGACGGCCTCGACGCGCTCCCGCATCCCGAGAAGCCCACGACCTCCACTCGATGCGGTCGGGGACACTCCTGTCCCGTCGTCGGTCACGGTCACGGTGAGCCCGTGCGTCCAGTCGACGCTGATGCGCGCGGTCGCGTTCCGGCCCGTGTGCTTGACGACGTTGGTGAGCGATTCCTGCACGACGCGGTATGCCGTCAGGGCAGTGCCCGCGTCCACTCGCCTCGGATCCCCGAAGGTCTCGAGATCGACCCGACGGCCCGCGCGCCTCACCTGTGCCACGAGCGCGGGCAGGTCGGCCAGGGTTGGCTGAGGAGCAGCCGCGCCCCGCGCGCCGACCGACTCGCCGCCAGTTGCAGCCGACCCGGCTGGCGTGGACTCGTCGTCCTCGCGGAGCACTCCCAGCAACCCACGCATCTGGCCGAGGGCTTCGCGGCCCTGGTCGGCGATGCCCTCCAGGATCTCGGGTGCGCGGGCGGGCTGGGTCGAGGTCAACATACGACCGCCCTCCGCCTGGGCGACGACGACGGCGAGCGAGTGGGCGATGACGTCGTGCATCTCCCGGGCGATGTGTCGTCGCTCGTCGGCTGCCGCCCGCTCCGCCTGCGATGCCGTCCACGCCAGGCGAGTCGCCCGGTAGCGCCCCAACGCCCACGACGCGACCGTGCCCGCGAGCAGCGAGGCCGCGAGCATGACCCGCCATCCCGTCGGACCCTGCAATGCGTCCGCGGCACTGGAGTCCCAGAGCCTGACGAGCACGATCAGACCACCCACGAGTCCGCATGCGAGTGCGACGGACGGCCAGGGCGCCGAGGTCCGGGCGCTCACGGCATACAGGAGGACGAACCACACGAGCCCGCTGGGAAGCAGCACCGGAGCGACGGGTCCGCCCGACTGGGCGGCGAGGGCGCCGCCCAGGTCGGGCCCGACGACCAGACCCAGCATGCAGGCCGACCCGATCGCGAAGGCGACGACCGGCCAGCGCGTCACCAACGGAGGCAGGAGCGTGAGATGGAGGATGACGAGCAACCCGGTGAGCAGCCAGCGCCATCCCGCTCCGAGTTCGCCATCCGCCACGGCGGGCAGACCTGCGGGGAGAAGCGTGGCAGCGAGCAGCAGGGCCACCCCGGTTGCCGCTGCCGTGCCGACCCAGGGCAGCGGGCCTTCCCCCTCCCGCGACGTGCTCATGTCGATCAGGCTAGTCGGGGTCGCGGATCAGCTGAGGTCGGAGAGGGCCGTCAGCAGGCGGTCGATGTCGTTGCTGTCGGTGTAGGGCGCGAGTCCGACCCGGACGCCACCCTCGTCGCCCAACCCCAGGTGGCGTGAGGCCTCGATCGCGTAGAAGTGCCCGGCTGGCGCGTTGACGCCGCTCTCGGCGAGAGCCCGGCGCACCTCCTGGGGCGACTTCCCGTCCACGGTGAAAAGAACGGTCGGCGTGCGTTTGCGAGCATTCGAGAAGAGCCGCACACCCGGCATACCCAGCAGTCCGGCTTCGAGCCGGTCGAGGAGTCGGTGCTCGTGCTCCTGCCAGCGCGTCGAAGCTCGCGAGGATGCGTTCGCGCCGCGACCCCGTCGCCGACGGGTCGAGCCCGGCGAGGACATCGACCGCAGCGGTGACACCGGCCAGCAGCTCATAGGGGAGCGTTCCCAGCTCGAAACGCTCGGGCACCGCATCGCTCGACGGCAGCAGCTTGTCCATCGTCAGCGTCTCGAGCAGCGCCGGGGAGGCCGCCACGACCCCGAGGTGCGGGCCGAGGAACTTGTAGGGCGAGCAGGTCCAGAAGTCCACGCCGAGCACCTCGAGGTCGACCGAGGCGTGCGCCGTCGAGTGCACCCCGTCGACCCAGTGCAGGGCCCCGACCTCGTGGACGGCTCGGGCGATCTTGCAGACGGGCGGCTTGGTCCCGATGAGGTTGGAGGCGGCGCTGGTCGCGACGAGCCGGGTGCGTTCGGTGATCAGTGAGGTCACCGCTTCGGAGTGCAGCTCGCCTGTCTCGGGCTCGAAGTCGGCCCACTTCACGACGGCACCCACCGACTCCGCTGCCTGCACCCACGGGCGGATGTTGGAGTCGTGGTCGAGGCGCGTGACGATGACCTCGTCGCCGGGCTTCCAGGTGCGAGCCAACGCCCGCGACAGGTCGTAGGTCAGCGCCGTGGCACTGCGCCCGAAGATGACACCGCGCGGGTCGGCGCCGAGCAGGTCCGCCATCGCGGCGCGTGCCTCGACCACCACCGACTCCGCCCGTCGTTCGCTCGCCGTGACGTCGCCCCGGTTGGAGATCGCGGACACCAACGTGTCGCGCACCGCCTCCGCCACGGGGGTCGGGGTCTGTGATCCGCCGGGCCCGTCGAAGTGGGCCGCGCCCTCGAGGAGCGCCGGGAAGAGTGAGCGGACGGCTGCGACGTCATAGGTCATGACGTCAACGTACCGATGCCGGTGCGACGATCAGGCGCAGGCCGGGGCCTTCGTGGCTGCGGCAGCTGCGGCGGCATAGGCGGGCACGCTCTTCTGGGCGGCGCTCACGGCCTTCACCCACATCTGGAAGTAGGCGCCTTCATCGGTGTGCGCCTTCTTGTCCATCATGCGCAGGTGGGCGGACCACTCGTCCTGCACCTTGGTGCCGGTGAGTCGGACAGCGTCGAGCGCCTTGAGCCGCGTGGTGCAGGCAGCGATCTCGGGGTCCGCTGATGCCGCCTTGGCCGCATCGCCGCAGGCAGCTCCTGTCGCCGTGAACGCCTTTGTCGTCGCCGCGATGGCCTTCTCGTCTGCGAGACCGAACGCCTTGGACGCGGCGTACTGCGCCTTCGTCTGGGCCAAGGAGTATTTGCCTGCCTTCTTCTGGAGGTAGGCGTCGGTGTGCGACTTCCAGTGGGCCGCGGAGTTCTTGGCGGCGGCGGCAATGCCCTCGGCGGCCTTGACCTGCGCGACACACGCTGCACGCGCCTCGGCGGAGGCTTCCGAGGCGTCCGGGGCGCTCGCCGACGGTGAGGGGGCTGCGGTCGTCTCGGACGAGGTCGGCGAAGCCGTTGCGCTCACGCTCGTCGACGTGCTGGCGCCGGCGTTGGCCGGACTGGAGTCATCCTTGAGGATCGAGCCCATCGCCAGCGTGCCGCCACCGGCAACGAGGACGACGCCTGCGACCACAACAGCGGTCACCAGGCTGGCATTCGTTCCGGAGTGTCTCCCCACCTGCCTCATGGTTCCAGCCGTTCGTTCGCCGGGAAGGCGAATGGCTCATTTGGTGTCCCTGATCTCGCAAATAGTCCGTTTGGGGCACGTCGCACCCCCCAATGGCCTTATATGTGGCCATGACTTCCTCCACTGACAGTTCTGTGGAGGGGCGCTCGCCACGCCCTTGGGCCTCGGCCATGCGCCAGGTCCAGTGGCGGTGGCACGTCATCGTCACGGCGGGGTGGGCCATCGCCCTGGCGCTGTCGCCTTTCACGAAGGCGTCCGGGATCGCGCATGACGTGGCCCTGGCCGCCCACCTGATCGGACTGGTCCTTGCGTTCGGGGCCGTCATGCTCGTGGACTGGCACGGGCTCGTCTGGCTGTCGGGACTGCGCACCTTCCGCGACTCGTTGCGCATCGGCGAGGCCGCGCATCCCCTGGTGTGGATGGGGTTGCTCCTCATCGTCGTCTCGGGGGCGTTCCTCGGCCCGGACCTCAGCGAACCCGTCGCGTGGATCAAGCAGCTGGCCGTCCTGGCGCTGGTCAACAACGGGGTGGCGGTGCGCCGCCTGGGGGCCCGGCTCAGCCTGCTCAAACCACGGATCTATCGGATTGCCGACCTGCCCCGCCATCACCGGATCGCCATGATCGTCACCCTCGTCGTCTCGCAGGTCGGGTGGTGGACGGCGGGGGTCGTCGGCTTCCTCGCGACCCTCAGCCGCCGCTGACCCAGGAGTAGCGCCGCACCGTCTCGCCATCGAGGACGGTGAGCCCCGTGTCGTCGATGCGCAGGGTGCGGAGCGCTTCACGACTGACAACCCGTCCGGTATGCCGTCCGCTCACCTCGAGCGTCGGCCTCCCGTCGCCGAACGGCCACCACCACACGCCCGTACGCGTCGAGCTGGTCGTGGTCGTCGCCGGGCCGTCTGCCCCGGCGTTGGAAGCGGCTCCGGCTCCAGCTGGTGGGCATGGGCCCGGGGTCGAGGCGTTCGACGTGCGGTCGAGGGTCTGGAAGGTCGTGCGGATGCACTGACCACCCGAGGTCGTGCTCAGGGTCAGGGCGCCGTCACGGCCGACGGAGGCGATGGCCGCAGGGCGCAGCACCACCCGGCTGGTTCCGGGGTCGACGAGCAGGAGCGTGCCGTCGGGGGCAGTGAGGACCCCGACGTTCGGCAGGTTGCCATCGGTGCCGACTGTGGGCTTCGACGTTCCGGTCGCCGTCGGTTGAGGGGTCTGCCAGGACTCCTTGCCGTTGTTGTCCACCCCGATGAGCCGGCAGGCGACCGGCGTCCCACCGCAGGCCTGGACGACCGTCACTGATGGAACGGCAGCGACGAGGGCGATCTGGTGGGCGGGAGGTCCCTGCCAGGTCCAGCGGGAACGCCCGTCGAGCCCGGCACCGTCGAGCGTCGACCCGTGCAGGACGAGCAGCCGACCCGCGCCGATGGCCCGGGTCCCCTCGGCGACCGAGCCGAGGGTGATGCGGGTGCCAGTGACAAGGTCGATGGCGACGGTCTGGTCGCTCCCCACGAGTGCCCGGCCACCGAGGACGTCGCCGCGCACGGCCGTGGTCTCCCACTCGCCCTCGAGGCCCTGAGTCCTCGGCGTCGTGAACCAGCCGACCACGATCGCGAGGACGACCACGAAGGCCGCGAGGACGGCATACGCGATCGGTCGACGGGAGGTGGCGCTCACGACGGCCCGGGTCACCAGGACTGGTGCAGCGGGCGGCCTTCGGCGAAGCCGGCGGTGCTCTGGATGCCGACGGTGGCGCGCTCGTGGAACTCGGCGAGGGTCCGCGCCCCGGCGTAGGTGCAGCTGCTGCGCAGGCCGGCGATGATCTCGTCGATGACGTCCTCGACGGACGGGCGCGCCGGGTTGATGAACATGCGGGCCGAGCTGATGCCCTCCTCGAACATGGCCTTGCGGGCGCGGTCATAGGCGGTGTCGGTCGCGGTCCGGTTGCGGACGGCGCGCGAGGACGCCATGCCGAAGGACTCCTTGAACTGGCGGCCCTTCTCGTCGCTGAAGAGGTCGCCGGGGGATTCGAGCGTGCCGGCGAACCACGAGCCGATCATGACGTTGGACGCTCCGGCGGCGAGGGCGAGTGCGACGTCGCGCGGGTGGCGCACACCACCGTCCGCCCACACGTGCTTGCCGAGTTCCCGCGCGGCAGTGGCGCATTCGAGGACCGCGGAGAACTGGGGACGACCCACGGCAGTCATCATGCGGGTCGTGCACATGGCACCGGGCCCGACGCCGACCTTGACGATGTCGGCGCCCGCCTCGATGAGGTCGCGGGTTCCGGCGGCGCTGACGACGTTGCCGGCGACGATGGGGACCTGGGGGTCGAGGTCGCGCACGGCCTTGAGGGCCTCGAGCATCTTCTGCTGGTGGCCGTGGGCGGTGTCGATGACGAGAACGTCCGCGCCCGCTTCGAGGAGCTGTGCAGCCTTGGCGGCGACGTCGCCGTTGATGCCGACCGCCGCGCCAATGCGCAGCGCGCCGTTGGCGTCGAGGGCGGGGGAGTAGAGGTTGGCGCGCAGTGCCCCCTGGCGGGTGAGGACTCCGACGAGCGTGCCGTCCGCGGCGACGACGGGCGCGAGACGGCGCCGGCTCTCGTTGAGGGCGTCGTAGGCCCCGACCACGTCGACGTCATCACGGACGGTGACGAGTTCGCGAGACATGACGTCACGCACCTGGACGAACCTGTCGACCCCGCCGAGATCCTTCTCGGTCACGACCCCGATCGGCTTGTCGCCCTCGATCACGACGGCGGCGCCGTGCGCGCGCTTGCCGATGAGGACCTGGGCCTCGCCGACGGTGGTGTGCGGGTCGAGCGTGATGGCGGTGTCGAAGACGAGGTGGCGCTGCTTGGTCCAGCCGATGACCTCGCTGACCACGTCGCGCGGGATGTCCTGCGGGATGATCGTCAGCGCTCCGCGGCGGGCGGTGGTCTCGGCCATGCGACGCCCGGCGATCGCGGTCATGTTCGCGACGACCAACGGGATGGTCGTGCCGGTGCCGTCGTCGGAGCTGAGGTCGACGTCGAGACGGCTCGTGACATCCGAGTGGTTCGGCACCATGAACACGTCGTCGTAGGTGAGGTCGAACTGCGGCTGGAGGTCGTTGAGGAAATGCACGAGCCCACTCTATGAGGCGAGGTGTAGCAGGATCGGGCCCGTGAGTCTCCTAGCCCCGTCACCCGCCGACGCGCAGCGTCGCGTCGGCCTGCGCCGCATGCGCGCGCTTGCCCTTGCGCTTCTCGTGCTCGCCGCGATCGTGTATGCCGTGACGTTGCGTCACGATTCCGGCTGGCTGGGCTACGTCAATGCGGGGGCCGAGGCCGCGATGATCGGGGCGCTCGCGGACTGGTTCGCGGTGACGGCGCTCTTCCGGCATCCGTTGGGCCTGCCGGTGCCGCACACGGCGATCATCCCGAAGCGCAAGAACGAGATTGGTCGCAACCTCCAGGACTTCGTCACCGAGAACTTCCTCACCGAGGAGATCGCGCGTGAGCGGCTCACCGCAGCCCGCGTGGGGGAGCGGTTGGGGCTGTGGCTCGGCGAAGCACCGCATCGCCAGCGGGTGATGGCCGAGGTCGTGCGAGCGACACGGGCTGGCCTGGGGCGCATGTCCGACGACGACGTTCGTGAAGTCATCGAGAAGTTCCTCCTGCCGCGACTGGCGACCGAGCCGATCAGCCCGATTGCCGGGTCGTTGCTCGAAGGTGTGATCGGTGAGAAGACCCACCACGGGCTCGTGGATCTCGGGCTCGAGCAGCTGCACGACTGGCTGGCCGACAACCCCGGCACGTTCCAGGCCGTCATCGGTGAGCGCGCGCCGTGGTGGTCGCCGCCGTGGGTGGACGACAAGGTCATCGGCTGGAGCTATCAGCAGGTCCTCGCCTGGCTGCGCGACATCCGGATCACACCCAACCATCCGGCGCGCATGGCGCTCGACGACCTGCTGGCACGGCTGGCACATGACCTGCAGACCGACGAGGCCGTAATGGAGCAGGCCGAGTCGCTCAAGGCCCGGCTGCTGTCCCATCCGCAGGTACCCGAGACCGCCGTGGGGTTGTGGAACTCGTTCAAGGCTGCCCTGGAGGCGGCGATGGACGACTCCGGGTCCTATCTCCACGTGCGCGGCGACGAACTCCTCGAGCACCTCGGCCGGCACTTGGTCGAGGACGAGGAGTGGCGCTCGCGGCTCGAGGGTCATCTGGGCGAGGCGGTGTCGTTCTTCGTCAACACCTATGGATCCGAGCTGGCCGAGGTCATCTCGGTGACGGTGGAGCAGTGGGACGGCCGCGAGGCCTCGGAGCGGATCGAGCTCCACGTGGGGCGCGACCTCCAGTTCATCCGGATCAACGGCACGATCGTCGGCGCACTCGCCGGCATCGTCATCCACGCCCTGAGCTCCATCGCCCGCTGACCCCTCTGTCCGCCCCCGTCTTATTGCGCCACAGCGACACTTTTCGGGCGATTCTGGGGCGGAATGTGTCGCCCGAGCGCAATGAGCCGGAGGTCTCGAGGTCAGTGGGGAGGGGGCTGCTCGCGCAGGAGTCTGGGGAGGAATGCGGCACCGGGCGCGGAGGCGGACGACCCGGCCCAGTCGCCGGGGTTGGAGATGCCACACCGCTGCAGCGAAAGGCAGCCGCACCCGATGCAGGAGTCCAGCCCGTCCCGCAGCCGCTCCAGGGCCGCCATCTGCTCGTCCAGTCGACCACGCCAGTGACGGGTGATCCGCTGCCAGTCGGCCTTGTTCGGCGTCCTGCCGTTGGGCAGGCGGGCCAGTTCGTCGCGCACTTCCTCCAGGGTGAGGCCCACGTTGGTTGCTGCCCTGACGAAGGCCAGGCGCCGCAGGACGCTCCGCTGGAAGCGCCGCTGGCCGCCGCTCGTGCGGTCCGCCTCGATCAGGCCCTGGGCCTCGTAGTAGCGCAGAGCCGACGCCGCGAAACCGCTGCGCTGTGCGACCTCGCCCACGGACAGCAGGTCGTGCGAATCCATTTCACTCCTTGACTTCAAGTCCACTTGAAGTTGAAGCATGGCTCTCACAACGACCCGACGTCAAGGAGCACGCCATGCCAATCGCCCTCATCACCGGCGGATCCGCAGGACTGGGCCTCGAGCTCGTCCGCACCCTCGCCGCCCAGGGTTGGACGGTCATCACCGACGGCCGCAACGCCGACCGACTGCACGCCGCCACCGGCAGATCTGTGCGGGCGACGTGATCGCTCTGGCCGGGGATGTCACCGATGCGGCCCACCGGGAAGTGCTGGTGCAGGCCGCGAACCGCCTCGGCGGACTCGACCTCCTCGTGCACAACGCCAGCACCCTGGGCCCGACCCCGCTGCGACCTCTCGAGCAGGTGACGATCGACGACCTCCGCACCGTGTGGCAGACCAACGTGGGGGCGCCCCTCGTGCTGACCTCCGCGCTGCTTCCCGCGCTCAGGGCAGCCGATGGAGTCCTCGTGTCCCTCTCCTCCGACGCCGCGATCGAGCACTACGAGGGGTGGGGGCTCTATGGCGCCTCGAAGGCGGGGTTGGACCACGTCACGTTGACCTACGGCGAGGAGTCGGGACTCACGGCCTACGCAGTGGACCCCGGTGACATGCGCACGCAGATGCACCAGGACGCCTTCGCGGGCGAGGACATCTCCGACCGGCCGTTGCCGGAGACGGTGGTCCCGCACCTGCTCGGGCTGCTCGCCGCACGCCCGCCGTCCGGCCGGTACAAGGCTGCCGACTTCCCGGCAACCACTCAGCTCGCCACCTCTGCGCCTGCCGCCACGCAGCGCATCATCCAAGGAGCCTGACTCGATGACTGTGCTCACCAGCATCCCCACGACGCATTTCCGCGAGCCGGACGACACCACGGCACCCGCGCCTGCCGAAGCGCGTGGAGTGCCACGCGACGGCGTTCGGCTCATGGTGGCGCAGGGCAGTGGCATCAGCCATGCGCACTTCCGCGACCTCCCGGACCACTTGGCAGCGGGCGACCTCGTCGTCATCAACAACTCGGCCATGATCGCCGGACAGGTCGACGGCCACCGGCCGGGACACGGCGCGACCGTCGTCCATGTCGCGACCCCGCTGGATGACGGCACCTGGGTCATCGAGCTGCGTACCGCGCCGGACGCGTCGAGTCCGATCCTTGACGCCGAGGCCGGCGAGCAGATCGACGTGGGCTCGCTCGCGCTGACCCTGATCCAGCCGTATCCGCGACCGCACTCGTCACCGACAGGTGTGGGCAACCGCCTGTGGCGGGTGAGGGTCGACGGCGACCTGTTGCAGACGCTGCAGCGACACGGACGGGCGATCTCCTACGGCTACCTGAACCGGCGATACCCGTTGTCGGACTACCAGAGTGTGTTCAGCACTGTTCCCGGCAGCGCCGAGATGCCCTCTGCCGGCAGGCCTTTCACCGACTCGATCATCACGCGACTGATCGCGGGCGGCGTGGGTGTCGCACCGATCACCCTGCACACCGGAGTCTCCTCGCAGGACGCCGGCGAGGCTCCCCAGACAGAGCGCTTCGCGGTGCCGGAGACGACGGCGCGTCTGGTGAATGCCACGCGAGCCACCGGAGGACGAGTCATTGCCGTGGGAACGACCGTGACCCGCGCCCTGGAGTCGGCGGTCACGCCAGGCGGCCGGGTCGAGGCCGCCAGCGGGTGGACCGATCGAGTCATCTCGCCGGACGATCCCGCCCGGGTCGTCGACGGCCTCATCACCGGCTGGCACAACCCGCACGCGTCCCACCTGCTCCTGGTGGAGTCCATCGCCGGCCCGGACCTGACCCAGGCGGCGTACGACGCGGCCGTGGACCACGGCTACCTCTGGCACGAGTTCGGCGACTCGGCCCTGCTGCTGCCCTGCCGCTGACCCCGCACCCCGACCGCATCAGGGACCTACACACCACGGCCATCGAAGTGGCGGATGCAAGCGCCGGGCGAGCGGACGGCATACGCCAAAGACATCGCCCCGCAGCGATGCGCTCGGCGTGATGCCGGTCGCTGCGGGGCGATGGGATGGGCGCGGTCAGACCTCGCGGCGCGGGCGGTCCCTGAGGTCACCGTCATCGCGACCGTCGAGGCCACGGGAGTCGTCACCCACCTGGTCCGAGTCGCGCAGGGGAGCACCGTCGGAGCGGGTGTCGACCCGATCGGCGGCCCGGTAGTCGTCGGCGTCGGTGTTGACGTCGGGGTCGAGCTCGTCGGCCCGGCGCATCTTCTCCTCGAGCTCGGAACGGGTTTCCTCGGCGGCAGTGCCCCGTTGGGCGCGTTCGGACTCGAGCTTCTCCGCCTCGACGAGCTTGAGCTCGGCGTCGGCGCGGGCCTGACGGGCGGCGGCGTCCGCCTGGCTCGCGTGGGCCTCGCGCTCACGGAGGACCTGTGAGTGCTCCTGAGCCTCCTGACGCACCTCCGAGGCCTGTTGGCGCCGGGAGTCGTCGCTTCGCTTGCGCATCTGCATGAGCAGCAGTGCGAGCAGGGCAAGAACGACAACGGCGATGACCACCCACCAGATGGGGTCCATGGGTTCACTCTCCTTCGGTGTGATGAGGAAAAGTCCTCGACACCTTCGAAAGTAGCCCGACACGGCTGGCTCCGGCGGCTTGGAGGCGGCCCAGAATTGCCCGGTGACCAGCGCAAATGCCGCTCAGCTCTCTTATCGCCTGCGAGGCGGGAGGGGGAAGAACATGGAGGTGCGCTGCATGTATTCGGGGTAGCCGGGCCGCTTGGACATCTCGGACTCCAGCAGCCTCGCCCCTGTGGCGAAGGCCAGGAAGTAGGTCATGACGACCGGTGAGAACACCGTCAGCACCGCGGGCCAGACCTCGGCAGCAATGATCCACAGGCCCCACCAGACTGCGGCGTCGCCGAAGTAGTTCGGGTGTCGCGTCCACGCCCACAAGCCGCGATCCATGATCTTGCCCTTGTTGGCCGGGTCTGACTTGAACCGCGACAACTGCGCGTCGCCGATCGCCTCGAAGCCGATCCCCACGAGGAAGACGACGACGCCGAGCGCCGCCACCCAGCCGAGCGGCTTCGCACCCGCTGCCGCCGCCACCTGCAAGGGCAGGGAAACAACCCAGGCAGCGAGGCCCTGGACGACGAAAACCCTGCGGACGGCATACGCAAAACGCTTCTCGGGCGGCGCCGCAGACATCAGCTTCTCGTAGCGGGGGTCCTCTCCGGCACCCAGCGCCCGGCGTCGGATGTGCCAGGCCAGGCGCCCGCCCCACACCGTCACGAGCACTGCGAGCAGGATCCCGCGCGGCCCCGAACTGAAGAGGGCGCAGACCCACGCGATGACCACGAAGACGAGGCCCCAGGCGATGTCGACAACACTGATCTTGCCGAGCCGTCGGGCGATGAGGGCCGTGACGCCCATGACGACGGCAGCGGCGACGAGTGAGCTGAGCGTGACGAGCAGGAAGCGGTGCATCAACGCACCGTGTCATGCGCGACGGGGAGGCCGCCGGAACGACGCGACAGGATCTGGTCGACACCCATACGACCGTCACGGAACGCCTGGCCGCCACCGACGAGATACAGCCGCCACACGCGGGCGACCTCCTCACCGACGAGCCCGACGACGGCATCCCAGTTCTTCTCGAACGTCTCGAGCCACGCGGCGACGGTCCACACGTAGTGCTCCCGCATCGCGTGCACGTCACGCACCTCGAGACCACCCGACTCGATGAGCTCGACCGTCTCGCCCACGGGTCGCATGTGCATGTCGGGTGCGATGAACGACTCGATGAACGGCCCGCCACCGGGGTGACGTCCACGACGCGACATCTGCTGGATCAACACATAGCCGCCGGGCTTCACCGCTTCGCGAAGGACGGACACGTATGCCGGGTAGTTGCCTTCGCCGACGTGCTCACCCATCTCGAGCGACGCCACCGCGTCGTACGGGCCGTCGTTCACCTCGCGGTAGTCCTGCAGCCGGATCTCGACCCGGTCCTCGAGGCCGCGCTCGCGGATCCGGGCATCGATGAACGCCTTCTGTTCCTTGGCGATGGTCACTCCGGTGACCTTCGCGCCGTAGTGCTCCGCGGCATACAGGGACAACGATCCCCAGCCACAGCCCACGTCGAGGAACCGCGAACCCTCGTAGAGACCGATCTTGCGGCAGACGAGGTCGAGCTTCGCGGACTGGGCCGACTCGTGCGACTGCTGGGTGCGGCTGGGGTCGCCAATCCACCACCCGGACGAGTAGGCCATGTGCGGGTCGAGCAGGAGCTCGTAGAACGCGTTGGAGAGGTCGTAGTGGTGGCTGATCGCCGACCGGTCACGGCCCAGCGAATGCAGCCGACCGCGCAGTCGGGCCTGGCTGACCGGAGCCTCGAGCGGGCCGCGGAGGACACCCAACTCACGGGCCAGGGCCATGAGCCTCGGCGCCGAGCGGGCAACAGCGCCCACCGGCAGACGATCGACTCCACGCTCGGCAAGCACGGCGCGGGCCACGTCTAGCGCCTCGCCTACGTCACCCAGGACGTCGATCTCGCCGGTCACATAGGCCTGCGCCGCACCGAGCTCACCCGGCGACCACAGCAGTCGTCGCAGCGCCTGTGGTGAGCGCAGAACGAGGACCGGCCCCTCCTCCGGTCCCGCTCGTGAGCCGTCCCATGCCTGCAACCCCACAGGAAGTGACCCACGCAGGAGGGGAACCACAGCGTCGGCGATCCGGGGGGCGAGGTCAGGGGTCGAGGTGCTCACACTCGTCATTCGGAGGGCTCCCTTGCGCGGATTGGGTCGATGCCCCACAAGATGTACCCAATCCGATCTCCCCCCGCACGACGAATGGTGAGCATGACCTCGACCCACGCTGCCCCACGCACCGCTGTCGTCGGCTCCGGAGTATCCGGGCTGACGGCCGCGCACGTGCTCTCGCAGCACCACAGTGTCACCCTGTTCGAAGCCGACCCCAGGCTCGGCGGGCACGCCCACACCCACACCGTCGAGACCTCGGACGGGGAAGGCGCCGTCCGCGTCGACACCGGCTTCATCGTCCACAACGACCGCACGTACCCCCACCTGCAGCGGCTCTTCGGCGAGCTCGACATCCCCGTGCGCGACACCGAGATGTCGATGTCGATCCTGGACCCCGCGAGTGGCCTGCAGTATGCCGGCGGCCGTGGCATCACCGGCTTCCTCGCCCGACCCCGTCAGCTGCTGTCCCGCGACTTCCTCACCATGCTGCGCTCGGTGCGTCGCTTCCACACCGAGGCCACCGCCTTCCTCGCAGCGACCGACGCCGAGGACCAGACGACCTATGGCGAGTTCATCGCCGCGCGCAACTTCCCGTCGAGCTTTGTCGAGTTGTATGCCGTGCCGCTCGTCTCGTGCGTGTGGTCCAGTGGGCGCGGCGACGCCATGGACTACCCCGCGCGCTACCTCTTCGAGTTCCTCGAGCACCACGGGATGCTCAGCGTCACCGGTTCGCCGCAGTGGCGCACCGTCGTGGGCGGCTCGGCGACCTACGTCGAGGCGCTCGCTGCGCGACTGACCGATGTGCGCCGTGGTCAGGGAGTCCTGGGGATCGAACGCGACGCCGACGGAGTCACGATCACGACCCGGGCCGGCGACGAGCGGTTCGACCACGTCGTCATCGCCACCCACGCCGACGACGCCCTGCACCTGCTCGTCGACGCGACCCCCACCGAGAAGGAGGTCCTGGGCGCGTTCCGCTACTCGCGCAACGAGACAGTCCTCCACCGGGACGAATCGCTCCTGCCGTCCGCGAAGTGGGCCCGCGCCTCATGGAACTACCGCGTCGCTCGCCCGGGCCACGACGAGGGCACGACCGGGCCCGTCGTCACCTATGACATGACCCGCCTGCAGGGTCTGCCCGCGGCCGATCCGCTCTACGTCACTCTCAACGCGACGGCTCTCATCGACCCGGCCAAGGTCATCGCGGTCATGGACTACGCCCACCCCATCCACGACCTCGATGCCGTTCGCGCCCAGCGCCGCCGCGACGAGATCACCACCTCGCGCACGGCCTTCGCCGGTGCGCACTGGGGCTGGGGCTTCCACGAGGACGGCTGCCGCTCCGGCGTCGAGGCCGCCCACGCGCTCGGGGTGCAGTGGACATGACCGAGACCCAGCGCCGCGTCGCCGATCAGGTCCTGACGCTCCCCACCCTGCCGGCCCTCGTCGTCGGTCGGGTCCACCACACCCGGCACCTGCCGATGCGCCACACGTTCACCCACCGGCACTACCAGTGGCTCATCGATCTGGACGAGCCGCTGACCCTCCCGGCGTGGCTCAGCCCGGTCGCGTCCTTTCGCCCGGAGGACCACCTGGCCGGTTCGGAATCGCACGCCGAGCTCAAGGCGAACGTCCTCCGCTGTCTGGAGCGCGGCGGCATACCCGCCGAGGGTGTGACACGCGTCGTCGCACTGACGAACGCCCGCGTCCTGGGGCACGTCTTCGACCCGATGACGGCCTACTGGTGCCTCACGGACGCGGGAGTCCTGCGCGGAGTCGTCGTGGAGGTCCACAACACCTACGGCGGACGACATGCGTATGCCGTGGCGCCCGATCCCCGCGGCGCCGCCTCCGTGGACAAGGACTTCTACGTCTCACCCTTCAACGACACGTCGGGGGAGTACGCCATCCGGTTCCACCTCGACGCCGAGCGGGTGTCCGTCGGCATCAGGCTGCACCGCGAGGGCCAGCTCGTCCTCACCGCAGTGGTCGAGGGTGACCTCGTCCCCGCGACGCCTCGCTCCGTGCTGGCCACTGTCGCCCGACATCCCTTCATGCCCCAGCGGGTGACCGCGCTCATTCGGATGCACGGCATTCGCCTGTGGGCTCGCCGTCTGCCCGTCCAACCCCGTCCCCCTGCCTCCGAGGAGAGTGTCCGATGACTTCCGAAGTCCTTCCGTCCTTCGAAATCCCCACTGCCAAGACGCTGTTCACGCGTGGAGCCGTGGCTCGCACCCTGATCCACAAGATCGTTGCCGGTGTGCCGGTGCGGCTGCGCTACCCCGACGGCTCACACGTCGGAGGTGGCGCTGAAGATGGACCGACCCTCGACGTCGTCCGCTCCGCATCGATGTATCGCCGGATCGAACAGCACCCCAAGATCGGGCTCGGCGAGGCCTACATGGCCGGCGACTGGCGCGCGGCCCCCGGCACCGACCTCGCCCAGGCGCTCCTGCCGTTCGCGGCCAAGATGGGGCAGCTCCTGCCCAAGCCCCTGCTGTCGCTGCGACGCATCGCTGACCGCGCCCTGCCCGCCGGCACCCGCAACACGCTCACCGGCAGCCGCGCGAACATCGAGGCGCACTACGACCTGTCCAACGACCTCTTCGCCGCGTTCCTCGACCCGACGATGTCCTACTCGTCGGCCCTGTTCGACCACACCAAGCCGCTGGCCGGCCAGGACCTCGTCGAGGCACAGCACCGCAAGATCGACGCCATCCTCGACTCCACCGCAGTGGGCCCGGGCTCGCGCGTCCTCGAGATCGGCACGGGCTGGGGCGAGCTGGCGCTGCGCGCAGCGGCCCGTGGCGCCGACGTCCTGTCGATCACCCTCTCGCACGAGCAGCGGGCGCTGGCCCAGGAACGCATCGCCGCCGCCGGTCTCAGCGACCGCGTCGAGGTGCGGCTGCAGGACTACCGCGAGGTGACCGGACAGTTCGACGCCATCGTCTCGGTCGAGATGATCGAGGCCGTGGGCGAGGAGTACTGGCCGACCTACTTCGGGGCGATCGACAACCTTCTGGCACCCGGCGGCACGGCTGCCGTCCAGGCGATCCTCATGGACCACGACCGCTACCTCGCGACCCGCAACTCCTACGGCTGGATCCAGAAGTACATCTTCCCCGGCGGCCTCATCCCCTCACTGGACGCGATCTCGGAGGTGACCGGACGGCATACCGGACTGAAGGTCCGCGACGTGCGCGCGTTCGGTGGCGACTACGCAGAAACGTTGCGGCGCTGGCGTTTTCAGTTCCTCGAGGCGTGGCCGCAGATCGAGGGTGGCACGTTCGACGAGACGTTCAAGCGGATGTGGGAGTTCTACCTCGCCTACTGCGAGGCCGGATTCGCGTCGGGCTACCTCGACGTCGCCCAGGTGACCCTGCGCCGCGACTGAGCGGGTCGAGCGGGGTTGACCCGGCTCAGCGGTTCGTGCTCGGGTCAGCCGGCCCAGTCGGGGTCGGCGGCCGTGAGCCGACCGGGCTCGACAGTGCCCGGCTCGGGGCGGCTCCCGTCGTCCTTGCCGGCAAGGGCCGCCGTGACGGCCTCCTCGAAAGTCTTGGCTCCGCCCTCGGGCGCACCGATGACGGCGTCGACATCGTTCTCGTGGCACACGACCTCGTGAACGAGGCTCCCCACCAAGGGCTTTGCGATGCCCGAAGGAACGGGGGTGACGAGGCCGACCCAGTGGCTCGCGAGCCAAGGGGTGAGGACCGGCACGGTGATGATGGCACGGTCACGCAGCCCGGCCGCCTTGGCGAACCGATGGATCATGTCGCGATAGGTGAGGACATCGGGCCCGCCGATGTCGAAGGTGCGATTGGGCTCGCCCTCGATCTCCGCTGCACCGACGAGGTAGTGCAGCACGTCGGAGATCGCGATGGGCTGGATCCGGTTGTTCACCCACTTGGGCGTGATCATCGCCGGGAGGTTGTGGGTGAGGTGGCGCAGCATCTCGAACGACGCCGACCCCGAGCCGACGATGATCGCGGCCTGGAGGACGACGGTCGGGACGCCCGAGGCCATGAGGAGGTCGCCGACCTCGACCCGTGAGGCCAGGTGGCTCGAGAGCTTCTCGTTGGCCGGGTGCAGCCCGGAGAGATAGACGATGCGTTGGACCTCGGCGCCCTGGGCGGCGAGTCCGAAGGTGCGCGCCATCTCGCGGTCGCGCTCCTCGAAGTTGTCACCACCGTCCATGGAGTGCAGGAGGTAGTAGGCGACATCGATGTCGGCAAGAGCCGTGTCGAGGTCGTTGCGCGAGGTGGCGTCGCCCTCGACGATGTCGACCTCGTCGTGCCAGGCGCGGCTGGTGAGGCGGTCGGCCGAGCGCGTCAGGACGCGGACCTCGTGACCGGCAGCGAGAAGGGCGGGCACGAGGCGCGAGCCGATGTAGCCGGTCGCCCCCGTGACGAGGACACGAACGTGCTGGTCAGGAGTCATCTATGGCATCGTCTCACTGTCATGCGACATGCACTCACAGAACTGCAGCGGTTCTTCCGCGCGGCCCTTGTCGTGCCCGTGACTCGCGACCACACCGAGTCCGACCGGGCATTCAAGCGGCGGCGGCTGATTGCCGTGGTCACGCTCGTCGTCGGACTCGTGCTCAACGCCTGGGCGCTGCGCATCCCACCCGGCGACGGCCTCTTCTACATCGCGACGTTCGCTCTTGCGGCTGTCTGGGCGGGTGGCGCGTTCCTGTCCGGCCCACTCCATCTCGGGCGGGCGCACACCCGCAGCGGAAGCGAGCGCAGCCGGTCGGTCGTGCAGTCGCTCGTTCTGGGGCTGCTCCTCCTCGCGCTGTTCCTCGTCGGAGCGCTGGTGGTTGCGCGCATTCCCGTGTTGCGTGAGCCGGTGGACGGGCTGCTCGACCACGCCCGCTTCGGCTCGCTCCCCGTCGTGGCCGTCATCACCGCAGTGAACGGGGTGGCCGAGGAGCTCTTCTACCGGGGTGCGCTGTTTGCCGCCGTCGGTCGTCGGCATGCCGTTCTCGTCACGACGATCGTGTATGCCGTCGTCTGTGCTGCCGCCGGTGTCCCGCTGCTCGTGCTGGCGGCGGTGCTCGTGGGCGTCGTCGTGGGTCTGCAACGCCGAGTGACGGGTGGCATCCTCGGCCCGATCGTCACCCACCTCACGTGGTCGCTCGGCATGCTCTTCCTGCTGCCGCACGTCCTCGCCACCGCCGGCTGACCGTTTTTTTCGTCTGTGGGTGTCGGGACAAAGTCGGTTGCTCGGTCGTTGGGGAGGGCATGAGCACCCTCACCTGCCCCAAGTGCGCATCTGAGATGCGGAACTACGAGCGCAACCAGGTCCACGTCGACCAGTGCACCGGCTGCGGTGGCCTCTTCCTCGACCGCGGCGAGCTCGAGGCCCTCGTCAACGCCGAGAACGCCTGGCACCAGCCGCAGGCGCAGCAGGCCCCACCCCAGGCGCCGCCGGCAGCGGCACCGCAGCAGCCGGCATACGGGCAGGGCCAACCCGCCTATGGTCAGCCGGCCGCCCAGGCCTATGGGCAGGCGCCGCGATATTCGTCCTCGCCCGGCAAGGGTCAGTACGGCTACGGTCAGCCGCGCCGCAAGAAGTCCTTCATGTCCGAACTGTTCGACTGACCGGCACCACCTCGACTCACAGGCCCCCGTTGACATCTGGTCAGCGGGGGTTTGTCGTGCCATATTTCAGACATGACCGTTGGTGTGGGGTTGGGGGACGGCGTCGCGGAGGCTGCGGCGCCGGATCAGGAACGGGCCGAGCCGGGGTGGCACGCGCGGTTCCTCGCGGCCTTCGGGGGTGCGGTCGTCGTCGTCGCCCTCATCATGATTGCCGCGTCGTGGACCCAGGGGCTGCGGCCGGCGACGTTCGTTGACCTGAGAGCTGACATCAGTCAGGGCGGCGTGCAGGAGTGGTACGTGGCCGACAACCTCGCCAAGGGGGACTTCGACCGGATGGAGGCGCACCAGTCGACCCTCGAGCAGGTCACTGAGGACGGGACGACGGTCTCGAACTCGACCTCGATGACCGGGGCGGGTGAACCGTCCGGCGGGATCCTCGTGTGGCGCACCTGGGGGGACTCGGGCTGGAAGGTGGCCGCCTCCGATGCCGACGTGCGTTCGACCGGTGGCTTCGGGACGGAGGCCACGGAGGAGTCCCGGGCTCTGGTGAAGCAGCTGCGCGACGCGGGTGTCTCGATGCGGCCCTACGACTTCTCCGAGTCGACAGGGCTGGAGAACATGGCCAAGCTCGGTGGTCTCCTCGTTCTGGTTGGCCTCGTGGCTGGCTCCGCACCGCGGGTGGGGACGCGGTGGTTCTGGTTCTGGGCGATGGTCATCGGTCCCTGGTTCCTGGGTTTCATTGCGTATGCCGTGATGGAGCTCATCGGGTTCCGTCGCCGCCCGGACCCGCCACTGACAAAGCGGCTGTCGGGAATCATGGGCCTGGCCGGCGCGTGGGTGCTCGGCGTCCTGTTGGCGCTCGGCGCCAACTTCCTCCATCAGCGCGGTGTGCCCCTCCCGCTCTGAGTCGGTGCGGGCGTCAGCTGCCGTCCGTGGAGCTCGGAGTCGCTGCGTGGTTGGGGCGTCCGTGCGTGCGCCGGTCCTGCTTCATCTCGGCCTCGAAGACGTGTCGCCGCCCGTCCATGAGCTCGTCACGCACCCGTTGTTCGTGCTCGCGGAAGGCGGCGACATAGCCGTCGTCGAACTCCTCCACGACCTGGAACGTCCACCGGCCCTGCAGGACGTTGCGCCCCACGAGGTCCGTCTCGATCTGCTCGGCCAGCTCGTCGTGCCCGGCGGCACGAAGCTTGTCGCAGGCGTCGCCCAGGGTCAGGTCGGTGCGGCCGATCTTGCGGTGGAAGCTGTAGAGGTCCCCGCGGGCATCCTCGAGCATCTCGAGGGCCTCGGACAGCCGCCCGACGGCCTCGACGGTCGCATCACTGGTTCCGGAGGGGCGGGTGTGTGCGTCATCGACAGACATGCCTCGATGCTAGGTCGCCCCGCGGCAGGTTGGTGGGCCCCGTGGGACTCGAACCCACAACCTACGGATTAAAAGTCCGCAGCTCTAACCATTGAGCTAGAGGCCCGCGCGGGCGCGAGCCCACACGACCGCAGACGATACCGGGCGGCACGGGGCACGGTGCACGGCAACCGTGTCAGTGGACCGACTGTTCACGCACGGAGGTGCGCTCTGGCTGTCCTTTGCCGCTCGCTGTGCTCGCTCGCTCAGCCCAGGAGTTCAACGGTGGCGGGATCCTCGGTACCGTCGAAGTACTTGTCGAGCACCTGCGTGAAGAGTTCATGGTCCAATTCAGCGGCTCGCGCAAACAAGGTCATGGACGAGCGCAGCTTCACCGCATCGATCCCGCCAAACACGGCCACCGGATCAGATCCCTCCAACTCGAGCAACACCGTGCAGCAGTCCCGCAACCGTTGCCCGAGAACGGGATCCGCGAGATAGGCCTGTGCCTCGGCAAGCCCCGACACGGCATACCGCTGCGCCATTTCGCTCCGCCCGAGCCCGGCGATCTGCGGGAAGACGAACCACATCCAGTGGCTCGTCTTGCGCCCACGGCGCAACTCGGCGAGCGCCGCGGCATACGTCCCGCCGGCGTCCTGTGCCTCGAAGAACCGGTCTAGTTCCACGGCACCCAGCCGGGCAGGTCCGCCGATGCCGACGACGTGAACTCCGCCGCCCGCTTCTCCTTGAACGCGGCCACGCCCTCCTTGCCGTCACCGACACTCGTGACCCACATCGCGAGCGAGTCGACCCGGTGCGCCTCGAGCGGGTGCGGCTGAGCGGCGTTGCGCCACATCATCTGCCGGGTCAGGGCCGTGCCGACCCGCGACTTCCCGACGACAAAACGACGGGCGAGCTCGTATGCCGTGTCCAACAACGCTTCTGGCTCCACCACCGTGCGAACCAGTCCACCGTCCAGGGCCTCGGCGGGGGAGAGGATGTCCGCGGCATACGTCCATTCCAGCGCGCGTGAGACGCCCACCAAACGCGGCAGGAACCACGAAGAGCAGGCTTCCGGCACGATCCCGATCTTCCCGAAGACGAAGCCGATCCGCGCCGCCGTCGACGCCAAGCGCACGTCCATCGGCAGCGTCATCGTCGCGCCGATGCCCACAGCCGGTCCGTTGATCGCCGCGATGACCGGCTTGGTGCAGTCGAAGATCGCCAGGGCCACGCGCCCACCGGTGTCCCGCACGCCTTCCGCGATCTCGGGCGAGTCCAGTCGTTCACGCATGTCTTCCAACGTCGGCGACAACGACTCGTCCAGCCCGAACACGTTGCCCTCACGGGACAGGTCCATCCCTGCGCAGAACGCCCGCCCCGACCCGGTCACCACCACGGCCGCCACCGAGTCGTCACCGTTGACCCGGCGGAACGCGTGCTCCAGCTCGCGCGCCATCGTCACGGTGAACGCGTTGAGCGCCTCGGGTCGGTTGAGCGTCAGCGTGAGGATGCCGTCGTCCGACACCTCCCACAGCAAGGTCTCGTAGGCCCCAGTGGCAGATCTGTCAGTCATGCAGCTCAACCTACGGTGCACGATGGGGGCATGACAGAGAGCGGCCGCAACGTCCCCCGCCGCCCGGTCCACTTCGGCCCGGACGCCATCGAGGCACACGGCGCGGGACTTCCCGGCCCCGCCGAGATCGTCGAGATCGCCCACCAGACCGCCGCAGTGCTCGTCGGCACCGGCCGCGCCGTCCACGACCCGACCGTGACGGGTCGACTGGTCGCCCTCGTGGACGAGCTCGGCCTCTCGACCGTCGCCGACCTCTGGGCCGCCCGTCCGGCGCGCAGTCTTCCCGGCACGCTGTGGCGCCTCTACGCACTGCGCGAGTGGGTGCGCCGCCAGCCCGTCGAGGCAAGCCGGCAGTATGCCGCGGGGATGCGGTTCACGGACGTCGCCCACGCTGTGGCCGGGGTGGCCGAACCGCCCGGCCCCGACGAGGTCAGGGCCCTCGCCGACGAGATCCTCACGGGTGTCTTCTCCGGTGACCTCGCCGTAGCCCTGGAGCGGGCCGCCGCCTTCTCGGCCGTCATCGCCGCAGGGCGCGCGGAGCTGGCCCACGACCGCGACGCCACCGACCCGGCGAGCGCGGGGGCCCTCACCACGACCGCCGCTGCCATGCAGCGCACAGGCGCGGACCTCATCGCCAGCGCCGCACTCTGGCGCGCCGGTGAGCTCGACTGAGCGAGACGGCATACCCGCCGTCTGAAAGTCGGGAACACATCGGGACCGCACGCGCGTTAGGCTTGATTGGTGGTGCCGGATCGCGGCAGCCCCGGGTCCCAATTTCAGCCGCTACGAGCGGCCTCGCGCCGTGAGGTGCTCCCGGTCCGGCACCACACCTCCTGACCCCTCGGGTCCGCGAAACCGCAGGTCAAACACCCGGTGAACCGCCGATGACACGTGGATGGCCTGGAGGCCTTAGCCTTGTCTGCGACACCTGTACCTCGAGCCGAACGGATCGACTCTCGTGGGCTTCAGCCTCACCCCCAAGGACAACGGGTTCTACGAACTCTTCTCGATTTCCGCGAAGCACCTCGTCGAGGGCGCGGCAGAGCTCACCGCCATCCTCGGCGCCGAGACCCAGGAGGAGCGCGAGACCATCGCGGCCCGCATGGGCGAGATCGAGACGTCGGCCGACGAGGCCACCCACGAACTCCTCCGCAAGGTGAACTCCTCGTTCATCACGCCGTTCGACCGTGAGGACATCCACGGCCTCGCGAGTGCCCTCGACGACTGTGTCGACCACATGGAAGCTGCCGCTGACCTCGTCGCGCTCTACCGCATCGACAACCTCCCCAAGGGCGTCACCAAGCAGGTCGAGATCCTCTCCCGCATGGCTGAACTCACCGTCGAGGCGATGCCCAAGTTGCGCTCGATGAAGGACCTGAGCGACTACTGGATCGAGATCAACCGGCTCGAGAACTCGGCCGACAAGGCCTACCGCCGGATGCTGGCCAAGCTCTTCAACGCCGACGGTGCGGACGCCATCACCGTCATGAAGCACAAGGAGCTCATCGACGAGCTCGAGGCCGCTGCCGATGCATTCGAGACGGTGGCCCACAAGGTCGAGGGCATCGCCGTCAAGGAGTCCTGACCACTGTGGACAGCTGGATCCCGGTGGCCCTCGTCGTCGCATTGGCGATGGGCTTCAACTACACCAACGGCTTTCACGATGCCGCCAACGCCATCGCGACATCGGTGTCGACCCGCGCCCTGACCCCGCGAATTGCGTTGGGAATGGCTGCTGTTGCCAACCTCTTCGGCGCCTTCCTCGGCACCAAGGTCGCCAAGACTGTCGGCAGCGGCATCATCGATGCCCCCGCCGGCAAGGTCGGTCTGACGATCTGTGCGGCCGGCCTCGTCGGCGCCATCGCCTGGAACCTGTTGACCTGGTGGTTCGGCCTGCCGTCGTCGTCCTCGCACGCGCTCATCGGTGGGCTCGGTGGCGCGGCGATCGCTGCCTCGACGACAGTGCACTGGACCAAGGTCTTCGAGAAGGTCATCATCCCGATGATCGCCTCGCCGGTGATTGGGCTCGTAGTCGGCTTTCTCGTCATGACGGCCATCCTGTGGCTGTTCCGCGGAGGAAATCCGGGCAGGGTGAATCGCGGCTTCCGCTATGCGCAGACCGTGTCGGCCGCTGCGATGGCATTCGGTCACGGCATGCAGGACGCGGCCAAGACGGCCGGTGTCGTCGTGCTCGCCCTCACCGTGGGTGGTTTCCACGCCGCCGGCGACGACAGCATTCCGCTGTGGGTGCTCGTGGCCAGCGCGTTGGTCATCTCGGCCGGCACCTATGCCGGTGGGTGGCGGATCATGCGCACCCTCGGCCGCCGCATCATCCACCTCGACCCGCCCCAGGGTTTCGCTGCGGAGACGACCGCTGCGGCCGTGCTCTTCGTCGCCACCGCCACGGGTGCCCCGATCTCGACGACCCACGCCATCACCTCGGCGATCATGGGCGTCGGCTCGACCAAGTCGATCAAGGCGGTCCGCTGGGGCGTGGCCAAGAACATCGTCGGAGCCTGGGTCTTCACCTTCCCCGGCGCCGGCATCGTGGCCGCCGCGACCTACGTCGTGCTCAAGTTCGTCACCAGCTAACCCCCGCGTTCTCCGACTTATTGCGACCCAGCGACATTTTCAGGCGCTCAATTGGCCGCTGAATGTCGCTGATGCGCAATCAGACAGGTCACGCCGGCAGCAGGTGCAGCGGAATCGGGCCGTCACCCGCCCCGGATCGGCTCTTGCTGCGGCCGCCTGGAATCGCTCCGCCACTGGGTCCATGGCCAGAGCTTCGGGCTGCCCCCAACGAAACAGCTGTAGCCCCAGATCACCCAGTCGATCTTCGCGTTCCCGCTGAGCGTGAATCGAATGGCGCATTGCCTCGATGGCGTCGCTTCCAATGATCGCGTCGGTCCCCAGTTCATACTTGCCCCGACCATCCGCCTCACCGACAACGCCCAGTTCGGGCCAGAGCGCATCCACGCGACCAACGAATCGTCCAGAGGCGTCGAGGACGTTGACTTGAGGCACGCCGACGCCGAACCCGCAGCGATGCATGGCCCAGGCAGAGGCTGATTCGAGCCAGTTCTCACGAAGTGGGTTGGTCAGCTTCAGCAGGACGTCGGCGCTCGAGATGCCGGGCCAGCCACGCTGATGCCTTCGCATCGCAAGCAGGTCCCGCTGCGTCGTGCCTCCTTCGCGAAGTGCCGCGTCCATGATGGCCAGGGCGTCACGTGAGTGGAGGTCGCGGGCGCAGTCGATGACCGTGCGACTCATGGACGGGTAGGGGTGGCCGCCTCGGATGATGATGTGTTCCGGAGGTGTCGAGCCTCGATGGAACTGCCGCCAATCGTCTGAGCGGCTGGTGCGTCCGTCGTCCAACAGCGTCATCGTCACTTTTGAGATCGGGTAAGCCGGGTGGGGAAATCCCAGCAGCACGGCATGGCTGACGTGGCTCACGATCGCGTCTGGGGTGAGTCGCACGGCGGCCTCGGCCAGGAACTCGTGTTGCGCCCAAGGTGGGAGGCCCGTCCACGATGAGCGGACGGCATACAGGCCGATGGCGAGACGTATGAGCAACCCCGAGTTGCACGGCGCGCTCGAGGCGCCGTGGGTTGATTCCTGCGGCGAGGGCTTCCTCGCGTCCGAAGGGCTGGGGGAGGTCGAAGACGGTCCGCATCCGACGAGCCTGCGGAACCGCTCGGCGATGCGCGATCCCCAAGTCGCCTCTCTGTGGACAGACCTGGTGCAGACGGTGGGTTGTGGACAACCGATGGCAAGCTCCATCTCGCCCCACTCATTGCGCGCGAGCGACACAATTGCCCCGATTCTTGGCAGCCAGATGTCGCTGGTGCGCAATAAGTCCGGGCAGTCGGGCGGGGGTGAGGTGGGTGAGACAGCGACGGGCGGGTGGCCACCGGCCCCCCGCCCCGGTCCACCCGCCCTTCACCGCGTCCTCGGCTCAGCCGAAGCGACCCGAGATGTAGTCCTCGGTGGCCTTCTCGGTCGGGTTGCTGAAGATCTTCTGGGTGTCATCGACCTCGACCAGACGCCCGGGCTGACCGGTCGCCTTGAGGTTGAAGAACGCCGTCTGGTCGGACACACGCGCCGCCTGCTGCATGTTGTGCGTGACGATGACGACGGTGAACTGGCTCTTGAGCTCGTTGATCAGGTCCTCGATGGCGAGGGTCGAGATCGGGTCGAGCGCGGAGCACGGCTCGTCCATGAGGAGCACCTGCGGGTCGACGGCGATGGCGCGGGCGATGCACAGCCGCTGCTGCTGACCACCGGAGAGGCCGGCGCCCGGCTTGTCGAGGCGGTCCTTGACCTCGTTCCAGAGGTTGGCGGACTTGAGGGACTTCTCGACGACCTCGTTGAGGGTCTTCTTGTTCTTGACGCCGTTGAGCTTGAGGCCGGCGGCGACGTTGTCGCGGATCGACATCGTCGGGAACGGGTTGGGCCGCTGGAAGACCATGCCGACGGTGCGGCGAACGGCCACCGGGTCCATCGACGACGCGTAGAGGTCCTGGTCGTCCAGGGTCACCTTGCCGTCGACGCGCCCACCGGGGATCACCTCGTGCATGCGGTTCAGCGTGCGGAGCACCGTCGACTTGCCGCAGCCGGACGGGCCGATGAAGGCGGTCACGGAGCGGGGCTCGACGGTGAGGGAGACCCCTTCGACGGCTTTGAAGTCGCCGTAGTAGATGTCGAGGTCCTTGACGTCAATGCGCTTGGCCATGAGTTTCGTTTCTCTCTGGTTTCTGAAATTCAGGGGGTATGCCGTGTGCGCGGCGTGGTCAGTTCCGCACCTTGCTGAATCGGCCGATGAAACGGCCAAGAATGTTCAGCAGGAAGATGATGAGGATGAGGGTGAGGGCGGCGCCCCAGACGCGGTCCACGGATGGCTGCAGGCTCTCGCCGTAGTTCTGGAAGATCATCGTCGGCAGGGTGGGCATGAGCCCGCTGAAGAGGTTCGTGGCGATGACGGCGGTGTATGGGCCGAGGATGATGAGCGGTGCCGTCTCACCCATGACGCGGGCGAGGCCGAGCAGGATGCCGGTGATGATGCCCGAGAACGAGGTCGGGATGACGATCTTCATGATCGTCTTCCACTTCGGCACGCCAAGCGCGTAGGACGCCTCCCGAAGCTCGTTGGGAACGAGCTTGAGCATCTCCTCGGTGGAGCGGACCACTGTAGGGATCATGAGCATCGTCAGGGCCAGGCACACGGCGATGCCGACCCGCTTGAAGCCAAGCGTGTTGACCCACACCGCATAGATGAACAGGGCGGCGACGATCGACGGGATGCCGGTGAGGATGTCGACCATGAACGAGACGGCCTTGGCGAGTCGGCCACGGCCGTACTCGACGAGGTAGACGGCCGTGAACACACCGATCGGCACAGAGATCAGGGCGGTCACGAATGCCTGGATGAGCGTCCCCTGAATGGCGTGGATCGCGCCGCCACCCTCGCGGCGCGCCGTGATGCCTGCCTGCGACTTGGTCCACCAGTCGATGTCGAGCAGCATCTGGCCACCCTTGGCGAGCGTCGAACCCAAGATCCAGATCAAGGGGATGAGGGCGACCAAGAACGCCGACCACACGAGAACTCGTGCGAGCTGGTCCTTGAATGCTCGGCCGCTGGACTTGCCGCCGAAATCGTCATCCACGCGGACGCCGGGGGGCGCGGACTCGTCGACAGTGCTGAGAGTGCTCATTCGCTGAAGGCCTTCCGGCGCTCGATGACGACGCGGGCGGCCGCGTTGACGATGAAGGTGAGGATGAAGAGCACGAGGCCGGCAGCGATGTAGGCGCCCGTCTTCTGCGCCGAGTCGAACTCGCCGGCGTCGTTGGCGATGCGCGAGGCGAAGGTCTCGCCGCCGCCGAAGATCGACCAGTTGAAGGCCTCGGAGCTGTTGAGGGCAGAGAGGAGAAGGGTCACAGCCAAGGTTTCACCAAGGGCTCGACCGAGTCCGAGCATCGCGGCCGAGATGATGCCGGGCTTGCCGAAGGGCAGGACGGCGGTGCGGATCATCTCCCACCTCGTTGCACCGAGGGCGAGCGCGCCCTCCTTGTGGGTCGTCGGCACCTGGGCGAAGACCTCGCGAGAGATGGCTGTGACGATGGGCAGGATCATGATCGCGAGGATGATGCCAGCGAAGGCCAGCGTGCTCTTGGCGCTCGGCACCTCTGTGTAGACGAAGAACGGCAACCAGCCCAGAACGGTGTCGATGAACTTGGCGATCGGCTCGAAGTACTGACCAGCGACCGCGAGCCCCCAGAGCCCGTAGACGATTGACGGGACGGCAGCGAGGAGGTCGACCAGCGCCGCGGCCGGCTTGCTCAGCCAACCGGGTGCGTACTGGGTGATGAACAGTGCCACGGCCACACCGAGGGGCACGGCGATGAGCATGGCGATGATCGACGTGACGATCGTGGCCCAGAGCAGGTCGACGATGCCGAAGCGCGGGTCGTTGCCGCTGGCCACCCACTCGCGCGAGGTGAGGAAGTTCGCGTTGTTGTTGAGCAGCGACGGCACGGCCTGGATGACGAGGAAGACCCCGACCAGCGTGACGAGCGCGATGATGAAGATGCCGGAGCCGGTGGCCAGTCCGCCGAAGATGCGGTCCCCGAGTCGACCGGTGCCGGCCTTGTCGGCCTCGAGCGGCGGTCGGCCGTCCTCGCTGGGTAGCTCGTCGACCGCACTACGGCCGGTGATCGTGGGCACGAGGTCGGGTCCTCTCAAGATCTGCGGGAAGTGGAGAGGGGGCGGGGCCGGACTGGCCCCGCCCCCTCAGTTGACCAGAAAGTCAACGTGTCCGGAAGGACGAGATCAGGAGATCGCGTCGATCGCGGTGGCGACCTTGGTCTGCACGTCTGCGGGGAGCGGCGCGTAGCCGATCTCCTCGATGGCCTTCTGGGCGTCCTCGGAGGCGAAGTACTTGAGGAACGCCTTGATGTTCTTCTGCTTCGCGGCGTCCTTGCCCTTGGAGCAGACGATCTCGTAGGTCACGAGGTTGATCGGGTAGGCCCCGGCTTCCTTCGTGGCGTAGTCGAGCTTGAGGGCGAGGTCGTTGCCCGTGCCCGTCTGCTTCGCGGTGGCGATGGCCTTGCCGACCGTCTCCGAGGTGAGCTCGACCGCGCCAGCGCCGTTGTCGATCTGGGCGACGCCGAGCTTGTTGTCCTTGGCGTAGCTCCACTCGACGTAGGTGATGCCACCGTCGGTGCTCTTGACGCCCTCGGCGACACCGGCGGACTTGGCCTTGCCCTCGCCCTTGCCGTCCCAGGTCTTGGCGGGCTCGCCGGGCCAGTTCGCCTCGGCAGCGGCCTTGAGGTACTTGGTGAAGTTCTCGGTCGTGCCCGACTCGTCGGAGCGGAAGAAGACCTTGATGGCGGTGGCCGGGAGGGTGACGCCCGGGTTGATCGCGGCGATCTTCGGGTCGTTCCAGGTCGTGATCTTGCCCTGGAAGATGTCGCCCGTGACGGCCGGCGTCAGGATGAGCTTGTCGACACCCTTGACGTTGTAGGCCACGGCGATGGGGCCGGTGACCATGGGGATGTTCCACGCGGGGGAGCCACACGCGGTCGCGGCGTCGGTGGCCTCGACCTTGCCGTCCTTCTCGACGGTCTTGAGGGCCGAGTCGGAGCCGGCGAAGTCGACCTGACCGCCGATGAACTGCTTGATGCCCGCACCAGAACCCGAGGGGTTGTAGTTGATCGTGGCTCCTGAGCACTTCTCGCTGAACTTCGAGCCGACCTCCTCGAACGCGTTCTTCTGGGCGGAGGAGCCCTCGGCGTTGAGGGTGCCGTCGAAGCAGTCCTCGGAACCAGCAGTGGTCGCCGAGGCGCTGCTGCCGTCCGTGGTGCTGCCGGTGTTGTCGTCTGAGCCGCAACCGGCCAGGGCAATCGAACCGACGAGGGCGAGGGACGCCATCGCGCCGAGACGCTGAATCTTCACTGTTGGACCTCTCACAAGGACAAGGAATCTGGGCCGAGCGTGGTGCCCGACACTGCGAAGGTAGGGATGGCCGGTGACGCGATGGCCCGTCGACGGTGAACGACGCGTGAACGCTGTTCGGCCATTGCCTGTCGCGCAGTTCAAGTGAGAGTCAGGTCACCCCGGCACGAAGACGCAGGTTCAGGTCGTGAGGTGGCGCTCGACGGCGACGATGCGTGCGTCCGCACCCACGCCGGCGACGTGGCACACGAGGGCCTCGCCCTTGACCAGGTTGTCGTCCCGCGCCTCGACGAACGCCTCGAGCATCTCCACCGAGCCATCGCCCACGAGATCGAGTCGCGTGCCGAGGGCGCTGAGAAGGGCTCCCATCACGGGTCCGTGCGAGCACACCGCAGTCGGCTCACCGCGCTCCAGGACGCGTTCGAGGTGCTGCTCGGCCTTCGCGGGGTCGGCCTCGTGGCCCTCCTCGGACAGGCCCTTCTTGGCGCGGGGCACGATCCCGGACCACACGGCATACGGGGAAATCGTGTCGAGACAACGCACAGAAGGTGACGTGAGGATTCGGGAGATCCCGTATGCCGTGAGCACCGGGATGAGCGCATCGGCGCGTTCTCGTCCGCGCGCCTCGAGGGGGCGCTCGCGGTCGTCGCCCTTCCAGTCCGAGCGCGAGACGGCCTTGGCGTGCCGGACGATGATCAGCGGCCAGGTGTCGAGGGAGGACTCGGTGTGGGCGCGCACGAGGGCCCGCAGCTGTTCGCGGTCGTGGGCGTAGTCGAGGCGGACATTGGCCTCGACTACGTCGAGCCACTCGACGGCATCGATCTCGTTCTCGAGCACGCCGCTGCCGCCGGTGACGGTGGCGGCCCAGTAACGGACGACCTTCTCGCCGTGCTCGCCCGCCTTGGTGAGCAGGAGGTAGCGGGCCTCGGGCAGGGGACGGCCGAGGCGCACCTCGAGCCCGGTCTCCTCGAGCGTCTCGCGGGCCGCGGCGGTGCCCCAGTCCTCGCCGGGGTCGAGCTTGCCCTTGGGCCAGGACCAGTCGTCGTAGCGGGGCCTGTGGACGAGCGCGACTTCGAGCACGCCGTCACGCACCCGCCACGGCAACGTTCCTGCCGCGGGGATGATCTGGGATCGGGCCTGTGTGCTCAGCGCCGCCGAGCCTTGCGTCGACGCTTCGCGTGCATCTCGATCAGGACGGCCTGCACGTCCTCAAGCAGTTCGCCGTCGGGGCCGACGTGGTGTCGGCTCCAGCGACCATCGCTCTCGAGGCTCCAGTGCGAGTAGTCGCCGCTCATGCCCTTGGTCATGAGGGAGCTGAGGTCGTGGAGGTGGCGCGGGTCGGACAGGCGCACGAGGCACTCGACGCGGCGGTCGAGGTTGCGGTGCATCATGTCGGCGCTGCCGATCCACGCCTCGGCTTCCTCGCCGGTTCCGAAGAGGAAGATCCGGGAGTGCTCGAGGAAGCGACCGAGGATCGAGTGGACGGTGATGTTCTCGGACAGGCCCTCGACACCGGGACGCAGAGAGGAGATTCCGCGGACCCAGACGTCGACCTTCACGCCGGCCATCGAGGCGCGATAGAGCGCGTCGATGATCTGCTCGTCGACGATGGAGTTGACCTTGAAGCCGATGTAGCCGGTGCCCTTCTTGGCCTTCTCGCACTCGATCTGGGTGTCGATGCGTTCGAGCAGACCGGTGCGGACGGATCGCGGCGCGACCATGAGGCGCTTGAACTTGCTGCGCGGTGCGATGCCCGAGAGCTGGTTGAACAGGCGCGACAGGTCCTCGCCGACCTGCGGGTCGCAGGTCAGCAGACCGAAGTCCTCATAGAGGCGGGCTGTCTTGGGGTTGTAGTTGCCGGTGCCGACGTGGCAGTAGCGGCGCAGCCCGTCCTCTTCCTGGCGGACCACGAGGCTGAGCTTGCAGTGGGTCTTGAGGCCGACGATGCCGTAGACGACGTGGACGCCGGCGCGCTCGAGCTTGCGGGCCCAGGAGATGTTGTTCTGCTCGTCGAAGCGGGCCTTGATCTCGACGACGGCCAGCACCTGCTTGCCACTGTCGGCGGCGTCGATGAGGGCGTCGATGATCGGGGAGTCCCCGCTGGTGCGATAGAGCGTCTGCTTGATGGCGAGGACATTGGGGTCCGCGGCCGCCTGCTCGATGAACGCCTGCACCGACGTCGAGAACGAGTCGTAGGGGTGCTGGAGCAGGACGTCCTGCTTGCGGATGCTCGCGAAGATGTCGCGGGCCTTGGCGCTCTCGGTCGGCGCGAGGTCGCTGTTGGTGCGCGAGACGAACGCCGGGTAGTGCAGGTCGGAGCGTTCGAGGTCGGCGATGATGTTGAGCCCGCGCAGGTCGAGGGGAGCGGGCAGGCGGTAGACCTCGTGGCCCGAGACGCCGAGTTCGCGCACGAGCAGGTCCATGACGTGGTCGTCCATGTCGCGGTCGACCTCGAGCCGGACGGGCGGACCGAAACGACGCCGGGTCAGTTCCTTCTCCAACGCGGCGAGGAGGTTCTCGGCGTCGTCCTCCTCGACCTCGAGGTCCTCGTTGCGCGTGACCCGGAAGGTGTAGTGCTCGTGCACCTCCATGCCCGGGAAGAGCTGGTCGAGGTTGGCGGCCATGACGTCCTCGAGCGGGACGAAGCGCACGTCGTAGACATCGCCGGCCGAGCCGGTCTCGCCCACCCGGATCAGACGGGGGAGGAGCGGTGGCACCTTGACGCGGGCGAAGTGCTCCTTGCCGGTCTTGGGGTTGACGAGCAGCACGGCGAGGTTGAGCGACAGCCCGGAGATGTAGGGGAACGGGTGGGCCGGGTCAACGGCGAGCGGCGTGAGGACAGGGAAGACGCGGTCGGTGAAGAGCTGCCCGAGTTCGGTCTGCTCGTCCTCGGAGAGCTCGTCCCAGCGGACGACCTGGATGCCTTCGTCCTCGAGCGCGGGCTGCACGAGGTCGTCATAGACGCGGGCCTGCATGTCGAGCAGCTCGTGGGCGACGGTCGAGATCTGCTCGAGGACCTCGCGGGGTTCGAGCCCCGAGGCCGAGCGGACGGCGAGGCCGGTGGCGATGCGGCGCTTGAGGCCGGCGACGCGCACCATGAAGAACTCGTCGAGGTTGGACGTGAAGATCGCGAGGAAGCGGGCGCGCTCGAGGAGCGGAACGTTCTCGTCGGCGGCGAGCTGAAGGACGCGCTCGTTGAACTGCAGCCACGAGATCTCGCGGTCGAGGAACCGGTCGGCGGGCAGCCCGTCGTCCTCACCGTCAGGTCGCGTGAAGCGGCCGTTCGAGGCGCGGGGCTGGATCGCGCGGGCCTCGGACGCGGAGGCGCTCGCGATCGACACCTCTGGGACGAAGTTGCCACCAGCGGCTGCCTCGGCAGCGGTGTCGGTCGCGATGGTCGCGTTGGCCGCATCCGTCGAGTCTTCGGGCTGGTCCAGGTCCAGTGAGTTGTCCTGGGTCGTCGACGTCGTCATGGCTTCATCGTGACAGTTCGAGGTGAACAGGAGAAGACATCACGGGGTCAGCGCAGTCTGCCGCCGGCGAGCACCACCGTGCGGGCCGCGAGGGCATCGAGCGAATCGACGACATCGGGTTCGTCGACCTTGAGGTCGGTCTGCAGGATCGACAACTCGGTGCAGCCGAGCACGATGGCGCCGGCGCCCTTGGCGCGCAAGTGCGCGACCGCAGCGTCGAAGCGGTCGCGACTGACCGGCATACCCGCTTTGACTCCGTCGTAGATCATCGACATGACGTCCTTCTGGACGACGTCATCGGGGGTGACCGGTGTGAGCCCCGCGGCCTCGGCTGCCCGGTGATAGGTCTCGGCGCGCAGCGTGCCGTCGGTTGCGAGGATGCCCAGCGTCGTGAGCCCCGGCACGGCAGCCTGGGCGGCCTCGACCGTCACGGCGACGATGTCGATGACGGGGATGTCGACGGCCGCGGCGACCTCGTCCTGGAACGCCTGGGCGGTGTTGCACGGCAGGGCGATGAACTTGGCGCCGGCGCGCTCGAGCTGACGCGCGTCCTCGGCCATCACCGGTCCGGGGCTCTCGTCACTGTCTCCGACGATGTATGCCGTCCGGTCCGGAATGCTGGCGTGGTTCCACACCAGCATGTCGACGTGGTCCTGGTCGCGCGACGCATCCGTCATCTCAAGGACGCGCTGCATGAAGTAGACGGTGGCCATCGGGCCCACGCCGCCGAGGATGCCGACCGGTTCGTTGCGCACGCTTCGAGCCTAACCCCGCCCGTGCTCCTCGCCGATGACGCGGAAATCGTGGATCGTCCCGGTTGCAACAGGGAATGCGTGAGATTTCCGCGCCACGGGCCGGCGGATAGACTCCGGGGCGATCCCTGACGACCTCACCAAGGAGCTTCGTGGCACTGTCGGCCCTGTCCCTCACCGAGCGTGAGCACGACGATTTCGTTCGTGACCACCCCAACGGGCACCTCATGCAGACGACCCCGTGGGGCAAGGAGAAGGAGCACACGGGCTGGACCTGGAAGACGGTCGCAGTGGGTCGCAAGGCTGCGGGACCGGATGGTGCCGACGAGGTCACCGGCGCGGCGCTCATTCTCTTCCGCCGCACCCCGGTCATCCCGATGGCTCTGGCCTACTGCCCCCGCGGCTTCGTCGTCGACTGGTCCGACAACGAGACCGTCGACGCACTGCTGGCCGAGGTCAGCAAGGTCGCCAAGGAGAACCGTGGCGTCCTGCTCCGCATCGACCCGGCCGTGCGCATCGACAACCCCGACATCCGTCCCGCCCTCGAGTCGCGAGGGTTCACTCGCACCGACCCGGGCGACGACGCGGCCAAGACGCTTGCTCAGCCGGCGCTGCGCATGGTCACCGACATCTCCGATCTCGAGGCCCTGCACAAGGACCTCACCCAGGGCACGCGCCAGTCGATCCGCAAGGCCGAGAAGTCCGGCCTGGTCTACGAGTCGGTCGGGCGCGACAAGATCCCCGCGTTCTACGAGCTCATGAAGACGACCGGCGCGCGAGACGGCTTCGGCATCCGCAGCATGGAGTACTTCACGACCCTCTACGACGTGCTCTCGCCGACCGACGACATCGTCATCTCCCTCGTCAAACTCGACCACGGCGCCGCTGCCGAGTCGGCGCGCACCAAGCTCGAGGACCTGCGCGGTCAGCTCGAGAAGGCTGCGGCCAAGCGCGAGAAGTACCCCTCCGAGAAGGCCGACCGCCAGGTCGCGGGCCTCGAGGAGAGCATCGAGAAGAACGAGGGCTCGGCGGCTGAGTTCGAGGCGTCGCATGCGCAGCACCCTGACGGGCAGTACCTGGCCGGCTCGGTCTTTGCCACGTGCGGCACCCGCGGTTCCTACCTGTATGCCGCGTCGTCCGACGAGCACCGCAACCTGCGCCCCAACTACCTCATGGTCTGGCAGATCATGCAGGACGCGGCGGCCAAGGGCGTCAAGACCTTCGACTTCGGCGGCATCGACGCCTCCGAGGGGCTCGAGGAGTTCAAACGTCAGTGGAACCCGGAACGACGTGAGTATGCCGGTGAGTTCACCAAGCAGATCCGTCCCCTTTCCGGTCGGCTCATCGACCTGGCCGTCCGCGTCTACAAGCGCCGCTGAAAGCTGAGTTCCGTTGCCCAGTAAGAGTTTTGGCTCCATCGCCGAGCAGCCGTTCGTTCCCGTGATCGTCGGTGCGCACGTTGGCGGCTATTCGCTCGTGCGCGCCTTCCACGAGGAGTACGGCGTGAAGTCGCTCGTCGTGAGTGGCGCGACGTCGTGGGTCGTCGAGAACTCCGCGATCCTCGAGGTCGTCAGCTGCTCCGACGCCCACGACCCTGAGGCGTTGGCGGCGGCGCTCAAGGCCTCGCCCTTCGCCGAGCTCTCGCAGCCCAAAATCCTTCTGGCGACGTCAGATGCACTCGTCGACGTCATCGACGCCATGCGCGACCAGCTCGATGAGTCGTGGAAGGTGCCCTACGTCCGCGCCGAGATCCTGAAGAGGGCGACGCGCAAGCACACCTTCGAGGAGGCGGCCCTGGCGGCAGGCGTCTCGATCCCGACCACGACGATCATTGACCTGGCCGACGGAGGCGACGGAACGGCATACGCCAACAAGGTTCCGGCAGAGGGCTATCCGCTCATTCTCAAGCCGACCGCACCGCGTGCCTGGAACCTCGTGACGTTCGAGGGCCAGGCCAAGGTGCACGAGGTCGCGTCCGCCGACGAGTTGCGTGACCTGCTCGACCGCATCCACGGCTCGGGCTATCGCGCCAAGCTGATCCTCCAGGACATGATCCCCGGCGACGACACGGGCATGCGGATCCTCACCTGCTACTGCGACAAGAACTCGCAGGTCCGGTTTGCCAGCTATGGCCGCACGCTCATCGAGGAGCACTCGCCCGGACTCATCGGCGTCCCGGCCGCGATCCTCACCGGCCAGAACCGCGAGATCGTCGACGAGTCCGTGCGCCTGCTCGCCGAGCTCAAGTGGGTCGGCTACGCGAACTTCGACCTCAAGTACGACCCGCGCGACGGCAAGTCGAAGTTCTTCGAGCTCAACCCGCGACTCGGGCGCTCGAACTACTACGTCACGGGGACCGGCTTCAACGCGGTGAAGTGGTACGTCGACGAGTACGTCCACGACAACCTCCCCGAGGACTTCGAGCTCGTCGAGGCCGACACCGAGACCGTCTACTCGGTCGTGCCGGTGCGGACGATCAAGTGGGCGCTGGCTCGTCACCCCGAGCTGTGGGCGCGAGTGCAGCGCGTCATCAAGGCCGGCGGGCTGCGCAACCCGATGCACTACAAGGCCGAGAAGCATCCGGTGCGGTGGGCCAAGATCCTCGCGGCGGGCGTCAGCTATGACCGCAAGTTCCACCAGTACTACGACCCCGAGGCGGCGTTCCACCCCGGCGGCGAGGCCGCAGACTCGGACCTGCCAACCCGCTGAGGTCTTATTGCGCTGGAGCGACATTTCCGGGTCGAAACCGGCGGTTGCGTGTCGCTCCTGCGCAATAAGACGGGGTGGGGCCGGGGGGAGGTGACGTCAGGCGCGGCCGGGGAGGCGGCGCAGTATCGGCGCGACCAGGTCGTCGACCTCGCGGATCCGCAGGGCCTTGGAAGCCACGTAGTAGAGGACCAGCATGACCAAGCCGCCCGCCGCCAGGGCGGCGACGTTCAGGACGTAACTGCTGGCCGGATCGGCGACCAACGAAGCAGCGCCCCACCCGCCCAGACCGGCGATCGCCGAAGCGACGGCCACACGGATCCACAGCCGCGAGACCCGGCCGAAGTCGAGGCCGCCGAGCTGCGAGCGGGCCACGAAGAGGAACGCGCCGGCCGACGCGAAGTTGGCGAGCGTGGCACCGCCGGCCACCGTCGCGACGAGGTACTGGGGCGGCGAGACCCACACGGCCACGGCGCAACCCGCGAGGCTGATGCCCACCATGAGAGCCACGAGCCAGAAGTTGAGCCAACCGTCGCCGCGAGCGAAGCAGTAGCGCTGCTTGAGCGCCGTGACACCAAAGGGCACCAGGCCGATCGCCATGATGGCCAGGACGAGCGCGACGTCCCGGGCGTCGTCGACGCCCTTCGCCGGGATGTAGCGGGTCCCGGGGAAGAGGCTGTTGGCCATGGGCCGGCCCAGCGCGATGAAGGCAGCGGTCGCGGGCAGCAAGAGGATGGCCGGGCTGGTGAGCCCGCTGACGACCCGGCGCCGCATCTCTGCGAGGTCACCCGACTCGTGGGCGCGGGACATGGCGGGGAAGAGCGCGCTGACGATCGACGTCGTGATGATCGAGTGGGGAAGGATGTAGAGGGTGTAGGCCCACGTCTGGATCCCGGTGCTCGGGACGTTGTCGCCGACCGATTCGGGCGCCATGATCCCTGTCGTCACGAAGCCGTAGGCCTGCGAGATGACCAGGGCCGCAACCGTCCATCCGGTCATGCGCGACATGTCGCTGAAGCCGACTCCGCGCCAGCCGAACCGGGGGCGGTAGCGGAACCCGGACTTCCACAGCGGCCAGATGAGACACAGGCCCTGCAGCGCGATGCCCAAGGTGGTGCTGACCCCGAGCACGAGGATCATCTCGGTGGTCCAGCCGGTGGCCTCGGACTGCTTCCCCCACTGCACGATGAACCAGCCCAGACCGATGATCTGGATGACGTTGGCCACCGCCGGAGCCCAGGCGTACGCCAAGAAGTTGCCCCGCGCGTTGAGCACCTGACCGAGCACCGAGTACAGCCCGTAGAAGAACAGCTGCGGCACACAGATGTAGGCCATGAAGATCGTCAGGTCGAGGAAGGCCTGGCCCGCGGAATCCTTGGTCAACAGGTCGATGATCCACGGCGTTCCGGCCAGGGAGAGGAGGGTCGCGCCACCCAGCACGAGCAGGCACAAGGTGATGAGGCGGTCGCTGAAGTCCTGACCACCGTCCTTGCGCATCATCGCCTTGGTGAGCTGCGGGATGAGCAGGGCCGAGATGATGCCGCCGTTGATGAGCACGTAGAGCTGCGTCGGCAGGGTGTTCGAGATGGTGAACGAGTCGAACGCCTTGGACACGACGACACCCGAGAGCATCGCGGTGCGAACGAATCCGAGGACCCGGGAGCCCAGCGTTCCGACCGCCATGATCGCGCTGTTGCGGGCGACGCTGTTGCCGCCCGTGTCAGTCGGCGGGGTGGCGCCTTCGGGATCTACTCCGGCGCCCTCGGGGCGGGTGTCGGTCACGTGCTCTCCCTGCGGTTCCTCGGTGGACCGGGCCACTCTACGGCGCGGAAGGACGTCCGTAGACGACGTGGATGGCCGCGTCGGCGAAGCCCGCGCGCCGATACGTCGCGAGGGCCCGCGTGTTGTCACCGTCGACATAGAGGTCGATCGTGTCGACGCCCTGACGGGCGAGGTAGGCCGTCCCGAGTCCCGTGAGTGGTCCCGCAAGACCGCGACCCTGGTATGCCGGGTGCACGCCGACGACATAAACCTCGCCTGCCGCTGAACCTGGCTCCCGCTTCGTCCAGTGCGAGGCCGCGAGCGGATGGCCACCGTCGGCATCGGTCACCGTCGTGTCCTCCACGAGGAAGAAGCCAGCAGCGTCGAACCAGTCCTGGGCCATGCGTTCCTGCAGGTCCTCGAGAGTGATCGAGCCCTGCTCGGGGTGACTCGCAAAGGCCAAGCTGTTGACCTCGAGCCACGCCTGCTCATCCCGCCCCGGCTCGAAGGTCCGTGCCGAAAAGCCCTCCGGCAGAACGGGATCGACCTCGTCGCCGGGGGCAACGGCGCGCGCCATGACATGAAGTTCGCGGGTCGACACGAGGCCTTCGGCCGCAGCCAAGGCCCGGGCACCGGGCAGGTCGCCATGAGCCCACACGCCTGTGGTGCCACCCTCGAGGGCAGCGCGAAGCAGCTCTCGCCCGACGCCCTGCCGGCGCGCATCGGGATCGACGACCAGCTCGGCTGACCCAGCCCCATCGAGAGCTGCGTAGCCCACGAGACGGGACTCTGCGGCATACGCAGCAAAGTGTGAAACGTCGCCATGGGCGGAGGTGAGGGCAAGACGGAAGGCTTCCGAGATCGCCTCGACGCCATCGGCGTCGGCCGCCCGACCCGCCAACGCGAGGACGTCGGCCGCCGCTGCCGAGTCGAGGTGCGAAGACGTCTCGAGGTGGACGGAGGTCACGAGGACGCGATCTCGGCCTGAGCGGCGGCCTCGGCCTCTTCGGGGACGAAGCGGTAGCCGACGTTGCGGACGGTGCCGATGAGGGTCTCGTGGTCGGAGCCGAGCTTGGCGCGCAGGCGGCGCACGTGGACGTCGACGGTGCGGGTGCCACCGAAGTAGTCGTAGCCCCAGACCTCCTGCAGCAACTGGGCGCGGGTGAAGACGCGGCCCGGGTGCTGGGCGAGGTACTTGAGGAGCTCGAACTCCTTGTAGGTGAGGTCGAGGGCCTTGCCGCGCAGCTTCACCGAGTAGGTCGCCTCATCGATGACGAGGACGCCAGCGGTGATCCGTACGTCGTCGTCGGCAGGGTCACCCTCCAGGCCGCGGGCGATGGCGAGGCGCAACCGGGCCTCGACCTCGGCCGGCCCGGCGCTGTCGAGCAGCACGTCGTCGATGCCCCACTCGGGGGTCAGGCCCGCGAGCCCACCCTCGGTGAGCACGGCAAACAGGGGCGCGGACAGTCCGGTCGTGCGGATGACCCGGCACAGCGAACGGGCCATCGCGAGCTCTCGGCGGGCGTCGACGAGGACTGCGTCAGCGGGCGGCGCGTCGATGAGGGCGGTCGGCTCGGCCGGGAGGATGCGAACATGGTGGCTGAGCAGGCCCAGAGCTGGCAGCACCTCGGCGCTCGGCGCCAAGGCGTTCGTCAGCAGCAGGAGTTGGGCCATCCAGCACAGAATAGGTGGACATGACCGCGATCGACGGCTCTCACCGGGGCATGAGACCGGTGACACTGCGTTATTGGGCCGGTGCCCGAGCGGCGGCAGGCGTGACCGAGGAGACGTTCGAGGCGGGCCCGCGCGTCGGTGACGTCCTCGACGCAGCGGTCGCGGCGCACCCGGCCCTGGGCGACGTGGTCGCTGTGTGTTCGGTCCTCCTCGACGGTCGATCCGTGGGTCGTGACGCTGAGGTCGGCGAGGACAAGGTCGTCGAGGTGCTTCCGCCTTTCGCCGGTGGCTGACGGCATGACTGATGGCAGGATGCCGATCGTGGATGCGACGGAGCCCGGGAGCGACCCCGTGAGTGACCCGGTGGACGAACCGGTGAACGAGTCGCGTGCTGCCCGACGTGCTGCCCGTGAGGAGCGCCGACGCAACCCGATCCTGCCGCCGATCGCCACGGAGCGGCGGGTGACCCTGGTCCTCGCCACCGCGGTGTTCGCGGTGCTCCTCGCCCTGGCAACCGCGGCTGACCAGGCGCTCGGCGCTGCCGCGATCGCCTGGGGCGGCCTCGTGCTCGCGTGGGGTTGGCCCGAGCTGTTGGGTTCCTCGAGCAAGTTCGGCTCGTCCCTCGCCATCGGCCTGGCTGGGGTCCTTGCCCCTGCGGCCGTCGCGCTGACCTCCGAAGAGCCCTACCTGCGACACGTCCCCGTCGTCGTGGCCGTCGCCATGCTGGCGATGTTCCTGCACCAGCTGTTGCGCCGCGACGGTCGACCGCGCCTCACCCAGTCCGTGGCGGTGAGCGCTGCCGGTATCGCCATCGCTGCGATCGGTGCCGCCTACGTCCCACTCGGTCGCACGTTCGGTGGTCGCGAGGTGGTCGCGGTGGTGGCCGCGGCACTTGCCCTGTCCGCTGTCGCTGACCTCGGTGCTCCGTTCGCGAAGGCTCGTCCGTGGATGCTGCCGGCCGCCGGCGCCATCGGACTGGTCGCGGGCGGGATCACCGGGCTGTTCTTCGACGTGGTCGGTGGACCCTACGGAGCCCTGCTCGGCGTGGTTGCCGCAGTGCTGGCGCACGTGACGCGTCGGGCGCTCTGCACCCTGTCGCCGATTCGCGGGATGCGCGGCCAGATCACGGCCGCGGCGGCCTCGTTCCTGGTGACCGGCGTGCCGATCTACCTGGTGTCCCGCATCCTCGTCGGCTGACCTGTCAGTAGACGATCGCCTGCACGTCCGGTCGCAGAATTTCTTCGACGTATGACGCGGCGCCTCTGATCGTTGCGCCTTCCAGCAAGTCGTCGGGCTCGAGGTCGCGACGGGCCGCGCACTGGCCGCAGACCGTGACCGTGGCGCCGACGAGCAGGGCGTCGCGAAGCCCCGCGAGTGGGGAGGCGTGGGGGAGGGAGAGCTCCTCGGCGCGGCCGGCGACAGCCATCCACGTGGCCTCCCCGGTGAGCCACACGCTGACCTCGGCGCCGGCCGTGACGGCAATGACGGCAACCGTGAGAGCTTGGTTGAGGCGTTCGAGGGCTTCGGCGCCGCAGGTGATCTTGACGACGAGTGGTCTGGTGGTAGAGGGATTGGCCATGGGTCCTCCTGTGGTGTGCGACTACGATCCCACTCGTGGCCTTCCATCTCGACACAGACCTCCCACCCGAGCTCGCCCCCCTCGCCTGGCTCGTCGGCAAGTGGGTCGGCGCCGGCGTCGTCGGCTACCCCACGATGGAGTCGGCGAACTTCGGCCAGGAGATCATCTGCGCCCATGACGGCCGGCCGTTTCTGGAGTGGCGCAGCCAGTCCTGGCTCCTCGACGACGCGGGCGAGAAGGTTCGTCCGCTCGCGACCGAGGTCGGCTTCTGGCGCCCCGTGCCCGAGAGCGAGGACGGCACCAACGTCGAACTGCTGCTCGCACACCCGACCGGCTTCGTCGAGATGTACGCCGGGCACGCCCAGCCGGCCAAGGTCGAGCTGCGCACCGACGGCGTGATGCGCAGTCCGCACGCCAAGGAGTACACCGCGGCGCACCGCATGTATGGCTACGTGACGTCCAACCTCATGTGGGTCATGGACATGGCCGCGATGGGTCAGCCGCTGACCTCACACCTCTCGGCGGAGCTCAAGCGCGTCGAGTAGGTCGCGTTTGAGTCTTCGACCCCTATGGGGTGACGGAGACGTCGGCGTAGTCGTCCATCGTGTCGGTGCGCAGGCCCTTGCCCAGAGCGTCCATGCCGGCCACGTCGACGATGTCGATGGCGCCGCCCTCCGGCGAGGTTCCGAAGCCGGAGAAGGGTGCGGTGATGAAGATGATGTCGCCGCTGCGCAGGTTGCGCAGGGAGATCGCCTCGCTGCGCATCGTTCCGACGTTGAGGGCCTTGTCGACGACCAGGTTGCTCGTGGCGGCGTTGACGAACTTCGTCAGGGTGATCGGGTTGGCGATCACTGACGGGGTGAGCGTCTTGATCATGAGCGCCTTGATGAACGCCTGCTGGCGTCGACCGCGCGAGATGTCTCCCTCGGAGAGCTCGTGGCGCTCCCGCACGAAGGCCAGCGCCTGCTCGCCATTGAAGTTGTTCCAGCCCTCGTGGACCTGGAAGGCGCCCTCGTCGCTCGCTTCCTCGGCGTAGACCCGCACGCCGCCGACCGCGTCGGTCATCTTGCGGAAGCCCTCGAAGTCGGTCTTGGCGACATGGTCGATCTTGACGCCGAGCAGGTCCTGCATCGTGCTCACCAGCAGGGGCGCCCCGCCGAACGCGTAGGCCGCGTTGATCTTGTTCTTGCCGCGACCCGGGATCGAGACGTAGAGGTCGCGGGGGAAGTGAATGAGCTGGACGGACTTCTTGTCCTCGGGCACGTGGGCCAGGACGATGACGTCTGCTCGGCCGGCGTCGCCGGGCCGCGTGTCCGCGCCGATGATGAGGTAGTTCTGCCCCACGCCCTTGAGGGGGACGGGCTCGCCGTCCTTCGTCGTCGGGGTGGACTTCGGGGGGAGGAGGTCCTCCTGGGTGATGTTGCTCGCGGCCTTGCGGTCCAGGAAGACGACGAAGCCGACCGTCCCGACGAGGGCCAGGGCAACGAACGAGGCGATGACGAGCAGGAAACGTCGCCCCCAGTGCGGCTTCTTGCGAGCCTGGCGGTTTGTACGCGCGTCCTCGGCGGCAAAGTCGTCTAGCACCCGGCCAAGTGTAGGTGCGCATGCTGGGGCAGCCGGCCGACCGGCATACATTGGTGGGGTGAGTGATCTCGGCACGCGTCTGCGAGCCGCCGGACGGCGGCTCACGCCGCAGCGTCAACAGGTGCTCGACGCGGTCGAGCGGCTCGGTCACGCCACGCCGGAGCAGCTCGTCGAGGCCGTCTCCGCCACGGCTGAGACGCCGATGGCCCTGTCGACCGTCTACCGCTCCCTCGAGGCGCTCCAGGAACTCGGTCTCGTGAGCCACACGCACGTCGACCACCGCGTCCCGAGCTATCACCTCACCACCCATGCCACCCACATCCATGTCGTATGCCGTCAGTGCGGTCGCGTGGACGAGGCACCTGTCGAGGTGGCCGAGGAATTCGTCGCCCGGCTCGACGGTTCTCTTGGGTTCGAGGCAGACGTCACCCACGCCGCCATCCACGGCCTCTGCCGCACCTGCAGGAAGCAGTCATGACCGAACCTTTAACAGTGCCGCCCGTCATCGTTGGCGGTTCACCCCTCCTGAACCGGCCCGGTGCCGTTGCGGGTGAGGGGCTCGACGGGGGTGTGGCCGCGCACTACGGCGATCCCGGTCGTGAGCAGCGTCTGCTCGAGGAGGGCCTCGCGGTCGTCGACCTCTCCCACCGTGGGGTTGTCCGGGTGTCCGGAAATGATCGTCTGTCGTGGTTGCACTCGATCACCACGCAGCAGCTCACCGGTCTGGCACCGCGGGTCTCCACCGAGTCGCTCGTCCTCTCACCCAAGGGCCACATCGAGCACGCCCTGCACATCGTCGACGACGGCGAGTCGACGTGGATCACGGTCGAGCCCGGCACCGCGCCGGCGCTCGTGGCGTGGCTCGACTCGATGCGCTTCATGTTGCGGGTCGAGGTCACAGACGTCACCGACGCGTATGCCGTTCTCGGAGAACCGCTTTCGGCCGCCAGTGTCGAGGGCGAGCCGTTTGGCGTGGGTCGACCCCTGGCCGAACCTCGTCGGTGACACTGCGGCATACGGGCCGGAGACGGACCACCCGGGTGCCTCGCGTCGCTGGCGCGAGCTCATCGTTCCTCGCGCCGAGCTGGAGGCCGCTGTGGGCGACCGTCCGCTGGCCGGAATCTGGGCGGCCGAAGCGCTGCGGGTTGCTGCCTGGCGTCCGCGCCTGGGCTTCGAGACCGATCACCGCACGATCGCGCACGAGGTCGACTGGCTGCGCACGGCCGTGCACCTGCACAAGGGCTGCTACCGCGGACAGGAGACCGTCGCGCGCGTGCACAACCTCGGCCGACCCGCCGCGCCGCATCGTCTTCCTGCACCTCGACGGCTCGGGCCACCTGCTGCCCGAGGCGGGGGCACCGTTGGTCCTCGAGGGCCGCGAGATCGGCCGGATCACGAGCGTGGCCCGGCACCACGAGGACGGCCCGATCGCCCTGGCCGTCATCAAGCGCAACACCCCCGACGATGTCGATCTTGTCGCCGGAACGGTCGCTGGAGCGCAAACCGTCATCGTCGGACGCTGATTCGCCGCAGGATCTGCGCGATCCGGGTCACGCGGCGCAGGGTCCTCCTGACAGACTGAGCGCATGGCCACCGCATCGTCCGCGACCCTCATCACCGTTGCCCCCACGGGTGCCGAGCACGCGAAGGCCGACGTGCCGCAGCTGCCCACGACCCTCGATGAGCTCGTCGCGACGGCGCGCACGTGCGAGGCGGCGGGGGCGGCGCTCATCCACCTGCACATCCGCGACGGCGAACACCGTCCGACCCTCGACGGCGGCCACCTCAAGGCCGCGGTCGACGCGATCCGCTCCGAGACCGACCTCATCGTCCAGCTCTCCACCGGGGGCTCGGTTCACGACCCGCTCGAGCAGCGACTGACGGTCCTCGACGCCGAGCCCGACTCGTGCAGCCTCACGTGCGGCACGACGAACTTCGGTGATGACGTCTTCCTCAACCCCTGGGGCTTCATGTCCGACCTCTATGTCCAGGCGCAGGAGCGCGAGGTCGTCCCCGAGTTCGAGCTCTTCGAGCTGGGACACGTCCACGCGTTGCAACGACTCCTGGACACCCACGGGCTGCCGTTCGGCGGCAAGGTCCACGTCGACTTCGTCCTGGGGGTGCCGGGTGCGATGCCGGGGACGGCGGCCGCGCTCATGGCCGGTGTCGCGATGCTGCCCGACGAGGTGACGTCATGGTCGGCGACCGGGATCGGCCGGACCCACCTGCCTGTCCTGGCCGCGGCCCTGTCAGCCGGAGGGCACCTGCGCGTCGGCATGGAGGACAACATCGTCTTTGCCCGCGGGCAGCAGGTTCAGCAGAACTCCGAACTCGTCGCCCGCGCCGCCGAGCTGGCGACGACGATGCAGCGCCCGCCGATGTCGACATCGGATGCCCGCGACCTGTTGGGCATCAAGCGCCGCTGAAGTTGGGTTGAGGTCAGGCGGGTTGGGCTTCCTTCTGACGGAGGCGGATGTCGTTGCAGGCCGCGCAGGTCTCCTCGGGGATGACGCCGAGGCGCATGAGGTGACCGAAGACCCAGCAGCCGGCGCAGAACCCAAGTCCTGACTCGAGCAGTGCGAAGACGACGAGGACGGCGAGCAGGGCCGAGGCAAAGCGTCGTCGCGCCGAAGCCCAGGGCGGCAATGGCCGCAACGCCGCTGAACACCAGGCCGACCGTCTGGGCGAAGCGCTTCGGGGGGCCGGGCACGAGCCGGGCGGCGCCGAAGCGTGGGGCGATGACGTGGACTGCGAGGCGTCCCAGCGGGCTGTAGCGCGGCCCGCCCGCAACGCGCAGCGCGAACCCGAGAGCAAGGAGCGCGGCCAGCCACCACCACTGGGTGATCAGGGTGAGGAGTGCGAGGACGACGACACCACCCGCAACCGACCGGGCCGCCTTCTCGTTGACCGGGTTGGGGAAGGTGAAGAGCTCGCGCACAGACATAAGGCAAGGTTATGTCAAAACCAAGCACGCGGCATACCCCGTCTCAGTCCTCAGCCCCACCGAGACGGCATGTGTTCACCATCACGCTTGCCTCGGTTTGCATTTTGCTAACTACAGCAAGCACAATGGATCCATGAGCCGGAACCCGTTGCACGACCTCGCCGGATTGGGCGACTACCTGCGTGAGCAGCGTCTGTCGCACCGTCTGTCGTTGCGTCAACTCTCCGAGCTCGCCGGGATCTCGAACCCCTATCTCTCCCAGCTCGAGCGCGGCCTCAAGCGCCCGAGCGCCGAGATCCTGCAGCAGTTGGCCAAAGGGCTGGAGGTGTCGGCCGAGACGCTCTACGTCAAGGCCGGAATCCTCGACGAGCAGCCCGTGGCCGAGGCCACCAGCACCACCGTCCGGGACGCCATCGCCGCCGACCCGAATCTCACCGACCGTCAACGAGAGACCCTCCTCGACGTCTATGAGTCCTTCATCGGCGCGGACCCCAAGCGCTGACCCAGACGTACCCCTTCCTTCGCACCACCGCATCAACCACAAACCCCGCACCACCAATTCACCAGGAGTGAACATGCCCACGAAGACCGCCACCAAGAGCCCCGCCACCCCGCTGTTCGCCGTCGTCGGCGCCACCGACCTCGCCGTCGAGCGCGTCCGTGACGCCCGTGTCCGCGCCGAGAAGGCCCGCACCGAGCTCCAGGCCGACCTGGCCCCGACCGCCGTCCAGAAGCGCGCCGAGATCGTCTTCGGTGACATCAAGGCCCTCCCGACCAAGGCCCTCAACCAGGGTGTTGCCAAGGCCGACGAGGTCACCAAGGGCTACGAGGACCTCGCGGTCCGTGGCGAGAAGCTCGTCACCCGCATCAAGAACCAGAAGGCCACCAAGGACCTCGTCGCCCAGGCCGAGACCACCCTCAGCCTCGGCAAGGGTGCCGTCACGACCGCCCGCAAGGCCGTCCTCGACGTCCGCAGCTCGGCCCTCGCCACCTTCACCACGGGTCGCAAGGAGGCCGTCAAGGTCGCCGAGACCCTCGTCGACGTTGTCGAGGACAGCAGCGACGTCGCCGCGACCGAGGTCAAGGCTGCCGCGAAGCGCACCCGCACCGCCGCCAAGCGCACCACCACGACGGCCACCAACGCCGCGCAAGCGCACCACCACCTCGGCCAAGGCCACCACCACCAGCGCCAAGAAGGCCGCCGCCTCCACCACGAAGGCGACCGCCAAGGCTGCTGACAAGGTCGGCAACTGACGCCACACCCCGCGGACCTAGTCTGGGACGCGTGAGCACCCCCCAGACCTCCCGCACCCCTGCAGTTCTCGACGCCGCCCCGGTTCTCGCGCAAGCGATCCGGGGCGGCTTTGTCGAATCCGTCCACCGAGCCAGCGTCGCCGTCACGGCGGCCGACGGCTCGGTCGAACTGGAACTCGGCAATGCCACCGACCCGGTCTTCCCCCGGTCCTCCAACAAGCCGATCCAGGCCCTCGCGATGGTGCGCAGCGGCCTCGACGTCGCCCCGCACCACCTCGCCCTCGTCAGCGCGAGCCACTCGGGTGAGTCCTTCCACCTCGACGCCGTCCGCGAGATCCTCGCCGGCGCCGGCCTCACCGTGGCCGACCTGCAGAACACCCCGGACTTCCCGATCGACGCCGCAGGCCCAAGCTCGACTGGATCCGCGCCGGCCACGACAAGGAGTCGCTCGCCCAGAACTGCTCGGGCAAGCACTCCGGCATGCTCGCGACGTGCGTCGCCGCCGGGTGGGACCACACGGCATACCTCGAGATCGACCACCCGCTGCAGCGGGCCTGCGACGCGACCCTCGCCGAGCTCGCGGGGGAGCCGATCGCGGCGACCGCGATCGACGGCTGCGGCGCGCCGGTCATGGCCGTCTCGCTCGCAGGCCTGGCCCGCGCCTTCGGCCGCGTCGCCAGCGCTGCCCCCGGCACCGACGAGGCGCGCGTCGCCGACGCGATCCGCAGCCACCCCGAGTACCTCGGTGGCACGGGTCGCGACGTCACGACGTTCATCCAGCGCACACCCGGCGCGATTGCCAAGGACGGCGCAGAAGCCGTGTATGCCGTGGGGCTGGCTGACGGACGCGGCATCGCCATCAAGGTCGCCGACGGTGGACAGCGCGCCCGGACGGTCATCCTGGCCGCCGTGCTGCGTCGCCTCGGTGTCGAGACCGACGCGCTCGAGGCGCTCGAGGACGCGCCGATCCTGGGGCACGGTGAGCCCGTGGGATCCGTTGTCGCCGTGGGCATCTGAGTGAGAGCAGTCATCCAGCGGGTCCGCCGGGCCGCCGTCGTCGTCGACGGCGAGACCGTTGGTGAGATCACCCGACCCGGCCTGTTCGTCCTGGTCGGGGTCGGTCATGACGACGGCCCGGCCGAGGTCGAGTTCATCGCCCGCAAGGTGGCCGACCTGCGGCTGCTCGAGGGTGAGCAGTCGGTGACCGACGCCGGTGCGCCCGTGCTCGTCGTCAGCCAGTTCACGCTCCTCGCCGACACCCGCAAGGGCCGACGTCCGTCCTGGAACGCTGCGGCTCCCGGTGATGTGGCCGAACCCGTTGTGGCACAGGTGGTTTCGGCACTGCAGGCCCGCGGCCTCGAGGTGGCCACCGGTCGCTTCGGCGCACACATGGAGATCGAGAGCATCGCGGACGGCCCGGTGACGATCGTCGTGGACTCGTCCGCACCGTAGGCTGTGACTCCATGTTCGGACTCGGCGACGCGCAGTTCTACGTCACTCTCGTGCTCACCATCGCGGCCCTCGCCATCGAGGTGTTGGCCTTGTCCACGCGCTCAAGACCCGTCCCGACGCGTTCGTCGCGGCGGGCAAGCGCACCAAGAACTTCTGGTTGGCCGTGACCGGGGTGGCCGTGCTCCTCGGTTTCATCTCCATCGGCGGCGGGCTGCGGCTTCCTCGCGATCATCGGGGTCGTGGCGGCCGGGGTCTACCTCGCCGACGTCCGCCCTGCGGTCGAGTCGGTGCAGGGCAAGGGAGTGGCTCGCGCCAGGGCCCTTACGGCCCCTGGTGACTCACCGGGTCTGAGCCGGGCGCCACGGCGTCCCAGGCGACGGTGAGCTTCGCCGAGTCGCCATCTCGAAGGCCCGTCGAGCAACGGCCACCCGCTGTCGCGCATCGCTTGCGCTGTGGCCAGGAAGCGTTGTCGCACACCGTATGCCGCGTGGCTCGCGCTGCGTGCCCAGTGCCGATCGAGGTCGGTCAGGTAGTCGTGGACGGCCTCGCCGGGAACGTTGCGGTGGATGAGCGCCTTGGGGAGGCGTTCGGCGATGGCCGAGGGCTGGTCGAGTCCACGGAGGTGCCACGACAGGGTGAGGCTGACCGGTCCTGAGCGCTCGACGGCGACCCACGTCGACAGCCGCCCGAGCTCGTCGCAGGTGCCGTCGACGAGCAGCCCGTCGTCGGGTGAGCCGGCCGCACACGGACTCCCAGGCGCCAGCCACCTCGTCCTCGGCGTACTGACGCAGCACGTTGAAGGCCCGCACCACCGTGGCGTCGCGACCGTCGAGCGGCACCTCGAACCCGCCGCGGCGAAAGCTCAGCCCCGGTCGGGCGAGCAGCTGTCCAGCGGCCACGCGAGCCGGGTCGATCTCGATCCCCACCACCTCGACGTCGGGTCGCACCCGGGTGAGTCGGTCGTGCAGCTCGACGGCCGTGACCGGTGAGGCGCCGTAACCCAGGTCGACGACGATCGGTGGGGCGCCAGTCGCGCGACGCAGCCGCCACGCCGCAGGGCCAGCGAGCCAACGGTCGCAGCGGCGGAGACGGTTGGGGTTGGTCGTGCCACGGGTGATCACCCCGACCGGTCTCGTCCTCGCCACGGGGCCAGCCTACGAGCAGCGGAATCCACGCCCGGCCCAGCGGCATAGGCTGCGACCGTGCGCCAGTGGGGAGTGCGCGGCCGTGGCCGCGACGTGAGTCGGAGCATGGTGGCGCTCGTCGTCTCCGTGGCAGCCGCCCTTGCCCTGGCCCTTGCGGCGTGGTTGCCCGGCGTGCTGCGCACGGACATCGGTCTCGTCCCGGTCGAGCCCGGGCTGCTCACCGTCGACCAGAGCGCGCGGGGGATCGCCACCCTCGGCCGGGGCTACACGGTCGGGGCCTACCAGTCCGGCTTCCGGGTCTCGGCCGCGTCCGGGCCGATGGTCGACACCATCACCCGCGGATCTCCGATCAGCGCCGTCCTCGGCGACCTCGGTGAGCGCGACGACCACCCCATCGAGCACGTCGAGGCCACCCTCAACCACGTGCTCATCAACGAGGTGCGCATCGAACCCGGCCGCGCGGCATACAGCGGTGAGGTCTATGACGACGTCAACGGGAAGCGACGCACGATGCCGCTGAGCCTCACCTTTCTTCTCACCACGACCGGTGTGCACGTCATCGCGCAGGTCGAGGGTGCCGATGCCGTCATCGTCCACCTCGACGCGATGCCGGCCACGACCGGGATCGCGCCTGCCCTGCCGACCCACAACCTGCGCAAACGTGGTTGGTGGGTCGTCGCGAAGTCGGGGGAGCAGCAGGCCTTCACGTCGGCACGCAAGTCCGTCGTCGGCATCGGTCCCGCCGTCCAGACGCGAGGACTCGACCTCCGGCCGGACGGTCGGCTCGACGTCCACGTGTGGTCCAACCGGGCCACGCTCACCCTCAGCGGTGTGCCGCGAGCCGGTTGAGCCGTGCGTGTCAGACTGACTCGATGACGACCGACGAGCCACGAGCCCGACGCCGCGTGGCGATGGTGTCAGTGCACACGTCGCCGCTGGCGCAGCCGGGCACCGGTGACGCGGGCGGCATGAACGTCTACGTCATCGAGACGGCAAAACGGCTGGCGCGCAGGGGAATCGACGTCGACATCTTCACCCGCCAGACCACGGCATCGGACGCACCCAGTCGTCGAGGTCGAGCCCGGCGTCGTGGTCCGCCACGTCGCCGCAGGTCCCTACGAGGGCCTCAACAAGGAGGACCTGCCCGGCCAGTTGTGCGCCTTCGCAGCAGGCATGATGCGGGTCGCGGCGCACGCTCCCGAGGGCCACTACGACCTCGTGCACTCGCACTACTGGCTCTCCGGACAGGTGGGCTGGCTCGCCGCCGACCGCTGGGACGTCCCCCTCGTCCACACGATGCACACGATGGCCCGGGTCAAGAACCTCCACCGCGCCGCAGGGGGACGCCGAAGAGCCCCGCGGTCGGGAGATCGGTGAGGCGCAGGTCGTCGAGGCCGCCGACCGGCTCGTCGCCAACACCAAGGACGAGGCCCGCGAACTCATCGAGCTCTATGGCGCGGACCCCGAGCGGGTCGATGTCGTCCCGCCCGGCGTGGACCTCGACGTCTTCCACCCGGGCGATCGCTCCGAGGCCCGTCGCAGCATCGACGTCCCCGAGGATGCCGTCCTCCTGCTCTTCGTCGGACGCATCCAGCCGCTCAAGGCCCCCGACGTCCTCATCCGGGCCGCCGCGATGCTCACCCGGCGCGACCCGGCCCTGCGCGATCGGCTCGTCGTGGGCATCCTCGGTGGCCCCAGCGGGGGAGCGGTACGCACGCCGATGGCACTGGACCAGCTCGCCCGCGACGAGGGCATCGGCGAACTCGTGCGCTTCGTCGAACCCACCGACCGCGACACCCTCGCGACGTGGATGCGGGCAGCGGACGTCGTGGCCGTCCCGTCGCACAACGAGTCGTTCGGCCTCGTTGCCGTCGAGGCCCAGGCCAGCGGAGCCGTCGTCGTCGCCACCAACGTGGGTGGCCTGCCCACGGCAGTCGGCGACGCCGGACTCCTCGTCGACGGGCACGACGTCCACAAGTGGGTCGACGCCATCGAGTCGGTCATCGACAACCCCGAACGCCAGGCCGCGCTGTCCGCCCGCGCCGTCGAGCGAGCCCACGGGTTCGCGTGGGAGGTGACCGCGGAGCGGTTGGCGGCCGTCTACGAAGCCGCGCTCGCAACCCCACGCAGAGCCTCGATCAACGATTCCGACGCACTGACCGGCATACCCACTGCGGTGATCCCATGACGAGCCGGAACGAACTCAGCACGACCATCCAGACCTTCCTGGACGAGACCGAGATCGAGTGGGAGGCGGGAGCGCGCGACGGCGAGTTCGTCGTGACGCTGCCCGGCGAGAAGAAGCTCAAGACCGTCGTGTCCCTCTGGGCCGGCGCGGACCTCTCGGTGTCGGCGTTCGTCATCCGCAACCCCGACGAGAACCACGAGGCGTTCTATCGCAGCCTCCTGCGACGCAACCTGCGGCTGCCCGGGCTCGCCTATGCGATCGACGGCAGTGGCGATGTCTACGTCACCGGTCGGATCCCGGCCGCGGGCGTGGACGCGGAGCTGCTCGACCAGCTCTTCGGAGTCGTGCTCGAGGCCGCGGACTCGCCCTTCAACGAGCTTCTCGTCATCGGCTTCCTCACGTCGATGCAGAAGGAGTGGGACTGGCGGGTCTCGCGCGGTGAGTCCTTGCGCAACCTCGAGGCGTTCCGTCACCTTCTCGACAAGTCCTGAACGACCGATTCCGTATGCCGGGTGCTCCCGGTCCGCTCGCGAGTCGCCTCGCTAGGCTGCCGACCATGGCACACACCTTGATCCTGCTGCGTCACGGCCACTCCGAGTGGAATGCGAAGAACCTCTTCACCGGATGGGTCGACGTCGACCTCAACGACCAGGGGCGTGAGGAAGCCGTCAACGGCGGCCGCCTGCTCAAGGAGCGCGGGGTCCTGCCGACCGTCGTCCACACCTCGGTGCTGCGCCGCGCGATCACGACGGCCAACCTCGCCCTGGACGCCGCCGACCGTCACTGGATCCCGGTGCGTCGCGACTGGCGTCTCAACGAGCGTCACTACGGCGCCCTGCAGGGTCTCGACAAGGCGGCGACGCGCGACAAGTACGGCGACGAGCAGTTCATGCTGTGGCGTCGTTCGTTCGACACCCCGCCGCCCGAGATCGAGCTCGGCTCGGAGTACGACCAGACCGACGACCCGCGTTACGCCGGCATCCCCGTGCCGCGCACGGAATGCCTCAAGGACGTGATCGAGCGGTTCACGCCCTACTGGGAGGGCGCGATCCGCGACGACCTCACCGCTGGCGAGACCGTCCTCGTCGTCGCCCACGGCAACAGCCTGCGTGGGCTCGTGAAGCACCTCGACGGCATCTCGGACGAGGCCATCGCCGCGCTCAACATCCCCACCGGCCAGCCGCTCGTCTACGAGCTCGGCGACGACTTCATGCCGACCAAGCCGGGCGAGTACCTCGACCCCGAGGCCGCCGCAGCAGCTGCCGCCGCAGTCGCCAACCAAGGACGCTGACGCGAGCGGACGGCATACCGGCTGTTCTCGGTATGCCGTCCGCCCATGGTCCGGGTCCTCACGAACTGCCGAGCTCGGGGTTGCCACTCCTGGCCGGGTAGCTGCCGAGGACCTCACCGTGGGCGTCCAGGACCTCGACCGAGTACTGCTCCTCGAGGGTCAGCACCGAGGTCCGGATCTGGAGCCGCGCAACGCCACCTCGCACGAGCACGACCTCGGACGAGGGCCAGACGTTCGGTGCGAGCGAGACGGCTCGGACAGCCTCGGCGCCCGGGCTGATGACCCAGACGTCCAGCGGCTCCTCGCCCTTCGTGTCGGAGGCCGCGATGACCACCGGTCGCCGCTCCGCGGTCGCTGCGGCGATCGGGTTGAGGCTCTCGGCGTCGAAGGTGCTGCTCGAGCTCGGTGAGTCCGTCCGCACGCGCACGGTCCGGAGAACCTGTCCGCCGGGAAGGGTGCTCAGGACCACCTGGACGGTGGTGTGCGCGCCGACCGGGACATCGCCGACCACGCGCTCCGCGATCGCCGTCGGCACCATTCCTCGGTACGTCGTCCGAGTGGTGACGAGGTCCGCGTCCAGTGCCATCGACCGAGCGACCTCGCTGTCGACCTGTTGCTCCTCGAAGGCCGCGAGGTCATCGCCCGTGCAGGTGCCGGCGCAGGCCTGCGGTTCATCGGACCGGCCCTCATCGCCGAAGGTGAGCCGAGGGTGCCCTACGAAGGCGCCGACCCTGACCAGAGTCAGGGGGGTCGACCGCGCGTGGCCGACACCATCGGAGAGCTTGATCGGGGTCCACGATCGGCTCACCGTGCCATCGATCCCGATGGCCGGTGTGCCCGAGAACTCAGCCGATTTCAGGGCGGGGCCGGTGAGGACAACGAGGGCGCCCTGCCCGGCGAGCGTGAGCACGCCCTCGGACGCGGCTTCGGAGAGGGGGACACTCATGTCGATGGACATGCTGTCGGCACGCGAGCCGCCGGGGCCGGTGACGACGGCGAGCTGGTCCCCGATCACGACGACGGCGAGGCGAGTCGTGGCGACGTCCTCGACGAAGATCGCTCGCCCCTCGGCCTTGGCCTCGATCGCTCCGACGAGGCTCCGGTCCCCGGCGAGGGCCCCACGCAGAGGCCATGAGCCGACTGATCGCCACAGCGGGCTGCCAGCCTCGGGCAGCGGTGCGCGCGCCGCCGGCAGCGTGACGCCGGGCCCGTCGCCGAGCCGCGTCGTCAAGATGGGAACGCCCACCGCGAGCGCGGCCACCGCCATGAGGGACGCGGCGGCGACGGTCCGCCGGCGACGCCGGGAGGTGGCCACGGCAGTGGCGACCCGGGCATAGGGGTTGGTCTCCAAGGACTCGACGGTGGAGGCCCGGTCGGCCAACACCTCTCGCAGCTCGGTCTCGACGCTCATGTCAGGCTCCGTTCGTCTGGAGGGTGCTTGCCGGCGGGGACGACTCCGTCATCGTGAGGCGCAGACGGTCCAGGCCGCGCGATGTCTGGCTCTTGACGGAGCCCAAAGACATGCCGAGGGCCTCGGCGGTCTCGCGCTCGGAGAGGTCGTCATAGAAGCGCAGGACGATGACGGCGCGCATTCGCGGCGGCAGGCTGAGCAGCGCCCGGACGAGCTCGTCGCGGCTGTCGACAACGGCGTACAGATCGGACCGGGCACGGTCCGCGCGGGCGGGGATCTCCCCGAGATCCTCGGCCACCCGCCGGCGTCGCCACCACGAGGTCGACTCGTTGGCCACAGCGGCCCGTGTGTAGGCGTAGGGAGACCCCTCGTGGCGCACTCGCGCCCAGTGCCGGTGGACCTTCACGAGCGCCTGCTGGACGAGGTCCTCGGCCCGTCCGACGTCACCTGTGAGCAGATAGCCGACTCGCACGAGTCGCGACCAGTTGCGGGTCACGAACTCGGCGAACGCCGCCTCGTCGTCTCGGTCCACGTCCTCATCCTCACGTCGATGGCACCCCGTCACCCAAGAGAACGCGACCTGCGCCCCATAGGTTGATCCTCCACCCCGACTTTCTGACCGCGCTCCACCGGCGGACCATCAGCTCCACCGAGGCCATCGCGGATCCGTGCTCAGTGTGCCCGAGCAGGGCGCGAGCTGATGGTCCGCCGGTGGACGACCGGGCTGGAAGGCAAGAGATCCCGTATGCCGGGCGGCCGGCATACGGGATCTGTCGTCTTCCGCTGTGCGGAAGGAACGCGTCAGGGAGCCGCGGTCTCCGGGTGGGCCTGGTCGTCCTCGTCGTCCTCGTGGCTCGCTTCGCTCTCGGCGCTGTGCTCACCGGTGACGAGGAAGATGACGCGGCGAGCGACGGAGACGGCGTGGTCGGCAAAACGCTCGTAGTAGCGACCGACGAGGGTGAGGTCGACGGTGGTCTCGACCGGCTGGTTCCACGAGTCAGAGGCGAGGGCCTCGAACAGGCGACGGTGGAGGTCGTCCATGGCGTCGTCGTCGCGCTCGATCTGCTTGGCGGCCTCGACGTCGCGGGCCGCGATGACCGAACCGGCCTTGGTGACGATGCGCTCGGCGACCTGACCCATCTCGAGGATGATCGAGCGGAGTTCGGCGGGCACGGCGGAGTTCGGGTAGCGCAGGCGCGCGACCTTCGCGACGTGGCGGGCGAGGTCGCCCATGCGCTCGATGTCGGCGCTCATGCGCATCGACGTGACGACCATGCGCAGGTCGGTCGCGACCGGCTGCTGCAGGGCCAGGAGGTCAAAGGACAACAGGTCGAGCTCTTCGCGGAGCGCGTCGATCTCGGCGTCGGCGCCGATGACGGACTCGGCGAGCTGGACGTCCGCATCGAGCAGGGCGGTCGTCGCCCGGGACATGGCGGAGCTCGCGAGGCGCGTCATCTCGACGAGCCCTTCGGTGACTCGGTCAAGCTCCTCGTGGAATGCCTTGCGCATGAATTACCTCTCGACACCAGCGACTGGCGCCCTCCGGCCCGGCGGGCACGCGGACTAGGGCGTCCGTCTTCGACGGCAGCGTGGCACGGGGTGATGAATTCCCGCCACCGGGCAGGTGAACATCTGCTGCCTGCCCACCACTGGCCACCCGTGAGTGGGTCTGAGTTCATTCTCCGTCCGTCTACGCTGATCTGGTGGATGCAACGCTCGCCGGAATCGTGGGTGGCGGCCTGGGACTGGTCATCGGTTCCGTGGCCGTCGCTGCCAGTCGGCTGAGCGAACGCAAACTGACGACGATCCCGCCGAGTGCGCCTCCGCCACTGCCCTCGGGGGTGAGCGACGTGCTCGCCGTCCTGCGCTCGATCGCCATCGTCCTGGACTCCTCGGACGCCGTGGTCAACAACTCTGCGTCGGCCGTGAGCTACGGACTGGTGCGGCACGGCGAACTCGTGCACTCCGAACTGCGCCAACTGGCCCGGCAGGTGCGACGAGACGGTGAGATCCGTGAGGTCGAGCTCGAGCTCACCCGCGGGTTCGGCACGACGACCAACACGGTGATGACCGCCCGAGTTGCCCCCCTCGGCGCCCCCCACATCCTCATCCTGGCCGAGGACCACACGCACGCCCGCCGGGTCGAGGAGGTGCGCCGTGACTTCGTCGCCAACGTGTCGCACGAGCTCAAGACCCCGGTCGGCGGCATCGCCCTGCTTGCAGAGGCCGTCCTCGATGCCCGTGACGACCCCGAGGCCGTGTCCCGCTTCGCGGCGCGCATCCAGGTCGAGTCCACCCGCCTCACCCGCCTGGTCAAGGAGATCGTCGACCTCTCCCGCCTCCAGGTCGCCGACACCCTCCACGAGCCCGAACTCGTCCGGATCCCCCAGGTCGTCGCCGAGGCCGTCGACCGGGTCCGGGTCGCGGCCGAGGCCCGCCAGATCACTCTCGAGGCGGTGGCCGACGAGCGCGCCACTGTTTTCGGTGACACCGAGCTGCTCGCGACCGCCGTCGCCAACCTCGTGTCCAACGCGGTCAACTACTCCGAGTCGGGCACCCGCGTCGCCGTGGCCGCCCGTCGCGTGGGCGACACCATCGAGATCACCGTGTCCGACCAGGGCCAGGGCATCCCGGCCACGGAGCAGAGCCGCATCTTCGAACGCTTCTACCGCGTCGACGCCGCCCGCTCGCGAGCGACCGGTGGCACCGGGCTCGGCCTGGCCATCGTCAAGCACGTGTGCGCGACCCACGGCGGTGACGTGGCCGTGTGGAGCGAGGAGGGTCACGGCTCCACCTTCACCATGAGACTTCCTGCTGCGTCCGACCGGGCTGCGGCAGACTCCGATCGGCACACGGTCGGCACAGCCCAAGGAGATCAACCAGGATGACCCGCATTCTCGTCGTCGAGGACGAAGTGTCCTTCTCCGATCCCCTGTCCTACCTCCTGCGCAAGGAGGGCTACGAAGTGAGCGTCGCCGAGAACGGCAACGACGCCCTCACCGAGTTCGACAGCGGCGGAGCGGATCTCGTCCTCCTCGACCTGATGCTTCCGGGCCTTTCAGGCGTGGATGTATGCCGTGCGCTCCGGCAGCGCTCGAACGTTCCGGTGATCATGTTGACCGCCAAGGACAGCGAGATCGACAAGGTCGTCGGGCTCGAGCTCGGCGCCGACGACTACGTCACCAAGCCCTATTCGTCGCGTGAGCTGCTCGCGCGGATCAAGGCGGTCCTGCGCCGGCTCAGCGAGCCCGAGGAGCTGCTTCCGTCGACCCTCGAGGCGGGACCCGTCCGGATGGACGTCGAGCGCCATGTCGTCACCGTGGGTGGCGCTGCGACGCAGCTGCCGCTCAAGGAGTTCGAGCTCCTCGAGATGCTGCTGCGCAACACCGGTCGCGTCCTCACCCGCATGCAGCTCATCGACCGGGTCTGGGGCAGCGACTACGTCGGTGACACCAAGACCCTCGACGTCCACGTGAAGCGGCTGCGCGCCAAGGTCGAACCCGACCCGGCTGCCCCCAAGCACATCGTCACCGTGCGCGGACTCGGCTACAAGTTCGAGGCCTGACCCGCCAGCCCCAGGCAAGCCAAGAGCCCACCGGCGCGCGATCGCGCTCGGTGGGCTCACGGCATACAGGGCCGTTCTTGGATCAGGGGGTGGCGCTGGCCGACGGGCTCGGCTTGTCGTCGGTGTAGTAGCCCTTCGCCGGCAGAACCGGGACCGTCACGACGTTCTGTCCGGTGGCTGCCGTGATGACCTGGAGCTGGAGGACGTCACCGGGCGAGACGGTCACCTTGGGGAGCGTGGCTGATTCGCCCTCGCCGAGGGTGACGGAGGAGCGTCGGGGGACCTTGACCTGAGGGCCGGCGCCGCCATCGGTCGCGAACGCGACGTCGATGTCCTCGTTGCTCGAGTTGACGAGCTGGCCCACGATGTTGCCGGCCCCGTCCTTGGCGTCGGAGATGACGAGCACCCCACGCACGTCGAGGTCGCCGAAGGTCGCGTCGACGCCGTCCGACGCCTGGTAGGCCACGTCGGTCTGCACCGGCGAGAACACGGCGCAGCCACCGAGCAGGGTGGTGCCGAGTGCGGCGGCCGCAAGAGCAGCGCGCAGGCGATGGCGGGGAGTGGTCACTGGTGCGGTCGTCACGGGGGACAGCGTAGCGAGCGCCACCCACCACCGTGTGCACAGTGGTGGTGATGACCAGCACCCGCGCACGTCTCCGGTCCCGCACAGGCACGGGAAAGGCAATGTGTCAAGACCCAGTTTCGGTGCCTGCCAACGGTTTTCAGCGTTCTGACCTGCGGGTATGCCGCCCGCTCCGATTCTCTGTGTCGCTTACGGCGTGTTAAACTGGGGGTCGCGAAAGGGGCAAGTTGCATATGGTTTTCAAGGTCGGCGAAACGGTCGTGTACCCCCACCACGGGGCTGCGCGCATCGAAGAGATCAACAAGCGCACCATCAAGGGCGTTGAGAGGCTGTACCTGAAGCTCAAGGTGGCCCAAGGAGACCTCGTCATCGAGGTTCCCGCCGAGAACTGTGACCTGGTCGGCGTGCGTGACGTCGTCGACAAGGCCGGCCTCGAGAAGGTCTTCGAAGTGCTTCGGGCCCCGTTTGCCGAGGAGCCGACCAACTGGTCGCGCCGCTTCAAGGCCAACCTCGAGAAGCTCGCCTCCGGCGACGTCATCAAGGTCGCAGAGGTCGTGCGCGACCTCTGGCGTCGTGACAAGGACCGCGGTCTGTCCGCCGGCGAGAAGCGCATGCTCTCCAAGGCACGTCAGATTCTCGTCTCCGAGCTCGCTCTGGCCGAGAAGACCGACGAGGAAAAGGCAGAGACCATCCTCGACGAGGTCCTCGCGTCCTGATCGGCTGCTGACATCACCGTCGGCATTGTCCTCGTTGCTGCTGGACAGGGCACGAGGCTTCGGGCAACGCAGCCCAAGGCATTTGTCCGCGTTGCGGGCACCACGCTGATCGAGCACGCCGTCACACGCGCGTTCGAGGCTGCCGACACCACTCAGATCGTCATCGTCGCGCCCGCCTCCCATCTCCGGGAGGCGGGCGCGCTCGTGTCTGCGCACCCACGCGCCACTGACGTCACCGTGGTCGCGGGTGGGGTCGGAGCGGACCCATTCGGTCTCCGCCGGGCTCGCAGCGCTTCGGGACGACGTCGACATCGTCCTCGTCCATGACGCAGCCCGGTGCCTGGCTCCGGCTGCGCTCTTCGACCGGCTCGTGGCGGCGGTGCGCGCAGGCCACGATGCCGTCGTGCCGGGGCTGCCGGTCACGGACACGATCAAGCAGGTCGACGCGCAGGGTCGTGTGGTCGCGACGCCGGAGCGTTCGAGCCTGCGGGCCATCCAGACACCCCAGGCCTTCCGGCGCACGGTGCTCGTGCAGGCGCACGCCTCGGGGCTCGAGGCCACGGACGATGCCGCGCTCGTCGAAGGCCTCGGGGTCGCTGTGACGGTGATCGACGGCGACGACCTGGCCTTCAAGGTGACCACGCCGTCGGACCTCGAACGGGCCAGCCGTATCCTCGGCACGTGAGCCAGAGACCCGTTGCCCTTGTCACCGGTGGTGGCACCGGCATCGGTGCTGCCATCACTCGTCGCCTCGTCAAGGACGGGTTCGACGTCATCGTCGCCGGTCGTCGACCTGACCGCCTCGAGTCGGTGGCCACCCTGATCGGTGACGCCGTCACCGCGGTGCGGCTCGATGTCACTGACGAGCACAGCGTCGACTCGGTCATCTCCTCCGTCGAGCGACTCGACCTGCTCGTCAACAACGCAGGTGGCGCCCTCGGGCTCAGCCCGGTCGAGAAGGCTGACCTCGACGAGTGGCAGGCGATGTACGAGACCAACGTGCTCGGCACCGTCCGCATGACCCAGGCCGCACTGCCCCTGCTTCGTGACTCGCCCCGCGGGACCATCGTCAACGTCAGCTCCATCGCGGGGGAGCGCGTCTATGCCGGCGGTGGCGGCTACACCGCCGCCAAGCACGGCCAGTCGGTCGTCTCGGAGACGCTCCGCCTCGAGCTCAACGGCTCGCACGTGCGCGTCATCGAGATCCGTCCCGGCATGGTGCAGACCGAGGAGTTCTCGCTGACCCGGCTCCACGGCGACCAGGCCGCAGCCGACAAGGTCTACGAGGGCGTCGACCGCCCCCTCATCGCCGACGACGTCGCGGCGTGCGTCGCCTTTGCCGTCGGGCTGCCCCAGCACGTCAACATCGACACCCTCGTCGTCAAGCCGGTGGCCCAGGCCGCCCCCCACCTCCTGCACCGCGGCTCCATCGACTGGCGGGACGGGTCATGACCCGATCGGCACTGCCGCGCACCGGTGTCGGCGTCGACGTGCACGCCCTGGCACCCGAAGGCTCCGAGCGCGAGCTCTGGGTCGCGGGGCTGCTCTGGCCCGGCGAACGCGGACTCGACGGCCACTCCGACGCCGACGTCGCTGCCCACGCCGCCTGCGACGCGTTGTTCTCGGCCGCGGGCATCGGTGACCTCGGTCAGCACTTCGGCACCGGACGCCCCGAACTCGCCGGAGCCTCGGGCGTCACGTTGCTCGCCGAGGCCGCGCGACTGGTGCGCGAGGCCGGCTTCGAGATCGGCAACGTCGCCGTCCAGGTCATCGGCAACCGACCCAAGGTCGGATCCCGGCGGGCGGACGCGGAGAAGGCCCTGTCCGACGCCTGCGGAGCCCCGGTGTCCGTGAGCGGAACGACGACCGACGGCCTCGGACTCACCGGCCGCGGCGAGGGAGTTGCCGCCATCGCGACGGCCCTCATCGTCTCCACCGACTGACCGAGAGACGACAGCGTCCGACAACTGCGCGGCATACCCGCCGCCGTTGTGGCGCAAGGAGAGCTCGTCGGCCAGGTGCTCCGGTTGCGTGACCTGCGCAAACGCCTAGAGTCAGAGAAGAACCAATGGAGGGGAACATGCCGCAGACCGTCAAGGGTGTCATCGCTCGCGCCAAGGGCGCCGACGTCGAGCTCGTCGACATCGTCGTACCCGACCCCGGGCCGGGAGAGGCCGTCGTCCAGGTCCAGTCCTGCGGCGTGTGCCACACCGACCTGCACTATCGCGAGGGTGGGATCAACGACGAGTTCCCGTTCCTGCTCGGCCACGAGGCTGCGGGAGTCGTCGAGGCGGTCGGCGAGGGAGTCACCGAGGTTGCCCCGGGAGACTTCGTCATCCTCAACTGGCGGGCCGTCTGCGGGCAGTGTCGGGCCTGCGCCAAGGGCAAGCCCTGGTACTGCTTCAACACCCACAACGCCACCCAGAAGATGACCCTGACCGATGGCACCGAGCTCAGCCCGGCGCTCGGCATCGGGGCATTCATCGAGAAGACCCTCGTCGCCGCGGGCCAGTGCACCAAGGTCGACGCGGACGCCGACGCGGCTGCGGTCGGGCTGCTCGGATGTGGCGTCATGGCCGGCTTCGGTGCTGCGGTCAACACCGGTGGGGTGGGCCGCGGTGACTCGGTCGCCGTCATCGGGTGCGGAGGCGTGGGCAATGCCGCGATCGCCGGAGCCTCCGTGGCCGGCGCGACCACGGTCATCGCCGTCGACGTCGACGACCGCAAGCTCGAGGGTGCCAAGAAGTTCGGCGCCACCCACACCGTCAACGGCAAGACCGAGGACGTCGTCGAGCGCATTCGCGAACTCACCGGTGGCCACGGAGCCGATGTCGTCATCGAGGCGGTGGGGCGCCCCGAGACCTATGAGCAGGCGTTCTATGCGCGCGACCTCGCCGGCACGGTCGTGCTCGTCGGGGTGCCGACGCCCGACAAGGAGGTGACCCTGCCGATGATCGAGATCTTCGGTCGCGGGGGAGCCCTCAAGTCCAGCTGGTACGGCGACTGCCTTCCCAGCCGCGACTTCCCGATGCTCGTCGACCTCTATCGCCAGGGTCGCTTCGACCTCGACGGTTTCGTGTCCGAACGCATCAGACTCGGCGACGTCGAGTCGGCGTTCGAGAAGATGGAACGCGGAGAAGTGCTGCGATCGGTCGTGGTCCTGTGATGACCGACGACAATCCCGCGGCTCCGGCGATGCCCGCCATCGCCCCCTCGCACGGTGGTGTCCGCGTCGACCGCGTCATCACGTCCGGGCACGTTCGAGCTCGACGGCGGCTCCTGGGAGGTCGACAACAACGTCTGGGTCATCGGTGACGAGCGCGAGTGCATCATCATCGACGCCGCCCACGACGCCGACGCGATCCTTGCGGTCGTCGGCGGCCGCACCGTCCGCGCCATCCTGCTCACGCACGGGCACAACGACCACATCGGTGCCGCGGCTGAACTGGTGTCGGCCACCCATGCGCCGATCCACCTCCATCGCGAGGGTCGGCTGATCTGGGCACTGAGCCAGGACACTCCACCCCCTGACGACATGACCGACGGGCAGGAGTTCCACGTCGGAGACGTCACGCTCCGGGTCCTCCACACGCCTGGTCACTCCCCCGGGGGATGCTCCTTCCATGCCGCGGCAATGCACGTCGTCTTCACCGGCGACACGCTCTTCCAGGGCGGGCCGGGTGCCACTGGGCGGTCGTTCAGCAACTTCGGCCAGATCCTTGAGTCCATCCGGACCCGGCTGCTGACGCTCCCTTCGGGAACCGTCGTCCTCACGGGTCACGGAGACGCGACGACCATCGGTGCCGAGGCCCCCCACCTCGACGAGTGGATCGCCCGCGGTCACTGAGGTTCAGGCCCGCCCCGGGTGGGGCCACCGTTGCCTGTCGAGGTCGTCGACCGGCTCCACGGTCACAACCAGCCGTTGCGCTTGGCCTTGTCGAAGGCGCCCGCCCGGTTGGTGGCATCGAGCTTGAGCATGGCGCTGGAGAGGTAGTTCCGGACCGTTCCGGCTGACAGGTGCAGAGACTTGGCGACGGACTCGGTGCTCTGGCCTTCGCCGGTGAGCCTGAGGATCTCGATTTCGCGCGCAGTCAACGGGCTCGGGCCCTGCCGCAGCGCGGCGACGGCCAGGCCCGGATCGATGACCGTTCCCCCGGCGGCAACGGTCTTGATGGCATCGACAAGGCGGGCCGCCGTCGTCGTCTTGAGGATGTATCCGGAGGCGCCGACGGCCAGGGCGCGATGAAGGTGTCCTCCACCTTCGAGGGCGCTGAGGAGCAGCACCTTGCACTCGGGCAGCACGCTTTGGATGTCCGCGGCCGCTTCGATGCCACTCGCGCCGGGCATGTCGACGTCCAGCAGGGCGACATCGGGGCGATGGGTGAGCGCGGCCTCCTTGACGAGGTCGCCGCGACCGACTCGGGCCACCACGACGAACTCCGGGACGGCGGAGAGCAGGGCTTCGAAGGCCTCGGCCACGATTTCGACGTCGTCAGCGATCAGGAGGCGCAGTCTGGTCATGCCGTGTCCTCGGTTGTGGTGTGGTTGTGGTGACGGGTGGTGCGTTGTGGTTGCGGGGATGGACGCGCGCACCGTGAACGTGCGCCCTGGCCCACGGTCAGCATCAAGGCGGCCGCCGACGCTGGTCAGCACGGTCGCGAGCTCACGCAGACCGGTGCCACTCGACACTTCCTGCGGGGTCGCCGACAGGGTGCCGTCATTGACGATGGCGATGACGGTGCACAGGCTTCCCGAGGCTTCGGCATCGTGCCCACTGATCATGACCCTGCGAGGGCGACTGTGCTTGAGCAGGTTGGTGACCGCCTCTCGCACGACCGTGGCTGCCAGCCGCCGCGAGACCTTCGTCCCGACGCTCGGGCTCAACTGGATCTCACATTCGATCCCCAACTGGGCGCACAACTCCTGGGTCATCTCCAACTCGCTGTCGAGGTCGACGATGACTTCACCGGTCACGAGCGCCCGCAGCTGGGCCTGGCTGTCCCTGACCGACTCGGCGATCTGCTCCAGGGAGTCCACGGACGCTTGTCGGTCGACGTCGATCAGATACAAGGCGGTCTGGGTCCGAAGCGAGATCGCGACAAGCGTGCGACCGAGGATGTCGTGGAGATCCCGGGAGATGCGGTGGCGCTCTTCGTCAACACGAAGCCGGGCGAGCAGTTCGCGGGCGACGCGCAGCTGCTCGAGCAGCACGACCTGCCGCGTCAGGACGAACAGAATGCCACTGATCAGCCAGCTCAGGATCGGGAAGACGATGGCCTCGAAGAGGCTGTTCGTCTGCAGGTAGATGACCCAGACGGCGAAGGCCGTGGCGACGAGTGCCCACGGCCACGCGACCCGGGCGTGACTGGTCAGGGCCAACAGGGCCAGCGACACACCCAGCATCGCCCACGTGTCGACGGCGAGCAGGAGCGGCCCGGCCGCAATCAGGCTCCAACGCAGCGGAGCTGACACGGAACTGGTGTGTTCCGAGGTGATGGCGGATTGGAGGATGACGAAACCCACAGCAGTTGCCGCGGAGACAAGACTCGCCGCCACTCGCTCCAACGGGAGCCATTCAGGGTCCGTCTGGCTGATCGCCGACAGGACGGCCTGCGTGGCCAACGCCGCAACCAGGACCCACGAGATGAGAAGCGGAGCGTAGGTGTCGCGGCCCCGGGGCAGCCCCCGCCAGCCCGGAAACCTGGGCGGCGGGGGCGCTCCGGTGGTCACGCCTGAGTGGATCACGCTTTGGCCTGCATCGCCAGCGCTGCGGCCGCCGGGCCCGGGCGAGCCGAAGACGTCGTGAGGCAGAGCTGACCTTTCGGTCAGCGGCATACCAGACATGAGAGGAAGCTGAATCCGAAGGGCACGGTGACCACGTCGACGACGGATTCCGGCTCGAGAAGGTGAAGTTCTTGGATGGTCATGGGAGTTCCTCCTGTTGGGTGGTTTGCGCCCGCTTGGCGCTCGCAGGGTCATTCTCGACAGCGGCGCGGCAGGGGCGGGAGTGGGCTGAGTCACCGTTTGGACATGATCAACGTCATGCCACTCAGCGGCCGGAACCTGCTGTCCGGCCCTGTCAGGCGCGCACGGCCGGTCCTGGTGCCACCTGCGGAAATCGCAGGGTTTGCGTCAACGGACTGCCTGTTGGCGAGGTGGCGAGCAGGACCCCTGCGCTTCCCGTTGCGAGGTCGAGGGAGCACCGAAGGTTCTGCTCGCCGAGCGCGAAGTCGGCATCGGCGTGATCCGTCATGGTGGTGGTGGCGGAGCCGGGCAGCGTGTGCCACGCAAGTCTTCGGCGATGGGCCTCCACCGCGGGATCCCCCGGCGCGATGGCCGAGAGGACGAGCAGGTTGCCCGCCCGGCCCTGGGTGATTCCGGACCCGAGGACCACGGGAACGCGCATGGTGCTGGCGACCTGGGCGACCTCATCGACCCAGCTGTCCCCGGATGGGCGCACGGTCTGGGCGGCAGCGGCATACCCGAAGGCGGCTGAGCCGACCCCGAGGAACGGCATGAGTCGACCTCCGTCGCGTCCGAAGAGGCCGGTTCCGGCCGGAACCAGATGGTCACGCTCCCGCCGCAGGGCACGGGCGGCGGCCTGCAGGCAGGTGTCGGCCAGCGCGCCGTCCTCCGCCAGTTCGGCGATGCGCAGCAGGGCCAGGGCGACGCCGCTCCACCCCCGGAACAGTCCAGGACGCAGACCGGCCACCTCGTTGCCGGCGTCGAGAGCAGTCACGGTCTGCGCGACGTGCTCCTCGGCGTGGTTCCAGAGCCGTGCGTCGTCGGTGAGGTGCGCAATCTCGGCCGACGCCAGGGCCAGCCCGGCGCGGCCGGAGTACCACCACGGCGCAGGGGACGTGGCGGCTGGTGCGCCGATCACGAGATCGGTCGCCGCCTCGAGATCCCCCAGGAGTGCCAGCCCCAACGCGAGGCCATCGAGACCATCGGCGAGACCGCGAACGCGCGGGCTGGCAGACGTTGCCCGGTCACGCAGCCACGTCCGCCAGACCGGGTCGATGCGCGCATGGACTGCGTTCAGTGCCAGCAGGACCCCCGTGGCGCCGTGCAGCAGTCCGGCACCTGCTCCTGGCCCGGCCAGGGCCGCGATGTCGCCGGGAAACAGCCAGTCCTCCCGGTGCGGGGTGGCAGCCACCTCGATGCCGCGGATCAACCGATCGGCGTCCGTGGTCGCGTGCGGCTGTTCCCTCCCGGGTGTGCCGCCGGCCGCCAGGTCTGCCAGTCCGACTCGCCTGATGTCCTCCGCGAGACCCGCTCGTCGGTGTGGCAGCACCGCGAGTGGGCTGACCATGACCTCGGCCATGCGGTCCAGGGACTCGAGATCATCGGTCGGCCCTCCCTGGGAGGTCGTGTAGAACGCGGCATTCGCGACGCCTCTCGCCGGTGCGACGCCATCGAGGGCGCTCGACTCCAGATCGATGAGGACCACCCTGTCCGCATCAGCCACGAGGTTCCCGGGGTGGAGGTCGCGATGGACGACCCCGTGTCGGTGCAGCACGTCGACCGCGGCCCGCGCGCGGCGCAGGATGGTGTCCGTCAGGGCCTGGAAATCCTCGACGTCACCTCCGCCGGGCAGCACGCAGGGATGCTTGGTGGACAGGGTTTGCGCCAGGGTCTCGCCGTTCACGAACTCCATCACGAGAAAGTCGGACGAGCCCACCGTGACCAGGTCCAGGACCTCAGGAACCACGCCCGACCCCTGCAGCCGGCTGAGGACCGCGTGCTCGTGGGCGAGTCGGGTCGCTGCGTCAGCGCCTCCCTCGTCGAAGCCTGTGTGATGGCGAGCCTCCTTGATGACGACGGCACGCCCCGATTCCCAGGTGCCGGCATAGATGCCTCCGGCGTTCGATCGGTGCAGCAGCCGCACCCCGGAGAGCGGTAGGAGCCGACCGGCATCCTCGGTCTCCTGCTCGGCCTGCAGCTGTTGCACCAGCTGAGGTGGCGGCGTCCCGTGGGCCTGCGTCGGCGCGCCACGGCGGTCCGGCACCAACCCGTCACCGGTGCGCAGCCCCGGTCTCGGCGTCCCGTGCTCGTCAACCATCCACTCCTGCAGGAAGCTTCCGAAGCGCAGGGAGACCGGCGAACCCGGAACGGGGATGTCGCCCATGACCCGGGCCGATGGGAGTCCGGCGAGTCGTGCCCGCAGGGACTGGACGACCTGGGTGAGCTGGGTGTCGTTTGCCGGGTATGCCGTGAGGACCTTTCCGCTGGTCTCCGGGCTGACGTACTTGGCTTGGGTGAGTCGTACGAGCCGCGTCGAACGGAGGCACTTCACAGCGACCCCAGAGTCGAAACACACGGCGAGGGTGGCTTCGACCACGGCCGCTGCGTGCTCGGGGCGGGAACCGACGTGGACCTTCCACCCCGAGGTCGGCAGTGGAGTTCCGTTGTGAAAGGCCATCCAGGGACCGGTTTCGACACGACTCCAGCCCCACGGCAAGGCCGTGCCCATCGCAAGGTCTCCGGGTCCCTGCTCGGTCCAGGCCTCGTCATAGAAGTCTGGATGCGCCGTCACGAACGCGAGGTAGCGACGATCCATGTCCGATCCTCCCTGCACGGCGACCCCCATGGCTCCGTCTGGCGCTGACGCTAGCGGCGGGGCGTGACTCCTGTCACCCATTTGTCGTGTCAGCGTCCACTACTCGCTTCCGGGCCCGCGGTCGAGCATGGGTGAGAACCCAGTCACCAGAGTCAGGGGAGGTGCCATGCCTGAGCAGATTGCCGTGGCGGGAGCATTGCGGGGGGTCAACCTCGATGTGTTGGGGACCTTCGTCGCGGTGGCCCGCCTGGGATCCATGACCCACGCGGCCACCGCACTGGGCTACGCCCAGCCCACGGTTTCCCAACACGTGATGAGGCTGGAGTTGTGCGTTCGCCAGCAGTTGTTCCTTCGCGAGGGCGGTCGACTCAGTCTCACCGAGCCTGGCCGTCGACTCCTCCCGATCGCGCGAATCATTGTCAATGCCATGTCCGAACTCACGGAAGGACGCTGAAAATGAGAACGTCATTGGGATTCGCAATAACCTATTGTTCCGGGTTGACTCCCCGTTCCATTGTTGGGCTCGTCGCACAAGGCGACACCAACGAAAGGAACGGACATGAGCGCAATGGAGCGCGTCAGCGATATGGCCCTCAGCGGCCTTGTCAAGGCGCAAGGGATGCGACTCGACACCCGGCCGGAAAGCAAGCTGGCCTGGGTGTGGGTCTTCTTCGCCATCCTCATCATGGTGGCGGCGGCGATCGCCTTCGTGTACTGCGTCAACCGGGGCTACCGCGGGTTCTCCGGCAACTGGCGCTTCCACACCGTGTGGAAGATCCCCACCGGTATCGATCTGGGTTGCTACTGACCCCAAGCCAACACAGGACTGGTGAATGACATGACAACCCCACTCGCCGTTTCCGGCCTCCGCATCGACTACTCGGGTCACGTCGCGGTCAAGGAGGCGACCTTCGCGGTCGGCTCCGGGATGACCGTCGGGCTGCTCGGGCCGAACGGAGCAGGCAAGAGTTCTGTCATTCACGCGGTTGTTGGTCTCGTGGCTCCGCAGGCAGGCGAAGTGCTCGTCTGCGGAGCCACGGCACACTCCTGGGAGGCCAAGCTCGCGCTCGGCTTTGCCCCTGATGATCTGCCAACCCCCCTCTCGCTCACCGGAGCCGAGACGATCGCGCTGGTCTCGCGACTGAGGCGCGGCGCATTCGATGACGATTTCGCCTGGTGGCTCGCAGGTCAGTTCGGCCTGAGCCCTCATCTGGGTCGACCGGTGGCGGAGTACAGCCATGGCATGCGACGCAAACTTCAAGTGGTCTGTGCGGTCAGTCATCACCCCGCCCTGCTGATCCTCGATGAGCCCATGCGCGGCCTGGACCCCGAGGCCTCGGCCATCCTTCACGCCATCCTCGAGGTCCACACCCGATCGGGTGGCGGCGTCCTCCTGGCGACGCATGACCTGGACAGCGCCGACCGGTACTGCGACGAGGTGGTCATCATGGCCAACGGCGATGTGGTGGGTTCCGGAACGCCGCGCGACGTGTGCGCCAATGCGAACGCGCTCACCCTCAGCGAAGCCTTTCTCGGATTGTCCGGATTGGCCGACACGGTGGCCCGCCGGCGCAGCGAAATCATCACTCGCATGGACTCTCGACAAGGTCAAGAAGAAGGCCACGGTGAGCAGAGTCAGACGCCATTTGTCTCGCATTGATTGACAGAAAACAAGACCACCATCTACGTCAATATCGAACCACGCACACCACAGGAGAATCTCATGGGGAAGTTCATCATGGCCTTTGTCGAAGCGGCATTCATCACCATTGCCACCTACATCGTGATGGCGATCACCTTGTTCGTCACGTCCGCCAATCGAACCATTCCGGGTTTCATGACGTCCACGTCCGACGTCGGTGAGAGCAACCTGTCCACGAGCCTGGCCTTCCATGGGACGGGCGGCGCGATCCTTCTGGTCGTCGCCACGTTGGGGTGCTTCGCCCTGCACCGCTCGGTCGGAGGGCGCCGGCAGGCCTCGGAAGGGGTTCGAGCAGGATGATGCCCCGACCGGCCGCAGTCCAACAGGTCGCTCTTGCCCACCTCGCGGTGTGGTCCGCCGATCTGAGACGCACTCTCGGCAGCCGTGCCGCCGTCCGAGGAGCAGGGGCTGGGAATCGTCCTCCTCGTCGTCCTCGCGGGGTGGATGTCATGGAGTCTGGCTCCGGAGCTGTCCGGGGCCGACAACGGGCGCGTGCACCGCGCCGTGATCGCCGTTGTCTTCGTGATCGGTGCCACCTTCTGGACCGCCCTGTCGTTGGCGATCCCGAGCACGTCGGCGGTCGACACCCTGTTGACCGTGGTCGCCGCGACGGAGCGTGAGCGTCGCCTCGGAGTTGCGGTCATCACCGTTGTCCCGGCCGTCACGCTCACCCTGACCGCGTCCTTCGCCGTGGCTGGCGGACTCGTCAGAGACGCCTCGTCCGTGCTCGAAGCCGCGGCGGGTGTGGTCGTGGTGGCTGCCACCGGGGTCCTGGGCATGAGCCTGAGCTCGATCCTGGGCGACGGGGTGACGCGCCTGCTGCTCGGCCTGCGAGTCGCTGGTGCGGCAACGTGTCGCGGCCTGGCCGCCACCGCGGTCATCGGAGTGGTCGGGTTCGGCCTCGTGCGTCTGATGGGTGACGTCGATGCTCCGGTGAGTTGGCGGAGTCCACTTCTCGCACTCGGGGTCGTCGCCGACCAGGCGCTGACCCATCCGGCCCTCGGACTGACGCTCGGGCTCGGTGTGGCGATGGTGGGTGTGGTGGGGGTCCTGGCCGGCTCCAGCGCAGCCAAGGGCAGGCCGGGTCAGCAATCCCTTGGTGCACAGCTGCGCCGTGGTCGCGAGACCTCCGCCGCCCGGGTTCCCTGGCCGGTGCTCGAGCAACGCCAGCTCCGTCGCTATCAGCCCAATGTCGGTACGGCCGTCCTCATCGGCACTGCCACCGTCGCGACGTTGTTCCTGGCGCGCAATCGTTCGGACCTCTTTGCACAGTCCCTGTTCTTCGCGTTGTGTTCACTGCTCACCACGACGGCCGTCACGGTCGCGGGAGTGGAGCGGCGGGCCACGTGGTTGTACGTGACCACTGGGCGCCTCGGTGCCCAGGTGAGCATCCGTCTGGCGACCTATCTCGCCACCTGGTTGGGCTTCGTCCTCGCGTTCGGCGGCGTGCTCTCCATCCTGGTGACCGGCTTTTCGATGGGTGATGTGTGGGGTGTCCTGCCACTTCTTGGCCTTGAGCTCGGCGTGGTTCTGATGATCGGCGCAGCCCTGCCCGTGAGCGAGGAACACGGACTGTCGACGATGTCCGGCGAATGTGCTGCCATCATCGCGATCCTGCTCATCGCCATCGGAATGCCACGCCTCGAGTTCCTCCAGGCCTCACCACTGATCACGCCCCTCGTGGCTGTGGGTGTCGTCGTGGCCGCCACGGCATTCCACCTGTGGTCATTGGGTCGAGGGGCGAGCGAACGCCGCTCCGTGGCAGCGCTGTGATCGGTCACGTCCGACTGCCCGGCCCGGACAGACGTCGGGCGGCGGGCCTCCTTGCCCTGCTCGTACTGCGCCCGACGGTGGTCGCAACCACCTTCGCCGCCCTCATCGTCCTACCGTTGGGCCTGCTCTTCGGGAGCGCTGCGGGGGCCCTGACCCTTGTCTGCCAGCTCGGCGTGGTCTTCGGGCTGAGCAGCTGGGTTCACGAGGTTTGCCACGTGGTTGCCCTGCCCGGGGCGCTCTGGTCGCAGGGGAGTGTCGCCGTCGAAGGCACCTGGTTCTCCGCCGCGGTGGTGATCCCTCGGGGTCGTGTCACCCGCATAGCCGCGTTGGCCGGGCCGGTCGGCGGGGCGCTGACCTGCCTGGCCCTGTCGGGAGCGGGACTGGGTGCAGGTGTTGCCCTTCCGCTGGCCGTTCTGCACCTCGCGAATCTCACGTCCCTGTGTCCTGACGGGAGGGCCTTGGCAGAGGCCGCCGTGCAGCGCAGCGTGCCCTCTCGTCCGGCCACCTGATCGACCACGGTCCGGGCGGGGAGGGGCTGCTGTCGAGCGGTCCAAAGGGTGCCGCTCCCGCCGGTACCCTTGTGCGGGTGACTCTCAGATTGTTTGACTCCCAGTCGCGCGCCCTGCGTGACTTCGTCCCGCTGCAGCCTGGCCGGGTCGGGATCTACATCTGTGGACTCACCACACAGGCTCCTCCGCACATCGGCCACGTCCGCTTCGCCGTCGCCTTCGACGTGCTCCGCCGCTGGCTCGTGCGCGGTCACGGCCTCGACGTGTGCCCTCGTCCGCAACGTCACCGACCTCGACGACAAGATCCTGCGCAAGTCCGCCGAGTCCGGTGAGGACTGGTTCGCCCTGTCCTACCGCAACGAGGTGGCGACCTCGGAGGCGCTGACGCTCCTCGGAGTCCTGCCGCCGACCTATGAGCCGCGCGCCATGGGGCACATCACCGAGATGGTCGAGCTCATCGAGCTGCTCATCGACAACGGCCATGCGTATGCCGCGGAAGACGGCTCGGGTGACGTCTACTTCGACGTCCGGTCGTGGCCGGCATACGGAGAAGTGACGAACCAGAAGATCGACGACATGGCCGCGGCGGAGGACGCCGACCCGCGCGGCAAGCGAGACCCTCGCGACTTCGCTCTCTGGAAGGGTCGCAAGGACGGCGAGCCCGAGACGGCGAGCTGGCCGACGCCCTGGGGTCGAGGGCGACCCGGCTGGCACCTCGAGTGCTCGGCGATGGCCCGCAAGTACCTCGGCGACGCCTTCGACATCCACGGCGGCGGCGTCGACCTGCGCTTCCCGCACCACGAGAACGAGCAGGCCCAGTCGCGCGCGGCCGGACTGCCCTTCACGTCGATGTGGATGCACAACGCGTGGGTGACGATCAGCGGCGAGAAGATGAGCAAGTCGTTGGGCAACAGCCTGCTCATCCACGAGGTGACCAAGAAGGCCCGGCCGCTGGCGGTCCGCTACTACCTGACGGCGGCGCACTACCGGTCGATGATCGAGTTCCACGAGGGTTCCCTCGTCGAGGCCGAGGCGGCGGTCGACCGCATCGAAGGCTTCCTGCGGCGGGCCCTCGGCTCCGACGGCGCAGTGTCGCCGACCGGTGACGAGAAGCTGCCCGCGGAGTTCATCGAGGCCATGGACGACGACCTCGGGGTGTCCGGCGCACTCGCCGCCATCCACGACACCGTGACGCAGGGCAACACCGCCCTCGACGACGGCGAGAACGACACGGCCCGTGACCTTGCTGTCCTCGTCATCGCCATGACCGACATCCTCGGGGTCAACCCGCTGGATCCGGCGTGGGCCGGCGCTGACAACTCGTCGAGTGATGCCCAGGCGGCGCTCGATGCACTTGTGAGCGAGCGCCTGACGGCCCGCACTGCAGCCCGCTCGGCCCGGGACTATGCAACATCCGACGCCATCCGCGACCAGCTCGTCGCGGCCGGCATCACGATCGAGGACACTCCGACCGGCGCCCGCTGGTCGTTGACCCGTGGACGAGGAGAGTAGCCGTGGCAGGCAACAGCCAGCGACGAGGAGCCGTCCGCAAGGGCGGAAAGAAAGCACCCACTGTCGGTTCCGGAGGTCAGCGACGCAGAGGACTCGAACCCAAGGGAGCGACGCCCCGCGCAGAGGACCGGACCTATCACAAGGCCCACTCGGCAGCGAAGGCCGGCGAGCGACGTTCCGGCGGGCGCCCGACCGGTGGCCGCAAGGCCAAGGCGTCGAGCGAGGTCGTGGCCGGACGCAACTCCGTCCTCGAGGCCCTGCGCAACGACGTGCCCGTCACGACGATGTACATCGCCGGGCGCATCGACAGTGATGACCGCGTGCGCGAGGCGCTCAAGATCGCGACCGAGCGCAGCCTGCCGATCCTCGAGACGCCGCGCGGCGAGCTCGACCGGATCACCGACGGCGCCGTGCACCAGGGGCTCGCGCTCCAGGTGCCGCCCTATGAGTACGCGCACCCGAACGACCTCGTCGACCCCGAGATGCCGGGCATCCCGCTCCTCGTCGCACTCGACGGCATCACGGACCCGCGCAACCTCGGAGCCATCGTGCGTTCCGTGGCGGCCTTCGGTGGACACGGTGTCATCGTGCCGGCGCGACGTTCGGTCGGCATGACCGCCTCGGCCTGGAAGACCTCGGCCGGTGCCGCGGCTCGCATCCCGGTGGCGCAGTGCACCAACCTCACCCGGACGCTCGAGGACTACCGCAAGGCTGGCTTCTTCGTCATCGGCCTCGACATGGAGGGCGACGTCGAGCTGCCCGACCTCGAACTGGCCAACGAGCCGATCGTCATCGTCGTCGGATCCGAGGGCAAGGGCCTCTCCCGGCTCGTGCGTGAGACCTGCGACCAGATCGTCTCGGTGCCGATGTCGTCGGCCGTCGAGTCGCTCAACGCCGGTATCGCCACGGGTGTCACCCTCTACGAGGTCTCCCGCCGCCGACGTCGCCGCTGATCAGAGGGCAGATCGGTAGCCGGGATCGCACAGGTTCTTCCGTGCGTCTGCCGGTTTCGTGAGGGTGACGTGTGCCACGATTGCGCCAGTCGGTACTCCGACCAGGGGGCTCAACCCTGATGACGCACAGTGAGAGGGACACAGCATGACTGACTACGGAAACACCCCGCCGCCCCCGCCCGGTGATGGTGGCTCGACGCCCCCGCCCCCGCCCGGTGGTGGCGGCTACGGTGGCGCGACCCCTCCGCCCCCGCCCAGCGGTGGCGGATACGACGGTGGCGCGTACGGCGCCCCGCCCAAGCTACTCGTCCTGCCCGTCGGCGCGGTCGTCGAGAAGCCCAAGTCGATCGCCCTGGCCGTGAAGCTCATGTATGCCGGTGCCGCCCTTGCCGTGCTCGGTGCCCTGACGACGCTGCTCCAGATCGGACGATCCGTCAGGCCGTGGAGAAGGCTGCTGCCGACGCCGGCGAGACCATGTCGTCGAGCACTGTGGACGCGGCCGTCGCCGTCGCCGTCGGTATCGCGTTGTTCAGCGGCATCGTGGGCGCGCTCCTCTGGGTCTTCATGGCCGTGATGAACGGCAAGGGCAAGAAGTGCGCCCGCACCGTGGCCACGGTGCTGTTCGGGATCAGCGTCCTGTTCACGCTCGGAAGCCTGGTTCAGGAGGCGCCCGCGCTGAGCCGCATCCTCAGCCTCGTCTCGCTGGTCCTCGGCGGCACATCGTCTTCCTGCTGTTCCGCCCCGACTCCACGCAGTACTACGACGCCCAGTCCGCACCGCGGGTCTGAGCCGACCACGGGAAACGGCGAGCGTCCACCACGCCGGTGGACGCTCGCCGTGTCGCGTGGGATCAGCGACAGCTCACGCTCAGGAGCCTGACTCTTCGATGCGGCAGGTCAACGGCGAAGTGTCGAAGACGCCGGCAACCGTGAGGATGATCAGCAGGGCTGAACAGGACAAGCGCGAAGAAGCTCGTGATGAGACCGACCTTCGCTTGGGTCCCGTTGGTCTGGACCCCGCCGAAGTTCGCGATCTCGCTCTTGCTGATGAAGCTGAGGACGAGGCCGGCGATGGCGAGCGGAAGACCGACGTAGCAGCAGAAGACCAGCGGGATGCTGGCGATGCCGAGCATCATCGACCACGCGTCTTCTTGTTCTGCGGGCTCATCGGCTGCATGCCTCCGTAACCACCTGTGGGAGGCGGGGGTCCGCCGTACCCTCCACCGGGGGGCGGTGGGGTGGCATCTCCATAACCTCCGCCGGGAGGCGGCGGGGTCGAGCCGTAACCTCCGCCAGGTGGCGGCGGCGGGGTCGAGCCGTAACCTCCGCCGGGTGGCGGTGGTGGAGCTGGCGTGCACGACGAACCCTCAGGGCCCGGGGGAGTGGTCGGCGTGTCAGACATCGGATACCTCCGCAGTGGATTGCATGAACGCGTTCATCTAAGCATCTGGCGTACGTGGTTCGTGGGCGGACAGAGGAGGGTGCGATCCTGTGGTGGTGAGTCACGCCTCTGCTCGCCGATTCGTCGGTCGGGCGGGGGCGTCGCCTGGCCGGCGGTGGCGGCCACGGCGCGACGGGGTTTGTCCTCGTCGCCCACGTGGTGGACCCCAACCAGGCCGGGAACTATCCGACCTGCCCATGGTTGGCCCTCACCGGGACGTTCTGCCCGGGTTGCGGGACTCTTCGAGCCACGCATGCGCTGAGCGAGGGTCACGTGGTCGAGGCGCTCCAACGCAACCCGCTCGCGGTCGCCGCCTTCGTCGTGATGATCCTCGGTTTTGCCCGGTGGACGCGACGCCAGTGGCGAGGCCAGCAGCGCATGACTGCGGCACCGGCCTGGCTGCTCTACGGCCTGTTCTGGCTCATCATGGCGTTCTGGATCGCCCGCAACATCCCTGGCGGCGACCTGGCTCTCACCTGCCTGAGCCCTCGCCGCTCGAATGCACGAAACGCCGCCCGTGAGTCTTCGCGGGCGGCGTTTCGGGTCGGGTATGGACGTCAGGACTTGGGGACCTCGATGACGGTCGAGTGGATGATCTTGTCGTGCAGGGTCTGCTTGTTGTCATCCCACAGCATCCAGAGGTAGCTGAGGTAGAAGATCTGGTTGATGACGCCGCTGAGCAGCTCGCGCAGGAAGGCCTGCAGCGCGCCGATCGGCTGACCGGTCTGCTCGTGGATGAGCTTGATGCCCATCGCCTTCTTGCCGACGCTCTGGCCGGTGCGGCCCATCTTGAAGATGCGGTTCCAGACCTGGATCGCGATGACGAGCACGACGCCGAGGAAGATGAGCAGGCCACCGGTCGGCCGCGAGGCCCCCGTTGGCCGTCCCGTCGACGCTGTAGCCGTACTCGTCCGTGTCGGGACGGCCATCGACCAGCAGCACGGCGCCGATGATGAACGGGATGAAGCCGATCAGGGAGAGCAACCCATCGATGATGAGCGCGCCGGCGCGGCTGCCGAAGCCGGCGACCGGACCGAACTGCTGCTCGACGTAGGCCTTGGAACCCGGGAAGGCCTGGGCCCCGCCGTAGGGGTTCACCTGGGGAGCGGCCTGGTACGGCGACGGTGCGGCAGCGGCATACGGGTTCGCCTGCGGTGCGTATTGCGGCTGCGGCGGAGCCGGCGGCTGAACTGGGCTGCTGCACCGTACTGAGGCTGCTGGGGAGGGGCCTGCTGCGGCTGCTGCTGAGGAACGGATGGCTGCGACGGCGGGACCGGCGGCGGAGGCGGCTGGTTCGGGTCGAAAGGTTCGGACATGCGGTGAATCCCCCTGGGGAGTGGGTGCTCTGACGCGCTGATTCTAGAGGCGGCCGGGGCGCTGGACGATGACTGGCATCTCGACCGTGTCGACACCCACGACGGAGACCTCGTCGGGCTTGGTCGGGAGGATCGAGGCGACATAGTCCTCGATGGCGCGCTCGATCGGGACGTCCTGCTGCTCGCGCTCGGCCATGTACCAGCGGTGCTCGAGCACCTCGTGGAACAGCTCGGCCGGCTCGAGCTTGCCCGAGAGCTCTCGGGGGACGCGTCGAGTGATGGGTTCGTAGATCCGGGTCAGCCAGTCGTGAGCGACGATCTCTTCGTCGTCGTTCTGGCGTTCGGTGCCCGCCCGGTAGCTGTCGAGGTCGTTGAGCAGACGCCGCGCCTGACCCTCGCCGACGTCGAGACCGGTGAGCCGCAGCAGGCGGCGCGAGTGGTGGCCCGCGTCGACGACCTTGGGCTGGATGCTGATGGTCGTCCCGCCGATGTCGGTGGTGATCGCCAGCTCGTCGACGTCGAAGCCGACCGCGTTGAGTCGGCGGATGCGCTCCTCGACGCGCCAGCGCTCGCCGGTGTCGAACTCCTCGGTCTCGGTGAGCTCGACCCACAGCTCCTCGTAGCGGGTGACGATCCGGTTCGAGATCGCCACCGGGTCGACCCCCTCGTCGAGAAGTTCGCCGGCCTGGAGGTCCATGAGCTCACCGGCGATGTTGACGCGGGCGATGTCGAGGTCGTGGGCCCGTTGGCCCTTGCTGAGGGTGGGGAAGAGCTCGCCCGTCTCGGCGTCGACGAGGTATGCCGCGAAGCTGCCGGCATCGCGTCGAAAGAGCGTGTTGGACAGGGACACGTCACCCCAGAAGAAGCCCATGAGGTGCAGGCGCACGAGCAGCACGGCGAGGGCGTCGATGAGGCGCGTCTCGGTGCCGGGACGCAAGCCCTGCGAGAACAGCGCGCGATAGGGCAGTGAGAACTTGAGGTGCCGGGTGAGCAGGCACGCGTCGAGGGGGTTTCCTTCGGCGTCGACCCGACCGCTCACGATCCCGAAGGGCTCGACGCTCGGCTGGTCGAGACGTCGCAGGTTGCGCAGCATCTCGTACTCGCGCCGGGCCAGGTCCTCCTTGATCTCCTTGACGGCGAGCACGCGCCCCGACAGGCGGACGAAGCGGACGACGTGGCGGGAGATGCCTCGGGGGAGCGCAGCGAGGTGGTGTTCCGGCCAGTCCTCGAGCGGCGTCGACCAGGGCAGGTCGAGCAGGGCGGGATCGGGCCGGGCGGTCGTGATCTGCAGGGCCATCGACTACCTCCGACGTGACAACACGGATACGGAAACACTTCAGGGGTGCCGAGCACGCGGCATACGCCGCTCTCGGCACCCCCGAAGGCAGTGGTGGTGGGACGTCAGCTCAGGCGGATGCCGGACTCCGCGTTGAAGATGTGCATGTGGCTGGCGTTGGGCTGGACCCAGATCTTGTCGCCCTTGAGGGGGACGCGACGACCGTCGACACGGGCGATGAACGGCTTCGGGATGGAGTCCTCGCCGCCTTCGAGCTTGATGGACTCGTCGCTCGGGGTGCCGTAGACGTAGGCGTCGGCGCCGAGTTCCTCGACGACGTCGATCGTGATCTCGAGACCCTTGCCCTCGGTCGTGACCTCGACGTCCTCGGGGCGAACCCCGACGATCGCGTTGGCGCCGACACCCTTGAGGGAGTCGCGCGGGACCTCGAGCGTGTGCGAACCGAACTTCACGCCGCCGTCGGTGACGGGGACGCTGATGAGGTTCATCGCGGGGGAGCCGATGAAGCCTGCGACGAAGACGTTGGCCGGGGTGTCATACATCTCGCGCGGGGTGGCGACCTGCTGGAGGATGCCGTCCTTGAGCACCGCGATGCGGTCACCCATGGTCATGGCCTCGACCTGGTCGTGCGTGACGTAGACCGTCGTGACACCCAATCGCCGCTGGAGAGAAGCGATCTGGGTGCGGGTCTGGACGCGGAGCTTGGCGTCGAGGTTCGACAGCGGCTCGTCCATGAGGAAGACCTGGGGGCTGCGGACGATCGCACGACCCATGGCGACGCGCTGACGCTGACCACCGGAGAGGGCCTTCGGCTTGCGCTCGAGGTAGGGCGCGAGGTCGAGGATCTTGGCGGCCTCTTCGACGCGCTTGCGGATCTCGGCCTTGTCGACGCCGGCGATCTTGAGCGCGAAGCCCATGTTGTCGGCGACGGACATGTGCGGGTAGAGCGCGTAGTTCTGGAAGACCATGGCGACGTCGCGGTCCTTGGGGGACAGGTTGGTGACGTCGCGGTCACCGATCCAGATCTTGCCGCCGTTGACCTCTTCGAGGCCGGCCAGCATGCGGAGTGCGGTCGACTTGCCGCTTCCCGAGGGACCGACGAGGACGAGGAACTCGCCGTCCTTGACGTCGATGTTCAGTCGGTCAACCGAAGGGGTGTCGTTTCCGGGGTAGACCCGGGTGGACTCGTCGAACTTGACTGTTGCCATGGCTGCATTGCCTTCCTTCACCGGCAGGAACGTGCCGGACGATCCGTTGTAAAGGGAAAAACCCGCTCACGTCGGTGTAAACGGTTTTGCCAGCATGCCGTATGCCGTGGCTCCTGTCACTCCCCCGTCTCACCGCAGCGTGATCGCAGGGTGATCGCGTAAGTCTGGCGCGGGCACGCGCGGACCACTACCGTCGGCACATGAGGATCTCCGATGTCGTGAAGCGCAAGGGAGACACCGTCATCACGGTGCGCTCCGACGCCAGTGTCACCGACCTCCTCGACCTGCTCGCCGAACATCGCATCGGCGCCGTCGTCGTGAGCGACGACGGTCAGAGCGTCGACGGAATCGTCAGCGAGCGTGACATCGTGCGTCATCTCCAGCAGCTCGGTGCTGACGTGCTGGGCAGGCCCGTGTCGTCGATCATGACGAGCGAGGTGGCGACGTGTGCCCCCGAGGACGAGCTCGGTGCCCTCGAGCACACCATGACCGAGCTCCGCATCCGCCACGTCCCCGTGGTCGTCGATGGGCAGCTGAAAGCGATCGTCAGCATCGGCGACGTGGTCAAGCACCGCATCACCGACCTGCAGGCCGAGCGCGACCAGTTGAGCGCCTACATCCAGCAGTAGTCGGGCGCGTCTGTGCCACGTCGCAACCGGGTCGACCCGTGGGGTGACCTGGTGGCGCACCCCGCCCGCGGGCTGTTCACGGGCAACCGCGGCTGCGTCGTCGACGACCACGAGAACGTCGTTCGCCATCACAAGACCAACCTGTTGTGGATCACCTGCCTGCTCGAGTTCAAGGGGTGGCGGGTGGACCTGGCCCGCCCGAACCGCTGGACGCCGCTCTTCTTCCTCGACGAGGCAGTGGCTCTGGCTGCCGGTCACCGACCGTGTGGTGAATGCCGACGTGACGCGTATGCCGCGTATCGCGATGCCGTGACCGCTGCGGCGGGTGCCCACAAGCCTTTGACTGCAGCGGAACTCAACCGTCGGCTGGCGGACGAACGGCTGCGGCCCGGTCGTGGGATCGACCGGGCAGCCGACCGCAAGCTCTGGCGTTCCACCCTCGGTGAGCTGCCGAGCGGGACCGTTGTGCTGAACGCCGAGCGCCGACCGTGTCTGTGGACAGGGGAGGCGCTGCGACCTTTCGCTTTCGAGGGCTGGGGCGCTCCGGTGCGCACTGACAGCGACACCGTGGAGGTGCTCACGCCGCCGACGTCGGTGGCTGCGATGGCGCATGGCTTCGAGCCTGTGCTGCACCTCTCCGCCTTCGCCTGACCGTTCGTTGTGCGTGCCTGCGTCAGAGGAGGTCGGCAGCAGGGCGGCTGCGCGGGCGGCGCCGTCGGTCTCGACCGCGCGATAGTCCACGTCGCGTCCGAGCTCCTTGACGAGCATGGCGGCCAGGGCATCCGGGTCGGTGGCCAAGCCGTAGTCGACGCACGTCCCCGCCCGATACTGCTCGAGCCGGTGCCGCACGTGGAAGTTCTGCTCGAAGTGGTGCTGCAGCGGCACGTAGAGGAACGGCTTGCGCAGGGCCGTGAGCTCCATGCACGTGGTGAGCCCACCCTGGGTGAGCGCGACGTCGCACGCGGCGAGGTGGTCGGTGAGGTCGGGGAGGAAGCCGTGGACCTCCGCCCCAGCGATGCTCGGGAGCGACGCCGGGTCGATCCGCGGACCCGTGACGATGACGAACCGCAGTTCCGGCACCGACTGCCGAGCCAGTGGTACGGCGTCCAAAACCCTTCTCAACAGGGGCAATCCGACACCTGACCCACCGACCGAGACGACGCACACCTTCTCGTCGGGGTGGTAGCCGAGGCGTGCCCGGAGCCCTTCGACGTCGGGGACCGCCGCGTCAAACCCCGTGACATAACCGGCGAAGTCGAACTCGCCCTCGGTCCACTCGCGGATGGCGGGCAGCCCCGGCCCGAACGCATCGGCGACGACGTCAGCAGGGTTCCCCACGAAGATCGACCGGTCACGCAGCCCGCGAAAGCGCGCCCGGTGGCCGATCATCTCGGCGTTGAGGTCAGCCGTGAGCGCGGCCTCCTCGGCGCCGCCATCGGGCATCGGCAGCCACCCCACGAAGTCGGTGAACCACGCATAGCCGCGCCCGCTTGAGTTCGGGGTTCTCGTGGAGGAAGTAGTCGACGTCCCAGGCCTCGTCCCCGATGACGAGGTCGAACGGCTCGCGCTCCATCAGCTCGTCGAAGACCATGAAGTTGTTGATGAGGATCTCGTCCATCCGCCGCACCGCCCGGAACGCATGCAGGTCGTGCTCGCCGCACTCCGACTCGATGTGGCCCGACTCGTTCGCGAGGTGCGCCGACGCCGGGTGGATCGTCTCGCCCCGAGCCGCGAGCACCCGCGTCACCGGGTCCTGGGCCAGCCACTCGATCTCGAGGTCGGGGTGCAGCAGCCGCAAGTTCGTCGGCGATGGCAACGTCCCGGCGCGCATGCCCCAGCCCGATGGGCGACGAGATGTAGAGGGCGCGCTTGCGCCGCGATGCGGCACGGACATGGGTATGCCGTGTGCCGCCTGCCGATTCGTCCTCCGGTCGCGACGTGAACCGTTCGGCGAAGCGGCGGATCTCGTGGTTGACGAAGACCGGGTCCCGGGCGAGCGGTCCGTGTCCGGCTCCCTCGACGACGATGAGGTTGCCGCCGGTGAGTTCGGCGAGCCGCTCGCCATACTGCAACCCGCGGACGTGGTCGTCGGATCCGTGGAGCACCGTCACCGGCTGTGTCACCAAGGCACTGAGGGTCTCGATGTCGGAGCACACCGCACCGTCGCACCCAAGTCGCCCGGCCGTGGTGTCGACCAAGGTCTGCGGCGAGATCTGGTGTCCCCACGCGACAGCGTCCTCGATCTGCTTTGTCGAGTGCGGCTCGCTGAACATCTGCGAGAAGAAGAACCGCACGAAGTCGTCGTAGTCGCCATCGAGCCAGTAGTGCTTGTTGTACTTGTTCCACCCGTCGGCGTTCGGCAGGGGCTCGTCCCAGGGCACGTGGTCGCGGGTGGGGTCATCGATGGAGAAGCCGCAGGACGGGGCGATGGCGAAGATCCCGAGCACGCGCTCGGGCCAGCTCGTCGCCACGTGCACCGACCAGCTGGCACCGCACGAAAGCGCAACGAGGACAGCCTGATCGACGCCTGCCGCATCCATCACGGCAACGGTGTCGGCGGCATACTCCTCGTTCGTGTATGCCGCGGCGCCCGTCGGGCGACCGGAGGCGCCACTTCCGCGACCGTCGAAGGTGACGACCCGGAAGTGACGCGCGAGGTAGCCCACCTGCGCCTTCCAGATCCGCGACGGCACGATCGACCACGTCGGCATGAGCAGCAGCGTCGTCGCCCCGGACCCGAAGGACTCCCAGGCGAGGTCCACCCCGTCGCGGGTCGCGACTCCGGACTGGTCGGGGCGGCGGGCCCGGCTGGCCGGGTCCGCCGCGTCACCGACGCGAGTGCTGGTCAGTGACACGCGGTCACTTCCTGATCTCGAAGACGTTGTTGAACGGCGTCGTGGCCGCGATCCGGAAGCTGCTGAAGCCGGCGGTGGTCACGATGTCGCGGATGCGGGCCGGCCCTGCCTGGGTGCCGATCGCGAGACCGACGTCCTGGGACAGGGATCCCGGCGTGCAGAGCAGCGTGGAGAACCCATAGTAGGCCCGCCCGACGGGGTTGAAATTGTCCTCGACGTGATCTCCGGCGACCGGTTCGACGACCATCCAGGTGCCGTCCGAGGCGAGGGCGTCGTGGACCCGACGAGCAGCACCGACCGGGTCGCCCATGTCGTGCAGGGCGTCGAAGGTGGTGACGAGGTCGTAGCCCGATCCGCCCAGCGCGGTCGCCGACGTCGACTCCCAGGTGATGCGCTCGGCGACCCCAGCCTCGGCAGCGCGTTCGCGGGCGACGTCGAGTGAGCCAGCGTGCACGTCGGAGCCCACGAAGGTGGACGACGGGTAGGCCTGCGCCATGAGGATCGTCGACGCGCCGTGGCCGCAGCCGAGGTCGTGGACCTTGGCGCCGCTCTCGAGCTTGGCGACGACGCCGTCGAGGGCGGGCAGCCATTCGCCCACGAGGTTCGCGGCGTAGCCGGGTCGGAAGAAGCGCTCGCACCCGATGTGGACGTCGGAGTTGTGCTCACCCCAGCCGAGCCCGTCGCCGTCGCGCGCCAGGTCGAAGATGCGATCCGCGTCGCGGACCGTTCCGAACGCGATCTGGAAGAAACCGGGCAGGTATGCCGGGCTGCTCGAGTCCGTGAGCGCGATCGCGTGCTCGGCCGGCAACGTGTAGGTGAGCGACTGCGGGTCGTAGGTCACGAAACCTCCCGCAGCCTGCGCGTTGAGCCACTCGGCGGCATACCTCTCGCCGGTTCCGGTGCGACGCGCCAGGTCCGATGCATCGAGAGGTCCGTGGTCGGCAAGGGCCTGGTAGTAGCCGAGCCGGTCGCCCATGACGACCAGGGCGCAGTTGAGGGTGGCGCCCACCTCGTCGACGGCGCGGAAGACGAAGCCCATGAGCTTGTCCATGTCGATGGGGGTGGTGGCGGTGTCGGCCGTGGTGGTGTCCGTGCTCATGTCGATCTCCTGAATGGGTGCCACGACCGGTGTCATGGCGTCGGATCGAGGTTCGTCGCGCTGGCGGCGGCGTCGCATCCGGGGACCCCCCTAGTCCTTGCGCCCGGCCCTAGCATCGAGTGGTCATGTTGATGGGCCGTGAGGACGAGCAGCGCACCCTCGATGCGCTGCTGTCCGGCGCCCGCGTGGGTCGCAGTGGGGTGCTCGTCCTGCGCGGCGATGCAGGCATCGGCAAGAGCGCTCTCCTGTCCTATGCGAGGGAGCGCGCCGACGGGTTCAGGCTGCTGACCGGTGTGGGCACGAGCGCCGAACACGACCTGCCGTTCGCCGGGTTGGCGCGGGTGCTGCAGCCCCTCCTCGATGGGGTGGACGACCTGCCCGAGCCGCAGGCCCAGGCGTTGGGTGTCGCGCTGGCAATGAGGACCGAGGGCGTCGCGGACCGTTTCGCGGTGTCTGCCGCGGCGCTCACCCTCGTGACCCGTGCCGCCGAATCGGGGCCGCTGGCACTGGTGGTCGACGATGCACACCTGCTCGACACCCCGTCGGCGCAGGCGTTGGCGTTCGTGGCCCGCCGAGTGCTCGTCGATGCGGTCGTCCTGCTCGTGGCAGTCCGTCCTCGCGAGACCGAAGTGTGGGACGGCCTGCCCACGCTCGACGTCGGTCCACTGGCTGACGGGGCAGCCGAGCGCCTGGTCGACGAGGCAGCACCCGTCCGTCTCACCGCCGAGCAGCGACGCCGCCTGATGGTCATCAGCGCGGGCAACCCGCTCGCCATCCGGGCGCTGGCGCAGGAGCCCGAGGGGTTGAGTGGCGTTGCCTTCGGACAGACGGTCACTGTGCCGTCCGTCATCTCGGATGCGTTCTCTCGCAGGACAGTTGGGCTGGCTCCCGATGAACTGCAGGTGCTGCAGGTGGCGGTCATCGCCGACGGGGACGTGCCCACGATCGGCGCCGCGTGCGCGTCGGCGGGGCTCGACATGGTGAGCCTGGCGCGTGCGGAGGAACTCGGGATCGTGACCGTGTCGCCCTATCGCGTCGAGTTCACCCACCCCCTGGTGGCGTCGGCGGTCTACGCCACGATCCCCGCCGGCGAACGGCGGCGACTCCACACGCTTGTCGCTGATTCGCTCTCGCCGGGTGACCACGACCGTCGCGCGTGGCACCGGAGCGAGGCGACGGTGGGCCTCGATGACGCGGTGGCACGCGACCTCGACGACGTGGGAGCGCGGGCGTCTGCGCGCGGCGCCTTCGCCGTCGCGTCGTCTGCCTATGAGCGCGGAGCGACGCTGTCCGAGGACGCGGCCTCGCGCGCTCGCCGCTTCCTTGCAGCGGGTGAGGCCGCGTGGCTCGCCGGAGAGGATGCCCGAGCGCCGGCGCTGCTCGACGAGGCGGCGCGTCACGCGCCCGATGCGGTCCAGCGAGCCCGCGCCCACGCGATGGCCGGGCAGGTTGCGGCGCGTGGCGGATCGCTCGCGCAGGCGCGAGACCTGCTCCTGTCGGCGGCCGGTGATGCCGAGGAGGCCGCGCCCGACGAGGCCATGCTCATGTATGCCGCTGCGGTCGACGCCTGCTTCTATCTCCTGGACTCGAGCAGTGCACGGGCGGTCGCGGAGCGTCTCTCGGAGCTCGGGGCTCGCACCGGCGGCGACCCGTCGCGTCGGGCTGCGGCGGTCGCTGCGATCGCCGTCGGGATGGCACGAGTGATCGCGGGGGAGGCGGGGATGCAGGAGCTGCGCGCGGGCGTGGACGCCCTCGCAATCAGGCAGGACCCCAGCCCCTTCTATGCGGATTTCGCCGTCGCTGGACTGCTCTACCTGCGAGAGGTCGGGGCGAGCCGTGAACTCCTGCGCGAGACCATCGAGACGCGTCGCCGCAACTCCGAGTTGGGCCAGCTGCCACATCTGCTCTTCCACCTCGCCCGCGGCGATGCGACGACGGACCGGTGGGCGTGGGCCGAGGCGCGATACAGCGAGGCCGTCGGGTTGGCGCGCGAGTTCGGCCAGCTCACCGAACTCGGTGCGTCCTTGGCCGGTCTGGCGGCGCTGTACTCCCGGCAGGGTCGGGTCGAGGAGTGTCACGAGCACGCTGCCGAAGCCGTCAGGGTGGGGGAGGGGCGCGATCTCAACCTGGCAGCGGCGTGGGCCGACTTCGCCCGCGCCGAGCTCGACCTGTCGCTCGGCAAGGTCGATTCGGCGATCGAGGGATTCACAGCGCTCGAGCAGCTGCTCGACAAGCTCGGGGTCGGCGACCCGGACCTGTCGTCGGGCCCCGAGCTGGTCGAGGCCCTCCTGCGCAAGGGTCAGCGGGCTCGGGCCATCGAGACGGACGCCGCGTTCCAGGAGCGGGCTCGGCACAAGGGGCTGCCGTGGTCGCTCGCCAGGGCGGCGCGCACGACCGCCCTCCTCGGGCCCGACGACGGAATCGACGAGCTCTTCGGCCACGCCCTGGAGCTGCACGGTGACGGCGGCGGGGAGGGCGACGACGCCTTCGAGCGGGCTCGAACCCTCATGCTCCACGGGGCCAGGTTGCGGCGTGCCCGGCGACGCGTGGACGCAAGGGTGCCGCTCCAGGAGGCCCGGGCCACGTTCGACGCCCTGGGTGCTCGCCGGTGGGCCGACGTGGTCTCGGCCGAGCTGGAGGCCACGGGCCTGACGGCTCGGGCTCGGGAGGCGGGACCGGTCGTGGCGCTCACCGCCCGCGAGTGGCAGATCGCCGAACTCCTCGCCGAGGGCCGCACCACCCGCGAGACGGCCGCTGCGCTCTTCCTCAGCCCCAAGACGGTCGAGTACCACCTCCGTCACATCTACACCAAGCTCGACATCACCTCCCGTGCCGAACTTCGGGAGCATCTCGCCAGGCACCAACACGTGAGTCACATCAGCCACACCAGTCACACCGGCTTCGGCGATTCGGACAGGTTTCGTACAGGCACACGGCATACCGTGTCTGCATGACTGCCGAAATCCTTGACGACTCGGGTGGGAGGGACGGCCTCCCCGAGCACGCGCTGCTCGGGTCGTACCGTCTCGTCCAGCGACTCGGCGAGGGTGGCATGGGCGTCGTCCACCTCGGACTCGACCGTCACGGCAAAGCCGTCGCCATCAAGGTGCTGCGACCGCACGTCGCCCACGACCCCGCAGCCCGGGCGCGCCTGAAGCGCGAGGTCGAGACCCTGCGGCGGATCCGCAGCCCGCGCGTCGCCCCGGTCATCGACGCCGACGTCGACGGGGAGCGGCCGTTCATCGTCACGCGCTACGTCCCCGGACCGCCGCTCGACGACGTCATCAGTGCGCAGGGACCGATGGGCCCGGACGACCTCCACCGACTCGGCCGCGGCCTGGCCGAAGCCCTCGACGTCATCCACGCCAGCGACGTCATCCACCGTGATCTCAAGCCGGGCAACGTCCTCATCGTCGACGGAGACCCGGTCGTCATCGACTTCGGCATCGCCCACGTCGCCGACGACATCCGCCTCACCATGACCGGCCTCGTCATGGGCACGCCCGGCTATCTCTCACCCGAGATCGTCGAGGGCTCACCCGTGTCGACCGCCACCGACTGGTGGGGCTGGGCCGCAACCCTGGCGTATGCCGCGTCGGGACGTCCGCCCTTCGGGCGCGGACCGATGGACGCCGTTCTCACCCGGGTCACCAGCGGCGAGCCGGACCTCGAGGGTGTCGACCGGCGCATCGCACCCCTGCTGTATGCCGCCCTCGCTCCCGTTCCGCAGGACCGTCCGCACCAGCGTGAGGTCGTGGCGGCGCTCGAGAAGTATGCCCACGGTGGCCTCGTCACCGACATCATCAAGGTGCGTCGTCCGACGCCGCCCACTCAGGCGTTGGCGATGCCTCGCACGGCCGTACTTCCGTTGTCCCGCACCCAGATTCAGCCTGCACGTCCCGCGGTGGCACCCTCCGTGATGCCCGCTGTCGTGCCATTGGTGACGCCACGTCCGACGCCTGCCGAGGCCCTGTTCGGCCCTCCGCCCGGGGCACCCCAGGTGGCGCCGGAACGCCAACTGGAGCACCCGGCATACCCTCCGCAGGAAGGCGGCCAGAACGACTGGGACGCCGCGAGGGACGGCCAGCCACAGATCGACCCGCGCATCGGCCGGCAGAGCCGCAGCGGCACGGTCGCGGCGCTGCTCGCCGTGCTCGTCGCGACGGCGGCCACTGCTCCGGTCGTGGCCGCAATCGGGCTGCTGCTCTGGATCGTGCTCGCGCGCACTGCCGACCGGTCGGTGACCTCGCTCATCATGCGGCGGCACGACAAGGGGCGGCGCCGCAGTGACATCCCGGTCGCGGTCGTGGCCAGTCCGTGGCACTTCCTCATGGGTGCCATCAGTTCCCTGTTCGGCGCGATCATGCCGGCGCTCATCGCGGTGTCGGGCGTGTTCTGCGCGGCCCTGGCCGTCGTCGCCATCCAGGGGACCGGCTCGCCCGAGCCCGATGCGCTCGTGCCCCTCGCCGTGGGCGGACTCCTCGCCGGACTCATGGCGTGGTGGGGTCCGGGAGGCGCCAGCCTGCGCCGCGGCACGCGCAGCATCGTTCGGGGCGTCAGTCCCGGTCCGAGCGTGGGTCGCGTCCTCGTCCTCCTCCTGCTCGTCGCCGCGGTCGCCGTGGCTGCGGCGGGTGTCGTCACCGGCCAGCCGTCATGGTGGCCGACCGGGACGTCCTGGGCCGACCAGCTCAACCTGCCGTGAGCGACGCGGACCGTCGCCGCCGGGCCTGGCGCCTGCAGGGCGGGCCCCCGACCGAGCCCATGCCGCTCGTCGACCTCCTGCGGCGCACCCCCTATCGCAACGCCCGGGTCGCCATCGAGGCCGCGGAGGAAGCGCGCGTGCGCGAGGCGCTCGACCTCGCCGTGCGCCTCGGCGAGCTCATGTTGCGCTCCGGCGCCGGCGCTCCTCAGGTCGAGGGATCCGTCGCCGCAGTCTGCGCCGCGGCCGGGCTCACCAACGTCGAGATCGACATCACCCTCCAGTCCCTGCTCGTCCACGCCCGCATCGATGCCGTGCACGCGGTGACCGAGCTGCGGGTCGTGCGGTCGACGCGTCACGACTATGCGCGACTGGTCGCAGTGCACGAGCTGGTCGACGCCTTCGTCAGTGGCCACATCGAACTCCCGGAAGCCGTCGAGCAGTTGCGCGACATCAAGCGAGCCCGGCGCATCTGGCCGGACTGGTCGGTGACTGCGTCGACGGCGGTGTTGGCCGCCGCTGTTGCCGTGATGATCGGGGCGACGCTCTTCACGGCCGCGATCACGGTCCTCGTCGTGCTCGCCGTGTCGGCGGTGTCGCGGTTGATGCAGCCCTTCCATCTGCCCGACTTCTACTCGAACGCCGTGAGTGCCTTTGTCGCGACAGTGCTGGCGTGGGTGGCCTATGCCTTGGGTGCCCAGGGATGGATTCCGTTGGGGGGCAACGCATTTGCCTTCATCGTGGCCGGTGGCATCGTCGCGTTGCTTCCGGGGCGGACCATGGCCTCGGCAGTCGAGGACGTCATTTCCGGGTATGCCGTGACCGGGGCCGGTCGGCTCCTCGCCGTCATGGTGTCGCTCACCGGGATCATCATCGGTGTCGCTGTCGCGCTGGGAATGACGATCCGGCTCACCGAGGCCATGTCGTTCACCTTCGTCTCGCCGTCGGTGCTCGACCTGCGCACGACTCAGGCGCAGTGGTGGGCGTCGGCCATCGGTGCGTTCATCGTCGGGGCCTGCGGGTCGGTGACCATGCAGACGCGTCGACGCCTGGTGCTGCCGACTGCAGCGATGGCCGTGGGTGCCGGCACTGTGTATGCCGTCCTGACCCGGCTCTTCGATGTGGGCGCCGTGACGGCGACCGGGGTGGCCGCCGTGGCTCTTGGGCTTGTCGGCCGACTCGTGGCGCTGCGCCTGGGGGCGCCGGCGATGGCGGTCGTCGTGCCGGCCAGCTTCGGGCTCCTGCCCGGTCTGACCATCTTCCGCGGCCTCTATGAACTGGTCGGTGAGAACGCCACCGAGGTCGGGTCGTTGTCGTTCCAGGCCGGTGTCGCGACCCTGCTCGGAGCGGCCGGTGTCCTGCTCGCCATCGCGACGGGGACGACCCTCGGCGAGATCATCGCGTCTCCCTGGGATCGGCGCGTGGCCCGGGTGCGCCGGCGCGCGCGCGTCTGACCGTTTTTGCTGGGCGCGCAGCGGGTTTGGCTCGGCGCGGAAGTTTCACAGACTTGTGAATATCCGTGATCTTCTTGTGACCTTTGCTGTTCGTCGGTACCTTCGAGGCTTGGCCCGAACCCCTGTTGGGTCACCCCTCACCGCAAGGACCCCTGCCGATGTTCTACAGCCCGAAGCACGCTGCCCCGAAATCTGCACCCGTCCGTCGCCGCATGGCAGGTGTCGCGGTGACCTCCGTGGCCGCCGTGGGTGGCGCCGCCTCGATGGCCCAGCCGGCATCCGCCGCCGGCACCGTCTGGGACCGGGTCGCTGCCTGCGAGAGCGGTGGCAACTGGTCGATCAACACGGGCAACGGCTACTACGGCGGGCTGCAGTTCTCGTACTCGACGTGGAAGGGCTTCGGCGGTCAGCGCTACGCCACCACCGCGAACAGGGCCTCCAAGGGTCAGCAGATCGAGATCGCGCAGAAGGTCCTCAAGGTCCAGGGTCCGGGCGCCTGGCCGGTGTGCAGCGTGCGTGCCGGGCTGACGCGGGCCAACGGTGCGGCCGTCCCCGTCCCGGCGACGGGGGTCTCGCGCGACACGGTGCGTCCGGGCTTGCTCGTCGTCGACGGCAACAAGGGTCCGGCGACCCGCAGGGCGATCGAGTCGTGGGTCGGTGGGTCCGTCAACGCCTCGATCGGCACGGCCGACACGCGTCTCCTCGAGAAGAAGGTCGGCGGCTCGATCAACGGATCCTTCGGCCGGTCCGATGTCACGAAGCTCCAGCGCCTCGTCGGTTCCGCGCAGGACGGCTCGTGGGGCCCGAAGACCACCGCCGCTCTGCAGCGCTACCTCAACGCCCGCTGATCCGTGGCGACACGCCGTCGAGCGTGCTTGCGTGACGGGTGGGGTTGAAGTTACAGTCGTGTAGTTATGTGACAGGATTGAATTCTGTGACTGATGTGACGTAACGTCCTTTGTCGTCCCCTGACGCAAAGGACTTCGGTCATGCTCTTCGCTCCTGAATTCCCCTCTCGCCCGACGCGACGCCGGCCCCTTCGCCGTGCGGTCGTCGGCACGGCGCTCCTCGCCACGACTGCCTCCGCGGCCGTCCTCGGTCTCGCGACCGGCGCCGGAGCCACCGAGAACGTCTGGGACCGCGTGGCCATCTGCGAGAGCGGCGGCAACTGGTCGATCAACACGGGCAACGGCTACTACGGCGGCCTGCAGTTCTCGTACTCGACGTGGAAGGGCTTCGGCGGGCAGACCTATGCGGCGACCGCGAATCTCGCGTCGAAGTCGCAACAGATCCTGATCGCCCAGAAGGTCCTCAAGGTCCAGGGCCCGGGAGCCTGGCCGGTGTGCAGTGTCCGTGCGGGCCTGACCCTGGCAAACGGACTCGCCGTTCCCGTCTCTCGCGACAGCACCCGAAGCCTGTTCCCCTTGGCCGTCGATGGTCAGAAGGGGCCGGGCACGCGCAAGGCCGTCGAGACCTGGGTCGGCGGATCGATCGATGCGTTCTGGTCACGCGACGACGTCAAGAAGCTGCAGGGCAAGGTCGGCGCGACTCAGGATGGGTCGATCGGGCCGAAGACGACGAAGGCTCTGCAGGCCAAGGTGGGCGCCCAGCAGGATGGCTCGTGGGGGCCCAAGACCACCGCCGCGCTGCAGGGCTACCTCAACCGCGTCTTCGACTGAGTTCGCCTCGGCTGCTCGGTCGGCCGAGTCGTCAACGGTCAGCCACGGTCGGGCAGCTGCTGCAGCGTCCACTGGTTGCCGTCGGCGTCGCTGAAGTCGACGAAGCGGCCCCAGGCAAGGTCCTTGACGTCAGTGCACTCGACGCCCCGCTCGCGCAGGTAGTCACACGCGGCCTCAGCGTCCGCGACGACGATCTGGATGTGCTGGGTCTGACCCTCAGGCAGCATGTCCAGGCCTGTGCCGAAGCAGAATGAGCACGCTGAACCCGGGGGCGTGACCTGGACGAACCGCAGCCCTTCCATGGGCGTCTGGTCGTGGTCGATCGTCCAGCCGACCTTGTTGCCGTAGAACTCCACGGCAGCATCGACGTCGCTGACGCTGATGGGCACGAGCTCGATCCTGAAGTCCATGGCCACTTCCTTCCCGCAGACGCCCGAGCCGGTCTCGGGCTCTCCATCGACGCTAGCGGGCGTTCCGGTCAGTTTCAGGACACTCGGGACACGCAGGACACTCAGGACAGGCGAGCGACCTCGGCGATGTAGTCAGCCTCGGCCTGCTCGCTCGAGGTTCCGGAGAGCTTGGCCCACGCGTCGTACTTCGCGCGGCCGACCGGGTTCGTGAAGCCGGGGCGCTTGCCGTCGGCGTCACCGACCGTCGCCTGCTTGTAGAGCGCGTAGAGGCGCAATTTGGTGTCGTTGCCGGGGTCCTTGGTGAGGTCCGCGACCGACGCGACGGCCTGATCAAATTCGGTGCTTGCCATGGTCGTCAGGCTAGCGCTGTCCGCGTCACACCCACCTGATTAGCCGCCCGGTATCACTCGTGAGTACTGGGTCGGCGGGCCAAATTGTTTCTTCTCCTTGCCGCAACGACTGCAGAGGTCGTAGTTGGCGTCGGGGCCGCTTGCTTCGTGATTGACGTGGCGTTGCCAGTCGTGCCGGCCCAGGAAACAGAGCACTCGCTTCATCGCGGACCTCCCAAAGGACGGGTTCCCATCAGTGTCCTGCGGTGATGCGGCGAAGGCAATGGGCGACGGCTTGGCGAGTCGGTCCACGGGCGTCAGGACTCGAGGGGCGTGATCTCTCCCATCGGTCCGAAGCCGGTGACGTCCTCGGCATCGACATAGATGATCTGCGGCTGCGCCGAAACGATTGCCGGCATCTCAGCCATGAACGTGGCGACGTGGTCCTGGCTCATGTGCTCGCCACCCGCTGCAGAGTCACGGAATCCTTCGATGCAGACGAAGGTGTTCGGCTCGATGAGGCTGCGGGACAACTCGAAGAAGACGCATCCCGGCTCCTCGTTGACGGCGCTCGCGTAGAACGACGACAGCTCGTCCCACTGCTCAAGGCGGTCTTCGCGGATCGGGAACTTCACGGTGATGAGAATCATCTGGTGCCCTCCAAGGCGTCGAGTAGGGAAACTGCGAGGTAGCCGAGTCCTTTCAGTCAGCAGCCGTTCCGAGGGTCATGGGCTCGCCCACCGAAACCCGCCCGGACAAACGTCAGCAGGCTTTCACCGATGAGGGCCGAGGCCTAGCCGAGCAGCGCACCCCCAGCCGGTGTCTCTCTGCGACAACTGCAGGCGCCCCACCTCGAGCTACCGGGACCAATGGACTGGACCCTGGCCTGGTTCGTCCGTGAGCCGTGGCCCTCGCCGTCGACCGGGGCGGCGATGGCCAGCGGAACAGTCAGTGACGCGGCGGTGACCGTCCATGTCGAGTTCGACTCGCTCATCGTGCTCGGAGATGGCATCGAGAGCGATCGGCTGACGCTCGCTTGGGGTCAGTACCTCACCATCGCTCCAGCCGATCGCCGTCTGGCCACCGTGCAATGAGCAGGTCCAGCCCTAGAGCTGTGCCAGGCATCGGACTTGAGCTGGCGAGGGGAATCGAACCCCTAACCTCCTGTTTACAAGACAGGTGCGCTACCAATTGCGCCACGCCAGCGCGCGTCGGCGAGCATTCGCCCCCGACGGCGACCCGAACTTTACCCGTCGCTGGCCGTAGCGCCCGCATCGTCAACCCGGCCGGCACTGCAGGTCTCGCTGGTCCATGTCGTTCCCGCTGACCCATGGCCCCGCAGCGGCATGGGTGAGCGAGAACGCCATGGACGACCCGGCCAACTGCGAACCGGCGGACGGGGCGCGGACGGGGGCGGACGGCATACCCCGTCCGTCTCTAGAATTGAGCGGTGACGCGACCCCTACGACGCCAGATCCACGACATCGGGCGTCGTCGCGCATGGACGATCTGGGTCGTCGCGCTCGCGGTCTACACGGTCGCGATCTTCCACCGGACGTCCCTCGGTGTCGCGGGACTCGTTGCCGCAGAACGCTTCGACATCACCGCGTCCCAACTCGCGACCTTCACGGTCCTGCAACTCGTCGTGTATGCCGGGATGCAGATTCCCGTGGGCGTCCTCCTGGACCGCTTCGGGTCACGTCGACTGCTGCTCGTCGGGCTGACGCTCATGACTGCCGGTCAGCTGTGGTTCGCCTTCGCCGACAGCTACGCGATGGGCCTTGCAGCACGCGTCCTGCTCGGGATCGGCGACGCCATGATCTTCACGAGCATGCTGCGACTCGTCGCGTTGTGGTTCCGGGTCAAGCAGGCGCCGATCATCACCCAGCTGAGCGGCATGGTCGGGCAGCTCGGTGCGGTCGCTGCAGCCACCCCGCTGGCTCTCGCCCTCGACCGCTGGGGCTGGGAACGCTCCTTCTCGATCACCGCAGGCTCCGGCGCCCTGCTCATCGTCGCCCTCTTCTTCGTCGTCAAGGACTCGCCCTACACCGGTGAGGCCGTCGAGAAGATCAAGGTGCGCGCCCTCGCCCGAACCCTCGGCGAGGTGTGGGGCAATCCCGGCACGCGCCTGGGCATGTGGATCCACTTCACCGGCCAGTTCGGCGCGACCGTCTTCACGATGCTGTGGGGCTACCCGTTCCTCGTCGAAGGTCAGGGGCTCAGCCCGGCCGTCGCCGGCGGGCTCCTCATCACGCTGACGTTCTCGGCGATGGTGGCCGGGCCGATCGTCGGCCACCTCACCGGGCGTCTGCCCTACCGCCGCTCGCAGATCGTCCAGTGCATCGTGGTCGCCATCGCCTCCGTATGGGCGGTCGTCCTCCTCTGGCCCGGCCGCGCCCCGCTGCCGCTTCTCGTCCTGCTCGTGTGCGTCATGGCCTTCGGCGGGCCGGGCTCGATGGTCGGCTTCGACCTCGCCCGCAGCTTCCACCCCTCCGACCGGTTGGGGCGAGCGACAGGCGTCATCAACATCGGCGGCTTCTTTGCCTCGCTCGTGACGATGGCCCTCATCGGGCTGATCCTCGACCACCGCGCGCCGGGCGGTCCGGGGACCTACACGCTCGATGACTTCAAGGTCGCGATGTCGGTGCAGTTCCTGCTCTGGGGCCTGGGCTCGGTGCAGATCTGGCGCTACCGCCACAAGGGGTTGTCGTTCGTCGACGAGCACCCGGGCGCCCTGGATGCGCTTCGAGCCGGCGACACGTTGCTGCCCGGCATCTCCCGCGACCCCGACTGACCCTGCCCGGCCCTCCACCCCGAGTGATCTGCCTCCGTTTGCCTGCCTGACGCGTGTCGGTCACCGGTTGGGCCGGGTCGGCCACCTATAAAGAGGTGACCGGGCCGTGTATGAGACGGCCCGGTCTGACGTTTCCGGGGGGATTCGCGGTTGCCGGGCCTCAGCGCAGGACGTGCCGGCTGATGACGAGGCGCTGGATCTGGTTGGTCCCCTCGAAGATCTGGGTCACCTTCGCCTCGCGGAACATGCGCTCCACCGGGAAGTCCTGCGTGTAGCCCGCGCCGCCGAGCACCTGCACCGCGTCCGTCGTCACCTTCATCGCCGCGTCGGTGGCGAGCAGCTTGGCGACCGCCGCCTCCTTCGAGAAGGGGCGACCGGCGTCCTTGAGGCGCGCGGCATACAGGTAGGCCGCCCGCGCCCCGGAGACTGCAGCCTCCATGTCGGCGATCATGAACGCGAGTCCCTGGTTGGCCGCGATCGCGCGCCCGAACTGCTGTCGTTCCTTGGCGTAAGCCGCGGCGGCATCGAGCGCTGACTGCGCCAATCCCGTTGCGCCAGCGGCGATTCCGAGCCGACCGGCGTCCAACGCGGACAGGGCGATGGCCATGCCCTGGCCCTCGTCGCCGATGCGGTTGGCCTCGTCGACGGGCACGCCGTCATAGATGACCTCGCGCACGGTGTCGCAGTGCAGACCCATCTTCTTCTCCGGCGCACCGAACGTCATCGCGTCGGAGCCGGCCGGGACGATGAAGCACGAGAGCCCGCGCCCGCCGTCGTCGGAGGTCCGCGCAAACGTCGTGTAGTAGTCGGCGTGACCGGCGTGCGAGATCCAGGCCTTGCGGCCCTTGATGGCGTATGCCGCGTTGTCACCATCGCGCGTCGCTCGCGTCGTCATCGACCCGACATCAGAACCGGCGAGCGGCTCCGAGAGGGCGTAGGCGCCGAGCTGGTCACCCGACAGCATCCCCGGCAGGAGCGCCGCCTGCTGCTCCGGCGTCCCGAACGTCGTCACGGGGTAGGCGGTGAGCGAGTGGACCGAGACCCCCACGGCCACGCTCATCCACGCCGACGCGATCTCTTCGACGACCTGGAGGTAGACCTCGTAGGGCTGTCCGCCGCCACCGTGCTCCTCGGGGTGGGGGAGCGACATCAGCCCGGCGCGACCGAGCGTGCGGAAGACCTCGGTGGGGAACTGCTCGTTCTTTGCTGCGGCGCGCTCGGCCTCGTCGACGCGCGGTCGCAGCTCCTTGTCGCAGATCTCGCGGGTGAGCTCGATGAGCTCGTAACCCTCATCGGTGGGCAGAAGGCGATTGACCGGCATACGCGCGACTGTAACGCGAGCGGATGCGAGCCGGGTCAGCCTCCGGGCGCGTCGTCGAAGGGTCGCATGGGTACGAGGTTCGGTCGCTTCGGCTCGACGGTGTCGCCACTCGACTCACCCTTCATGCGGCGCTGGACCCAGGGAGCCAGGTGCTCGCGGGCCCAGGCGGCGTGCGCGCGCAACTCCTGACGCTTGGTCACGGCGTCACCCGGGGGCAGCGGCGTGCGCCAGTCGTCCTCATCGGTGGCGTGCCCGAGCGCGGTCAGTGCGGCGAGCGCCACGCGTCGGTGACCCTCGGTGGTGAGGTGGATGCGGTCAGGTGCCCACAGGCGCCAGTCGCGCAGGGCAGGGAGCCCCCACAGGTTGAGCACGTAGCAGCCGTGACGTTGGGCGATCGTGAAGATGTTGGCCGCGTGGACCGCGTGGCGACCGCGCAACGGCTTGAGGAGACCGGCCTCCTGAGGGTCGACCGGTGTGGCCATCAGAACGTCAGCACCGCTCTGCCGCAACCGAATCACGGCATCCTCAAGCGTCTCCATGAGGGCGTTGGTGTCAACGCCCGGTCGCAGGAGGTCGTTGCCGCCACCGACGAGCGACACGAGGTCGGGCGACATCGAGAGGGCGCGATCGAGCTGGGGTCCGACGACGTCGGCGAGCAGGCGCCCACGCACCGCAAGGTTGGCGTAGCGGAACGGCAGGTGCTCCATCTGGGCCAGGTCACTCAGGGACTCGGCCAGGCGGTCGGCCCAGCCGATGTAGGCGTTGTCGTTCTCGGGGTCCGGGTCCGACATTCCCTCGGTGAACGAGTCGCCGATCGCGACGTAGCTGCTCCAGACGCGCGGGGCGTTCGGCGGCACGGGGGTCACGGCAGTCTCCAGTCGAGTGGCTCGGCGCCCTGGCGGACGAGCAGGTCATTGGCCTGGCTGAACGGTCGCGATCCGAAGAACCCGGACCGCGCCGACAGGGGAGAGGGGTGGGCGCTCTCCACACACGGCTATGTCGCCAAGCCGGGGGCGCAGCGACCGGGCATCGCGCCCCCAGAGGATCGCGACGAGTGGGCCGCCGCGCTGGACGAGCGCATCGATGGCGCAGTCGGTGACCTGCTCCCAGCCCTTGCCGCGGTGGCTCGCGGACGCGCCGGGGCGCACGGTGAGGACGCGGTTGAGGAGGAGGACGCCGCGCTCGGCCCAGGGCGTGAGGTCACCGGTGGTGGGGGCGGGCACGCCGAGGTCGGTCTGCATCTCCGAGTAGATGTTGACGAGGCTGCGGGGGATGGGCCGCACGTCCGGGGCGACGGCAAAGCTGAGCCCGATCGGGTGGCCGGGCGTCGGATACGGGTCCTGGCCAACGATGAGGACGCGCACGGCGTCGAGGGGCTGCTCGAATGCCCGCAGGATGTGGGCGCCGCCTGGCAGGTAGCCGCGCCCCGCCGCAACCTCGCCCCGGAGGAACTCGCCCAAGCTCGGTCAGGGTCGACTCGACCGGTGCCAGGGCCTGTGCCCACGACGGGTGGACGAGCTCGGTCAGCGGTCGCACAGTCACGCCTCCCACCTTAGAACCCTCGCCTTGTGTGCCTGAGCGAGGGATATACTCGCGTCTCAGGCACACAAGGCGGGTGGAAAGGGTTGACAACCTACAACCAAGTGGTTGTAGGTTGGGTGCATGAGCGAAGCCGAGGAGAAGCGGGCAGATGCCCTCTTCCACGCGCTCTCCGACAGCACGCGCCGCGACATCCTGCGCCGCGTCCTGGCGGGGGAGCACTCGGTCTCGGCGCTGGCCCGCAGTTATGACATGAGCTTCGCGGCGGTCCAGAAGCACGTCGCAGTCCTCGAGCGAGCCGGTCTGATCAGCAAGCGCCGCAGCGGCCGCGAGTCGCTCGCCAGCGGAGAGGTCGAGGCCATCCGGTCCGTCGCCTCCCTGCTCGGTGAGTTCGAGGCCGTGTGGCGAGGCCGCATCGGTCGGATCGACGACCTCCTCGCCAGTCCTGAATAAGCCCGGCATGAATCACCACCCGAAGGAGAGCACCATGCCCGTCACGAGCATCGACAAGAACGTCGACGACCACTCGATCGTCGTCACCTCCGACTTCCCCGCCCCGGTCGAGCGCATCTGGCAGCTGTGGTCCGACCCGCGCCAGCTCGAGCAGTGGTGGGGCCCGCCGACCTACCCGGCCACGGTCTCCGACTTCGACTTCGTGCCCGGCGGTCGCGTCGGCTACTTCATGACCAGCCCCGAGGGTGAGAAGTACGGCGGGCTCTGGACCCTCGACTCGATCGAGGCGCCCCACCGGCTCACCTTCCAGGACGCCTTCGCCGACGACAACGGAAACCCCGCAGAGGGTATGCCGGTCGGCACCTGTGTCGTCGAGCTCACCGAGAGTGACGGCGGGACCCGCATGGTCACGACGACGACCTACGGCAGCGCCGAGGACCTCGAGAAGGTCGTCGGGATGGGCATGGAGGAGGGCCTCCGGGGCGCCATCGGCCAGATCGACGACATCCTCGCCGCCGAAGCAGCCGCCTGAGACTCGCCCGAATGCGATCGTGGTGCGGTCAGTTGAAGATGGAGCGGACGTCGTCGAGGCGGGACGGGACCACGCGGAACCACGCCCACGTGCCCCGCTTCTCGCGCTCGATGAGCCCGGCCTCGGTGAGCACCTTGAGGTGATGGCTCACCGTCGGCTGGGCCAGTCCGACGGCCGGGGTGAGGTCGCAGACGCACGCCTCGCCGCCCTCAGCTGTCGCGGATGATGCTCAGCAGGCGCAGTCGGACGGGGTCGGCGACGGCCTTGAGCAGCTGGGCGTTGGTCTCGGCCTGCTCGCGAGTCAGCCCTCCGGGGGTCGTGATCCCACAACAGGGCGCCGCCTCCAGAAGGTTCTCGTGCGCCGTCGCGCTCGCCTTCGTGGTCGCGCTCGTCGTCATGTCATCCCTCCCGGTTGCTTCTCGCTTCATCATGCCATCCTACGTATTGACGTTCATCGATATATGGAGTTCACTTCATCCATCGACAGTCATCAATCTACGGGAAGGCACCTCAGATGACCACTGCAGCCGCCGTCACCACCACCTCGCGGGTCCAGCTCGCCCTCAACGTCGTCGACCTCGAGGCGTCCATCGCCTTCTACTCGGCAATGTTCGGCGTCGAACCCGCCAAGCGCCGTCCCGGCTACGCAAACTTCGCCGTCACCGAGCCGCCGCTCAAGCTCGTCCTCATCGAGACCACCGAGGAGCAGCGCGGCACCGGCGCCGCTGGCGCCCTCAACCACCTCGGCGTCGAGGTCTCGTCCGTCGAGGGCGTCACCGCGGCCCGCGAGCGCTTCGCCGATGCCGGGCTCGCCGCCTTCGACGAGAACGACACGACCTGTTGCTACGCCCTCCAGGACAAGGTGTGGGTCCACGACCCCGCCGGCGCTCCGTGGGAGGTCTACACCGTCAAGGACGAGAACCCCGCCGACGCCCGCCCGGCCACCGCCTCGCTCGAGGTCCTCGACGTCTCAGGCTCGAGTGGTGGGGCCGCCTGCTGCACCACGAACGCATGAGCGCGACGGCAACGCGCCCTTCCGACGTGGCGGTCGACCACCCGTCTCTCGACCCTCGATCGCTTCCTGCCTGCGTGGATCGGCGTCGCGATGATCGCGGGGCTCCTCCTCGGGCGGATGGTGCCGGGTCTCGGCACGGCCCTGAGCGCGGTCGAGGTCGATGGGGTGAGCCTGCCCATCGCCGTCGGGCTGCTCGTGATGATGTATCCGGTTCTGGCCAAGGTGCGATACGACCGACTCGGCTCGGTGACCCGTGACCGGCGGATGCTCGGCGCCTCGCTCTTCCTCAACTGGATCCTCGGGCCGGCCCTCATGTTCGCGCTGGCATGGGTGCTGCTCCCCGATCTGCCGGAGTACCGGACGGGCCTGATCATCGTCGGGCTGGCTCGGTGCATCGCCATGGTCATCATCTGGAATGACCTCGCGTGCGGGGATCGCGAGGCGGCAGCCGTGCTCGTGGCCCTGAACTCGATCTTCCAGGTCGTGGCGTTCGGAGTTCTCGGCTGGTTCTACCTCTCGTGGCTGCCGGACCGGCTTGGCCTCGAGCAGGCCAGTCTCGAGATCTCTTCCTGGAAGATCGCCGGGAGCGTCATCGTCTTCCTCGGGGTGCCGCTGGCCTTGGGGTACCTGTCGCGCAAGGTGGGCGAAAAGCGTTGGGGGAGAGCGGCATACGAAGGGTCGTTCCTTCCTCGAGTCGGGCCGTGGGCCCTCTACGGTCTGCTCTTCACGATCGTCATCCTCTTTGCGCTGCAGGGTGACCAGATCACGTCGCGACCTTTGGACGTGGCTCGGATCGCCCTCCCGCTCCTGGCCTACTTCGCCCTGATGTGGGGTGGCGGCTTCGCACTCGGACGAGGGCTCGGGATGACCTACGAACGCACGACGACGCTGGCCTTCACCGCGGCTGGCAACAACTTCGAGCTGGCCATCGCCGTTGCCATCGCGACCTTTGGAGTGACGTCCGGCCAGGCCCTCGCGGGAGTCGTCGGGCCCCTCATCGAGGTGCCGGTCCTCGTGGGGCTCGTCTATGTCTCGCTCGCGTTGCGGCGGTACTTCCGCCATGCCTGAGCAGCCTTCAGTCCTGTTCGTCTGCGTCCACAACGCCGGGCGCTCGCAGATGGCGGCCGCCTACCTCGAGGCCCTCGGCGGCGGGCAGGTCGAGGTCCGCTCGGCCGGCAGCGCCCCGGCCGACCAGGTGAACCCCTCCGCGGTCGAGGCCATGGCCGAAGAAGGCATCGACCTCACCGCCGCGTCGCCCAAGGTCCTCACGCCCGAGGCCGTGAAGGCCTCGGACGTCGTCATCACCATGGGCTGCGGCGACGCGTGCCCGATCTTCCCGGGCAAGCGCTACGAGGACTGGGAGCTCGAAGACCCTGCAGGCAAGGGTGTCGAGTCGGTGCGCCCGATCCGCGACGACATCAAGCGCCGCGTCCTCGAACTCCTCGCCAGCCTCGACATCGAGCCCACGCAGGCCTGACCGCGACCCACCGGGGGATCAAAGGTCCCCGGCTCGGGTCGCGGGCGCTGGTGTGATGGTCTTGTGACAGGTGCGCATCAGGCAATGAGGCCGGACCTGCGCGGTGAGCCGCCGCTGGTGCTCACCGTGCGAGGGCGCCGCGTCGTGCTCGTCGTCCTCGTACTCACGGTGCTGCTTGTCGCGCTCACGATCCGGGCGGTCGTGAGTGACGCCAGCCCCGTGACGAAGAACCCGTCCGGCTCGGCCTCGACCGCAGCGGGCGGCGGTGCGCAACCCAAGCCGTCGCCGGCGTCGAGTGGCCCGTCGCAGTCCCCGTCGCCCACGAAGTCCGCGACGACGAAGCCCACGCCCTCGCCCTCGCCCTCGGTGAGCTCGACGACCTCGACCGGGATCAAACGCTCCGGGCTCGTGGGCACCGGCGCATTCACGAACTCCACCTGGGTCAAGGGGGCGTCCACGAAGACCGCCACCCTGCACACCTTCATCGTCAAGGTCGAGGGCGGTGTCCAGGCCGACCCCAACGACGTCGCCCGGCAGGTCCACGCCATCCTCAACGACCCGCGAGGGTGGACCGGCTACAAGGGGTCGAGCTTCGCTGCCGTGGCCGATCCGGCCAAGGCGGACCTCGTCATCCACCTGGCGTCCCCGTCGACGACGAACCGTATGTGCGCCCCGCTCAGGGTTGGCGGCAAGTGGAGCTGCGCCTCCGGGAGCAAGGTCGTGCTGAACTCCGACCGGTGGTTCCTGATGACCCCGACCTTCAGCGACCTCGCCGAATACAGGGCCTACATGGTCAACCACGAGGTCGGTCACTACCTCGGCCGTGGCCACGTCGGCTGCCCCAAGGCAGGAACCGCTGCACCGGTGATGCTGCAGCAGTCGATCAGTCTCGGGGGCTGCCGGCCCAACGCCTGGCCATCAACCCCGGCGAAGGCCTCCTGACGAGACCCGCGAGGATGTGGGGGTGAGTTCCCTCCGCTGGCAGACCATCTTCTTCGACCTCGACGGCACGCTCGCCAACACCATCCCGCTCATCGTCGCGAGCTACCAGCACGCGTTCCGCGAGGTGCGCGGCGAGGAGATCGACGATGCCCGGGCCCGGGCCTGGATCGGACGGCCTCTCCTCGGCGCCCTCCTCGAGGAAGACCCCGAGCGAGGGCACGACCTCGACTCCACCTACCGCGAGTGGAACCTCGCCAACACCGAGCGACTCATCGAGCGCTACGACGGCGTCCCCGAGATGCTCACGACCCTCACGGCCGCAGGCGCCAACGTCCACATCGTCACCAGCAAGCGGACCGACACGGCCCGGCTGGCCCTCGTCGGCGTCGGGATCGACCACCTCATCGACGTCGTCGGCGCGCTCGAGCACACGACGAAGCACAAGCCCGACCCCGAGCCGCTCCTCGTCGCGGCCGCCAAGCTCGGCATCGACCCGACCACGGCCGTCTACGTCGGCGACGCCACCGTCGACATCCTCGCGGCCCGCGCCGCCGGGATGGCCGCGGTCGCGGTGACCTGGGGCGCGGGGGAGCGCGCCGCACTCGAGGCGACCGACCCGGACACGGTCGTCGACAGCGTCGGCGAGCTCACGGCATACCTGCTGAACGGGGCCCATGTGACACCTGAGGCGCCTGAGTAGACCAACCCGGCGTGTGTCCAGCGGACACGCCGACCCTAATGACAGCCGTGTCATTCGACCGATAGTCTGGCCATCGCAGCCGTCACACCAGAAGGGTCGAACCGTGAACGCCGTCCACGAAGAGCAGTCAGCAGCGCCGAGTGTCGAGGCGCTGACCGACCGTGACCGCCGCATCATCGACTTCGAGCGCCAGTGGTGGAAGTACGCCGGGTCCAAGGAGTCGGCCATCAAGGAGCTCTTCGACATGAGCCCGACGCGCTACTACCAGGTGCTCAACGCCCTCATCGACAGCACGGTTGCCCTCGAGCACGACCCGATGCTCGTCAAGCGCCTTCGCCGCCAGCGCGCGACCCGTCAGCGCGCCCGTTCGGCCCGCCGCCTCGGCCTGCAGCCGCAGGGCTGACCCGGTGAGCGAGCTCGACTGGAGCACCCCCGATGGCCTCGCCGCCATCAAGGACCACCTCTCCGCCAAGATCGAGGGCTGGCGCCCTCCTGTGGCGTATGCCGTGGGGCTGAGTTCCGCGTCCAGCTCGGCCGAGCTGGACTTCGGCCACGTCAACGCGCCGGGCGGCCGTCACGGCCTGCCCGCGGTCATCCTCGCCACCGTGCTGGGACACGACGGGTCGACCGCCACCTTCGAGCTGACGACCTCGCAGCTCGCCGCCGCCGTGGAGTCGCTCGCGCCCGCCGAGGCCTGCACGGAGCTCGACCACCCCAACCTCGCTGCCTGGCGAGTGGCCCTGGCCGAGGCGCAGTCCAACCCGGCCCGCACGCTGGTCGCCGTGTTCGTCGCCGACCTCGACGACCCGGTGGCCTCGGAGGCCGACGGCACGATGCGCGCCACGTTCGAGGGCCACGCACCCAGCCTCTGAGGCGCAGGTGAGGCCGGGCCCAGGTGTGCTCGACCCACGCCAATGACGGTCGGTTCGAACGCGAAGATCGGCAGCGTCCATCGACCGCTACTCCGTCGCCTGAAAAGAAAGTTCTTGCAACCACGCAACCGATTCGCCTCGCCGTGCGTAGTGATGGTCAGAGCCACAGGGGGTGGCTCGCGACCGGCCCAGTGCCGAGAACCAGGGGGGACCACGTGTCTCGCAAGATCCGCACGATGATTGCCATCGGCTTCACCGCCACGACGTTCGCTGCCGTCGCGGCGCCGTCGCAGGCCGCACCCAGCGCGAAGGTGCTGCTCGGCTCGACCCTGATCGGGGAGTGGCGCGTCGGTGGGACGTTGGCTGGGGCCCCGGGCAACGTTCACACCGGCAACATCAACCTCAGCGACGGGTCGGGCCCCTTGACCTCGCTCAGCGCCTACGACTGGCAGTGCCCCGACGAGTCGTCCTCTCCCGACGACGGCTCCTGCATCCAGCTGCGCCGCACCAGCGCCATGGACTTCGAGGCCGCTGCCGATCTGAGCATTGCCAAGAAGCTCAAGTCGGCCGTCGGATCCTCGTCCGTCCTCGGCGAGGTCGCGAACGGTGAAGCCGACTCCGTCCCGACAGTTCTCGACATCTCCGCCGCCTTCACCGGTGCTGGGCCCCTGACCCGGGAGGCCTACGAACAGTCCGATCCCACGGGTGGCACCTACACGCTGGTCGTTCAGGAGCGCGCGGCCGTCGGGACCGTGACCATCAACGGGACTGAGATCCAGGGCGTGACCGGTCACATCGTCGCGCAGACCCGCCGCTGACCCGAAGCGAGGAGCACTCACAAGCCGCGT
>CAWEDC010000015.1:0-275131 GCA_963807825.1 uncultured Actinomycetota bacterium
TTCGACTACCGCGGATCGCTGTTCTGGCGCATGCAGGCGGGGATGGGCGACGTCGTGTTCGCCCCCCTCTACCAGGCGCTGCTGGGACGGGGGGTCCGGTTCTCGTTCTTCCACCGGCTCGATCGGCTGCGCCTCGATCGTGATCATGGTCGCGTCGACTCGATGATCATCACCAGGACCCGGACGTACGCCGGCGACCGCACCCGCTACGACCCGTTGATCATGGTCGACGGTCTGCCCTGCTTCCGCTCCCAGCCGGACGACGACCAGCTGGACGAGGCGTCGGAGGTGATCGAGCTGACCGTGGGCTCCGACGTCGACACGGTCGTCCTCGCCGCGTCGATCGGCTCGCTGGCCGAGCCGTGCGTCGAGCTGGTCGCCGACTCACCGCGCTGGCGTTCCATGATCGACAACCTCGCCACGGTGGGCACCCAGTCGCTGCAGCTGTGGTTGCGGTCCTCGGAATCCGAGCTGGGCTGGGACTTCCCGGCCTCGACGGTCAGCGGCTACGTCCCGCCCTTCGACACGTACGCGTCGATGACGCACCTGCTCGCGAAGGAGCAGTGGTCCGGTGAGGACCGTCCCGCGACGCTCGGGTACTTCTGCGGCTCGTTGCGGCTGGAGGATCCCGACGCCGATCCCCGGGCGGTCGTGACGGCCAACGCGACCCGCTTCCTCGATGATCATGCCGGCCACTTCTGGCCCGGTGCCGCCGGACCGCACGGGTTCGCCTGGGACCAGCTGGTGGACGGGCACGCCTCACGCGCCACCGGCCCGGCACGGTTGGCCGATCAGTACGTCCGGGCCAACGTGGAGGGATCGCAGCGCTACGTGCAGTCACTCCCGGGCAGTCAACGGCACCGCCTGCGGGTGGACGAGTCCGGCTACGAGCACCTGGTGCTCGCCGGCGACTGGACCAACTGCGGTCTGAACGCCGGCTGCATCGAGGCGGCGACCATGAGTGGGTTGGAGGCGGCCAACACCGTCCTCGGAACGCGCTTGATGAGTGGGATCACCGGCAGCTGGTACGGGGTCGGCGGGTGACGTCGACGGAAGCCGACCCCGGCGTGGCCGACCCCGCCTTCACCGCGGAGGTCCTCCGGGTCGCCGGGCTCGCGTACGACCGGGTGATGTCCGGCGCCGACCCCCGGCTCGACACGATGCCGCCGGAGCTGGAGCCGGCCGACGCGGTCCGCTGGGTCGGAGACCGGGTGACGGAGCTGGTGGCGGGCTTCGCCGAGCTGCCCCTGGATCGGCTGGTCGACCTGGGGACACCGACTCCCGTCGCTGATCACGGAGGCGATCGGGCACCCCACGGCGAACCGCTGACGATGACGGCCGGGCGGGGTGGTCTCGGCCGAGGTCCGGCTCTGGATCCACCCGATCGGCGAGCTGGGGGACGGGAGGCTGCGGTTCCGTCTCACCGACCTGCAGTCCGGGGCCGGTGACTCACTGCCCGGCGGCACGGGGGTCTTCACGCCGGCCGAGATCGGTGTCCCCCTCCCCGCCGCCTCGTCCGTCGGGCTGCGCTACCCGATCCCGGTCGGGGCCGCGCCGGGTCGCTACCACGGGCTGGTGCTGGCCGGCGGCGCCACCGACGCGGTCGTACCGATCACGGTGGTGATCAGGTGACCGCCGCCACGGTCGAGACTCTCGAGCAGTACGCCGAGCTGACTCGGGGGGCGATGGCCGAGGCCATCGCCGGCGGTGAGCCGGCCGACTACCTCTACGATCTCGTCCGGGACTACGCCGCCCGGAAGGGCAAGGGGGTGCGACCGGGTCTGCTGCTCGCCGCGGCCGACGCCTGCGGCGCCGCCACCCGTACGGCGCTACCGGCCGCGGCTGCTCTGGAGCTCCTGCACACAGCGTTCTTGATCCACGACGACGTCGAGGACCACAGCCGCCTGCGTCGCGGTCGGCCGACGCTGCACGAGCTGCACGGAGCCGCACTGGCCATCAACGCCGGGGACGCGCTGGCCAACCTCGCCGTCCGGCCGCTCACGTCCAGCGCCTTCCCCCGCTACCGGTCGCGGGAGGTGCTGGCCGAGCTCCGGATGGCCATCCGGCAGACCACCGAGGGGCAGGCACTGGAGCTGGGCTGGCGACGGCACGCCGTGGTCGACCTGACGCCGCTGGACTACCTGGAGCTCGTCGGCCGGAAGACCTGCTGGTACACGACGATGGCGCCGCTGCGGATCGGTGCCCAGCTCGGGCGCTGGCGGCCGGATCCGGCGGCTCTGGATCGTCTCGGTTTCCTGGCCGGCTGCGCGTTCCAGATCCGCGACGACCTGCTCGACCTGGAACCGGGAGGGCAGGCCGGCAAGGAGCCCCGCAGCGACATCGTGGAGGGGAAGCGCACCTTGATGTTGATCCACCTGCTCGGGACGGCCGGCCCCGAGGATCGGGCGTGGGTCGTGGACTACCTGTCGCGGAGCGAGGACGACCGGGGACCGGCCGAGCAGGACCGCCTGCTGGCCTTGATGGTCGAGGCCGGCAGCCTCGCGTACGCCGCACGCTTCGCCACCGTGCTGGCCACGGCCGCCCAGCAGTCACTGGAGACCGCCTTCGCCGCCGTGCCGGCGTCGCCGGCCGTGCAGTTCCTCCGCGAGCTGATCGACTACCTGGTCAGCCGCACGGTCTGATCCCTCGACCGGCTGCCTCGACCCGAGGAGTCACAGACCGGCTCGGCGACGCAGCGCCGGTGCGTCCACGATCTCGATGGTGCGGCCGTCGACCTTGATCACACCGCGCCCGACGAGACCTTGCAGGACCCGGTTGACGGCCGGCCGGGACGCGCCGACCATCTGCGCCAGCTCCGTCTGCGTCAGCTGCAGATCGACGGCGAGTCGCCGACCCGGATCCTCGGACTGACGTTCGGCCCGCTGGACCAGCAGCTTGGCGATCCGACCGCCGAGGTCGAGGAACACCAGATCCGTGGCCTGCTCGGTGAGCCGTCGCACCATGGCCCCGAGTGTGTGCAGCAGCGCATCCAGCAGCGCCGGACTCTGCTGCATGGCGGTGAGCAGAGCGGACCGGTTGATCACCAGCGCGGTGGTGGCCTGCACGGCGACCGCCGAGGCCGAGCGCGGCCCCGGGTCGATCACCGACAGCTCACCGAGGACCTCACCGGCCCCGAGGGTGGCCAGCACCATCTCGTCCCCGCGTTCAGAGGCCACCGTGATCTTGACCAGGCCGTCCACCAGGACGAAGAGGCTGTCCCCCGGATCGCCCTGGTAGCAGAGGAACTGGTCGCGCCGGAAGGTGCGAGGCAGGCAGACGGTCGCGAGCTCATCGAGTGCGGTGGGATCGAGCGAGCCGAACACTCGGGTCGACCGCAGCGTGTCCAGGACGGTGTCGCGGTTCATGGCCCGCCGACCCGGCCGGTGACCACCGTCGTCTCTCCTCGTCCCGCACGCACGGCGTCATCATGGCATCTGGCTCGCCGGTCAGCGCGTGAGCCGGGCCGCTCGCGCTCTGCCGACACATCGACCGGCTGGAGCGGGTTCGGGACGACCAGCACCCGGCCGCCGCGGATCTCAACAGCCGGCGACGTCGCTGCGGCGCTCGATCATGATCACGTCGCGCCACTGTCCGGCCAGTGGCCCGTAGGTCATCCGGCCCAGACGTCGGCGGGTGCCGACCACCTCGAAACCGGCCGCCTGGTGCAGCCGAAGGCTCGGGGTGTTCTCGGGGAAGATGCCGGACTGGATGGTCCAGATGCCGGCAGCCTCGGTCGAGGCGGCCAGCGCGTGGAGGAGGAGACGACCGACGCCCCGGCCTCGGGCGGCGGGATCGACGTAGACGGAGTGCTCGACGACACCGGCGTACACGCAACGATCCGACACGGGAGAGGCGGCTGCCCAGCCCAGCACGAGGCCCGCGGGGTCGACGGCGACCAGGCGCTGGACGGGTAGCTTCGCCGCGTCGAACGCTTCCCAGCTCGGTGGTTCGGTCTCGAAGGTGGCATGGCCGGTGGCGATGCCGGCGGCATAGATCGCTTCGACCTCGGGCCAGTGCTCGTTCGTGAGCGGGACGAGGGACCCGGCGAGGTTCACGGGGTGATGAGGCGGGCCAGGTCGGTCAGGCTGTCGGGGATGAGCCGGTAGTAGGCCCAGCGGCCACGCTGTTCACGGGACAGGATCCCGGCCTCGACCAGGATCTTCAGATGGTGCGACACGGTCGGCTGCGACAGGCCGACCGGCTCGGTCAGGTCGCACACGCACGCTTCCCGGTCCTCGTGGGCCGCGACCAGCGACACCAGCCGGAGCCGGGTCGGGTCGGCGATCGCCTTCAACGACGTCGCCAGCGTCTCCGCGTCTCCGGGAGTGATGACCTGCCCGACCACCGGCGAGCAGCACTCGGTCAGCACCGGCAGGACGGTCGTGGTGGGCGGCGCGGTCACGGTCATGCGAACCAGCCTACGCGACCCATTGACATTCGTCGATGAGATGTGGCTAGACTCTTCCCATCGACAAGCGTCTATCAGTATGAGGGGTGTGGTCAGGATGACGGAGACGACGAACGAGCTGCGGGAGACGGTGCGGCGCCGCTACGCGGAGGCGGCGGTGACGGTGACCGCCGGCGGATCGGCTGCTGCGGTGACGAGGCGGCGACCGACGCTGGAGCTGGACGACACCTTCGGCTCGGCCCTCTACACCCAGCTCGACCGGGCCGACCTGCCGGTGGCAGCCGTCGCGGCCAGCCTGGGCTGCGGCAACCCGACCGCGGTCGCGGACCTCCACGAGGGCGAGCGGGTGCTCGACCTCGGCTCCGGCGGCGGGATCGACGTGCTGCTGTCGGCCAAGCGGGTCGGCGCGGACCGGGTTCGCGTACGGCGTCGACATGACCACCGAGATGCTCGACCTGGCCCGCGCCAACGCGGCCAAGGCGGGGGCGACGAACGTGGAGTTCCTGCAGGGCACCATCGAGGACATCCCGCTGCCCGACGGCGCGGTGGACGTGGTGATCTCCAACTGCGTGATCAACCTGTCCACCGACAAGCCGGCCGTGCTCGGCGAGATGTTCCGGGTCCTCGTCCCCGGGCGGGCGGATCGGCATCAGCGACGTCGTCGCCGAAGACCACCTCACCGCCGACCAGCGGGCCGAGCGGGGTGAGTACGTCGGCTGCATCGCCGGCGCCCTGTCCCGGCAGCGAGTACCTCGACGGCCTCGCGGCCGTGGGGTTCGCCGATGCGACCGTCGAGTTCACCCACGCGGTCGCCGACCAGATGCACGGCGCGATCATCCGCGCCACCAAGCCCGCCGACGGCACCACCGTCGCGGCGACCAGCGCCGCCACCACCGCAGACGGCCAGCTGCTGCTCGACGGCCGAGGCGTCGACGTGCTGCGAGGCGGAGGCGAAGGCCGACTGCTGCCACACCAGCGACACCACGACCGCCCTGCCGAACCAGCTGCGGCTGCCGCGGATGAGCGACACCACCACCGCCGCGACAGGTCGACACCGGGCCGGTGCTGGCGCCGGCTGTCGGTGCTGGACCGGTGGCTGCCGGCCTGGATCATCGCCGCCATGGTCCTCGGACTGCTGCTGGGCCGGTTCGTCCCGGGCCTGGCCGCAGGCCTTGGACGCGGTGAAGATCGGGTCGGTGTCGGTGCCGATCGCGATCGGCCTGCTGGTGATGATGTATCCGGTGCTGGCCAAGGTCCGCTACACCGACACCGGACACGTGCTGACCGACAAGCGCCTGATGATCACCTCGCTGGTCCTCAACTGGGTCGTGGCCCCGGCGCTGATGTTCGTGCTGGCCTGGGTGTTCCTGCCCGACCTGCCGGAGTACCGGACCGGGCTGATCATCGTCGGCCTGGCCCGCTGCATCGCCATGGTGCTGATCTGGAACGACCTGGCCTGCGGCGACCGCGAAGCCGCCGCCGTCCTGGTCGCGATCAACTCCGTCTTCCAGGTGATCGCGTTCGGCGCCCTGGGCTGGTTCTACCTCCAGACCCTGCCGTCCTGGCTGGGCCTGCCGACCACGTCGGCGGAGTTCTCCATCGTCACGATCATGCTCAGCGTGCTGGTGTTCCTCGGCATCCCCCTGCTCGCCGGGTTCCTGACCCGCACCATCGGGGAGAAGCGGAAGGGCCGGGACTGGTACGAGAACACGTTCCTGCCGAAGCTCGGCCCGTTCGCCCTCTACGGGCTGCTGTTCACCATCGTCATCCTGTTCGCCCTGCAAGGCCACACGATCGCCGAACGGCCGCTGGACGTGGTCCGGATCGCGGTGCCGCTGCTGATCTACTTCGCCGTCACCTTCACCACCGGCATGGTCGCCGGCCGGCTCCTCGGCCTCGGCTACCCCCGCACCACCACGCTGGCGTTCACCGCGGCCGGGAACAACTTCGAGCTCGCCATCGCCGTCGCGATCGCGACCTTCGGCGTCACCTCCGGCCAGGCCCTCGCCGGGGTCGTCGGCCCGCTGATCGAGGTGCCGGTCCTGGTCGGGCTGGTCTACGTCGCGCTCTGGGCGCGGAAGTTCTACCCCGCCGGACGCACCCGACCCAACCTGATTCGAGCAGCCAGTCTGATCCGAAGGTGGTGTCGTCATGACCCAGGTCCTGTTCGTCTGCGTGAAGAACGGCGGCAAGTCCCAGATGGCCGCCGGGCTGCTCCAGCAGCTGCCTCCGCGACCAGCACACCGCCGGCATCGAGGTCGGCTCCGCCGGCACCAAGGCCGGCACCAGCCTGAACGGGCTGTCGGTGCAGGTCCTCGCCGAGAACGGCATCGACATCAGCGACCAGCACACCCGGCAGCTCACACCGGAGCTGCAGCAGCAGGCGGACTGGGTCGATCACCCTCGGCGCCGAAGCGCAGGTCGACCCGATCCCCGGACCCCGCTACGAGACCTGGGAGACCGACGAGCCGTCCCTGCGCGGCATCGACGGCATCGAGCGGATGCGGCTCGTCCGCGACGACATCGCCCGCCACGTCGACGACCTCCACACCCGCCTCACCACCCAGGACCCGACATGACCCAGCGAGCCAGCCCACCACCCTCGGCGCCGACAACGGCTACGCCAGCCTGGTCGACGACCTCACCTACCGCTTCGACGGCATCCACGACCGGGCCACCGTCGCCGCGGCTGTCGACAGGCCAGGACCCGGCTGGAGGCGACCGCGACCATCCCCGACTTCCTGCCGGTGCTGGTCGCCCGGTTCGCCCGCGAGCAGCTGACCGCGGCCGCCCAGGCCGACGGCCGGATCGCCACCACCATGCCCGAGCTGCTGTTCGTCTGCGTCCACAACGCCGGCCGGTCCCAGCTCGCCGCCGCCCTCGCCCAGCAGCTGTCCAACGGCAAGGTCCACGTCCGCTCCGCCGGCTCCGACCCCACCGGTCAGATCAACCCGCTGGTCGTCCAGGTCCTCGCCGAACGCGGCATCGCCCTCACCGACGCCTACCCCAAGCCCCTCACCAACGATGTCGTCCGCGCCGCCGACGTGATCATCACCATGGGCTGCGGCGACACCTGCCCCGTCTTCCCCGGCCGCCGCTACCTCGACTGGGACATCCCCGACCCCAACGGCGCCGATCTGAACACGGTCCGCGACATCCGCGACCAGATCCAAGCCCACATCACCGCCCTGCTGCGTGACCTCAACATCTGACCCAGGAGAACCCGCGATCATGACCACCGACCAAGCCGTCGGTGCTGTTCGTCTGCGTCCACAACGCCGGCCGATCCCAGATGGCCGCCGGCTACCTCACCCACCTCGCCGGCGACCGCATCGACGTCCGCTCCGCCGGCTCCGCCCCCGCCGACCAGATCAACGCGGTCGCGGTCGCCGCCATGGCCGAAGAAGGCATCGACATCACCGGCGAGCAGCCGAAGATCCTCACCACCGACGCCGTGAAAGCCTCCGACGTGGTCATCACCATGGGCTGCGGCGACACCTGCCCCTACTACCCGGCAAGCGCTACGAGGACTGGGTCCTCGACGACCCCGCCGGCCAAGGCATCGACGCCGTCCGACCCATCCGCGACGAGATCCGCCGGCGCATCGAAGCACTGATCAGCGAGCTCGGTCCCGGCCTGAGCCGACCTGTTGATCAGGCCGGTGCGGTCGGTGCGCTGCGCGGTCACTCAACCTCTACATCAATGACTACAACGCCGCTACGGACGGCAACAGGATCGGCAACTGCTCCCAGGCCGATAACTGGTGCCAATCTCAGCCCAGCAGAGGAGCCTGATGACCGCACCCGTGGACGCCACCGGTCAGCTCGATACAGCGTTGACCAAGGCTCTGGCGACCGGAACCCGAGAAGCGTTCACCGCTCTACTCACCCACGATGTCCGCTGGGGCGGGGAACATCCCGGCGGAGATCACGAGTGCATCAACCGCGACCAGGCCGGCGACCACTACGAAGGCCTCCTGGCCGCCGGCGTCACCATCCAGCTCGCCGCCCTGCAGCAGACCGACCCCGCCGACGCGAACACGTTCACAGCCCAACTGCAGATCAGCTCACCCGACCCCGACGACTTCCCACCCGCCTTGGATGTTCGGCTGACCATGCGTGACGGCTTCATCTGCGACATCACGATCCTCGACCAACCCCCCACCATCGAGGTGCTCTACTTCGACGGCTGCCCGCACCATGAGGCGTTCCTGCCGCACCTGCACGACCTCCTCGATACACACGGCATCACCACCGAGGTGACGCTGATCCGCATCGACAACGACGACGACGCACAAACCCACCACTTCCTCGGCTCACCCACGGTCCGGATCAACGGCCACGACATCGACCCTGACGCCGCCGACCACCACGACGAAGCTCAGGCCACCTCGACCAGTCCCTACGGGATGCAGTGTCGCCTCTACCGCACACCCACCGGCACCACCGGCGTCCCCAACGACCAATGGATCCTCGACGCGCTCAACTACGACGAAACCGACATCACGGGCCACGCCAGCCACTGATCACTAGGGGCCAAATACTCGTCATGCCAGGGCCACCTACGGTTGACAGACTCATCGTCTGATCGGCGCGATGCACGCCACCAACGCTTGCTGGACCGGCGCAGGCACTGCGGCTGCTACGGCGACTGCTGGTGCAGGACACCCCCGTCGGACGACGCTTCCGTTGGGTGATGCCCCTCAGACATCAAAGGGGGCGCGGCATCAGAGCTCGCCTCAACTGACAGCACCGCGAGGTGCATACATGATGATGGCCACCCCGACGAGGCAGATCGAGGGCGCCAGTGATGTCCCATCGGTCGGGTCGGAACCCGTCGGCGACCATGCCCCAGATCAGCGACCCGGCCACGAACACGCCCCCGTAGGCGGCGAGGATCCGGCCGAAGTGCGCGTCCGGCTGCAACGTGGCCACGAACCCGTACAGGCCCAGGGCGATGATCCCGGCACCGATCCAGACCAGGCCCTTGTGTTCTCGCACCCCTTGCCAGATCAGCCACGCACCACCGATCTCTGCGATCGCGGCGAGCACGAACAAGGCGATCGACTTCAGCACCGTCATTCGAGCAGCCTAAGTTGTTGAGGCTGACCCGGATTCAGGTCTGGCCGCACGAGCAACCCTCCCCGCCGGAGCAGCCGCCCTGATGTCGGTGACGCCGGGCTGACCACCACAGCACCCCGGCGGAGGCGATCATCAACACCGCGATCGCCGGCAGCCACCGTCCGGTGATGGCCCAGCCCACCCCCGACACCGCACCGGCGGCGAGCAGCAGCGGCAACGCGCAACACGCGATGCAGGCGACGGCGGCCAGGCCGGCCAAGGCGGCCGGCAGCCGACGCCTGGTTCGGTCCGAGTTGGTGGTCGGGCTGGCGGTCATCGGGGTGGCCCTTCGACGATGGTGGCGAACGGGATCGGGCAGCAGCTGTTCCCAGCGCAGCTGATCAAGTCGTCGCAGCCGGCATCGACCGCGGCGCGCAGCGTGTCGGCGATGACCTGCAGGTCAGCGATCTTCGCCTCGACCTCGACCAGCTTCTGGCGGGCGCCCGCCGCCAGACTCGCGTCCGGTCCACGGTGATGGTGACGGCCGGCATCGAGCAGGTCGCCCACCTCATCGAGGGTGAAGCCCAGCCGCTGCGCGGCCTTGATCACCCGCAGCACCGTGACCGTCTCCGAGGGATACAGCCGATGCCCGCCCAGGCTGCGGTCCGGCTCCGCCAGCAGCCCGCGCCGTTCGTAGTAACGCAACGTCTCCAGGTTCACCCCGGCCGCGGCCGCCACCTCGCCACTCCGCAGCCCAGACGTCATCGCCGGCCCATCCCAGCCGCTCGGGTCGCCAGCGCGTCCAGCACCGCGACCTGCGCCGGCGGGACCTCCACATCCACTGTCAGCACGTCGTCCGGCGGGGAGAAGGTGAAGCTGAAGAACAAGCAGCACTCGGTCTCCCGGGCGGTCAGGTCCCGAGCGACCCCTTCCGCGGCCGGATCCAACGACCAGCGCAACATCGTCGGCGAGACCCTCGTCAGTCCCCGCAGGCTTGTGGCGAACAGGTCATCGAACTCCTTCAGCCGCAACGGCTGATCCACCGTGGGCAACGTGCACGCCTCCGGCACCCACACTTCATTCAGGTCGGTCATGCCACGACGGTAAACCCGTACCTCAGTACAGGATGCAAGTCCCCAGGATGCTCAGTGGGTCCGGCCAGGAGCACACTCGCATTCTGTCCAGACGAGACGACCGCACCTTGCCCTACCGCCGCCCAGCCTCATAGCGTTCAGCCCCAAGCCCCGAATAGCTAGCGGGCTGGTTCGAAGGCCTCCGCAACAGGAAAGGTGATCATGGCTAAGTTCGAGGTGTACAAGGATAAGACGGGCGAGTTCCGCTTCCGGCTCAAGGCTAGCAACGGACAAGTCATCGCCACCGGCGAGAGCTACAAGACGAAAGCCGGCGTACTGAACGGGATCGCATCCATCAAACGCAACGCCGCCGACGCCGCCATCATCGACGTCGACTCCTGACCATCCCCGCACTGAACCTCCAACAGTCCAAGCGGGATGGTCCGACCCTCCACGGCGAGGACGACCTCACAGGCTCTGACCAGCAGACCAAGGCACCCCCACGACGCTCTTTCTGTCACGCGCGTCATCTCCGAGCCTCGTTCTAGGATCACGGCCGTGGACGTCGACGACATCATCGCCCGCTACCGCCAGGGCGCGTCGATGCTGACCCTCGCCAACCAGCACCACACCTCGCGACACACGATCCGGCGGATCCTCAACGCCGCCGGCGAACCCACCCGGCCCACCGGCCGGCCCCGCCTGGACGTGTCGTCGGAGACCATCGCCGAGCTCTACGAGGCCGGAACCAGCTTCCAGGAGATCTCCACCAGCCTCGGCATCCACCCCGACGCCGCCCGCACCCGCTACAACGAGATCCGCGCCCAACGCGGCCTCACCCGTCGCGGCCGGTGGCACCAGGTCCTCCTCGACGCCCTCGACCAGCAACCGACGATCGCGGTCCTACCAACGGCCGCCGACCATCTCGGCCGCTACCCCACCCGCAACGAAGCCCACGCTGTCCGCCGCGCCGCCCGCGACCTCGCCCTAGCCGGCGACGCCACCCTCGACCACCAGCTCCTCACCTGGCAGAACCGCAGATGCCCCTACCTCGTCCTCACCACCGTCGAGACCCCGCCACCGGCGTGAACTCGCTGACCCCCCAAGGAACGACGTAGCTCATGGCCGTGCAGTGGCATCCCGTGCTGGAGCAGGCACTCGCCGAGACCGCCGTCGTTGGCGTCGCCGACGCCGTGTCGCACCACCTGGGCCGGCGACCCACCAAGTCCGAGATCACCGCCGCCCGCCGAGCCGCCCACCGCTACGCCGCCACCGGTCAAGCCCAGCTGACGCTGCTGCCCTCCGTGGCCGCCGGACGCAAGTATCGGGTCCTGGTGCTGGCCCGCCCCGACGTCGACCTCGACGACGTCCAGGAACTGCGACAAGCGGTCGCCGCGCCCGCCAGGAAAGCCGCCAAGCCGCAGGGCGCGGGAACCAAGGACACCGCCCGCCGCGCCGAGTCCCTGCTCACACAGGTGTCCCACGCCGCCCGCGCCGCCCGGCTCCTGCCCGTCAACCAGATCGAACCCGCACACGCGAAGCTGCTCGCCGAAGACCTCACCGAGGTAGTCGCCAGCCTCGCCACCCTGGCCGCCGATCTGACCCGACGCTCACGCCAGCACACCCCCACCGCCCGCCCGAACCAAGGCGACAACTCCCCTTCTGTCCAAGACATCGACATCCGCGGTCGCCGGCGCTCAACTCGAGCAACTGCCCCAGCACCTCTAGCCGGAGCTCGAGCTCACTGGCGGATCGAGAGCGTGGATCCAGAGCTGCAGCTCCAGCCGGTCCCTCGCTGGACAGAACCAAGCACTGCCACCAGCTCGAGCTCTAGGAGCTCGAAGCCGGTGTGTCACTGGACAGGAGTGAGTGCCTCGAGCTGGGAGTTGCTCTGGAGACTGGGTGCGCCTCCTGACGACACCGACCCGACGCCAGTGTCATCCTCGCCGATCTCATCGGCAGGCGAAACGCCCAGATGGGCGCGGTCGATCCAGTCGCGATGCTTCCAAGGCTTGGCCACCGCATAGGCGATCTCGCCGGCGCTGAACTGGTGCTCGGCCATCCAGTTGACCAAGACCACGACGTCGTCGTAATTGAGATCAGCAGCCGCTGGGAGAGTCACAGTATCCATGCCCACAGACTCCCCACCTTCTCCGGAGACGTCCAACCTCGACGCCGATAACCCCCCTTATCAGTGCTGCCCAAGGCTTTCAGGACAGGTGAAGGGCGATGTACAGCGCCAGGTGCCCGCGGTCAGCGGAGGGCTTCTTGGACAGAAGCCGTGCCGGCGGTGCAGCTCGGCAAGCTCGTGCTTTCGATCGGGAGCTGGCGGCTGGTTCTTGGACAGAAGGCAGTCGGCCACTGGGATCATCGAGCTGTCTGATGAAGGCCGGCCATCTGGCGGAGAACTTGGAGCGCGGCGAGGCAGTCTCCAAGAGCATGGTGGGGGCCGCCCAGCTTGCTCCAGCGACCGTTCTCGGTGGCGGCCCGCAGACGCATCAGGCACCGCCAATGCTTCGAGGCTGCGAGCTGTCCAGGAGCGATCTGGGCCAGTTCCAGGCTGCGCACCAGGGCTTCACGGTCGAACGGTGCGTTGTAGGCGAGAACCAACTTGTTGCGGGTGACCGCCTGCAGCCGGGGGGCGATCTCGGCCATCCAGGGTGCGCCGGCCACGTCGGCGTCGGTGATGCCGTGCACGCCGGCGGCGGTGTCGCTGATCGGTGACAGCGGCCTGACGAGGGTGCTCAGCAGAGTGGTGCCGTGAAGGTCGATCACGCTCAGCTGGATGACATCACCGTGGAGGTCGGTGGTCTCGGTGTCGAGGATGACTGCGTCGTTACGGCGAAGCCTGGCTCGAGCCCAGACCCGGATCCGGATGGCACGGATTCGGCGCGTCAGCCTCGCGATCATCTTGAGCACGCTGGCAATCTCTCCTTCGTCGACCAGCTCACAGGATGTCACCGAGCACCGACACTTGCGTGCGGGAAGGCAGCCCTTCAGGTGGGGACTTCTTTGGACAGAACCCATCGCCTGCTGCAGGCGACATTCCTGACCCACTGCCCACGGTCCGCCGACCGCCCTCGGTCGCCGTCTACTGCTGGGCGGACGGCGCCCGCGAGCTGGCGTTGCGGCGCTCGACCCGCTGCACCGCCCGCTCGACCCAGCGCACGAGCGCGAACCTCAGGTAGAGCTTGTACAGGAGGTGAATGCCGCTGAGCGTGATGAAGCGACGAGTGCAGGCCTCGCAGACCGCCGCACGGATCCCGAGCTGGCGGACTCGATAGGCACGACTGACTGCCCGCGCGTACGTCGTCACCGCGACGATCTCCAAGCCGACCGAGACCAGGCCGCTGGCCGCCAGGACGAACGTGATCAAGCCAGACTGCGCTGGCGGGAGGTCCCTGAGGCGCCGCCCAAGCTCCACCCCGCCTGGCCGCCGGCGCCGCTTCAGCATGCCCTTCACGATAGGGCGCTGATGCCTGGACAGAACACAGGGAGATCCCCGATACCAGCCGGTGGAGATGCCGTCCACGATGACGATCATGTGGTTGCACCTGGAAGCCGGCACAGCACGAGCACTCCGACGCGGATAGCGGCGTCTCCTTCGACGTCCCACCCCACCCGGACGGCATGGGCTGGCACGCGCTGGTCATCGTGGCCGCCGAGACGTACTTCCCCGAGGCCGGCATCGAGGACCTCCCGATGTGGGCGGCGGCTGAGGTCGCCCGCGGGCTCACGGGACCACTTCGGACCCAGATCGCGACCACCCGGCCCGACGACCCCGCGCTCCCCACGCTGCGCGACAACGTGATGATCGCGCTCGGGGCGACACCCGACGCCCACGGGGCCATGTCGGTCGTCGACCGCGTCTACGCCGATCGGCTACTCCGCCACCAGGTCCCGCCCGTCATCACCGCCTCCTGCCTCGCCTGGTACGGGAACTGGCGCGACGGCACCCGGCCCGAGATCACAGAAGAAGCCATGCGGTTGTCCGACACCTGGGCCGCACACCCCGACCAGCGAGCCACCATCGACACTCAGATCATCGAGCTCGCGAAGAAGATCGCAGGCCAGCCCCTCCCAATCCCCCTTGAAGAGCGAGCTGTCTGAGGATCAGAACCCAGGTGACGGCCGAGCGGATCCAGCAGCTGCCAGCAGCTCAAGGGACCCAGAGCTCGAGGGGGACCCAGACCGCTTCTGTCCAAACTTGGCGATCGCCGCGGCCGGCAGCGTGGGCCCCTTGAGCTGAACCTCCTCGAGTGGAGAAGTGGCGCCAGCTCGTGGCTCCACGGGTTGGTCTAGGTGACTCGCCAGCTCAAGACGATCCAGTCAGCTCCAGGTAGCTGGGCCAGCACCTGTTGCTTGGCGTCGTCGAAGCTCGCAGCTTCCACGGTGATGGACCGTGTCTCGCCGAGGCTCCCGTCCGGGGTCTCGGGGAGGCGCTGACGGATGTATGCCTCGACTTGAACAGCCACCGTCGCACCGTACGTCTGGGCGCCGACAGTTCTCGTTAACCGCGGCGGGCGTCGCCCTCGGCTCGTGGGTGTTGGACAGAACGGGCGGCTGAGCCGAGCTGAGCAACCGCCGCGGGGCGGCTGGCTAGGTGTGGTCGTTGATGCGGTCGAAGGGATCGCGGTGGTGGCGGTACCGGCGTCGGCGGCGGCTCTGAGGGCGGCCATCGGGCCGTTGCTCCTGCTGGTGCAGCATCTCGGCGATGTTGCGGGTGACGGGGTAGCCCTGGGCCTTGGCGAAAGCGTCGGCGGCATCCTCCAGCGGTCGCCGATGGGCGGCCGAGACACAGCAAGGCTGGGTGCAGGCACCCCACCAGCACCGCGAACCCGAGGACCAGAATGGCCAGCCCAACCCCCCAACGCAGGGCACTGATCGCCGGGAGGACCGGATCCAGGGCGGTGATGGCCATCCCGGGTCCGAGGCCAGCGACGGCCCCGCCGATCAGCAGCCAGCCGCAGAACCTCCAGGGCACGGACCGCAGCAGGCCACGGTCACGGGCGTCGACCAGGTGACCGACTTCGTGGGCGGCCGACCATGCCTGTTCGCTGTCGGACTCGGCCAGCGCGGCCCGTGAGACGACGATGCGTCGGGTGAGCGGATTCGCCTGCGCGAAGGGCCGATCCGCTGGGCGGGGACTCGAGCCGGACCGAGCACCGCAGCTGGTGGCGGTCGGCGAGGTCAGTCACGGTACGGGAGAACGTGGACTGCCGCAGCACATCGTCCATCGGGCGGCCGGTCATCTCTCGACCCGCCCCGGCTGGACGACGTAGCCGGGCAGGTCGCTGATCAGAGGCGTGGTCAGCCCGTCACAGTTCTCACGTGCCCCGCGGGGGTACGGACCGCCCGAGGTGATCTGCCAAGAGGTGAGGCGGCCGGTGATCGCCCACACGCGAAGATCCGCCCACCACTCGTCCCGTCGGTCACCGCCGCGGCCGAAGATCACCTCGCTGGCGGCGTCGGTCCAGGTGAGTGCATCAGCGACCGTCGCAAGTGGCGCCACGCTGTCCTCGACCTGCTCGACGACCAGTCCGCAGTTCCAGCACAGCTCGTGGCGGCCGGCCGCCGTGTCAGACCACGAGATCACCACGCTCGCCCCTGGCGCCTCGGCGGTGAACTCCAGCGGCGCCCACGTGCTCCATCCCATCCCGTCGCACCCTTCACCGCACAGGCACGTCACGATCTCCCCGCACCAGTTCGCAGGAATCGTCGGGACCACCGACACTCCACCCTCCTCGGTTCCCGGCATGGTGATCACCGAGCCAGCAGATCAGCGAGCCGGTGGGCGAGCTCGACGCCTTCGTCGTCGCTGCTCTGCCAGTCGCTGGCCGACACCGACCCACAAGCCTCACCCTCGGCGGCCGAGAGCACCTCCCGCTGGATCGTCCAGGCGCGGTACCGGGCCAGCACCTGGTCGGTGCCGGACTCCTCGACCAGGGTCGGGTCGGTGCCGGACTCCTCGACCAGGGTCGGGTCGGTGCCGTCGGCTTCCTGCCACGTCCACCCCCACGCCCCCAGGGCGTAGAGGCCGTCGCTGTCGGCCGGGTAGACATCGACACAGCCCTCAAGATCATCACCGGCGGCGACGTAGTCAAGGTTGATCACGATCAGCGTTGCATCGGGAGCGAAGGTCCACGCGAGAGTGCCGGGCTGCAGGACAGCGAGACGGTCGAGGACCGTCACCGCCGCCAGCGCATCGAGCCGCGGGCACAGGAACCCGTTCCACCGCTCGGTCGTGGAGTACTCAGCCAGGACGGTCCAATCGGCGACCTGAACAAGACCGACGGTGACCTGTCCCGCAAGGACTGTCTGCTGATTCGACATAGCGAAATCTCCTACATGTTGACTGAGATCAACACTAGGGACGGGGTCTGACAATCCGCCTGGCACGCAAGGTCTCTTCGGCACCTCCGCTCTGTCCCACACTGAACCGCGCACCACCCGAACCCCTTTCCGAGATGAACAGGGGTCCGACCATAGGAACAATGCCGACCGCTGTCGCCTGATCTGCCAGTTCCTACCCAGTCGCTTTCAAGGTCGGCATGGCGAAGACGATCGCGTTGTAGGCGCCGCGGCGACCAGGGCGCCGCCGTGGTGGCTTTGGCGGCGATGACGTCGCGCGGATCCCCTAGCTGCAGCTGAGCTCAACGCATCGACGAGTCTCACTTCTGTCCAACCACGTATGGACGGGTCTGGAACTGCAGAGCACTCGAGGAGAAGCGCGTCGTCTGAGGCGAAATCCGGGGGGAGGGGCAGCGCCGACTCCGCCGATGCGCCCCTCCCGGACTCGGCCTCGCCCGCAAGATCAGCCCCAACTCACTTCTGTCCAACAGTGCCTGTTTACTGGGCTAAACATTGCTCTGTGCAGCGGGGGTACGCTGCTCGACGCGGTCGGTGTCACGGGGTGAAAGGCTGAAGCATGGACCCCGAGCCGCTGGTTCGTCCGCTACCTGATGCCGGTCAAGAAAGGGTCCGGTGGTTCACAGAGCTCGCGGACGCTCTACGCCAAGACGCCGAACGAACCCGGCTGCAGCTCCGCGTCGAGGGAGTGGGCTACATCGCCGGCATCCCCTTCGAGGACCTCTACAACCCCATGACGCAAACCCTCGCCTACACCGGGAAAGACCCCTCGCCGACGGTCCAGACTGGCAAAGATCGCTCCGAAGAGGTCGTCTCCGACATCGTCGAGAGCTTCGAGGCGTATGTGGTTTCGGTCGTGACCGGTGCGCTGGAGCAGGAGCGCATCGAAGATGCCTGGAAAGGTCGACCGCAAGCAACCATCGGCGGCAGGCACTACCACGACACCACCGACGCCCTCTGGGGCCAGTTCTTCTGGGGCATCGGCTGGACTAACGACTACCACCCCCCGTCGGCGGGACAGACCCACGGCCGATTCGCCATTCACGGGGCCGCACCGCTACTGGTCGAAGTCGGCATCGACGACCTGGAGGCCCGAGTCGAGGAGGTGGAGGCCCGCCCTCCGAGCCCTGACTGGCATCACGACCTCCTGCTGCTCAGCAACGACATCCTCGTCCCCAACCTCCGAGTCGAGTGGCCGCAGACAGCCATCGCGGCCGGTTACCTCGGCGAGCACTGGTGCGACCATCCCTCCCCCGGTCGGTGCACCATCGCGCTTGCACCCACCGGTTGGGTCAGCTGCGCCTCCTGCGGGGTTGCCGTCCACCATCCCGAGCAGAGCTTCCGAACACGTCCCTGCGGCTGCTACGACGCCGGCGGCAATGTCGATGCCCCAGACCGCCAGTTGCTCCGCGACGCCTGGGAGAGAGCACTCGACGCGGTACGGACGGCCGCGAACCTCTGACACACTCGTGACCACGTGCAGCGCACAGGGACGGCTCCGTTGCTCCGGTTGGTCTGGCGAGGTTGCGCTGTATTCAGTCGGTCTGATGAGAACGGTTTCGCCGGAGCGCTGACGCAGCCATGCCCCATGCTTCGCGCCACAGTTTGCCGCCGTCGGTGTTCTTGAACCCAGGAGCAAGATTCACGGCCGCGTCAAGGAGACAGAGCGCTCCGATGATTGTCCAAGGGCCGGTGCGGAGCTGCATGTCACCGATGGGGAACTGCAGTCGGCCTGGGTCATGTCCGCTGATCGTGATGAGCAGCAGACCGAAGACCACTTCGACCAGGGGACCTGAGCCTGACACGAGGATGCGGGCCCACCGCTCGGCCGGCGGCGGGGTGAGGACAGCGAAAGGCGGCACCCCGGCCTGGGCCCACACCGGCGGCCGGCCAACCGCGATGCCAGCCAGTGCGTGTCCGACTTCGTGCAGGATCAAGGCGACCGGGAAGAGCATGGCGACAGCTACACCGAGTGCGACGTCGCCGAGGCTAGGGCGATTATGCCCGCCTGCGATGCCGTTCAGAAACCCAAAGCCCATCCCAGCAGGACCATGAGACTCAGGAATACGGGGGCGCTGGGCTTCACAACCACCGGGATGGGCCACCGGGTGATGACCCAAGCATCCTCGGGCAGGGGAACGATCAAGGGCTCGTCGTTACTCACTTGCGGCGCTCTTTCCTTCGGCGCGGCCTGACTTGCACCGCGGGGGCTTCTGTCCAACCGTTATCTCCGTCGCCGTGCGGGGCCTTCTTTGCCGCCGTCTTCTTCGCGGTCCTGCCGGGTCGGGCGCTCGGTGGCACCGGCTGGTTCGGGTCGGGGATGCCGAAGGCGGTGACATCGACGCCGACGATCGGGATGTTGAGCGCTTGCAGGTTGTACAGCCGGTTCGCGACCGCTGACGCTTCCTGGCTGAGCCATTCGAACGCGTCCTGCCACTCCCCCTCGGCGCGGATGAACGCGTCGTTGGCCCGGTACCCCCACTTCGATCCCAACGTCTGGGAGGACCCGTCGGCGTAGTGCACAACGAACGCGAGCCGCTTCTGCTCCCGGGCGGCTTCGGCCATCGCATCCATGGTCGCCTGCTTCGCATCGAACCGGCCCACCGACCGCGGTGACTTCGGCGCGGTGATCCGCTTTGTGCGGGCACCGCCTTGCAGGTAGGTGGTCTGGACACTGAACTTGCCCGGTCGAGGGGCTGTCGGGGTGGGTGGCGGCGGCACGTGCGCCTCCTCCCCTCGCCGGCCACGGACCCGGGCCGGTTCACCGGTCCGGGTTGTCCGCCGTTCGGGCCGCCGCGAAGCGTGGCCTGTCCGGGCGAGATCCTGCAACGTCGGCAGCAGGTTCGTGCCGGGCCGCTTCCCGATGCCACCTGGTACAGCAGGGAGGAGTCGCGGTCGCACTCAGCGGCGATCTCGCTCATTGACACCCCTTGCTGGCGGAGGGCGGCGATCAGCTGCTGCGCCGGCGACGGCCCGGTCGGCGGCTGGGTCATGCCGTCACGCTGGCACACGACCTCATCATCACCGTGGGCATCTACTCGTTCACCGGGTTCGAGGTCTCGCCAGCGACGATGATCGGCTTCCTCACCGTCCTGGGCTACTCGATCTACGACACCGTCGTCGTCTTCGACAAGGTGCGGGAGAACACCAACGAGGCGTTCGGCAACGGTCGACTCAGCTTCGCCCAGGCCGCCAACCTCGCGGTCAACCAGACTTTCGTGCGCTCGATCAACACGACGGTCATCGGCATCCTGCCGATCCTTTCGGTGCTCATTGTCGGCGGGATCTTCCTCGGCCCGGGCACCCTGCTCGACCTCGCCCTCGTGCTCTTCATCGGCATCCTGATCGGCGCCTACTCCTCGATCTTCCTGGCGACGCCGCTCCTCGTGAGCCTGCGCAGCAAGGACGACGCCGTTGTGGACCTCGACAAGCGGGCCGCGCGGTCGCAGGCCAAGCGCGCCAAGGAACTGGCACTCACGGCTCCCTCCTCCTCGGGCAACGCGATCATCGAGGAGTCATCGGGACACATCGGCGAAGAGGCAGCGACCACGTCCACGGCCCCCATGGCGCAGGACGAGGAATCTGCGACGGTGACCGGTCGTCAGGTGCACAAGTACGCGCAGTCCGGCCCGCGCAACCAGCCGAAGCGTCCGCCCAAGTCCCGTCGCAAGTAGTCACGTGAGCGCTGTCAGCGACCTCGTCGCCAGTCGACTGCGTGACGTCGCCGACTTCCCGAAGCCGGGTGTGGTGTTCAAGGACATCACCCCGCTTCTGGGGGACGGGGAAGCGTTCGGTGCGGTGATCCGCGAACTGGCGTCACGGCATACCCCATCGTCATCGGCGCAGCCGATCGACGCGGTGGCCGGGGTCGAAGCGCGCGGCTTCATCATCGGAGCGGCCCTGGCCCACGAGCTGGGCGTCGGCTTCATCCCGGTCCGCAAGGCAGGCAAGCTGCCCGGCGAGACGGTGCAGCGCACCTACGACCTCGAGTACGGCACGGCGACGATCGAGATCCACTCCGACGCGGTGTCGCCCAGGCAGCGCGTCCTGCTCGTCGACGACGTCCTCGCCACCGGCGGGACCGCCATCGCGGCCTGGGACCTGCTCGCGGAGTCCGGTGCCGACGTCGTCGGGTTCGACACGATCGTCGAGCTCGCCTTCCTCGGTGGACGTGAGGCGATGGGGGAGCGCGCGGTCCACGCCCTGCATGTCGTGACCGGCGCGGAGGACGCCTAGACTCCGTTCATGGCAGAGGAAACCACGCCGATTCCGGTGCGCAGCGGGGCATCTGCCTCGAATCGCGCCCGCGCGCGTGCCCGCATCGCCCGTTTCGGTGGCGCGCGTCCCTCGGCCCACCCGGTCCTCGAGCCGCTGCTGACGTCGGTCCGGCTCACGCACCCCAAGGCCGACGTCTCCGTCATCGAGCGGGCCTACGAGGTCGCCGAGCGCGCCCACGACGGGCCAGATGCGCAAGAGCGGCGACGCCTACATCACCCACCCGCTCGCCGTGACGACGATCCTCGCCGAGCTCGGCATGACCCCGCCGACCCTGGCGGCCGCGCTGCTCCACGACACCGTCGAGGACACCGACTACCACCTCGACCAGCTCGAGAAGGACTTCGGCGCCGAGATCGCGATGCTCGTCGACGGCGTGACCAAGCTCGACAAGGTCACCTACGGTCAGGCCGCGCAGGCCGAGACGGTCCGCAAGATGGTCGTCGCCATGGCGCGCGACATCCGGGTGCTCGTCATCAAGCTGGCCGACCGGCTCCACAACGCGCGCACCTGGCGCTACGTGTCCAAGGAGTCGGCGCAGCGCAAGGCCCGCGAGACCCTCGAGATCTATGCCCCGCTGGCTCACCGGCTCGGCATGAACACGATCAAGTGGGAGCTCGAGGACCTGTCGTTCCAGACCCTCTATCCCAAGGTCTACGACGAGATCGTGCGCCTCGTGGCCGATCGTGCGCCGGCTCGTGAGGAGTACCTCGCGACGGTGCGCGCCAGCGTCGAGGGCGACCTGCGTGCGGCCAAGCTCAAGGCCACCGTCACCGGGCGACCCAAGCACTACTACTCCGTCTACCAGAAGATGATCGTCGGCGGCCGCGACTTCGAGGAGATCTACGACCTCGTCGCCGTCCGGGTCCTCGTCGACACGGTGCGTGACTGCTACGCCGCACTGGGCGCGATGCACGCCCGGTGGACGCCGGTGCCTGGTCGCTTCAAGGACTACATCGCGACGCCGAAGTTCAACATGTACCAGTCGCTGCACACGACGGTCATCGGCCCCGAGGGCAAGCCGGTCGAGATCCAGATCCGCACCCACACGATGCACCGCCGCGCGGAGTACGGCGTCGCCGCCCACTGGAAGTACAAGGAGAACGACAAGGCGGGCGGCGCTCCCGAAGGTCCCTCGACGAGCAACACCGGCGCCAACGACATGGCCTGGCTGCGCCAGCTCCTCGACTGGCAGAAGGAGACCGCCGACCCGGGGGAGTTCCTCGAGTCGCTGCGCTTCGAGATCAACGCCAGCGAGGTCTACGTCTTCACGCCCAAGGGGCAGCTCGTCGGCCTGCCGGCCAACTCGACGTCCGTCGACTTTGCGTATGCCGTGCACACCGAGGTCGGGCACCACACCATCGGTGCCAAGGTCAACGGGCGCCTCGTGCCGCTGGAGTCGCGTCTCGACAACGGTGACACGGTCGAGGTGCTCACCTCCAAGGCCGACGGTGCCGGTCCCTCGCGCGACTGGCTGAACTTCGTCAAGTCGGCGCGCGCCCGCAACAAGATCCGTCACTGGTTCACCCTCGAGCGCCGCGAGGAGATGATCGACAACGGCAAGGAGTCGCTGGCCAAGGCGATGCGCAAGCGCAGCCTTCCGGTCGCGCGCCTGTCGTCCGTGGAGTCCCTCACCGGTGTCGCCGAGGAGCTGCGCCTCCAGGGGATCGACGGCCTGTATGCCGCGATCGGCGAGGGCCATGTCAGCGCCCAGCACGTCGTGGCGCGACTCGTCGCCGCCCAGGGCGGTGAGGAGTCGAGCGATGACCTCGCCGAGGTCACGATGCCTCGACCGATCTCCAACCGTCGCCGTCGCGCCGGCGACCCCGGAGTGGTCGTCAAGGGCACGTCGGACGTCTGGGTCAAGCTGGCCCGATGTTGCACGCCGGTTCCGGGCGACGACATCCTCGGGTTCGTCACGCGCGGCGCTGGTGTCTCCGTGCACCGGCGCGACTGCACCAACGCCTCGTCGCTGCTGAGCCAGGACGACAAGATCATCGAGGTCGAGTGGGCCCCGACGGCCAACAGCATCTTCCTCGTGCAGCTCCAGGTCGAGGCGCTCGACCGCTCGGCCTTGCTCTCCGACGTCACCCGCGTGCTCTCCGAGAGCGGGGTCAACATCCTCAGCGCCTCGGTGCACACCTCACGCGACCGGGTGGCGGGGCTGAAGTTCACCTTCGAGATGGGCGACCCCAGCCACCTCGACCACGTCATCCGCAGTGTCCGCGGCATCGCTGGCGTCTTCGACGCCTACCGCATCACCCAGAACTGAGCTGGAGCCCAGCCGCACCCGCACCGCTGCCGTGGCGGCGAGGACGACGACGACTCCCGTGGCGACAAGTCCCGGTGTGATCTCCTCGCCCAGGAGGAGGGCGGCCCACGCGATGGACATCAGGGGCTGTACGAGCTGGACCTGACTCACGCTGGCCATCGGTCCGATGGACCAACTGCGGGCCCGACGAGACCTTCTGGTGACGGCACTGCGACTTCATGCAGCCGAGGCCGTCATCGAGGCGATCCCGTCAGGCGGCCTCAGCGTCTGGGCCAGGCTCCCCGAGGGCAGCGATGCGCGCGAGGTGGCCGCCCGATGTCGTGACCTCGGCGTCATGGTTGGCGCGGGCGACGACTGGTTCCCGACGGAGCCCACAGGGCCACATCTGCGCCTGACCTACTGCGGCCCGGACCCCGGCCGCTATGACGAGGGAGCCCGCATGCTCGGCGACGTCCTCCGCCAGTCCTGACCTGCGGCTGAGGGCCCTTTCGCGCGTGCGCGAAAGGGCCCTCAGTCGTGGGCGAGTGCGGTCAGGAACCGAACTCGTCGCCGGCTGCCTCGGCCTGCTTGAGCCACACCTGCTGCGACTCGAGCTTGGCGGTGAGGTCCTTGACCTTCTTGTCGTTGCCGGCTGCGGTCGCCTTGGCCAGATCCTTCTCGATCGACTCGATCGAGCTGCGGAGCTGGGTCACCATCGAGTTGGCGCGGGCGGCGACCTCCGGGTTGGAGGACTTCCACTTCTTCTCGTCCTGCTCGCGGACGGTCGTCTCGATGCGGCGGATGGCCTTCTCGGTGCGGTCGATGTCCGCACGCGGCACCTTGCCCGCCGCGTCCCACTTGTCCTGGACGGTGCGCAGCTGAGCCTTGGCCTTCTCGAGGTCGGTCACCGGCAGGATCTGCTCGGCCTCCTTGAGGAGCTCCTCCTTGACGGCGAGGTTGGCCCGGAACTCCTCTTCCTCCGCGGCGGACACTTCGTCCTTGGCGTTGAAGAACGAGTCCTGCGCGGCCTTGAACCGCTCCCAGAGGGCGTCGTCCTCGGTGCGCGATGCGCGGCCGGCCTGACGCCACTGGTCCATGAGGTTCTTGAACGCGCGAGCAGTCGGGCCCCAGTCCTGGCTCGTGGCCAGGGCCTCGGCCTCGGCGACGAGCGACTCCTTGGTGCCCTTGGCCTCGGCGCGGGTCGAGTCGAGCTGCGCGAAGTAGGTGCGCCGGCCCTTGTCGAAGTGGTTGCGCGCGTGGCTGAAGCGCTGCCAGAGGGAGTTCTCGGTCGGCTTGTCGAGCTTGGTCGCCGGAGCGCTGGTGCTGCTTCCACGTGTCGAGCAGGGTGCGCATCCGCTCGCCGCTCGTCTTCCACTGCGTCTGGTCCGGGTGCTGTCCGGCGATGGCCTCGGCCTCGGCCACGATGGCCTCACGCTCGACCGTGGCGGCGGCGCGCGCCTCGGCGCGGGCAGCCTGCTCGGTCTCTCGCTTGCTGGCGAGCCCGGCCTCGATCGACGGCCACCGTGGTGTCCAGGGCGGCGAGGTCACCGACGACGTGGGCCTCGGCGATGTGGTCCTTGAGGGTGCTGAGCCCGTCGGCCACCTCCTTGGCGGGGACGTCGGGGTTGGCCAGCCGCTGGACGAGCAGGTCTGCCGACGAGGCGATCTCGTCGTACTTGCGGGCGAAGTACTGGAGGGCGTCTTCGGGCGATGCGCCCGGGTAGGACCCGACCTCGCGCTCCTCGTCGCCGACCTTGACGAAGACGTGACCCGTGTCGTCGACCCGGCCGAACTTGGCCGAGTCGGAGTGCTCGTGAACGACAGCTGCCACAGGCGGCGTCGGGCGGGCAGCCATCTTGGAGGCCAGTGCTGCAGGGGAGGGCACGGCCGGCTTGGGAGCCGCAGGAGCGGGCACCGGCGCAGGAGCAGCGGACTCCTCGACAGCCGGAGCCACCTCGGCGACGGCGGGAGCGCTCTTCGACAGCCGGGGTCTCCTCAGCAACAGGAGCGGACTCCTCGGCGACGGCGGGAGCCTCTTCGACGGCAGCGGGAGCTTCGTCGGCGTGCAGCGGCGACTCTTCGACGACCGGAGCTTCCTCGGCAGCAGCGGGAGTTTCGTCGGGGGCAGCGGCAGGCTCTTCGACGACCGGAGCCTCCTCGGCAGCAGCGGGAGTCTCTTCAGGGGCTGCAGCCTCTTCGACCACTGGTGCGTCTTCGACGACCGGAGCTTCCTCCACTGTCGGGGTCTCCTCGGGTGCCGGAGCCGCTTCGACGGCGGGAGTCTCTTCACCCTCTGTCGGCGGCGTTTCGGCCTGAACCTCCACGGACTCGTCCGCGGGGGTGGTGCTCGTCGTCTCGTCGCTCACGGTTATGCCTTCTTCTCTGTCACTGCAACCCGAAGGATGCTGATGGGTGCCACGGGGGCACCGATGGTCTCCGACTCGCCGCCGGGCTGAACGCCCGCTGCGGCGACCTTGTCGACGATATCCAAACCCTTGGTGATCGTGCCGAAGATCGAGTATCCGTCCGGGTCCGGAAGGCTCGTCTCACCGTTGACGAGGAAGAACTGGCCGCCGTTGCCCTTCTGGGATCCTGCGTGCGGGCCATGGCCAGCGGTGCCGCGGGGGTACTTCCCGTCCTTGGGCGCGTTCTCGACGCCGAAGCCGTAGCCGGGGGTGCCCTCGCCGGTCCCGGTCGGGTCGCCACACTGGAGCAGCTTGAAGCCCGTCGCCGACGCCGAGCCGCTGGCAGGGGGAGTTGAGCCAGTAGTCGGCGCGAGCCAGCTGGATGAAGGACGCGACGGCCTGGGGTGCCTTGGCGCCGTCGAGGTCGACGACGATGTCACCACAGTTCGTCGTCAGCGTGGCCGTCCAGGTGGCGCCCTTGGCTGTCGCCTTGTCCGGCAGTTCGAGCTTGGCAGAGGTGCCCAGCGGCTGAGGAGGCTGCTCACAGCCGGCGGCGGTCAGGTCGGGCTTGGCGGGCGCATCGGGCTTGAGCGCCACGGCCAATCCACCAACCAGCGCGATGACGATCGCTGCGGTCGCCACGATGGCGCCGACACGCTTGTTGCGCGCGCGCTTTTCAGCGCGAGCGGCGGTCGTCGCCTGCTGTTTCTCCCACCGGCGTCGCGCCCGGTCACGTTCCTGCTTCTTCGTCACCCGGGAGAGTCTAGGGAGGGGGTATGCCGCGTGCTCACCCGACTAGGGTTGGGCCGCGTGTTGACCATCGCCTTCCCCGCCGCAGCCTTCGGGACCAACTGCTACGTCCTCGCCACTGGCGAGGGCGAAGAATGCCTCATCGTCGATCCAGGGATCGGGATCGAGGAGACGCTGCGAGAGGTCCTGACCCAGCACCGGCTCAAGCCGGCAGCGGTCCTGCTCACCCACGGGCACATCGACCACGTCTACTCGGTGACGCCGGTCTGCGGAGGCGACACGGCGGCATACATCCACTCGGATGACCGCTATCGCCTCGCCGACCCGCTCGGGTCGGCAAGCGAAGGCCTCGTCGGCATGCTCGAGCAGCAGTTCGGTCAGAAGGCGACGTGGACCGAGCCGACCAACGTCATCGAAGTGACCGACCGTGAGTCCCTGACCCTTGCCGGGCTCGACCTCGAGGTGCTGCACGCCCCTGGTCACACCGAGGGTTCGGTGATGTTCGGCTTCGGCCGGCTGCCCGACGGCGTGCGCGCTCCGGAGGAGCTCGACCGCACGATGGTCACGGGCGACGTGCTCTTCGCCGGATCCATCGGACGCACCGACCTGCCCGGCGGCAGTGGCGCCGCGATGGAGCGTTCGCTGCGCGACGTCGTCCTGCCCCTGCCCGACTCCACCCTCGTGCTCCCCGGCCACGGACCGGCCACGTCCATGCGCCGCGAGCGAAGCACCAACCCCTACCTGCAAGGATTGGACGCGTGAAGGTCACCAAGCTCAGCGGCTTCCCCGAATTCCTCCCGGCCGAACGCATCGTGGAGCAGCACTTCCTCGACGTCATCCGCGAGACGTTCGAGCTGCACGGGTTCACCTCGCTCGAGACCCGCGCCGTCGAGCCGGTCGACCGCCTCGTCGGCAAGGGCGGTGACGCCGACAAGGAGATCTACGCCGTGTCGCGCCTCGCCGACCGCGGCGAGTCCTCCGGTAAGGAGCCGGAACTCGGCCTGCACTTCGACCTCACCGTGCCCTTCGCCCGGTTCGTCCTCGAGAACGCCGGGAAGCTGACCTTCCCCTACCGCCGCTACCAGATCCAGCGGGTGTGGCGAGGCGAGCGACCCCAGGAGGGGCGCTACCGCGAGTTCACCCAGGCCGACATCGACGTCGTGGACATGGGCGAGCTCAGCCCGCACTTCGAGGCCGAGATGCCGCTCGTCATCGCCGAGGTCTTCAGCAAGCTGCCTATCGGTCGCATGACGATCCAGGTCAACAACCGCAAGATCCCCGAGGGCTTCTACCAGGGCATCGGGATCCAGGACATTGCTGGGACTCTGCGCATCGTCGACAAGCTCGACAAGATCGGTCCTGACAAGGTCAAGACCCTCCTGGTCGAGGCCGGACGCACGGACGAGCAGGCCGACCAGTGCCTGGCGCTGGCCGCGATCCGCACCGAGGACCTGTCGTTCGTCGACCAGGTCCGCGCGCTCGGCGTGGAGCACCCGACCCTCGACGAGGGTCTCGAAGCACTCAGCGCCGTCATCCAGAGCGGTCTCGACAACGCGCCCGGCGCGATGGTCGCCGACCTCAAGATCGCCCGCGGCCTCGACTACTACACGGGCACCGTCTACGAGACGCAGCTCGAGGGCTACGAGTCGTGGGGGTCCTTCTGCTCGGGCGGTCGCTACGACGCCCTCGCGAGCGACGGCAGGACGACCTATCCCGGGGTCGGCATCTCCATCGGGGTCTCCCGGCTGCTCGGACTCCTCATCGGCAAGGGCCTCGTCACCGCCTCCCGCGCGACGCCGGCTGCCGTCCTCGTCGCCGTCGTCGAGGAGGAGTCGCGACGTGAGTCGTCGGCTGTCGCCCAGGCTTTGCGTGCCCGCGGCATCGCGTGCGAGGTCGCCCCGAGTGCCGCGAAGTTCGGAAAGCAGATCCGGTATGCCGACCGGCGCGGCATACCTTTCGTCTGGTTCCCGGGTGCCGGAGACGTCGAACACCAGGTCAAGGACATCCGCTCGGGCGACCAGGTCGACGCGGACCCTGCCACCTGGGCGCCGCCCGTCGACGACCTCAAGCCGTCCGTGGTGGCCGCAACCCCGAGTCCTTGAGCTCGAGCAGGGCCAGCGCCCGGATGGTCTCGCGATCACCTCGGCGCCACGCCCCGCTCGGGTCGGGCGACACCTTGGCCAGCGCGGCCATCGGCTGATTGGCCATCGCTCGCAGCGCGAACAGGTCGAGGTCGTCGTCGGCGTCGATGAATTTCTGGGCGGCCGAGGCACGACGGACGAAGCGCCCTCGGGCCAGCGCCCACCAGATCGCGACGATGAGGATCGGCACGAGCGCGGTCGTCCACCCGATGAGCAGCGCCAGTCGCTCGACCGCGCTGATGAGGTCGGTGCCGGCCTTCTCGATGTCCGTGCCCGCCCCGGCGGCGGACCGGAAGGGTCCGGCGATGCGGTCATCGAGCAGGGGCAGGTTGTCGACGCCGTCGCCGGCAGCGTTGAGTTTCTCGCGGAAGCCGACTCCGGCTCCCTGGAGTTGGCGACCCGGTTCGGCGAGCGCCATCGTCACGTCGTGGACGCGGCGACCCACCCACGCCCACAGGGCGATCCAGGCGAGGAGCCCGAGGTCGGCAAGGATCTGGACGAGTCGTCGTCCGGGCAGGTCTGCATAGAGCTTCACGGGTCCTAGACTCGCATCGCGGCACACCCACCGCAGCCTTAGGACAAAGGAGTCAGCAGGTGCGCATCGGTATCCCCAGCGAGGTCAAGAACAACGAGTTCCGCGTCGGCATCACGCCGGTCGGTGTTCACGAGCTCGTCAAGAACGGTCACGAGGTGTTCGTCCAGAAGGGCGCCGGCCTCGGATCCACGATCTCCGACGACGAGTACGTTTCGCAGGGCGCGCGGATCATCGACACCGCCGACGACGTCTGGGCCGAGGCCGAGATGGTCATGAAGGTCAAGGAGCCCGTCGCCGAGGAGTACCACCGGCTGCGCGAGGACCTCACCCTCTTCACCTACCTCCACCTCGCCGCCGAGGAGCCGCTCACCCGAGAGCTCGTCAAGGCGAAGACCACGTCCATCGCGTACGAGACGGTGCGGCTGTCCAACGGCCTGCTGCCGCTGCTCTACCCGATGTCCGAGGTCGCCGGCTGCCTCGCGCCCCAGGTCGGCGCGCACTCACTCATGAAGGCCCACGGCGGGCGCGGTGTCCTCATGGGCGGCGTCGGCGGTGTCGCCAGCGCCAAGGTCGTCGTCCTCGGTGGGGGAGTGGCCGGTCAGAACGCCGCCAACATCGCCCTCGGCATGGGCGCCGACGTCACCGTCCTCGACACCGACCTCGACAAGCTGCGCATGGTCTTCTGGCGCTGGCAGAACCGCATCAAGCAGCTCGCCAGCTCGACGCTCGCCGTCCAGCAGCAGGTGCTCGAGGCCGACATGGTCATCGGCTCGGTCCTCATCCCGGGAGCCAAGGCGCCCAAGCTCGTCACCAACGACATGGTGGCCGCGATGAAGCCGGGCTCGGTTCTCGTCGACATCGCCGTCGACCAGGGTGGCTGCTTCGAGGACACCCGCCCGACGACGCACGCCGACCCGACCTACCAGGTCCACGAGTCGATCTTCTACTGCGTCGCCAACATGCCCGGTGCCGTGCCCAACACGTCGACCTGGGCGCTCACCAACGCCACCCTTCCGTATGCCGTGCGTCTCGCCAACAAGGGTTGGCAGCAGGCATTGCGCGACGACCACGCACTGGCGGAGGGCCTCAACACCCACGCCGGCGAGATCGTCTACGGGCCGGTTGCCGACGCACACGGACTCGAGCACCGCGACCTCGCCGAGGTGCTCGCCTGACCGCGGTCGACCGCGCAGTGCGGTCCTGGCTGACCCACCTCGACGTCGAGAGGGGTCTGTCGGCCAACACGCTCAAGGCCTACCGGCGCGACCTGGGTCGCTGGACGGCATACCTCGCCGTGATCGGGATCGACGACCCCGCCAAGGTGACCGAAAAGCACGTCAGCGAGTTCCTGGCGCGTCTGCGCGAGGGCGACGAGGACCATCCGGCCCTCGCCGCCAACTCGGCGGCACGCACGCTCATCTCGGTCCGAGGGCTGCACAAGTTCCTCGCCCTCGAGGGTGAGGTCGACGCCGACCCCGCCGCCGCGGTCAGCCCACCACCTCCGCCGTCCCGATTGCCCAAGGCGATCAGCGTCAGCGAGGTGGAGCGGCTGCTCAACGCGGCGGCGGTGGGCGACACCCCCGCCTCGCTGCGCGACAAGGCCCTGCTCGAGCTGCTCTACGGCACGGGTGCCCGCATCTCCGAGGCCGTGGGCCTCGACATCGACGACGTCGACATGGACGCGGGCATCGTCCGGCTCGAGGGCAAGGGTGGCAAGCAGCGGCTCGTGCCGCTGGGGTCGTACGCCAAAACTGCGCTCACGGCATACCTCGTCCGTGGTCGGGGCACCTTCTCGACCAAGGGCAAGGGACGCCCGCGATCTTCCTCAACCAGCGCGGATCGCGGCTCTCGCGCCAGAGCGCGTGGTCGATCCTGCGGGCAGCCGCCGACGCGCGCCGATCTCAGTGGGCACCTGTCGCCGCACACCCTGCGGCACTCGTTCGCGACCCACCTGCTCGAGGGCGGAGCGGACGTGCGCGTCGTCCAGGAACTGCTCGGACACGCCTCCGTCACGACGACGCAGGTCTACACGCTCGTCACCGTGCAGCAATTGCGCGAGGTCTACGCACAAAGCCATCCGCGTGCGCGCTGATAAGGTCGTGCCGATCAGCGGGACGCTGACCGCCTGCACGCCAGTTCCGGGAGAGAGATGGATTCGTCGAACATCGAGGCCGTGGTGAACCCTGTGTCTGACACCAACACAGCGGATGAGACCCCCCAGACCGCGAGCCCCAACGGACACCTGCCCGGAACCGAGGACGCTGGCCGTGGCCAGATGGGCCCGACCGGGCGCCCGATGCCCGTCTTCCCCGAGCCGCCGCCGCTGGCCAGTCATGGTCCGGCGCGGGTCATCGCCATGTGCAACCAGAAGGGTGGCGTCGGCAAGACGACGACCACCATCAACCTCGGGGCGACGCTGGCCGAGTACGGCCGCAAGGTCCTCCTCGTCGACTTCGACCCGCAGGGAGCCCTGTCCGTCGGACTCGGCATCCCCGCCCACCAGCTCGACGTCACCGTCTACAACCTGCTCACCGAGCGTGGTCACGACGTGCGCGACGTCATCGTCAAGACCAAGGTCGAGAACCTCGACGTCATCCCGGCCAACATCGACCTGTCGGCCGCCGAGGTCCAGCTCGTCGGTGAGGTCGCCCGCGAGCAGATCCTCGCCCGGGTGCTGCGTCCGATCCTCGACGACTACGACGTCATCCTCATCGACTGCCAGCCCTCGCTCGGCCTGCTCACGGTCAACGCGCTCACGGCGGCCCACGGCGTGCTCATCCCGCTCGAGTGCGAGTTCTTCGCCATGCGCGGTGTGGCCCTGCTCATCGAGACGATCGAGAAGATCTGCGACCGGCTCAACCCGCGCCTCGAGGTCGACGGCATCCTCGCGACGATGTACGACAGCCGCACCCTCCACTCCAAGGAGGTCGTGGCGAGCGTCGTCGAGCACTTCGACGACCGCGTCTTCCACACGGTCATCAGCCGCACGGTGAAGTTCCCCGACGCCTCGTTGGCGGCCGAGCCCATCACCACGTACGACACCGCCCACAAGGGTGCTGCCGCCTACCGCCAGCTGGCCAGAGAGCTCATCGCCCGTGGCGGAGCAGCCTGACACCATGACCGAGGCCCCCGGCGGAGTCATCACCCGACGGGCAGCCACGACGGCCTTCGAGGTGCACCTCGACGTCTTCTCCGGGCCGTTCGACCTCCTCCTCGGTCTCATCTCCAAGCACAAGCTCGACATCACCGAGATCGCGCTGTCCAAGGTCACCGACGAGTTCATCTCGCACATCAAGGCCGAGCAGGCCAAGGGCGGCGATGTCTGGGACCTGTCGCAGGCCTCGGACTTCCTCCTCGTCGCGGCGACCCTGCTCGACATCAAGGCTGCCCGGCTCCTGCCGCAGACCGGCCCCGAGGACGAGGACGACCTGGCCCTCATCGAGGCGCGGGACCTGCTCTTCGCGCGACTGCTCCAGTACCGCGCCTTCAAGGACATCGCCCGCACCTTCGACGAGCGGATGACGACGGCGGGTCGGATGACGGCGCGCCAGGCGGGCATCGAGCCGCAGTTCGCCAAGCTCCTGCCGGAGCTGATCATGACGATCACTCCCGAAGCCCTCGCCATGATCGCGGCGCAGGCCCTGACCCCCAAGATTCCCGACACCGTCGGCCTCGGCCACCTGCACGCGCCGGCAGTCAGCGTGCGCGAGCAGGCGAGCATCATCGGCGAACGGCTCCGGCGCGAAGGCGTGTCGTCGTTCCGCAGCCTCGTGCGCGACGCCGACAACACGCTCGTCATCGTGGCCCGTTTCCTGGCCCTCCTCGAGCTCTTCCGCGAGTCGTCCATCTCCTTCGAGCAGGCCGAGGCGCTCGGCGAGCTCACGGTCCGCTGGACCGGGCCGATGGAGGGCGACATCGAGGTGGACGACGAGTTCGACGAGAGCGCGACCGACGAAGAGCCGCCGGTCCAGGGCGCCCTGCCCGAGCTGGCGACGCCCGAGGACGCAGCGCACACCACCGATCAGCGAGAGGCTGACCATGAGTGACACCCCCGTGACCGAGATCGTCGACGTCGTCGACGAACCATGACAGCCGTTGAGGCCGCCGACGAGGGCATCCTCGAGGAAGCCCCCCAGGACCAGCTGGCGTTCGACGTCAACGACTTCCCCGGTGGCCTCAAGAGCGCCATCGAGGCCGTCCTCATGGTGGTCGACGAGCCGGTCACCGAGCTCGACATCGCCTCGGCCCTCGAGATTCCCGTACCCGACGTCGAGACCGCCCTCACCGAACTCGAAGCCGAGTATGCCGCGCAGCTGCGCGGCTTCACGCTCCGCCAGGTGGGTGGTGGCTGGCGCATCTACAGCCGCTCCGACTACGCGGCCGTCGTCAGCAAGTTCATCCTCGCGGGACAGCAGGCCCGGCTCACCCAGGCCTCGCTCGAGACGCTCGCCGTCATCGCCTACCGCCAACCTGTGTCACGCTCACGCGTATCTGCGGTGCGCGGCGTCAACGTCGACGGCGTCATCCGCACCCTTCTCACCCGAGGTCTGATCGAGGAGGTCGGCACCGACGAGGAGTCGACCGCCACCTTCTACGGAACGACCTCCTACTTCCTCGAGCGCCTCGGACTGCAGACGCTCGATGACCTACCTGCCCTAGCCCCTTACCTTCCGGAGGTCGACGTGCTCGACGAGATCGCAGAAAGCGGCCGGGCATGACCCCGCCGCAAAGCCGACGCGGCGGACCCGCGAAAAAGCCCGGCGGTGGCCGTGGCCCCGCTTCTGGTGGTCGCCCCGGTGCCGGTGGCAACGCTGGTGCCGGACGTCCCCGCGGCGTCGGCACGACGAAGAAGAGCCAGCCCACGAACCTGCCCGACCGCCCCAAGGTCCCCAAGATCGACGTCCACGACCCGGACGGCATCCGCCTCCAGAAGCTCCTCGCCTCGGCAGGAGTGGGTTCGCGCCGCGTCTGCGAGCAGATGATCACCGAGGGCCGGGTCGAGGTCGACGGCCAGATCGTCACCGAGCTCGGTGTCCGCATCAACTCCGAGCAGGTCGTCCACGTCGACGGCGTGCGCGTGACGCTGGACGAGACGCGGGTCTACCTCGCGTTCAACAAGCCGCTCAACGTCGTCACGTCGATGAACGACGACCTCGGCCGGATCGACATCGGTGACTACTTCGGTGACCGCAAGGAACGCCTCTTCCACGTCGGCCGCCTCGACTCCGACACCGAGGGCCTGCTGCTCCTCACCAACGACGGCGACCTGGCTCACCGTCTGCAGCACCCGAAGTACGGCGTCCTCAAGACCTACCTCGCCCAGATCCGCGGGCCCGTCCCGCGCGACCTCGGCAAGAAGCTGCGCGAGGGCATCGAGCTCGAGGACGGTCCGGTCAAGGTCGACTCGTTCCGCGTCGTCGACAGCCAGCCGGGCAAGGCCATCGTCGAGGTGATCCTCCACGAGGGCCGCAAGCACATCGTGCGTCGCATGCTCGCCGAGGCCGGCCACCCCGTCCTCTCGCTCGTGCGCACCCAGATCGGCCCGATTCGTCTCGGCGACACCAAGCCGGGCAAGTTCCGTCGCCTCACCAAGGGTGAGGTCGGAGACCTCCACACCGCGGCGGGGATGTGACGCGGGCGCAGACTGGTCACGCCCCGGCTCGCGTGCACATCGTCGGCACCGGGCTCATCGGGACGAGTCTCGGACTTGCGCTGTCGTCGGCCGGTCGTGGCGTGACGCTCGAGGACATCTCGAGCACCAACGCCGCGCTGGCCCGCGACCTCGGTGCGGGGGAGGCGTCCACGGACGTCGACCCCGACCTCGTCGTCGTCGCCACGCCTCCGGACGTGACGGCATCGTGCGTGGCCGCTGCGCTCGAGCGTTGGCCGCGCGCGTTCGTCACCGACGTGGCCTCGGTCAAGGGTGTCGTGATCGACGGATTGCGTTCTCGTGGAGCCGATCTCACGCGCTTCTGCGGCTCGCACCCGATGGCGGGTCGCGAGCGCAGCGGCGCTGTCGCCGGTCGCCAGGACCTGTTCCACGGGCGCGCCTGGGTCCTCACTCCCACCGAGGAGACGCAGGACGCGGCCCGCCAGATGGTCGCCGAGGTCGCACGGTCCGTCGGCGCCGAGGTCCTCACCCTCGAGCCGGCCGAGCACGACGCGGCGGTCGCCTCGGTGTCACACGTCCCGCAGCTCATGGCGAGCCTCGTCGCTGCCCGCCTCGAGCACCTCGCCGAGTCCTCGGTTGCCCTCTCCGGACAGGGGATTCGCGACGTGACCCGGATCGCCGCCAGCGACCCGCACCTCTGGACCCAGATCCTCTCGGGCAACGCCTCCGCCGTGCGGGACGTCCTCGGCTCGCTGGCCACCGACCTCGACGGTGTCATCGCCGCGCTCGACGCGCTCGGTTCCGACGATGACGCACCCGGCGCCCGCGGCACCCTCGCCAAGGCCATCGCCGCAGGCAATGCCGGCCACGCGCGGATCCCCGGCAAGCACGGAGCGGCGCCCACGGCATACACAACGGTTCGGGTGCTCATCCCGGACGAGCCGGGACAGCTCGGCCGGCTCTTCGCCGACGTCGGTGCGACCGGCACCAACATCGAGGAGTTCCACCTCGACCACGGTCTCGGGCAGGCCTTCGGGCTCGCCGAGATCGACGTCGTTCCCGGCGCAGCAGCAGCCCTCGCCGACGGCCTTGAGGAGCGCGGGTGGCGGCTCCACGGCTGAGGACGGCCGCGGCCTACGGGCTGCGTGGCGTCGGGATCGTCTGGGGGCTGCATCGTGAGGCGCAGATCCGTCGGGTGCCGCGCGAGCTGCGGAGCCTGAATCTTCGCCGCCCCATGCCGATCTGGCGTGCGTCAATGGCCCCCGTGGTCCGTCGTTTCACCGATCTCCCGACTCCGGTCGTGGACGGTGTCGAGGTGCGCGAGGTGATGGTCGGCTCGGTGCGGGTACTCGTCTACGAACCTGCGGGACGGCAACACCCCAGCGGTGCAGTCGTGTGGATCCACGGCGGCGGTCTCATGCTCGGTCGCGCCGAGAACGCCCACGAGCGGTGCTCGACCCTCGCTCGCGACCTCGGGGTCCTGGCGGTGAGCGTCGACTATCGGGTGGCTCCCGAGGAGCCCTTCCCGGCCGCCATCGACGACTGCATGGCAGCGCTGGGCTGGGTTCACGATCAGGCGGCTGACCTCGGTGTCGACGCGGCCCGCATCGCCGTGGGCGGAGACAGCGCCGGTGGTGGGCTCGCAGCCTGCCTGGCCCAAAGGGCGTTCGACGAAGGGATCCCCGTCGCGCTGCAGCTGCTCTTCTATCCCATGCTCGACGACCGCACCGGACTCCGCGGCGACCGTCGCGGCATCCGCGGTCCGCTCACGTGGACGCCGACGTCGAACCGCTCCGGCTGGTCGGCCTACCTCGGCCATCCCGCCGGTCAGGACGAAGACCGGGCGTATGCCGTGGCCGCCCGTCGCGCAGATCTGTCCGGTCTCGCTCCGGCCTGGATCGGAGTGGGGGAGTTCGACCTCTTCCACGACGAGGACGTCGACTACGCCCGGCGCCTGCAGGAGTGCGGTGTGGAGTGCGAGCTCGTGACCGTGCCGGGCATGTATCACGGTGCCGACTCGGTGCAGCCGTCGCCGCCGAGCATGGTGGCCTTCCTGGGTTCGGCGTCCGCGGCTCTGGCCCGGGCGATCGGGGCGCCCGACAACCTCTAGGCTGACCGCCATGTCGCCCGACCAGACCGCCCTCACCATCGCCATCGACGGACCCTCGGGCTCGGGCAAGTCGAGCGTCTCCAAGGCCGTGGCGGGACGGCTCGGTGTCGGCTACCTCGACACCGGAGCCATGTATCGCGCCGCTCACCTGGTGGTGCCTCGACCAGGGCGTCGAGCTCACCGACGAGGCGGCCGTCGTGGTCGCCGCCGAGGCGATCCCGCTCGAGCTGTCGACCGATCCGGAGGACCAGCGGGTCTCGTGAACGGCACGGACGTCACCGCCGACATCCGCACCACCGCGATCAGCTCCGAGGTCTCCAAGGTCGCCACCAACACCGGCGTCCGCCCGATCCTGCAGCAGGCCCAGCGCGACCGCATGGCCGCCATCGCCGACGCCACCGGTGGAGTCGTCGCCGAGGGCCGCGACATCACGACCGTCGTGGCGCCCGACGCCCTGGTCCGCATCCTGCTCACCGCGAGCGAGGAGGCGCGCCTGCGCCGCCGCTCGGCCGAGGTCCACGGCACGGCCGACGAGGACGCCATCGCCGCGACCCGCGACCAGGTACTGCGACGCGACCGGGACGACTCCGCCGTCTCCCAGTTCACCGTCGCGGCCGACGGAGTGGTCACGGTGGACACGTCCGACCTGGACTTCGACGAGAGCGTCGAGGCAGTCCTCGCCGTCGTGGCTTCGATTGCGGGGCACGCGCAACCCGATGCACCGTGACGGCCACGCCACCACCTGAGTGGCGGGCGACCCTGGGCCGTCACGTCAGCGGTGCGCTGGTGCGATCCCTGTATGCCGCCAGGGCCCATGGTGCCGAGCACGTTCCCCTCTCGGGGCCGGTCATCTTCGCGGCGAACCACACCGGCTATCTCGACGGGGCCGTCGTCTTCGGGTTGGCGCCGCGGCCCGCGCACTTCCTCGTGCTCGCCTCGACGTTCGACCTCGGCATCGGTCCGCTGCTGCACCTGAGCGGCCAGATCCCGCTCGAGCAGGGCACCGGTGACCGACGCGCCCTGACCTCGGCGCTGGGGGTGCTGCAGCGTGGGGGAGTGGTCGGCATCTTCCCCGAGGGTGGCCGGGGCCGCGGTGACCTCGCGAAGGCGCGAGAAGGGCGTGGCCTGGCTCGCGCTCCAGGGTTCGGCTCCGGTCGTGCCCGTCGCCTGCCTCGGGACCCGGGCCACCGGAGGCCTCGCGGCGTCGTGGCCGAGGCTGCGCAGCAGGCTCGTGGTCGACTTCGGTGAGCCGGTCTCGGTGACGCAGGCGGCCGGCATACCCGGTCGGGTTCGTCTGGAGCGGGCAGCGGAGGAGATCCGCGCTGCGTTGGCCGACCACGTCGCTGCCGCGAGCGCCCGTCACGGCATCGAGCTCCCCACCGACGTGCCTCCGGACCTCTGGGACTGAGCACCCGGTGATCTGAGGGAGAATGGACCTCATGAACACCCCCAAGACTGACGAGACCGTGGCCGACGACGGGTCGCTGGACGAGTCCGTCACGCATGCCCTGCGTGCTGGCCTGGAAGACTTCGAGCTGAGCGACGAGGACCTCGCGCTCGTCGACCGTGGCGATGCAGACATCGACGACAACCCCTTCGAGGGTGCTGTCCCGGTCGTCGCCGTCGTCGGTCGCCCCAACGTCGGCAAGTCGACCCTCGTCAACCGCATCATCGGGCGCCGCGAGGCCGTCGTCGAGGACGTGCCGGGTGTGACCCGTGACCGCGTGGCCTACGACGCCGAGTGGACCGGAACCAACTTCACCCTCGTCGACACCGGCGGCTGGTCCGTGGACGCCAAGGGCATCCACCTGCGCGTGGCCGAGCAGGCCGAGATCGCCGTCGAGCTCGCTGACGCCGTGCTCTTCGTCGTCGACGCCGTCGTCGGTGCGACCGATGACGACCAGAACGTCGTCAAGCTGCTCCGTCGCTCCGGCAAGCCCGTCATCCTCGTGGCCAACAAGGTCGACGACCAGCGCACCGAAGCCGACGCTGCCGCCCTGTGGAACCTCGGGCTCGGACAGCCGTGGCCGGTCTCGGCCCTGCACGGTCGCGGCAGCGGTGACGTCCTCGACGCCATCCTCGCCGTCCTGCCCGACAAGTCCGCCGTGAGCGCCTACCAGCGTGGTGGCCCCCGTCGCGTCGCCCTGCTCGGCCGCCCCAACGTGGGCAAGTCGTCGATGCTCAACAAGCTCGCCGGCTCCGAGCGCGTCGTCGTCGACGACGTCGCCGGCACCACCCGTGACCCGGTCGACGAGTTCATCGAGCTCGGCGGCAAGACCTGGCGCTTCGTCGACACCGCCGGCATCCGCCGCCGCGTCCACCAGACCCGAGGCGCCGACTTCTACGCCTCGCTGCGCACCCAGACCGCCCTCGAGAAGGCCGAGGTCGCCGTCGTCCTCGTCGACGCCTCCGAGGCGATCACCGAGCAGGACGTCCGCGTCATCCAGCAGGTCGTCGACTCCGGTCGCGCCCTCGTCATCGCCTACAACAAGTGGGACCTCACCGACGAGGAGCGTCGCCACTACCTCGCGCGCGAGATCGAGCGCGACCTCGTGCAGATCCCGTGGGCCCCGCACGTCAACGTGTCGGCCGCGACCGGTCGCCACATGGACCGCCTCGTGCCCGCCCTCGAGACCGTCGCTGGAGTCGTGGGACTACCGCGTCCCCACGGGTCGCCTCAACGCGTTCCTCGGTGAGATCGTCGCCGGCCACCCGCACCCCGTGCGCGGCGGCAAGCAGCCCCGCATCCTCTTCGCGACGCAGGCCTCGACGCGCCCGCCGCGGTTCGTGCTCTTCGCGTCCGGGTTCATCGAGGCCGGCTACCGCCGCTTCGTCGAGCGTCGTCTGCGTGAGGAGTTCGGCTTCGAGGGCACGCCCATCGAGGTCTCGGTGCGCGTGCGCGAGAAGCGCTCCCGCCGCTCCTGACTCCGTTCAGCGCACGACGTAGATCGGGTTGCCCTGCCGGGCGTCGATGATTGTCGCGTCGCCGAGCGGTTGGTCCAGTCGCACCGTGACGTGACGGCTGCGCCACAGGTCAGGACCGCTGCACGCCTCGCCCTTGGGATTCCAACAGGAGAGCAACCGCGTGGGCGGAACGCGCCGCCGCGACTGTGTAGGTCACCGGGCAGTCAATCTCCTCGCCATTGAACTGAACGGTGACTTCCCAGCCGTCGTCCGAGACGAGGGCAGACATGACGCCTTCACGTCATGGAGCTCCCGGTCGAGGCCGCCGGCGCCACGGTGTTGCTCGCGGGGATGGCCACCATCGACACGATGGACTGTGAGCCTTGGAGGGTGAATTCCCAGACGGGAAACCGTGCCTCTCCCTGAGGTGTCATACCGAGCGTTGTGCTCAGCGTGGCACCCGTGACCTTGAGTGGCAGGCAGGACGCACAGGGGTCACTCACTTCCTTTGCGGCGACCTGCATCGCTGCGAAGGTCTCCCTTGCTGACATCAAGGGAGTCGTCACCTGACGACCACTCTTCCAGCGGACGAGGGAGGGTGAGGGACTCGTCGTGGGCAGGGTCCCAGGCTCAGCAACGAAACCTGCTTCGAGAATGTTGAAGAAGTCACCCGTCTCGCCTTCACGCACTCTGGAGTCGGCGGGCCCATGAGCGTGATCCTCGGTGGCTGCGCCGCGGCCCACGACGCCTCGAAGGTGCGGAGCGCATCGCCGATCGGGCCGGACGGGAGGGTTGCAGGGAGTGCCGGTTCGCGATCAGACTGCGGGCCTCGCACCTGCTGCAGCGATCGCAACACCCGGCGATCAGCAGGACCACGGCTGCGAGGGCAAGGACCAGACGCCGACGATGGTCCGACCTCGCCCTGCCCGCGGCTTTGGCTGCGAGCCGCTCGGGTGCGGTGTCGTCGGCCAGGTGCTCGTGGTCCTGGAACAGCTGGCGCAAGGAGGCTTCGAGTTCTGGCGTCGTGGTCATGGTGTCGCCTCCGGATCCAGGGCGGGGTAGTTCACGCGGAGAGTTGCCAAGGCTCGGCTGGCGTTGGATCGCACCGTGCTCGCGCTGCACCCGAGCGTCGCGGCGATCTGGTCATCCGACAGGTCGGAGTAGTAGCGCAGGGCGAGCACTGCTCGCTGGCGGGGCGGAAGCGTGTTCAGCAACTGCCACGCCGCATCACGGGCGGACACGTCCGTGGTGGGATCGGCCAGGGACAGCGATGGCACCTCCGCGACGGCGCTCTCACGTCGCTGCGGCCGTCGTCGCCATGACAGGTGCTCGTTGACGAGGATCTTGCGGGTGTAGGCCTCGGGGCTTCCGGCGTCGGTCACGCGGTCCCAGTGGCGGATCGCCTTGATGAACGTCGCCTGCAGGAGGTCCTCGGCGTCGTGAGCGTTGCCGGTGAGCATGACCGCGAGGCGCAGCAACGATGGCCCGCGCGCTGCGACGAACTCTTCGAACGTGGTCATGTTCACCTCCTCTACCCCTAGGACGTCATGACATCACCGATCTGCTGCATCACCCCGCGCCTTTCCAGGGGAGGGGCAGACACCTCGTGACGAAACCGGTTTGCGGGGGAGGTTGTGGGGTGCTTGGGTGGCGCGATGCCCGAGGTGCGAACGCCACGACTTCACCTGCACCCCATCGACGTCGCGGAGGGTGAGCGAATCCTGGCGCGCACACGGGACGTGAGTGATACCTGGACGCATGACTTCCCCAGCGCGGGTGATTATCGTGCGGTGGGCGCCTTCGTTCGGGCTTCCTCCTCACTCGGCGATCAGCGGCCCTTCGGGTACTACCGGATCACTCGGGCTGCTGATGGTCCGGCGGTTGGGGGTCTCGGCTTCAAGGGACAGCCCGTCGACGGACAGGTCGAGATCGGCTACGGACTGGCTCCCTCGGCTCGCGGACAGGGGTATGCCGCTGAAGCAGTGATTGCGTTGGTGGCCCTGGCGTGGGAGAACGGCGTGAGTCTCGTCCTCGCCGACACGGACCTCGAGAACGTGGCGTCCCAGAAGACCTTGGTCCACGCGGGGTTCCGACGCGTGCGCACTCACGAGGCGCTCCACTTCTACGAGCGCCAACTGCCGGTCGCCCCCGACTGACGGGATCGCTCCCAGTCAGCGTCTGGCCGATCGTTTGGGGAGACGGCGAGAGGGTGCCTCCGGTTTCCCGGGGACACCCTCTGACCTGCATGTTCTTCGGTCGGGCTGACAGGATTTGAACCTGCGACCCCTTGACCCCCAGTCAAGTGCGCTACCAAGCTGCGCCACAGCCCGTGGCTTGCTCACACGTTGCCGTGCGAGCGAACGAAACCATATCCCATGGGTGTAGTCCCGACCGAATCGGTTCGTCGTGCCGTCCGCGGACGCGGCGCGGACCTCTCCCGACCGCGGACCTCGAGCACGCGGTCCGGAGTCAGTAGGACCGCCCGTGCGGAGCTGACGAGGGCGACCGTCCGGGTCGCCGAGGAGGCGCTGCGGCACCTCGAGGGCGCGCTCGGGTCCACCGGCCGATCTCGTGCTGGGCGAGGGGCCGCAGGCGCCCGGCAGGACGCGTGCCGAGCTTGCCGCCGTCGTGCCACTGCCTGGAGAGCAGACGCCGACGCGGCATACGCCTCGAACATGGCCGAGGCCGAGACGCAGTCGGCCATGGCGTCGTCGTGCTCGGGCCCGGCGAGCGGCCGGTCGAGGTGCTCGGCCGCCAGCCGCAGCCGCAGCGAGCGGGCGTAGGGGGAGTGGTCGGTGCCCGCGTCGTCGATGACGAGCGCGGCCAGCTCGGAGTCGTGGGTCCACGAGCGCCGGTTGATGTTGTCGGAGCCGATGGTCGCGTACCAGTCGTCGATGACGACGACCTTGGCGTGGACGTAGACCGGCCAGCCGGAGTGGTTCTCGATGCCGTATGCCGCGAACCGTCCCGGGCCCGGCCTCCCGCCAGCTGGCGATGCGCCTCGAGCCGGCCCTCGCAGCTGCATCCAGCTCGGCCATGCCGTCGAGGTCCGGGCGGTGGGGGAGGACCGCGACGAGGTGCAGGCGGGGGTTGGCGCGCAGCGCCTCGGCGAACGCGGAGGTCACGGTGGACGACCAGAGGTACTGGTCCTCGACGTAGATGAAGTCCCGCGCCTGGTCGATCGCCTTGAGGTGGGCCACGTGCGATGGACCGCTCGCCGCGCGGCGCGAACGGATAGGCCTGACCGCAGGTGGCGGTGCGGGTAGGTGCGCAGCAGCTGGACGACGTGGGTGCCGCCCTCGACCGGCGGTGGCGGCGGCAGCCGGGCGGCGGCAGCGGGGTCGGCTTCGTGCCTGCACCTGGCCGAGCCGGTCGCGGATGCGCGAGTGCATGGCGGGGGTGAGCGGGTGCGGGTCCTCCCACCGCTCCCGGAAGACCGTCTCGACGTCGGCGACGGCCGGGCCCTGTGATGGCGCAGTGGACGTCGTGCCAGCCCGGGTCGGGGGCCGTACTCGTCGGCGCAGCCCCTGCTGCTGCGGGTCGCCGTGGTGGTCGGAGTCGTCGCGCCGCGAGTGCGCGACGTCGATGCCACCGACGAACGCGACGTCGCGTGTCAGGGGTCGTCGCGGTGCCGGACGACGACGAACTTCTGGTGGTGCGCGCCGCCACGCCGCACCCGCATGTCAAGCAGCACCTCGGCGTGCTCGTCGTCCTCGTCGGCGAGCTCCTCGGCGACCTCCCGGTTCTTCTCGGCCGAGAAGTCCATCTGCTCGGTGTGCGAGCGCCAGAACGAGGCCCCGCACGAGCACTCGTCGGTCCTCGGCGGCGGTCGAGGACCGCGCAGGATCGCGCTGGCCGGGTCGTCGGTGAGCAGCTGGTCGCCGTCGATGCGCCAGCCGGCGAACATGAGCACGAGGTCGCCCTCGGTGGTCGCCTCGAGGACTCGGTGCAGCTCGGCGAAGTAGGTCGGCGCCGTCGACGAGCGGGGTGACGACGTTGCCCGTCGACCAGGCGGTCTCGCCGGGGTGCGCATCGTCGATGCGGGTGTGGGGGTTGTCGCGCTCGGTCGAGGTCAGGAGCCAGCGGCTCACGTCAGGATTCACGCACTGATCTCACCATGCGTTCGACGGCCTCCGTGACGATCGCCGGCGAGGTGGCCAGGTTGACCCGCACGAACCCGCGCCCGGTGTCGCCGAAGGACCGGCCCGGCGAGAACGCCACCCGACCCCGCTCGCGCAGCACTGCGGCCGGGTCGTCACCCCACCCGAGGGCTGCGGCAGTCGAGCCAGGCCAGGTAGGTCGCGGCCGGCGCGGCATACCCGATCTCCGGAAGGTCGCTCCGCGAGAAGGCGACCCAGCAGCGCGCGGTTCGTCATCGATCTCCGCGGTGACCTGAGCGAGCCACTCGCGCCCGTCGCGTCCACGCCGCGACGGCCGCGATCTGCCCGAGGTGGCTGGCGCCGTGCGTGTGCACCTCGTGGAGCGACACGTCGGGGCGGGCGTCGGTGCCGATGACGGCGAGGGCGGCCTTGAGCCCGGCGAGGTTCCACGCCTTCGACGGCGGACAGCAGGCTCACGCCGCGCTCACCCGCCGGGCACCGATGAGGAACGGCGTGAACGTGCCCTCGTGGACGATCGGTGCGTGGATCTCGTCGGCGATGACGACGACGTCGTGGCGGTTGCGCGATCTCGGCGAGCGCCTCGAGCTCGGCCGCCGTGTGGACCGTGCCGGTCGGGTTCTGCGGGTTGCACAGCAGGTATGCCGCCCGCTCACCTCCCGCGGTCACCTCACCGAACGTCCGGTCGAGGACGTCGGGGTCGAGTCGGTCCGTTCGCGTCCAGCGGAGCGTCGACGACGCGGTCGACCGGTCATCTCGATGAAGTCGAAGAAGGCGTTGTAGACGGGCGAGGACACGACCACCGGCCCGCCCGGATCGGTGACCCGGCGGACGATCTCGCTCAGCCCGATCATGACGTCGGTGACGGGGGTGACGCGCGAAGGTTCGATGGTCCACGACCAGGTGTCGGCGGCATACGCGACTGCTGCGTCGACGAAGTCGTCGACCCAGCGGATAGCCCGTGTCGCCGCGACGCAGGGCAGCCGTCACCGCCTCGACGACCGGCTCGCAGGGCGCGGCATCCATCTCGGCCACCCACAGCGGGAGGACGTCCGGCGGCGTAGTGGCCCCACTTCACACCGGTGCGGCGTGCAGCGCCAGCGTCGCGGCATCGCCGGTCGAGGATGCGGGAAGTCATGAACCGACTCTAGACACGAGCACATAGGCTGCTGCCATGACTGCCGGTGAGAGCGTTCGGGGGACCGACAGCGACCCCGTCGACCGCGTCCTCACGCTGCCCAATGCCCTGTCGGCGCTGCGGCTGCTCGGCGTCCCGCTCTTCATCTGGGCGATCGCCACGAAGCACGACGCCATCGCCCTCGTCATCCTCATGGCGTCGGGCATCACCGACTACCTCGACGGCAAGATCGCCCGCCACTACGGCCTGGTCTCGCGCGTCGGCCAGCTGCTCGACCCCATCGCCGACCGCCTCTACATCGTCACCACCCTCGTCGGTCTGGCGTGGCGCGACATCATCCCGTGGTGGCTCGTCATCGTGCTCTTCGCCCGCGAGGCCTTCATGGGGGTCGTGGTCCTCATCGCCAAGCGCTACGGCTGGACCGGGCTGCCCGTGCACTTCATCGGCAAGGCCGCGACCTTCAACCTGCTCTACTCGTTCCCGGCCCTGCTCATGGCCGACGGTGACGGCTGGCTCGCGGCGTTCATGCGGCCCGTGGGTTGGGGCTTCGCGTGGTGGGGCACCGTCCTCTACTGGGTTGCGGGGATCCTGTATGCCGTTCAGCTGCGTCAGCTCATCGCTCGCCGTGGTGCCCGATGAGTCCGCAGGTCACGACACCCCCGCGCCGACCGGACGCGTCGATGACGCTCATCACCTCGATGCTGGAGCGTCCCCTCGACCCCGGTTACGCGGCAGCGGCGGACCTGCGCGAGAAGGCCGGCCTCCCTCGAGCCACGGGCCTGCGCTCACCGGCCCTCATCGTCTTCGCCGTCATCATCGGCACCCTCGTCGGAATCGCCGCCATCCAGCTGCGCGGCGGCGAGACCACCAAGGAGCGCACCAGGACCAGCCTCATCGACCGCATCGAGAAGCAGCAGGAAGTCGCGGACGCGCGTGCGGTCCAGGCCAGTGCCCTTCGTGCCGAGATCTCTGGCCTGGACGCCGAGACCCTGCGCGACGTCAGTGAGGAGCTGGCCCAGAGTGTGGAGCGGCTGTCCCTGGTGGCTGGCGCCGTGCCGGTGCGCGGTCCCGGTTTCGTCGTCACCCTCGACGACGCCGCCCGGCCCGACGACGGTGGCAGCAACTTCGAACCGCGCGCGGACACCGAGATCGAAGCGAGCACGGTCCAGGCGCGAGACCTGCAGATCCTCACCAACAGCCTCTGGGAGGCCGGCGCCGAAGCGGTCTCGGTCAACGGTCAGCGACTCACGTCGACGGCGTCGATCCGGTTCGCCGGTCAGGCGATCCTCGTGGACTACCGCCCGCTCAAGCCGCCCCTACGTCGTCACCGCCATCGGAGACCCCGGCAAGATGCCGGCCACCTTCGCTGACGGCAACGGCGGCACCTACCTCTCGACGCTCAAGAGCTCGTTCGGCATCCGGGTCGAGACGGCGGTCCGCAAGGAGGTCACGATTCCGGCCTCGGCGACGCTGGGGACCCGGGTCGCCACTCGCGCCGATAAGGTCAAGGACGCAGCAACGCCCTCACCCGAAGGAGATTCGTCGTGATCCCCGCCCTGGGACTGGTCTTCGGCATCATCGCCGGTGTCCTCCTGCAGCCCGAGGTTCCCCTGTGGCTGCAGCCCTATCTGCCCATCGCCGTGATCGCGGCTCTCGACGCCGTCTTCGGCGCGGTCCGGGCCGTTCTCGACGGGATCTTCAACGACAAGGTCTTCGTGATCTCGTTCCTGTCCAACGTCGTCGTTGCGGCCTTCATCGTCTTCCTCGGCGACCAGCTCGGCGTGGGCAGTCAGCTCTCCACCGGTGTGGTCGTCGTCCTCGGGGTGCGGATCTTCTCCAACGTGGCCTCCATCCGCCGCCACCTCTTCAACGCGTGAGCGGCCCGGCATGACGGACGAGGACCCGACGGCGGACGAGACGCAGCCCGTGAAGGCCGTCTCGAAGGCTGAGGCAGCCCCGAAGGCCGCGGCCAAGCCGGAGGCTGCGGCCAAGAGTTCGCGCCGAAGACTGAGGCTGCCACCCAGGCAGTCGTCAAGCAGGACGTCTCGAGCAAGGCCTGGCACCGGCTGGGACGAGCGGGTCGACCTCGCCTGACCAAGGCCAACGTCCTGGCCACGCTGCTCGCCCTCGGTCTGGGCTTCGCCATCGCCGCGCAGGTGCACCAGACCTCGATCGAGGGTCTCGAGGACCTGCGCGAGGACGAGCTGATCCGCATCCTCGACACCGTCGACCAGGACGGCAACCGCCTCGCGGAGGAGATCCAGACACTGCAGATCTCGCGTGACCGACTGCAGAGCAGCACCACCAGCCTCACCGAAGCCCAGCAGGCTGCTCAGCAGCGTCTCGATTCCTTGGCGATCATGGCCGGCACGGTTCCTGCCCGGGGTCCCGGAATCGTCCTCACGATCCGTGACCCCCAGAACGGAGTCACGGCGCCCCTGCTGCTGGACACGTTGCAGGAACTGCGCGATGCCGGCGCCGAGGCCATCGAGATCAACAACGTGCGCGTCGTCGCCAACACCTACTTCACCGATGATGAGGGTGGCATCGCCATCTCCGGCAAGCCCGTGAGCGCGCCCTACATCATCACCGCCATCGGTGACGGCTCGACGCTCGCCTCCGCCATGGAGATTCCCGGTGGCGTCACCGAGTCGGTGCGCTCCGTCAAGGGCGAGGCGGGTGTGGAGACCAAGGACGAGGTGACGGTGTCCGCGTTGCAGACCGTTTCCGAGCCTCAGTACGCTCGACCCGTACCCAGTCCCACGAAGTCCTGAACGGACCTGAAGGAGCCTCACTGATGAGCGACCTCGAGTACCCGAGCGAACTGCGTTACACCGCCGAGCACGAGTGGGTGCGGGCGACCGAAGACGGCGCCGTCCGGATCGGCATCACCTCGTTCGCGCAGGACGCCCTCGGTGACGTCGTCTACGTCAGCCTTCCCGCCGTCGGCGACACCGTGGCCGTGGGCGACGCGTGTGGCGAGGTCGAGTCGACGAAGTCCGTGAGCGACCTGTACGCCCCGCTTGCCGGCGAGGTCTCGGCCGTGAACGCTGCCCTGGACGCCTCTCCCGAGCTCGTGAACTCCGACCCCTACGGCGACGGCTGGATGTACGAGCTGAAGCCGAGCGACGCCGCTGCGGTCGAGGGTCTGCTCGATGTCGAGGCCTATCAGCAACAGCTCAGCTGATTCGCAGGTCTCTCCACGGCCAATCTCCTGTTCATCCCTCGAGTGGTCATCTAGGGTGAGTGCTTCAGACGACGGGCCGTGTTGGTCACAGCCGCAGACGACGAGGAGCCGCACAGATGAGTGACGACAGTCGCCACACCCCCGAGCGCGAGCCGGAGGCGACGCCCCCGTCGGTTCCCGAACGCGAACCGGAGTCGTCGACGACGATGCGCTTCCAGGCGGTGGAAGGACTCGAGAAGTCCGACGTCGTCCACGAGAGCGAGCACGTCCTCACCCGTGCCGACCAGGCCACCGTCGAGGCGCTTCGCCCCGGCACCGCTCTGCTCGTCGTCCTTCGGGGGCCGAACACCGGTGCCAGGTTCCTGCTCGACGACGACGTGGTGTCCTCCGGGCGCCACCCCGAGAGCGACATCTTCCTCGACGACGTGACGGTGTCGAGGCAACACGCGACCTTCGAGCGGTTGCAGAACCAGTTCGTCGTCAAGGACGTCGGTTCCCTCAACGGGACCTACGTCAACCGCGAGCGAATCGACGAGTCGGTGCTCCAGACTGGCGACGAGGTGCAGATCGGCAAGTACCGCCTCGTCTTCTATGCCGCCAAGCAGGCCTGAGCGGCCGCTGACCATCGGGAAGGTCCTCGACGCGCTGCGCGAGGAGTTCCCCGAGGTCAGCATCTCCAAGATCAGGTTCCTCGAGGTCGAGGGCCTGGTCGAGCCTGCCCGTACCCCCGCCGGCTACCGCACGTACAGCGCGGCCGACGTCGAGCGGCTGCGCTACGTCCTGCGCGCCCAACGTGATCGGTTCTGGCCGCTCAAGGTCATCCGGGAGGCCCTCGACGCGCTGGACCGCGGCCTCGAGCCCGCCGCGGACGCCGATGCGCGTCCGCGGCCGCCCGGTCCCGAGGCCGATCCCGATGTCCCCGACGGCGCGAGCCTGTTGCCCGGGCGGGCCGTTCGGCTGACCCGCGACGAGCTGACGACCGCCACCGGTCTCGACCACGCGACGATCACCTCGCTCGAGGGCTTCGGTGTCCTGCGCGCCGATGGCGAGGGCCACTTCTCCGGCGCCGACCTCCAGGCCGCGCACGCGGCCGCCGGCCTCGCGGCATACGGGATCGAAGCCCGCCACCTGCGTCCGTTCCGCACCGCAGCCGATCGCGAAGTCGGCCTCGTCGAGCAGGCCATGAGCACTCGGCGGACCGGCGGACGAGCCCAGGACCAGGCCGATGTCGCGCGTCTGTGCCTCCAACTGCACGCCGCGTTGGTCAAGGGTGGTCTGGCCCGACCCTGACGACGTACGGTGGAAGAGTGAAGTCACTGGACGTCCTCGGGGTTCGCGTCGAGATGCCGACGAATCAGCCCATCGTTCTGCTCCGTGAGCGGGACGGTAGTCGCTACCTGCCCATCTGGGTGGGCGCCGCCGAGGCTGCCGCGATCGCCTACGCCCAGCAGGGGGTGATTCCGCCCCGGCCGCTCACGCACGACCTCATCAAGAACCTCCTCGACGACCTGGGCCACACCCTCGTCCGGGTCCGCATCACGAGCCTTGACGAGGGCGTCTTCCACGCCGAACTCGACATCGACGGAGGCGCCGACGGGGGAGGGCAGAGCATCGACTCACGCTCCTCGGACGCCATCGCCCTGGCGCTGCGGTTCGGGGTCGACATCGTCACGACCGAGGAGCTCCTCGACCAGGCGGGGGTCGCCATGGCCGAGGAGGAGCAGGAGGAGAACGAGGTCGAGAAGTTCAAGCAGTTCCTCGACCACGTCTCCGCGGACGACTTCGACACCGGAGACCAACCCTCTAGTTGACGGTGAGTGTTACTGATGTTACTCACGACACGCATGAGGTTAGGGTCCAGTGGTAGTTGACCCCGGGTGTTCCGCGCCATACCGTCACCTCAAGAGAACGACGTCCGTGTAGTTACATAGGCCCGCGTGACACCAGGCCGTGTTAGCAGGAGGTTGGCGTGAACGCCATCGAAGAACACCCCAAGGCTCATGTGCCCGTCGCGGCACAGGGTCTGCTGTTCACGGACGACCTGCCCGACCTCGACGAGGAGACCGGCTACCGCGGTCCCACCGCGTGCAAGGCCGCCGGCATCACCTACCGACAGCTCGACTACTGGGCCCGCACGGCGCTCGTCGAGCCCTCGGTGCGCGGAGCCGCTGGTTCGGGTTCGCAGCGCCTCTACGGGTTCCGCGACATCCTCGCCCTCAAGATCGTCAAGCGACTGCTCGACACCGGTGTCTCGCTGCAGCAGATCCGCGGCGCCGTGCAGGTGCTGCGTGACCGCGGCGTCGACGACCTCGCGCAGATCACCCTCATGAGCGACGGCGCCTCGGTCTACGAGTGCACGTCCAACGAAGAGGTCATCGACCTCCTCCAGGGCGGACAGGGTGTCTTCGGCATCGCCGTCGGCAAGGTTTGGCGTGAGGTCGAGGGCGACCTGTCGCACCTGCCCAGCGAGCGACTCTCCGACGAGACCCCTGCCGCGCACCCCGATGACGAGCTCAGCGCACGCCGGGCAGCACGTCTCGCCTGACACCACTCGAACTCACCCGACAGCGCGTGCCCTCGAAGGGCGCGCGCTGTTTGTTACGCTGACGGCGCCGCAAACACCGTGCGGGAGAGTCCTCGGTCCGAAGTTGGAGCCGGGGCGCCGAAGGGGCAAACTCCCCGGAACCTCTCAGGCGCAAAGGACCGCACGGATCAGGCACCTCTGAGACGGCTCACGCCGCGACAGAAGGGGAGGCCCGTGCCCGCCCGTGTGCCAGGAGCCTCACCTTCATGACCGACACCACGATCCACACCAGCGACCTGCCCGCCTTCGCGGAGCGCCACATCGGCCCGAGCGAGGCTGAGGTCGCCGAGATGCTCGCCACCATCGGGCGCGCCAGCCTCGACGAGCTCACCGCGACCGCCGTTCCCGACGCCATCCGCGCCACCCAGGCGATGAGCATCGTCCCGGCCGAGTCCGAGCTCGCCGTCGTCAAGGAGCTGCGCGGCCTCGCGGCCCGCAACCAGGTGCTCACCTCGATGATCGGCCTGGGCTACTACGGCACCATCACGCCGGCCGTCATCCAGCGCAACGTCCTCGAGAACCCCGCCTGGTACACGGCATACACGCCCTATCAGCCCGAGATCTCCCAGGGGCGACTCGAGGCGCTCCTCAACTTCCAGACCGTCGTCGGGGACCTCACCGGGTTGAGCACGGCCGGCGCCTCGCTCCTCGACGAGTCCACGGCCGCGGCCGAGGCGATGACGCTCATGCGCCGCTCGAGCAAGGCTGCGGCCGACTCGGTGCTGCTCGTGGACGAGGCGACCTTCCCGCAGACCCTCGCCGTCATGCAGACCCGCGCGCGCCCGCTGGGCATCGAGATCGTCGTCGCCGACCTGTCCTCGGTCACCACCCGCGACACGCTCATCGAGGCTGCCGGTGGCCGCGAGGTCTTCGGTGTCCTCGTCCAGTACCCCGACCTCCACGGCCGCCTGCGCAACCACCACGCCCTCGCCGAGGCAGCCCACGAGGCCGGCGCGCTCGTCACGGCCGCCGCCGACCTCATGGCGCTGACCCTGGCCACGGCGCCGGGGGAGTGGGGCGCCGACATCGCGGTCGGAACGACGCAGCGTTTCGGTGTGCCGATGGGCTTCGGTGGCCCGCACGCCGGCTACATGTCCGTGCGCGCCGGACTCGAGCGCACCCTGCCCGGGCGCCTCGTCGGAGTCTCCGTCGACGTGACGGGAGCGCCGGCATACCGGCTTGCCCTCCAGACGCGTGAGCAGCACATCCGCCGCGAGAAGGCCACGTCCAACATCTGTACGGCGCAGGTCCTCCTGGCCGTCATGGCCAGCATGTATGCCGTCTACCACGGCCCCCGTGGTCTGCGTGCGATCGCGCTGGGCATCCACGCCCACGCCACGACCCTCGCCGGCGCCCTGCGCGCGGGTGGCGTCGATGTGGACGGCGAGGCCGGCTTCGACACGCTGTCGATCTCGCGTGCCGGGTCGCGCCGACGAGATCGTCGCGGCTGTCCTGGCGGAGGGCGCCAACGTCTGGCGCCACGACGCCGACACCGTGCTGCTCTCGGTCGACGAGACGACCGGCCTCGACGACCTCGAGAAGGTCTGTCGCGCGTTCGGCGTCGACGCACCGACCAGTGTCGTGATCGCTCAGCCGACGTGGGACGACGCGCTGGTGCGCACGTCCGACTACCTCACGCACCCGGTCTTCACGAGCCACCACAGCGAGACCGCGATGCTGCGCTACCTGCGCCGCCTCTCGGACCGCGACTTCGCCCTCGACCGCGGCATGATCCCGCTCGGCTCGTGCACGATGAAGCTCAACGCGACGACCGAGATGCTCGCCATCACCTGGCCCGAGTTCGCGAGCCTGCACCCGTTCGCGCCGCTCGACCAGACCGAGGGCATTCGTCACCTCATCGACGAGTTGTCGCAGTGGCTGTGCGACATCACCGGCTACGACGCCGTGTCCCTCCAGCCCAACGCTGGCTCCCAGGGCGAGTTCGCCGGCCTCCTGGCCATCGCGGCATACCACCGCTCCCAGGGCCAGGGTGAGCGCACCGTCTGCCTCATCCCCGCCAGCGCCCACGGCACCAACGCGGCCAGCGCCGTCATGGCCGGCATGAAGGTCGTCGTCGTCAAGACCGACGTCATCACGGGCAACGTGGACATGGACGACCTCAAGGTCAAGGTCGAGGAGCACCGCGACGACCTCGCCGCGATCATGGTGACCTACCCGTCCACCCATGGCGTCTTCGAGGACACGATCACCGACCTGTGCGCGATGGTGCACGACGCCGGTGGTCAGGTCTACGTCGACGGGGCCAACCTCAACGCCCTCGTCGGTCTGGCCCAGCCGGGTCGGTTCGGCGCCGACGTGTCGCACCTCAACCTCCACAAGACGTTCTGCATCCCGCACGGTGGCGGCGGCCCAGGCGTCGGCCCGGTTGCGTGCCGTGAGCACCTTGCACCGTTCCTGCCCAACCACCCGCTGGACCCGAAGGCTGGCCCCGAGACCGGCGTCGGCCCGATCTCCGGCGCGCCCTATGGATCGGCGGGCATCCTGCCGATCTCGTGGGCGTACGTGCGCCTCATGGGTGCGGCGGGTCTGAGCCGTGCGACTGAGGTCGCCGTGCTCAACGCCAACTACGTCGCGGCGCGGTTGCGCGACCACTACCCGGTGCTCTACTCGGGCGAGGGCGGGCTCGTCGCCCACGAGTGCATCCTCGACGTGCGTCCGCTCACCAAGGAGACGGGCGTGAGCGTCGACGACATCGCCAAGCGGCTCATCGACTACGGCTTCCACGCCCCGACGATGTCGTTCCCGGTCGCGGGCACGCTCATGGTCGAGCCGACCGAGAGCGAGGACAAGCTCGAGCTCGATCGCTTCTGCGACGCGATGATCGCAATCCGCGAGGAGATCGACGCCGTCGGAGCTGCGGGCAACGCGGCGACGAGCGTCCTGCGCGGCGCGCCGCACACCGCGATCTCGCTCGCTGGTGACTGGGACGTCGACTACACGCGCCAGGAGGCGGCCTTCCCGCAGGGTGTCGACCCGCTGGCGAAGTACTGGCCGCCCGTCCGTCGCATCGACGGCGCCTACGGCGACCGCCACCTCGTCTGCTCGTGCCCGCCACCTGAGGCCTTCGAAGACTGAGCCCACCTCAACAGCCGGTCGAGAGGAGAGGACTCGCCGTCTCCGAGGTACGGGAGACGGCGAGTCCTCCCTCTCGACTCATGGGCGGCCGGTTCCTCATGACCCACGAGAAGCGGGCGTCGCGGGCCCGTTCAGCGGGCGGCCTACTCCATTGAGAGCATGGAACCCATGACGTGGCCGGGGGAGATGGTTTCGGGGAGGGGTGTCGACCTCTGGTGCCTCGACTCGGGCGGTTCGGGATCGACAGTCCTGCTCCTGCACGGGCTTGCGGGACACTCGGGCGAGTGGGCTGCCACGATGAAAGCGCTGGCCGCTCGTCATCGCGTCGTCGCCTTTGACCAGCGGGGTCACGGTCGAAGCACGCGAAACCCCAAGGACGTGTCGCGAGCCGCCTTCGTCCAGGACGTCCTGGACGTGATCGCGGCTCTGGGCTTGGGTCCCGTGACGTTGGTGGGCCAGTCCATGGGTGCCCACACGGCCCTGCTGGCGGCAGCGCAGGCACCTCCAGACGTCGTTGCCCGTCTCGTCCTGGTCGAAGGCGGTGTTGGCGGCGGCGGGACCGCAGCCACCGACCCGGTTGCACGCCTTCTGAGGAACTGGCCGGTGCCGTTCCCTGACGCCACGACAGCCGCTGCGTACTTCGGCGGCGGGACAGTTGGCGCGACGTGGGCTGCGGGGTTGGAGGCGAAGGAGGGAGGCCTGTTCCCGCGTTTCGACGTCGAGGTGTTGATTGCCAGCCTGGCAGCTGTGCATGAACGTGAGTGCTGGGATGAGTGGGCACGGGTTCGAGTGCCGACGCTGCTCGTGCAGGGAGAGCATGGGGACGTTGCAGGATGCGGAGGCAGAGCGCATGCAGGCGCATCAGGCTCACTGTGAACGCGTCACCGCGGCTGGCGCCGGCCACGACGTACACCTCGAAGCGCCGGAAAGCTGGACCCACCTTCTGCACGAGTTCATCGACGCGCACTGACCCCGCGTTACGGCCCGGAAAGTCGATGACTCCCGACCGTCAGCCGGTCAGGCGGCGCTCTCGGCTCCGGGGGTCGAGATGGCGACGGTGCTGCCGCTGGCGGTCTTGCGGACGACGAGCTGGCTGGTGATGCGGCTGCGGAGCTCGCCCACGTGTGAGACGACACCAACCGCTCGTCCGCCCTCGCGCAGGGAGTCGAGGACGGAGATGACCTGCTCGAGGCTCTCGTCGTCGAGGGTGCCGAAACCCTCGTCGACGAACAGGGTTCCGAGGTCGAAGCCGCCGGACTCCTCACGGACGGCATCGGCCAGACCGAGCGCGAGGGCGAGCGAGGCCATGAATGCTTCTCCGCCGGAGAGGGTAGAGGTCTCGCGGCTGACGCCCGTCCACTGGTCGAGGACCCGCAGCCCCAGCCCGGAGCGCGCACCCCGAGCGGCCAGGCGATCGGTGTGCTCAAGGGTGTAGCGGCCGTCGCCCATGATGCGCAGCCGTTCATTGGCGAGCCTTGCCACGGTATCGAGGCGGGCGGCGAGCACGAACGATGTGAGCCGCATCCGCAGCGTGTTGTTGAGGCCGCCACCCGTGAAGGTGTCGGCGAGTTCCTTGATCCGATGGTGGTGCGTCAGAGCGGGGCCGGCCGCGTCGAGGCCGGCGACGAGGCTTGAGCGCACTGAGGTGAAGGAGCGTCGAGCCGTACTGGCCTCGGTCTGCGCGGACTGCGCCGTGAGAAGGGCGATCCGTGCTTGCTGCGCCTCGGCCGTGACTGCCGCCAGGTCGGGTGTCGAGAGTGCCTCCGCCGCAATGACCTCAGGATCCTCGAGGACAGCGGTGGCCGACGAACGCGCCCGATCGTGGTCGTGAAGGCGGTCGCGGAGTCGATCGAGGGCCGACGGGCTCATGGCGGCAGCGGAGGCGTCCTCGAGTGAGGCGAACCCCCCTTCTGTGGCCGCCGTGGTGCCAGCCGCTGTGGCCGAGGTGAGACGGGCGATCGCCTCGTCCCACCGTTGCAGAGTCTCGTCCCACGCTTCCGCCGCCTGGACGAGCGCGCGGTGCGACCGCGCGAGTGCCTCGGTCGGAACGTCGCCGGCGGCGCACGGGCAACTGGCGTGGGCCTCACGGAGGGCGGCCGATGCTGCGATGTCGCTGGCCTCGGCCAACTGTGCCTGCTCGGCGACGGTTGCAGCCCGGGCAAGATCACCCTGTGCCACAGCCACACCCTGCGCGACGCGCTTGAGGTCTGACTGGGCCGTGGCCAGTCGCTGCTCGTGCGCGGAGCGCTCAGCCGCTCGAGCCTGAACCAGTGCCAAGTGCCGTGCCTGCGTGTCGACGTCGTCAACGAGAGCCGGCAGGTTGAGGTCGCTCGCCGATGCGACGTCGAGGACGCGCAGAGCCTCGGCGAGGAGGACCTGGGCGCTGGCGGCGGCGGTCTCGGCCTGTTGGTGCGCCCGGACCAGCTCGGCATGGACCATCCTTGCCTCGTCGAGCTCGGCGGGCGACACGCGGCCGCCTCCCTGAGCGAGCGCCGGGTGCTCCTCGGCGCCACACACGGGGCACGACTCACCTTCAGCGAGCCCCTCGGCCAACTCCGCGGCCATGTGGGAGAGCCGCCTGGCCACGATGTCCTGTTCGTGGTCTCGGGCGTCCTGCGCCGCCGTGCGGGCGTCCGCTGCGGAGGCGACGAGGTGCCGCAGGGTGAGTTCTTCCTTGCCCACCCGTTGGGCGAGCTGCAGGCGATGGCGCGCAGCCTCGGCGGTCGCCGCAACCCCGGCGAGGGAGGCTTCGGCTTCGAGCGCATCGGCGACCGCGATCTGGGCATCACTCACGTGGGCCGTCGCTGCTTCGCGGTCGACGTCAGCGGTTTCAAGGACTCGCGATGCCGCTTCGAGAGAATCGAGGTGCCCGCGCGCCAGGCGAGCACGCTGGGCCCGAGCTGTATCGAGTCGGACCAGCTCACGCAAGTGTGTCGTCGTGCAGGTGAAGGTCCTCGAGGAGGGACGTCGGGGTGGCCGCCTCCGGCGCGATGGCCCGGACTCGTGCCTCGGCGACGTCCCTCGTTGCGTTGAGGCGCTCAGTCTCTGACGCCTCGCGCGCAATCGCGGCGATATGGCCCCGGACGGAGGCGGCGCGGCTGGCTGCGTCGTGCGTGGCTCTCGCAGCGGTGATGTCGTCCTGGAGCAGATCCAGGTCAGCGAGCGTGGCACGGGCCGCTCGGGCCTTCTCGCGCAGCGCCGAAACCGTGCGAGCCCGCTCGGCGTCATCGGCGGCGGCACGCTCGGTCGCCACGGCAGCGTCGAGAGCCACCATCGCCTCGGAGAGCTGGGTGTCGAGTTGCATGGTCGTGACCTCGAGCAGGTCTCGGATCGCCTCCGGGGAGGTCGGATCGAGTGCGGGACGCCCGTCGAGGATGCGGGCGTCCACCTCGGCTGCAGAGGAGTCGTGGTCCTCCTGGTGTGGCGACGATGCGCCGACACCGCTGGAGGCCACCACGTCCGCCAGCCGGGCAAGGTCGGTGTCGATGCCGCTGCGCAGGCTGCTGACGGTGGCTTCGCTCGCCCGGCGCTCATCGACGAGCCACTCCTCGACGTCGGCATATCGCGTGATGTCGAAGAGCTTCTCGAGAAGCGCCCGGCGGTCGTCGTCCTTGGCCGTGAGGAACGCGGCGAACTCACCCTGGGGGAGCATCGCCACCTTGGCGAACTGCTCCTTGCCCATGCCGAGCACGTCGTTGAGAACCTCTGCGGCCTCGTCGTTGCGGGTCGAGACCACCGTCCACGCGCTACTCTGCAGTTCGGACAGGGTCACCGTTGCCGGAGCCTCGATGGTGCCAGTGCCGCGCTTCTTCGGTCGGGAGTGCGCGGGAGACCGGTTGAATCCTGAATCGTCGTGTGCCACAGGTGAATTCGAGCTCCACGGAAGGCGTCGCGGTCGGGGCGGCGTGGTCGCTGACGATGCCGCGCTTGTCGCGCAGACCCTGGCACGTCGGCGAAGAGGGCGAAGCAGATCGCATCGAGCAGGCTGGTCTTGCCGGCACCCGTGGGCCCGTGGATGAGGAAGAGTCCGGCCGCGGTCAGCGCGTCGAAGTCAACCGCGATCTCGTCGGGAAAGGGCCCGAAGGCGGTGGCGGTGAGGTGGTGGATCCTCATGCCGCTCCCGAGCTCCGGCGCGGAGCGAGGCCACCCTCGCCGTCACCAGCCGAACGACGCAGCCGCGCACCTTCCACGGCCTGACCCAGCAGGGCACGCTCGGCCTCGTCGGCGCCGTGGCCACCCCGGACATGGGTGAGGAAGTCGCAGCAGACGTCCAGGTCGGAGCGCTCGGTGAGCGACGCGGCATACGCACTCATCGTGGTGACCGAACCGGAAGGTGCGAAGCGCAGGTCGAGGGTGTGGGGGAAGCGGGCGCGCAAGCGCTCCATCGCACCGAGCGGACGGATCGGGTCGGTGAGTGTGACCTGGCACCAGGCCGACTCGGCGGCGGTGTGTGCACGGTCGGCCAGCAGGTCGTCCAGGGTGCCGCGAAGCAACATCAGCGGGCGTTCGACGGGCGCCTCGACGAATCGCGTGACCGGCTCCTCGCCGCCGAGGTCGACGAGCCACGAACCCTTGGTGTGGCTGGCTTCGCTGAACGACATGGCCACGGGCGAACCGGAGTAGCGGACCGACTCGGACACCTGCTGGCGACCGTGGAGGTGCCCCAACGCGGCGTAGTCGACCCCGGCGAAGACCTCGGGAGGCACGGCCGCGACTCCACCGACCGAGATGTCGCGCTCGGAGTCGCTCGTGGCGCCGCCCGTGACGAAAGCGTGGGCCATGACGACCGAACGACGCTCGGCCCCGGCGTCGAGCGACGTCCGCACACGCCCCATCGCGGCGCGCAGGGCACCTGCGTGCGTGCGTTCACTCGTGCCCAGAGGACCAGCAGCCAACGACGGCTCGAGGTAGGGGAGTGGGATGCACGGCAACGTCGCCGATGACCACCGGGCGGCCGATGTCGTCGATGCTCGTGCGGATGTGCAACCCGGAGCGCTCGAGGAGGCGCGAGGCAAACCCCAGCCGGATCGCCGAGTCGTGGTTGCCGCTCGAGAGCACAACGGTGGCGCCCGCGTCGATGAGACGCTCGACCGCGTCGGAGAGCATCGCCACGGTGTCGGGCGCGGGCAGCGCCCGGTCATAGACGTCACCCGAAACGAGCACGGCATCGACCGATTCGGTGCGCACGACCTCGACGAGATGATCCAGGAAAGCCGCCTGGGCGCCCTGCAGCCCCACCTGGTGGAACGCCCGTCCCAGGTGCCAGTCGGAGGTGTGGATCATGCGCACATCTCGAAGGCTAGGTGGGGGTGCCGACAGCCCTCGTGACCGAAACGCGGATTCGGCCACGTTCCGCTCGCGCGCTGTGCTCGGATGGTGATTGAGTTGGCCCTCCGGGCCGACGTTCGGGCAACAGATCGGGAGGTGATTGGCGTGGGTGCTGAGGTCAGCGCACAGAGCTACACACGCGAGGAGCGGCAGCGCTATCGCGAGAAGGTGCGTCAGAACCTCGACGTGTTCGAACGGATGCTCAACCAGCACTCGTTCGAGTTCGACCGACCGCTGACCGGGCTCGAGATCGAGCTCAACCTCGTCAACGATGACTTCGACCCGCACTTCGCCAACGCCGAGGTCCTGCAGGCCATCGCCGATCCCGGCTATCAGACCGAGTTGGCCAAATACAACATCGAGCTCAACGTGCTGCCGAGGCCGCTCCCGGGTGATTCGGCGATCGAACTCGAGCACGACCTGCGGGAGTCGCTCAACGCCGCCGACGCCAAGGCCCGCGAAGTGGGCTCGCGACTCGTGACCATCGGCATCCTCCCGACGATCATGCCGGAGCACTACGAGGGGGAGTGGATCAGCGACAACAACCGCTACACCGCCCTCAACGACTCGATCTTCGTCGCCCGTGGCGAGGACATCTACCTCGACATCACCGGCCCGCAGGGCGAGCGGGTGGCGACCTACTGCGACTCGATCGCGCCGGAGTCGGCGTGCACCAGCGTGCAGTTGCATCTCCAGGTCTCGCCCTCCGACTTCGCTGACCACTGGAACGCCGCCCAGGCGATCTCGCCGGTCCAGGTCGCCCTGGCCGCGAACTCACCCTTCTTCTTCGGGAAGCGCCTTCACGCCGAAACGCGGATCGAGCTCTTCTCGCAGGCCACCGACACCCGCCCCATCGAGCTCAAGAACCAGGGCGTGCGTCCCCGCGTCTTCTTCGGGGAGCGGTGGATCACCTCGATCTTCGACCTCTTCGAGGAGAACTCCCTCTATTTCCCGGCGCTCCTGGCCGAGACCACCGACGAGGACCCCATGGCCAAGCTGGAGGCCGGTGAGGCACCGGATCTCGCCGAGCTGCGCCTCCACAACGGCACGGTCTATCGCTGGAACCGCCCGATCTACGACATCGTCAAGGGCCGCCCGCACCTGCGCGTCGAGAACCGCGTCCTCCCGGCCGGTCCGACCATCGCCGACACCCTGGCCAACGCGGCGTTCTACTACGGCGTGGTGCGCAAGCTGGCGTCGACGGAGCGCCCGGTCTGGACCAAGATGAGCTTTGCCGCGTGTGAGGAGAACTTCCGCCGCGGCGCCCGTGACGGCATGGATGCCCGCCTCTACTGGCCCGGGTTCGGCGAGGTCGGGGCCGACGAGCTCGTCCTGCGGCACCTGCTCCCACTGGCCCACGAGGGCCTCGAGGAGTGGGGCGTCTCGCAGGCCGTGCGCGACCGCTTCCTCGGCATCATCGAGGCGCGCTGCCAGGCCGGGGTCAACGGAGCCACGTGGCAGACCGAGGCGGTCAAGCGATTCGAGGACAGAGGGTCGGACCGTCGCAAGGCGCTGCACCAGATGCTCGAGCTCTACACGGAGCACATGAGCACCAACGAGCCCGTGCACACCTGGCCGCTGCCCTGACCGAAGGTTGCCTGCCCGAGCGGCTCACGCACCGTCCGCAGTGGGGCGGCTGTTCCAGAGTTTGATGGCGGGCTGCTCCCGCTCGTATTCCAGGACGCTCACGGACCCGGCATCGAGCAAGAGCTTGGCTGCAAACCTCGGCTGCTCACGCAGGAAGACGGTGGCCAGGACACGAAGGGCGTGCCCGTGCCCGAAGAGCAGCACGTCGCGCGTGGCGAGGACGGGCGCTGCCCGCAACAGCACGCGGGAGGCCCGTGCCGCGACTTCCTCGACCGTCTCGCCGGGGGTGTCACCTGGGACCACGCCGTGCTCGAACGCCGCCCAGTCATAGCCGACCTCGGCTCGGATCTCCTTGGTCGTCCGGCCCTCGTAGGCGCCGTAGTCCCACTCCCTCAGGTTGGAATCGACCTCGGGAGAACCGAATCCGGCGATCTCGGCCGTCCTGTCGGGCCCGCTGCATCGGTGACGACAGGACGAGTCCGAAGTCGAAGCCCGACAACCGCTCCGCCAGCGTCGAGGCGTCGGCCTCGCCCGCCTCGGTCAGCGGAATGTCGGTGGTGCCGGTGTGCTGACCGGACTCGCTCCACTCGGTCTTGCCGTGACGAACGAGGACGATGCGTCCTTCGGGGACGGGGGGTGCGCCGGTCATGTGCGCCACTCTGGCAGTCGGCGCGCGATCTGCGCCACCTCGTCGTGAGAGCGAGCGCGTCGGTCTCGTTCCGCTCTGGCAGGATCGCGGGTATGCCGCGCCACCTGGCTTTCCTTCGTGCCATCAACCTGGGTGCCCATCACAAGGTGCCGATGGCCGAACTCAGGGAGCGCCTCACCGGCGCCGGCTTCACCGACGTCGAGACGCACATCCAGACGGGCAACATCGCGCTCACCTCGTCGATGCGCTCGGCCGCGAAGGTCGAGGCGGCCATCGAGGACCTCCTGCGGGAGTGGCGGGGCTTCGAGGTCCCGACCATGGTGCGCTCGCCCGCCGAGTTCGGCGAGATGGCCGCCGCGATCGAGGCGATGGCCCCGCTCATCGACAGCAACGCACGCCGTTACGTCGCGTTCGCCAAGGGCGAGGTGACCAAGGACGCGCAACGCGCACTCACGGCATACGCAGACACTCCCGAACGTTCCTGTGTCGTGGGCCGAGACGTCCTCCTCGAGATCGCCGGCGACTTCCACACCGCCCGGCTCGCTGGCGCCAAGCTCGAACGGCTCGCCGGCACACCGCTCTCGGCACGCGACATCAAGGTCGTTCGCGCCATCGACGAGAAATGGAGCACCACATGACCGAGTCGGCTGCACAGGACACGACTGCGCCCGAGACCGGTGGCACCGGCCCGGGACACCGCTCGGTCACGTTGACGCGCACCAGCCACGGCGAGTTCGACGTGACGAACGTGCGGGGCGGAACGATCCACATCGGCACGGGTGAGTCCGACGACTTCACGCCGGTCGAGCTCCTGCTCACCGCCATCGCAGGCTGTAGCGCGGTCGACGTCGACTTCATCACCGCCAAGCGTGCCGAGCCGACCGAGTTCACCGTCGTGAGCGAGGGCGAGAAGGCCAAGAGTGCCGAGAAGGGCAACCACATGGAGGACCTCGAAGTGACCTTCCGCGTGCGCTTCCCCGAGGGCCCCGAAGGAGACAAGGCGCGCGAGATGCTGCCGCGGTCGATCGCCCAGTCGCGTGACCGCCTCTGCACCGTCTCGCGCACGGTGCAGCTCGGCACCCCGATCTCCATGGTCGAGGGCTGAGCGATGGCCCGCTACCTGGACGTCCACCCGGTCGACCCGCAGCCGCGCTCGATCAAGCAGGCCGTCGACACGCTGCGCGAGGGTGGGCTCATCGCCTATCCGACCGACTCCGGCTATGCCCTGGGTGCCGCGCTCGGCAACCAGTCGGCCAAGGACCGCATCCGCGACATTCGCCGGCTCGACGACAAGCACCACTACACGCTGGTGTGCGCCGACTTCGCCCAGCTCGGGCATTTCGTGCACGTCGACAACGCAGTGTTCCGGGCGGTCAAGGCCTCGACCCCCGGCCCCTACACGTTCATCCTCCCGGCGACCGGCGAGGTGCCGCGCCGGGTGCTGCACCCCAAGAAGAAGACCGTCGGCGTGCGCATCCCGGAGCACCCCGTGGTCCAGGCGTTGCTCGCTGAGTTGGGTGAGCCGATGCTGACGTCCACCCTCATCCTTCCCGGGGAGAGGGAGCCGATGACCGATGGCTGGCAGGTCAAGGAGGAGCTCGACCACGTCGTCGATGTCGTCATCGACTCGGGGGAGTGCGGGACCGAGCCCACGACCGTCATCGACCTGTCCGGAGACGTCGCCGAAGTGCTCCGGGTGGGCGCTGGCGATCCGAGCCGCTTCGAGGGCTGAGCCGCGATGGGGGCGTTCCCGGACCTCGTCCTGCAGTCGATCACCCGCCATGGTGTGGTGCCCAGTCGTGGGTACGTCACCCTCGGCCACTACGACGCGCTGATCAGCCACTACCCGCCCGAACCGGAGCGGGCCTTCGTCGTCCACTGGACCCGCTCGGATCGGGACGCCGAGGAGCTCTTCGGTGAGCTCACGGCATACCTGCGTGAGTCCGGAGCGCGGAGCGCGGAGTGGTGGTTCCGCGACGACTCGACCCCGGCGGGGCTCGAGGAGCTCGTGCTCGCTGCGGGTGCCACGACGATCGAGGACCAGGTGTGTGTGGCGCGCGCCGTGGACGAGGGGCTGCCCGAGATCGCGCCCGGCGTCCGGGTCACCGTTGTCGACGATGCGGTGGGTCTCGACGCGATGGTCGACATCGGCGTCGAGGTGTTTGCCAGTCCTGTGCCGCCGGATCGCGGGGAACTCCTGGCCGAGGTGCTCGAGGACCTGGAGCGGGCGCGAGGGGCGTGGGTCGTCGGGTGGCTCGACGGTGAACCGGTCGGTCGTTCGCGGGTCGGGTTCGAGTCGAACGTGGCACCGCTCGTCGGGGCAGCCGTGCTGCCACACGCTCGCCGTCGCGGGGTGTATGCCGCCATGCTCGCCGCCCGCCTCGACCTCGCCGCCATGGCCCGGTGCCACACGGCCGTGACCAAGGCTCGACGCACCCAGTCGCTGCCGATCCTGTTGCGCGAGGGCTTCGTCCCCATCGGTCACGAGCGCGCGCACCTGCTGTCGATCCCGGAGTGAATGCACCCCGGGCGGACGTCACCCCCACCGCTGCATGAGCCCCTGGACCGGTGGGGGTGACGACGGCCTGCTCGGGAGGTGACGAGCAGGCGCGGCTGCCGGAGCGACGAACTCCCTGATCTTCGCTCCCGCAGCGAGACTCACCCTAGGAACGCTGCGGTCAACGCAGGGTTCGGCAAGAGTCAAGAGTTGGTATGCCGGGTCAAGAGTTCGTGGGCACGCGCCGGGGTTGTGGTGTCCCGGGTTTTCGGCGGTGGCCGCGGCTAGGTTGTCGCGCATGGTCAGCGACGTGGTCGAGTTCGAGTTCGCGGGCGAGGTGTGGGAGTGGCGCGGACCTGCGCCGTACCACTTCGTCTCTGTTCCTGAGGACCTGTGCGACGAAGTCCGGTCGGCGGGTGAGCTCGTCAGCTATGGCTGGGGAATGGTGCCGGTGACGCTGCGAATCGGTGGCACCGAGTGGACGACGTCGCTGTGGCCGAAGGACGGTGGCTACGTCGTGCCGCTCAAGGACAAGGTGCGGCGTGCTGAGACGGTGGAACTGGGCGATGTCGTGACGGTATCGATGGAGATCCAGTTGCGTCTGTGAATCCTGCTGTGCTGCAGTCGAATTGGCCCGTCAGAGTCCGCTGGGCGCCTGCAGGACGAAGACGCGGACTCGTCGCTGGCCGGCAATGCGCGATCGATAGTTGCCGTAGCCGGGGTAGAAGGTCGAGGCCGTACGGAAGATGTCGTCGGCCTCTTCGGCGGTGGCCGGGCGCGCCACAACATCTGCTGAGCTGCCGCGGTAGTTCAGGGTTGCTCGCGGCTGCGCTTCGAGGTTGAGGACCCACGCCGGGGTGGACTCCTGGCCGAAGTTGGTGCCGATGAGCGCCAGGTCGTCCCCGTGGGGAGTCGCGATGAGGTGACTCGTTCGCGGCGCTCCAGATCGGCGGCCCGTCGTCGTCAGGGTGAGGACGGCCAACCCACTGAGCAGGCTGGGCGCGCTGTGCTGGCCATGCGTGAGGCGACCGATGCCGGCGTCGAGATGACGAAGCGTGTGCGAGAACATCCAGGCACCGGGTCGTGAGCCGGCGAACCGCCGCATGCCCTGCTGGGCCATGTTCGCCCTGGCGTGGTGGTAGTCCAGTTCCTGTGCGAGTCCCATATCGTTGACGATATGGCTGATCTGACCGAACCGTGCCCCAATTGCGGCCAGCTGATGCGCTGGGAGACGTCCCACGAGCGGTGCGACGGATGTGGCTACATCCGACCGTGCTGCGAGGGCGCGCCTTGCCCGATTCCCTGAGCGAGCGCCTGTTCGCTCGACTGAGCCCGGATCAGCGCGCGCGCGTGCTGGAGTGGTTGCCGGACGCCGTGTTCATTCGGGACCACAGCTGGGGTCTGGTCGGGACGGTCGTCCTCGAGGCAGTCGTCGGCGAGGAGGCGCTGATCATCAAGGCTGCCGGCGAAAGCGACGGGCACCTCGCCCGTGAGCTGCAGGCACATCGTGAGGGTGACGCGAGGGTGCTCGTCACGCAGTTCATCCCTGGCGAACTGGTCGAGGGGAATGCAGCCGAGCGCGAGACCGAGACCTATCGTCAGGCTGGAGCCTTGCTCGCGTCGCTCCATGGTCAACTCCAGGTCGTGGACGAGGGCTACTGGCGGCGGGAACAGCGCGGCGCGCTGGGCTGGCTCGACAAGGAACACCGCATCGACGCCGATGTCGAGACCCGGCTACGGCGCATCGTCGAGTCGTGGCCGACACCGGTCAGCGTCCTCGTGCCGACCCACGGGGACTGGCAGCCACGCAACTGGGTGACCCACGAAAGTGTGGTGTCGGCAATCGACTTCGGACGCGCCGCCCTGCGACCGGCATACACCGATTTCTCACGGTTGTCGGCCCAGCAGTTCCTCCGCGATCCACGACTGGAGGACGCCTTCCTCGAAGGGTATGGCTCGGATCCGCGCGATCCCGAGGGTTGGCAGCGGCAGCGCATCCGCGAAGCCATCGGCACGGCGGTCTGGGCTCACCAAGTGGGCGACGCGGACTTCGAGGCCCAGGGCCATTGCATGCTGGCTGCAGCACTCGACGACGAAGGGAAGCCCGCATGACCACCCAGGAGCGATGTCAGCGGCAGCCGAGCCGGTTGAGGTCAGTGCCTTGGCCATCAATGTCAACGTCCCAGAAGCGTTGCAGTGGAACGACTCTCGACGCGGTGAGGAGTTCATTCTCTCCACTCTCAACATCCGATTGCTCCCTGACGGGCATGTCGCAGCGAAGGCCTACGGCCGACCCGTGGCAGGTGGCAGAGGCGGCTACACCTCGTTCCGGGTGCCGGACCGCCCCGAGCTGGCGGCCCTCATCGATGCTGCCGCCACGCGCGCCAGCGACCTGTGGGCGAACCACAAGGGATCTGCAGTGACGGCGGCAGGTGGTACCGGACCGCTACACCCACGGGCACGAGAGGGCGACCCTTGCTTCTCACGGGAAGCGCACCGCTGCGAACTCCTGTGGCTACCTGTTGCCCGTCCTCGAGCCGGGGATGCGCGTCCTCGATGTCGGGTGCGGTCCGGGCACGATCACGCTCGACCTCGCAGCGATCGTGGCGCCCGGAGAGGTCGTCGGGATCGAACCGGTCGAGGGCCCACTGGACGCCGCTCGCGAAGAGGCCGCCCGCAGAGGGGACGCTGTGACGCGTTTCGAGCTCGCCGATGTCTATGCGCTGCCCTATGACGACGACAGCTTCGATGTCGTGCACGCGCACCAGGTGCTGCAACACCTCACGGATCCAGTGCGCGCGTTGAGGGAGATGGCCCGTGTGTGCCGACCTGGTGGGTGGATTGCGGTTCGCGACGCCGACTATGCAGCGATGACCTGGTTCCCCGAGGTACCTGCTTTGGACGACTGGCGTGCCCTCTATCGCCGAGTCGCCCGGGCCAATGGCGCTGAGCCGGACGCTGCCCGTCGCCTGCGTGGTTGGGCGCAGAGCCGCCGGTCTCCACGAGGCCCAACTCACGTCGAGCGTGTGGACCTATGCCGACGACTCGACGTGTCGATGGTGGGGCGAGAGCCAGGCGGAGCGCTGCACCGGCCCGACCTTTGCGGCGCAGGCAGCCGAGCAGGGTGTGGGTGCCGACCAACTCGCTCGGATTGCTGACGGGTGGCGAGCCTGGGGCGTGGACCCCGACGCCTGGTTCGCGATCCTCCACGGAGAAGTGCTGGCGCGGGTCACCTGAGAGGCGTGAGTTCTCGGTGCGCTCCGGCTAACGTCGTGGCGTGACGATCCGGCTGGCCACCTCTGACGATCTCGAGGCGATGCGTCGGGTCTGCCTGCTCACGGGAGACAGCGGCCAGGACGCGACCGGCCGATGGTCGAACGATGGCCTCCTTCCCGACGTGTACCTCGAGCCCTACATCCGGTACCCGACCGCACTGGCATGGGTGGTGGAGGAGGAGGGCACCGTGGCGGGCTACGTCGTGGGTGTCGCTGATACGGATGACTTCGCCACCTGGTGGCGCCAGTCGTGGGTCCCGGAGTTCGTCGGGCGGCACGGCAGACACGTCGCCGCGCGACGACGAGGTGTGGCTGTTCGAAGGTGGGACCCACCCAGAGCTGATGCTCAGGCTCGTCGCGATCACGGGGTACCCGGCGCATCTGCACATCGACCTGCTGCCGCAGGCTCAGGGTCGTGGCCTTGGCCGAGAGCTGTTGCGCACCTTCGGCGAGGAACTCATCGTGCGTGAGGTGCCCGGTGTGCATCTCGGGGTCGGTGAAGCCAACGTGGGGGCGGCGGCGTTCTATCGCCGGCTCGGCTTCGACGAGCCCGCGCCCGGCGTCATGTCGTCCCCGTCGGCCAGGCTCGTCGGGTCGTGACAGACGCATGCAGGGCAACAACGAGACAGGAGGCTGTGATGCGCAATGAGGCAATGTCCCGGCTGGATGCCTTGGTCGGCACGTGGAGCACAACGTTGAGCGGTGCCTGGTTCCTGGAACCAGCCGATCTGGAGGTGCCCGGTTCAGCGACGGTCGAATGGATGGACCACACCTTCGTGGTGCTCAGGTGGACGATGCAGGGCGACGTGGGTGCGGCCACGAGCGAGCAACTGCTGGTCCTTGGTCGCAGCGACGCGCGTGACGAGTTCACCGCGCTCTATCACGACGAAAGGGGCGTCTGCAGAGTCTTCGCCATGACCTTCGATGGTGCCCAGTGGATCCTCAGTCGCGAGGATCCGGACATGTTTCAGCGATTCATCGCTGAGGTCACACCGGATCGAATCGCCGGCCGGTGGGAGGCCTCTGATGACCAGGGGTGCCACGTGGCGCAAGGACTTCGATCTCACCTTCGTTCGGAGCTGACCGGAGGTTCGCCCGGAAGGCTGACCGATGCGGACAGCCCGCCCCCTTCTCGAGGAGTGAGGGTCAGGGTTCCGTCGTGGGCCCGAACGATGCTCTGGACGATGGCCAGGCCAAGCCCCACGCCCGCGTGATCAGTGCGGATGCGCTGACTCCCGCGATGGAAGGGCTCGACGATGGTCGACACCAACTGCTTTGAGAGTGCGGCCCCGGTGTTCTCCACCGTGAGGACGGCACGGTCAGACTCGGTTCCGGTCGTGACCCAGATGGTGCCGTCCTCAGCCAGGTTGTGGACGATCGCGTTGTGCACGAGGTTCGTCGACAGTTGCAGCAGCAGCGCGTGTGAACCGACGGTGGGGGAGTAGTCGGCGTCGGTCACGATGTCGATGCCGCGCGCCTCGGCCAGGGGGAGCAGTGTTTCCGTGGCCTCTTCGGCCATGAGGGACAGGTCGACCTGCTCTCGCGTGAAAGACCGTTGGTCGGCACGGCTGAGGAGGAGCAGTGCCTCGGTGAGGTCGATCGCTCGGGTGTTGACGAAGCGGAGACGTTCGACGAGCTCTCCGGCGTCCCGGTTCGGATCCGTCCTGCGCCACATCGAGAAGCGTCTGGGTGATCGCGAGCGGGGTGCGCAGTTCATGTGAGGCGTTGGCCGCGAACCTCTGCTGCTCGAGGATGTGGGCCTCGAGGCGGGCCAGCATGGCGTCGAAGGCGTCGGCGAGTTCGCGAAACTCGTCCTGGCTTCCTTCCAGCTGGATCCGGTGGGACAGCGATCCCTCTCCGGCCAGGCGGGCAGCCCTGGTGATGCGCGACAGCGGAGCGAGCATCTGGCCGGCCAGGATCCAGCCCCCGAGCAGGCCGACGACGAGAAGTGCGGCCATGGCCTGGGCTGCCCTGGGGACGAACGCGCGTTGGAGATCGGCGCGGTTGGGGATGAACTGCCCCGGGCCGGGACCGACGTTGGCTCCCGAGGTCACGTCGGGCACGTAGCGCAGGAGGAAGACCCACACCACGGCGAGCAACAGGGCGCCCGCGACCATGAGGAACCCGGCGTAGCTCAGGGTGAGCTTGAGGCGAACGGACAGCCCCGGCTCTCTATCCACGGTGTGGCTGCTCCGACTCCGTGGCGGGCACCGTGTCCATGCGGTAGCCGACGCCTGGCACCGTGCTGATGATCCACGGCTCACCCAAGCGTTTGCGCAGCGCCGAGACCGTGATGCGCACGGCGTTCGTGAAGGGATCGGCGTTCTCGTCCCAGGCCCGTTCGAGGAGTTGCTCCGCGCTGACGACACCACCTCCGGCCGCGATGAGCACTTCGAGCACGGCGAACTGCTTCCTCGTCAACGCGACGTAGCGTCCGTCGCGAAAGACCTCACGTCGGAACGGGTCCAGCCGGACGCCGGCGAGCTCTCGCACCGGTGGGCGACTGTGGCCGCGCCTGCGATCGAGAGCCCTCAGTCGAAGGACGAGCTCCTGGAGCTCGAAGGGTTTGGTGAGGTAGTCATCGGCCCCGAGCTCGAAGCCCGATGCCTTGTCGTCGAGTCGGTCTGCGGCCGTGAGCATGAGAATGGGTATGCCGCTTCCCGACGCGACGATGTGGCTCGCGACCTCGTCGCCGGACGGTCCGGGTATGTCGCGATCGAGGACCGCGATCTCGTAGGTGTTGATGCTGAGCAGTTCCAGGGCGGCGTGACCGTCAGGTGCGATGTCGGCGGCAATCGCCTCCAACCGGAGCCCGTCGCGGATGGCTTCTGCCATGAGGGGCTCGTCCTCGACGATCAGCACACGCATGCTGTCGATGCTATGGCCGACGCGATATCGCTGACGTATCGAAAACGGCATACGCGGTGGCAACGCCGCCGCAACCTTGACTGACGTCGTGACCTACAGCAACGAAGTGCGAACCGTGGACACGCGACGCCGGTCGGGGTGGATCCGGGGTGGCGCCCTGCTGGTCGTCCTCACCGTGATGGTGGGGGTCCTCGGCCACGAGTGGCTCAGGAACTCGCCCTCCACAGCGGCCGCGCCACTCACCGTGGCGGCTTCGGGGATCTCGGTGTCGGCACCCAGTGCGCGCGTCTCCCCGACGGTGCAGCAGCCCGCAGGTCTTGGTTCCACGGGTGAAGTGCCCGACGGCGTGACGGTCTTCAACGACAGGGTGCCGGCGGTGACCAACCTTGACCCCGAACTGCTGGCCGCCCTCCGTCGAGCGGCGAAGGCTGCCGAGGCTCACGGACACGAGCTCGTCGTCAACAGCGGCTGGCGTTCACCGGAGTACCAGGCAGCAACTCCTTCGAGACGCGATCTCGAGGTACGGCTCGAAGAAGGAGGCCGCTCGCTGGGTGGCGACGCCCAAGACGTCCGCCCACGTGGCGGGGGAGGCGGTGGACCTCGGGCCGTCCGCGTCCGCGGCGTGGCTGTCCAGGAACGGTGCCCGCTATGGGCTCTGCCAGATCTACCGGAACGAGCCGTGGCACTTCGAGCTGCGGCCTGATGCCGTCGAGGACGGTTGCCCGACCATGTATGCCGATCCGACGAAGGATCCGCGGATGCAGGGGTGACAAGGGGCGCGTGTCGATGCCCGGCTGGTCGGGCGCGCCTCCTTCAGACTTGCCCCGACGTCGACGCTTCTTGGAGGGAAACACATGCGGGCCGTTGGGCTGAGCGGCGCCTTGGCGTTGGCCTTTGCGCTCTTCGGGACTCGACTGGCGATCGGGTGGTTCACCAAGCATGGCTTTGGCCAACCCATCCGCGTCGACGGCCCGACGACGCACCACGTCAAGCGCGGGACGCCGACCATGGGAGGCGTCGTCATCGTGGTCGGCGCGACCGCGGCATACCTGATTGCGACGTTCCTGACGGGGAGTCGACCGAGTGCCAGCGCGTGGTTGTTGCTTCTCCTGTTCGCTGGGTGCGCAGCGGTCGGCTTCCTCGATGACTTCATCAAGGTCTACCGACAGCACAACCAAGGCCTGCGCAGCGGCGCCAAGATGGCGGGCCAGACCTTCGTTGCTCTCGCGTTCGGGATCCTGGCGACCCAGTTCTTCGCCGAACGACAGGGGAGTGACCCCGGCGTCGCAGTACATCTCCACGACGCACGACTGGGGGATCAAGCTGCCCTTGGTCGTGGTCCTGCTCGTGATCTGGTTCGTCGTCACCGCGACCTCCAACGGGGCCAACCTCACGGACGGCGCTGACGGGCTGCTCACGGGCATCAGCGCCATGATCTTTGGCGCCTACGCGCTCGTGAACATCTGGCAGAGCAACCAGTTGTGCGGTTCCTCGCGACCCTCGCTGGTGGAGTCGCAGTGCTACGAGGTGCGGGACCCGTTGGACCTTGCGGTCTTCGCCATTGCGATCTCCGGAGCGTGCGCAGGATTCCTGTGGTGGAACGCCAAGCCAGCCCGCATCATCATGGGCGACGTCGGTTCGTTGGCCATCGGGGGAGCGCTCGCCGGCTTCGCGATCATGTCCCGCACCGAGCTGCTCATGGCGGTCATCGCCGGGGTCTTCGTCCTCGAGACGATGTCCGTGGTGGTTCAGGTCGGCTACTTCAAGATCACCAAGCGGCTCACTGGCGAAGGGCGCCGAGTTTTCCGGATCGCGCCCATCCATCATCACTTCGAACACCTGGGCTGGGACGAGGTCAACGTCGTCATCCGCTTCTGGGTGATCGCCGGCGTGTTCGTCCTCGCGGGGCTGGGCCTGTTCTACACGGCCTGGCTCATCTGAGATCTCAGAACGTTCAGCGTCCTACAGGCTCCACGACGAGCGGACGGTCGGGAGTCCACCGATCAACTCAAGACAGGGGGCGTGAACCGGCGCCGGGACGTCAACCTCCGTCTTGACCATGATGCCGGTGCCAGCCAGGTCGTGAACGGACACGTGCTTCAGCGTGAATCCTGCCGCATTGACGCATTGTCAGGTATGTGCGAGAAAGGTCATCGGCGGTCTTCGCCGTGAGGCGATCGGTCGGACCCACGCCAGTCGGGGTGACTTCCGGATCTCCGCCGGGCGCGCCACATGCGCCCAGCCCGACCACGAGGCTGAGGGCGACCAAACCCCGGCGAATGCCCATGATCAAAGAGTCCCACCTCGTTCGCAAATGTCCAGACGGTCGCTGACGTGGGACTCAGGCGGATGGCGTCTGCCCTGCCACAGGGGAGTGCTGAGAGCGCGCTCAGCCAGCCCCAGTTTCTCAACGACTTGACATAATGTTGATTATCGGCGTTATAACTGTGTTGCCGGAACCGCGCATGGGTCGAGGTCGATACCTGCTGTCTAGGGTGCGCGAAACCCCAACGTCTTGACCGCATTCCTGTCGAAACTGACGACGGACGTGCAACCCGCAGCGGCGCAGGTCGCGGAAATCAAGGCATCAGGGAAATCTGCACCCGCCGCAGCCATGCCGAAAGCCACAGCCACCTGCTTGGCGTCCTGAACGACAATGCTGTCATCGTCAGCAAGTTCCCTCAGTGTGGCCAGCACGTCGCCCGCGGAGACCTTGTATGCGCGCGTCAGGACCCAAAACACTTCGGCCAGGACGATGGTCGACAAGAACCCTGGTTCTGCCGGTGAGAGTTGCTCGATCGCTCGGGTGGCTCGAGCTGCCTGCTCTTTGTCGTCCTGGACCAAGAATCTGACAAGGACATTGGTGTCGATGCCAATCATGTGGCGCTCTGTGCGCCTGCCACGACAGCCTCGTCCATCTCCTCAAGCGTGACCGGCGAGCCTGCGTGGCTCAGTCGACCTCTGAGGTCCCGCAGTGACGAGTGTGCAGCCGCCAGTACGTAGTTCCCGTCGGCGTTTTGGGAGAAGGTCACTCGGGTCCCGGCTGTGAGGCCCAAGGCCTCTCGGACGTCCTTGGGTACTGTGATCTGGCCCTTGCTGGTCATTGTTCCTGTGGACATGAATACCTCCTTACAGCATGGTAAGGAGATGTGTGTCACGCGTCAATCCCCCGGTCTCCGAGGACAAATTCCGTTGCGCCTGCCGCAGCGTGGTCCCTACGGTGATCGCATGACCGTCCAGTTGCACGCCGTCCGGATCGACGCCCATGAGGCGCAACGAGTCGCCCGGTTCTGGGGTGGCGTGCTCGGCTGGAAAGTTGTCGACGAGCCCGACGGTGGCGCTGCGGTGATTCCGCAGGATGGTGCGACGTACCGCCTCACCATCCAGCAGGCCGATACCCCCAAGCCGGACCAGAACCGGATCCACTTCGATCTCACGAGTGCCTCACAGGCGGCCATGGACGCCACCGTCGCTCGAGCCCTGGAACTGGGCGGCGCACACATCGACATCGGACAGACGCCCGACGACGGACATGTCGTCCTTGCCGACCCCGAAGGCAACGAGCTCTGCGTCATCGAGCCCGGTAACAACTTCCTCGCCGACACCGGCGTGATCGGCGCGATCAACTGCGACGGCTCGCAGGCCGTCGGCTACTTCTGGAGCAAGGCGCTCGACTGGCCGCTGGTGTGGGACCAGGACGAAGAGACCGCCATCCAGTCCCCCGGCGGCGGCTCCAAGATCACCTGGAGTGGCCCACCGCTCATGGAGCGCAACGGCCGGGACCGTCTCCACCTCGACCTGTCGGTCGAGAACGAGACCGAGCTCGAAAGCGAGGTCGAACGGCTGACGGCTCTGGGTGCCAGCCGCGCCCACGAGCCCTCCGAAACGTCACGATCAGTCACCCTGATCGACCCTGATGGCAACGAGTTCCAGCTGCTCGTTCGCGCCTGACTCCCCCGGGCACAAAAAAGGAAGGTCCGCCGAGCGCGTCCTTCCACTTCCAAGTTATAACGCAAGGGGGGCCTTGCCGCAAGCGGCTGCTCGTGTCCAGAATTGACGGTCGTGGCCGGATGTTCCGGCCGATCGGAGCATTGAGTGAAGACCACGACCACCCGCTTCTTCGACCTTCCCGACCGACTCTCACACAAGGCCGAGACGGGCCTGATTTCCGCTGACGAGAGCCACTTTGGCGCAATTGCCGACAGCCTCGACGAGACGATCACAGAGTTGGGCAGCCGACTGCGCCGCTGCCCGCAAGGCGCCCGGAGGCAAGGGCCAGGCCGCCATGGATCGCGACCTCGAGATCCACCGGCTCACGGGGCGGCTGCGCACCCTGAGCCGCTACGGAGTCGACCTGTGTCTCGGGCACATCGTCCGCAGCGACGACCTCGAACCGATCTGGATCGGGCGCCTGGGCCTCACCGACAGCGACGGGTCACGACTCCTCATCGACTGGCGCTCCCCCGCCGCCGAAGCGTTCTTCGGCGCCACCCACGCGAACCCCATGGGTCTGGCGAGTCGACGTCGATATCGCTGGCAGGGTGGCCGAATCACGGACTACTGGGATGAGGTCTTCACCGCCGACGGCCTGGAGTCCCACGCCGCGCTCGACGACCAGTCAGCCTTCATCGCCAGCCTGGGCACCAACCGGTCAGAGCGCATGCGCGACGTGCTCGGCACGATCCAGGCCGACCAGGACGCCATCGTCCGTGCGGGGTCCAAGGGCGCCCTCGTCGTCGACGGAGGACCAGGGACAGGCAAGACGGTCGTCGCACTGCACCGGACGGCATACCTGCTGTATTCCGATCCCCGACTCGGGCACCGCAAGGGTGGGGTGCTCTTCGTCGGCCCCCACGAGCCATACCTTGCCTACGTGTCCGACGTCCTTCCCAGTCTCGGCGAAGAGGGTGTGCTCACGTGCACCATCCGCGACCTCGTGAGCGAGGGCGCGGGCGCGCCAATTGAGGCTGATGCCAGCGTTGCTCGGCTCAAGTCGACCGCCGACATGGTGGGAGCCATCGAGCCTGCCGTTGCTCTCTACGAGGAGCCGCCGACTGAAGGCATGACCGTCGAGACCCATTGGGCCGACATCTGGCTCAGCCCCGAGGACTGGGCCGTGGCCTTCGATGCCGCAGCTCCGGGAACTCCGCACAACGAGGCTCGGGACGAGATCTGGGAGGAACTCGTCACGATCATCGTCGAGAAGCACGACGACGAGGACGCTGACGCCCCACACGAGCTGCTGCGCAAGACCCTGCGGCAGAACGAGGAACTGCTCGAGACGTTCCACCGCGCCTGGCCGCTCATCGAGGCCTCCGACCTCGTGGGTGACCTGTGGTCGGTTCCGGCCTACCTGCGCCGGTGCGCGCCGTGGCTCAGTCTCGAGGAGGTCCGGGCGCTTCAGCGCGAGGACGCCCAGGCCTGGACGCTCTCTGACCTGCCGCTGCTCGACGCGGCCCGACAACGACTCGGTGACCCTGAGGCCTCACGACGGAAGCGTCGTCAGGAAGCCGCCGCTGCCGCCGAGCGTGAGCAGGTGGCCACGGTCATCGACGACCTCATCGCGGCCGATGACGACGGCGAGGGCCTGGTGACGATGTTGCGCCACCCGGACATCCGCACCAATCTCGTCGACGACGAGATCGTCCCCTCCGTTGCGGTCGACCAGCTGGCGGGCAGGTTCGCGCACATCGTCGTGGACGAGGCCCAGGAGCTCACCGACGCCGAGTGGCAGATGCTGCTGGTGCGATGCCCGTCGCGGAGCTTCACCATCGTCGGCGACCGCGCGCAGGCACGTCACGGGTTCACCGAGTCCTGGGAGGAGCGCCTGGCTCGCGTCGGTCTCGACCGGGTGACGATGGCGTCGCTGAGCATCAACTACCGAACGCCCGAGGAGGTCATGGCGGAGGCCGCGCCAGTGATCCGGGCGGCGATCCCGGACGCGAACGTTCCGACGTCCATTCGCAGCACGGGAGTTCCCGTCACTCACGCGCCGGCGTCAGACCGCGACACGATCCTCACCGCGTGGTTGAGCGAGCACGACGAAGGGGTTGCCTGCGTCATTGGTGATCCGACCTTCGAGGCGACGGCGCGGGTGCAGTCGCTCACGCCGGAGCTCTCCAAGGGTCTCGAGTTCGATCTCGTCGTCCTCGTCGATCCCGAGACTTTCGGGGATGGCATCGAGGGCGCGGTTGACCGCTACGTCGCCATGACCAGGGCAACCCAGCGGCTCGTCATTCTCACGAGCCGCTGAGTCAAGAAGCCACTGAGCTGCGGGATCACACATCCGGCAGGGTCCGCGGGTTCAGGAGGCCTGGTTGATGCGGACGTGGTTGCCAGCGGGGTCGCGGAAGGCGCAGTCTCGCACTCCCCACGGCTGGTTCGTGGGCTCCTGCGTGACCTCGGCCCCGCTGGCCTGAACCGCGTCGAACGTCTCGTCGAGGTTCGGCGTCGTCAGCACGATCGTGGCGTACGTGCCCTTGGCCATCATCTCGGCGATGGTGTTGCGCTCGTCGTCGGTGATGCCCGGGTCGGCGGCGGGCGGGCTCAGCACGATCGATGGAGCCGCGGTTCCGGCCGGTGCGACGGTGATCCATCGCATGGTGCCCTGGCCGACATCGGTCAGGACGTCGAAACCGAGGACGTCTCGATAGAAGGCGAGCGAGGCCTCGGGGTCGGTGTGGGGAAGAAACGTGTGGTGAATGGTGATGTCCATGCCGCAGACGCTAGTTGGGTGTCCCCGACGGCGCTTCTCGATTCCTGATCGGTCTGGTGACCGCCTTGGTGACGCAGGACGGCAGCTCGCCGACAGACTCCTCGGCCATCGCCCGATAGGTGCTGGGCGGCATACCCACGAGTTCGGTGAATCGGGTGCTGAAGGTTCCCAGCGACGAGAAGCCCACGGTGAAACAGACGTCGGTGACGCTGAGGTCACCGCGTCGGAAGAGCGCCATGGCCCGCTCGATCCGCCGCGTCATGAGATAGCTGTAGGGCGACTCGCCGTAGGCCGTCTTGAACGAGCGGCTGAGGTGCCCGGACGACATGTGCACGTCCGCCGCCAGGGAGTCGACGTTGAGCGGCAGCGCGAACTCCCGATCCATCCGATCGCGCACGCGCCGCAGCAGCGCGAGGTCGCGCAACCTGTCCTCCGACGCCGAGTTCCCGCTCACACACCGATCTTGCTACGCCGGGGCGGCCTGGCGCACGCCACTCCCCCGCTCCCCCATGGCCAGAGCCACACCCCAGCGCTAGCCTCAGTGGATGGGGACGAGCTTCTCAGCCGCATCAGACGCCGAATTCCGCTGTGCCGCAGACCTGTTGGTGGATTTCAACACGGAGTATGACGACCCGTCTCCGGAGCCGACGTGGCTCGCTGGCCACCTCTCCGACTTGGTGCGCAACGGCGACACGAGCGTGCTGCTCACCGGTGCACCGCCCATCGGCCTGGCGATCCTGAGGTTCCGCACCGCGACCTGGGCGGCCGAGAAGGAGGCCTATCTCGCCGAGTTCTACGTCGCTCCTGCCCACCGTGGCCACGGCATCGGCCGTCAGTTCCTCACCGAGGTCCTCGAGCATGCCCGTGAGCGTGGAGCCATCTATGTCGACCTCAACACCTCGGAGGACGACGAGGCCGCCCGTCACCTCTACGAGTCCTTTGGCTTCGACTGCCACGAGGGACGTGGTGAGGGCCCTCTCGCCATCTACTACGAGCGCGACCTCTGAGTCCCGACCCAGCGAATTTGCCTCCCACTCCCCCGTGTGAGACCTTCGGATCAGAGCCTTTGATGAGGCTCCCGGACGAGGGGCGCCGTACCCGGCACGCGACAAGACGGCCCGCAGGAGTGACTCGTCATGTCGTGGATCGTTCTCGTGTTGTCCGGTGTCCTGGAAGCAGTGTGGGCCACCGCCCTCGGCCGCTCCGAAGGCTTCAGCCGCCTCTGGCCCACCGTCACCTTCGGCACCGCTCTCGCGTTGAGCATGGCCGGCCTCGCCTTCGCGATGCGTGACCTTCCGATCGGGACGGCGTATGCCGTGTGGGTCGGCATCGGTGCCGTCCTCACCGTCGGCTACGCGATGGCCACCGGCCAGGAACCCGACCTCGGCCCTGCGTCTGGTGCTCGTCGGGATGATCGTCGCGGGCGTCGTGGGCCTCAAACTGACCCACTGACCCGCCGGCGCGACAGCTTCGTCACCTCGACCTCGTAGCGGCTCGCCGCCCCGCCCGGTGTGCGGAAGAAGCGTCGCCGCAGTGCTCCCGTGACGTGCACCTGGTCGCCGTCGCTCACCCGGCCGGCGGAACGGCGCGCGGAGGGCGACCAGCAGGCCAGGTCGATGGTGTCGACCGGCCCTCCCGAGGGCCGGGTCACGACGAGCCGCAGCGTCACCAACTGATCGCCGCTGGGCAGCTCCCGAAGCTCGGGCTCGCCACTGACGCGCCCGGACAGTTCGACAGTGTTGACCGACGTCTCCGTCGCGTCAGCGGTCTTGCTCGCCATGTTGCACTCCCTGTTCACGCCGCACGCGGCACCGATGTCTGGTGTCAGCGTGCGCGGACGCGTTCAGGGGCCGCCAGCCCCGGCGGGTGATCTGTGGACAACGAGCCACGGATCACCCGCCTGTGGACAGACTCACTGCCTCACTGGAGGGTCAGTGCGTACACCTCGAAGCGTGGGTCGTTCGGCAGGGTGATCGACTGCAGCTGCTTGCCGCCGTCGGTCACGCCGCTCGCCGCGAACAGCTGCACGGGAGGCCCATCGACGCCCGATCCGCCCTTGATGCGGTGATCCATGGCGATCGCCACCGTGTTGCCGTTGTGACCGCTACCCGCAGCCCAGTCCGTCAGGGACACAGGCACATTCGCCACCGAGCCATCCGTGTACGTCACACGCAACGAGGTCGAGACGTCGCCGTTGTGCGTCGCACCAATGAGTCGGAGCTGGGATCGCGAGCCCGCCGGAACCAGCAACGTCTGACCCCGAGCCTCGACAAAGTTGGGCGTCGTCCCGAGAGCTGACGGAACGGCATACGCCACTCCGTCATGCGCCCACGAACCGGCAGCCGGCAGCAGCGCGCCGTCGAATGCCCAACCGCTCCCGTCGAAATTGCCCTCGGTGCTGGCCGCGACCGTCGCGGTCCCGTCGTGGTTCCGTTCGGCGCCCAGGTCGACCGCGCACGGCGCCCCAGCCCCGGCACACGTCAGCGGCTCCTTGAGAGTCACCTTCAGGGTGCGAACGACGTCGGGCACACCCGGCGCCGAGGCGGTGACGACGACCTCGTGGTCGCCCGCTTCCGCCCCAGCCGGCAGTCCCAGGGTCACCGGCACCGAGGCCGACGCAGGCACTCCATTGCTCTTGAGGACCACGTCGGTGCTGGCCTTCGTCGCCGTCCAACCCTCCGGCACGGCCACGGTCACCCGCGTCGGCAGACTCTTCTGCGCCTGACCGAGCAGATCGACGACGAACTTGCCCGACGTCGCATCGGTCCCGAGGACAAGGGGATTGGGACGCACGGTCATGCTGAGACTCACCTTGGACGAACCCTTGGAGGTCGACACGGTCGGCGGCACATCAGACGGGCGCGTGCCCCAGGAGCTCGGCGAGTCACCCACGACGTGCTGGAGGGAACCGCCGGATCGCAGTGCGTCCCAACCGATCCAGCTCTTCGTCGAGCGCGAGCCGTTGACGGTCAGGGACTGCACGTAGCGACGGTCGTCAGACACGCCCGGTGCGGTGATCGTGAGGTGTCCACCCTGCTGAGCCGTGCCGGTCTCCGGGCGCGCAACGGTGATGTCGGTGCGCTCGAACTGCGGTGTGGAGACGACGAAGTAGTTCGCTCCACTCATCGGCGGGTGGATGCCCCACGAGGACATGACGTACCAGGCCGACATCGTGCCGAGGTCGTCGTTGCCGGTCATCCCGTCCGGTCCGGGATTGAACAGTGTGTATGCCGCCCGCGTCACCGTTGCAGTCTTGGCCGGCTCCCGCACCCACGCGTACATGTAGGGCGCGAGGAGGTCGGGCTCGTTGTTCGGGTTGTAGGTCGGCTTGGAGTAGTAGGCGTAGGTCGCCTCGATCCAGTCGTTGCGCACCGTCCCCTCGGGATCGGTCAACAGCTTGTCGTAGGCGAAGAAGTCGTCGAGCCGCTGGGACGCCTTGTCCTCGCCACCCATCAGCTTGACGAGGTCGGCCGGGTCCTGCGGCACGAGCCACTGGTACTGGTAGGCCCCGCCCTCGTGGAACGCGTGCGACGCCTCCACCGGGTCGTAGGGGTCGAGCCAGCTGCCGTCCTCGAGTCGCGGACGGAACGTGCCCGTGGTCGCGTCGAAGAGGTTGCGGTAGTTGCGGCCGCGCTCATCGAACATGGCCGCGTCCGCGGTCTTGCCCAGGCCCTTGGCCATCTGCGCGAGCGACGCGTCAGCAGCGGCATACTCCAGGGTTGCCGACGCCGGGTGGACACAGTCGTTGTCGCCACCGTGGTGCACGCAGTCGGTGCCGAGCTCGAGCCCGAACGGGATGTAGCCGAGCTTCTCGTAGTAGTGCTGCCCGCTGCGCCCGTTGAACTGACTGTCCACCGGCGGTCGCTCGGTCGCGTTCTGCTTCAGCAACGCATAGGCCTCGGCCTCGTGCCCGGCGAGGAAGCCCTTGGACCAGCCCTCGACGAGGAACGGTGTCACGGGGTCGCCGGTCATGATGTTGGTCTCGCTGTTGGCCAGGGCCCAGCGTGGCAGCCATCCGCCCTCACGCCCGATGGCGAGGATCGACAGGTAGGAGTCGCGCGCGACATCGGGCTCGAGGATCTCGAGCAGCTGGTTCTGTGGTCGGTAGGTGTCCCACAGCGAGAAGTTCTGGCGCGCGGTCCACCCGTCACTGGTGTGGACCTTGCCGTCCCAGCCGAAGTACTTGCCGTCGACGTCCTCGGCGAGGTTCGGGTGGAGCAGCGCGTGGTAGAGCGCGGAGTAGTAGGCCGTGCGGCGAGCCGTCGTGCCACCCGTGATCCGCGCCTTGCCGAGCTGGCTCTCCCATCGCTGCGTCAGCGCCGTGCGGGTCGCGTCGAAGTCGAACGACGTCCCCGTCTCGGCCGCGAGGTTGGCGCGGGCGCCCGGAACGCCGGTGTAGCTCAGCCCGACCTTGAGGGTGCTGCTCGTCGTGCCCGCAGGGAAGGTCACCCAGGCACCGTTGCCGCCACGCTCGGTGGAGGCATCGCGAGCGCCCGGCGTGCGGGTCGACCCGGTCCACGTCCCGAAGGTCTCGAACGGCGCATCGAACTGGGCCGAGAAGTAGATCGTGTGCTCGTCCTTGCCGGCGCAGAAGTTGCCGTTGTGGATGCGCCCCTCGATCGTCCGGTCACCGACGACGTGGATCTCGGAGTCGAAGACCGTGCTGTTGGCCTTGGCCGTGTTGAACAGGACGTTGGCCTGCTGACCCGCCGGGAAGGTGTAGCGCTGCCAGCCCGTGCGGTCGGTCGCCGTCAGCTCGGCGTCGATGTCGTACTTCGTGAGCCCCACCCGGTAGTACCCCGGCGTCGCCTCTTCGTCGTCGTGGGTGAAACCGCTCCGGTATGCCGCGGTGTCGGTCGACGTGACCGCTCCCGTTGTCGGCATGACCGGGAGTTCGCCGACCACTGGACAGCCGACACCCGACAGGTGCGTCTGGCTGAAGCCGTGGATGGAGGACTGTGAATAGTCATAGCCGCCCTCTCCCCCGGTGTCGGGACTGACCTGGACCATGCCGAAGGGTGCGCTGGCACCGGGGAACGTGTTGCCGTTGTCCTGGGTGCCGATGAAGGGGTTCACCTCGGCTGTGAGAGGCGTCGCTGCCTGTGCGGCAGGCAGCCCTCCCGATCCGGTGCTCGGCGCGGCGATGCCGAGCGCAAGGACGAGGCTGCCGACGAGACTGGCGGCGGGCCGGGACAGGATGCGGCGCATTGGATGCTCCTTGTGGGGCGACGGTGATCCACGAGCGGGTGAGGTTTCACCATCTCGGTCGCCCATGGGCCGGTCAATCGGAAGGTCCGCCCTTGTCCACTCAGGTCAGCCAACCGGACAGGTCGGCACGTCCGCGTCTGCACGCAGGTCTCGTGGAACACTGCGGAGCATGAATGACCGTCTCGAGAACGGCGCACTCGCAGCCCTTCTCGTCCTCACCCTCATCCTTGTGGGTTTCTCGTTGCGCAGCCGCACGCCCGAGGCGTCGGCCCCCGCGGGTCCGGGGACGTCCGCCTCGCCGACGGCCGCGTCGACACCTTCGACGTCGGCCACCTCGCCGTCAGACTCGGTGGTCTTCCTCGGGGACTCCGTGGCGGAGGGCAAGAGTGCGACGACTCCGGCGAAGCGTTGGACGGCGATCGTCGCGGCCGGTCTGGGTCTCAAGGAGGTCAACCTCGGACATGCCCGCACCGGCTACGTGCGGATGGGACCCGAGGGGTCCTGCGGAGAGACGGCGTGCCCCAACTTCGAGGAGGCCGCAGCCGAGGTCGCCACGGCGAAGCCCAAGACGATCGTCATCACCGGCGGGGGAAATGACTCGGGCATGCCGGCCGACGAATTCGCCCAAGCAGTGACGGACACTCTGGCCGATCTCAAGAAGGCGGCGCCAGGCGCCACGATCTACGTGGTCAACCCGTGGTGGGACCTGCGTCCGGTCCCCAGCTCCCTGACCGCACAGACGTCAGCCGTCGAGGCAGCTGCGCTCAAGGCTGATGTCGTCTACCTCGACACCAAGCAGCCGCTCGTCGACAAGCCCGACCTGATGGTGTCCAGCGGCACGAACCCCAACGACGCCGGGCACGCGGTCCTCGCCAAGGCGGTCGCCGATGCCATCGCGCAGTCGGGCTGACAGGCACGGCGCCACCCTCTACTGTTGATGGGGAGACCGCCGGGTACTGCCCGGTCAAGCGCAGGGGGCGCGGTTGACGCGCCCAGAGAGTGAAACCTCGACCATGCAACGGAGACGACTGTCGCGAGCTGCGACAGGGCTGGCCGCGACTGCGGCTGCCGTTGCGCTGACGTTCGGGGTCGCGTCGGCCGAGCCGATCCTCCCACCCATCACGGTGCTGCCGGCCGAGACCACGCCGCCTCCCCCACCCGAGACGACGACACCGCCTCCGGATCCCGAGACGACGACACCGCCGCCGGATCCAGAGACGACGACAACGCCGCCAACGACGACTCCCCCGACCACAACTCCGCCGACCACGAAGCCTCCAGGCACCCCCGGGCCCACGTCGACGCCCAAGCCGACGACGCCGCGCATGCCGTGGCAGCCGCCCAGGGCGGGTGAGTCCGACGACGGGCCCCGCTCCTTCGATCCGGACAACCTGCTGACCACGGCCGACCTGACCAAGCAGATCGCGGCAGCCGACCAGATCTGGGCCCAGATCACCGCCTCCAACACCGGACTGTCCATCGCGCTCAAGGAACTGCAGGGTGTCGCAAACCAGTCCAACGCCCTGCTGGAGTCGCTGACCGAGGCGCGAGCCGCCGAGCAGGCAGCCACCGACTCCGCAGCCCAGGCCAAGATCGAGCTCGGCGTCCTCCAGGGACGTCTTGAACGGGCCCGCTCCATCGTGCGCGAGTGGGCCTTCCAGGCCTACGCCGAAGGCGGCACCGGTGCCGAGATGCTCTCGATGCTCGACGCCATGCGGCCGAGGAATCCGATGTGGGCGACCCGCTCGGGGACCTGTCCTACCTGACCGACCAGCGCGTTCGAGCCGTCGACGAAGTCCGCACCCTGACCGCTCGCCAGAGTCAACTGACGTTCAACCGTGCGGCGGCGCAGAAGGCCGCAACGGATGCCGCAGCCAAGATTGTCACCGAGAAGGCCGCGCTCGACGTCCTCGTCAAGACGCAGCAGGACAAGCTGGCGATCCTGCAGAAGACGCAGGCAGCCGATGTGGCCAAGGCCGGTCCGATCGCGGCCTACCTCGTGGGCATCCAGACGCCCGAGGCCAAGGCTGCCTACGAGAAGTTGCAGAAGGTCCTCGGCTCGTCGTTGGCCACCACGGGCGTCGGCAAACCCTGCAGCACGGCCAGCAGCTCCTATCCCAATGGCATGTTCCCCGCGTCGGCGCTCTGCCCGTTGTGGCAGGCACCGGGAGAGATGCTCTCGCCCCGTGCCGCAGCCGCCTTCAACGCGATGAGCCAGGCCTACGCCCGCCAGACCGGCAGCCCGATCTGTGTCACCGACTCGTACCGTTCGCTCAGCCAGCAATACATCACCAAGGCCAAGCGTGGGCGCTTCGCTGCTCGCCCGGGCACGAGTCGTCACGGCCTCGGCATGGCACTCGACCTCTGTGGCGGCATCAACAACTTCGGTTCGCCGGCGCACTTGTGGATGAAGCAGAACGCCCCGCTCTACGGCTGGTTCCACCCGAGTTGGGCCGGCCCGTTCCAGGCCACCCCTGAGCCGTGGCACTGGGAGTTCGCAGGCTGAGTAGACATACTCGCCCCACACCCGGGGTCGGTGTGGGAAAGTTCGGCTCATGACGACGCAGTCGGCCGTGGCCGCGACCGGGGACTACACCGAGACAGCCAAGTACCAGCGTCCTTGGTACTGGTACGACTGGGCCAACTCGGCCTTCGTGACCACGACGGCCACCGTCCTCTTCGGCCCCTACCTCACGGCGATCGCCACCGAGGCAGCCTGCCCCGGCCTGGCGGACGGCGCCGACTGCACCACTGACCTCAACGTTCTGGGTCTTCCGATCGACCCGGGTTCGCTGCACCCCTACACCGTGGGCCTGTCGACCTTCGTCGGCGCAGTTCTCCTGATCTTCGTTGGTGCCATCGCCGACCGGACCAAGCGACCGGCCCGACTCATGGCGCTCTTCGCCGGCATCGGTTCGGTCGCCGCATCCCTGATGTTCTTCGTCAAGGGCACCAACTGGCAGCTGGGCGTCCTGCTGCTCATGATCGCGAGCATCGCCCTCGGCGCCTCCCTGGTGGTCTACGACGCGATCCTCGTGCGGATCGCGGCACCCGATGACCGCGACAAGGTGTCCTCTCGCGGATGGGCCCTGGGCTACCTCGGCGGTGGTCTGCTTCTCGCGGTGAACTTCCTCATGCTCAGCAATGAGGACACGTTCGGTGGCACCGGAGCCACGGTGCGGCTCAGCATGCTGATGGCCGGTCTCTGGTGGGGGTTGTTCACCCTCATCCCCGTCCTCGGAATGTGGCAGATGCGTGGCGTCGAACGGCCCGTCGTCGCCGCCAAGGCCGGCGTCATCGGTGGCACCTTCACGCAGCTCAAGGACACCTTCAAGCACGTCCGCATGCTGCGTCAGACCATGCTGTTCCTCGTCGCCTACATGTTCTTCAACGACGGCATCCAAACCGTCATCGGCCAGTCCAGCCTCTATGGCACGGCCGAGTTGGGTTTCTCCGAGACGACCATGCTCACGCTCTTCCTCATGGTGCAGTTCGTCGCGTTCGGTGGCGCCCTGATCTTCGGCCGGATCGCCCGTACCTACGGCGCCTGGCGCACCGTCCTGGCCGGCATCGGCATGTGGATCGTCGTCATCGTGGCCGCCTTCTTCGTCCCCGAGAAGGCCACCGGGGCACTCTTCGCCCTCGGTGTCGGCATCGGCCTGGTCATGGGTGGCACGCAGGCGCTGAGCCGCTCGATGTACTCCCAGCTCGTCCCCCGCGACCGGGAGGCCGAGTTCTTCAGCCTCTACCAGGCGCTGGAGCGCGGCACGAGCTGGTTCGGTGCGGTCATCTTCGGTGTCGTGCACCAGTTGACCGATTCCTACCGTCCGGCCATCCTCGCCCTCATCGTCTTCTTTGTCGTCGGTGGTGCGCTCCTGGCCAAGGTCGACATGCGCCGCGGCATCCAAGAGGCCGGCAACGATGTGCCAGCGGTGGTCTAGATCCGCTAGACTGATCTGTCGCGCCCTCAGGGCGTGATTCCGGTCACAGGGGGACCTGCGCCCAAGCACGGGCGGCAGCGAGTCATCGCTGTTCTCGGAACAACGGCGGTTCCTCAGCCGTTTCACACTGTGACACCCGACGCGGCACCCATCCGTCGGGATCCACGAATTCGTTGGGAGATACCCCATGGCAGAACGCAGCCTGCGCGGCAGCCGACTCGGCGCCCTCAGCATGGAGACGGACGAGAACGTCGTCCCGAGCGAGCGTCAGATCACCACGTACCTGTGCCCGCAAGGACACCGCATCGAGCTTCCGTTCTCGATCGAGGCAGAGATTCCCGCCACGTGGGAGTGCCGCTGCGGCGAGGACGCCAAGCTCCAGGGCGGTGGCCCCGAGCCCGAGCCCAAGCCGGTCAAGCCGGCTCGTACCCACTGGGACATGCTGCTCGAGCGTCGCTCCATCCCCGAGCTCGAGGAGCTCCTCGAAGAGCGCCTCCTGCTCCTTCGCGCCTCCCGGGGCGAGAAGCCGGGCAAGAAGAAGTCCGCCTGAGGGTCAGTCCCCCACTCAACGCCGTATGCCGTGTGCCCGCTCGGGCACACGGCATACGTGCGTTCGGGTGCAGTTCAGTGCGCACTGCCCAGCGGGTATGCCGGGTGGCTCAGTCGACGACTTCGCCGCGGATCGTGCCCTGCGCGCCGGGGGACGCCTGACCCTCCGCGCCCGAGGGGAAGGGCATCCGCACGAGCACGCGGCTCGCGACGTAGGCCTCGAGCAGGCGGCGCGCGAAGACCCGGGTGAACGGGAGCACGAAGAAGAGCCCGATGAGGTCACTGACGAATCCGGGAAGCAGCAGGAACGCGCCACCGATGAGGACGAGCACACCGTCGGCGATCTCGCGGCTGGGCATGCGGCCGGTCTGAGAGGCCTCGCGCAGGGCCTTCCAGGTCCGGGCACCCTCGCGGCGCACGAGCCACGTGCCAAGGAGGGTGAGGAGCAGCAGCGCGAGGATCGTCCAGCCCAGGCCGATGGTCTTGCCCACGGCAATGAGGACGGCGATCTCGATGATCGGGGTCAGGACGAGGCCGACCAGGACGAACACGAGCCATCGAGGCCGCTTCTGACGTCGCGCATAAGGGGTGGAGCCGATCGGGTGTGTCACAACTTGTGCCAACGAGCACGGCCCGTCAGCCGTTCCCTCACCTGGTCGACGCGACGCTGCACTCCCCAGACCGTGATCCGCGTCAGGGACTCCCGCACGACGCTCTGGTCCATCTTGGACTCGCCGTACTCGCGCTCGACGAAGGTGATCGGGACCTCGACGACGACGAGGCCCGCCTGCACGGCTCGGCGGGTGAGGTCGACCTGGAAGCAGTAGCCAGCGGACTCGACGCTGGCGAGATCGAGCTGCCGCAGCGCCTCGGCGCGGTAGACGCGGTAGCCCGCCGTCGCATCGTTGACCCGCATGCCGAGCACGATGCGGGTGTAGATGTTGCCGCCGACGCTGAGGACCTTGCGGTGCGCTGGCCAGTTGACGACCTCGCCACCGGGGACCCACCGCGATCCGATGACGAGGTCAGCCTGCTCGGCGGCCTCGAGCATCCGTCGCAGGTCCTCGGGTCGGTGCGACCCATCGGCATCCATCTCGACGAGCGCGTCGTAGCCGCGCTCGAGGGCCCACGCAAAACCGTGCAGGTATGCCGCGCCCAGACCTTCCTTGCCGGCTCGGTGCAGGACGTGGACCCGGTCGTCGGCCTCGGCCAGTTCGTCCGCGAGTGCGCCGGTGCCATCGGGCGAGTTGTCATCGAGGACGCAGACGTCGATCTCGGGGACGGCGCGCCGAACCCGCTCGACGATGGTCGGGAGGTTCTCGCGCTCGTTGTAGGTCGGGATGAGCACGACAACGCGGTCGAGAGGGGGACGCTCAGTCAACGTGGTCCTTCGTGGGTGGTGCCGAAACAAGTCGCTCGACCCTATCCCGTCGACTGCGCAGGCCCGCCGCAACGACGAGGGCGATGAGCGCCACAGTGGCGAGCCGCTCGGGCCACGGGCCGAGGTCGTCGGCGACGGTGCGATCGCTGCGGATGGCCACGGAGCCGATCCGCTGCTCGGCGGTGAACAGCCCCGTCTTGCCGGTGACGGATCCGTCGGGCGCGATGAAACCGGACACGCCAACGGTCGACACGTGGGCCACCGAGCGTCCGTGCTCGATGGCCCGGATGCGCGAGATCGCGAACTGCTGCTCGGACTCGGCGGTGTAGCCGAAGGTCGCGTTGTTGGTCTGGACGAGCAGGAGGCTCGCGTCCTTGCCGGGCTGGGTCACCGAGTCGCGCATGAGGCCGTCATAGGCCACCTCGAAGCAGATCGTCGGCAAGGCCCAGTAGGCGCCGGACGGCGCATCGACCTTGAACGCACCGAGTGCCGTGCCCTGGACGAAGTCCTTCGTGACGAGGTCGACCTTGTCGCTGAAGTTGCGGAAGAAGGAGCGGTAGGGGATGTACTCGGCGAAGGGCACCGGGTGGTTCTTGACGTAGCGCTCGGGCTCCCCTCCCCCGGGCCTGTAGAACAGGGAGACGTTGGAGACCTTGGGCGCCGGCTCCTGGAGCACTGCCCCGACGATGACGGGCACGCCAACCGCAGCGACGGCTCGCTGCACCTGGGCGGCGGCGTCGGCGTTGCGGATCGGGTCGATGTCCGAGGCGTTCTCCGGCCACACGACGAGGCTGAGTGGTCCGGGTACTCGCTCCCCCAGGTCCGTCTTCGCCTTCTCCGCGAGGAGCTCGGTGCCCCGGACGTGGTTGTCGAGGACGGCGCGACGCTCGGCGTTGAAGTCGAGGCCTGCGTGCGGCACGTTGCCCTGCACGAGCCCGACAGTGACCCGCGGACCGGCGATCGATGGGACGAACAGGGCGCCGACGATCGCCACGAATCCCACCGTCAGGGCGAGCTGAAGGCCCGCAAACCTCCAGTTGTCGCGCAGGGCCACGGCTGCCATGAGGAGTTCGGCGCCGACGAGGGCCACGGCGAACGTCACGCCGGGCGCCCCCAGGAACTGCGCCACGTTGGCCAGCGGGCTGTCGGCCTGGCTGAACGCAAGCCTGGCCCAGGGGAATCCGCCGAAGGGTGTCGTCCCACGCGCGAGTTCCTGACCGACCCACGCGAGGGGGATCACGGCATACACACCGTCTCCCCACCGCGGACGGAGCCGCTGGCCGACGAACCCGACCACCGCGCACATGACGCCGAAGTACAGCGCCTCAAGAGTGGCGAGGGCGCCCCAGGGCAGCTTGCCGACGTAGACCCCGGACCACGAGAGGACGGGGACGAAGAACGCCCAGCCGGCCACCACGCCGAGTCCGAAACCGCGCTTGGCGCCGACATCGAGCGTCACGGCTCCGAGCAGCGCGACGGCGATCGGCGCGAGCCACCAGAGGTTGTGTTCCGGGAAGGCCAACCACAGCAGGATCCCGGCGAGGATCGCACCGACGAGGCGCACGGCATACGGGATCTTGGGCGGCACGGAGCCACCGTAGGTCACCAACCTCAGCGCGGCGGCACCACCACGACACCGCGGGCCGTCGTGGCGACGATCGGCGGGTCGAGGACGTCGGCCGCGGACTCGCCACGCGCGGGATTGCCCCGGGTCGACGACGCGCACGACGAACTCCATCTCGCGGCTGCGGGTACCGACGCGCACGAGGGTGGCCTCGATCTCGATGCAGTCTCCGGCGCGCACGGGAGCGAGGAACTGCACGTCGCTGTAGGACGCGAAGAGCCCCTCGTCGCCGTCGGTGACGATGCACATCTCGGTCGCGACGTCGCCGAAGGCAGCCAGGGAGTAGGCGCCGTCGACGAGGTTGCCGGCGTAGTGGGCGTGGCTGTAGGGCACGTAGCGGCGGTGCAGGACCGTGGTACCGGTGGTGGCGCTCATGTGGTCATGCTCCCTTGGCTTGGCGGTCGGCGTCACGCTGTGGCACGAGGGCGTGGACGAGATAGCTCGCGACCTCGCCGGGCGTCGTGCCACGGCCGAAGATGCGGTCGACGCCGAGAGAGCCGGCCGAGCCCTCCTCGAACCGCGGCCCGCCGACGACGAGCAGCGGCACCTTGCCTGCAGGGAAGGCCTCGCGGAAGGCTGCCGACATCGCCGTCGTGTTGTGGATGTGCGCGTCGCGCTGGGTGACGACCTGGCTCACGAGGACGGCGTCGGCCCTGGCCTCGCGGGCGCGCTCGACGAGCTCGGGGATGAGGACCTGGGCGCCGAGGTTCACGACGGTGATCTCGCGGTGGTACTCGAGACCCTTCTCCCCCGCGAAGCCCTTGATGTTGAGGATCGCGTCGATGCCGACGGTGTGGGCGTCGGTGCCGATGCAGGCGCCGACGACGACGAGCTTGCGCCGCAGGTGCTTCTTGATCGCGGTGTTGATCTCCTTGCCGGACAGCAGCGGGAACTCGCGCTCGATGACCTCGACCAGGTGCGGTTCGACGAGGTGCTTCACCGATCCGTAGACGACGAAGAAGGTGAACCCGTCGCCGATGGCCTTGCTGTGCACGACGATGGCCGGCTCGATGCCCATCTTGCCCGCGAGCTGCAGGGCGGCGCCCTCGGCCCGCTTGCTGCTCGCCATCGGCAGGGTGAAGGAGACCTGGACCATGCCGTCACCGGTCTGGTCGCCGTAGGGCCGGATGACCGAGGGCGTCGAGTCGGTCGACGCCTCGGGGGTCGGGACCTTGGACACGCTCATCGGGTACCCCCTTCCTCGTTGACGGACTTCGTCCGTCTCCGAGCTGGTCCCGGTCCCTCGAGAAGGGTGATCGCCGGGTTGTCGTAGCCGGGGGCGCGCACGATGACACCGTCGAGGCCCTTGCCGGCCGTGGCCGGTCGCTTCATCTCACCGAAGGTGCCGTCGGCGATGGCCTCGAGCAGCGGCGCCTTGCCGGGCTCGTCGGTGATCTGCTGGAGCAGGTCGATGGCCTCGCCGAGGACGTGGCGCGCCCGTGTCTGGATGAAGCCGTTGCGCGGCGGGTGGAAGTCCTCGGTCAGTCCCCCGGCCGCGTTGAGGACGTAACGGACGTTCTGCAGGGCGATGTCGCGGTCGGAGATCCACGGCGTGACGACGGCCTCGGTCATCATCCCGACGAGCAGGATCCCCTGGCCGGTGAGGGCGCCGACGAGGTTGAAGAACCCGTCGAGCAGGTTGCCCTTGAAGACGTCGCCGGTCATGTGCTTGGTCGGCGGCATCCACTTGAGCGGCGCGTCCGGGAACAGGGTCCGGGCGAGCAGCGCGTGCGCGAGCTCCATCCGGAACGAGTCGTGGAGGTCGGGGTTGATCTCGAAGGCGTGCCCGAGCCCGAGCTGCCAGTCCTCGAGTCCGGCCTCCTTGGCGAAGTACTCGTTGAGCAGCTGGCTCACCGTCACCGTGTGCGCGGCCTCGACGGCGTCGCTCGTCGTGAGGTAGTTGTCCTCGCCGGTGTTGATGATGATGCCGGCGCGCGCGTGCACCTGACGCGAAAACCGTTGGTCCACAAAGGTTCTGATCGGGTTGATGTCGCGAAAGAGGATGCCGTACATCGAGTCGTTGAGCATCATGTCGAGCCGCTCCATGCCCGCGAGCGCCGCGATCTCGGGCATGCACAGCCCGGACGCGTAGTTGGTCAGTCGGATGTAGCGACCGACCTCCTTGCTCGTCTCGTCGAGCGCGGCCCGCATGAGCCGGAAGTTCTCCTGGGTGGCGTACGTCCCGGCATACCCCTCACGGGTTGCGCCCTCGGGCACGTAGTCGAGGAGGTCTGCCCCGTCGAGCGGATGACGGCGATGACGTCGGCACCTTCGCGCGCGGCGGCCTGCGCCTGCGGGATGTCCTCGTAGATGTCGCCCGTGGCGACGATGAGATAGATCCACGGCCGCTGCTTCGGGTCGCCGTGGCGCTTGACGAGCCGCTCGCGCGCGACGCGCTGCTTGTCAATCGCGCGTATGCCGCGTGCCACCGCCGCGCGGGACTGCTTGGCTGCCGCTGTGGCGTCCTTGCCTTCGGGGATGCGGAACTCGACCGAGCGGCTGCTCGCCATCTGGGCCAGGGTCAGCAGGTCGGGAGCCAGTCCACGTCGAAGCGCATCCCAGACCGGCAGGGTCACGCCGTGTTCGAGGCCCGCGCTCTCGCGGACGGCGTCGACGAGGTGGTTGACCCACGGGACGCGCTCGTGATCGGCACCGGAGAGCCCGGCGAGGCGCAGCGTGGCGCGCTCGACCGACACGGTCGTGTGCTTGTTGGCGATGTCGACGACGGGCTTGCCGACCTTGCGCGCCAGGGCGCGGGCACGTCGGACATCGGCCTTGTCGAGCTCGAGCAGCGGGGTCACGCGTGGTCCTCCTGGGTGAGTCGGCCTTCGAACAGGTCACGCACCGCGGCGTTGCCACGGATGAGTTCCAGCGCGTATGCCGCGTGTCCGGGAACGTAGCCGTTGCCGACCAGCATGGTCACATCGGCAGCCAGGCCCTCGGCGCCGAGCGCAGCGGCGGCGAAGTTCGTGGCCATCGAGAAGAAGATGACTGTGCCACCCTCGGAGGTCGCGAGGATGGCGGGCTGCTCGCAACCGGTGACGTCGACACAGACGACGGTGAGGTCGGCCGGACCGCCGACCGTCGCGAGCGCCTCGGTGAGACCGAGCGGGTTGCGAGCATCGGCGATGACGACGTGGGTCGCGAGGCCGGTGCCGTCAAGGAGGTCCGCCTCGGCCTGGTCGCGGACGACAGCCACCCGGCGGGTGGCGCCTGCGTCGGCAGCAGCGGCCAGGGACAGCGAACCGGACTTGCCCGCTCCCCCGAGCACGACGACGGACGGGCCGTCCACGGACGGTGACGTGTCCGCGGAACGGGAGCGGGCGGCATACCCCTTGACTGTCCGGGCCACGAGCGCCGGTGCGCCGCAGACATCCATGACCATGAGCGCAAGCTCGGGCGACAGGTCGTCCGGCAGGGTCGCGGCGATGGAGCGGCCGAAGAGGATCGCGTGACCCTGCGCGGGTACCCGCTCCCCCAGACCGTCCCAGCGCGCCAACTCGTCGGTGATGGCGAGCGGCGTGAGCGACAGCGAGACGAGGGTCGCCACGCGATCGCCGGCCGACAAGCCCAGGGTCGACTCGGGGCCGACCTCGGCGACGGTGCCGATGAGCATGCCGCCGCTGCCGGTGACGGGGTTCTGCATCTTGCCGCGCTCCCCCACGATCGCGAGGACCTCGCTGCGGATCGCGGCACCGTCACCTGCGTGCTTGTCGTGGAGCTGGCGGTAGGACGCGGCGTCGAGGTTGAGCGTCTCGATGTCGATGCGCACCTCGTCGGGCCAGATCTCGGGACGCGGATCGAGGACACGCGCGGCCTGCGGCAGCGATTCTCCGACCGGCTCGAGGACCCGATGCACTCCGAACGGGGAGCTCGTCGTGCTCACCGGTGACGTTCCACGCACGGGAAGTTCTCCTGTCTGACAACACTGGACGATAAATATTGCGGGATGAAGATGACTTGGGGGTGGTCTGTCCGTATCCTCGCATGCATGACGACAAACATCGAGCAGCCTTACGTCTACCGGCGTCGCGAGCTCGTCGAGCCCGACTGGACCCGCTTCCCCGGGTATCGCCAGGTCACGAAGGACGAGTGGGCGAGCGCCCAGTGGCAGCGGGCGCACTGCGTCAAGAACGTTGCTCAGCTGCGCGAGCTCATGGGTGACCTCCTCACCGAGGACTTCTACGCGGACCTCGAGCGCGACCAGGTCGAGCGCGCCACGATGTCGATGCTCGTCCCCCCGCAGATGATGAACACGATGGTCAGCGAGATGTCGTGGGCCGACGGGTCGATGCCGGCTGCTGGTGCCGCGTTCACCGAGGCGTTCCTCGCTGACCCGGTGCGGCGCTACATGCTCCCCGTCTTCAGCGACCGGCGCACCGACTGGCCCTCGCACCCGTTCGCCGCGCGCGACAGCCTCCACGAGCACGACATGTGGGCGGTCGAGGGCCTGACCCACCGCTACCCCACCAAGGTGCTCGCCGAGATGCTGCCGACGTGCCCGCAGTACTGCGGCCACTGCACGCGCATGGACCTCGTCGGCAACTCGACGGCCCAGATCGTCAAGCTCAAGCTGGCCGGCAAGCCGGTCGACCGCCACGCCGCGATGCTCGACTACCTCCAGCGCACCCCGCAGGTGCGCGACGTCGTCGTCTCCGGTGGCGATGTCGCCAACATGCCGTGGAAGAACCTCGAGGGCTTCCTCGACAAGCTCATGCGGATCGACAACATCCGCGACATCCGCCTCGCGACCAAGGCGCTCATGGGTCTGCCGCAGCACTGGCTGCAGCCGGACGTCGTCGAGGGTGTGGCTCGGGTCTCCGCCCTGGCCCGCTCCCGTGGGATCTCCCTGGCGATCCACACGCACGTCAACCACGCCCAGTCCGTCACTCCCCTGGTCGCCGACGCGTCCAAGGCGATGCTCGAGGCCGGCGTGCGCGACGTGCGCAACCAGGGCGTCCTCATGCGTGGCATCAACGACACGAGCAAGGACCTGCTCGACCTCTGCTTCGCCCTGCAGGACGAAGCGATGATCACGCCGTACTACTTCTACATGTGCGACATGATCCCGTTCTCCGAGCACTGGCGGCTCGCCCTGCACGAGGCACAGCACCTGCAGCACTCGATCATGGGCTACCTCCCCGGGTTCGCGACGCCGCGCATCGTCTGCGACGTCCCGTTCGTCGGCAAGCGCTGGGTCCACCAGGTCGACACCTACGACCGTGACAAGGGCATGTCGTTCTGGCGCAAGAACTACCGCACCTCCATCGAGGGCGCGGACGAGCAGGCGCTGTCGCGCGAGTACGTCTACTACGACCCGATCTACACGCTGCCCGAGGCCGGCAAGCAGTGGTGGAACTCCAACACTGACGTCGACCAGGTGCACGCCGCAGCGCTCGCGGGCGCCGGCGCGAGTCGCGAGGCCTCGGCCCGCGACCTGCTCTGACTCGCGCTGAACGGTTGACTCCGAAGGCCTGACCCTCCGCTTGAGGGTCAGGCCTTCGGTGCGTTCAGGACGCTGTCGAGCAGCCCGGGGAAGGTCTCGTCGAGCTCTTCGCGGCGCAGGGACACCAGCCGCCCCCGCCCCCGGGGTTCGTTGCGAACGACGCCGGCTTCGCGCAGCACCTTCATCAGGTGTGACTTGGTCGACTTCGGCAAGGCAGGGTTGGTGGCGCCGCACTGGGCCATTTCGAGCGGGCCGTCGGCGAGGTCCCGGACGATCTGCAGGCGACTGGGATCGCTCAGGGCGAAGAGGACATCCGTGAGGGCCACGTCGCCCATCGCGGGATGGGGAAGCACCTGGTTTGCGGGCATGGTTCGATAATAGTCGAACCAAATACTGGACATCGGGAATGCCCGAGGCTAAACCACAGTTCGATATCTTTCGAACCGTTGTTTTCTCCGAGAGGCCCGTCATGAGCGCGACCAGCAGCATCCAGACCAGTTCAGAGGCGAGCACCCAGCCCCTGGCTGGGCCCGCCTCCGAGGAGTCGAGGTCACGCCGACTGGGCCGTGGCCCCGGCTTTGCCCTGGCCCTGAGCGCGGTCGTTGCTCTCATGGTGGGTGCGAGCGCGCCGTCGCCGTTCTATCCGGTGCTCCAGGCGGAGATCGGGTTCTCCGCCGGCACCATGACCACGATCTTCGGCGTCTACGCCCTGGCGCTGCTCGTCACGTTGCTTGTCACTGGGTCGCTCTCCGACCACATCGGCCGTCGACCGGTGCTGGCCGCCGGGTTCGTCGTCCTCGCCGCGAGCATGGTCGGCTTCTGGCACGCCGACAGCGTCACGACCCTGCTCATCTCCCGCGCGGTCCAAGGCCTCGCAGCGGGGCTGCTCATGTCGACGATGACGGCAGCGGTCGCCGACCTCGAACCCGCTTCCCGGCCCGGCCTGGGCGCGACGCTCAACAGCGTGACTCCGCTGTTCGGTCTTGCAGCTGGTGCCCTCATCGGCGGTGCCGTCCTCGACTCCTCCCCCGGCAGCGCGCTGACGATCGTGTTCGCCACGCTCACCGCCGTCTACCTCGTCATGGCTCTGGGCGCACTCGCCCTCCCGGAGACGTCGCCGCGCCACGAAGGTTGGCGCCGATCGCTCCGACCGCGCGTGGGGATCCCCGCCCCAGCCCGGCCCGCCTTCCAGCGCAGCGCCCCTGCTCTCTTTGCTGGCTGGGCCACGGGTGGGCTCTACCTGTCCTTGGGCGCGCCGATCGTCGGTCAGCTCCTCGGCGGTCGCACGCACTTCGTCCAAGGATCCGTCGTGGCCGTGCTGACCGGAACCGGCGCGCTGAGCTCCTACCTCTTCCGCAACCGGACGCCTCGCCAGATCACGATCTATGGCACGACGATGCTCGCTCTCGGGACGGCCCTGACTCTGGTCGCCCTCCACGCCGAGTCGCTCACGGGCTTCCTGCTGGCGGCCGTGGTGGCCGGGTCGGGTTTCGGCACGTCGTTCCTCGGGATCATGCGGTCGATCTCCAACACGGTCGGTCCTGACCAGCGCGGCGAACTCTTCTCGAGCGTCTTCGTCGTGAGCTACCTGGCGTTCGGACTGCCGGCTGTGGCTGCGGGTTTCGCCGCTCCCCACCTCGGCCTCGAGACGACGGCCACCATCTATGGACTCGTCGTCGTGGTGCTCTCCGGCGCCGCCGCCCTGACCCGGACCTTCACGACGAAGGCCTGACGACACGGCATACCCTCGCGACATGGGACGCAAGGAACGCGGTGGTTCGGTGGGCACTCCGGCGACCGTCGCGCTGAGCAAGGCCCAGATTGCGTATGCCGTACGTGCCTATGAGCACGACCCTGCGGCCGAGTCGTTCGGGCTCGAAGCAGCCCAGGCATTGGGCGTCGAACCGGCCCGGGTCTTCAAGACTCTCCTCGTCGACACCGGCACCGGGCTGGCAGTGGGTGTGGTGCCTGTGGATCGCACCCTGGACCTCAAGGCGATGGCCGCCGCGCTGGGAGTCAAGAAGGTCGCCATGGCCGATCCCGTTGCGGCAGAGCGAAGTTCGGGCTACGTCGTCGGTGGCATCTCCCCGATCGGACAGAAGCGAGCACTGTCGACGGTCGTTGACTCCTCGGCAGCCGACCATGAAACCGTGCTCGTGTCGGGCGGACGTCGAGGGCTGGATCTTGAGCTCTCGCCCGCCGACCTCGTCGCAGTGACGCAGGCCAGGACAGGGCCGATCGCGAGATAGTCAGGACGCCATGCGCAGGTGGTCGGGCAGCTCTCGAACGAGGTTGTCCGTGGCGACGTAGGCACCGAGGAGCTCGATGTCGAGCTCCCGGCAGAGGTCGACCAGGACCTGATGGCAGGCGCGGTCGGTGTCGGTGAACAACGGGGAGCCCGGCCGGCCGAGCGCCCCGATGATGGCCGGTGGGCGCGCCTCGGTCAGCAGTGCTCGCACCGGCCCGGCCAGCGTCGGAGGGTCGGCCTCCCCCATCTCGGTGATGAGGACGGGCTGGACGATTCGGTGCTCGCCATCGAGGAGGACGACGGCGAAACATCCGTCGACTCGATCGAAGGCGCCCACGAAAAGATCGACGACGTCGGCACGCAGCATCGAGTCGTCGAGTGAGAGGTCGCGCAGGTCATGGGGAAGGTCGTCGAAGGTCATGACGGGATCGTGCCGAAAACTCGCCAATCGACCGTGGACTTTTCCACAGCCCTGCTCGGCTACTCCCAGGGAGTGGAGAGGACGACCGTCGTCTTCGTCGACACATTGGCCGCGGCGCGAATGCGCGCCAGCAGCTCTTCGAGCTCGAGGGGCGTGGCCACCCGGACCTTGAGGATGTAGTTCATGTCGCCCGCGACGGAGTGGCACTCCTCGATGGCGGGAATGTCGCGCAGGTGATCGGGGATGTCGTCCGGTGCTGCCGGGTCGAGCGGGGTGATCGAGATGAACGATGTGATGGCCACCCCGACGGCGGCGTGGTCGACCCGCGCGGTGTAGCCCTTGATGACGCCACGCTTCTCGAGCCGGCGAACGCGCTGGTGCACAGCGGAGGTCGACATGCCGAGGGCGCGCCCGAGGTCGGTGTAACTCATCCGACCGTCGGTTGAGAGCTGCTCCACGATCTTGCGGTCAAGGTCCTCCACGTCGCCAACAGTAGTCACAACAGGGCACGATGCTCTGTCATGACCACCCCAGCCGAGACGCGTCGTTCTTCACACGGCTCACTCATCGTCCTCGTCGTGCTTCTGGCGCTGTGGGCGGCGTGGGGACTGTGGTTCACGTTGGCGCCGGATGTGAACCCGGGCGGGCAGTGCTCCGGCCTCGGCTTCGGGTGCACGCTCACCCCGCACGACTTCGCCGCCTTTGCCGGAGCGATCGTCGTGGCGCCACTGAGCGTTGTCGTCCTCGCCGTCACGCTCGTCGTGCGCGTCGTCCGGATCGGTCGTGGGTCTGCACGGACGGTCTGGGACGTCGTGATCGGTGCCCTCCTGCTCGGGGCCGGCGTGATCTGGCTGATCGGCACGGTCGCCGGCTCGTTCTGAGGCGCAGTGGCGCAACTAGGGTGACGGGCATGACCTCGGAACGACTGCTGCTCCTGGACTCCGCCTCGCTCTACTTCCGCGCCTTCTTCGGAGTGCCGGACCAGCGGGCCTCGACCGACGAGCCGCCGACGAACGCGTTGCGCGGCTTCCTCGACATGATCGCGACGCTCGTCAACGCCCACAAGCCGACGCACCTCGTCGCCTGCTGGGACGACGACTGGCGGCCGCAGTTCCGGGTCGACCTCATCCCCACCTACAAGACGCACCGCCTCACGCAGGACAGCGAGGTCGTCGAGGAGTCCCCCGACGACCTCACCCCCCAGGTTCCCCTCATCCGCGACGCTCTGGCCGCGTTGGGCATCCCGCGTCTCGGTGCCGCGGGTTTCGAGGCAGACGACGTCATCGGCACCCTCGTAGAGCGGCACCGCGGGACCAAGGCCATCGATGTCGTCACCGGGGACCGGGACCTGCTGCAGCTCATCGACGACGCCAACTCCGTGCGCGTGCTCTACACCGGCAAAGGCGGTGTGCGAGAGCCGGATCAGGGCACCCAGAGCTATCTGCAGGAGAAGTACTCCGTGCCCGACGGGGACGCCTATCTGGACATGTCGATCCTGCGCGGCGACACCAGTGATGGCCTTCCCGGGGTCAAGGGCATCGGCGACAAGACGGCGGCCCAGCTCATCGCGGCATACGGGTCCCTCGCAGGACTGCGCAAGGCGGTCGCCGACGGAGACCCGGCCATCAAGGGTGCCCGCCGGACCAACCTCGAGGCGGCGGCGGCATACCTCGATGTCGCACCGCGAGTGGTGCGCGTCGTCCGGGACGCACCGGTCGCGGACGTCGACCTCGCCTTGCCGACCCAGGTCGCGGACACGCGGCTGCTCAGCGAGCTGGCGTCGACCTACGGCATCACGAACCCGATCAACCGCGTCCTGTCGGCACTCCAGATCCCCTGAAACTGGGCGCGATTCAGTCGAGGCGGTCGGCCGCGACCACTCCTCGGCGGACGCCGTCGATGGCCTTGCGGGCGGTGCGTCGCAGTTCGGTGTCCGGTGCCGCATCGGCGATCTGTCCGAGCAGGTCGACGATCTGCTTGCACCGGCGCACGAAGTCGCCGGCCGCCATCTCCTGACCGCGCAACACCGTGTCCAGACGCTCGCCGCTCGCCCAGCGGTGGACCATCCACGCCATCCCGCCATCAGGCACAGCAGTGACCTCAAGGCCGTGATCGCCCTCGAGGTCGTCGAGCTCACTCCACCGTCGCTGCATCTCGGTGATGGCCGCGGCCACCTCGTCGTTGGGCATCCTGGGTGAGGGGTCGGCCTGCTCGTGCCGTGGCTCGTGGACGAGCGTGGACACGCAGGCCGCGAGGCCCGGTGCGTCGAGGCGCTTCCACACGTCGTGGCGCAGGCACTCGGCAGCGAGCAGGTCGCGCTCCGTGTAGAGGCGACGCAGCCGCTCGCCCCGCTCCGTGACGACGTCGTCCTCGATGTAGCCGAGCTGGGTCAGGAGGACGCAGATGCGATCGAACGTGCGCGCGACCGAGTTGGTGCGGCCCTCCACCTTGCGCTTCAACCCGGACGTCTCGCGCTTGAGCCGGTGCCAACGCTCGGCCCACCGCGCATGGTCCTCGCGCTCGGGACACTGGTGGCAGGGGTGCGCCTTGAGCTCGGCGCGCAGGTAGGCGATGCGGTCGTTCTCCTGCGCGGCCTCCTGCGCCACCTCCTTGGCTGGCTTCGACGGCGGGTCGTGCGGGCACGGCGATGCGCATCGTGGTCGCGAGGTCGCGACGCGACTTCGGTGACTTGGGGTTGAAGTTCTTGGGGACGACGATCGATGCCGCCGCAGAGACGGGCACCGGCACGTCGACGAGCGTGAGCCGACGGAACTGTCGGTCCTCGGTGACGACACCCGGTCCGCTGGGCGCGCCCTTGCCGCTCCGGGCGGTCTGCACGACGACGGCCCAGCCGGAGCGACGACCAGCAGGCACCTTGATGATGTCGCCCATCCTGAGGTTCTCGAGGCTGACCGCAGCCTCTGCCTTGCGACCGGCCGAACGCTTGCGCACGCCGTCCTTCTCGGCGTCGGCGATGGCCCGCCTCAGCTCGGCGTACTCGCGGAAGTCGCCGAGGTGGCAGTGCATCGACTCGGCATAGCCCTCGAGGGCTTCGTCGTTGCGGCGGACCTTGGTCGCGAGGCCGACGACCGCACGGTCGGCCTGGAACTGGGCGAAGGAGGTCTCGAGGATGTCGCGGGCCACCTGGCGCCCGACCTGGGCGACGAGGTTGACCGCCATGTTGTAGGTCGGCTTGAAGCTCGACCGCAACGGATAGGTGCGAGTCGAGGCCAGTCCACCCACGGCGAGTGGATCGAGACCTCTGCTCCACTGCACGACGGCGTGGCCCTCGATGTCGATGCCGCGTCGGCCCGCGCGACCCGTGAGCTGGGTGTATTCGGCCGGCGTGATGTCGGCGTGGGTCTCGCCGTTGAACTTCACGAGCTTCTCGAGCACGACGGTGCGGGCCGGCATGTTGATGCCGAGGGCCAGGGTCTCGGTGGCGAACACCGCACGGATGCGGCCGGCCGTGAACAGTTCCTCGACGATCTCGCGGAACAGCGGCAGCATGCCGGCGTGGTGGCAGGCGAACCCGCGCGAGAGCCCCTCGACGAAGTCGTAGTAGCCCAGGATCCCGAGGTCCTCCTCGGCCAACGACCCCATGCGTTCCTCGACGTGACGTCGGATCTGCTCACCCTCGCGCTGCGGGATGAGTCGGGTGTCGGAGGACAGCAACTGCCCGACGGCGCCCTCACAGCCCATGCGACTGAAGATGAAGGTGATGGCCGGCAGCAGACCGTCCCGGTCGAGCTGGGCGATGACCTCGGCCCGCGTCGCTCCCCCACCCGGGCGAGCACCGCGCGTGAAACCACGATCCGTGCGCCCGGTCGTCCCACCGGAGACAGCGACCGTGCCAGCTCGTCCGGGGCCACGTCCGTGGTCTCGGCTGTTGTCCCTGCTGCTCTCGCGTCCCCCGCTGCGGCCCTGGACACGTCCGTGGTCGCGGGGACGCTCGGGTCCACGACCCTTGTCGCGCGTGCTCCCCCGCACCCAGCCGTCGGCGCGCTGCTGCTCGGCGCCCCGGATGGCCTGGACGAGGTCGGGACTGACCCGGGCGCTCGCACCGTCGGCGTCCGGCTCGGACGTCCCCTCGACGAAGAGGTCGAACATCGAGTTGCCGACGAGCATGTGCTGCCACAGGGGAACGGGCCGGTGCTCGGAGACGACGACGGCGTGGTTGCCGCGCACCTCCGCGAGCCAGTCACCGAACTCCTCGGCGTTGCTCACGGTCGCCGACAACGAGATGACCTGCACCGACTCGGGCAGGTGGATGATGACCTCTTCCCAGACGGCACCGCGGAACCGGTCGGCGAGGTAGTGCACCTCGTCCATGACGACGAAGCCGAGCCCGCGCAAGGTGGCGCTGCCGGCATACACCATGTTGCGAAGCACCTCGGTGGTCATGACGACCACGGGAGCCTCGCCGTTGACCGACGAGTCACCGGTGAGCAGGCCGACCTTGTCGACGCCGTGGACGGCGACCAGGTCGTGGTACTTCTGGTTCGACAGGGCCTTGATCGGGGTGGTGTAGAACGCCTTGCGACCGGTGGCCAGCGCCATGTGCACCGCGAACTCGCCGACGATGGTCTTGCCCGCGCCAGTGGGTGCCGCGACGAGGACGCCCTGACCGCGCTCGACCGCCTCGCACCCCTGCACCTGGAAATCGTCCAAGGGGAAGTTCAGCGAGGCCGTGAATGACGCCAGGTGGGGCCCCGATGTGCTCATAGCCGTCAGGCTACGTCAGGATCGTGACCGCTCCCGGCACGACCTCGCACTCGAGAGGCAGCGGTTCGAAACGCTCCCCGTCGGCGTAGGACACGATGCCCTTGGCCTCGAGCCGGACGCGGCGGCCGCGGATGATCTCGACCGACGGGTGGCTGACGTGTTCACCCTTGAAGACCTTGGGGAAGACGCGCAACAACGTGGGGATCGAGACCTCGTGGAGGATGAGGACGTCCAGTTGTCCGTCGTCGAACTCGGCGCTCGGGACGATTTTCATACCGCCTCCGTATGCCGGCCCGTTGGCGACCGCGACGAGCATCGCCTTGGTCTCGTGGCGGACTCCGTCGACCTCCACGGCATACGGAATGGGTTTGAAAACACCGAGCTCGCGCAGGATGGCGAGGTTGTAGCGCATCTGCCCCTTGGGCCACTGCCACCCGTTGGCCCGCTCGTTGACGACGGCATCGAAGCCTGCCGCGAGCACTCCGACGAACCAGCGCGCGTCGCCGTGTGGAGTGACGTGCCGGACGGCGTCGATCTGGCGACGTGCTCCGTGAATGATCCGCTCCACGGACTTGGCAGCGTCACGCACCGGCAGGCCGAGTTCGCGTGCCGTGTCATTGCCGGTGCCTGCGGCAACGATGCCGAGGGGGATGTCGGTGCCCGCGACGAGGTTGACGCCGAAGTGGACCATGCCGTCGCCACCGGCAACCACGATGCAGTCGACGGCGCGATCCGCGATCGCGGCGCGGGCGCGCTCCATGGCATGGGCACCATCCATGGCCGACAGGTCGACGATCTCGTGACCAGCGGCAGTGAGCAGAGTCGCAGCTTCTCGGCCGATGCGGGCACCGGTGTTCTTGCCGGCAGTCGGGTTGATGATCAGACCGATGCGTTGACGGTGCTGCTCGATCACAGTGCGGAGGCCTCGTCGTCAGAGGTCTCGAGCCAGTCCGGGCGACTCTTGGCGCGACGCCTGTCGATGAGGCGGGCGACCCCGTAGGCCATGAAGTAGAGCAGCATCAGCGGGGCTGCGAGCAGGAACATCGTCATCGGGTCCGCCGTGGGCGTGGCCACCGCAGCGAAGACGAAGATCAGCACGACGGCGACGCGCCATCCGCGGATCATCTTCTCGGCGGAGAGGATGCCCACCGCGTTGAAGGCGACGAGGAAGACCGGGAAGAGGAACCCGCCACCGAAGACGAGGATGAAGCGGGTGACGAACGAGAAGTAGGCCGAGACCTGCTGGATGTTGGACGTTCCCTCCGGCGAGAAGCCGTAGAGCAGTTGGAGCGACTGCGGCAGGACGATGTAGCCCAACCAGCAGCCGCCCAGGAAGAGCGGGACGGTCGCCGCGATGAACGCCAGCGAGATCCGCTTCTCCTTCTTGGTCAGCCCCGGAACGATGAAGGCCCAGAGCTGATAGAGCCAGACCGGGCTTGCTGCAATGACCCCGACGAAGACGGACAGCGTGATCAAGTTCGAGAACGCGGACGTGGCCTCACCGAAGTTGAGGCTGATGTCGCTCTGCGGGTTGGCGACCTTGTAGTCGTTGAACGGCGCAGAGAGGAAGTTGAAGATTCGTTCGTAGTTGAGGCCTGCCGCAACGGCAGCCACGACAACGGTGCCGGCAGCGATGAAGACCCGTCGCCGGAACTCGCGCAGGTGGTCGCCGAGCGACATCCTGCCTTCGGGGTCGCGCTCACGCCGCTTGGGCAGGTGAGGCCGACCGGGTTTCGCAACTCCGGGCATCGAAGAGATGGGTCAGACGGTGGAGCCGGACGTGGGTCCGGACTGGTTGTCCGTCCGCGGCGCGTTCTCGTCGATCGGGGACGCGGTGGGGGCCGGCGACGCCTGCGTCGGCGTGGCGGCCTCGCGGTGCACGGTCTCACCCGGAACGGTCTCGGTCGACTTGTCCTTGCCGTCGTTCTTCATCTCCTCGACCTCGGACTTGAAGACACGAGCTGAGCGGCCGAGGCTGCGTGCCGCGTCGGGCAGGCGCTTCCAGCCGAAGATGACGATGAGAAGCACGGCGATGACGATGATCTCGGGGGCGCCAATGTTGCGCATGAGGATGTGCCTTCTTCCAGTGTGAGGTCTGTGGTCAGTCTACGTCGTGGGTCTGTGAGTCAAGGGCTGCGTGTGCCCTCGCGGCTATGCGTTCGCTGAGATCTTCCGGTGAAACAACCACCGCGTGGCCGCCCATCCGCAGAACGAGACGCTCGATCCAGGCGGTGTCGGCAGTGCGCAGCGTGATGGTGCGTGAGCCGTCCTTGGCATCCTTGGACGATTCCACCGGGTAGTAGTCGCTCACCCAGAGGGCGCCGGGCAGCAGCCGCACCGTCACGAGGAGGTCGTCCTCGGCCGGGCTGAAGATGCTCTCGCCGAGCTCGCGCGGTGCCACACCCTCGGGCGGTGTCCCGTCCTGGTCGAGGACGGTGAGGTTCTCGACGCGGTCCAGCCGGAAGACCCGAATGCCCTCGGCGCGGTGGCAGTAGCCCTCGAGGTACCAGTGCCCGTCGGCGGCGATGACCCGCATCGGGTCGACGTCACGCTCGGTCGACTCGTCGCGCCCGGGCACGTGATAGGTCAGGTGGAGGCGGCGGTGGTTCCTGACACCCTCGCGCGCACCGGCCAGCGTCGCGTCGTCGACGCGCTCCCCCGCAAGGTCCACGGAGACGCGCGCAGCTGCTTCGGCGGCGGTCCCGGATGCGGTCTCAAGCTTGGCCAGCGCCCGCTCGATGGCGTCCCGCTCGGTGAGACCCGGGACGTCGAGCAGGGTCCGCAGCCCGACGATGAGCGTCACGGCCTCGTCGACCCCGAGTCGCAGCGGCCGCGAGATCGTGTCGGCGTTGCCCACGAAGACCCGACCCTCCTCCCAGTCGGCCTCGATGAGCTCGTCGGGCATCTGCCCGTAGCCGCAGAGGAAGAGCAGGTTGAGGTCGGACTCGAGCTGCTCGACGGACACGTCGAGGCCGCGGGCAGCCTCCTCCAGCTCGATGCCCTGGCGGTTGACGAGCCACGGCACCATCGTCAGGAGTCGGGCGAGCCGGTTGGTGGCGGTCTCGGTGGCCATCAGACGCCGACCTCGTGTGCGGCGAGCGTGGCCCTCAGCTGGGTCTGCACCCGGTCGAGCAGGTCGGCGGGTTCGAGCACCCGCACGTTGTCGGCGTGCCCGGCGATCTCGGCCGCGAAGCCGTCGACGTCGTGGAACTCGATGCTCAGCTGGGACCAGCCACTGTCGACCTCGGTCGTCGACGTGGCACGACGGCGCAGGCTGTGGGCGGCTCCCGGCCGCACGAGCAGGGTGGCGGGACGGGCTTCACCGAGGGGAGCTGAGCGCTCGACCATGATGCGGGCCTCGTGATCGGCCGGGACCTCAAAGGACCCGGCGCGACCGGCCTTGCGCACCGCGCCGTCGACCCGCGACAGCCTGAACACCCGCGTGTCCTCGCGGTCGAGGTCGAAGGCCGCGAGGTACCAACGACCGTGCCACTGCACGAGAGACCACGGCTGCACCTTGCGCAGCTGGGCTTCGCCGCGCTCGGGGCGTCGGTAGGTGAAGGTGATGGGAGTGCGGCTCAGCACAGCGTCCTTGACGGCCTCGAAGGCCGGCTCGGTCGTGCGTAGCCGCGGCTCGATGCCGATGAGGGCGCCCTCGTCGCGCTCGACGCCGGCAGCGCGCAGCTTGCGCAGGGCCTGGGCGGCGGGACCGGCCATTGACGCCTGGGCCCAGCTGCGACTGGCCAGACCGAGAACGGCGAGCTCGTCGGGCTCGAACTCGAGGTCGGGCAGCGCGTAGTCGCGCTGGTGGATCCGGTAGCCGGGCTCGTCCTCGTGGAAGACGTCGATCTCCTCGGTGGCGAGCGGCACCCCGAGCCCACGCAGCTCGTCCTTGTCGCGCTCGAACATCCGGTCAAAGGACTCGGTCGACGCGGTTTCGCCGTACTGCGGGACGAGGGCGCGAATCTGCGCCTTCGACAACGGTCGACGCGTGTAGAGAAGCACGAGAACGAGGTTGAGGAGGCGCTCCGTCTTGGCCGCCGGGCCCGTCGCTGCGCTCATGCATCCGACGCTACTCGATAGCCTGCACCTCGTGATGCAGTGGCGCGAGGGCGTAGTCGTCCAAGAGATCCGTGAGTGGCCGGGATCGGTGGAGTATGCCGTGAGGCTGGCTTCCGCTGATGACACCGGTTCCGAGGTGCGTTGCCTCGCCTACACGGCGATGGTCGGGCGCCCTGAGCCGGGCGACCGGGTGATCCTCAACGCCACGGCCCTGCTCAAGGGTTTGGGAACTGGTGGGCTGGCGTTCATCGTGGCCATCCCGGACCGCCTTCCGCAGGACGCTCCCGACTCCCCCGGGCACATCGTCAAGGCGCGCTACACCCCGCAGCAGCAGATGTTCCTCGCGGTGGACGAGCAGGACAGCATCCACCACGACGTGCTGATCGAGGCCGACTCGATCGACGGGATGCCCGTCGTCGTCGCCGACCTGCACTCGGCCCTGCCCGCGATCCTCGCCGGTGTGCGGCTCGCCCGGCCGGACGCCCGCGTCGCCTACGTCATGACCGACGGGGGTGCGCTGCCGATCGCGTTCTCCCGCGCCGTGGCCGGGCTCAGGGAAGCTGGCTGGATCGCGGCAACCCTGACCGTGGGGCAGGCCTTCGGCGGCGACTACGAGGCGGTCTCGCTGCACAGCGGACTGCTGGCCGCGCGTCACGTCGTGGACGCCGACATCACCATCGTCATCCAGGGCCCGGGCAACGTCGGGCACGGGAACCCGCTGGGGCTACTCCGGAGTCGCAGCAGCGGAGGCGCTCCACGCCACCCACGTCCTCGGTGGCACGAGCATCGCGGCGCTGCGCGTCTCGGGAGGCGACCCACGCCCACGGCACCGCGGGATCTCGCACCACAGCACCACGGCATACGGAAAGGCCTTGCTCTCCCCCGCGATCGTCCCGATCCTGGCGGGCGGCGGCGAGCTCGCCGCTCTCGTCCGCAGGCAGGCCGCAGACCTCGCCGCACACAGCCGTGCCGACCTCGACGTCGTCGAGATCGGCACGGAAGGTGTGCTGGAAGCGCTACGCCAGACTCCGGTCGGACTGTCGACGATGGGGCGTGGCCTCGACGAGGACCTCGCCGCTTTCATCGTGAGCGCCGTCGCCGGGGTGTGCGCGGCCCAGCGGATCAGCGAACGCTGACGAGGTCCACGACGAAGATCAGGCTCTCGCCGGGCTTGATGGCGCCACCGGCTCCGCGTTCGCCGTAGGCGAGGTCGGAGGGGATGACCAGGCGGCGACGGCCACCTTCCTTCATGCCGACGATGCCGTCGTCCCACCCGCGGATGACCTGGCCGACGCCGAGACGGAAGTCCAGCGGCGCGCCGCGACCCCAGGACGCGTCGAACTCCTCGCCGGTCGAGTGGGCGACACCGACGTAGTGGGCGGAGATGGTCGAGCCGACCGTGGCCTCGGCGCCGTCTCCGACGGTGATGTCCTCGATGACGAGCTCAGTGGGTGCTGCATCGCCCGGGAAGTCGATCTCGGGCTTGGTGGTGGCGGGGTCAAATCCCATGGAAGGTCCTTCCGAAGAGGTGGTCAGGTCGGGTGGTGCTGGATGCACTGGAGGGTGCCGGGTTGTGCGGGTCAGACGGCGCCAAGGATGTCGACGACGAAGACCATCGTGTCAGTGCCCTTGATCTCGCCCCTCCCTGAGGCGCCATAACCGTCGGCCGGAGGGACGACGACCAGCACGCGGCTACCCACGGCCTGGCCGACGAGGGACTTGTCCCAGCCCGGCACGACCTGGCCGACGCCGATGGCCGTGGTGAAGCCGTCGGCGTTGGAGTCGAAGACCTTGCCATCACGCCAGAGCGCGCCGGTGTAGGCAACCTTGATGGTCTGACCGCTGGCGACCTTGGTGCCGGTGCCGGCCACGAGCGGCTGGTTGATGAGCGCCGTGGGGGCTGCGGTCTTGGGCATCGTGATCGTCGCCGCCTTGCCGGAGTTCATCTTCACCGTAGGCAGACCAGCCTTGGGCGTGACAGCGGCACCCTTGGCCTCCTTGAGCGGGGAAGAGACGTTCACGACATCGATGACGAAGAGAATGGGGTCCTCGGGCTTGAGCCCGAGATCGGTCTTGCCCTCGGGTCCGTAGACGGCAGACGTTGGTGCGCCGAGCAGGAGGCGAGCGCCCGGCTTGGTCCCGGGGAGCTGGGTGGCGAAGATCGGCAGCATGTTCTTGTCCGTGAGGTCGATGGCCAGCGGCTGCTTCTCCTTCCACGTGGTCGTCGCGACCTTGCCGTCCTTGCCGTTGACGATCTGCGCCTTGATGGAGAGCAGGTCGGTCTTGCCTGCGGCCGTGCCCTTGCCCTCGGTGATGACGCGCTTGGCCTCGCCGGTCAGCTTGAGCTGCGTGGTCCCGAGAGTGACGGTCGGCTCCTTCGTGGGGTCCGTCCCGTCAACCTTGACCGAGGCGAGCGGACCGGTGTCGGTCTTCGGGTCGTTGGCGGAGTTGCCGGAGGAGTCGCCGCAACCGGCGAGGGCCACGACACCGACGACGAGAGCCGCGGCGAGGGGTGCAAAGCGGGGGCGGAACACAGGTGTACCTCAGATTTCAGCGGTGGCTGGGAAGGGGCCACCATAACCAGTGGACCTGTCCTTTTCCTGAATCACATACCCGCGATGAGCCGCTCGACCCGGGGATCCTCGTTGCGGAACGGGTCCTTGCACAGGACCGTGCGCTGGGCCTGGTCGTTGAGCTTGAGGTGCACCCAGTCGACCGTGAAGTCACGCCGGTGCTCCTGCGCCGCCCTGATGAAGTCGCCACGCAGCTTGGCCCGGGTCGTGGGCGGAGGCTTGACCTTGGCCTCGAAGATCTCGGGGTCGGTCACCGCTCGGGCCGCCCGGCCGCGGGCCTGCAGCAGGTAGAACAGCCCGCGTCGGCGGTTGATGTCGTGGTAGGCGAGGTCGATCTGGGCCAGCCGCGGGTGGTCGAGGTCGAGGCTGTGTTTGTTGGCGTAGTCGTTGAGCAGCTTGTGCTTGATGATCCAGTCGATTTCGGTGTCGACGAGCGAGTGGTTGTCGGTCTCGATGGCCTCGAGGGTGCGCTCCCAGAGGTCGAGCACCGTCTTGTGGTCCGGGTCGCTCGTGCCTTCACGCTCGACGTATGCCGCTGCCGCAGTGAGGTATTCGCGTTGCAGATCGAGGGCGCTGAGTTCACGACCGTTGGCGAGGCGGACGAGGCGGCGACCGGTCGTGTCGTGGCTGATCTCGCGGATGGCGCGAATGGGGTTCTCGAGCGTGAGGTCGCGCATGACAACGCCGTCCTCGATCATCCGCAGGACCAGGTCGCACGAGCCGACCTTGAGCAATGTCGTCGTCTCGCTCATGTTGGAGTCACCGACGATGACGTGCAGCCGGCGGTAGTGCTCGGCGTCGGCGTGCGGCTCGTCGCGCGTGTTGATGATCGGACGGCTACGAGTCGTTGCCGACGACACGCCTTCCCAGATGTGGTCCGCCCGCTGGCTCACGGCATACTCCACGCCTTTGGAGGTGCGCACGAGTTTGCCTGCGCCGCAGATGATCTGGCGACTGATGAGGAACGGGAGCAGGGCGTCGGAGAACACCTGGAAGTCGCCGGCCCGGCCGACGAGGTAGTTCTCGTGGCAGCCGTAGGAGTTGCCGGCGGAGTCGGTGTTGTTCTTGAAGACGTAGATGTCGCCGCGCACGCCGTCCTCGCGCAGGCGGGCCTCGGCGTCAGCGGTCAGGCCTTCGACGACCCGCTCCCCCGCCCGGTCGTGGGCCACGAGCTGGCGGAGGGAGTCGCACTCGGCCGTGGCGTACTCGGGGTGGCTGCCGACGTCGAGGTAGAGGCGTGAGCCGTTGGCGAGGAAGACGTTGCTGGAGCGGCCCCAGGCGACGACCTTGCGGAAGAGGTAGCGGGCGACCTCGTCGGGCGTGAGGGTGCGTTGCCCCTCGGACGAGGCGGTGATGCCGTACTCGTTCTCGATCCCGAAGATCCGTCGGTCCATGGCGTCACCCTAGCCTCGCGACCTCGCGCGCAGACCCTGCGACAGGCGACCCGCGTGTCAGCCGCTGGCGTCCAGCATCCGAAACGTCGGTACCACCATCCGGTACTTAACGGCATGTTTGGTCTCTGACAACTTCGTGTTACCGATGAGAGGACCGTTCCCATGGCCACGCTGCGTCTCGGCGACAACGCCCCGGACTTCACCGCTGAGACCACCGAGGGTGAGATCAGCTTCCACGAGTGGAAGGGCGATGGCTGGGCCGTCCTCTTCAGCCACCCGGCGGACTTCACCCCCGTCTGCACGACCGAGCTCGGCCGCGTCGCCGCCCTCAAGGACGAGTGGGCCAAGCGCGACGCCAAGGTTCTCGCCGTCTCGGTCGACGCGATCGAGGACCACAACGCCTGGAAGAAGGACATCGAGGAGGTCGGCGGCTCTGCCGTGACCTACCCGATCATCGCCGACAAGGACCGCAAGGTCGCCGAGCTCTACGACATGATCCACCCCGGTGAGGGCGACACCTCGAGCGTGCGCTCGGTCTTCCTCATCGACCCCAAGGGCAAGGTGCGCCTCTCGCTCGTCTACCCCAAGAGCGCCGGTCGCAACTTCGACGAGGTCCTTCGCGCCCTCGACGCCCTGCAGGTCAACGACTCCGGCCCGTTCTCCACGCCGGCCGACTGGAAGCCGGGCGAGCGCGTCATCGTCGCGCCGACCGTCTCCACCGAGGATGCCCGCGAGAAGTTCAAGGACGTCGAGGAGATCAAGCCCTACCTCCGCTACGCCGCAGCGCCCACTGCCTGAAAACCGATCGGCGTATGCCGTGCGCTCCCCATTCTGAGTGCACAAGGGACCGCACGGCATACGTTTGCCCCATGGCTGACGACATCGCACTCGACCTTCCCGCAGACCTGTTGATCCCCGCGTCCGGCTCCGGACCGGGGATCGTGCTGTTCCAGGAGATCTTCGGGGTGACCGACTACATCCGTTCCCGGGCGCAGGACCTCGCCGACCTCGGCTACGTCGTGCTCATCCCCCATTTCTACGGACGGCTCGGCGACTCCGTCATCGAGGAGGGGGGCGACGGACTGCCCAAGGCCATGGGCCTGCTCCAGGAACTCGACTGGCCCGCCGCGGTCGAGGACGGAATCGCCGCCCTGAACGCGCTGCGCGACAACCCGGCCATCTCTGGCGGAGTCGGCCTCCTCGGCTTCTGCTTCGGCGGCGGGCTGGCCTACAACGTTGCGGCAGTGGCGGATTCGAAGCCCGACGTCCTGGTCAGCTACTACGGCTCGGCCCTGCCGAACCTGCTCGGTCTCGCGTCCCAGGTCACCACACCGAGCCTGCACCACTTCGGTGACAGCGACGACTACATCCCGATGGACACGGTCCGCGAGATCGAGCAAGCGGTGACGGACGGCCACGACGACGTGACGTTCGTGGTGCACCCCGGCGCCGGTCACGCCTTCGACAACCCGTCGCCGATGTTTCACCACAAGGGCGCTTCACAGGAGGCGTGGGCGACAACCACGCAGTGGCTCGCGGTGAACCTGCCGACTGCCGCTTCGTGACCGTTGCCCGCAGGGCGACCGTCACTCCCAAGGGCGCCAGTCCTCGACGTCGTCACGCAGGTTGAGCAGGCGGGACCGCCAGGGGGCGCGCGGCTCTCGCCCGTGACTGGGGTCGATGCCGATGATGACCCCACCATCGATCGTGGTGACCTCGTGCTTGTTGGACTCGTCGAAGACGGTCGCCTCGAGCAGGCCGCTCGACCCTCGGGTCGTGCCGTCGTCCCAGTCCCGCAGGGTGGAGTGGCCGTGTACCTGGCAGAAGGGCATGGCCGTGCCCTCCCAGCTCGGCAGGAGTTCGGTGGCCGAGCTGGCCCAGAGGGGACCCGCCGAGTGGCGCGGTCCGCGTGAGCCCAGCATGTCGCCGGCGCGAAACACCGCCTCGTCGTGCGCGTTGCCGAGAGTGTTGAGCGCAGACGCTGCGGCACTCGCCTGGCAGGGCGAGCCGAGGTCGTCGCGCCACAGGCCGGCAGTGAGTCCGGCGTGGGTCACGAGGTGGTCGCCCGCAGTGGCTGGAATGGCCACAGCGACTCGCATCAGACCGCCGCTCCACCACCGGCGCAGGGCGTCGGCGGCAGCGTCGTCGAGACGCTCCGGCCACTCGAAGACGGGATCGCGGAGGTACTGCGCCTCGTGGTTGCCGAGGAGCTGCACCCACTGCGTGGGCTGGTGGGTCACGTAGTCGTCGACCAACGCGACGACGCCAGCGGACTCCGGACCACGATGGATGAGATCGCCGACCTGAACGATGGCGAGGTCCGCGGGCAGTGCGCCCGTCACTGGGTCGGCGCCCAGCAGGCCCAGCTCGGCGACGAGCGCGTCGAGGTGACCGCCCACGTCCCCGATGACGGCGACCCGACGGATTCCTGAACCGCTCATCGAGCCTCCGGCCGAGTCCACTCCTCGGCCGGGAGGTAGGCCGAGATGTTGCTCATGCGCTTTTGTGCCGAGGCAATCTCGCGCACGGCCTGGACGATGATGCTGCGATCGATCGGCGACATGTGGCTGACCATGAGGGCGTCGGAGGGTTGCTTGCCCTCCCCCACCTGCATGAGCTGGTAGCGCAGCCGCAGTCGCTGCAGCACCTCGAAGACCTCGATGAGGGTCGATGCGCGCTCCGTGGGAAGCATGGCCGACCCGGAGGCGGCCAGAAGTCGTTCCACCGTCGGCAACGCCGAGGACCCCACCGAGAGGGCGGCCCACCGACCGATGTTCACGATCGGCAACAACGCGTGGGACTTGACGTCGAAGGCGCCCGGCCGGCGGGTCAGCAGGTCGCTGAGGGCTCGTGGCGTGTGGAGGCGAGCCCGTCGGGCCAGCGAGTCCTCGAGGAGCAGGCGCATCGTCCCCGGGTGCTTGCGCAGCTCGGTGAACACGGCAGTCACGGCAGGAAGCCCCTGATCGCCATAGATGGGACGTCCATCGACGAGCAAGGACGTCATGATCGCGCCCTGGTCATCCACCGGGGATCCCAGCCAGGCCAGAGCGGCGGTCCGCCACTCCGTGTTGGTGCGGGCGAACGCGCGTCGACTCGCTGCCGCTCCGTGCCCGTCCGTGGACAGCCCCGCGCGGGCCAGGAGTGCGTGGACCTCACCGAAGGCGACGAGGTATGCCGTGATCTCGGGCTCGGAGGGATCGCCGGCGAAGGCGATGGCCGAGTCGATGTCCGACGTGAGGACGGCCTCGCGGCGGCCGTTGCTCCCCAGGGACAGCCACGTGAAGGCGTCGAGCGACAATTCCGGGTGCGCATCGAAGACGAGTTCCAGGGCTCGCCGAATCATCGCGTCGATGATCGTCGTGTTGACCGCGATGACCTTGCCCGACGCGAGCCCGCGCGACAGCAGGTCGCCGAGCAACCCCGGAATCCGATGCGCCGTGTCCACCAACTCGTCGGCCGTTGCCGCCCGTCGCAACTGCTCGTGGAGGACGACATCGGCCGTCGTGGGCGACAACGAGAAGTCACGACTCGTGACGACTCCGCGCAGCTGCTGGGATCGGTCGAGGACAAGCACGTGATCGGCGTCGGCCTCGACCATGCGGATGAGCGTTTCGGCCGCCGAGTCGCCGACGGTGGCGGTTGGCGTGCGGTCCGCCACGACCTGGCCGACCGGCGTGTCCCCTCCGAGTTCCCGGGCGACGACACCAGCACGGATGGAGGCGTCGGTCACGAGTCCGAACCCGCCGTCGTCGAGGTGCACCACGGCGTGGCCGCATCCCGCAGCCGTCATGAGGCGAGCGACCTCGGCCACGGGCACGTCGGACTCGACGAGCAGGGGTGCGGTGGCGATGAGATCGGCAACGGTGACGTAGGACTGCGTGACCGGGCGCCGTCGCAGCACCTCGAACAACCGCGTGGCCAGGAACTTTGCGCCCCGGCGAGAGGCAAAGGCAACGGCCGCCGCGTCACCGGGGATGCGTGCGATGAGGGCATCGGACCCGGCCACAGCCTTCGGGCCGATGGAGTTCTCGGTGAGCATGGCTGAGAAGCCGAAGATGTCGCCGACGCCCAGGGTTTCATCGGGCTGTGCCGCCAGCCCATCCGCGTCGTTCCACAGGTTGACCTGTCCGGAGAGGACCACGAAGACCTCGGTCGAGGGGTCACGGAAGGCATCGAGGATCAGCGCGCCCTTGGCGTAGGGGACCTGGGCAGCCGACGCGGCCACCTTGCCGACCTCCTCGGTCGCCAACCCGTCAAAGGGAGGGTGCCGAGCGAGGAAGGAGGTGAGCGCAGTCCGGTCCATGGGCGCCGTCAGGGCGTCCTCGATGTCAGGAGCCCACGGATGGCGGACTCGGAACCTTGAAGCCGGAGTCACCGACATTGGCGTCGAGCGACTTCTGCCACGAACCGTCCGAGATGTAGGTCTTCAGGGCTGCGTTGATCTTGGACACCAGCTCCGTGTCGCCCTTCTTGACGCCAATGCCGTACCGCTCATCGGTGAAGCCCTTGCCGACGAGACGCAGGATGCCCTTGTACTGCTCCTGCGCCGCGAAGCCCGCGAGGATGAGGTCATCCGTGGACACGGCGTCGACTTCGCCGTCGACCAGCGAGTTGACACAGTCGGAGAAGCGCGGCTTCTCGAGGAGGGTGATCTTCCCTGCGTACTTCGACTTCACGTATGCCGCGGAGGTCGTCCCGGTGACGGAGCACAGGTTCTTGCGGTCGAGGGCTTCGGGTCCGTTGATCTGCTCGTCGTTGCGACGGATGAGCAGATCCTGGTGCGCGATGTAGTACGGACCGGCGAACGACACCTTCTCCTCACGTTCCGGCGTGATCGAGTAGGTCGACACGACCATTTGCACCTGTCCACTTTCGAGCAGGGTTTCGCGGTCGGCCGGTTTGGCCTCCACCCAGGTGATGTTCTGTGGTGGCACCCCCAGCTTGGAGGCGACGTAGCGAGCGGTGTCGACATCGAATCCGGCGTAGGACGTGCCGGACTTGAGCCCGACTCCGGGTTCATCGACCGCGATGCCGATGGTCATCGTCCCGGTGCCGGTCGTCGGAACGGTGATGCCCTCCTTGTCCGCGGAACAGCCCGCCAGGGACGAGAGCGCGAGCGCGGAAGCGAGTGACCCCAGGAACAACCGACGACGGACGCTGACCATGCTGACTCCTCCATGGGTGCGGGACATCAGGACTTCACCTCGTCCAGGGCGTCCGGGTCAACGGCGCGTGCACCGTAGGTCGGACCGGTGTCGGACCAGACCGCCTTGAGGCGACCGCCCGTGTGGGCCATGACCTTGGGTCGCACGACCATCCACCCCGCGACGAGAAGCGCACTGATGACGGGGATCCCGAGGGCGACGACGAGGAATCCGGTCTTGTGCCAGAAGTAGGGCGAGGACTGCCAACCGGAGATGGCGATGCCGATCAGGACGAACACGAGGAAGATCAGCCCGGCCCAGCTCGTGTAGGGCGAGCCCGGCATCTGGAAGGGGCTCGCCTTGATGACGCCCTTGTTGACCAGATCCCTCAGGCGGATCTGACAGGCGAAGATCGTGCCCCAGGTGAACAGCACTCCGATGGCCGCCGCCTCGAGTGCGACCTCGAAGGCATCCGGGGTGAGTGCGTTGAGCACTGCGCCGAAGACGAAGACGACCGAGGTCATGACGATGCCGGCCCACGGGACACCCGAGCTGCTCATCTTGAGAGTGAGTGCGGGTGCCTGCTTGGCCATGCCGAGGCTGCGGAGCACTCGACCGGTGGAGTACAGACCGGAGTTGAGACTCGACATCGCGGCGACGATGAGGATGATCTGGATGGCTTGACCCATCCAGTCCAGTCCGAGTCTGGAGAAGACCGTCACGAACGGACTGATGCCGCCCTTGAACTCACTCGTCGGCAACATGCAGACCAACAGCAGGATCGAGCCGCAGTAGAAGATGGCGATGCGGAAGATGACCGCGTTGACGGCCTTGGGGACCTCGGTCTGGGCGTCCTCCATCTCACCGGCGGCCACACCGACCATCTCGATGGCCGCGTAGGCGAAGACCACACCCGACATGACGAGGATGGGTCCGTACCAAGCGAAGTCGCCCGACGAGGGCCAGAAGCCGCCGGGGTTGGACCACAGGTTGCTGATGCCGGCCTTGTGTCCGCCGATGTCGAGTCGGCCGATGACGACGACGAGTCCCACGGCGAGGAAGACGACGATGGCGGCGACCTTGAGAATGGCGGCCCAGAACTCGAACTCACCGAAGGCTCGAGCCGACATGAGGTTGATCCCCAGGACGACGGCCAAAGCGATGAGGACCGTGATCCAGGTCGGCATCGTGGGCCACCAGTACTGGACGTACAGACCCACGGCAGAGAGTTCTGCGATCCCGGTCAGTGCCCAGTTGAGCCAGTACATCCAGCCCGTGACGTAGGCGGCCTTCTCGCCGAAGAACTCGCGCATGTAGGACACGAAGGCGCCCGACGTTGCACGGTGCAGAACCAACTCACCCAGGGCCCGCATCAGGAGATAGGCGATGATGCCGACGAACGCGTAACTGAACAGCAGCGCGGGACCGGTGCTCTGCAACCGAGAGGCCGAGCCGAGGAAGAGCCCCGTCCCGATGGCGCCACCGATGGCGATCATCTGCACATGTCGCCGACCGAGCGACTGTTTGTATCCGACCTGTTCCGCATCGAGGGAGTTGTGAGGCGCTGCCGCTGGGGCAACGCCGGTGTCTTGGTCGGTCATGTGGAGTCCTCGGTTCGACGTGTCCCGCGGGCGGGATTCGGAGGGGTCTGCCTTGTGTCGTGAGAACGACTATGGACCTGCAGCACCCAGCCCGCAACAGATGTTCACGGCATGTCGAAAAGCCCGTTCCGATGCCCAAACAGCAGGGGCGACTAATCCGAGTCGGGGGTCGGCTCGTCGCCGTGGCGCTGCGTCTGCGGGTTGCTGGCGGTCTGTCGCGGACTGTCGTGGTCGACCGGCGGCACGTCGTCCGTGGGGTCGTCATCGGACAGCAACTGACCGAGCAGGTCACCGTTGATGCGGCGGAAGGTGCGACGCGAGCGCGTGCGGTCGAGAACGGCCACTTCCAGTGCGGCCGAACCCAATTCACGATCGGGACCCCCCGCGGGATCATGGGCCAGACCGGCCACGGCGAGCTGCAACGCCTGCGCGAGCGTCAGTCCGGGACGCCATTGCTCAGTGAGGCGTTCCTCGATCTGATCGGAGGCACCACCCATCGCCACGAGCCCGCGCTCGTCGGCGACGGAGCCGTCGTAGGTGAGCCGGTAGATCTGGTCGCCGTCGACGTCCTGACCGACCTCGGCGACAACGATCTCGACCTCGTAGGGCTTGGACTCCTGGGTGAAGACCGTGCCGAGCGTCTGCGCGTAGGCGTTGGCAAGACCGCGAGCGGTCACGTCGCTGCGGTCGTACGAATAGCCGCGCAGGTCGGCATACCGGACGCCCGCAACGCGGAGGTTCTCGAACTCGTTGTACTTGCCGACCGCGGCGAAGGCGATGCGGTCGTAGATCTCACCGATCTTGTGCAGGCTGCGCGAAGGGTTCTCGGCGACGAAGGCGATGCCGTGGTCGTAGCCAAGGACGACGACCGAGCGCCCGCGGGCGATCCCCTTGCGGGCGAAGTCGGCCCGGTCCTTCATGAGCTGCTCGGGCGAGACGTAGAACGGCATACCTGCGGTCATGAGGCACCTCCCCCGCGACGTCCGCCGGGATTGCCGCGTCGGTCGGCCACGATGGCATCGACCACCGGCGCGACGTCGTCGTCGGGGACGAAGCGCGCACCGTCTGCGTCGACGAGAGCCACGGTCGGCCAGATGCGACGGCCCACGTCGGGGCCACCCGTCGCCGAGTCGTCGTCGGCCGCGTCCCACAAAGCCTCGACCGCGATGCGGATGGCCTCGTCGCTCGACATGCCGGGGCGGTAGAGCTTCTTGAGCGCACCCCGGGCGAAGAGTGAGCCCGATCCGACGCTGTGGTGGTCGTGCTCCTCGTAGCACCCGCCGGTCACGTCGTAGGAGAAGATGCGGCCGAGCTGGCCGTGGTGGTCGAAGCCGGCGAAGACGGGCACGACGCTGAGGCCCTGCATGGCCATGCCGAGGTTGCCGCGGATCATCGACGCGAGGCGGTTGGCCTTGCCCTCGAGGGACATGAGCGTGCCCTCGATCTTCTCGTAGTGCTCGAGCTCGACCTGGAAGAGCCGGACGAGCTCGATGGCGAGACCGGCCGTGCCGGCGATACCCACGACCGAGAACTCGTCGGTCGCGAAGACCTTCTCCATGTCGCGGTTGGCGATGATGTTGCCCATCGTGGCCCGGCGGTCGCCCGCCATGAGGACCCCACCGTCAAAGCTCAACGTGACGATCGTCGTCCCGTGCGGGGCGTCGATCGTGGCACCGGGAGGCAGCCCCCGACGCGAGGGGATGAGGCTCGGCTCATGCTGCGCGATGAACTCGGTGAACGACGCAGAACCCGTGCGCAGGTATGCCGCCGGGAGACGTCCGCTGTCGGACACGGGGCTCACTGGCCGCCCTTCTGGACGAACCCGCGGACGAACTCCTCGGCGTTGGTCTCGAGGACTCCGTCGATCTCGTCGAGGATGTCGTCGATCTCGGTGTCCGAGACCTGAGCGGCGGGCGCTGCTGCGGGCTCGGGCGCGTCGTCCGGACCATCGTCCCGTCGACCTGGCTTGATCTGCTCCTGGCCGGGCATGGGTGCCTCCTCGTATCGCTTAAAGCACCCTCGGGGTGCCTGAGACTCCGAGCCTAGTCCGCGGCCCGCTCGACAGCGGCCAAGGACTCGAGGAGCGACCGGATGTCGCACGCCCCGTCGACGAGGTCGCCGACGGCATCCTTGGTGCCGCGCAACGGTTCCAGGATGGGAATCCGCTGGAGGGAGCGCTCCCCCGGCACCTCGACAACGACGGAGTCCCACGATGCGGCGACGACCGACTCGGGGAACTTGCGCAGGCAGGCTCCACGGAACCACGCCCGGGTGTCCTCGGGTGCGTTGTCCATTGCGGCGGCGGCCTCGGCCTCGGGTACGAGGACCTCGACCCGGCCGGTGGCCGCAAGTCGGTGAGCAAGGCCTCGGTCGCTGCGCACGTCGGACCACTGGATGTCGACGGCCTTGAGTCGCGGGTCGCCCCAGCCGAGCGAGTCGCGCTCGCGGTAGCCCTCGAGCACCGCCAGCTTGGCCACCCAGTCCACCCAACGACGAGCGTCCATCGGGTCACCCTCGAGCGCGGTGAGCACCGTGTCCCACCAGTGCAGGACCTCGGTCGTCTCGGCGTCGACGTCGCTGCCCCACTTGTTGTCGACGTACGTGGCCGCGAGCTCGTGGAAGGTGCGCAGCAGTTCCACGGGTCGGATCGATCGACCATCCACGAGCTCGATCGTCGACTTCAGGGTCGGGTCGTGACTCACTGCACGCAGGGTGGGCACGGGCGATCGAACACTCAGGTCGGTCGTGAACGCGTCGTCCTCGATCATCGCGAGGACGAGCGAGGTCGACCCCATCTTCACGAGGTTGGCGACGTCGCAGTGGTTGGCGTCGCCGAGGATGACGTGCAGGCGGCGATACAGGTCGGCGACGGCGTGCGGCTCGTCGCGGGTGTTGATGATGGGGCGCTTGAGGGTGGTCTCGAGCCCGACCTCGGCCTCGAAGAAGTCGCTGCGCTGCGCGAGCTGGTAGCCCGTGGTGCGGGAGTCGACGCCGATCCCAACGCGACCCGAACCACACATGACCTGGCGGACGACAAAGAACGGCGTGAGCTGGGAGATGATCCGCGCGAACGGCGTGCGGCGCGACATGAGGTAGTTCTCGTGGGTGCCGTAGGACGCGCCCTTGCCGTCGGTGTTGTTCTTGTAGAGGTTGACGCCCGGCGGCACCGTCGCGAGCCTCTGGACGGCCTCGCGCATGACGAGCTCGCCAGCCTTGTCCCAGACGACCGCGTCGCGCGGGTTCGTCACCTCGGGCGAGGCGTACTCGGGGTGGGCATGGTCGACGTAGAGCCGGGCACCGTTGGTGAGAACGACGTTGGCCATCGTCGGGTCCTCGATGTCGGTGAGCTGGCTCGGGTGGGCGGTTCCCCGCCCCATGTCGAACCCGCGGGCGTCGCGCAGCGGCGCCTCATCGGCGTAGTCCCAGGAAGCCTGCGCGGGACGGATACCCCGGCTCGCGGCATACGTGGTCACGACGTCTCCGGACAACACCATGGGGTTGGCCGAGGGCGACCCCGGGACCGAAATGCCGTACTCGGTTTCGATACCCATGACGCGTCGCACTGACATGGATGCAAGGAAACCACGCCGGACGGCGGACGCCCGTCGCGCCCCCCGGCATACTCCTCGCATGCGCTCCTACCGCGGGATGTCCCCGTTGACCACCGCGACCGTGGCTGTCGTTGATCGGATGCGGGTGCCGGTCGAGAACATGACCGAGGAGCAGCGCCACGAGGCCCGCGCCGCGACCTATCCGACCAAGCCGCCGTTCTCCCGAATCACCGGACGCGTCGACCCCGCCGTCGGCATCACCTTCGGGACGGCGCCGGCTCGCGATGGCTACGAGATCCCGTTGCGCATCTACCGTCCACGCGCCATCCGTGACTCCCAGACCGACGTGCCGGTCATCGTCTACTTCCACGGCGGCGGGTGGGTCCTCGGCAACGTCGTCAACTACGACCCCCTCTGCACTCATCTCGCGGCCGAGGTCGGGGCCGTCGTCGTGAGCGTCGACTACCGGCTCGCGCCCGAGCACCCGGCGCCCGCGGCCGTCAACGACGCCGTTGACGCCACGACCTGGATCGCGGCGCAGTCCGACGTGTTGCGCGCAGATGCCCACCGCCTCGCGGTCTGCGGCGACTCGGCCGGCGGACACGTCGCTGCCGTCGTCGCCCAGGTGGTCCACGGCAGCGGTGCCGACTGGATCCGCCACCAGGCACTCATCTATCCGGCCACCGACCTGACGATGCAGTCACCGTCGATCGACGAGCACGCAAATGCCCCCATCCTCACCAAGGCATCGATCGTGGCGTTCCGCGAGCTGTATGCCGCAGGGCAGGATCTCGCGGCTCCAGTTCAGTCCCCGTTGTTCGGCCAGCTCGTCGGCCTCCCTCCCGCTCTGATCCAGACCGCGGACCTCGACCCGATCCGGGATGACGGAATCCGGTATGCCGCCGCCTTGCGTTCCGCCGGCGTCGACGTCCGCCACACCAACTACCTGCGGGTGCCGCACGGTTTCGCGAGCTTCCCCGGTGTGGCTGCCGCTGGCGCCCAGCATCGTTGGGAACTCGTGAGTGAACTCCGTGCTCACCTGACCTGACGTCTGCCCTAGGGTCGACCCATGCGCGAGATCGTCGTCTTCTCCGGTAGTGCCCACAAGACCCTCGCCTCCCAGATCTGCGACCAGCTCGGGGTGCCGCTGTCCGGCAGCGAGATCAAGCGCTTCAGCAACGACTGCCTCCAGGCCCAGCTGCTCGCGAACTGCCGCCAGCGCGACGTCTACATCATCCAGCCGCTCGTCCCGCCGACGCAGGAGCACCTCATGGAGCTCCTGTTGATGATCGACGCGGCGCGTGGCGCGTCGGCGGCCCAGATCACCGCGGTCATCCCGCACTACGCCTATGCCCGGTCCGACAAGAAGGACGCGTCGCGCATCTCGCTCGGCGGGCGGCTCGTCGCAGACCTCATCTCGACCGCTGGTGCCCACCGCGTGCTGACGATGAACCTCCACGCGCCGCAGGTGCACGGCTTCTTCTCCGTCCCCGTCGACCACCTCACTGCTCTGGGCGTGCTCGCGGATCACTTCCGCGGAACGGACCTCACGAACTCCGTCGTCATCTCCCCCGACCTCGGCAACGCCAAGGAAGCGACCCAGTTCTCGCGCCTGCTCGGACTGCCCGGTCGCGGCCGGCAGCAAGCAGCGGCAGAGCGACGACAAGGTCGTCATCGACTCGATCGTCGGTGACGTGCGGGGCAAGCGCGCCATCGTCCTCGACGACGAGATCGCGACCGGCGGCTCGATCATCGAGCTGCTCGACCGCCTCGCCGACTTCGGCGTCACCGAGGCTGCCGTCGCCTGCACCCACGGGCTGTTCGCGGGAAAGGCCGTCGAGCGCCTGCGCGGCCACCCGATGGTGACCCAGGTGGTCACCACGGACACCGTGCCCGCTCCCGCTGACTGGCCCGAGCTCCAGGTCCGCACGGTGTCGGGGCTCTTCGCCGAGGCGATCACCCGCATCCACGGCGGTGAGTCGGTGAGCATCCTGTTCGACGGCGTCGACCCGACGCACGCGCCACCCCAGGGTTCGCTCTTCGACAAGGTGGGTGGGTGAGTCGATGAGTCGCCTTCTCGTCCCCCTGCTCGACCTGCTGGCGGTCGTGATCTTTGCCCTCGTCGGGCGACGCTCGCACGCCCACGGGATCACCCTCGTCGGCGTCCTCGAGACCGCGGCACCGTTCCTCTGCGGCACCGCCGCGGGCTACCTCGTCGCGTCCATCGCGACGGACTCAGCGCCTCGCTCCTGGCAGTTCGGCACCATCGTCGTCGTGGCCACCGTCGTGGTCGGCATGCTCTTCCGCCGGCTCGCTGCAGCGGGCACGGCCCCGTCCTTCATCGTCGTCGCAACGGTCTTCCTTGCGGTGACGATGCTGGGCTGGCGCGTCATCGCTCGCTTCGTCGGCTGAGGAGTCGTCGCCGCGAAGCGCCCGCGAGTTGAGCGCTGGCCCAAACCGGCAACCCGCGGCGGCCCAGGACTCTCTCGGTTTCACCGTTGCAGGGTCAGGTCCCTGCCCAGCATCCCGGCCAAGCGGTCGACCTCCTCCGCCAAGGCCGCCTCTGGTCGTCGTCCCTCGCCGAGCCAGGTCACCGTCACCGTGTCGCGGGTGCGAGCCCACGTGCCGCACACGACACCGCCCTCGATGACGGGGTTCGCTTTTCGAGTCATCAGGTCTCGGTGCGACGGCGGTGTGACGTGGCCATCGTTCGTGCCGGAACCCATGATCCATTGGTCGTGTCCGGGGAGGAACCGGACCACGTCCGAGGGCGCCGCAGCTTCAAGGGCCTCAACGTCCTGGCGCAACACGTGGGCAAGTCCTCCCTCGAGGTCGACGGGGACAAGCTCGTCGCCCAGCTCGTCGAGCCACCCGCCAAGCCTCTTGCGCCCAGCGCTCAGACCTTTTCCGAGCCAGTGGTCGAGGTTGTCGAGGGATGCCGGCCCGTAGACGCTGAAGTAGGCCCTGATCGCTCGTGGACCTGCGACATCGAGTTCAGGGATGCCGCCCCACCGTGAATTGTTGTCGAGGAGTTGCAGCGTCAGGCGTCCCTCTCGCGGCGACCCCAGACTCAGATCCCCCTGCCAGCTCAGCGGTTTGATCAGGGTTCCCGCTCCTTCGTCGAAGACAGGTCGCAGGTGCCGGTAGGCACGGTGCTTCGCCACCGCCTGGCCGAGTTCGGCAACCGTGAGCGGTCCATCGGCAAGAACTCCGCGCACTGCGGCCCTGAAGTCCGGCCAGTCCGCTGGCGTCAGCTGGTAGTGCTCCACCCAGCTCGGCAGCTCCCACTGTCGACCTGCTTGTCTCAGGGACAGGTAGACACCACCCTCTTCCGGGGACAGGTAGTGCACGGCTCCACGGAACGCGAAGGCCTTGATCACCTCACCTGCCGCGAGGGCCCTCGTCAGAACGCCCGGCTGCACCGAACTGCTCCGGGCGTGGATCGCAAGCTCGGCCAGAGCCTCGTCCATGGAGAGCACCGCGCCCAGACGACCCACAACCTCCGCGGCTGACCGCGGCCCCAAGGGTCCGAGAAACTGTCGCTCCATCCGCCAGGACAGGGCTTGGGCGCGCGTCACCGAAACTTGTGGCGTGGTGTTCATGCTGCCGAGCGTTGCACGGGATCCGGACGATATTCGTCCTGGTCCCTCATCTGCTCGTGGGCAGGCTCAGAGGTATTGGCCGGTGTTGGCGATCGTAGAGATCGAGCGGCCGGGTTCGTTGCCTTCCTTGGTCTTGATGAGCGTGCGGATGTAGACGATCCGCTCACCCTTCTTGCCAGAGATCCGCGCCCAGTCGTCGGGGTTGGTCGTGTTGGGCAGGTCCTCGTTCTCCTTGAACTCGTCGACACAGCTCGCGAGGAGGTGGTCGACGCGCAGACCGCGGTGTCCCGTGGTGAGGAAGTCCTTGATGGCCATCTTCTTGGCCCGGTCGACGATGTTCTGGATCATCGCGCCGCTGTTGAAGTCCTTGAAGTAGAGGACCTCCTTGTCGCCGCCGGCGTAGGTCACCTCGAGGAACTCGTTGTCCTCGTCCTCGGCATACATCCGGGTGACGACGGCCTCGGTCATCGCCTCGACCGTGGCCTCCGGCGAGCCACCGTTGACGGCGAGGTCGTCCGCGTGGAGGGGCAGGTCGGGGGTGAGGTACTTGAGGAAGATCTCGGTCGAGGCCTGGGCATCCGGGCGCTCGATCTTGATCTTCACGTCGAGGCGACCGGGGCGCAGGATGGCCGGGTCGATCATGTCCTCGCGGTTGCTGGCGCCGATGACGATGACGTTCTCGAGACCTTCGACACCGTCGATCTCGCTGAGGAGCTGCGGGACGATCGTCGTCTCGACGTCGCTGGAGACGCCCGACCCGCGGGTGCGGAAGAGGCTGTCCATCTCGTCGAAGAACACGACGACGGGGAAACCCTCGGAGGACTTCTCGCGAGCGCGCTGGAAGATGAGCCGGATGTGCCGCTCGGTCTCCCCGACGTACTTGTTGAGCAGCTCGGGGCCCTTGATGTTGAGGAAGTAGCTCTTGCCCGGCTCGCGCCCTTCCTTCTCGGCGATCTTGCGCGACAGCGAGGCGGCGACGGCCTTGGCGATCATCGTCTTGCCACAGCCGGGAGGGCCGTAGAGGAGCACACCCTTGGGAGCCTTGAGGTGGTGCTCCGTGAAGAGGTCGGGGTGGAGGTAGGGCAGCTCGACGGCGTCGCGGATGAGCTCGATCTGGCTGCCGAGCCCGCCGATGTCCTCATAGCCGATGTCGGGCACTTCTTCGAGGACGAGGTCGGCGACCTCGGCGCGAGGGATCTGCTCATAGACGAACGCGCTGCGCGACTCGAGGAGCAGGGCGTCTCCGACGCGCAACTTGACGTCCTTGAGGGACGCGGCCACACGGCATACGCGCTCCTCGTCTGCACGCGACAGGACGAGAACCCGGCCGTCGTCGAGAATCTCCTTGAGGAGGACGATCTCGCCAGCGCGCTCGAAGCCGTGCACCGCAACGACATTCATCGCCTCGTTGAGCATGACCTCGCGGCCGACCTCGATGTCGCTGGCATCGATCGTCGGGCTCACGGCGACGTGCATCTTGCGGCCGCCAGTGAGCACGTCGACCGTCTTGTCGGGGAAGGTCTCGACGACGATGCCGTAGCCGGAGGGCGGCTGCCCGAGACGGTCGACCTCGGTCTTGAGGGTGACGATCTGTTCGCGGGCGTCACGCAGGGTGCGCACGAGTCGCTCGTTCTGTGCGGACACGGTGTTGACCTGGGAACGCAGGTCGTTCACGGTGCCTTCAAGACGGCGCGTGGCATCGCGTTCGGACGGAGTGAACTCGGTCATCGGGGCCTCCTCGGCTCTGCTGGCCCCTCAACGCTAACCCGTGACGCTGCGACGGACCTTGCGGACTCGCTTGTCGGACGGAACCCGTTCGCCGATGGCCTCGGAGGTCCACTCCTCGGAGGTCGAACCGGGCAGGCCCTCGATGGGGTTGCCCTCGGCATCTTCGGTGCCCTCATAGCCCTTGCCGGGGCGGCGCTTGCGCAGCGGCGGGGTGACTCCGGGCGCCAGTCGGCGCGTGGTGATGAGGAAGCCGGTGTGGCCGTGCATGCGGTGTTCGGGGCGGACGGCCAGTCCCTCGAGGTGCCAGCCGCGCACGAGCGACTCCCAGGCGGACGGCTCGGTCCAGTTGCCGGCGTCGCGCATGGCCTCGGCGACCTTGGACAGCTGGGTGGCCGTGGCGACGTAGCAGATGAGCACGCCACCGGGCGCGAGCGCTTCGCCGACGACGTCGAGGCACTCCCAGGGGGCGAGCATGTCGAGGACGACGCGGTCGACGGTTCCGGGTTCGACGTTCTGCGGCAGGGCCTCGACGAGGTCGCCGACCGTGACCGTCCACGCCGGGTGGTCACCGCCGAAGAAGACGCGCGCGTTGGCCATGGCGATGTCGGCGAAGTCCTCACGGCGCTCGAACGAGTGGACGCGACCGGACTCCCCCACGGCCCGCAGCAGCGACATGGACAGCGCACCCGAACCGACACCGGCCTCGACGACGACGGCACCCGGGAAGATGTCGGCGAACGTGACGATCTGGCCGGCGTCCTTGGGGTAGACGACAGCGGCGCCGCGCGGCATCGACATGACGTAGTCGGAGAGCAGCGGCCGCAGCGCGAGGTACTGGAACCCGGCCGTGTTGCTCACGGTCGAGCCGTCGGGCGAACCGATGAGGTCGTCGTGCTGCAGGTAGCCCCGGTGGGTGTGGAACTGCTTGCCCGGCGCCAGCGTGATGGTGTGGAGACGCCCCTTGGCATCGGTCAGCTGCACCCGCTCACCTTCGGCAAAGGGTCCACGTCGAAGGTCAGCACCGGTCGCACTCATGAGGGTGGAGTCTAGTTGGCGCCGATGGCCGCGTTGACCGCCTCGACGGTGACGAGGCCGAGCACGCGGCCGTTCTCGACGGCGACGACAACGTTGCTCGTGGATTCCTGGATCGCAGTGACGACTGCGGTGAGGTCGTCCTGTGACTTGGTGTCGGCGACCCAACGCTCGGGCTGCACTCTGGCGAGAGCCGATACGGGCGTGCTGGCCCATCGATCCCGGGGCACGGTCTGGGCGTCCTGCGGCAGAACGAGCGAGGTTGGCCGTCCGTGGTCGTCGACGACGACCGCGAGGCCTCCCGTGGCAGCAGCCGCCTCGAGCACGTCGGTCGAGCGCAGCACCGGAACCGGGTGCACCACCTGGCCCACGGTCCCCCGGGCGAGCATCTGTCGGGCCTGGCCGGTGCGGATGGCGGCGGTGGCTCCTTGCCACATGAACATGCAGATGAGGCCCATCCAGATGATCGACGTCAACGACGGCTGACTGCCCTCGACCAGGGGCAGCACGACGAACCAGCCGATGACTCCAAGCGTCACGACCCGGCCGGTCCAGCCCGCTGCAATGAGGCCCTTCTCTCGCTTCCCGGTGAGCTTCCACACGAGGGCGTCGACGAGTTGGCCACCGTCGAGGGGCAGTCCGGGGAGCAGGTTGAAGCCCGCGAGCAACAGGTTGACGAACGCGATGCCGAACAGGATCCGGCTCGGCACGTCGGAGGTCACGGCGAGCGAGGCAATCCACGCGACGAGGGACAGTGCCCCGTTGGCGACCGGGCCGACGACGGCGATGGCTGCGGCTTTGCCGGGAGTCGAAAGACGTGCGTCGTATGCCGTGTGCCCACCCCAGAGGTCGGCCACCACTCTGTGGACCGGGAACCCGAGTGCGCGGGCCATGCCGGCGTGGGCCCCTTCGTGGACGAGGACCGAGACGAGGAGCGAGATGGCGTAGGCCACACCGACGACATAGGCCACGGCGCCGAGTTCGGGCGCGCCACTGCCGACGATGTAGGTGATGACGGCGGCCAGCAGGAGCCAGCTCGCGCCGATCTGCACCGGGACTCCCCCGATCCGGGCAATGACAAGGCCGGACGACTGTGTCTCATTGGGTGCGGCCACGCCGCGACCCTACAAGCACGGCGGCATACTGGGGCAGGTGACTTCCTCCTCCGCCACAACGTCGCCCGCGGACACCGCGATCGACCACCGTCCGGATGCGACGGCCGACCTCACGGCCGCCCTGACCGAGCGCGTTCTCGTGCTCGACGGCGCGATGGGAACGATGATCCAGCAGGAGGGGCTCTCCGAGGAGGACTACCGCGGCGAGCGCTTCGCCGACTGGCCGAGTGACCTGCGGGGCAACAACGACCTGCTGAGCCTCACCAACCCGAAGATCATCGAGGGCATCCACCGCGCCTACCTTCTCGCCGGCGCCGACCTCGTCGAGACCAACACCTTCAACGCGCAGCGCATCTCCCTCGCGGACTACGACATGGCCGACATCGCCTACGAGATGAACCTCCAGGCCGCCCGGCTGGCCCGCAGCGCGTGCGACGCGGTGGCCGCAGAGACCGGCCGTCCGCGCTGGGTCATGGGCGCGCTCGGGCCGACCACCCGCACCGCGTCCATCTCCCCCGACGTCAACGACCCGGGCGCGCGCAATGTCAGCTTCGACCAGCTCGTGGAGGCCTACCTCGAGCAGGCCCGCGGTCTCGTCGACGGTGGCGCGGATGCGCTCATCATCGAGACGATCTTCGACACCCTCAACGCCAAGGCCGCGATCTTCGCCGTGGAGACGCTCTTCGACGATCTGGGTCGTCGCTGGCCGGTCATCATCTCCGGCACGATCACCGACGCGTCGGGACGCACGCTCTCGGGTCAGGTCACCGAGGCCTTCTGGAACTCCGTGCGCCACGCCCGCCCTCTCGTGATCGGGCTCAACTGTGCGCTCGGCGCCGATGAGCTGCGCCCCTACATCGCCGAGCTGTCGCGCATCGCGGGCTGCTTCGTGTCGGCCTACCCGAATGCCGGTCTGCCCAACGCCTTCGGTGAGTACGACGAGACGCCGGACCAGATGGCGTCGGTCGTCGGCGAGTTCGCCACGAGCGGCCTGGTCAACATCCTCGGTGGCTGTTGCGGCACGACACCGGAACACATCAAGGCGATCGCCGAGGTCGCAGCCAAGGGCAACCCGCGCGTGCCCGCTGAGGTCCCCGGAGCCCTGCGCCTCAGCGGCCTCGAGCCGCTCACCGTGGATGAGAACTCGCTCTTCGTCAACGTCGGCGAGCGCACCAACATCACCGGGTCGGCTCGCTTCCGTCGCCTCATCAAGGAAGAGGACTACCCCGCCGCGCTCTCCGTCGCCCGCCAGCAGGTCGAGGCCGGCGCGCAGGTCATCGACATCAACATGGACGAGGGGATGATCGACGGCGTCGCCGCGATGGACCGCTTCGTCAAGCTCATCGGCAGCGAACCCGACATCTGTCGCGTGCCGCTGATGATCGACTCCAGCAAGTGGGAGGTCATCGAGGCCGGCCTCAAGTGCTCCCAGGGCAAGCCGATCGTCAACTCGATCTCCATGAAGGAGGGCGTCGAGCCCTTCCTCGAGCACGCCCGCCTCTGCCACAAGTACGGCGCGGCGGTGGTCGTCATGGCCTTTGACGAGGAGGGCCAGGCGGACTCGCTCGAGCGTCGCAAGGTCATCTGTCAGCGCGCCTACGACCTGCTGACGCAAGAGGTCGGCATGGACCCGCACGACATCATCTTCGACCCCAACATCTTCGCGGTGGCCACGGGCATCGAGGAGCACGCGGCCTACGGAACCGACTTCATCGAAGCGACCCGGTGGATCAAGGAGAACCTGCCCGGAGCGCTCGTCTCCGGTGGCGTCTCCAACGTCTCCTTCTCGTTCCGGGGCAACAACCCGGTGCGCGAGGCGATCCACGCGGTCTTCCTCTACAACGCCATCCAGGCCGGCATGGACATGGGCATCGTCAACGCTGGGGCGCTCGTCGTCCTCGACGACGTCGACCCCGAGCTGCGCGAACGCATCGAGGACGTCGTCCTCAACCAGCGACCCGACTCGACCGAGCGGCTCGTCGAGATCGCCGACAAGTTCAACAACACCGGCGAGGCCGCACCCGAGGTCACCGAGGCGGAGTGGCGCGGCCTGCCCGTGCGCGAACGCATCACCCACTCCCTCGTCAAGGGCATCGACGACTTCGTGGTCGAGGACACCGAGCTCCTGCGCCAGGAGATCGAGGCCGCCGACGGCAAACCCATCGAGGTGATCGAGGGCCCGCTCATGGACGGCATGGGCGTCGTCGGCGACCTCTTCGGCGCCGGCAAGATGTTCCTCCCCCAGGTCGTGAAGTCCGCCCGAGTGATGAAGAAGGCTGTCGCACACCTGATTCCGTACATCGAGGCCGAGAAGGAACGCTCCGGCGTCTCCACGCAGAACAGCAAGGGCCTCATCGTCATGGCCACCGTCAAGGGCGACGTCCACGACATCGGCAAGAACATCGTCGGGGTCGTGCTGCAGTGCAACAACTACGACGTCATCGACCTCGGCGTCATGGTGCCGACCCAGAAGATCCTGGACACGGCCAAGGAGAAGGGCGCCGACATCATCGGCCTCTCCGGCCTCATCACTCCGTCGCTCGACGAGATGGTGCGCGTGGCCCAGGAGATGGAGCGCCAGGGGTTCACCATCCCGCTGCTCATCGGTGGCGCGACGACCTCCCGGGCGCACACCGCCGTCAAGGTCGATGGTCAGTACAGCGGCCCCGTCGTCTGGGTCAAGGACGCCTCACGATCCGTGCCCGTCGCCAGCCAGCTGCTGTCGGAGACCCAGCGCGAGCCGCTCCTGCAGACGATCAAGGCCGACTACGACTCCATGCGCGCCCGTCACGCCGCCAAGTCGACCGAACGCCCTCTGGTCTCGATCGACGCGGCACGCAAGGCGCACACCCCCATCGACTGGACGGCATACCGGCCGGTTCGTCCGCACCTGCTCGCGCAGCAGAGCAAGGACGTGTGGTCCGGAAAGGCCGACACGAAGTGGCACCGCGCCGCGGCCCAGTTCACCCGGGAGTTCGTCAGCTACCCGATCGAGGAGCTGCGTCGCTACATCGACTGGACGCCGTTCTTCCAGGCGTGGGAGATGAAGGGGCGCTACCCCGACATCCTGTCCAACCCGGCGACGGGCGAGACGGCACGCAAGCTGTTCGAGGACGCCAACGCGATGCTCGACAAGATCATCGAGGAGAAGTGGCTCACCGCCAACGGTGTCATCGGCCTCTTCCCCGCGAATGCCGTCGGTGACGACATCGAGGTGTATGCCGATGAGTCCCGCGAGAGCGTCCTCACGACGATCCACGGGTTGCGTCAGCAGGGCCAACACCGTGAGGGCGTTCCCAACCGGTGCCTGTCCGACTTCATCGCGCCCAAGGAGACCGGGCTGCGGGACTACGTCGGCGGGTTCGCGGTCACGGCCGGCCACGGGACGCACGAGCGGATCATGGCGTTCAAGGAGGAGCTCGACGACTACAGCGCGATCCTCGTCGAAGCCCTGGCCGACCGGCTGGCCGAAGCGTTCGCCGAGCGCATGCACGAGCGGGTCCGCCGTGAGTTCTGGGGACACGCCGGTGACGAGCACCTGTCCAATGTCGAACTCATCGGCGAGAAGTACTCCGGCATCCGTCCCGCCCCCGGCTATCCCGCCTGCCCGGACCACACCGAGAAGGAGACGCTGTTCAAGCTCCTCGGTGCGGCCGAGCGCGCCGGCATGGAGCTCACGGAGTCGATGGCCATGCAGCCGGGCGCGTCCGTGAGCGGTTGGTACTTCTCGCACCCGCAGAGCCAGTACTTCGTCGTCGGTCGGCTCGGTCGCGACCAGGTCGAGGACTACGCCGAGCGCAAGGGCTGGACCCTGGCCGAGGCCGAGCGCTGGCTGGGCCCCAACCTCGGGTACCAGCCCGAGGACTGAGCCTCCAGCCCGACCGGCGCGGACTGGGGTCAGGCGTCGACGTCGTCCAGGTGGGCGATGACGCCCTCGAGCAGGCGGGCGAGCTCGCCGCGCTCGTCGGCGCTCAGCCCTCGCAGGACGTCACTCTCGACGACGTCGGACTCGCGGATCGACTGGGTGAACACCTGCCACCCCTCCGGCGTGAGTGAGACCAGGGTGCGCGTGCGGTTCTCCGCGTCCGGCCGCCGCTGGACGTAGCCGCGCTCGGACATCTTGTCGAGTCGGTGGGTCATGGATGAGGGCGCGACACTCGTGAGCTCGGCCAGCTGGCTCGGCGTGAGGCACTCCTCGCCGGCCTTGGCGAGGGCGGCGACGACGGCCCACTCCCCCTGCGTGAGATCGAGGTCCGCGAGCTGGCGGGCGTACCACTGGTCGAGCTTCTTGGTCACGCCGTAGACCGCGGTGATGACCCGCTGGACCGACTCCTCGCCGCCTGCCGCGACGTAGGCCGCCACGGCGTCGCGGTGCTGTTGCGCGGCCGATCGTTGGCGTTTGGGCATAACCGAGTGTCGCACGGCGTTCTTCGTTTGCTAATATTTCGATATCGAACGTTCGACCTCGAACTGTTCGTCTTCGAAAGTCTCCGGACCACGATCGGTCCCCTCCTCAACACCTGAAGGGTGTGATTTCGTCATGCGCGCCAAGCTCCTCATCCTCGCGTCGTCCATCGGGATGCTCGGTTGGGGCGCGGTGTTGCCGTACCAATACGCGTATGCCGCTGACACACGCGGGTGGGGCGCTCTCGTCGCCGCTGCGGCATCGTCCCTGTTCTCCGTCGGCGCACTGGTGGCCGCACCGGTCGCTGGCCGGCTCAGCGACCGCTTCAACCCGGTCGCCGTCGCGGTGCTGGCCCAGTTGCTGGGTGCCGTGGGCGTCGGGTCTCTCGTGATCGCCGACTCGGCGGCCGCCTTCCTCGGCGGAATGTTCGTCTTCGGACTGGGCCTGACCGCGGCCGTGCCGGCCAAGCAGGTCCTCGTGCTGCGCTGGGTCGACAGCACCGACCGTCGCCGCACCTTCGCCTACAAGTTCACGGGCGAGGCGCTCGGCATGGCGGCTGGTGCCTACGTGGCCGGGCACCTGGTCGACCTGCGGGCACCGCAGGGCCTGGACGTCGGATTCCTCACTGCCGCAGCCGGTTTCGCGATCTCGTCGCTCATCATCGGACTCGCCGGTCGAGGCGCTGTCAGCCACCCCGACATCGACGTGTCCGGCGGCCCCGAGGTCGGGTCCCGCAGCCCGATCGAGTCGATGCGGGCCATCTTCGCCACCCCGGCGCTGCGGTGGACCGCGGTGATCACGGTGGCTCTGGCCCTCGGGTTCTACGCCCAGTTCGAGTCGGGCCTGCCCGCCTATGCGCTCACGACCCTCGAGGTCGACACGGCCACCGTTGGCACGGCCGCGGCAGTCAACGCCCTCGTGATCGTCGTGCTGCAGGTCATCGTGGTTCGCCTCACGGCGAAGCGGAGCGCGCCCACCCTGCTCATGGCCGTCGGTGGGATCTGGGTCCTGTCCTGGCTGGTGCTCTCGACCGCTCAGTTCGCTCCGGGAGTCGCCTCGGCCCTGTTCGTCACGACCTACGGGATCTTCGCCGTCGGCGAGACGATGTACAGCCCGGTCCTCAGCCCACTGACCGCTTCCCTCGCACCCCGCGGGATGGTCGGCCAGACCCTGGGCACGTTCGCTGCCCTGCAGACGACGTTCTCGGCCCTCGGGCCGCTCGTCGCCGGAGTACTCCTCGGTGCCGGTCTCACGACGGGCTTCCTCGGCCTGCACATCGCGATCAGCGCCCTTGCCGTGTATGCCGCGTGGCGGCTTCGCGTTGCCCTGCGCCGCTCCGACCGTGAACCGGCTGTGGCGCAGGACACGCACTCACCGGCCGGCGACGCCGTCCTCGCCGCCTGACCGAACCTCTCGCGTCCGCAACCCTGGTCGCCTTCCCGACCCGGGTTGCGGACGCGAGCGGGCCGGGAGGTGAGGTGTGATCGGTGTCGGAGGGACGGCATACCGTGTCGTCCATGACTCCCGCACTGTCTCCGAGCCGCGCAGCGGACTTCAAGCAGTGCCCCCTGCTGTTCCGTTTCAGGACGATCGACAAGCTCGACGGTCCGCCCTCACCGGCAGCAGCTCGCGGAACCCTCGTCCACGAGGTCCTCGAGCACCTCTTCGAGCTGCCGGCTGCCGAGCGCACGCCTGAGGCGGCTCTCGCCCTTCTCCAGCCGCGGTGGGCGAGCCTCGTCGAGGAGCGCCCCGAGCTGGCCACGATGATCGAGGACGACGACACCCTGACCGAGGACGGCTGGTTCAAGGCCGCAGGTGCCCTCGTCGAGCGCTGGTTCACCCTCGAGGACCCGCAGCGGCTCGAGCCGGCAGAGCGCGAGCTCTACGTCGAGACGGAGGTCGACGGTCTCACCCTCCGGGGTTACGTCGACCGCCTCGACATCGCGCCGGACGGGGCGATGCGGGTCGTCGACTACAAGACCGGTCGATCGCCGCGCGAGGCGTTCGAGGGCAAGGCGCTGTTCCAGATGAAGTTCTATGCCCTGGTGCTCTGGCGCCAGCGGGGCGTCATGCCCAAGCTGCTCCAGCTCGTCTACCTGGGCAACGGCGAGATCGTGCGCTACGAACCCGACGAGCACGACCTGCTCGGGCTCGAGCGCAACGTGCAGGCGGTGTGGCAGGCGATCGTGCGGGCCAGCGAGACGGGCGACTGGCGTCCTCGCGTGTCCAAGCTCTGTGACTGGTGCGACTTCAAGGAGTTCTGCCCCGAGTGGGGTGGCACTCCCCCGCCGCTACCTGCCGACGCCGGTCGACTCGTCCTCGACCCGAGCGTCACCGGCGAGGCGCTCGTCGGCGACGACTGAGACGAGATCCTGCGGGGTGAGACCTCGCAGGCTCGGCAGCTGGACGGCCCCCCGGGTGATCGGCACCGGGACGACGTGAGGCACGGCGATGGTCGGCACTCCCGCAGCCACGGCCGAACGCACGCCGGTCGGCGAGTCCTCGATGGCGATGCAGTCGCGCGCCTCGACGCCGAGCATGCGCGCGGCTGCGTGATACGGCTCGGGGTGCGGCTTGCCGTGCTCGACCTCGTCGCCGGTGATCAACACGGTGAACGTGCCTTCGGGCAGGGCCTCGACGACCGCAGCCGCCAGGGAACGCCACGACATCGTGACGAGCGCGTTGGGCACACCGGCCTCGACGAGGGCAGCGAGCAACTCGCGGGCCCCCGGACGCCACGGGACGTGCTCGCGCACCTGGGCGGTGACACGCAGGAGGAGCTCGTCGATGATCCGCTCCGGGTCCCAGGTGATCGGTGAGTTGTCGCGGATGAACTCCGCGCTCACCATGAGGTCGTTGCCGACGAGTTGGTGGGCGTACTCGTCCGACCAGACGCCTCCGTGCTCCTCGACGATCTCGTGCTCCGCCGCGATCCAGTAGGGCTCGGTGTCGACGAGAGTCCCGTCCATGTCCCAGAGAACAGCCGCAGGCAACGTCATGCGCCGAGTCTACGAATAGGGTGGAGTCGTACCTACGAGGAGGACCCTTGATCGAGCTCGACGACCTGCCCGAACTGGAGAATGCCGTGATGATTCTGGCGTTCGAGGGCTGGAACGACGCCGGTGAGGCGGCCAGTGGTGTCATCGAGCACCTGGCCCAGCTCTGGGACGCCGAGCCGGTGGCAGCGATGGACCCCGAGGACTACTACGACTTCCAGGTCAACCGACCCCGGGTGGTCTCCGAGGGCGGACAGCGACGCATCAGCTGGCGCACCACCCGCATCCTCGTGGCGACCGACACCTCGATCGGGCGGGACGTGATCCTCGTCCAGGGCGTCGAACCGTCCTTCCGCTGGCGGTCCTTCGCCATCGAGCTGATGGAGCTGGCCCAGGCCGGCGACGTCACGACAGTCATCACTCTCGGCGCGCTCCTCGCCGACGTCGCCCACACGCGGCCGATCCAGGTCACCGTGAGCTCGGACAGCGAAGACACCCGTCACCGTCACGACCTCGAGGCCAGCACCTACGAAGGCCCGACCGGCATCGTGGGCGTCATCGCTGACGCGGCCATCCAGGTGGGTGTCAGCTCCATCTCGGTGTGGGCAGCCGTCCCGCACTACGCCCACCACACGCCCTCGCCCAAGGCCACGCGCGCGATCGTGTCGCGGCTCGAGGAGCTGCTCGAAGGCACGATCGACCACGAGGGTCTCGACGACGACGCCCGGGCCTGGGAGAACGGCCTCGACGCCCTCGCCTCCGAGGACTCAGAGGTGGCTGAGTACGTCGAGTCGCTCGAGGAGGCCCAGGACACGGCCGAACTCCCCGAGGCCAGCGGAGACGCCATCGCCAAGGAGTTCGAGCGCTACCTGCGCAAGCGCGGCACCGACGACTGAAGCGCCTGGGGCACACGGCCCCTCGCGCGGCACGTTCGGCCCCTCGCGTTGCTCGTGACGCGCTAGCCGCCCTCCGGCCCGCGCGACTTTTCGGGTCGGCTCTCCTGCCGCTGTCAGTGCGCGCAGTCCTCCGGTCGGACGCACGTCCCGTGCAACGCCATGGGGCCTTGCGCGGTAGGTCAGGTCAGACGCGGATGCCCAGGAGGGCGTCGAGGGCGCGGCCGAGGACGCCGGGCGCCGACTGCTCGTCGCCGCCGGTCGACAGCGTCTTGTCGGCCCAGGCGTCGATGGCGGCAAGGGCACGCGGCGCGTCGAGGTCGTCGGACAGGGCTGTGCGGATCGAGGTCACGGTCTGGTCGGCCGAAGGGGCAGTGTTGACCGAGAGGGCCTCTCGCCAGTGCTCCAGGCGCGTCTGGGCCACCGTGAGCAGCTCGGGGGTGTAGTCCCAGTCGGAGCGGTAGTGCTGGGCGAGCAGGACGAGGCGGATCGCCATGGGGTCGACTCCGTCAGCGCGCAACTTGGAGACGAGGACCAGGTTGCCGCGGGACTTGCTCATCTTGTGACCGTCGAGACCGACCATGCCGGCGTGGGCGTGGAGCCGGGCGTAGTCCTCGACACCGATGGCGCTGGCCTGCGCGACGGTCATCTCGTGGTGCGGGAAGATCAGGTCCGAGCCGCCGCCGTTGACGTCGATCGGGACTCCGAGTCGGTCGAGGGCGATGGCCGTGCACTCGACGTGCCAGCCGGGGCGACCGGCCGGAATGCCGTCGAACTCCCACGAGGGCTCGCCGTCACGCGCAGCGCGCCACAGCAGCGGGTCGAGGACGTCGCGCTTGCCGGGACGGTCGGGGTCACCGCCGCGTTCGGCGAAGACGGCCAGCATCTGTTCACGCGTCCACCCGGACACCTTGCCGAAGCCGGAGACGTGCGAGAGGTCGACGTAGAGGTCCGGGCCCTCGGCGTCGTCGTTGGGCAGCTCGTATGCCGCCCCGCTCTCGATCGTGCGTCGCACCAGGTCCGCGATGACGGGCAGGGCCTCGACGACACCGATGTAGTCCTGCGGCGGGATGACCTGAAGCGCCGTCATGTCCTCGCGGTAGAGGTCGGCCTCGGCGACGGCCAGGTCGCGCCAGTCGATGCCGTCACGCTTCGCGCGCTCGAGCAGCGGGTCGTCCACGTCGGTGACGTTCTGGGTGTAGTGCACGTCGTGACCGTTGTCGCGCAGCACCCGACCGACGAGGTCGAAGGCGACGTAGGTCGCGGCGTGCCCGAGGTGGGTCGCGTCATAGGGGGTGATGCCGCAGACATACAGCCGGGCGACCTCTCCGGGTGCCACCTCGCGCAGCTCACCGGAACTGGTGTCGTGCAGGCGAAGGCCCAGCCCGTTTCCGGGGATGGCGGGCAGGAACGGGGGCGGCCACGAGATCACGGAGGAAGCCTACGGCGCAGGGGTCACATCGCTGGCCACGGGATGGCGGGCCAGCCCGGAAGCGGCAGCGGATGCCGACGGTCGTCGAGCAGGTGGTCGGCCCGGGCACGCAGGGCGCCGACTTCATCGGGGGTGAGGAGGGCCGAGAGGCGATGGGTGAGATCACCCTGCGCCAGGGCATCGCGAACGCGCTCGACCCGGGCGACGTCCTCGTCGGCAAGGGCTTCGCCGGCCCAGCCCCACAGGACGGTCCGCAGCTTGGGTTCGACCCCGAGGCTCACCCCGTGGTCGACGCCCCAGACGGTCCCGTGGATGCGCAGGAGGTGTCCGCCCTTGCGGTCGGAGTTGTTGATGAGGGCGTCGAAGACCGCCGCGGTGCGTACTCCGGGCTCGATCGCGTGCGCGACGACGACCTCCTCGCCCTCGGGCGTCTCGCCACGCAACACCTCACGCCATCCGGCAGGAACCTCGCCGGGCGCGACGACGTCGACGACCAGGTCCGGTGCGGTGTGCGGTTCCCCGACCCACTCCTGCGTGGCTGCCAGACCCCAGGGGCCTTCGTGCAGGACGGTCGGTGGAACGACGCCGAAGCCACCAGCTTCACTGATGAGGTATGCCGCCCGCTCCCTCCCAGCCAACGTCCCGTCCGGGTAGTCCCACAGGGGTCGTTCGAGGGCGACGGGTTTGTGGATGGCGAGCCGTGAGTCCTCGTCGAGGGTCACCCGCACGAGGACGGCCCCGTTGGAGGACTCGACGATCCGCCCGAGCGGCTCGACCTCGCCGGACTCGAGCAGCAGCTCGACCTCGGTGACCACGATCTAGCGCTTGTAGCCGTTGGACCGGGGGCAGATGTGTCCCTCGGGGTCGAGCGGCTGGCCGCAGAACGGGCACGGCGGTCGGCCGGCCTGGACGATCGCCTGGCACCGCTTCGCGAACGCGCGCGCCGTCGTGGGGTCGAGCACGACCCGGACCGTGTCGCTCGGAGATGTCTCCTCCGGGTCGCTGTCGTGGCACTCGATGACGATGCTGGACCGCCCCTCGTCCCACGCCAGACTCACCGTGTCGACGCGGAACTCGTCCTCGATCGGGGTCTCGAGGGCCTCAGTGTCGATGAGGTGCTCGGCCACGGACTCAGCCCCCGCGAGGCCGCCCATGGTGTCGAGCAGGTCCGAGATCCGGTCCGCGAGGATGCTCACCTGGACCTTCTCGATCGAGACGGAGACGAGTCGCCCTCCCCCGCGGGCCTGCAGGAAGAAGGTGCGGCCACCGGGAGGGCCGACGGTGCCGGCGACAAAGCGCTCTGGCGGGTCGAAGTCACTGATCGCCATGCGCGCAGACTAACCCGAGAAGCCCCACGGCAGCTCCAGGCGGTGCGCTGCGAGCAGGGCGTCGTCGTGCAGGATCGATCGGGTGATGCCGTCGGCGGCGACGATCCCGTCCGAGAGGATGACCGATCGCTCGCACAGCTGAAGGGCGAAGGCGAGGTCGTGCGTGACCATGAGGACGGTGACGTCGAGCGACTGGATCAGCTCTCCGAGCTCGCGTCTCGAGGTGGGGTCGAGGTTGGACGAGGGCTCGTCGAGGACGAGGATCTCGGGCTCCATCGCGAGGACGGTCGCGATGGCGACGCGTCGGCGTTGGCCGTAGGACAGGTGGTGCGGCGCGCGGTCCGCGAACTCCAGCATGCCCACGGCCGTGAGTGCCGCGGTGATGCGACCCTCGAGCTCGTCACCCCTCAGTCCGAGGTTGGCCGGGCCGAAGGCGACGTCGTCGCGCACGGTGGGCATGAACAGCTGGTCGTCGGGGTCCTGGAAGACGATGCCGACCCGGCGACGGATCTCGAGGTGGTTGTCGCGGACGACGGGCAGGCCCGAGACGGTGACGCTGCCGGCGCCTGCCTCGAGGATCCCGTTGAGGTGGAGCACGAGCGTGGTCTTGCCGGCGCCGTTGGGCCCGAGCAGAGCGACGCGCTCACCACGGTGGACGTGGAGATCGACACCGAAGAGTGCCTGGTGACCGTCGGGATAGGCGAAGGCCAGCCCGCGGATGTCGAGGACAGGAGTGCTCATGCGAGGTGCACCGCGACGAGGGCGATGAGGGCGAGGGACGCGGGGACAAGGCCCTGCGACCAGTCACCTCGATGAGCGTGCAGTGGATCGGTCACCGGCATCCGTCCGTTGTAGCCGCGAGACATCATCGCGAGGTGCACGCGCTCACCGCGCTCATAGCTGCGGATGAAGAGGGCGCCGGCGCTCGTCGCGATGACCGGCCATGAGCGCACCGACCGCGCCGTGAAGGCCCGCGACTCCCTGGCGACCTTCATCCGCTGGGCCTGCGATCCGACGACACCGAGGTATCGCACCATGAACGCCAGGATCTGGACGAGTCGGTCCGGCAGTCGCAGGTGTTGGAGCGCGCGCACGAGGTCGCGGCTGGAGGTCGTCGTGGCGAACGCGACGGCCATGAGCACGCTCGTCGTCGCGGTGAGGAGCAGGGCGATGCTCGCCTCGACGCCGTCCCGCGACACGGTGAAGGGCCCGAGTTCCATCGCTGGACCCGTCGCCACGAAGGGCAGGACGAGGGCGAAGACGACGAAGGGTGTCTCGACGACAAGCCGGGTCGCCACGTGACGCATGGGAACCTTCGTCACGATCACCACCGCAGCTGCGACGAGAAGCATCGCCACCCGGGCAACGTGCGCATCACGCGGGAGCGCCACGACCAACAGCACGAAGCTCACCAGGCCGACGAGCTTGACGTGCGCCGGCAGCCGGTGGACGACGGAATCCCCCTCGATGTGGAGGTGTGGGCCGAGCTCGGCTCCCATCTCAGTCGTCGTCGCGTGAGCTGCGCCGACGGAGCAGGTGCATGAGCCCGAAGGCGATGACGGCCACGACGACGACCCCGATGAGGCCCGCGAGGCCGCCGGAGAGACGGGGGTTGTCGACCCCGGCTGTGCCGTACCCAGCCAACGGCGAACCGTCGGACGCGTGCTTGCCGGCGGAGTCGAGGAAGCCGAGGCGCTGGGCGACGAACTCCAGGCCGTCGGGGTGGCCCGACGCCCACAGTGAGACGACACCGGCGAGCAGGAGGCAGATGACCAGCCCCGTGACGACGAGGCGGGTGGTCGAGATCTGGTGACGGGGCGCGAGACTCACGCGTGCGCCTCCGTTCGGATCTCGAGTTGCTTGTTCTCGACGAGCCCACGGGCACCGTGCACGAGGTCAGGTCGCGTGGCGATGATGCTGCCGACCGCGAGCAGCGTGATGACGCCCTCACCCAGGCCGATGACGGTGTGCCAGCCGACCATGGCGGTGACGAGCTCACCGAGCGGGATGGGCGCACGGCCGCCCACGGCATACAGAGCAGTGAAGGCCAACGCGGCCACAGGGACCGAGACGAAGGCCGCGACGCCGGCCAGCGCTGGCACGACCTTCAGTCCAGCGGCACGCACGACGCGGCGCAGGCCGATGAAGACGAGCCAACCGGTCCAGACACCGACGATCGCCATGAGGGTGATGTTGGTTCCGAGGGCGGTGATGCCGCCGTCCGCAAAGAGCAGGGCCTGCACGGCGAGGACCACGGTCAGGCACAGGGTTGCGGTCCACGGGCCGACGAGCACGGCAGCCAGGGTCCCGCCGAGGAGGTGGCCGGAGGTGCCGGCTCCCACCGGGAAGTTGAGCATCTGCGCGGCGAAGACGAAGACGGCCACGAGGCCGGCGAGTGGCGCAGTGCGGTCATCGAGCTCGCGGCGGGCCCGGCTCAGCGCGAGCGAGACACCAGCGACAGCCACGACGGCAGTGGCGATCGACGTGGGTGCGTCCAGGAACCCGTCAGGCACATGCATGCCAAAGCCTCTCGTCCTTGTTGCTCATTGTTCGCAACAACGACTCTAGCCGGTTCCTCCCCCGATGGTGGCGTCACCTGCCGGGACGACTGCTGCGGCCTTCTGGTGGGGGCGCACCGCATCGCCCGACGAGTTCACGGCCATCACCATGGAGCGCTCTCCGGAACGGCGGATGACGGACACCGAGGCCGGGTCGACGTGCACCCGCTGGAGTCCTTTGAGGCCCGCGCCCATGGCGTCCGCGATGACCGCCTTGATCGGGTCACCGTGGCTCACCGCGACCCAGACCGCGTCCGGGCCGCGCTCGGCCTCGACCTCTGCGTCGATGCGCTTCACGGCGGCGACGATCCGTGCCGCCATCTCGGAAAGTGACTCTGCGGCATACACGTCGCTGTCCGGAAAACGCGCCGACTCGGGGTCGTCCTGGACGGTGCGCCACAACGGTTCTGAGGTGAGGTCGGCAATCGGACGACCGGTCCACGCGCCGTAGTGGCACTCCCCCAGGTCCTCGACGATCTCGGCAGTCGCGCCCGGCAGCAGCAGGCCAGCGGTCTCGCGACAGCGCTGCAGCGGACTCGTGACAAGGCGCGCAACCTCCGTGCCTGCCTCGGCCAGACGGGTCGCGAGGCGCCCGACGTCGGTGCGCCCACGGTCGGTGAGCCCCACGCCCTCGCTCCATCCCGCGAGGACGGAGTCGGCGTTGGCGGTCGAGTGCCCGTGTCGAACGAGCAGGAGCAGTGCCACGGCGCCCACTGTAGGCAACAATGGCGCGAGTGATCATCGACAAGGCGTTGTATCGGGACGGCAAGCGCGGATCGTGCGGCGATCTGAGCGATGAACTCGACATTCTGCGTGCCGCCGGGTCGAGTACCGACTTCCTCTGGATCGGGCTCAAGGACCCGACGATGGCCGAGCTCGAGCACGTCAACGACGAGCTGGGTCTCGGCCTGCACCCCCTCGCGATCGAGGACGCCGTCTCCGGGAGACAGCGCGCCAAGGTCGAGCTCTACGGTCGCAACGTGTTCGTCGTCCTCAAGACGTTGAGCTACATCGAGGCAACCTCGGACATCGAGACCGGCGAGCTCATGGTCCACGTCGGCCAGCACTTCGTCCTCACGATCCGCCGTGGCGAGCTCAGCCCCCTTGCGGGAGTGCGCAAGGGGCTCGAGGAGGACCCGAGCAAGCTCGCTCTCGGGCCCATGGCGGCGCTGCACGCCGTCATCGACCGCGTCGTCGACCAGTACACCGAGATCGACGTCGAGGTCGCGCGTGACGTCGACGAGATCGAGGAAGTCGTCTTCTCCGACGGCCTGGTCTCCTCGGACGCGATCTATCGCCTCAAGCGCGAGGTGCTGGAGTTTCGCCGCGCCATCACGCCGCTCATCACGCCACTGCGGATGTTGCACACCAGTCCGCGCTCACCCGTCCCCGACGACGAGCTGCGTCTCCTCTTTCGCGACGTCGACGACCACCTGCACTTCGTCGCGGACCGGATCGAGTCCTATGACGGGCTGCTCACCTCGGTCCTCAGTGCCAACCTCGCCAAGATCTCGGTGCAGCAGAACTCCGACATGCGCAAGATCTCGGCCTGGGTCGCCATCGCCGCAGTGCCCACGATGATCGCCGGCATCTACGGGATGAACTTCGACAACATGCCCGAGTTGCGTTGGCGTTACGGCTATTTCATCGTCGTGGGCGTCATGGTCGCGGCCTGCACAGGCCTCTTCGCCACGTTCAAGAAGGTGAAGTGGCTCTGAGGCCCGCGCCGTTCGTTCGTCAGGTCGCGGTGATCCAGCCGGCACCGAGGGCCAGGAACATGAAGGACCCCAGCACGACCCGGTAGGCGATGAACGACATGAGCGAGTTGCTCTGCACGAACTTCAGCAGCCAGGCGATGGACGCATAGGCCACGACGAACGCCACGACGATGCCCGTGATGATCGGGCCGATTCCCAGGGTCTCGAGCGCGTCGAGGTTGCCGAGGGTCTCGTAGATCCCCGCTCCGGTCAGCGCAGGGATGGCCAGGAAGAAGGAGAGCTCCGTCGACGTCACTCGGTCGATGCCTCGCATCAGGCCGGCCGAGATCGTCGCACCCGAGCGCGAGACACCGGGGATGAGCGAGAAGCACTGCACCAGACCGATGATCAGGCCGTCCTTGATCGTCAGCGCGTCCTCACCGCGAGCCACGCCCGACTTCGCAAGGACGTCGTGCCGTCGCTCGGCGACCCACATGACAGCGCTCCAGGCGATGAGCGCAGCCGCGACGACCCAGAGGTTGCGCAGCGGACCCGAGATGAGGTCCTTGAAGAGCAGGGCGGCGATGACGACGGGGATGGAGCCGACGATGACGGCCCACGCGAGCTGGTAGTCGTGGTGCTCGCGCGCCTGGGCGCTGCGCAGCCCACCGAACCAGGCGAGGAGGAGTCGCAGGATCTTCTTGCCGAAGTAGGTGAACGTCGCCGCGATCGCGCCGATCTGGATCAGGGCCGTGTATGCCGTGATGGCGTCCGCGTCGACCGGCAGACCGAGGAGCTTCTCGGCGATCGTGAGGTGGCCCGTGGACGAGACCGGGAGGTATTCCGTGAGGCCCTCGACGATGCCGAGGACGACGGACTGGAAATAGCTGAGCTCGACGGGGAGGTCGGCAACGAAGTTCACGAGGCGGGAGCTTCCTGGGTGGTGGACGGAACGAGTTCGGACATGACCCGCAGGGTCTCGAGGCGCTCCTCGATGGTGAAGGCAAAGGGCGCGACCCCGAGGGTGGTGACCCCGGCGTCCGCGTAGCGACCGACCCGCTCGGCGATGCGTTCCGGCGAACCGATGAGCGAGGTCGCATCGATGAACTCGAACGGCACGGCCTCGGCGGCGTCACGGTGCTGGCCGGCGAGGAAGAGCTCCTGGACGCGGGCAGCTTCGTCCTCGAAGCCCATGCGGCAGGCGAGCTGGTTGTAGAAGTTCTTCTCCTTGGACCCCATGCCGCCGATGTAGAGAGCGGCGTATGCCGCGACAGCCGCGGCTCCCGCTTCGACGTCCTCGGTGAGGACGACCGGCACGGTGGGCACGATGTCGAACCCGTCGAGTGGGTTCTCGTCGGTGCCCTTGCCCGCTGCACGCCGCCCGGTCGCGATCGAGTCGACGATGTCTCCGGAGTGCTCGGGCGAGAAGAAGATCGCGAGCCAGCCGTCGGCGATCTCGCCGGTGAGCTCGAGGTTCTTGGGACCCACGGCTGCGAGGTAGATCGGCAGGTGCTTCTGGGTGGGGGCGATCGTCAGCTTGAGAGCCTTGCCCGGACCGTCCGGGAGCGGCAACGTGAAGTGCTCGCCGGCATACTCCACGCGTTGGCGCGACAGCGCCTGGCGCACGATCTCGACGTACTCACGCGTGCGGCCCAAAGGCTTGGTGAAGCGCACGCCGTGCCAGCCTTCGCTCACCTGGGGTCCCGAGACGCCGAGGCCGAGGCGAAAACGCCCTCCGGAGAGGTGATCCAGCGTCGCGGCGGTCATCGCGGTCATGGCGGGGGTGCGTGCGGGGATCTGCATCACGGCCGAACCGAGCGCGATCTGCTCGGTCTTCGCGCCGATCCACGCCAGGAAACTCACAGCGTCGCTGCCATAGGCCTCCGCGACCCAGGCGGAGTCATAGCCGAGCCGGTCGGCCTCCGTCGCAAGGGTGAGCATGTCGTGGCTCGTGGACAGGCCCATGTAGCCGAGATTCACTCCGAGTCGCATGCCGTCAACCGTAGTGGCGGCGCGTGACCCGGCGTCACCGAGGTGGGTCAGCGACCCCGCGTGTCCCCGTTGCGGCTGCCAATGGGGGTTGCGCCGCCGTCGTCGTCGGACGCGTCGGACTCTTCGGACTCGTCATCGAAGTCCTCGTCGTCGAGTCCCGAGTAGACGCCGTCATCGTCGTCATCGTCCTCGTCGAGGTCGTCGTCACCCTCGTCGTCGTCCTCGTCATCGTCGTCGCTGTCGTCGCCGGTGTAGACGTCGAGGGGCGTCATCTCGCCGAAGGCCTCGTAGAGCGCGTTGTCGTAGGTCTCGAAGGCGTCGAGCAGGTCGTCGTAGGCCGCTGCGACCGTCGGGTCGTCCTCACCACGACGACCGGAGCAGGCTTCCAGGTGACGTTCGAAGGCGGAGACGAGGAGGGAAAGGGTGGCACGCGGGTCGGCGCTCATAGTCCAGAACGGTAGCGCCTCGTGAAGCACAATGGGTCGATGGTCGAATACGAGTATCGGGTCCTGTCGTTCGGGCGCGACACCCGCCGCGGTGACATCCGACGCGCCCTCACCGAGCACGCGGAGTACGGGCACTGGGAACTGCACCGCACCCGGATCTACATCGGTGGTGTGACGCGAACGTGGTTGCGGCGCAGGATCATTCGCGCCCGACGCGTGTCCTGAATGCGCTGCGGCAAGACCGCCGCTCAGCTCGGCAGTCAGTCAGCTGGTCTCGATGAGTCGCTGCAGCACCCGGGCCCCGAAGCGGAGCGAATCGGTGGGGACGCGCTCGTTGATTCCGTGGAACATCGGTGCGAAATCGAGATCTGCCGGTAGCCGCAGCGGAGCGAAGCCGTAGCCCGTGATCCCGAGCAACGACAACGCCTTGTTGTCGGTGCCGCCGGACAGGCAGTAGGGCAACACCTCGGCCTCGGGATCCTCGGCCTTGAGGGCAGCGACCATGGCCTCCACGAGCGGGCCCTCGAACGGTGAGTCCAGGGCGATGTCGCGGTGAAGCACCTCGATGGTCACGTGCTCGCCGACGAGGTCCTTGACGGTCTGCATGAGCTCGTCCTCGTGACCGGGCAGGAAGCGGCAGTCGACGTTGGCGCTCGCGTGCTGCGGGATGACGTTGTGCTTGTAGCCGGCGTCGAGCATCGTCACGTTGCTCGTGTCCTGCAGCGTGCCTCGGACGAAGCCCTGGGCGCCGCCGAGGTGCTCGAGGAGCTCCTCGGCGTCCTCGTCCGAGTAGCTCACCCCGGTGAGTTCGCTCAGCCCGTCGAGGAGGGTGCGCACCGACGGGATGTATTCGCGCGGCCACTTGTGCGCGGCGAGGCGGCTGATCGCCTCGGCGAGACGGGCAATGGGGTTCTCGTCATTGGGGACTGAGCCGTGGCCGGCGCGACCGGTCGCGGTGAGCCGAATCCAGGCGATGCCCTTTTCGGCGGTCTGCAACAGGTAGGCGCGGGTCTCGCCGCCATCGGCCGTGGGGACGGTGACGCTGTAGCCGCCAACCTCGCTGATCGCCTCGGAGACCCCCTCGAAGAGATCCGGACGCGTGTCGATGAGGAAGTGGGACCCCTTGAGTCCCCCGGCCTCCTCGTCGGCGAACAGGGCGATGACGAGGTCTCGCGGAGGCACGATGCCCTCGCGGGCAATGTGTCGGACGCACGCGATGATCATCGCGTCCATGTCCTTCATGTCGACGGCGCCGCGACCCCAGATGCAGCCGTCCTTCTCGAGGCCGGAGAAGGGATCGACCTCCCAGTCCTTGGCATCGGCCGGCACGACGTCGAGGTGGCCGTGGATGCAGAGCGCGCCGCGCTCGCGATCCTTGCCGGGGATGCGCACGACGACGGAGGCTCTGCCCGGGTCGGATTCGATGATCTCGGGATCGAGCCCGACCTCGCGGAAGAGCTCGGCCACGTGGTCCGCAGCGGCCCGCTCCCCCGGCCCGGAACCGTCCCCGTAGTTCGACGTGTCGATGCGGATGAGGTCCTGACAGATGCCGACGACCTCGTCCTCCGGGCGGCTGTTCGGGGGCTGCGTCATGCCTTCCACCATAGGACGCAGACCCGATTTCTCGATGGGCCGGTATGCCGTGTAAAGTTCCGGCTCGTTGCAGACACCGCGTTCTGGGTGCTGCGAACACCCTGTCCGGGTGGCGGAAATGGCAGACGCGCTAGCTTGAGGTGCTAGTCCTCGTATAGAGGGTGGGGGTTCAAGTCCCCCCTCGGACACAGATTGCGCCCCGAGTCCTTGCAGGTCAAGGACTCGGGGCGCTTCTCTTTGCCCTCGTGGCGGAACCCGGGGTACACCGGGGGTACATCAGGGCGTGCGCTGGCCCACCGACCGTGGCTTGTCCGCATCCTTGAGCACTCCGCGGTTGCGCACGACCATCCCGAAGACGGCGGCGATGGGGAACATCAGCACGCCGTAGACCGCGGACGGCACCGACATCTGCGCGTTGCCAATGACGGTGAGGGCCATGGCGATCGCGAGGGTGCTGTTGTGGATCCCGATCTCGAATCCGCACGCCACGGCCTGGTCCTCGGTGAGCCCGAGCCGACGCGGGACGACGTAGCCGACGGTGAGTGAGATGAGGCAGAACACCGCCGCGATCAGCCCGACCTCGGCCAGGTAGGTGGTGATGTTCTCCTTCTCGGTGTACATCGCGCCCACGACGACGAGGAGCAGCATCACGGCCGAGGCGGTGCGCACCGGGCGGTCCATGCGGTTGGCGAACTCGGGCGAGCGACGCCGAACGAACATCCCGATGATGACGGGGATGAGGACGATCGCGAAGACCTGGAGGAGCTTGTCGAACTGGAGCCCGATCTTGGACGACTCGTCGACGAAGTGGGCAATGGCCCAGCCACTCACCAGCGGCAGGGTGACGATCGCGATGACCGAGTTGATGGCGGTCAGGGTGATGTTGAGGGCCACGTCACCACGGAACAGGTGGCTGTAGAGGTTGGCCGTCGTGCCACCGGGTGAGGCGGCCAGGATCATGAACCCCACCGCGAGCAGGGGTGCGAGGTCGAACACCTTGACGAGGCCGAAGGCCACCAGCGGAAGGATCAGGAGCTGGCAGACGAGCGCGATCCCCACCGCTTTGGGGCTCTGCCGCACGCGACGGAAGTCATCAGGGGTCAGCGACAGGCCGAGGCCGAACATGATGACGGCCAGTGGGATCGGCAGGCCGATGGTGAGAAGCGCAGAATCCATGGGCGGACCGTACCGTCACCCGATGCCGGTCAGGGCCTGAACGCGTCGGCGGCATCTCCCAGATCGCCGAATGGACCTTCGAGCGCAGCCGCTCCGGTCTCGGTCAGCTTGCTCTCCTGTCGGGCCTTGTCGAGCTCGCCCTCGATCTCGCCGACAAGAGAGTTCACCGCCGGAGCGTCCTCGGCCTTGACCGCCTTGTCGATGTCTCGAAGCTTGTCCTGAATCGTCTTGGCCACATCCGCGTCCAGATCGTCCGCAGACAGTCCGCGCACCGCGTCGCTCATCGCGGCAGTGGCTTCCGTGACCGGAGTCGCCGTATCGGATGGAGTCACCGACGGCGTCGGGGTCTCGGTCTTGGTCTCGGTGACCGTCGGAGTCGGGCTCGGCGTCGACGGGGTGGGCGACGCCTTGGTCGGAGTGACACTCGGGGTCGTTTGGGTCGGGGTGTTGCTCGGCGTGGGTGTGTCCGGAGTGTCGTCGCGGGTCTGGAGGTACCAGATACCCGCAGCCGCGATGGCAACCGCGAGCAGGAGGAGCCAGATCCAGGCGCGCGAACGGCGTGGTTCGGGTTCCCAGGCCGGTTCATAGGCCTGTTCGTATGCCGGTTCGCTCCACTCCTCCTGTCGCGGCACCACCGCGGTCGGCGCCGCTGCGGCCGCCGGACGCAGGACTTCGGTCACGGCGGGCGCCGTGTGGGAGCGCAGCAGCTGCGCGACCTCGTTGCCGGACTGCGGGCGCAGCGTCGGGTCCTTGGCGAGCAGGGCCGTGATGATCGCGGCGAGGTCTGCGGGGGTGTCGGGTCGGAGGTCGCGCACGTCCGCGGGGATGTCGTGCGCGTGCTTCATGAGGATGGCGACGGGCGTCGGTGCCGTGAACGGCGGCCTGCCGGTCAGCAAGGTGTGGAGGACACAGCCGAGGGCGTAGAGGTCGGCGCGGGCATCCACCCGTTGACCGGTCGCCTGCTCGGGAGCGAGGTACTCGGCGGTTCCGACGATGGTGTCGGTCATCGTCAGCTGGTGGTGGCCCAGGGCCTCGTCGACGAGCTGGGTGATGCCGAAGTCCAGCACCTTGACGGTGCCGTCGGCGGCATACGAGATGTTGCCCGGCTTGATGTCACGGTGGACGATCCCGGCGTCGTGGGCGGCCTGCAACGCTCCGGCCACTTCGTAGCCGATGGTGCGCACCGCGTCGATGGGCAGCGGACCGGAGTCGCGCACCTCTTCGGCGAGCGTCGGTCCCGGGAGGAGTTCCATGACGAGGTATGCCGTGTGCTCCTCGACGCCGGTGTCGTAGACGGTGACGATGTGCGGGTGGTTGAGCATCGCGGTGGCCCGCGCCTCGCGACGGAAGCGCTCGCCAGCGTTGTCACTGTCCGGACCGGTGAGGTCGAGGGTCTTGACCGCCACCTCACGACCGAGCATCTCGTCGTCGGCGCGCCAGACGACAGCCATGCCACCTCGCCCCAGAGGGGCACCAAGTCGATAGCGACCGCCGAGCAGCCGCCCTTGCGTCGTGCTCATGCATCTCCTCGCGTGGACGTCCGTTCGACCCTAGTCCCTCCCGTAGCCTGTGAACGTGCTGCCCCACATCACCGCGACGCGCTTCGTCACCCCGCTGCGCGAGGGTGGATCTCTCCCCGGGCTCGTCGAAGCCTCCGATGACGGCACCTACGTCGTGAAGTTCCGTGGAGCCGGGCAGGGGCTCAAGGTTCTCGTGGCCGAGGTGATCGTCGGTGAACTCGCTCGACGGCTCGGCGTCCGCGTCCCCGAGATGGCCGTCATCGACATGCCACCGGCGATCGCGCGCTACGAAGCCGACGAGGAAGTGCAGGACCTCCTCAACGCCAGCCCGGGCGACAACCTGGCCGTCGACTTCCTGCCCGGATCCTTCGGCTACGACGGCTCGCGCGCGCCGAGCGCCGACGAAGCGGCCGACATCGTCTGGCTCGACGCCTTCACCGCCAACGTCGACCGCACGTGGTCCAACCCCAACCTCCTGGTCTGGAACCGCGAGGTGTGGGCCATCGACCACGGCGCCGCGATCTGGTTCCACCACTCATGGCCGAGCCGCGGCGCGGACGCCAGCCGCTTCGCCGTCCAACCCTTCGACACGTCCGAACACGTCCTCGGCGACGTCGCCGGGGATCTCGCGGCGGCCCACGCGCGGGCCGCGGCCACCATCACGCCGGAACTCCTTGCCGAGGTCGTGGGGCTGGTCCCCGACGAGTGGCTCGAGTCGGCACCCGGTCTCGATGGCCCGGAATCGGTGCGAGCGGCATACGTCGATCACCTCACGCGACGACTCGAGAACGCGAGTTCCTGGTGGGAGGCGGCCCGATGAGCCATCCGTACCAGTACGTCGTCCTCAAGTGCGTCCCTCGCGTCGACCGCGGCGAGTGCCTCAACGTGGGAGTCGTGCTCTTCTCACAGTCAGCAGGTTTCCTCCAGGCCGCCTGCCACGTGGACGCCGAGCGGCTCCGCAGCTTTCGCCCCCGACCTCGACATCGACGCCGTCATCGCGTCCCTCGCGGTCGTCGACGACGTGTGCGCCGGCACCGACGGTGGCGGCCGCCCCCAGCTCGCGACACCGGGCAAGCGCTTCGGCTGGCTCAGCGCACCTCGCAGCACCGTCCTCCAACCCTCCGGTGTCCATGGAGGAACGGCCGAGGATCCGGCTGGCGAACTCCGGGCTCTGCTCGAGCGCCTCGTCCGCTGATGGCCGACAATCGCGTATGCCGCTGACGAATCCTTGGCTTTCGGGGCCAGCTCCCGATCTCGATCTGCCGCGCGCGGCCCTTGAGGAGCGCATCCTCAACCTGCTCTCCGGCCACAATCTCGCGGTCATCGCCACGGTCAATGCGGACGGGAGTCCCGCGGCCACGCCAGTGCGCTACTCGAGCCTCGGGTTCGAGATCTTCTACACGAGCTGGAACGCCTCCGTGAAGTCACGCAACCTGCGGCGGGATCCCCGGGTGTCGGCCGGAATCGTCGCTCCCCTCGTGGGCCAGGCGAGCAGCCGAGGCCTGCAGATCTTCGGCAGGGCACGCACCCTCGAGCACGACGACCCGGACGTCGGTCCCTACTGGGAGGCCATGCGCTGGGAGTCCGACCACGCCGAGCAGGGTCGCTCACTGAGTGACCGGCCGACCGACCCGTTGACCGTCATAAAGCCGGACCGCATTCTCTACACGGAGCACTGGCTGCGGCGGAGCGGCTTCAGGCCCCGACAGACCTGGCGGACTGCGTGACGACGCACGGGTTCCACTGAGCCTCCCTCAGCGCCATCCATGTCGTTCTCGCTGGGGCATGGAGCTGGGGCAGCATGGGCCGTCGGGATCGACATGGACCAGCGAGACCTGCAGTTCTGGCGGGGTTCCGGCAGAGGGTCAGCGGGCGCGCAGGGCCCACGCTGCGACGGCACCCGCCGCGGCCACGTTGAGTGAGTCCACTCCCCCGGCCATCGGGATCTTCACCACGATGTCCGCGCCTTCGACCGTGCGCCGGCTGAGCCCGTCGCCCTCGGTCCCGAGGACAAGCGCAAGACGCTCCGGCGGGTTCGCGGCGAGCTCGTCGAGGCCCACCGCGTCGTCGGACAGTGCGAGGGCAGCGACCGTGAAACCCATGTCCCGCAACAGATTCATTCCGCGCGGCCACGGGTCGATACGCGTCCAGGGAACCTGGAACACCGTCCCCATCGAGACCCGAATCGCCCGTCGGTAGAGCGGGTCAGCGCACCTCGGGGTGACGAGGACGGCGTCCATGCCGAGTGCCGCGGCGCTGCGGAAGACCGCACCCACGTTGGTGTGGTCGACGACGTCCTCGATGACGAGGACGCGCCGCGCATCGGCGACGACCTCCTCCACCGACTTGAGCTCCGGGCGCTGCATCGATGCCAACGTGCCTCGGTGGAGGTGGAATCCGGTGAAGCCTTCGATGACGTCGTGGTCGGCGACGAAGACGGGTATGCCGTCCTGCTCGGCTTCCGCAACGAGGTCACCGAGGTCGGTGAGCCAGCGCTCCGCCATGAGGTACGAGCGCGGCCGGTGTCCGGCCGCCAGTGCACGCCGGATGACCTTCTCGGACTCGGCGATGTAGAGGCCACGCTCGGGCTCGGTGCGCCGACGCAGCGCGACATCGGTGAGCGAGACGTAGTCGCGGACGCGGTCGTCGGTGGGGTCAGTGATCCGTATGGGCACGCAGTGAGGCTAGGAGGTGCGCGCTCAGAACACGAATGCGCGCACGAGGATGCTGACCCCGGCGATTACGCAGAACGCGAGCACGGCTCGCCGCAGGCGTTCGGTGTCGAGACGGGCGCGCAGCGGTGCGGCGGCGGCATACCCAAGAAGCAGGAAGGGAGTCCACACGAGTCCGGACAGGAACTGGTGGCGACTGAACTCACCAGCGATCGCCAGTGCAGCGGCCGAGATCATCGCGCCGACCAGGAAGAAGGCGGCCAGCGTGGCCCGGAGTCGATCAGGTTTCTCGTTCTGGAGGACGAGCGCGAGGAAGGGTCCGCCGATGCTCGTCGCAGTGCCCGTGACGCCTGCGAGACCTCCGGCAGTACCCGCTGTGACGGGAGTGTTGCGGATCCGGATCGTCGCGAGGGATGTGCCCACCGTCAGCAGGATGAGCAGCGCAACGACGATCGAGATGGAACGCACGGAGAGCACCGCGACGGCGACGACGCCGACGGGGGTGAGCAGCAGTCGTCCGAGCAGGGCCCAGGACAGTGATCGCCACGCGATGTCCACCGGCGCCAGCCCCAGTTGGACGAGGGGCAGCGAGAAACTCGTGACCAGCAGGGCCCCGGGCAGCAGGTCGGGAGCGAACACCACGATGAACGGCGCTGCGACGACGGACATGCCGAAGCCGATCGATGACTGTACGAAGGCCCCGGCAAACAGCGCGATCCCGAGCGTGAGGACGAGTGACCAGTCGATCACGAGAACCAGAGCATGCGCACGATCGCGATGACACCGATGACGATGATGACGGCGCGCAGGACCTGCGGCGGGAGGCGACGACCGACGCGTGCGCCGAGGACTCCACCCAGCAGGGACCCGGCGGCGATCAGCCCCGCCACACCCCAGTGGACTTCCTCGGGGGCCACGATGATGAAGGTCAGGGCGGCCACGGAGTTGACGATGGTGGCGAGGACGTTCTTGATGCCGTTGAGGCTCTGCAGGCTCTCGCTCGTGAGCGTGGTGAGGACGCCCATGAGGATGACACCCTGCGCGGCCCCGAAGTAGCCGCCGTAGATCGCGCCCGCGAAGACGCAGAACGCAAGCAGGGCAGCGCGTCGCCGGCTGTGTTCACCCAGCGCCAGGCCTGTCGTCGACTCTCCCCGCCGCGCTGTCGTCCACGCCGTGAGCCGAGGGCCGAAGGCGACGAGCAGGACGCCGAACCCGATGAGGACCGGCACGATCGCCTTGAAGGCGGCGGGGTCGAGCACGAGGAGCAGGATGGCGCCGACGATCCCGCCGAGGAAGGACATCGGCGCCCACCGCACCAACGTGGCCTTGTGCCCCCGCAGCTCGTGCCGGTAGCCCCACGATCCCGTGAGGCCACCGGCCACGAGCCCGACGGTGTTGGACACGTTCGCCATCACCGGGGCGTAACCGAAGAAGAGCAGCGTCGGGAACGTCACCAGGGTTCCGGAACCGACGACCGTGTTGATCGTGCCGGCGACGACGCCGGCCGTGAAGATGAGCGCTGCCTCGGCGGCGCCCACCTCAGCTCTGCGGCGGGGCGGGGCTCGTCGGCGGGGTGGGGTCGACCGGCGGGGTCCGCGGGGGGACGGCGTCGGCAGGAGGCGTCAGCGGGGGCTGCTGCCGTGCCGGGGGACGCGCGTGATCCGAGGCCTCACGAGAGGCTTCGCCTGCTTCGCCCCGGGCTTCGGCGAGTGCCTGGGCCGGGTCCGCGAGCACAGTGTCGTCGAAGACCGTCTTCAGCTCTTCGGACGGCTCCCACGGCTCGGCGTCGTCGTCGTTGAAACCGCCGCCGCCCTGGTCGCGGCCGAGCATTCCGCCGATGCCCTTGAGGGCGTCGGTGAGCTCGCTCGGGATGATCCACATCTTGTTGGAGTCACCACGGGCGATCTGCGGAAGGACCTGGAGGTACTGGTAGGCGAGCAGCTTCTGGGTCGGCTTGCCACGGTGGATGGCGTCGAAGACCTGCTGGATGGCGCGGGCCTGACCCTGGGCCTCGAGGACGCGGGCCTGGGCCGAACCCTCGGCGCGCAGGATCTGGCTCTGCTTCTCACCTTCGGCGGTGAGGATGTTGGACTGCTTGGCACCCTCGGCGGTGAGGATGATGGCGCGGCGCTCACGCTCGGCCTTCATCTGCTTCTCCATGGACTCCTGGATCGACATGGGCGGGTCAATCGCCTTGAGCTCGACGCGGTTGACGCGGATGCCCCACTTGCCGGTCGCCTCGTCGAGGACGCCACGCAGCTGCGCGTTGATCTGGTCGCGGCTGGTCAGCGTCTGCTCGAGGTCGAGCGAACCGATGACGTTACGCAGGGTGGTGACGGTGAGCTGCTCGATGCCCTGGATGAAGTTGGCGATCTCGTAGACAGCGGACTTGGCGTCGATGACGGAGTAGTAGATGACCGTGTCGATGTTGACGACGAGGTTGTCGCTCGTGATCACCGGCTGCGGCGGGAACGAGACGACCTGCTCACGCAGGTCGATGTTGGCGCGCACCTTGTCGACGAACGGGACAAGGAAATGTATGCCGCCCTCAAGGGTCGCGTGGTAGCGCCCGAGGCGCTCGATGATCAGGGCCGTCTGCTGCGGCACGATCCGCACCGTGCGGACGATGACGATGACTGCGAAGAGCAGCAGCAGGCCCAGAATGATGAGTTGAATCATGAATTCCCCTTAACGATCAGTGACGGTCGGCGGCGACGATGGCCGTCGCTCCGTGGATGGCAATGACACGGGCGTCGTCACCGGGACGCAAGGGCTCAGTGCCCTCGGCGACACGGGCCGACCACGTCTCCCCGGCGAGCTTGATGCGCCCGTCGGTGTCGGTGACGGTCTGGAGGACACGGGCCTCACGACCCACGAGGCTGGAGGCCCCAATGGTGTTGTCGTGCTGCCCATCGGTGAACTTGCGCTTGACGATCGGGCGCACCACGAAGAGCAGCAGCCCAGCAACGAGCACCGCGATGATGACCTGGACCGCGACGTTGCCGCCGAGTCCGGCGGCGAGACCTGCGGCGAGCGCTCCGCCGGCAAGCATGACGAAGACGAAGTCCACTGTGGCCGCCTCGATCGCGGCCAGGATCAGCGCCACCCCCACCCAGGCAACCCACGGATAATCAGTGAGCCAGTCCATGACACTCCCCTTTCGTGCCGTCGTCCTCGACGGCCTCTGTCAGGTCAACGAACCCAAGAAGCACAACGATCCCATGAAGCACATCGCATCCATGGCAAGTGGTCGGAAACGGGTCACTGGACCGACCTCTCAGCGAGACCACGCGGCATACCGGGATCCGCGTTTTTCCAGCTGGAGCGCGAGTCCGAAGGTGGCACTGAGGTTCTCGGCGGTGAGGGTGATCTCGATCGGTCCCTGGGCCACGACCCGGCCCTCGCGCAGGAGGAGGACGTCGGTGAAGTTCGGGGGGATCTCCTCGACGTGGTGGGTGACGAGGATGAGGGCAGGTGCCGTGATGTCACCGGCGATGACGCCGAGTCGCGCCACGAGGTCTTCGCGACCACCGAGGTCGAGGCCGGCGGCTGGTTCGTCGAGCAGCATGAGCTCGGGGTCGGTCATCAGTGCCCGGGCGATCTGCACCCGCTTGCGCTCACCCTCGGACAACGTGCCGTAGGTCCGGTCGACCAGATGCGCGGCACCGAGGGCTGCGAGCAGTTCACCGGCGCGGGCGTGGTCGAGCTGGTCATAGGTCTCACGCCAGCGGCCGACGACTCCATAGGACGCGGTGACGACGACGTCGCCGACCCTCTCGTCGCCCGGGATGCGTTCGGCGAGTGAGGCTGACGCCAAACCGATGCGCGGGCGCAGTTCGAAGACGTCCACCGCGCCGAGGACTTCACCCAGGACGCCTGCGACACCACGGGTGGGGTGCATCCGGCCCGAGGCCAGCTGCAGGAGAGTCGTCTTGCCTGCTCCGTTGGGTCCAAGGACGACCCAGCGCTGGCCCTCCTCGACCTCCCAGTCGATCTCGTCGAGCAGTGTCGCGCCCCCGCGGACGACAGTCACACCCGCCATCGCCAGCACATCACTCATGACGGGAACCCTAGTTGAACGACGCCTGCCTACGATGACGGCATGCCCGAGCTGCCCGCATCCGTTCGGATCGCACTGTGGGTCACGTCCGCGTGGGCCACCGGCGAGTCCCTCGAGAGCGCCATCGAGGCGGCCCTGCCCGACATCGACGCGGTGGGATCCGGCATCCACACCCTCGACCTGTGGCACGACCTCGGTGAACGCACCGTCCTCCTGGCGCTGCCCACGAGCGGTGACATCACCAGCCTTCCGATGTGCGGCAGGCGAGGCGCGAGAGGCTGCGGTCGAGGCAGAGGAGTGCCTCATCGCTCCGGGGCTCGGCGCACTGCTCGTCCCGACGATGTCGACGTTCGGCGCGCCGGGAGCGACCGGGCCCGACACGGGGACGCGACTGGACTGGACGGCATACGACTGCGATCCCGTCCCCACCCACAGGGTCGAGGCACTCGATCCGCGCGAGTCCATCCGGATGCTCACGACGACAGTTCTCGAGATGACCGATCAGCTCGATGCGCTCGGCGGTCAGCCCTTTGATGCCGTCTCAGCGAGAGAGGCCCTGCCGCGGCCGGGCACCTGGGCATTGCCCGACGGACTGCCGGGTCAGGCATTGCGCGCCATCACCTTTGCCGCGGCCATCAGCAACGCGGCTGCGGCCGGACTCGACGGCCCCCAGGACGGACCCGACAGTTGGACCCAGCAGCGGCGACTCGACCTGCTGCGCGACCTGCGACGCGTGTCCGAACGCGCCCTGGTCGATGCGGCGAACGCTGGCGTCGCCGCCGTCGCTCACCCCAGGACGTCGCGATAGACCGCGAGGGTCTCGTCGCCAATACGAGCCCAGGAGAACGACTCCACGGCCCGAGTGCGCCCGGCCTGTCCGAACCGCCGCGCGCGTTCTGGGTCTGAGACGGCCGCGTTGAGGGCCGCCGCGAGGTCGGCGACGAAGCGGTCCGGGTCGACCGGGGTGCCGGAACCGTCCTGCACCTGGTCGATGGGGACGAGCCAACCGGTCTCACCGTCGACGACGACCTCGGGGATGCCGCCGGTCGCCGTGGCGACGACAGGAAGGTCGCACGCCATGGCCTCGAGGTTGACGATGCCGAGCGGTTCGTAGACCGACGGGCAGACGAATACCGTTGCGGCAGAGAGCAATGCGATGACCTCGGCGCGCGGCAGCATCTCGGGAACCCACACGACGCCGTCGCGGGTCTTGCGAAGGTCATCGATCAGCTGCTCGACCTCGGCCTTGATCTCGGGCGTGTCGGGGGCGCCTGCGAGGAGCACGATCTGCACCTCGGGCGGCAGCTCGGCAACCGCCCGCAGGAGATAGGGCAGTCCCTTCTGTCGGGTGATCCGTCCGACGAAGATGACGCTCGGCCGATCCGGGTCGACGCCGTGACGACGGACCGTGTCACCGTCCTCGGCGCGCTTCCACAGCTCGCTGTCGATGCCGTTGTGGACGACCTTGACCTTGGCGGGATCGATCGAGGGATAGCTGCGCAGGACGTCCTTGCGCATCCCGTGGCTCACCGCGATGACCGCAGCGGCACCTTCGTAGGCCGTCCGCTCGATCCACGAGGACAGGCGGTAGCCACCGCCCAGCTGCTCGGCCTTCCACGGTCGCATCGGCTCGAGGCTGTGGGCGCTGACGACGTGCGGCACACCCTCGAGGAGCGAGGCCGTGTGGCCAGCGAAGTTGGCGTACCAGGTGTGTGAGTGCACGAGATCGGTCCCACCGCACTCGGCCGCGATGGCGAGGTCAACGCCCATCGTCACGAGCGCAGGGTTGGCGCCCGCGAGAGCCGGCAGGTCGGCATACCCCGTCGTTCCCTCCTCATCACGAGGAGGGCCGAAGGCCCGCACCCGGACATCGATGTCACCGCGTTCTCGCAGGGCCCGGGTCAGTTCGGCGACGTGCACCCCCGCCCCTCCGTAGATGGTCGGGGGGTACTCCTTGCTGAGGATGTCGACGCGCACGTGACGACCCTAGCGCTGCACACGGAGACATGAGACGCCGATCACATCAGCGGGTCTCGTCCACTAGGTTGGCGTCATGGCATACCGCAGCGGTGGACCCAAGGTTCTCGTCATCGTCCTCGCAGGTGGAGAAGGCAAGCGACTCATGCCTCTCACCGCCGACAGGGCCAAGCCGGCCGTGCCGTTCGGCGGCATCTATCGGCTCATCGACTTCGCCCTGAGCAATGTCGTGAACTCCGGCTATCTCAAGATCGTCGTGCTGACGCAGTACAAGTCGCACAGCCTCGACCGGCACGTCACCAAGACGTGGCGCATGTCGACGATGCTCGGCAACTACGTCGCCCCGATCCCGGCGCAGCAGCGCGTGGACAAGTCCTGGTACCAGGGCAGTGCGGACGCGATCTTCCAGAGCATGAACACGATCACTGACGAGAAGCCCGACATCGTCGTCGTCGTGGGCGCCGACCACGTCTACCGCATGGACTTCTCGCAGATGGTCGACCAGCACATCGAGTCGGGCGCGGGTGTGACCGTCGCGGCGATCCGTCAGCCGATCGCGATGTCCGACCAGTTCGGCGTCATCGAGGTCGAGGCCGACGACCACACGCGCATCAAGGCCTTCCGTGAGAAGCCCACGGACCCCGACGGCCTGCCCGACTCCCCCGACGAGATCCTCGCGTCGATGGGCAACTACGTCTTCGACGCCGACGTGCTGCAGGACGCCGTCACGCGCGACTCCGAGGACCCGGACAGCACCCACGACATGGGCGGCGACATCGTTCCGGCGCTCGTCAAGCAGGGCGCGGCCTACACCTATGACTTCAAGAAGAACGTCATCCCCGGTGGCACCGACCGGGACAAGGGCTACTGGCGCGACGTCGGAACGCTCGACTCCTACTTCGACGCCCACATGGACCTCATCTCGATCCACCCGATCTTCAACCTCTACAACTTCGACTGGCCGCTGTTCACGAGCTATGGCCCCTACCCGCCGGCGAAGTTCGTCCACGGCGCGTCCGGCCGGTTCGGCGAGGCCCTGAACTCGATGGTCTCCCCCGGCGTCATCATCAGCGGGGCGCGAGTCAGTTCCTCGATCGTCTCCCCCGACGTCCGGGTCCACAGCTACTCCGAGGTCGACGACTCCGTGCTCCTCGACGGCGTCGACGTGGGGCGCAACTGCCGGGTGCGCCGGGCGATCATCGACAAGAACGTCCACCTGCCCGAGAACACGTCGATCGGCTTCGATGCCGAGCACGACAGGGCGCGTGGGTTCACCGTCACCGAGTCCGGCATCACCATCGTCGGCAAGGGAACGGTCATCGAGTCGTGAGCCGAGCGCGCGTCGGCGTACAGATCCAGCCGCAGCACGCGGCATACGCCGATATCCGGCGCACGTGCGCGACGCTCGAGGAAATGGGCGTCGACGTCCTCTTCAACTGGGATCACTTCTATCCGCTGAACGGTGACCCCGACGGAGCGCACTTCGAGTGCTGGTCGATGCTCGCGGCCTGGGCCGAGGCGACCGAGCGCGTCGAGATCGGCGCCCTCGTCACCTGCAACTCCTATCGCAACCCACAACTGCTCGCCGACATGGCTCGCACGGTCGACCACATCTCGGCCCGCGGCGGCGAAGGTCGGCTCATCCTGGGCATCGGCTCTGGCTGGTTCGAGCGCGACTACGACGAGTACGGCTACGAATTCGGTTCTGCCGGTGGTCGATTGAACGCCCTCGACCGCGACCTGCCGCTGATCAAGGAGCGTTGGGGCAAGCTCAACCCGGCTCCCACTCGGGCGATCCCCGTGCTCATCGGCGGCGGAGGCGAACGCAAGACCCTGCGCATCGTCGCGGAGCAGGCCGACATCTGGCACGGCTTCGGCGACCCCGAGACGATCGAGCACAAGCACGCCGTCCTCGACGACTGGTGCGCCCGTGTCGGTCGCGACCCGTCCGCCATCACCCGCTCCGCCGGAGTCAGCCCGACACCGGGCCGGCTTCCCGAGGACGTCAAGGACTACGCCGCTGGCGCACAGGCCCTGTATGCCGTGGGCACCCGTTTGTTCACGACCGGACTCAGCGGTCCGGACCACGACCTCGGTCCGGTCCGTGATCTGCTCGCGTGGCGTGACGCGGTGAACTCCTAGCCTGTGCCCGTGACCACTGAACCGGCCTCTGAGGGGCAGGAGCCCAAACTCCCGTCCACCCTGCTCGTGACGTTGACGGGCGAGGACCGCCCCGGGGTGACGAGCACCCTGTTCGACGCCATTGCGCCCACCGGCGCTGTCGTCCTCGACCTGGAGCAGGTGGTCGTTCGTGGCCAGCTCACCCTCGCGGTCCTGCTGGCCCCCGGAGGCACGGCCAAGGACCTGCGCGAGGTGGTGACCGTCGTCGGCGAGCAGCTCGGTCTCAAGGTCAGCGTGGCCAAGGGTCGCGGTGACAACCGCCGCCGGCCCACCGGTCGCGCGGCCGTGGTCGTCCTGGGGGCGCCCTTGCGAGCCCATTCAGTCGCGGCCATTTCCCGCTCGATCGCTGCACACGGTGCCAACATCGACCGCATCAGGCGTCTTTCGCGCTATCCCGTGACCACTCTCGAGCTGGACGTCAGTGGCGCCGACCTCGACGCGCTGCGGCGCGAGCTGTCCCTGGTCGCGGCCCAGGAGCAGGTCGACATCGCCGTGTCGGCCGCTGGTCTTGCCCGCCGCGGGCGCCGCCTGGTCGTCATGGACGTCGACTCCACCCTCATCCAGGACGAGGTCATCGAACTCCTGGCGCGCCACGCCGGGCGCGAGACCGAGGTCGCCGCCGTGACCGAGCGGGCGATGGCCGGCGAGCTCGACTTCGCCGACAGCCTTCATGCCCGCGTCGCAACGCTGGCCGGACTCGACGTGTCGGTCCTCGAGGAGGTGCGTGCCGCCGTGCGGCTCACCCCCGGGGCGCGCACGCTCGTCCGGACCCTCAAGCGCCTGGGCTTCACCGTGGCCCTGGTCTCCGGGGGTTTCATCGAGATCGTCCAGCCCATCGCCGACGAGCTCGGCATCCACCACGCCCGCGCCAACCGGCTCGAGGTCATCGACGGACGTCTCACCGGCCGCGTGCTCGGAGCCGTCGTGGACCGGGAGGGCAAGGCCACCGCACTGCGGGAGTTCGCCGAGGCCGCAGGGCTCCCTCTGGCGCGCACCGTCGCCATCGGGGACGGCGCCAACGACCTCGACATGCTGGCGATGGCCGGGCTCGGAATCGCGTTCAATGCCAAACAGCTTGTGCGAGAACAGGCTGACACGGCCGTCAACGTGCCCTATCTTGACGCAGTACTCCACCTCCTCGGGATCACCCGGGAGGAGATCGAGGAGGCCGACGACGCTGACGGCACACCGACACCCGCGCCTGCCGTCGAGCACGGCTGACACCTAGGCTGGCCCAATGCCCCGCTACCCCTCCACCACCCCGACGCTGTTCATCATCGGCGGCGCCGAAGACCGCGTCGGCCGGGCAGCGTTGCTGCGTCGGTTCGTCCGCATCAGTGGTGGTCGACACGCTCGCCTCGTCGTCATCCCCACTGCGTCGTCCTTCCAGGACGAGGTCGTCACCTCCTACCGTGACGTCTTCACCCGCTTCGGCGTCGAGGACGTCGACGTCGTCAACCCGCAGTCCCGCCAGGAAGCCCACGACCCCCGGGCCGTGGCCCTGCTCGACCAGGCCACCGGCATCTTCATGAGTGGCGGGTCCCAGCTCCGCCTCTCGCAGTACTTTCCGGGCACGCCGCTCGGTGACGCGATGCACCGGGCCCACGCCCGCGGCGCCGTCGTCGCCGGCACATCCGCAGGTGCGTCGATCATGAGCGAGTTCATGATCTCCATGGGAGACGAGGGCATCACCCCGGTCCAGCGCGCCAGTCAGGTGAGTGCCGGCATCGGCCTCATCAAGGGCGTCATCGTCGACCAGCACTTCGCCCAGCGCTCGCGCTACGGTCGCCTCCTGTCAGTCGTCGCCGCTTCGCCCAGCCTGCTGGGCATCGGGATCGACGAGGACACCGCCATCGAGGTCACCGATGGGTCCCGATTCACCGTCCACGGCCGAGGAGGAGTGATCGTGATGAACTGCCGCGACGTGACCACCGACGCCCCCGACGCCCGCCGCGGAGCCCCTCTCCTCATCTCGGGAGCGGTCATCCACACGCTTCCCGCGGGCGCCACCTTCGACCTCATGTCGGCCACGCTCGTCGACTTCGTCGAACAGCATGCCGACGTCGGCGTCAGTCTCGCCGCAGCGAAGTCCTGACCAGCCACACACCCAGCACCAGCACCCAGCACCGCCCCTGCCAGCACCGAGGAGTCCGATGACCGAGGACCGCCCCACCCCCACCGGCCCCGCCGCACCCGAGCTGACGATCGTCGAGTCGCGGATCTATCGCGGCGGCAACATCTGGTCCTACGACCCGGCGATCCACCTCATCGTCGACCTCGGCATCCTGGAGCAGTACCCCACCGACCTCGTCGAGGGCTTCACCGACCGGCTCCTCGAGCTGCTGCCCGGCCTGGAGAACCACACGTGTTCTCGTGGGGTCAAGGGCGGCTTCATCCAGCGGCTGCGCGAGGGCACCTGGCTCGGCCACGTGAGTGAGCACATTGCTCTCCAGCTCCAGCAGGAAGCCGGCCACGACCAGCGCCGCGGCAAGACGCGCATGGTGAAGGGGCACCCCGGCCGCTACAACGTCGTCTACGGCTACACGGACGAGGGCGTGGGCCTGGCCGCGGGCAAGCTCGCCGTGCGACTCGTCAACCACCTCGTGCAAGCCGAGGAGGACTTCGACTTCGACACTGCCCTCGAGGCCTTCCTGCGTCGCGCCGAGCGGACCGGCTTCGGACCGTCGACGGCCGCGATCCTCGAAGAGGCCGTCAGCCGCGACATCCCCTACATCCGCCTCAACAGCGGCAGCCTCGTCCAGCTCGGTCAGGGAGTCCACGCCCAGCGCATCCGGGCCACGATGACGTCCAAGACGGGCGCGCTCGCCGTCGACATCGCCGGCGACAAGGACATGACGACCAGGCTTCTGGGATCGGCCGGGCTTCCCGTGCCGAAGCAGGAGACCGTGCGCGGTCCCGAGGACGCTGTGGCAGCCGCCCGACGGGTCGGGTTCCCGGTCGTGCTCAAGCCGCTCGACGGCAACCACGGTCGCGGGGTGTGCCTCGGCATCACGACCGACGACGAGGTGCGCGACGCCTTTGTCATCGCTCGTGGGGAGTCACGGCGGGGCAACGTCATCGTCGAGTCGTTCATCACCGGCAAGGACTACCGGTGCCTCATCGTCGGTGGCCGGATGCAGGCCATCGCCGAGCGCGTCCCGGCACATGTCGTCGGCGACGGCGAGCACACCGTCACCCAGCTCGTCGAGATCACGAACGCCGACCCGCGGCGTGGAGTGGGCCACGAGAAGGTCCTCACCCGGATCAAGGTCGACCAGACCGCGGAGTCCCTCGTGCGCGACCAGGGCTTCGCGATGGACGCCGTCCCACCCCAGGGGACGATGGTCAAGCTCGCCCTCACCGGCAACATGTCGACGGGTGGCATCTCGGTGGACCGGACCTTCGACGCCCACCCCGACAACGTCGAGATCGCCGAAGAAGCGGCCCGCATGGTGGGGCTCGACGTCGCCGGCATCGACTTCATCTGCCCCGACATCGCCTCCCCCGTGCGAGAGACCGGTGGTGCGATCTGTGAGGTCAACGCCGCACCCGGTTTCCGGATGCACACCCACCCCACGGTCGGGGAGCCGCAGTTCATCGCGAAGCCGGTCGTCGACCTGCTGTTCGCTCCGGGCGCGCCGTCACGCGTGCCGATCGTCGCGGTCACCGGCACCAACGGCAAGACGACCACGTCGCGCATGATCGCCCACATCATGAAGGGCGTCGGACGCAAGGTGGGCATGACCTCGACCGACGGCATCGTCGTCGACGAACGCCTCGTCTTCAAGGCCGACGCCTCCGGGCCCAAGTCCGCCCGCATGGTTCTGCAGAACCCGCGCGTCGATTTCGCGGTGATGGAGGTTGCCCGAGGCGGCATCCTGCGCGAGGGTCTGGGCTACGACCGCAACGACGTCGCCGTCGTGACCAACGTCGCGCCGGACCACCTGGGTATTCGCGGCATCAACACTGTCGAGCAGCTGGCCGATGTCAAGGCCGTCATCGTGGAAGCCGTGCCCCGCAACGGCTTCGCCGTCCTCAACGCCGATGACCCCCTGGTCCGCAAGATGCGCCGCCGCTGCTCCGGATCCATCGTGTGGTTCACCATGTCGGCTCCCGGAACGTCCGTTCGCGACTTCGTCGATGACCACTGCCGTCGCGGCGGGCGGGCCATCGTGCTGGAGCCGTCCGACAAGGGCGACATGATCGTCATCCGGCACGGCCGCAGGGCCATGCAGCTCGCGTGGACCCACCTCCTGCCCTCCACGTTCGGTGGCACGGCGATGTTCAACGTCGCCAACGCCATGGCCGCCGCCGGAGCGGCCTTCGCCATCGGCACCGGGCTGCACGAGATTCGTCAGGGACTGCGCACCTTCTCGACGAGCTACTACCTCTCCCCCGGCCGCATGAACCAGGTCAACGTCAACAACATCGACGTCATCGTGGACTACTGCCACAACGCTCCCGGCATGAAGGTCCTTGGCGACTTCGTCGAGCGCTACGCCGATATGAAGGCCGGTTCGAGTGAACTCGGCAAGATCTCGCGACTCGGCGTCATCGCCACGGCTGGCGACCGCCGCGACGAGGACATGCGCGAACTGGGCCACATCGCCGCCCAGCACTTCGACGTCCTCGTGGTCCGTGAGGACGAGCGCCTGCGCGGCCGCAAGCCAGCCGAGACGGCAGGTCTCGTGGCCGAGGGCGCGAAGGCCGCCATGGCCGATGGAGCCCGCTGCCGTCAGGTCGAGATCGTCACCGACGAGCTCTCCGCGGTGCGACACGTCATGGCCCGGGCCAACCCCGGCGACATCGTGGTCGTCTGCGTCGACCAGCACGGTGTGGTCATGAACGAGCTCGAGACCATGACCAAGCAGGCCCAGCCCGGAACGCACACCGCCGACTCACTCGCCGACCCGGACCTCGACCCGACGACCCTGTCGGCGGAGGCCCAGCTCAGCGGTGAGGAAGCCACCGACCAGGACCTCGCCGAGCACGACGCCGAAGCCGGCAACGACTCCGACCAGGAGGAGCCCACTCAGCCCAGCAGCTGAGTCGTCAGGGAACGACGATCACGGGCACGGGCGAGTGCCGGACGATCTTCGTGGCACTCGAGCCCAGGAAGAGCCGTTCGAGACGGCCCTCCCGGGACGAACCGACCACGAGCACGTCGTCACGTTCCCAGCCGATGGCGTCAAGCGCCGCCGTCCAGGAGCGTCCCGCTCCGACGACCGTCGTGAGTGCCTCGGGTGCGGTTCCGCCCGCTCTGAGGCCCTCGACGGCGTCGGTCTGGGCCCGTCCGGCCTGTTCGAGCCAGGCCTGCAGCACGGCGTCCTCGGCGGCGACACCCACCTCCGGTGGATACATCGTGCGTCCGCGCACGGCGAAGGTGGCCACGCGCAACGCGGCACCGACCTCGGTGCAGATGACGGCCGTCCGCTCGAGCGTGGAGCGTGACGACTCGTCGCCCCTGAAGGCGCACGTGACGCGCTGGACGCGCGCTCCCCGCGAGGGGTGGTAGCCGCGCGTCGCCAGGGCAACCGGCACCGGTGAGGAGTGGAGCAGGCGGCTCGCGATCGAGCCGACGTTGACCTGACCGTGTCCCGCGTCGGATCTGGACCCGATGACGATCATGTCCGCGTTGGCCTCCGTGACTGCGTCGAGCAGGCCCGTCGCCGCAGATCGCGACGATGTCCAACGGGTCGTGGTCTCGACGTCGGGGCAGATCTCGGCGACGAGGGCCTCCGCCTCACGGACGGCAGCATCACCCTGCTCCGAGGACCACCGCGCGAAGTCGCGATCCGCGGCGCCAGAGATCGGCGTCGGCCAGGACGCCGGCACCACAGTGACGACCTCGAGGGGCACCCCCGACGACCGGGCCAGGGTGGCCGCGAGCTCCAGGCCCGACCGGTCGTCGGCTCCCCCGCGGAAGCCGACGAGCAACGTCACGACTCCTCCACGTCAGGCGCGCCGAGCCGGGAGTGCTTGCGACCCCAGAAGAAGTAGAACGAGAGCACGATGGCCAACCAGACGGCGAAGACGATCCAGGTGATGGCGGCCAACCCGGAGAGCACGTAGACGCACGCGACGATCGTGATGATCGGCGTCACCGGGTAGCCCGGAATCTTGAACGGGCGGTGCAGATCCGGGCGGGTGCGCCGAAGCACGATGACACCGAGTGCCACGACGGAGAAGGCCATGAGCGTGCCGATGGACACCGTGTCCCACAGGTAGTCCGAGGGGACGAAGCCTGCGATGAGGGCCACGACCACCCCGACCACGATCGTGTTGAAGACGGGCGTCATGGTCTTGGGGCTGACCTCGGCGAACTTGTCGGGGAGCATTCGGTCGCGACCCATCGCGAAGAGAATTCGGGTCTGCCCGTAGAGCGTCACCAGGGTCACGGAGAAGATCGAGATGACCGCGCCGGCGGCCAGGATCGTCCCGGCCACAGCGTTCCCGGTGATGTTCTCGAGGATCACGGCCAGTCCGGCGCTCTGCTGTTCGTCGCTGGAGAACTCTTCGAGGGGCTGCGCGCCGATGCCGGCCAACGCCACCAGGACGTAGACGGAGATGACGATGACGAGCGCCGCCATGAGGGCCCGGGGCAGGGCCTTTTGCGGATTCTTCACCTCCTCGCCCGCTGTCGAGACCGCATCAAGTCCGATGAACGAGAAGAAGATCGTGCCCGCGGCCGCACTGATTCCCGCCGAGCCCGATGCCCAGAAGTTGTCGAAGCGGTCGGTCTGGAAGGCAGTGAGGCCGATGATGATGAACAGCACGAGGACCGCGAGCTTGATGAGCACCATGATCGTGTTGATCCGCGCCGACTCACTCGCGCCACGCATGAGGAGCAGAGTGCACATCACGACGAGGATCACGGCCGGCAGGTTGAGGATGCCGGTCGTGTTCTCCTCAAAGGGAATCGGGCTGTAGGACAACGCATCCGGGAACTGCACACCGATGGTCTGTTCGAGGAACTCGTTGAGATACCCGCTCCACCCGACCGCCACGGCGGAGGCTGCGACGCCGTACTCGAGGAGCACACACGCCGCGATGATCATGGCGACCAGCTCACCGAGCGCGTGGTACGCGTACGAGTAGGTCGAGCCACTGACCGGGATCGCACTCGCCATCTCCGCATAGCAGAGCGCCGAAAGACCAGCCGCGACCCCCGCGATGATGAACGAGATGATGACAGCCGGCCCAGCGTCCGGCACGGCCTCCTGCAGGACGAAGAAGATGCCCGTCCCCACGGTGGCGCCGACCCCGAACATCGTCAGCGCGAAGGTCCCGATCGTCCGTTCCAGCTCCGGACCAGCATGGTGATGCTCGGGGTGGTCGGGATCCGTCGCCAGGGCGATCGGCTTCCTACGGGTGAGCTGCTGCGACAACGAGATGGCCATGGGGCACTCCCTGCTCGGCGGGACACGCGAATTCCGTGATCGCGAACCTAGACCCACTCGCCCCCCTGAAACCAGAGCTCAGGGAAATCGCTCAGTCGCTGGACGGGTCCGGACGATCCAGTTCTTCGGCGTATGCCGTGAGCGAACGTCGGTAGCGCAGGACGTCTTCGTCCATGCTCCCGTGCGCGACCGCCGCCAAGAGGCTGCCGAGGGCTTCGTCCGATCGTCCCGCCGAGTGCAACGCCAGAGCGCGGAAGCCCGCGATACCAATGGAATCTGGACGGTCCAGTGCGAGGTCGTCGAGCAGCGCGACGGCCTCTTCGTGGCCGCCGACATTGCGCAAGGATGACGCCATCTGGATGACGGCACGGTGCCGGAAGGGCTCTCGCAGACCGCCGCTCAGCGCTTCGCGGTAGAGCTCGATGGCGCGCTCGGGCTGGCCGGCGGAGTCGAAGGTCCCGCCGTACTCGTAGGCGATACGAGCGTCCTCGGGATACGCGGCATACAGAGCCGTGCCGGTGACGATGCGCCGTTCGGCGTCCTCGTCCTCCCACAGAGCCGTGATGGCTTCCTCGGCCTCGTGCTCGCCGCGGGCCAGGATGACCTTGCGTCGGATGGATGCCGCTGAGTCCGCAACGGCACCGATCTCGGCGAGCCAGTCGTAGATGGCTTCACGTTCCGAATGGCACATGATCGCGACGACATCGCCGTCGTGGGCCACCTCGACCAGGGCCTTGAGACCCGTCAGTTCGGTCTCGAAGGAGTCGATGTCGGCAACCCCGGCGCGCTGGAGACCGATGCGCAGGTGGGCCTCGAGGTCCTCCATGGTGCGGCCACGCAGGTAGTGCACCTTGTGGGCGGCGACGATGTGGTCGGCGCGGTGTCCGGCGATCTCGCCGAGGTTCTCGAGGATCTCGTCGGTGCGGTCACCGCCTGCACCCAGTCCGAGGTGGATGCGTGAACCGGGCTGGCGCAGGCCCTCGGCGACATCCATGAGCGCCTCCAGCCCGGCCTCGTTGTGGGCGAGGTCGACGACGATGGTGCACTTGCCGCCCACGCCGGCGGGGGCCGTGTAGGTGTTCATGCGTCCCGGGTTCAGCGCGGCATCGGGCCGGAAGGTGCGCAGACCCTCGATGACGGCCGCGCGGTCGATCCCGAGCGCGAGTGCAGCCGCGGTGGCGGCGAGCACGTTGGCGACGTTGTGGCGCGACAGCCCGCTGATCGTCATGGGGACGTCGACGACGGACACGAGGCGGTCCGGAACGCCCGAGTCGGTGATCACCGTGACCCGGTCATCGAGGACGGTGATGGCGCGTCCCCCGAGCCCGAGGGCCTCACGAATGGCCGGCGAGTTCGCGTCCAACGAGAAGACCCACGGCTTGGCGGGTGAGCCGGTGCGCATCGCCCAGACCCGGGGGTCGTCGCCGTTGAGAACGGTCCAGCCGCCGGGGCGCGTCGCCCGCGTGATGATGGCCTTGACCTCGGCGAGCTGGTCGACGGTGTCGACACCCTGGAGACCGAGGTGGTCCGCGGTCACGTTCGTCACGACGGACACGTCGTTGTGGGCGACGCCGAGCCCCTTGAGGAGCATGCCGCCGCGGGCCGTCTCGAGGATGCCGATCTCGACACCGGGCGCGCCGAGCACGCCACGAGCGCCAGCCGGCCCGGAGAAGTCGCCGGGCTCGATCATCGTCCCGTGGTCGACGACACCGTCGGTCGAGCTCCAGGCCGTGTGCTTGCCGGACGTCATCGCGATGTGGGCGAGGAGACGCGTGGTCGAGGTCTTGCCGTTGGTCCCCGTGATGGAGGCCACCGGGATGCGGGGGGTGACGATGCGGGCCGGCGGACCATCGGGCGCCTCACGCACCAGCGCCGCCTGCTCGTCGACGACGTCCCGGCCTTCGAGCCACGCCGCGAGAACGGGTGCGACCGACTCCCCCAGCGCCTGGGCCGGTCCGCGTCGGCGCCACACGAACGACACGACGACGACCGAGCGGTCCCCGCCGGAGCGGGACCTCACACCGAGCCGACCGGTCCCGGAACCCACGGACACGCGCCGCACGGCCCGCTCGGCGAGTCGGGCGATGACCCGCTGGCGCTGCTCGGTGCCCGGCGACCCGGCCTGGATGGCGCCAAGGCCTGCCGTGCGCGCGACGCGACGGACCGTGTCCTTGTCGGCTTCGAGGTAGGCCGTGAGGTCCAAGGTGACTTTGACGGCTGGCTTCGGGAAGTAGAGGTTGGGTCCCTCGAGGACCCGGACCTCTGTGGCGGTCACGGCAGGGCTGGTGTGAAGGTCGCTGGTCACCAGCAGAGCCTAGTTGGAGCGGGGTGGATCAGAAGCCCATCGCGTGCACGCCACCGTCGACGTGGACGATCTCGCCCGTCGTCGCCGGGAACCAGTCGGACAGCAGGGCCGCGCACGCCTTGGCGGCGGGCACGGCATCGTTGACGTCCCAGCCCAGCGGCGCACGCTGACCCCACGACTCCTCGAAGGTCGCAAAGCCCGGGATGGACTTGGCGGCCGTCGTGCGGATGGGGCCGGCGGCGACGAGGTTGCAGCGCACTCCCTTGGGCCCGAGGTCACGAGCCAGGTAGCGGTTCGTCGACTCGAACGCGGCCTTCGCCACGCCCATCCAGTCGTAGACCGGCCAGGCGAACTTGGCGTCGAACGTGAGACCGACGACAGACGAGCCAGGGGTCATCAGCGGCAGCGCGGCAACGGCCAAGGACTTGAGCGAGTAGGCCGAGGCGTGCATCGCGGTCGAGACGTCCTCGAAGGTCCCCTCGAGGAAGTTGAACGCGCCCAGAGGAGCGAACCCGATCGAGTGCAACACGCCGTCGAGGTGGTCCACGTGCTCGCCGAGACGCTCGGCCAGGGTGTCGAGGTGCTCCGCGTCAGTGACGTCGAGCTCGACGACGGGCGGCGTCGTCGGCAGGCGCTTGGCGATCGTCGTCGTGATCTTCATCGTCCTCCCGAAGGAGGTGAGCACGACCTCCGCGCCCTGCTCCTGCGCCAGCTTGGCGACGTGGAAGGCGATCGAGGAGTCCATGAGGACTCCCGTGATGAGCAGCTTCTTGCCCTCGAGCAGCATCGGCGTCGTTCTCCTTCTGGATGTGGTCCTGCGGGTGTGAGTGAAGTCTGGTGTCAGTGGCCCATGCCGAGGCCGCCATCGACGGGGATGACCGCGCCGGTGATGTAGCCCGCGTCGTCGGAGGCGAGGAAGCGCACGACGGCGGCCACCTCGGCGGGCTGGGCAAAACGACCAGCCGGTATGCCGGCCTTGTAGGACTTCTGCGTGTCCTCCGGGAGCGCTGCGGTCATGTCGGTCTCGATGAACCCCGGCGCCACCACGTTGGCCGTGATGCCACGACCACCGAGCTCGCGGGTCACCGAGCGGGCGAGGCCGACGAGACCTGCCTTGCTGGCCGCGTAGTTGGCCTGCCCGGGCCCGCCGTAGAGCCCGACAACGCTGGAGATGAGGATGATCCGGCCACCGCGGGCCTTGATCATGCCGGTGCTCGCGCGACGGACGCAGCGGAAGGTCCCAGCGAGGTTGGTGTCGATGACCGCGTCGAAGTCCTCATCGCTCATGCGCATGAGGAGGCCGTCCTTGGTGATGCCGGCGTTGGCCACGAGCACCTGGACGGGTCCGCCGAAGATCTCCTCAGCCGCGGTGAACGCCGCGTTGACCGACTCGGTGTTGGTGACATCGCATTTCACGGCCGTGAGGCCGTCGGGAGCGTCGCCGCTGCGGCTCGTGACGACAACCGCGTCTCCAGCCTCGGCGAAGGCTGTGGCGATGGCCTGACCGATACCCCTGTTGCCGCCGGTGACAAGGACGTTGCGTGCTGGGCTCATGGCGCACGACGCTAGTGGACTACCGCCCGGTAGCTCGCATCCTCCCGGCCGTGCCGCGCCCTCAGGATGCGGACGTAGAGTGGTGTGGGTGAGCACGAACCGGCGAGACGAACCGACGGTGCAGTCCGTCACGAGTGCACGGTCGGCCGCCCATGACGACATCAACGCGAGGATGAAGCACTACCTCGTGACGATGGGGATCCGCACGGCCTGCTTCGTCCTCGCCTTCGTCACTTCGGGCTGGGTCCGTTGGACGTGCGTTGGCCTGGCTGTCGTCCTGCCCTACGTCGCCGTCGTGTTCGCCAATGCGAGGTCACCTCGCGTCGCCGGTCGGGTCGCGGCTGTCACCCCGCACGATCCGCACCGCCGTCAGCTCGACCAGTGAGCGGTCTCTTCGGTTCAGCATTGTCGAGCCCGCAGGGCGCCCAGATGATCTGCAGTGCGAAGGGCTGTCGCGAGCAGGCGACCTGGGGACTGCTGTGGAACAACCCCAAACTGCACACGACCGAGCGGCGCAAGGTGTGGCTCGGCTGCGACGAGCACCGCGTCACCCTGGGCGACTTCCTGTCGATGCGTGGCTTCCTGCGTGAGACCGTCCCGGTTGACGAGATTCCCGCCGACGCAGGCTGAGGACTCTCAGCCGCCGATGGCGCTCATGGGGCGGATCGGCTGCACGAAGTCTGCGGTGCCGATTCCGTGGCCCTTGGCCTTGCGCCACATCTCCCCCGTGATGAGCGCCGCCAGCTCGTCGTCGCTGGCGCCTTCGCGCATGGGTGCTCGCAGGTCGGTCTCGCGCTGCGAGAACAGGCAGTTGCGCACCTGCCCGTCCGCCGTGAGCCGAGTGCGGTCGCAGGCCCCACAGAACGGCGCCGTGACGCTCGCGATGATGCCGACCGTGGCCGGTCCCCCGTCGACGAGGAACCGCTCCGCAGGAGCACTCCCGCGTTCGGACTCGGGCAGCGGGGTGATCGTGAAGCGTTCGGAGAGTCGGGTCCGGATCTCGTCGGAGCCGATCATGGTGTTGGCGTCCCACCCGTGCTGCGCATCGAGCGGCATCTGCTCGATGAACCGCAGCTCGTAGCCGCGCTCGAGACACCACGCCAGGAGGTCGGCCACCGAGTGGTCGTTGATCCCACGCATCGCCACGGCGTTGACCTTGACCGGGACGAGACCGGCCTCGCGGGCTGCCTCGAGTCCCGCCTCGACGTCCTTCAACCGGTCGCGCCTGGTCAGGTCGGCGAACTCCTTGGGGTCGACCGTGTCCAGGCTGATGTTGACCCGGTCGAGGCCCGCAGCGGCCAAGGGATCAGCCAGGCGGTCCAACCCGATGCCGTTGGTGGTCATGGCGATCCGGGGCCGCGGCGTGAGAGCGGCGATCCGACCCACGAGATCGGTCAGCGACCGACGCAGCAGCGGTTCACCACCGGTGAGGCGCACCTGCTCGACACCGAGCGCGACGAAGATCGACACGAGCCGGATCAGTTCGTCGTCGGTCAGCATCTCGGGCTTTGCGAGCCACGGCAGACCCTCGGCCGGCATGCAGTAGCGGCACCGCAGGTTGCATCGGTCGGTCACCGACACCCGGAGGTCACGTGCCACCCGACCGTGTTGGTCGAGGAGGCGAGCGGTCATCGGGGCGGTGGACATGACCTCAGGGTATGCCGGGTAGCGTGACGAGCGTGTTTCGGCGTCTGTTCACCCCCCGTTGGATGGGTGCTCTCGCTCTCGCTGTTCTCTATGCCGTGCTGGGCTATCACCTGGGTCATTGGCAGTACGGCCGGCACGAATTCAAGGTCGAGCGCAATGCCCTGCTCGACGCCCACTACCGAGCCGATCCGGTGCCCGCCGGTGAGGTCCTGTCCGGCCGTCCCGTCAACCGCGCGGCCGACGACTGGACGAAGGTCACCGCCACCGGGACGTATGCCGGTGACCAACTTCTCGTCCGCAACCGCCCGAACAACGGCGTCTTCGGCTACGAGGTCCTGGCACCACTTCTGCTCGCCGACGGCAACGTCGTCGTGGTCGACCGCGGCTGGGTGCAGAACTCCGACCGCGGGGCAGCCGTGGTCCCAGACGTCCCGCCAGCGCCACAGGGCCAGGTCACAGTCGTCGGCTGGGTGCGCCCACTGGAGAACACCGACCACAAGAAGTTGCCGTCCGGTCAGGTCGCGAGCATCAGCCGTCCCGACGTGGAAGCGGCCTGGAACAACCACGTCTTCGACGGGTATGTCGTCCTCGCCTCGGAGCAGCTGCCCGACGGGACGGCACCCGCGCGCCCGACGCCCCTTGCGGATCCCGACCGCAGCCTGGGACCCCACCAGGCCTATGCGTTCCAGTGGTGGCTCTCGATGCCCGTGGGACTCCTGCTCATCTGGCTGGGCCTGCGCCGAGAGCTGCGCGATGAGCAGCCGGACCGCCCGGCCAAGCCCAAGAAGGTCCGCATCTGGGACGAAGAGGACTACTGAGCCACGGGACGACTCGCGGTGGTGTCCGGCGGGCAGGCAGGTGGCCTCAGACGGCGTCCGCGACAACGACATAGTTCGCGACGCGATGCCCATCGCTGCGATAGCCGAGCTCGTCGTCGCAGGTGATCAGGACGATCCGGCGCTTCGAGGTGTTCTGACCCCACACATCGGCGTCATGGGTCAGCGCCGACTTCTTCACGACGGCAGCGCGGGTGACGACATAGGTCCGCGACATCGACCCAGACGTGACAACCACCTTGTTGCCCACCCGGACTGACGAGAGGCGCGAGAACACATCCGGGTCACCCGACGAGACGACGTGTCCAGCGACGACGGCCGTCCCGACCTTGCCCGGCTGCACGCGACCAAAACCGCGCACCCACCGGGCCTCGCCCGCAGGCGGGCTGATCGTGCCCGAAGCATCCACGCCGACCGACCGTAGGGAGGTGCGGAGGTTGATGGCGGCAACGCTCAGACGCAGGCCCGCGGTGGCCGGTGTCGACACACTGGGACTCGCACCCTGCACCGCCTTGCGGACAGCTCGCGTGGGCGTCGGCGATGGGACAGGGACCTCGGGCTGGGAAGGACTCACCGACGGAGTCGCCTGGGATCGACTCGCCTCGGAATGACTCGGCGAGGGAGAACTGGCAGACGCCGACGGCGCAAGCACCGAGCGCAGCGCGGCCGGCGCGGCTTCCTCCCCCGCCCGGCCGAGGCCGAGCGAGAGGAGGAGCGCGCCGACGAAGATGGCGACGAGACCCCCGACGTGCAAGGGGCTTCGTGGCATCAGGAGTGGCTACCCCGGCGACGCGCGACGGCCACAGACGCAGCAGCACCGGCCAGGAGGAGCGCCGCACCACCACTGAGGAGGGCTGGGTTGGGGCCGGCCGGGTCAACGAGGTCGGTCTCGACGACCGGACCCGTGGGACCCGAAGGCGTGGACGTCCCGGTCGGGGTCGACGTCCCCGTGGGGGTCGACGTCCCGGTGGGGGTCGACGTCCCGGTGGGCGTGGACGTCCCGGTCGGGGTCGACGTTGAGCCGGGTGCCTTGCAGTCGGCCTTCTTCACCTTTTCGAGAGCAACACCTTCGCCATTGGTGGTCCAGTTGTCGTGCCAGTTCAGACCGGCGAAACTCACCGTCGCCCCACCGTTCTCGGCGACGTACGTGAACGGCGGGATGACGTCCCGCTTGCCCTGATGCTGGCTGTGGCCGTTCTCCTTGACGATCGAGGATGCGTCCACTTTGATGACGACAAACGGGTTGCTGGTCGAGCTGGTCGCGTGGCAGATCGTGATGTTCTTGTTCGGGTCCGCATGAGCCGCACCGGTGAACGCGATGCCGGACGCCCCCACAAGTGCCAAACCGAAGGCCGCGCTGGTCAGTCGACGAGTGGTGTGCCGTGCCATGTCCTGAATCCCTCCAAGAAATCTCGAGGGCGCACAAGTCGCGCGACCCCCAACTTCATCGTGGTGACTCATGTCCGAACATGCCGTGAAATGGGTCAAGTTGGCTCAAAGGGACCCGGTCACTGACTCGAACGGACTATGCGGATGTCGCCGGAGTGACCTTGGTGTCGTCGGCGAACTGGGTCGTGTACAGATCGCTGTAGAGACCGCCGCGCGCCAGCAGCTCCACATGGGTTCCGCGTTCGACGATCCGGCCCCGATCAAGAACGAGGATCACGTCGGCATGGCGGACAGTGGAGAGGCGGTGGGCGATGACGAGCGCCGTGCGGCCCTCGAGGGCGGCGTCGAGCGCCCGTTGCACCGCCACCTCGCTCTCACTGTCCAGGTGGGCGGTCGCCTCATCGAGGACGACAAGCCGAGGGCCCTTCAGCAGCAGGCGGGCGATGGCGATGCGCTGCTTCTCTCCCCCGCTGAGTCGGTGCCCGCGGTCTCCCACGACAGTGTCGAGCCCGGACGGCAGTCGCTCGACGAGCTCCCAGATGCGGGCGGCGCGCAGCGCCGCCTCGATGTCGGCATCGGTGGCCGACGGAGCGGCATACAGAAGGTTCGTCCGGATCGTGTCGTGGAAGAGGTGAGCCTCCTGCGTGACCACGCTGACGGTGTCGCGCAGCGACTCCAGGCTCACCGTGCGCAGGTCGGCGCCGTTGATGCGCACGGCACCGCTCGTCGGGTCGTAGAGGCGAGCCACGAGCGAGGTCAGGGTCGACTTGCCGGCACCGCTGGGTCCGACGAGTGCGACGAGCTGACCCGGCTCGATCGTCGCGTCGATGTCCTCGAGCACGACGTCACCGGCTTCGCGGTCTCCGCTGGCGGTGGACTCGAGGGAGCTGAGCGACACGGCGTCGGCGGCCGGGTAGGAGAAGCCGACATGGTCGAGGTCGAGGCGCACCGGTCCAGCGGGCACGACGGTGGCGTCCTGCGCCTCGGCGACGAGGGGCTCGAGGTCGATGATCTCGAAGACGCGCTCGAAGGACACGAGCGCGGTCATGACGTCGACCCGCGCGTTGGAGATCGTCGTCAACGGACCGTAGAGACGGGCCAGCAGCGCGGTGAGCGCGAGGAGCGTCCCGACCGAGAGCGTCCCGTTGACCGCCAAGACCCCACCGAAGCCGTAGACGAGCGCCGTCGCCAGCGCCGCAACGAGGGTGAGGCCGACGAAGAAGATGGAGCGGTTGACCGCGATCTTCACGCCCACGTCACGACGCTGCACGCGCGCTGGGCGTACTCGCGGTTCTCGACCTTGGGGTTGCCATAGATCTTGACGAGCAGCGCGCCGGCGACGTTGAACCGCTCGGTCATGCGCGTGCCGAGGTCGGCGTTGAACCCCATCTGGTCGTGGGCGAGGCCAGCCAGCCGACCACCCATCGTGCGCGCCGGGATGAGGAAGAGGGGCACCAGGACGAGCGAGGCCAGGGTGAGCTGCCACGACAGGAAACCCATGACGCCGATGATCAGGACGAGTGAGACGGCATTGCTCACCACGCTCGACAGCACCGACGTGAAGGCCTGCTGGGCTCCGATCACGTCGTTGTTGAGGCGCGAGACGAGCGCGCCGGTCTGGGCGCGGGTGAAGAAGGCAATGGGCTGACGCAGCACGTGGGAGAAGACCTGGGTGCGCAGGTCGACGATGAGCCCCTCACCGATCCGGGCCGACAGCCACCGCGACAGCAGGGTGACCACGGCGCTCACGACAGCGAGCGCAGCCACCAGGAGGGCGAGGCGGATGACGAGGCTCGAGTCCTTGGGCATGATGCCGTCGTCGATGAGGCTCTTGAGGATCAGCGGTGTGGACACGATGAGCAGAGCGTCCACGACCACGAGCAGAAGGAACCACACGATGATGCGGCGATAGGGACGCGCATACGACAGCACCCGTCGCGCCGTGCCCGGTGCGAGCTCCTTGGACGTGACACTCGAGTCCTTGCTCAGGCTCTGAATTGCCTGCCAACCAGCCATGCTCATGAAGCCATCGTCCTCTCTCAAGTGCACTTGGGGTCCAGCGCACCTTTCCCACAACTCAACCACGCCGCGCCGACAGTCCATTCCCCCAACGAGTGGCGGGCATTCGCCGACATGTGGGACGGGCCTCGCCAGCCGTCGCCAGGTGACGCAACGATGTGACGATTCGCGCCGACAGGGTGCGCCCAGCAAAGGGGTATGCCGTGGCTCCCGTCCCGCAACACAAGGTCGTGCTCGACGAGAGCGAGATGCCCACCCGCTGGTACAACCTGATGGCCGACCTGCCGACTCCCCCGCCTCCGCCACTGCACCCGGGCACTGGGCAGCCCATCGGTCCGGAGGACCTCAGTGCGATCTTCCCGATGGACCTGATCCTCCAGGAGGTGTCGACCGAGCGCTACATCGACATCCCTGAGGAGGTCCAGGACGTATATCGCCTCTGGCGTCCGTCCCCGCTGTTCCGAGCTCTCCGCCTCGAAAAGGCCCTCGGGACGACGGCACGCATCTACTACAAGTACGAAGGCGGCTCCCCGGCTGGCTCGCACAAGCCGAACACCGCTGTCCCACAGGCGTTCTACAACGCGAAGGCGGGCATCAAGAAGCTCACGACCGAGACCGGCGCCGGGCAGTGGGGCACCTCGTTGGCCTTCGCCTGCGCACAGTTCGGGCTGGAATGTGAGGTCTGGCAGGTTCGGGCCTCGTACGACGGCAAGCCCTATCGCAAGATGATGATCGAGACGTTCGGGGGGACCATTCACCCGAGCCCCTCCGACCTGACCGAGGCTGGCCGGGCGGTGCTGGCAGAACACCCCGACTCCCCCGGCTCCCTCGGAGTGGCCATCAGCGAGGCGGTGGAAGCCGCAGCGGGCAACCCGTCGGCCAACTACGCCCTCGGCTCAGTCCTCAACCACGTGCTGCTCCACCAGACGATCATCGGCGAGGAGGCGCTGCTCCAGCTCGCCAAGATCGACGAGTCGGTCGACCTCATCGTCGGCTGCACCGGAGGTGGCTCGAACTTTGGCGGCCTCACCTTCCCCTTCCTGCGCGAGAAGCTCGCGGCCAACGGTGAAGGACCCGTCCTTCGGGCGGTCGAACCCTCGTCCTGCCCGACCCTCACCCAGGGCGTCTACGCCTACGACTTCGGTGACGTCGCCGGTCTGACACCCATGATGAAGATGCACACGCTGGGCCATGACTTCATCCCGGATCCCATCCACGCCGGAGGTCTGCGCTACCACGGCATGAGCCCGCTCATCTCGCACCTCGTCAACGAGGGTTATGTGGAGGCGGTGGCCAAGAACCAGCAGGACTGCTTCGCGGCAGGGGTGCTCTTCGCCCGGACGGAGGGCATCATCCCGGCCCCCGAGGCGACCCACGCGATCGCTGCCGCGGTTGACGCCGCCCATGCAGCGACCGCGGCCGGTGAGTCCCCGGTGATCCTCATTGCGGTGTCGGGCCACGGGCACGTCGACATGCCCGCCTACGACGCCTATCTGTCCGGCTCGCTGACGGACCACTCGTGGGACGACGCCGAACTTCAGGAGTCCGTGGCCCAGGCCCTCGCGCGACTGCCGAAGGTCCCTGTCTGAGACGCCCTGCTGCTGCGCGCGAGTGTGGATCAGGCGAGGTTGACGAGGTCCTTGTAGTCGGGACCCCACAGGTCCTCGACGCCGTCGGGCAGCAGCAGGATGCGCTCGGGCTCCAGCGCGTCGACAGCGCCCTCGTCGTGCGTCACGAGGACAACGGCGCCCTTGTAGGTCTTGAGCGCACCGAGGATCTCCGCACGCGAAGCCGGGTCGAGGTTGTTCGTGGGCTCATCGAGGAGCAGCACGTTGGCCGACGACACGACGAGCAGGGCGAGCGACAGACGGGTCTTCTCACCACCGGAGAGGACCCCGGCCGGCTTGTCGACGTCGTCACCGGTGAAGAGGAAGGAACCGAGCGTCTTGCGCACGTCCGTCTCACCGAGCTCGGGTGCGGCCGACTTCATGTTGTCGAGCACGGACCGGTCGACGTCGAGGTTCTCGTGCTCCTGGGCGTAGTAGCCGATCTTGAGGCCGTGGCCGGGCTCGACCTGACCGGTGTCGGGGGCATCGACGCCGGCGAGCATGCGCAGCAGCGTCGTCTTGCCGGCACCGTTGAGGCCGAGGACGACGACTCGCGAGCCGCGGTCGATGGCGAGGTCGACGTCGGTGAAGATCTCGAGCGAACCGTAGGAGCGGGACAACCCACTCGCGCGCAGCGGCGTCTTGCCGCACGGCGACGGGTCGGGGAAGCGCAGCTTGGCCACGCGGTCACTCACGCGCTCGGTCTCGAGACCGGAGAGCAGGCGCTCGGCGCGACGGGCCATGTTCTGCGCGGCCACGGTCTTGGTGGCCTTGGCGCGCATCTTGTCGGCCTGGGCCATGAGGACCCCGGCCTTCTTCTCGGCGTTGGCCCGCTCGCGCTTGCGCCGACGCTCGTCGGTCTCACGCTGCTGGAGGTAGGCCTTCCAGCCGAGGTTGTAGATGTCGAGCTCGGCCCGGTTGGCGTCGAGGTGGAAGACCTTGTTGACGACGGCCTCAAGCAGGTCGACGTCGTGCGAGATGACGATGAGCCCACCCTTGTAGCCCTTGAGGTGGTCACGCAGCCAGACGATGGAGTCGGCGTCGAGGTGGTTGGTCGGCTCATCGAGGAGCAGGGTCTCGGCACCGGAGAAGAGAATGCGCGACAGCTCGATGCGGCGGCGCTGGCCACCGGACAGCGTGGCCAGGGTCTGCTCGAGGTGGCGCTCCTCGAGCGCCAGTGCGGACGCGATGGACGCGGCCTCGGACTCCGCGGCATACCCACCGGCAGCGTGGAACTCGCCCTCGAGGCGGCCGTAGCGGCGCATCGCCTGCTCGAGCTTCTCCCCGGTCTGCTCGGCCATCGCCACCTCGGCGGCGCGCAGGTCGCGAACGATCCGGTCGAGGCCTCGAGCGGACAGGATGCGGTCGCGACCGGTGACATGGAGGTCACCGGTGCGTGGGTCCTGCGGCAGGTAGCCCACCTCGCCCGTGCTCTGCACCGAACCAGCAGCCGCGTTGTCCGAACCGGCCAGGACCTTGGTCAGCGTGGTCTTGCCGGCACCGTTGCGCCCGACGAGGCCGATCCGGTCACCCGACTGCACTCGGAAGGAGACGTTGTCCAGCAGGAGTCGGGACCCCGCGCGCAGCTCGATCGCAGCGGCAGTGAGCACAGGGAAGTCCTTAATCGGGGGAAACTGGGGTGGATCATGAGGCGCACCGCTGACGCACCGCGGGCCTTTCGCCCTTTAGTCTAGGTGGGCCGTGCTCCGCACGGAAAACGCGATACATGGGAGGCCTTGGATGAGCTTCAACGACGACGTCGGTCTCGACACCTCACAGGTGGAGTCGGGAGGCAGTGGCGGAGGTGCCCCGGGTGGCATCGCCGTCGGCGGTGGCATCGGCGGCATCATCCTGCTCATCATCGGCCTGATCTTCGGCATCGACACGTCCGGCATCCCCACCGACACCTCCGGGAGCAACCAGGAGCAGGTCGACGGCACGTCAGGAAGCAGCGCCGACTTCGACAAGTGCAAGACGGGCGCCGACGCCAATGCCGACGTCCAGTGCCGGGTCATCGGCACCGTGAACTCGGTCAACGCCTTCTGGACCGCCGAACTCCCCCGCTACCAGAAGCAGTGGCAGCCGACCAAGACCGTGCTCTACACGGGCTCGACGCAGTCGCAGTGCGGCACGGCCAGCAACCAGGTCGGCCCGTTCTACTGCCCGCTCGACCAGAAGGTCTACATCGACGCCGACTTCTTCGCGATCCTGACGCAGCAGTTCGGGGCCGACAGTGGCGCGCTCGCCCAGGAGTACGTCGTGGCCCACGAGTACGGCCACGCCCTCCAGGACCAGCTCGGGCTCCTCGGTCGCGCCCAGCAGGACCCGTCGGGCCCCAACAGCGGTGGTGTGCGGATCGAACTCATGGCCGACTGCCTCGCCGGTGTCTGGGCCAAGAACGCCTCGACCACCAACGGCGCCGAGCGGCAAGCCCTTCCTCAAGGCGCTCACCGACGCCGACATCAAGAGCGCCCTGTCTGCTGCTTCGGCCGTCGGCGACGACCGCATCCAGGAGAAGACCCAGGGTCAGGTCAACCCCGAGTCCTGGACCCACGGCTCCGCGGAGGCACGCCAGCGGTGGTTCCTCCAGGGCTACACCAAGGGCGACATCAACTCGTGCAACACCTTCAACGTCGACACGGTCTCCTGACCCGCACCTGACGCAGGCACAGCCACCCCGGTTCGGTCACTCCGAGCCGGGGTGAGCCTTGTCCAACTCCTGCAGCAACCGGTGGGCGGCGAGCTCGACCTTCTTGTGCCGCCACTCCGAGGCCCGATAGACGCACGCGATCAGCGCGCTCCGGTGCACCTTGCCGAAGTCGCCGTAGACGAACGCGTACCTCGCCTTGGTCTCCTCCCCCGGCCCCTCGGTCAACCCGAGGTGCCACGCCCCGTAGTCGGCGTAGTCGTGCTTGTCGAGGAAGGTGTTCTGGGCGTCGGTGTCGGGCTGGACGTCTCCCCAGTCACTGTCGAGGACGACCTTGCCGGCCTCGATGAGTTCGCGGCAGTGCTTCACCGCAGCCTTGTTCACGCTGTAGCTGGCCATCTGCCCATCATGGCCCGAACTTGCGTGTCCAGGCCGGTCAGGGGCCGTCGTCGATGCGGACCTCGACCGAGCGCGCCCGTCGCAGGACCTCGTCCAGCACGGCCCGTCTCGGGTCGCCGATGTCGTGGAACTCGCGTCGCGGCAACGCATTCAGGAACGACATTCGGGGATCCTCGAGGACTTCGCCCACCAGAGTCTTGTCCCCACCCACGACCAAACCCTGGGGTATGCCGGCCGGCACGATCCGCAGGAAGTGTTCCGTCACAGCGCGGACGAGTTCGTCCGCCTGGTTGCCCCGGCGTCGGGCGAACCGCTGCTGCGACCACCCGCCGGCCGCCGTGCGGGACTGGACGTGCCGCGTCCCGACCTTGTGCGCGACGAGAGCGGACCCCTCGACGAGCGCGACGGCATACCCACCCCTGCGGATGAGGACCACAGCGAGTGGTGAGTGGTCGAAATGCGCAATCCCGACGATCCGCTGGGGACCGTCGGGATTGGCGGCGTCGAAGCGCTCGCGCCAGGCGGGATACCGCTCGGGCGAGACCTCGACGGCTCGGGTCACTGAGAGTGACGAATCAGATGTTGAAGCCGAGGGCGCGGAGCTGGTCGCGACCGTCGTCGGTGATCTTGTCCGGGCCCCACGGCGGCATCCAGACCCAGTTGACGCGGTAGGACGACACGAGTCCCTCGAGGGACTGCTGCGTCTGGTCCTCGATGACGTCGGTCAGCGGGCAGGCCGCGGACGTCAGGGTCATGTCGATGACGGCGTGGTTCTGGCCGTCGACGGTGATGCCGTAGACGAGGCCGAGGTCGACGACGTTGATCCCGAGCTCGGGGTCGACGACGTCGCGCATGGCCTCCTCGACGTCGGCCACATTGACCGGTGCGTTGGTGGTCTCGCTCATGACGTTCCTTCCACGGACTTCGAAACTGGCTGGGACGTGGTCTGGCGACCACTCTGGTGCAACGCGTCGGTGAACGCCATCCATCCAAGGAGGGCGCACTTGACGCGTGCGGGGTACTTGCCGACTCCGGCGAGGGCGACACCGTCACCGATGACGTCCTCGTCGCCGGGGTCCTCGCCCTTGGACGTGAGCATCGCCTTCATCGCCTCGAAGGTCACGAGGACCTCGCTCAGCGGGCGACCGATGCTCTCCTCGGCGAGGATTGACGTCGAGGCCATGCTGATCGAGCAGCCCATGGCGTCGTAGGAGATGTCCTCGACCACTGCGTCGGCACCGTCGCCGACGACGTGGATGCGCATCGTGACCTCGTCACCACAGGTGGGGTTGACGTGGTGCACCTCGGCCTCGAACGGCTCGCGCAGCCCGGAGTGCTGCGGGCGCTTCGAGTGCTCGAGGATGAGTTCCTGGAAAAGATCCATCAGCTGGCCACTCCATAGATCTGTGGGACGCGGTCGAGCGCTTCGAGGAGCACATCGACTTCGTCGAACGTGTTGTATGCCGCGAAGCTGGCTCGCGTCGTCGCCGCCACCTTGAAGCGGCGGTGCAGCGGCCAGGCGCAGTGGTGACCGACGCGGACGGCCACACCGGCTGCGTCGAGCACGTGCCCGACGTCGTGGGCGTGGACGCCGTCGACGACGAAAGCGACTGTGCCGCCGCGGGATTCGAGGTCGGTCGGGCCAACGACGGTGACCCACGGGCGGGTCGCGAGGCCAGCGAGCAGCCGCTCGGTGAGGGCCAGCTCGTGCGCGTGGATGCGATCGATGCCGAGGTCGTTGATGTAGTCCACGGCGGCAGCGAGGCCGATGGCCTGAGCCGTCATGGGCACGCCGGCCTCGAACCGCTGCGGCGGCGGTGCGTAGGTGCTGCCCTCCATGCGGACCATCTCGATCATCGAGCCACCGGTGAGGAACGGCGGCATGACCTCGAGCAGCTCGCGACGACCCCAGAGGACGCCGATGCCGCTCGGTCCGAACATCTTGTGGCCCGAGAAGGCCACGAAGTCCGCGCCGAGCTCGGTGACGTCGATGCCGATGTGAGGCACCGACTGGCAGGCGTCGAGGACGACGAGCGCGCCGACGTCGTGGGCTCGCCGGACGATCTCGTCGAGCGGGTTCACGGTGCCGAGGACGTTGGAGGCGTGGACGAACGCCACGACCTTGGTGCGCTCGTTGATGAGCTCGTCGAGGGTGCTGAGGTCGAGCCGGCCACCGTCGGTGACGGGGATCCAGCGCAGCGTCGCTCCCGTGCGGCGGCAGAGTTCCTGCCACGGCACGAGGTTGGCGTGGTGCTCCATCTCGGTGATCAGCACCTCGTCGCCTGCGCCCAGCGCGAACCGCTCACTGCCCGGGATGCCCGGGTGCGGCGAGTTCGAGAAGGCGTAGGCCACGAGGTTGAGCGACTCCGTCGCGTTCTTGGTGAAGACGACGTCCTGGGCCTGCGCACCGATGAAGGCCGCGATGCGCTCGCGCGCACCCTTCGTATGCCGCCGTCGCCTCTTCCGAGAGCGCGTGCGCCCCGCGGTGTGGTGCGGAGTTCAGACGCTCGTAGAAGTCACGCTCGGCGTCGAGCACCTGGACCGGCTTGTGCGAGGTCGCACCCGAGTCGAGGTAGACGAGCGATGCACCATCACGCACGGTGCGCGCGAGGATCGGGAAGTCGGCCCGGATGCGGGCGACTTCCTCATCGGTGAACGGCGTGGCGGTGGTCATGGGGGTCCTTGCTCAGGCAGTGGTGATGGTCGCGGGAGCGGTCTGGAAGCGGTCGTAGCCCTCGGCCTCGAGGCGGTCGGCGAGCTCGGATCCACCCTGCTCGGCGATCTTGCCGTCGACGAAGACGTGCACGAAGTCGGGCTTGATGTAGCGCAGGATCCGCGTGTAGTGCGTGATGAGCAGGACACCCGAACCGGTGGACTCCTTGGCGCGGTTGACGCCCTCGGAGACGATGCGCAGGGCGTCGACGTCGAGGCCGGAGTCGGTCTCGTCGAGGATGGCGATCTTGGGCTTGAGGAGCTCCATCTGGAGGATCTCGTGGCGCTTCTTCTCGCCACCGGAGAAGCCTTCGTTGACACCGCGCTCGGAGACGGCCGGGTCCATCTTGAGGTCGGCCATCGACGACTTGAGCTCCTTGACCCAGGTGCGGAGCTTGGGAGCCTCACCGTCGATCGCGGTCTTGGCGGTGCGCAGGAAGTTGCTCACGGTCACGCCGGGGACCTCGACGGGGTACTGCATCGCGAGGAAGAGGCCGGCGCGGGCGCGCTCGTCGACGCTCATCGCGAGGACGTCCTCACCGTCGAGGGTGACGGTGCCGCTGGTCACGGTGTACTTGGGGTGACCGGCGATGGAGTAGGCGAGGGTCGACTTGCCCGAGCCGTTGGGGCCCATGATCGCGTGGGTCTCGCCGGAGTTGATGGTCAGGGTGACGCCGCGGAGGATCTCCTTGGTGCCCTGGTCCGTGTCCACGGTGACGTGGAGGTCGGTGATTGCCAGAGAGTGATTCTGTGTGCTCATTCGTTGCAACTCTTCTCAGTTCTGGGAGAGGGCGACGTAGACGTCATCACCCTCGATCTTGACGGTGTGGACGGCGATGGGGACCAGCGCCGGGGGGCCGGACGGCTGCCCGGTGCGGATGTCGAAGCGCGAGCCGTGGAGCCAGCACTCGAGGGTGCAGCCGTCGAGCTCGCCCTCGGACAGCGAGACGTTGGCGTGGCTGCAGGTGTCATCGACGGCGTGGACGTTGCCGTCCTCGGTGCGGACGATGGCGACCGTGCGCCCGTGGATGTCGGCCGCAGCCGCACCCACCGTCGGCAGCTCGTCGAGGGCGCAGACCCTGACGAACTCTGACGCCGCCGTCGCTGGGCTGGATTCGGTGACCTCGCTCACGCGGTGGCCTCCAGCTCGCGGTCGATCGCCTCCATGAGGTGGTCCTCGATCTCGGGAACGCCGATGCGACCGACGATCGAGGCGAAGAAGCCACGGACGACGAGGCGACGCGCGGTGTCCTCGTCGATGCCACGAGCCTGCAGGTAGAACAGCTGCTGGTCGTCGAATCGGCCTGTGGCAGAAGCGTGCCCGGCTCCGGCGATCTCGCCGGTCTCGATCTCGAGGTTGGGCACGGAGTCGGCGCGGGCGCCGTCGGTGAGGATGAGGTTGCGGTTGAGCTCGTAGGTGTCGGTGCCCTCGGCGCTGGCGCGGATGAGGACGTCACCGACCCAGACCGTGTGAGCACTGTCGCCCTGGAGCGCGCCCTTGTACTCGACGTTGGACTTGCAGTGCGGCGCCTCGTGGTCGACGAAGAGACGGTGCTCCTGGTGCTGACCGGCGTCGGCGAAGTAGACGCCGAGCGCTTCGAACGAACCGCCGGGACCGGCATACGAGGCATTGGTGTTGAGCCGCACGATGCCGCCACCGAGGGTGACCGCGATGTGGCGGACCTTCGCGTCACGGCCCACGACGACGTCGTGCTGGCCGAGGTGGAGGGCGCGTGTCGGCCCACTCCTGGACGGTCACGACGGTGACGTCGGCGCCGTCGCCGACGACGACGGAGAGCAGCTCGGAGTACTGGGCGTCGCCCTCGTGGCGCAGGACGATCGTCGCCCTGGCGAACTTGCCGACGCGGATGACGGTGTGCGCGTGGGACAGGCCGCCCTCACCGGTGAGGATGAGGCGCACCGGCTCGGTCAGCTCGGCCTCGGCCGGGATGTCGAGGACGGTGATCGACTCGGCCTGAGCGGTCGCGATGACGGCAGCGCGGTCGGCGGGCTTGGGCGCACCGCTCCCCTGCCACTCGTCACGCGAGAGCGAGGAGACGGTCACGCCGTCGGGCAGGGACTCCTCGCGGCGCAGCGCCGTGCCGGCCGTCTCGGCAAAGAGTGCCTGGAGACGGTCGACGGGCGTGAAACGCCACTCCTCCTCGCGACCGGACGGGACCGGGAAGTCGGACACGGCATACGACGTGGTCCGCTCGGCGCGCGACTGGTCGGGCACGAAGGCCTCGGCGGAGTCGGTGTGCGCTTCAACGGTGGGGACTTTCTGGGCCAACAGGCTCATCCAACGGCCCCTTCCATCTGGAGCTCAATGAGGCGGTTCAGTTCGAGGGCGTACTCCATGGGGAGTTCCTTGGCGATGGGCTCGACGAAGCCGCGCACGATCATCGCCATGGCCTCGGTCTCGGACATGCCTCGGGACATGAGGTAGAACATCTGGTCCTCGGACACCTTGGAGACGGTGGCCTCGTGACCCATCGTCACGTCGTCCTCGCGGATGTCGACGTAGGGGTAGGTGTCGGAGCGGCTGATCGTGTCGACGAGCAGGGCGTCACAGACGACGCTCGACTTGGAGCCGTGGGCGCCTTCCATGATCTGCACGAGACCGCGGTAGGACGTGCGGCCACCGCCACGGGCGACCGACTTCGACACGATCGTCGAGGAGGTGTTGGGCGCAGCGTGGACCATCTTGGAACCGGCGTCCTGGTGCTGGCCCTCGCCGGCGAAGGCGACGGAGAGCGTCTCGCCCTTGGCGTGCTCGCCCATGAGGAAGACGGCGGGGTACTTCATCGTCACCTTGGAGCCGATGTTGCCGTCGATCCACTCCATCGTCGCGCCCTCGGCGCAGGTCGCGCGCTTGGTGACGAGGTTGTAGACGTTGTTGGACCAGTTCTGGATCGTCGTGTAGCGAACGCGGGCGTTCTTCTTGACGATGATCTCGACGACAGCGGAGTGCAGCGAGTCGGACTGGTAGATCGGCGCGGTGCAGCCCTCGACGTAGTGAACGTAGGAGCCCTCGTCCGCGATGATCAGGGTGCGCTCGAACTGGCCCATGTTCTCGGTGTTGATCCGGAAGTAGGCCTGCAGCGGGATGTCGACGTGGACGCCCGGCGGGATGTAGATGAACGAGCCACCCGACCAGACGGCCGTGTTGAGCGCGGCGAACTTGTTGTCACCGGCGGGGATGACGCTCGCGAAGTACTCGCGGAAGAGGTCCTCGTGCTCGCGCAGGCCCGTGTCGGTGTCGACGAAGATGACGCCCTTCTCCTCCAGGTCCTCACGGATCTGGTGGTAGACGACCTCGGACTCGTACTGAGCCGCGACACCGGAGACGAGGCGCTGCTTCTCGGCCTCGGGGATGCCGAGACGGTCGTACGTGTTCTTGATGTCCTCGGGCAGGTCCTCCCAGGAGGTCGCCTGCTTCTCGGTGGACTTCACGAAGTACTTGATGTTCTGGAAGTCGATGCCGGTGAGGTCACTCCCCCACGTCGGCATGGGCTTCTTGTGGAACAGGCGCAGGGACTTCATGCGGAGGTCTTCCATCCACTGCGGCTCACTCTTGCGCCGCGAGATGTCGAGGACGACCTCGTCGTTGAGTCCCCGTCGGGCGTTGGTGCCAGCTGCGTCGCTGTCCGCCCATCCGAAGTCGTAGCGCCCGATGTCTTTGAGACCCGGGTTGAGTTCCTCGATGGTGCTCATCGCGTGGACCTTCCTGTTGAAAGCTCAGCCTTGGTGGGGACGAACGTCGTGCACACGTGATCTCCGTGCGCGAGTGTTGCGAGTCTTTGGACGTGCACGCCGAGCAGGCGTGAGAACGCGTCCGTTTCAGCGTCACAGAACTGTGGAAATTCCCGAGCGGCGTGCTGGACCGGGCAGTGACCCTGACAGAGCTGTATGCCGGTCAGTGGGCTTGCGCTGTTCTGGTCGCCGACCGGGCGGGCCGAGGCGGCGAAACCGTCGCGCGTCAGCGCGGCGACGAGGGCGTCGACCCGAGCGGCAGTGTCAGTGCCTGCGGCAGCGAGCTCCGCGGCATACCGGATCTCCAGGGCACCGACTCGTGACTCGGCGAAACGCCGCACGGCTTCGGGGCCGACCTCGGCCGCGAGGAAACGCAGGGTCTCGGTGGCGAGGTGGTCGTAGTCGGACTCGAGGGCCAGGTGGCCGCCCTCGCTGAGGACGTAGGACCGGGCGGGACGACCGCGACCGCGACTCGTGGACGACGTCGACTCGCGCTCGTCGATGAGGCCGGACTCGGTGAGGTTCTCGAGGTGACGGCGCACGGCCGGGACGGTGAGACCGAGCTCGTCGGCCAGCGCCGTGGCGGTCACCGGGCCGTGCTCACTGATGGCCTGGAGGACCCGGTCGCGCGTTCGCGACTCGAGAACCACAGGCACCGCAGTGGAGGCCGGGATATTCACAACGACCATGTTACGTAATTGCGCAACCCCCGGGAAACGAAGGTGAACCTAACCCGTCAGCAGGCCTCGTGGGGCGCGTCGTCGTGATCCGTGTCCGTGTCGGGCAGGAAGACCGACGGCATCCGCTCACGGCGAGGTGCCACGGCCTGCGGGCCGAGGAACCGCTCACGCAGCGGAGCCGTGAGAACCCCGAGCGGTGCCTGGAGGATGTAGCCGTAGGCGATGACGAGACCCGTGAGGCCCGGGTCGAGGACGAGCCCGACGATGATGACCAGCGCGCCGAGACCCGTGGTGATCCACGCAGCGCTCCCCTGGGGGGCCAGCAGGTTGCGGAAGGACCGGAACCGGATCGACGTCACCATGAGCACCGCCGGGACGAAGCTGACGATGACCGGCACGATGAGCGAGGCGTCGTAGCCCCCGGCCTGGGGCTGGTTGAGCGCGAAGATCGTCGCCATGACCACCGCCGCAGCCGCCGGGCTGGGCAGCCCGACGAAGTAGCGCTTGTCGGCCGTCGGGTCGACCGTGACGTTGAAGCGCGCGAGCCGGAAGGCAGCGCACCCGAGCCAGAAGAACGCCGCCAGCCACGACAGCACGGGGTAGTCCGGCAGGGCCCACGTGTGCACGAGGATCGCCGGCGCGAAACCGAACGCGATGAGGTCGGCCAGCGAGTCCATCTGCAACCCGAACGGGGACGTGGCGCCGACGAGGCGGGCCACCCCGCCATCGGCGATGTCCATGATGATCGACAGGGCGATGAGGATGGCGGCGAAGGTGAACTCGCCGCGGAACGCCAGGAGGACCGACGACAGTCCGCTCATCATGTTGACGATCGTGAAGAGTGTCGGACACGTGACCCGCAACCGCTCGCGCTTGCTCAGCTGGCGCAGCGAGACGACCTCGGCGCCGGTGGGAGAGATGAGCCGCCAGCGGTCGAACCGCCGACGCCGCCCCGCTTCGTCGTTCATCGGGGCACGCCCGATGACGGCCATCGGGCGATGACGGTCTCGCCGGCGACGACGCGCTGTCCGGCGTGGACGAGCAGTGCCACCTCGGGCGGGACGAAGACGTCCATGCGCGAGCCGAACTTCATCAGCCCGATGCGCTGCCCGGTCGTGACCTCGTCGCCCTTGGCGACACGGGTGACGACGCGACGGGCCATGAGCCCGACGATCTGACGGAAGTGGACGACCCGCGTCTGACCGTCGACCTCACGCTCGACGACGAGATCGGTGCGCTCGTTGAGGTGGGCACTTTCGTGCTTGTATGCCGCGAGCCACTTGCCCTGTCGGTACGTCACGTCCGTGAGACGACCGCCATAGGGCGAACGGTTGATGTGCACGTCGAAGGCGGACAGGAAGATGCTCACCTGCTGCCACTCCCCCTCGGGAGCCACGCCGTCCTGGCCGGGTCCGGCATACATGACCTTGCCGTCGGCAGGAGACACGACAGTGTCCGCGTCGAACGCACCAGCGCTGGCCGCGGGCCGCCGTCGTCCGGACGACGGTCGGGGTCGCGGAAGAAGAGGGCGATGGCTGCGGGAAGCACACCGAGGGCGAGTGCCGCTCCTCGCCGTCCGGCGAGTGCCGCCACGAGGGCGGGAACGGCTGCCACGGCTGTTGCCGGTGCGGCCTCGCGGTCGATGGTGACCATGTGACTCCTTGGGTTGAGTGGGGGCCAGCCTAGGATGTGCGCCGTGTCTGCAGTCGAGGTCGTCGGTCTGCGCCGCGATGTCGGCGCGGTGCGTGCCGTCGACGACGCGTCGTGGTCCGCACAGTCTGGCGCAGTCACAGCCGTCCTCGGTCCGAACGGTGCCGGGAAGACCACGACGATGGAGTGCCTCGAGGGTCTGCAACGACCCACGGCAGGCACCGCTCGTGTCCTCGGCGTGGACCCGTGGCGGGCACCGGCCGAGCACCGAGCCCGCATCGGCGTGATGCTCCAGGACGGCGGGTTGCCGGTGACGACGACCGCACGACGCCTGCTTCGCCACGTCGCGCGACTCCACCAGGCCCCGGCCGACGTGGCGTTCCTCATGACGCGGCTCGATCTTGACCGGGTCGCGGACCGTTCGATTCGCCGACTCTCGGGCGGCGAACGCCAGCGCGTGGCCCTGGCGGCCGCACTCGTCGGTCGCCCCGACGTCGCCTTCCTCGACGAGCCGACGGCCGGGCTCGACCCGCACGCCCGGCTCGAGGTGTGGGACCTCATCCGCGAGATGGCCCAGTCCGCCGCCGTCATCGTCACGACCCACTCCTTCGAGGAGGCCGAACGCCTCGCCGACCACGTCGTCATCATGAGTGCCGGACGAGTCGTGGCGCAGGGCTCGCTCGCGCAGGTGTGCGACGGCAGTTCTCTCGAGGATCGCTATTTCGCCCTGACGGCGGGGGTTCGACGATGACTGCTCCGACCTCGGGCGCCGCTCCCGCTCGACCGGCTCAACGCTGGCTCGCCCAGGCGCGCTTCGAGACCGCCACCATCCTCAGCCACGGCGAACAGCTCCTCGTCGCGCTCGTCCTGCCCGCTCTGGCGCTCGTTGGGCCTCGGGCTCACCGACGTCCCCGATCTCGGATCGGGTCGGCGCATCGACATCGCGACCGCGGGAGTCTTCGCGTTGGCCGTCGTGTCGACGGCGTTCACGGGGCAGGCGATCGCCACCGGCTTCGACCGACGTCACGGCGTCCTGCGTTTCCTCGGCGCGAGTCCCCTGGGACGCGAGGGCCTGCTCATCGGCAAGCTGGCGGCGGTCGGCATCGTCATCGTCGTGCAGCTCGTCGTGCTCGGCACGATCGCTGCGTTCCTCGGCTGGCGTCCGGAGGTCACCGGGCTCCTGCCTGCGCTGGTGACGGTGGTGCTCGGCGCGTCCGCGTTCCTGGCGCTCGGGCTGCTGCTCGCCGGGACGGTTCGCGCAGAGGGCGTGCTCGCCCTGGCCAACCTCGCGTGGGTGCTGTTGCTCGGCCTCGGTGTCCTGCTGCCCACCGACCGCCTCCCGGACGCCCTCGCCGGCGTCGCCCGGGTCCTGCCCTCGGGTGCGCTCGGCGACGGCCTGCGCACCTCACTCGTCGACGGCCAGTGGCCGCTCATCCAGTGGCTGGTGCTCGCGGTGTGGGCGGCGGCAGCTGGTGCCGCCGCCGCCCGATGGTTCCGCTGGTCCGACTGACTCGGTCAGCCGACCTCGGCTGCGACCTCGAGAACCAGGTCGGGCTCGGCCACCTTCTCCGGGGTGCGGCGGGGGCGCAGCACCACGAGTCCGATGAGCAGGGCGATCCCGACGAACAGGGCCGACGTGTGGAACGCGGTTGCCGTGCCTGGGACGAACTGGCCCGGGACGGAGCCCGAGGCGTAGACGCTGACGATGACGGCAAGACCGACCGCGCCACCGAGCTGCTGCGCCGTCTGGAGCAGGCCGGAGACCGTTCCGGCAAGCGTGCGGTCGACGCCGCCCAGAACGATGACCGACACCGGCATGAACACCAGTGCCGCCGACGCGCCGTTGAGCATCAGCGGACCCAGGAGGTTCACGGCATACGTGCTTGTCTCGGAGATCTGGGCCAGCCACAGGAAGCTCACGACGAGCCCTGCCGCGCCGACCATGACGAGGCGTCCGGGTCCGACCCGGGCCACGAGCCGGGCCGCAACGCGGGAGACCGCGAAGATCGCCAGGCTGAGCGGGAGGAAGGCAGCGCCTGTCGCGATGGGGCTGAACCCGAGCACGCGCTGGAGGTACTGCGTTACGAGGAAGAACGTCGAGAACTGGGCGCCCACGACGAGCATCATGACGACGAGTGCTGCCGCGCGCTGACCGTTGCGGACGAGCGCGAGTGGCAGGAGCGGGGCCACGACGCGGGACTCGGTGTGGATGAAGAGCCCGAGCAGGGCGACACCGAGGACGAACGAGCCGATGGTCGACGGCGCCGTCCACCCGGCGTCGGGTGCGTTGATGAAGCCGTAGACGAGGGCCACGGCGCCGACCGTCGCGGAGATGGCGCCGACGAAGTCGAAGCGGCTCCTCTGCCGGGGCGTCTCGACGACGAAGCGGCGCGCGAGGACGAGCACGGCCAGGCCGATCGGGACGTTGACGAACAGGGTCCAGTGCCAGCTCAGGACGTCGGTGAGGAAGCCTCCAAGGAGCAGGCCGAGCGATGCGCCGGCCGACGAGACCGCAGCAAACAGGGCGAGGCCGCGGTTGCGCGCGCCCTCATCCGGAGCGCTCGTGGTGACGAGGGCCAGGACACCCGGGGCCGCCAGGGCGGCACCGACCCCCTGAAGGGTGCGAGAGGCGATGAGCCACGTGGGGCTGGTCGCGAGTCCGCCGAGCAGGCTGGCCAGGGTGAAGATGGCCAGACCCAGCTCGAAGGTGCGCAGTCGTCCGAGGACGTCGCCGAGGCGGCCGCCGAGGAGCAACAGGCCACCGAACGCGAGGGTGTAGGCGTTGAGGACCCAGGACAGGCCGGCGGGCGTGAAGCCGAGGTCCCCCTGGATCTCCGGGAGTGCGACGTTCACGACCGTGGCGTCGAGCACGAGCATGAGCTGGGCGATCAGGACGATGCTGACGCCGATCGCCGCGCGGCGGACGTCACGCTCCCGAGGGGCGTCGGTGCTGGTGGGAGCGGGTGGATTGGTGGTGCTGGTCGACATCTGTTGCCTCAGTCTTCGTGGATCTCGGGTCGGGTCTGCGTCTCCGTGTGCGGAGAGCGAGCCATCGGGGTGAAGGACGTGGCCCGCGCACGGGTCCTGGCCTGGGTGCGTGGCGCGAGCGGCGCGCGGTGGGTCGTGGCGAGGTGCGAGCGGTGCAGGCGCAGGGCCTGCGCGGTCGGGTGAAGGGTGGTGCTCATGGGTGCCGGACTCCTCTGTGGCGAAAACGGCGGTACGATTAACGGAGAGCCACTCCGGTTCTGCAATGACCACAATACGGAGACAGTCTCCGTTTTTGCAAGGAGGATTTCTGTGACACCTGCGGGAACTGGCCGCGCGACCCTCGAGTCGTCGCTGGAATCCGTTGTGGCACAGGAGAATTCGGCAGAACAGGTCGACGCAGAACGGTCCGGGGAATCGGTCCGCCCGATGCGTGCGGACGCTCGGCGCAACTACGACAAGATCCTCGCGACCGCTCGCATCGTCTTCACCGAGCGGGGCACGGACAGCTCCCTGGACGAGATCGCCAAGCGCGCCGGCGTGGGTCCGGGCACTCTCTATCGCCACTTCCCCACCCGTGAGGCCCTCGTCGACGCCCTCATGAAGGACTGGACCGACCGCGTGGACGCCGACGCGGACGCCGCGATCGCGACCGGCCTCCCGGCGCGCCCCATGCTCCTCGGCTGGTTCGAGCACTTCATCGACCACATCACGCTCCACCGCGGCCTCGCGAGCAAGATCTGCGCCGCCATGGACGACCCCGACTCCCCCATGTACCGCAAGTGCCGTGTCATGGGTGACGCCAACCGACGCGTCGTCGCCCACCTCGACGAACGCGGCGACCTGCGGCCCGACATCGACCCGGTCAACGTCATGCGCCTCGTCAGCGGCATCGCGAGCGTCGCCGACATGAGCCCCGAGGGCCTCGATGTGCGCCCCATGCTCGAGGTCGTCGTCGACGGGATCGTCCGCGGCTGAGCCCGCTCCCCCGCTGTTCGGGCATCCCTGCAACGCAATGCGCCGCCGACCATGTGGTCGGCGGCGCATCGTCATCCCACCTCGCGGTGGGTGTGGTGGGTCGGGGTCAGCAGGTGGCCGAACCCGCCGGAACCGCGATGGCGTCGAAGGCCGACTTCACCGCGAGGCAGGTCGGTGACCCAGCGCCATACAGCTCCTTCGCCGAGGTGATCGCACCCTCGCGGGCAGCCTTGTAGTCGCTGCGCGACGTGAGCTTGGTCGACAGCGTGCGGTACCAGACCTTCTCGATGTTGGTCCGGCCGGCACCGGTGACCGCAGCGGCGCTGCCGCAGACCGGGCTGTTGTAGGCGACGCCGTTGACGGTCCGAGCGCCGGAGCCCTCGGAGGCCAGGAAGAACCAGTGGTTGAGCGGACCCGACGAGTAGTGCGGGTCGAGGTTCTTCAGGGTCGAGCTCCAGCAGTCCTTGGAGGCACCGTCCTTGCTCGGCTTGTCCATGTAGCGCAGCGGAGTGCCGTTGCCACGGATGTCGATCTTCTCGCCGATGAGGTAGTCACCCGGGTCCGCTGCCGAGTTCGCGTAGAACTCGACGGCCGTGCCGAAGATGTCGGACGTGGCCTCGTTGAGACCACCGGCGTCGCCGCGGTAGGCGAGTCCGGCCGTGTTCTCGGTGACGCCGTGGCTCATCTCGTGACCGGCGACGTCGATGGCCGTGAGCGGCTTGGCGTTGCCCGCGCCATCGCCGTAGGTCATCTGGGTGCCGTCCCAGAACGCGTTGTTGTAGGCGTTGCCGTAGTGGACGCGGCTGCGCGCACCGACTCCGGTGTCCCAGATGCCGTTGCGACCCTGGACGTTCTTGTAGTAGTCGAACGTCTTCTCGGCGCCGTAGTGCGCGTCGACACCGGCGGTCTGACGTGAGCTCACGGAGCCGTTGCCCCACACGTCGTCCGCATCGGTGAACTGCGTGCCCGTCCCGGACGTCCCACCGTTGAGGTCGGTCGTGTAGTTCCCGAACGCGTCCTTGAGCTGGTAGGAGCCACCGGACAGCGTGGTGCCGAGGCTGACCGTGCCCGAGTACTGCGAGTTGCCCGTGCCCTCGACGATGTCGTCGTAGCGATCGAGCATCGCGCCGCTCTGGGCGTCGACGATCGTGTGGAGTCGGCTCGGGGTCTGGTCGGCCTTGACGCTCTCGACGACGACGTCATAGGCCAGTCGCGGCCCGGCCTCACCGGCGAAGACGACGAGGCTCGAGACGTCCTGCCCGGCTGCCTTCGCGGCGCTGCGGGCCTGTCCGGGGCTGAGCTTGGGCGTGGTCGCGACCTCGACGGCCTTGGTGGCGTTCCAGCGCACGGCCTTGGTCGCACCCTTCGCAGAGCGCTCCACGACGAGGTCACCGCCAATGACCCGCAGGCCCTTGAACGTGCGCTCGTAGCGCACGTGCTTGGTGCCGTTGGTGTCGGTCACGACGCTCTTGACCGAGAGCTGCTGGCCGGAGCCGAGGCCGAGGGCCTTGGCCGCGTCCGCGACCTTCGCCTGCTCGGCGCGGGCAGCCGGGGACTGACCGGCGTTGGCGGTGGGGGCGCTCGGGGCGGCCTGGGCCACTGCGAGTGGCGCGGCAACAGCCGTTGCCACGGCGATGCCGAACGCGAAACCTGCTGACAGCTTCTTCACGTGATCTCCTTCAGGGAAAGGTGCGCCGGGTTGGCGCGGTGGTGACGGCGGACGCGAGACCGGAGGTGCCCCGCACCCGCCGTCACCAGTTCAGGGGGCGGTTCAGCTGGTGCTGACCGCCGTGTCGTCGACGACGAACGACGTCTGCAACGAGGAGTCCTCGCTCATGAGGAGCTTCACGGCGACGGTCTTGCCCTTGTATGCCGTGAGGTTGAGGGACTTCTGCGCGTATGCCGCCGTGGCACCGACGTTGGAGTACGTCGCCAGGGTGGTGGTCGTCGAACCATCGACGACCTGCACCTTCAACGTGTCGTAGGCCGTGCTGCCGGACTCGGCCGTGTCGGTGCGCAGCCAGAACGACAGGGTCGCTGCCGTGACGGTCGACGGGATCGCGACGCTCTGCTGGATCGTCTCGGTCGAGGTCGAGCCGTTGCCACCCAGCCACGCCTTCCAGGTGCCCGTGCGAGCCGGGACGACCGGAGTTGCTCGTGATCGGACCGGACGTCCCGGTCCAGTTCACCGCGCCGGACTCGAAGCCCGGGTTGAGGAGCAGGTTGCCACCGGTGGGCGGCGGCGTCGTCCCGTAGTCCTTGGCGGCATAGAGCCACAGCATGTGGCCGATGAGGTCCACGCCGCGGTCGAGCGAGGTCACGTTGATGTTGCTGATCGTGTCGCAGGACGAGTGGTAGCACGGGTCGAAGGCGCGGCCAGCAGTTCCGCCCCACTTCGTGGCCTGGCTGGTCGACTTGAGGGTCTCGGCGCCACTGAAGATGCCCGCCGTCGCGATGCCGTACGACCGGAAGGCCGCGTGGTCACTGCGACCCTGCACGTCGATGTACTCCCAAGGGATGCCCTTCGAGGTGTACCAGGCGGTGAGCTCGTCACGTGCGCCGTTGCCCGCCGCGTTGTCGTCGTAGACGAAGTAGCCCGGGTTGGGCGAGCCGATCATGTCGAAGTTCAGGTAGACCCTGATCTTGTTCTTCTCGGTGGTCGGCAGGCTGTTCATGTAGTACTTCGAGCCCAGGAGGCCGAGTTCCTCGGCACCCCAGAACCCGATGCGAAGGCGACTCTTCGCGCTCTGTCCGCTCGCGGCATACGCCAGGGCAGCCTCGAGAACTCCGGCGCTGCCGGAACCGTTGTCGTTGATGCCGGGGCCGTTCGACACGCTGTCGAGGTGACCGCCGAGCATGACGACGTTGTTGGCGTCACCGGCCGGCCACTCTGCGATGAGGTTGGAGGAGGTTCCGGCGGAGGTGCTGAAGTTCTGCACGGTCGTCGTGTAGCCGGCGGCGTCGAGCTTGCCCTTCACGTAGTTGATCGACGCCGTGTAGCCGGGCCGACCGGTGTAGCGGTTGCCGCCGTTCGCCGTGGCGATCGACTGCAGCTGGTTCAGGTGCGCCTGCGTGTTGGCGACCGAGATGTCGGGGCTGGCCGCGACGGCGGTGGGGCCGCTCGGATGCGCCTGAGTCACAGGGGCCGCTGCCACGAGGGTGGCTGCGGCGAGGGACGCGACGGCCACTGGGGCGAGGAACTGTCGGATGTGCGAAGGCATGGGAGGTCTCCTTGGGGATGCAGCGAAAGGGGCCGGGTCGGCGCTCGCGAGGAGCGCCGACCCGGCCCGGATCCGACTAGCTGGTGGCCAGTGCCGTGTCGTCGACGACGAACGACGTCTGCAGCGAGGAGTCCTCACTCATGAGGTACTTCACCGTGATCGTCTTGCCCTTGTAGGCCGTCACGTTGAACGACTTCTGGGTGTAGGTCGCGTTGGTCCCGACGTTGGAGTACGTCGCCAGGGTGGTGGTCGTCGAACCATCGACGACCTGGACCTTCATCGTGTCGTAGGCCGTGCTGCCGGACTCGGCCGTGTCCGTGCGGAGCCAGAACGACAGGGTCGCTGCGGTCACGGTCGACGGGATCGCGACGCTCTGCTGGACGGTTTCGGTCGAGGTCGAGCCGTTGCCACCGAGCCACGCCTTCCAGCTGCCCGTGCGTGCCGGACGACCGGTGTTGTTGGTGATCGGGCCGGCGGTTCCGGTCCAGTTCACCGCGCCGGACTCGAAGCCCGGGTTGAGGAGCAGGTTGCCACCGGTGGGCGGCGGCGTGGTGCCACCGCAGGTCTCCGTGCCGGCCGGCACGGAGATGGCCGTGAAGGCTGCCTCGACCGACAGGCAGGTCTGGCTCGTTGCGCCGTAGAGCTCCTTGGCGGAGGCGATCGCACCGTTGCGGGCGTTGGCGTACGTGCTGCCGGAGGTGAGCTTGGTCGCCAGGGTCCGGTACCAGACCTTCTCGACGTTGCTGCGTCCTGCGCCGGTCACTGCCGGGGCCCCACCACAGGTGGCGCTGTTGTAGCTGACGCCGTTGATCGTCTTGGCGCCCGAGCCCTCGGAGGCCATGTAGAACCAGTGGTTCAGCGCACCCGAGGAGTAGTGCGGGTCAAGGTTCTTGGTGTTGGTGGACCAGCAGTCGGGGCTGGACCCGTCCTTGCTCGGCTTGTCCATGTAGCGCAGCGGGGTGCCGTTGCCGTTGATGTTGATCTTCTCGCCGATGAGGTAGTCGCCCACGTCGGTGGCATTGCTGGCGTAGAACTCGACCGCGGTGCCGAAGATGTCGGACGTGGCCTCGTTGAGGCCGCCCGCGTCACCGCTGTAGTTGAGGTTCGCGGTGTTCTCGGTGACACCGTGGCTCATCTCGTGGGCCGCGACGTCGATGGAGGTGAGCGGGTGGGTGTTGCTGGTCCCGTCGCCGTAGGTCATCTGGGTGCCGTCCCAGAACGCGTTGACGTAGGCGTTGCCGTAGTGGACGCGGCTGCGCGCACCGACTCCGGTGTTCCAGATGCCGGCGCGGCCGAGGACCGAGTTGTAGTAGGCGTAGGTCTTCTCGGCGCCGTACTGCGCGTCGACGCCCGCGGTCTGACGGCTGCTCGCCGCACCGGTGCCCCAGACGTTGTCGGCATCGGTGAACTGCGTGCCGGTGCCGGACGTCCCACCGTTGAGGTCGGTCGTGTAGTTGCCGATGGAGTCCTTGAGGAGCCAGGAGCTGCCGGACTGGATCGTGTTGAGCGTGACGGTGCCGGAGTACATCGAGTTCCCGCTGCCGTGCTTGATCTCGTCCCAGGACTGCAGGATCGCGCCGGAGTTGGCGTCGACGAGGGTGTGGAGACGGGTCGGCGTCTGGTCGGCCTTGATGCCCTCGGTGATGACCTCATAGGCCAGTCGCGGAGCGTCGCCGCCGGCCCAGACCACGAGCTCGCTCGCCTCGGCCTTGGCCGGTGCACTCTTGCGCGCATTGGTGGTCGCGACGGCCGAAGCGTCAGCAGCGCTCTTCTTGGGGGTCGTCGACGCGACCGCCGCCTTGCCAGAGGCGTTGAACTGGACGTCCTTCTTGGCGCCGCTCTTGGACTTGGCGAGGACGAGGTCCCCACCGATGACGCGCAGGCCCTTGAAGGTGCGGTTGTAGCGCACGTGCTGCGTGCCGTCCTTGTCCGTGAGGACCGACGTCGCGACGAGCTTCTCGTCAGCAGACAGGCCGAGCGCTGCGTGGTCGCCGACCGGGTCGGCCTGGGACTTCGGGGCCATGGTCGGCCACGTGGTGTCCGATCCGAGGGCGTGTGCCGCAGGAACGGCCAGGGACAGGGCCAGAGGAAGGGCCAGGGCAGCGGTGACCGCCATGGCTCCAGTGGATCGTCGAATCACGTCGTACCTCTTCTTCTCGTTCGGACCGCACGGGATGACGTGCGATCTCGGGTGGAAGCGTCGTCCCCCTCCGGAGCGGCCTCGGGTGTGCCACGGGCTTCGGCGCGACTCGAACACAACTCGTGAGTAGTGGCGCGCGTCAACGAAACTGACCAATCCTTTGCCAAACCCAGACTTTGTCACCGGCCTGGCACGACCATCGGTCAAGAGAGGGTCAAGGATTGGTCAAGCGGGTGAGCCACGCGCCTGAAGGGGTGCGTGGAGATTTCTTCCGCGCCTGGCCGCGAGGCCGGGATGGTGCCCCGTCGGGCACGCTGCAGGGCGGTCCCATACCCTGCGTTAGGTGAGCACGCTGATCTCCCGGAACTATCACCGCATCCTCTTCGCCAACCTCGTGGCCCAGGTGGGGATCATCGTCTCGGGCGGCCTCGTGCGCCTCACCGGCAGCGGTCTGGGGTGCCCGACGTGGCCCGAGTGCGTCCCCGGCTCCTACGTCCCGGTGCAGGGAGCAGGCCGAGGGCTTCCACAAGGCTCATCGAGTTCGGCAACCGCACCCTCACCAGCGTCCTCGCCGTCATCGCCATCCTCGCCGTCGTTGCCGTGTGGCGGTGCGCGCCGGTGCGACGCCTCAAGATCGCGGCAGCGACAGTGCTCGGCGGCGTGGTCTTCCAGGCCGCCCTCGGCGGTGTCACCGTCCTCACCGAACTGCACCCGGTGACGGTGGCCGCCCACTTCCTTGTCTCGGCCGGGCTCGTGGCGGCCGCGGCATACCTCTGGTTCGCCCGCAACGAGCGTGACGGAGAGCCGACGTCCCTCGTTCCCGAACTCATCCAGCGGATCGCGTGGCTCACCTGCGGCGTCGGTGCCGTCGTGCTGGTCCTCGGCACGGTCGTGACCGGCTCAGGTCCGCACTCGGGCGACGCCGATGCCCCCGCCCGCTTCGGCTTCGACCCGCGCACGATCTCCTGGCTGCACGCGGATGCGGTGATGCTCTTCATCGGTCTCGTCGTGGCGGTCTGGCTCGCGACCCGCCTCTCCCCTGCCCCGGACTCGGTGAGCTCGGCGTGGCGCGTGGTGCTTCTCGTGACCCTCGCCCAGGGGCTGATCGGCTACGTCCAGTACCTCACCGACCTGCCCGAGGTCCTCGTGCTCACCCACATGTTCGGCGCGGCGGCACTCGTCGTGGCTCTCACGAATGGTCTGGTCTCGTTGCGCACTCTGGAACCCCGGGATATTCCACAAGAGTAGTTGCACAAGAGTTCTTGTGGGTCTATGGTCGTCGACATGACGAAGCCACAGACCCCCGATCGGCGGTCCTCCGACGGTGTCCGGACGATCACGGATGCCAAGGCCCTCTCGGCCATGGCCAACGCGTTCCGCTCGCGCATGATGGACGCCCTCAAGGTCGACGGACCCTCCACCGCCTCCGCGCTCGCTGCCCGCACCGGACAGGCCGTGGGCTCGGCGAGCCACCACCTCAAGGTGCTGAGCGAGGCCGGCCTCGTCGAGGAGGCCCCCGAACTGGCCAAGGACCGCCGCGAACGCTGGTGGCGCCTCGTCGATCCGGGCACCCGGTGGTCGCGGGCCGACTTCGCGGACGACACCGCTGCGGTCACTGCGGCGTATGCCGCGGAGGCGCTTACCGTCCAGCGGCAGTTCGAGCGGGTCCAGGAATGGAACGCCAACGCGGCCACCGTGCCCGAGTGGGATGACGTGGCCTTCGCCACCCAGAACTGGATGCGCCTCTCCCCCGCGGAAATGCGGGAGGTCGCCGACGAGCTCGTCGAGGTTCTCGTGAGATGGAGTCAGCGGCAGATCCCCGACGACGGCGTCGAGCGAGAGCCGGTCTTCGTGTTCTCCCGCGGCTTCCCGGCCCAGCCATGACGACGCCCATGGACGCAGTCGCGCCCCAGCCCACGCTGGCGCGCAACCGGAACTTCCGACTGCTGTGGATCGGCGAGGGCGTCAGCGTCCTCGGTTCGATGACGACGACGGTCATCTTCCCGCTCATGGCCGTGACCCAGTTCGACGCCGGTCCCTTCTGGATGGGCATCCTCGCCGGTGCCATCTGGCTGCCCTGGCTCGTGCTCGGGCTCTTCGCCGGCGCGTGGGTGGACCGCTCGGACCCGCGTCGCGTGATGATGCGTGCGGATCTCGCGGCCGCCCTCGTGGTCGCCACCGTGCCGGTCGCCTGGGCTCTTGACGTTCTCACCCTCCCCCACCTCGTTCTCACCGCGCTGGGACTGGGCTGCTCCACGGTCTTCTTCCGGACGGCATACTCCGCGTTCGTTCCACGGGTGGTGGCGAGTTCCGATCTCGAACGGGCCAACGCGCGGATCTATGGCACCGAGTCCGCGATGCAGATCGGCGGGCCCGGCGTGGGCGGCCTTCTCGTGCAGGCGTTCTCGGCCGCGTTTGCGGTCGTCATCGACGTCCTCAGCTTCGTGGTCTCCTGGGTGTGTCTGGCCCGCATGCGTCCCGAGGAGCTCGCCCCCGAGCCCGAGCGCCAGGAACCTGAGCCCATGGCCCGCCAGATCAAGGAGGGCGTGGTGATCGTGGCCCGCGATCCCTACTTCCGGTTCATGACCCTGCTGGGCAGTCTCGGCAACTTCGCGCTCACGGGATATGGGGCGCTGCTCGTGCTCTTCATGGTGCGCGACCTGGGGCTGGAGCCGGGATCGGTGGGTCTGGTGATGTCGTTCGGCTCCGTCGGTGGTCTGCTCGGAGCCACTGTCGCCACACGCACGACCCGGTGGCTCGGGAATGCGGGAGCGCTGCGCTGGCTGCAGGTTGTCGGCGGGCCACCGGCGCTGCTCATCGCGTTGGCCTGGCCCGGCGCCGGAGCAGCAATGGTCGCGCTGGGCTCGTTCTTCGTCGGGCTGGGTGTCGTGGGCGCCAACGTCGTGCGCAGCTCGTTCCGCGTCCGCTACACCCCGCCCGAACTCCTGGGCAGGACGATGGCCACGTCAGCCGTCCTCAACTTCGGGACGATGCCCCTGGCCGGACTGGTCGCCGGTGCGCTCGGCACCTGGATCGGCGTCCGCGAGACGATCTTCCTCATGGCCGCGGTCCACGCCGTTGGCTCGTTCGCGGTGTTCATCGGCCCCTATCGCACGGGCCGCGACCTGCCCGATCAGCCGATGGCGAGGTGGACCAACGGGTCGATGGCGACCGCGAGGAAGAGCAGCGTCACGTAGGTGATCGAGAAGTGGAAGAGCCGCATCGGCTTGAGCACCTTGGTCGCGGCACCGGTCTTGGCGAGGCGCAGCAGACGGTGGGCCTCGCCGATGAAGACGGCGCCGCTCACGACGGCGGCCACGAGGTAGATCCAGCCCATGTCCGCGACGGGGACAAGGGCCAGGGACACGGCGACCATGACCCAGCTGTAGGCGACGATCTGGCGGGCCACCGCAATGGCGCCGCGCTCGACGGGAAGCATCGGCACATGCGCGTTGGCGTAGTCGTCCTTGAACGCCATGGACAACGGCCAGTAGTGCGGCGGAGTCCAGAAGAAGATGACGAGGAAGAGGATGACGGCCGGCCAGCCGACCGTTCCGGTGACGGCGGACCACCCGATGAGCGTCGGCATGCAGCCGGCCACCCCGCCCCAGACGATGTTCTGGGGGGTGCGGCGCTTGAGGATCATCGTGTAGAGCACGGCATACAGAACGATCGCCGCCAGGGACAGCAGGGCAGAGGCGACGTTGACGAGCACGACGAACCACACCGTCGACAGGACGGCCAGTGCGGCGCCGAAGATCAGCCCGGCACGGGGGGTGATCTCGCCCGTCACCATGGGCCGGTTCTTGGTCCGATCCATGAGCGCGTCGATGTCGCGGTCGTAGACACAGTTGAACGTGTTGGCCGCACCGGCGCTGAGGGTGCCACCGATGAGAGTCGCGACCACGAGCCAGAGGTTCGGGACGCCGCGCTCGGCGAGGAACATCACGGGAACCGTTGTCACGAGCAGCAACTCGATGATCCGGGGCTTCGTGAGCGCGACGTAGTTGCCCACCGATCGCTTCCAGCCAGTCGTCGGCAAAACCGGCGAGGCGGTGCTGATCGGGGCGGTGGCCACGGCGTCCTTCGGGAGTAGTTCGCGGTGCGGTGGGGCGGTCGAGTCAACGCGAGTCTAACCGGGGCTGGACGTGGTCGCTCGCACCGGTGGGCTGCGGTCTAGGGTGGGAATCAAAGGTTTGATCTGCATCACATTCGCTCGACGTCAGAGAGGCTCCACGTGACCACCACCCCGACGAAGGCAAGCCGGCCGAAGACCCGCCGCGCCTCCGCAGCGACCGCCGCCCGTTCCACCGAGATCGCCCGCCCCACGGCCCGCAAGGCAAAGTGGAACGATCTCGACGTCAAGGCCGTCGACACCGTGCGTGTCCTCGCCGCGGACGCCGTCCAGAAGGTCGGCAACGGTCACCCCGGCACGGCAATGAGCCTCGCGCCGGCGGCATACCTTCTCTTCCAGAACGTCATGACGCACGACCCGTCCGACCCGACGTGGCTCGGCCGTGACCGGTTCGTCCTCTCCTGTGGCCACTCGAGCCTCACCCAGTACATCCAGCTCTACCTGTCGGGCTACGGCCTCGAGCTGAAGGACCTCAAGGCGCTGCGCACCTGGGGCTCGCTCACCCCGGGTCACCCCGAGGTCCACCACACCACCGGCGTCGAGATCACGACGGGCCCCCTCGGCTCCGGTCTCGCGTCCGCCGTCGGCATGGCCATGGCGCAGCGTCGCCAGCGCGGCCTCCTCGACCCCGACGCCAAGGCGGGCCAGAGCCCGTTCGACCACCACGTGTGGGTCATCGCCTCCGACGGCGACCTCATGGAAGGTGTGGCGTCCGAGGCCAGCTCGCTCGCCGGCCACCAGGAGCTCGGCAACCTCACGGTGATCTACGACGCCAACCAGATCTCCATCGAGGACGACACCGACATCTCGTTCTCCGAGGACGTCGCCAAGCGCTACGAGGCCTACGGCTGGGAGGTCGCCGACGTCGACTGGCGCAAGAGCAACGACCCGGCCGGTTCGGCGGACTACGTCGAGGACGTCGACGCCCTGCTCGACGCCCTCACCAAGAGCAAGAAGTCGTCCAAGCCGACGCTCGTGCGCCTGCACACCGTCATCGCCTGGCCCTCGCCCACCAAGAAGGGCACCGGCAAGTCGCACGGGTCCGCACTGGGTGACGAGGAGATCTCCGGCCTCAAGGAGCTGCTCGGCTTCGACCCCAAGAAGACCTTCGAGGTCGACAAGGCCGTGCTGGCGCACGCCCGCAAGGTCAAGGCCCGCGGCAAGGCCGCCCACAAGGCGTGGAACACGACGTATGCCGCGTGGCGCCGCAAGAACAAGGACGCCGCGACCCTGCTCGACCGCCTCGTCGCGGGCGACCTGCCCGAGGGTCTCGACGCCGCACTCCCGAGCTTCCCGGCCGACCCCAAGGGCATTGCGACCCGCGCAGCCTCGGGCAAGGTCCTCGGCGCGCTCGCGCCGATCATGCCGGAGCTGTGGGGCGGCTCGGCCGACCTCGCCGAGTCCAACAACACGACGATGGAGGGCGAGCCCTCCTTCATCCCGAAGTCGAAGCAGACCGACGCCTGGAAGGGCGGGCCCTACGGTCGCACCCTGCACTTCGGCATCCGTGAGAACGCCATGGGCATGATCCTCAACGGGATCGCCCTCGAGGGTCTGACCCGCCCCTACGGCGGCACCTTCCTCGTCTTCTCCGACTACATGCGTCCCGCCGTTCGCCTCGCAGCGATCCAGGGACTGCCGGTCACCTTCGTCTGGACCCACGACTCCATCGGTCTGGGCGAGGACGGCCCGACCCACCAGCCGATCGAGCACCTCGCGTCGCTGCGCGCCATGCCCGGCCTCGCCGTCGTGCGCCCTGCCGACGCCAACGAGACGGCTGCGGCGTGGGGCACGATCCTGCGCAACGCCGCACCGGCAGCCCTGGCCCTCAGCCGCCAGAACCTGCCGACGGTCGACCGCTCGACCCACGCCAAGGCGAGCAACGTCGCCAAGGGTGGCTACGTCCTCATCGACGGTGGCGCCGACGGCAAGCAGTCCCCCGAGGTCATCCTCGTCGCGACCGGCTCCGAGGTCGGCGTGGCTCTCGACGCGCGACTCGCTCTCGAGAAGTCCGGCGTCCGCACGCGCGTCGTGTCGATGCCGTGCCGCGAGTGGTTCGACGACCAGACCAAGGCCTACCGCGACAAGGTGCTGCCGCCCGCGATCCGCGCGCGCGTCAGCGTCGAAGCCGGTGTGGCACAGGGCTGGCGAGAGATCGTCGGCGATGCCGGGCGCTCCATCAGCATCGAGCACTTCGGTGCTTCGGCTGATGCCAAGACGCTCTTCACCGAGTTCGGTTTCACCCCTGACGCTGTCGTCAAGGCGGCCAAGGACTCCCTCAAGGCGGCCGCGGCAGGTGCCGGCGTTGCTGGCGCCGTCGAGACCGCACCGCGCCTCCGCAAGGACACCGGAACCGACGTGCCCACCACGAAGAAGCCTGCCCGCAAGAGCGCGGCCAAGGCTGGGAAGTGAGTTCTCATGACTGACAACACCGCCCTCAAGGCCCTCGCCGACAACGGCGTCTCCATCTGGCTCGATGACCTGAGCCGCGAACGGCTCACGTCGGGCAACCTCCAGGAGGTCATCGACACCAAGGGAGTCGTCGGCGTCACGACGAACCCGTCGATCTTCCAGGTCGCCCTCTCCGACGGTGAGAGCTACAGCGAGCAGGTCGCCCAGCTCGCCGCCGAGAACAAGACCCTCGACGAGGCCGTCACCGCGATGACGACCCAGGACGTCCGCGACGCCTGCGACGTCCTCCTCCCCGTCTTCGAGGCCAGCAACGGCCTCGACGGTCGGGTCTCCATCGAGGTCGACCCGCGCCTCGCTGCACGAGACCGACACGACGGTCACGCAGGCCAAGGAGCTGTCGGCGACCTCGTCGACCGCCCCAACCTGCTCGTGAAGATCCCGGCGACGATCGAGGGTCTCCCCGCGATCACCAAGGTTCTCGCAGAGGGCATTTCGGTCAACGTCACGCTGATCTTCAGCCTCGACCGCTACCGCGCTGTCATGAACGCCTTCCTCACCGGGCTCGAGCAGGCCCGTGAGGCCGGCAAGGACATCAGCAAGCTCGAGTCGGTCGCCTCGTTCTTCGTCTCGCGCGTCGACAGCGAGGTCGACAAGCGTCTCGACGCCATCGAGGGCGAGCACGCCGAGACCGCCAAGGGGCTCAAGGGCAAGGCCGCCATCGCCAACGCGCGACTGGCCTACCAGGCCTACGAAGAGGTCTTCTCGACCCCGCGCTGGAAGAACCTCGAGGCCGATGGAGGCAAGCCACAGCGTCCGCTGTGGGCGTCCACGGGAGTCAAGGACCCGGCATACCCCGACACCATGTATGTCACCGAGCTCGTCGCCCCCGGCACCGTCAACACGATGCCCGAGAAGACGCTCGACGCGGTCAAGGACCACGGCGAGATCACCGGCAACACGATCGAGGGCACCTACGAGGAGTCTGCTGAGGTCCTCGACGCGCTCGAACGTCTCGGCATCTCCTACTCCGAGGTCACCGCACTCCTGGAGAAGGAAGGCGTCGACAAGTTCGAGAAGTCGTGGGGAGAGCTGCTCGACGGCGTGCAGTCCGAGCTCGACAAGGCCTCTCGATGAGCAGCCTCGAGATCACCGCCCGCGGCGCCGCCGCTGACGCGATCGCGACGCACGTCCCCCAGCTGGTCAAGGACGAGGTCGCGAGCAGGCTCTTCGCGAAGGACGCCACCCTGTGGGGCAAGGACGCCGAGGAAGAGGCCGGCAAGCGCCTCTCCTGGGTGGGCCTCCCCCGGTCATCGCGTCCGCTGCTCGGCGAGATCGCCGCGCTGCGCGAGGAACTGCACGGTGAGGGCGTGTCCCGCATCGTCCTGTGCGGCATGGGCGGCTCCTCGCTCGCGCCCGAGGTCATCTGCGCCACCGCCGGTGTCGACATCGTCGTCCTCGACTCGTCGGCACCGGACGTCGTGCGTCGCGTCGTCGCCAAGGACCTCAAGAAGACGGCCGTCGTCGTCTCCTCGAAGTCGGGTGCGACCGTCGAGACCGACTCGCAGCGACGTGCGTTCGAGCAGGCGTTCACCGACGCCGGCATCGACGCCACCCGCCGCATCATCGTCGTCACCGACCCGGGCAGCCCGCTCGACGGTGAGGCTCGCACGGCAGGCTTCCGCGTCATCAACGCCGACCCCGACGTGGGCGGGCGCTACTCCGCCCTGACCGCGTTCGGCCTCGTGCCCTCCGGTCTCGCCGGTGCCGACGTCGGCGCCCTCCTCGACGACGCCGAGGCCGTGGCCGACCTGCTCGCCGACGACGGCGAGGGCAACCCCGCGCTGCAACTGGGCGCCGCGATGGCCGGCACCAAGCCGTTGCGCGACAAGCTGGTCCTCGTCGACGCCGGAACCGAGAACGTCGGCTTCGGTGCGTGGGCCGAGCAGCTCATCGCCGAGTCCACCGGCAAGAACGGCAGGGGCATCCTCCCGGTCGTCGCCGACGGTGAGGCCCCCAAGCACACGTATGCCGACGCCAACCTCGTGCGCCTCGTCGCCACGGGTGGCGACGACGACCTCGATGACACGGACGACGCTGACGACCCCACGACCGATGCCGATGGCGCTCCTCGCCACCCCGACTCGATCGCCGCCGATCAGCCCGGCCCCGGCGATCCCCTCCCGGACGAGAATGTCGGCGACAGCGGCTCGGTCATCACCGTCGCCGGAACGCTCGGTGCGCAGCTCCTCCTCTGGGAGGTCGCCACCGCGGTCGCCGGCCGACTGCTCGACATCAACCCGTTCGACCAGCCCGACGTCGAGAGTGCCAAGAAGGCCGCACGCGGTCTTCTCGACCAGGCCGGATCCGCTGCCGAGGAGCCGGCGTTCGTCGACGGCTCCGTCGAGGTTCGCGCCCTGGGCGGTGACTGGCTCGGTGACGCAGCGACGCTGCCGGCCGCCGTGGCAGCCCTGCTCGGCCAGCTCGACGAGTCGAGCGGCTACGTCGCGGTCATGGCCTACCTCGACCGTGAGCAGGACGCCGACCTCGAACACGTCGCCCGCACCCTGTTCGACCACACCGGCCGTCCGGTGACGTTCGGCTGGGGCCCCCGTTTCCTCCACTCCACCGGCCAGTACCACAAGGGTGGGCCCGCCAACGGAGTCTTCATCCAGGTCACGGCCACTCCCGAGGAGGACCTCGCCGTCCCCGGGCGCGAGTTCACCTTTGGTGAGTTCATCTCCGCCCAGGCCGGCGGCGACGCCCAAGTCCTGGCCGAACACGGCCGCCCTGTCCTCCGCCTCCACCTGACTGAGCACGGGCGCGGCCTGAGTCAGGTGCGGTCGGCCCTTTCCACATCAGGAGCCTGATGAGTCCGTCGCGCGTCACTGCCACCCACAACCCGCTCCGAGATCCGCGCGACAAGAGGCTTCCCCGCATCGCGGGCCCCTGCAGCCTCGTGTTGTTCGGAGTGACCGGCGACCTCGCCACCAAGAAGCTCATGCCCGCGATCTACGACCTCGCCAACCGAGGTCTGCTCCCGCCGGGGTTCTCGCTCATCGGGTTCGCCCGCCGCGACTGGGCCGACCAGGACTTCGGCAAGATCGTCTACGAGTCGGTCAAGGAGCGTTCGCGCACTCCGTTCCGTGAGGACGTGTGGCGTTCGCTGAGCGAAGGCATTCGCTTCGTGCCGGGCACGTTCGATGACCCCAAGGCCTTCGACCTCCTCGCCGAGACCGTCCGCGAGCTCGACGAGAAGCGAGGCACCGGCGGCAACCATGCCTTCTACCTCTCGATCCCGCCGTCGTTCTTCGCGACGGTGTGTGAGCAGCTCAAGCGTTCGGGTCTGTCCACGGCTCCCGAAGGATCGTGGCGACGCGTCGTCATCGAGAAGCCGTTCGGTCACGACCTCAAGAGCGCCCGCGAACTCAACGAGATCGTGGCGGAGGTCTTTCCTGCGGACTCGGTCTTCCGGATCGACCACTACCTCGGCAAGGAGACCGTCCAGAACCTCCTGGCCCTGCGCTTCGCCAACCAGATGTTCGAGCCGGTCTGGAACAGCCACTACGTCGACCACGTCCAGATCACCATGGCCGAGGACATCGGCATCGGCGGACGAGCCGGCTACTACGACGGCATCGGCGCCGCGCGTGACGTCATCCAGAACCACCTCCTGCAGCTGCTCGCGCTCACGGCGATGGAGGAGCCGGTGTCCTTCGACGCCGACCACCTGCGCAGCGAGAAGGAGAAGGTCCTCTCCGCGGTTCGCCTTCCCAAGGACCTGACCAAGGGCACCGCCCGCGGCCAGTACGCCAAGGGCTGGCAGGGAGGCGAGGAGGTCATCTCCTACCTCAAGGAGGAGGGCGTCGGCGCACGATCCACGACCGAGACGTATGCCGCGGTCAAGCTCGAGATCGACACCCGCCGTTGGGCGGGGGTCCCGTTCTACCTGCGGACCGGCAAGCGTCTGGGCAAGCGGGTCACCGAGATCGCCGTGGTCTTCAAGAAGGCGCCCCACCTGCCCTTCACCGACACCGCGACCGAGGAGCTCGGGCAGAACGCCGTCGTCATCCGGGTCCAGCCCGACGAGGGCGTGACGATGCGCTTCGGCGCCAAGGTCCCGGGCGCACAGATGGAGGTGCGCGACGTGACGATGGACTTCGGCTACGGCCGGGCCTTCACCGAGAGCTCCCCCGAGGCCTACGAACGCCTCATCCTCGACGTGCTCCTCGGCGAGCCGCCGCTCTTCCCCCGGCACGAGGAGGTCGAGCTCTCGTGGGAGATCCTCGACCCGATCGAACAGTTCTGGGCCAAGACCAAGGGCGGCATCGACCAGTACGAGTCAGGCACCTGGGGTCCCCCGAGCGCTGACGAGCTCATGAGCCGTGACGGCCGCGAATGGAGGCTCCCGTGAACACCCCACAAAGTTCGTCCACGCGGGACCCGCCGCTGCGCTCCTCCGATACTTCGCGGGGACCCGAAAAGCAGAACATGATCGTCGACCTGCCCAGCACCACGACCGTGGACATCTCCAAGAAGCTGGTGCGACTGCGCTCCGAGACCGGCTCGATGGCGTTGACGCGTGTGCTCACCCTCGTGGTGGTCGTCGACGAGAACGACGCCGACGCCGCCATCGAAACCGCGAACGACGCCAGCCGTCAGCACCCCTGCCGGATCATCGTCGTGGTCATCGCCAACCGACGAGGCGCCACCCGACTCGACGGCCAGATCCGGATCGGCGGAGACGCGGGTGCGAGCGAGGTCGTGGTCCTCCGGCTGTTCGGTCCGCTCGCCTCCCACGGTCGTGCGGTTGTCACACCGCTCCTGCTGGCCGATGCCCCGATCGTGGCGTGGTGGCCCACCGAGGCCCCCAAGGACCCCGGAGCCGATCCGATCGGCGAGATGGCGCAGCGCCGGATCACCGACGTGTCCCGCTCCAAGGGCGCGCCGAGGGCACCGCTGGCCCGTCTCGCAGCGGCATACACCCCTGGTGACACGGATCTGGCCTGGTCCCGGATCACGCTGTGGCGAGCCCTGCTCACCGCAGCGCTCGACCAGGCGCCCTTCGAACCGGTCACCGCGGTGACGGTCACCGGCGGAACCGACTCCCCGTCCGCCACGCTGCTGGCCGGGTGGCTGTCCAAGCGACTGCGGTGCCCGGTCACCCTCGTCCCCTCACGCAAGGGCACCGGCATCATCAGTGTCCGACTCGACCGACCCAGTGGGCCGCTCGATCTCGTCCGTCCCCAGAACGGCACCACGGCGACCATGTCGCAGGCCGGGCGTCCCGAGCGGACGATCGCGCTGCCTCCGCGCAGCGACGCCGAGTGCCTGGCCGACGAGCTGCGCCGGCTCGACCCCGATGAGGTCTACGCGGAGGCGCTGCGCCACGGACTCGACGGTGTCAGCCACAGCCGTCGGACCTCCACCGAGGCCCAGCGCAAGGGCATCACCCCATCGGTGGCCGAGTCACGCGAGGACGCCGCCCGCATCCGCCGCGAGTCCAAGGTCAGCGCCAGCTCGGCGATGATCGAGGCCCCCATGCCGGAGAAGGCGGACGACCCCCAGCAGGTCAAGAAGGCAGCTGCCGCCCAGCTCGACATGGCCCGAGCCAAGCGCAAGAAGTCATCCTGAGAGGACCGACCTCATGACCGGAGCCCACGAGATCAGCCAGGCGGATGGCGTCGACGTCGTCGTGCACCCCGGCAAGCAGGAGCTCAGCGACGCGATCGCGGCTCGACTCGTCACGGCCATTGCTGACGCCCAAGCAGCTCGGGGCGTCGCGCACGTCTCCCTGACCGGAGGCTCACTCGGGTCCGACCTCTGGGCGTCCGTGGTCGCCCTCCCCGCGCGGTCGGCCGTCGACTGGTCACGCGTCGAACTGTGGTGGGGCGACGAGCGCTACCTTCCCGCGGGCGACAAGGACCGCAACGACGTCCAGAACGACGCAGCCGGTCTGGCCTCGCTCCCCCTCGACCAGGCGCGCGTCCACCGGGTCCTTGGACCGGACGCCTCCGACAGTGCGGAAGCCAGCGCCACGGCATACGGAGAGCTCATGCGCGCCAATGGTGCGGGTGCCTTCGACGTGATGATCCTCGGCGTCGGACCCGACGGGCACATCGCCTCACTCTTCCCCGGACACCCGGCCCAACAGAGTGTCGACGCCATCGCGGTCGCCGTGCACGACTCCCCCAAGCCCCCGCCGGACCGGGTCAGCCTGACCTTCGAGGCCCTGCGACGGTCGCGCGAGGTGTGGTTCATCGTTGCTGGCGCAGACAAGGCCGAGGCCGTGGCCAACGGTGTCGCGGGAGCGGATCCCGCCGTGAACTCAGCCGCTCAGGTCAAGGGCGAGCAGCGCACCCTCTGGCTCATCGACGCGGACGCCGCAACCAACCTGCCCTGAAACGACTTCGTGCCCTTCCCGGACCGCGAATTTCAGCGCGTTGTCCGGGAAGGGCACGAAGACGAACTACTGGATGAGTCCGCGTTCGCGGAGCGATCCGAGCGCCTCGTCGAGGATCGCTTCGCCGTCCTTGTCGGAGCGACGCTCCTTCACGTAGGCCAGGTGCGTCTTGTAGGGCTCGACCTTGGTCGGGGCCGGAGGGTTGTCCTTGTCCTGACCGGCGGGCAGCCCACAACGGGGGCAGTCCCAGGTCACGGGGATCTCGAGATCCGGCTCCTGCGCGAAGCTCGGGCGGGTCTCATGCCCGTTGGAGCACCAGAACGACAGCTGGACCCTGGGAGCCGACTCGCCGCGCTCGGCCTCACCCATCGGGCCGGCGCCGACGCGGCTGCCGCGAATTGCGCTACCACCAGACATCGACATCGCCTTCTCTCTCGTTCAGGGAGCGAAACTTCGGATCAGGTTGCGAAACGGTCGAGGACGCCGAGACCGACGATGCTCACGAACCACACGACCGCCACGGCATACGTGATGCGGTCGAGGTTGCGCTCGGCGACAGAGGAGCCGCCGAGCGACGTCGACATGCCACCGCCGAACATGTCGGAGAGGCCGCCACCCTTGCCCTTGTGCAGCAGGATCAGAAGGGTGAGGAAGAGCCCACCAAGGACCAAGAGGACCTGGAGGCCGATTTTGACCGCTTCCACGGTGCTCCTTCGGTAGTTCTGTTGACTGTCTCGAGTTGACTGTCTCGACGCGTGCAGGCGTCGCCCGACGAGGGCGCGCCGCTACAGGATACCTGTCGCGTCAGCTCGTCTTGAGATGGTCGCGGTAGCGGCAGATCGACGCGAACTCCGCGGGGTCGATCGAGGCGCCTCCGACAAGGGCGCCGTCGACGTCGACCTGGCTCATGATCGCCGCGACGTTGCCCGACTTCACCGAGCCGCCGTAGAGGATGCGGACGCGGTCGGCGAGGTCGCCGGAGTACAGCTCAGCCAGCGCGGTGCGGATGGCTGCGCACACTTCCTGGGCGTCCTCCGGGGTCGCCACCTCGCCCGTCCCGATGGCCCACACGGGCTCATAGGCAATGACGATGCTCGCGGCCTTGTCGGCGGGCAGGCCTTCGAGGCCTGCGCGCACCTGGCTGAGGACGTGCTCGACGTGGGTGCCCGCCTGGCGGATCTCGAGGCCCTCACCGACGCAGAAGATCGGTGTCAGACCGTGCTCGTATGCCGCAGCGACCTTGGCCTTCACGGTCTCGTCGGTCTCGCCGTGGTATTCACGACGCTCGCTGTGTCCGACCGCAACGTAGGTGCAGCCGAGCTTGGCGAGGAAGGCACCGCTGATCTCGCCCGTGTAGGCGCCGTTCTGGTGCTCGGAGAGATCCTGCGCGCCGTACTTGAGGTGCAGGCGATCACCGTCGACGAGCGTCTGCACGCTGCGCAGGTCGGTGAACGGCGGCAGGACGGCGACCTCGACGGCGCCGTGGTCGTGCTTGGCGTCCTGGAGGGTCCAGTCGAGCTTCTGCACGAGGTGGGTCGCCTGGAGGTGGTCCAGGTTCATCTTCCAGTTGCCCGCCATGAGCGGGGTGCGCTGGGTCGTCGTCTTGGCAGCCATGAGTGTGTGTCCGTTCAGGATTCGTCGAGAACAGCGAGCCCGGGGAGGTCCTTGCCCTCGAGGTATTCGAGGCTGGCACCGCCACCGGTGGAGATGTGTCCGAACTGGTCGTCGGTGAAGCCGAGCTGACGCACGGCGGCAGCCGAGTCGCCGCCACCGACGACGGTGAGAGCGCCGTCAGCCGTGATCTCGACGAGAGCCTTGGCCAGGGCGGCCGTGCCCGCTGCATAGGGTTCCATCTCGAACGCGCCCATGGGTCCGTTCCAGAAGACCGTGCGGCAGTCCGCGAGCTTCTGGGCGAACAGCTCCGAGGACTTCGGTCCGATGTCGAGCCCCATCCGGTCGGCGGGGATGGCGTCGATGGCCACGACCTCGTGATCGGCATCAGCCGAGAAGGCGGTGGCCGCAACGACGTCGACAGGAAGGACGATCTCGACGCCACGCTGCTGCGCCTGGTCGAGGTAGCCCTTGACTGCCTCGACCTGGTCCTGTTCGAGCAGGCTCTTGCCGACCTCGTGGCCCTGGGCCTTGAGGAAGGTGAAGACCATGCCGCCCCCGATGAGAAGACGGTCGGCGGTCTGGATGAGGTTGTCGATGACCGCGAGCTTGTCGGACACCTTCGCGCCACCCAGCACCACGGCATACGGGCGTTCGGGTTCGGTCGTGAGGCGACGCAGCACGGCGACCTCGGTCTCGACGAGACCACCGACAGCCGACGGAAGGAGGCGGGCGACGTCGAAGACGGACGCCTGCTCACGGTGGACGACGCCGAAGCCGTCCGAGACGAAAACGTCTGCGAGAGAGGCGAGCTGGCCCGCGAACTCGGCGCGGTCCTCGGCAGTCTTGCCCGTCTCCCCCGCGTTGAAGCGGAGGTTCTCGAGCAGGACGACATCGCCGTCCTGAGCTCCTGCCACGGCAGCCTTGGCGCTCTCACCGACGGTGTCGGTCGCGAAGGTCACCTCGCGGCCGAGCAGCTCACCGAGGCGAGCAGCGACGGGGGCCAAGGAGTACTTGTCCTCCGGCGCACCCTTGGGGCGCCCGAGGTGGGCGCTCACGATGACGCGAGCACCCGCCTCGGACAACGCCTTGATCGTGGGGACCGACGCGATGATGCGTCCGTCATCCGTGATCGTGGTGCCCTCGAGCGGAACGTTGAGGTCGGACCGGACGAGGACGCGCTTGCCCCGCAGGTCGCCCAGATCGGCGATCGACTTCATGTCAGACAACTCCGTTGTTGGTGGTCAGCTCAGAGGGTCGGCTCAGGGTCAGAGCGAGGCGCCGACGAGCAGGACGAGGTCGGCGAGGCGGTTGGAGTAGCCCCACTCGTTGTCGTACCAGCCGACGACCTTGACCTGGTTGCCGATGACCTTGGTCAGGCCCGAGTCGAAGATGCACGACGCCGGGTCGGTCTCGATGTCCTTGGACACGATCGGGTCCTCGGTGTAGACGAGGATGCCCTTGAGCGGACCCTCGGCGGCCTTCTTGATCGCGGCGTTGACCTCTTCGACGGTGGTCTCCCGACCGGCCTCGAAGGTGAGGTCGGTGGCCGAGCCGGTGGCGACCGGGACGCGCAGCGCGTAGCCGTCGAGCTTGCCCTTGAGCTCGGGGAGGACGAGAGCAACCGCCTTGGCCGCGCCGGTCGTCGTGGGCACGATGTTGAGCGCGGCGGCGCGGGCGCGACGGAGGTCGCTGTGCGGGCCGTCGTGGAGGTTCTGGTCGCCGGTGTAGGCGTGGATGGTCGTCATGAGCCCCTTGACGATGCCGAACTCGTCGTTGAGGACCTTCGCCATCGGCGCGAGGCAGTTCGTCGTGCACGACGCGTTGGAGATGATCGTGTGGGTCGCCGAGTCGTAGTCGCCGTCGTTGACGCCCATGACGATCGTGACGTCCTCGTTCTTGGCCGGGGCCGAGATGATGACCTTCTTGGCGCCGTTGTCCACGTGGACCTTGGCCTTCACTGCGTCGGTGAAGAAGCCGGTCGACTCGATGACGACATCGGCGCCCAGCTCGCCCCACTTGAGGTTGGCGGGGTCGCGCTCGGCGAAGACCTTGAAGGTCTTGCCGTTGGCGGTGATGTCGGTGTCGGTGGACGTGACGTCACCGTCGAAGCGACCCAGGATCGAGTCGTACTTCAGCAGGTGGGCCAGCGTGGCGTTGTCGGTGAGGTCGTTCACGGCGACGATCTCGATGTCGGCGCCGGACGCAATCACGGCGCGGTAGAAGTTGCGGCCGATGCGACCAAAGCCATTGATGCCAACGCGGACAGTCACGAGCAGTCTGCCTTCCGGAAGGGAGGGTGCATGGCGTCAACCACGTCACCGGATACGAGCCCAAGCCTAGTGCTGTGACCCGGCTCACTCCCCGAGAGGTCCGCAGTACGGGCAGGTAACCCTCCCGCGAACGGACGCACCGGCCCGACCTCCGCTCAGGAGTCGAGCATGTCCGGCGTGAGATCGGCGTCGGTGCCGGGGAGCCCCATGTCTTCGGCCCGCTTGTCAGCCATCGCCAGAAGGCGCCGGATGCGACCGGCGACAGCGTCCTTGGTCATCGCCGGCTGGGCCAGCTGCCCGAGCTCCTCGAGGGAGGCCTGCTTGTGCTGAAGACGCAGCTGCCCGGCCTCGCGCAGGTGGTCAGGGATGTCGTCGCCGAGGATCTCCAGAGCGCGTCCGACCCGTGAACCCGCGGCCACCGCCGCGCGGGCGGAACGGCGCAGGTTGGCGTCGTCGAAGTTGGCGAGACGGTTGGCGGTGGCTCGCACCTCGCGGCGCATGCGGCGTTCCTCCCAGGCGAGCACGGCGTCGTGGGCACCGAGTCGGGTGAGCATGGCGCCGATGGCGTCACCGTCACGGATGACCACACGGTCGATGCCGCGCACCTCACGAGCCTTGGCCTGGATGCCCAGCCGACGCGCGGCGCCGACGAGGGCCAGCGCCGCTTCGGGTCCCGGGCAGGTCAACTCCAGAGCCGAGGAGCGGCCGGGCTCGGTCAGAGAGCCGTGCGCGATGAACGCACCACGCCACGCTGCCTCGGCGTCGCACACGGAGCCGGACACGACCTTGGGCGGCAGACCACGGACCGGGCGGCCGCGGCCGTCGATGAGTCCGGTCTGTCGAGCCAGTGCCTCGCCGTCCTGGACGACGCGCACGACGTAGCGACTCCCCTTGCGCAGTCCGCCAGCAGCGAGCACGAGCACCTCGGGCGTCTGCCCGTAGAGCTCGTGGATCTCGCGCCGCAGCCGACGCGCAGCGTTTGCCGTGTCGAGCTCAGCCTCGACGACGATGCGTCCCCCAATGATGTGCAGCCCGCCCGCGAACCGGAGCGTGGCAGCCACCTCAGACTTGCGGCAGCAGGGCTTGGTCACCTCGTGGCGGCTGAGTTCGTCCTTCACCTTCGCCGTCATTGCCATGCCGGTCATCCTGCCACGCGTCATCAGGGGCGGCGTCCTGAGCCGAGAACGTCCTGCAGTGCCGCGGCCAACCGGAGCCGGTCGTGCTCCTTGGGTGACGTGGAGACGGCGACCCGGTGGATGTGCAGCTCGGCGCCGAGGGCACGGCAGGCGGCGGCAAGTTCCGCCTCGTCGTCGACGACGGAGGGGTCGGCGAGGACGGCGTCGAGCCGAATGCCCGGCGCATGTGCCGCGAACGACTCGAGGTGGTGGATGGCGCGGAACCCGGCGGTCTCGTTGGTCACCATCTCGAGGTTGAGGACGAGCAGCCTCTGGGCACGGGTCACGGCCAACGCCTCGGCGAGGTCGGGGACGAGGAGGTGCGGCATCACGGAGGTGAACCACGAGCCGGGGCCGAGGACGATCCAGTCCGCCGCCCTGATGGCCGCGATCGATTCGGGGTATGCCGGTGGGCTGGCTGGGACGAGCCGCAGATCGTGCACCTTGCCCCTGGTCGTGGCGACCTGGGCCTGCCCACGCACCAGGGTCATCGCGTCGGGCTCCCGCGGATCTGCCCCCACCACGTCGGCCTCGATGTCGAGCGGCACGGAGGCCATCGGAAGGACCCGCCCCCGGGCGTTGAGCAGCCGGCCGACGAGCTCGAGGCCGGCGACCGGGTCCTCGTGCAGCTCCCAGAGGGCGACGATCAGCAGGTTGCCGAGGGCGTGCCCGCCGAGCGGCCCGGTCCCCTCGAAGCGGTGCTGCAGGACGTCACGCCAGGTGTGTCCCCACTCCGTCTCCTCACAGAGCGCAGAGAGCGCCATGCGCAGGTCGCCCGGAGGCAGGACACCGAACTCGCCGCGCAGTCGCCCCGAGGACCCGCCGTTGTCGGCGACGGTGACGATCGCGGTGATCTCGTCGGTGACGAAGCGCAACGCGGCAAGGGACGCCGCCAGGCCGTGCCCACCACCGAGGGCAGCAACGACGGGGCCACTCACTCGCGCCCCAGGTCACGGTGGACGAGGAAGGTTTCGATGCGGTCCGAGCTCAACCGTTCGGCCAGCGCCTCGGCCATGGCCACGGAGCGGTGCTTGCCGCCGGTGCACCCGATCGCGAGGGTGACGTAGCGCCGCCCCTCGGAGTGATAGCCCCGGGTCACGGGCTCCATGAGCGTCGACGACCCGGTCGAGGAACTCCCCGTGCGTCGCTCTGGCCCAGGACGTGGGCGGACACCTCGGGGTCGCGCCCGTCGAGCGATCGCAGCTCGGGCACCCAGAACGGGTTGGGCAGGAAGCGCATGTCGAAGACGAAGTCGGCATCGAGCGGGACGCCGTACTTGAAACCGAAGGACAGCAGGGCAAGTCGCAACGACGGTCCGCCGCCGCTTCCGAACAGCGGGGCGACCTTGCGCGCGAGCTGGTGCACGTTGAGGCCGGAGGTGTCGACGACGATCTGGGCCCGCGATCGCAGGTCGCGCAGGATCTCGCGTTCGTGCTGGATGCCGTCGAGCAGTCGGCCCTCGCCCTGGAGCGGATGGGGTCGGCGCACCGACTCGAAGCGCCGCACGAGCGCCTCGTCGGTGGCGTCGAGGAACAACAGCTGGGGCGTCCAACCGGTCGCCTTGAGGTGCTGGGCGGCGTCCTCGAACGCGGTGAAGAAGTGCTTGCTCCGCACGTCGACGACCGCGGCGATCTTGATCTCGCGGCCCTCGGCGCGCGCCTGGTTGCCGAGCTCGGCCATCGACACGAGCAGCTGCGGCGGCAGGTTGTCGACGACGTACCAGCCCTGGTCCTCCATGACGTTGGCCGTCGTGGAGCGCCCGGCCCCACTCATGCCGGTGACGATGACGAAGTCGGCACCGGCCGCCGCGACGGGCTCCGGGGCGTCGGGGACGGGACTCTCAGGCATTGCTGCCCCTCTCGTCGTCGAGGATCTCGCCGGTCATGAGATTGACCGTGGGTTCTGCGGGTGCGCCGGTCAGCTCGCGCTGAATCGTCTCTGCCAGCGTAGGTCCGATTCCCTTGACTTCACCGAGTTCGTCCAAGGTCGCGGCCCGGATCCGCTTGACCGAGCCGAAGTGCCGCAGAAGCGACTTCTGCTTCACGTCACCCAGACCGGGTATGCCGTCCAGTGCCGAGTTCGTCATGGCCTTGCTCCGCCGTTGGCGGTGGAAGGTGATGGCGAACCGGTGTGCCTCGTCGCGCAGCCGTTGGAGGAGGTAGAGCCCCTCGCTGGTGCGGGGCAGGACGATCGGGAAGTCCTGACCGGGCACCCAGACCTCCTCGAGGCGCTTGGCGAGCCCGACGACCGCGACGTCGACGATGCCGAGGTCCTCGATCGCGCGCGCTGCGGCATTGACCTGGGGCAGGCCACCGTCGACGACGACGAGCTGCGGCGGATAGGCGAATCGCGTTGGCCTGCCTGTCTCCTCGTCACGCCCCTGCGGCTCGTCACGGTCCTTGAGGTAGCGGCGGAATCGACGCGTGAGCACCTCGTGCATCGCGGCGGTGTCGTCCGTGTGCACCCGTGTCCTCGTCGCCGCGCACGATGAACCGGCGGTACTCGCCCTTGCGCGGCGAGCCCGTCCTCGAAGACGACCATGGACCCGACGACCTGGGTCCCCTGGACGTGGCTGATGTCGTAGCACTCGATGCGCAGCGGCGACTCGTCGAGGGCGAGGAACTCCTGAAGCTGCTGCAGCGCCTGCGAACGTGCCGTGAGGTCGCCGGCCCGGGCGACCTTGTGCCGGGCCAGGCTCTGGGTGGCGTTGCGCTCGACCGTCTCCATGAGGGTCTTCTTGTCACCGCGCTGGGGCACGCGCAGGTCGACGCGACTCCCCCGCAGACCGGACAGCCACTCGCTCATCGAGTCGGCGTCGTCGGGCAGCACGGGCACGAGGACCTCGCGCGGCACGGACTCGCCCTCCTCGCCGCCATAGAGCTGCTGGAGGAGGTGACCGACCACCTCGGGCACGGTCTCGAACTCCTTCTCGGCGACCCACCCGCGCTGCCCACGGATGCGGCCGCCGCGGACGTGGAAGACCTGCACCGCGACCTCGAGCTCGTCGTCGGCGAGGGCGAACACGTCGGCGTCGGTGCCGTCGCCGAACACGACGGCCGACTTCTCGAGCACCCGCTGCAGCGCGCCGATGTCGTCGCGCAACCGGGCCGCCGTCTCGAACTCCAGCTCGTCCGACGCGTCGCGCATCTGCCGCTCGAGCCGCTTCATGAACTTCGTGCTCTCCCCGGCCATGAAGTCGCAGAACTCCTCGGCGATCTGCCGGTGGGCATCGGGGTCGACCCGCCCGACACAGGGCGCCGAGCACTTGTCGATGTAGCCGAGCAGACACGGTCGCCCGACCTGGCTGGCCCGCTTGAACACGCCGGTCGAGCAGGTGCGGATCGGGAAGACGCGCAGGGCCTGGTCGAGCGTCTCGCGGATCGCCCACGCATGCGCGTAGGGCCCGAAGTAGCGCGTCCCCTTGCGTTTGGCACCGCGCATCACCTGGGCACGAGGGAACTCCTCGCCCATCGTCACCGCGAGGTAGGGGTACGACTTGTCGTCGCGGTACTTGACGTTGAAGCGCGGGTCGAACTCCTTGATCCAGGAGTACTCGAGCTGGAGCGCCTCGACCTCGGTGAGGACGGTGGTCCACTCGACGCTCGCGCCGGCCATGACCATCGACGCCGTGCGCGGGTGCAGCATCCCGACGTCCTGGAAGTAGGACGACAGCCGCGGGCGCAGCGACTTCGCCTTGCCGACGTAGATGACGCGCCCGTCCTTGTCCCGGAACCGGTAGACACCCGGATCGGTCGGGATCTCTCCCGGCCGGGGACGGTACGTCGACGGATGAGCCACGCCCCAACCCTAGGACGCGGCACCGTCAGTCCCGAACGGGACCACACGGCATACGCCGTCGTGGTCCCGTCCACCAGACGCAGGTATGCCGCGTGCCTACGTGACGCTGATGCCGTCGGCTCCCACGGTCACCGACTTCGTGGGCAGTCCGGAGGTGGCCGGGCCGCTCTTCACGTCGCCGGTGGCGATGTCGAACTTGCTGCCGTGGCACGCGCAGTTGATCGTGCCGTCCGCAACGCCCGGACACGGTGCAGCCCTGGTGGGTGCACACGGCGGAGAACGCCTTGTACTCACCGGCGGTGGGCTGGGTGATGACGACCTTGGCCGAGTCGATGATCTTGCCGCCGCCCACGGGGATGTCCGCCTTCTTGGCGAGGTCCTTCACCGCGCCCGCTGCACCGGTGGCGCGCCGAGGACGCCGACGTCGGCGACGTCGGCGACGTCGTCCGCGCTCGCGCCACAGGCCGTCAGGCCGGCGCCGGCGATGGCGACCACACCGGCCGCGCGCAGGGCCTCGCGCCGGCCGCAGCAAGCCATCGGTGAGGCGGCGTTGTCGGTCGTTGCGTCGTGGGTGTCCAGTGCTTCTGCCATGGTCCTCAACCTTTCGTCCTGCTTCAGTTCGTACGGTCCCGCGCCAGTATGCCGATGGTTCCTGTTCCCTGCCTGTGGGGATTGCACAAGAAACTGTGCACTTCGGCCTTGGTAACGACTCGGCACAATCTCTTGCAACGTGCCCGGATTCGGGGTTCTGCGTGGATATTGTTCGCCGTGCTCGCACACCCGTCGCGAGCTCCTCGGCACATCGCCGCGGGAGAAGAAGTTTCAGGAGGAAACGTGGCTCAGCGTTCCGTCATGACCATGGGTGCATCCCTACTGGTGGCCTCGATCGCACTTGCCGGATGTGGCTCCCGCGGCGACGACACCACCACGACGACGCTGGCGGTGCCAAGGTCGTCAAGATCGCCGTCATCGCCCCCCTTTCGGGCAGCTTGTCCGCACTCGGACTCGGCATCCAGCATTCGGTTGAACTGGCCGCCAAGCAGGCCAACGACTCCAAGGCCCTCGGGGACTGGAAGATCGAGGTCGTCGCCAAGGACGACGAGGCCAAGCCGGACGTTGGCAAGAACGCCGCCACCGCTGTCGCGGCCGACAAGTCCATCGTGGCCGTCGTGGGCACGCTCAACTCCGGTGTCGCCCAGCAGACCCAGCCCATCCTCGCCGCGGCGAAGATCGCCCAGGTCTCCCCGGCCAACACCAACCCGGCTCTCACCATCGGTGCCGACGCGAAGGCCCCGAAGCGTCTGTACCCGAACTACTTCCGGACCTGCACCACGGACGCGATCCAGGGTCCGTTCGCGGCGCAGTACCTTCTCGGTGCCGGCATCAAGAAGGTCGCAACCATCCACGACAAGCAGCCCTACGGCCAGGGTCTCGTCGAGGCGTTCACTGCGGAGTTCGTCAAGGGCGGCGGAGAGGTCGTTGCCGCAGAAACGGTTGCCACGAAGGAAAACGGTGGCAACAACGACTTCAACGACGTGATCACCAAGCTCAAGCCCAAGGCGCCCGGTGCGATCTACTACGGCGGTCAGTACCCCGAGGCGGGCCCACTGTCCCTGCAGCTCAAGAACGCGGGTGTCACGGCTCCGCTCATGGGTGGCGACGGGATCTTCGACCCGGAGTTCGTCAAGCTGGCTGGCGGGAAGAACGACGGTGACCTCGCGACCTCCGTGGGCGCTCCCACGGACAGCACGGACGCGGGCAAGAAGTTCCTCACCGAGTACGCGGCTGCGTCCTACAAGGAGCCGGCCGCTGCATACGGCGGGTACTCCTACGACGCGGCCAACGCGATCATCAACGCCCTCAAGGTGTCCCTGAAGGACGCCAAGGACGTCGAGTCCGCACGCCAGGCGACGATCGACGCACTCGGCAAGGTCGAGTTCGACGGAGTCACGGGCAAGGTTGCCTTCGACGAGTACGGCGACAGCAAGACCAAGGTGCTCACTGCCTACAAGGTCACCGCTGGCGCCTTCGCCGCCGACAAGACGGCCGAGTTCAAGTAAGCCAGCATGAGTGAGCGGTGCGGGGGTGTGAAGGCACTCCCGCACCGCTCTATGCTCCCTGGAGACTTCCCTCGAAATCTCGATGCTCACTCGTTCGCGCGACACCCGGCACAGAATCACGTGAGGTTGGCATGACGCTTCTGCAGCAACTCGTCAACGGGCTGACAGTCGGCTCCTTGTACGCCCTGATCGCGGTTGGCTACACAGTGGTCTACGGCATTGTCCAGTTGATCAACTTCGCTCACGGCGAGGTCTTCATGATCGGTGCATTCGGCGGTCTCGCGACGTGGACCCTGTTCTTCCGCGATGTCACTGCCATCTGGGTCCTACCGATCATGCTTCTCGGGGCAGTGATCAGCGCGGTCCTCATCGCGATCGCGATGGAGCGGTTCGCGTACAGGCCATTACGCAACGCACCACGGTTGGCGCCCCTCATCACCGCTATCGGTGTGTCGGTCTTCCTCCAAGAGGCGATTCGCCTGTTCTACCCCGGCGCGAAGAGCCCACTCTTCTTCCCTCAGATCGACCACGTGACCGGACGGGCCTTCGAGATCGGTGGCCTGACGATTGGTCGGGCGTCGATCTTCACTGTGGGCTCACTCGTCGCTTGTTCCGTGCTGCTCTGGTGGTTCATCAACCGCACCACGACCGGCCGTGGTATGCAGGCCGTGTCGCAGGACCCGGACACTGCACGCTTGATGGGCATCAACGTCGACCGGATCATCGTCATCGCGTTCGCGCTCGGTGCCGTCCTTGCGGGTATCGCAGGAATTGCCCAAGGGCTGCAGACCAACAACATCAGCTCCATCATGGGATTCACGGCCGGGCTCAAGGCCTTCACGGCGGCCGTGCTCGGGGGCATCGGCAACGTTGCCGGAGCCGTCGTCGGCGGGCTCGTCCTCGGCGTCGCCGAAGCCATGGCGACCCAGTTCATCCCCGGCCAGTTCGGAGGATCCGCGTGGAAGGACGTCTGGGCCTTCGTACTCCTCATCATCGTCCTCGTCTTCCGACCACAGGGCCTGCTTGGAGCAAGGGTGGTGGACCGCGCATGAGCGCCATCGACACCACTCCGCTGGAGCGGGACCCCTCGATCTCCGCGACGATCAGCCGCAGCTGGGCAGGGTTCCGCAGTTCACTGACACCCCTCTCGTTCCCTCTGGTCCTCGTCGGCGCGGCGCTGCTCTTGGCGGGGTGCTTCCTGTCCTGGAGTTACGTCGGAGATGTCCTGGGTGACCTCTCCATCAACTTCTACCCGGGCGCCGTTCAACTCTTCATGGTCTTCACAGCCGTCCTGGCGGGGCTTCTCGTGCTGGTTCACCGCGGGGTGATTCCGCGACTGGGTGAATGGTTGGACACCGCATCGGCCCTGCGCGCCCTGAGCATCGGATCCTTCGCCTACATGGTCGGAGCCATCGCCCTGATCGCCTGGCGTTCAGGTGGGCTGATCAACATCAACCCCGGCGGCTGGCTCTCGTTGGTGGGAAGTCTCGTCCTGCTTCTGGGCGGTCTTGGACTGGTCTCCAACCAGACGCGCGACATCCTGCGTGCCAAACTTCCGAGCTGGATCGGGATCCTCGCCATCGTCGTACTGATGGCCACCGCCCTGTTCGGGGCGGCATACATACTCGGCATCGAGGACAGCGACGTCTTCCTGCTCGTCGTGTTGTTCACGGCGTTCACCGTGACGGCCTTGGTCAAGTCAGGGTTCTTCGTCTGGATCAGTCTGATCGCTCAGGTCAACAGCCACGTCCTCACCTTGGGTGCTTTCGCGGTGGCGTTCCTGTTCCCATTCACCCAGGACGGGTCGGACGCCAACATGTCCATCGCGACCCAGGTCCTGATCTTCGCAGTCACGGCCCTCGGCCTGAACATCGTTGTCGGCCTCGCGGGTCTTCTCGACCTCGGCTACATCGCCTTCCTCGGTGCTGGCGCCTTTGTGGCTGCGACGCTGTCCACATCGGCCTTTGCGACCATCGGCTGGAAACCTCCGTTTCTTGTGGTCGTCCTGGTCGGGGCTGTGGTCTCGGCGACGCTGGGGCTCATCATTGGCACGCCGACCTTGCGAGTCTCGGGCGACTACCTGGCCATCGTGACTCTCGCCTTCGGTGAGATCTTCCGGATTGCCATGAGCAACCTCGATGGCACCACCGGGCCGGACCTCACGAACGGACCCAGCGGCATCCCAGCGATCCCGGATCTGGGAGTCGGGTCCTTCAACTTCGGTGACAGCCACAACGTCCTCGGGATCGAGCTGGGGAGGTATGCGAACTACTACTTCCTCCTCCTGCTCCTGGCCGCGTTCGTCATCCTCGTCTTCACACGGCTCAACAACAGCCGCATCGGACGCGGCTGGATTGCCATCCGCGAGGACGAGAAGGCCGCCGAGGCCATGGGTGTCAACGTCTTCGGCCTCAAGTTGTTCGCCTTCGCCAGTGGCGCGTTCCTCGCAGGCCTCGCAGGGACGGTCAAGGCGCACCAAGACGTGTCGGTCACCCCGGAGCAGTACGTCTTCCTCGAGTCCGCCTTCCTGCTCGCGGCGATCGTCCTTGGTGGCATGGGCACCGTTGCCGGTGTTCTCGTGGGAGCCACGATCCTCAAGCTCCTGCCGGAGAAGTTGCGCTTCATGTCCGACTATCGTCTGCTGCTCTTCGGACTGCTGCTGATCCTCATGATGCGGTGGCGTCCTGAGGGTTTGGTTGCCAGTCAGCGGCGCAAACTCGAGTTCCATGAGGACGACGAGGAGCTCGCCGAACGTTTACAAGAAGTCCACCTTGTCGAGGAGAAGGAGGCCAAGGCATGACCATGACCGACACGCCGGCCGTTCCCGGAACACCGGCTCCAGAACTCGTGGCGGTCCTCGAGGCCCGTGGCGTAACGATGCGCTTCGGCGGCCTGACGGCTGTCAAGGACGTCAACCTCACCGTCAACGAGGGTGAGATCGTCGGACTCATCGGCCCCAACGGGGCCGGTAAGACGACGTTCTTCAACTGCCTCACCGGCCTCTACAAGCCAACCGAGGGTGAAGTTCGCCTCATGGGTTCGGTGATCCCGCCCAAGCCACGGGCCGTTGTCCTCGCCGGCATGGCGCGCACCTTCCAGAACATCCGTCTTTTCGCCAACATGACAGCGCTCGAAAACGTCATGGTCGGCCGCTACTGCCGAACAAGCTCGATGGCGCTGACATCGGTGCTGCGCGGACCAAAGTTTCGTCGCGAAGAAGCCGAGACACGGGCTCGGGCCCAGGAGTTGCTCGAGTTCGTCGGTCTTGGCAAGTCAGCCGAAATCCTCGCCCGCAACATGCCCTACGGCGACCAGAGACGTCTCGAGATCGCTCGTGCGCTTGCTACAGACCCCAAAGTCATCCTTCTCGATGAGCCGACGGCCGGCATGAACCCGCAGGAGACGAAGCAGGCCAGCGAGCTCATTTTCCGGATCCGCGACAGCGGCCTGGCGGTGGTCGTCATCGAGCACGACATGCGGTTCATCTTCAACCTCTGTGACCGAGTCCTGTGTCTGGTCCGAGGAGAGCTCCTCGTCGAGGGGTCCCCCGCCGAGGTGCAAGGTGACCCGCGAGTCATCGAGGCCTACATCGGCGGCGGAACGACCGACGAGGACGAGGAGGAGGTCGGATGACCGCCATGCTGGAAGTCAGGGACCTCGAGGTCTCCTACGGAAAGATCCTGGCTGTCAAGGGCATCTCCTTCTCGGTGGGCGAGGGCGAGGTGGTCAGCCTCATCGGCACCAACGGCGCAGGCAAGACGACGACCTTGCGGACCATTTCCGGCCTGCTCCAGCCCTCCGCTGGTGAGATCCGGTTCCAGGGCAAGCGGCTCAACGGCATCCCTGCCCACGAGATCGTGACCTTGGGAATCGCACACTCACCAGAAGGTCGTCGCATCTTCCCGCGCCTGACCGTCGAGGCAAACCTTCGGCTGGGCGCCTTCACCCGCAAGGATTCGGGTGTCGAGAACGACCTGGAGGCGGCCTACGACCTCTTCCCGATCCTGCGTGAGCGGAGCAAGCAGCCGGCCGGTACGTTCTCCGGTGGTGAACAGCAGATGCTCGCGATGGGCCGAGCCATGATGAGCCGCCCGAAGCTCCTCATGCTCGACGAGCCCTCCATGGGCCTGTCACCGATCATGATGAAGCGGATCATGTCAACGGTCTCGACCTTGCAGTCTCAGGGAACGACGATCCTGCTCGTCGAGCAGAACGCCCAAGCCGCCTTGCAGCGGGCCAACCACGGCTACGTGCTGGAGGTCGGCAAGATCGTCCTCAAGGGCACCGGCAAGGAGCTCCTCGAGAGCGACGACGTCCGCAAGGCCTACCTCGGCGAAGACTGACCGCCGACAAGCAGTTGAGAGTAGAAGAAGTCCCGCCTCCTTCGAGGCGGGACTTCTTCTACTCTCAACTGCTCACATAACGGACCGGGTATGCCGCCCCCTCGCCTTACGCGCTCTTGCGCGGCGCCCGCTTCGCGACCTTTGCGCCCTTGGCCGCCCTGGTCGACCGAGCCGACGTCGCCGCCGTGGTCTCGGTCCGGGTTGCGGCTCGCGCCGCGGCGGTCTTCTTCGGTGCTGCGACCTTCTTGGTCGCAGCGAGCTTTGTGGTCGCGTCGGCCTTCGTGGTCGTCTTCTTCGTGGCGACCGCCTTGGAGGCAGTTGAGGTCTTCGCCGGGATCGCCTTGGTGGCGGATGCCTTCTTGGCGCCAGCCGTGGGACGCGTCGTCGTGCGTGACGTCTTGGCAAGCACGGGCGCCAGGAAGTGGCCCGTGTAGCTGTCGGGGTGGCGCGCGACCTGCTCGGGCGTGCCGGTGGCAACGACGTAGCCGCCCTTGTGGCCTCCCTCGGGTCCGAGGTCGACGATGTAGTCGGCACACTTGATGACGTCGAGGTTGTGTTCGATGACGATCACGGTGTTGCCCTTGTCGACGAGTCCCTGCAGGACGCCGAGGAGCTTGCGAATGTCCTCGAAGTGCAGACCGGTCGTGGGCTCGTCGAGGACGTAGATCGTCCGTCCGGTCGAGCGCTTCTGCAACTCGGTCGCCAGCTTGACGCGCTGGGCCTCGCCGCCGGAGAGCGTCGGAGCGGGCTGCCCCAACCGCACGTAGCCCAGGCCCACCTCGGTGAGGGTGGTCATGTGCCGAGCGATCGCAGGGACGGCCGCGAAGAACTCCGCCGCTTCCTCGATCGGCATGTCGAGGACATCGGCAATGGTCTTGCCCTTGAAGTGGACCTCGAGCGTCTCGCGGTTGTAGCGGGCGCCGTGGCAGACCTCGCAGGGCACGTAGACGTCGGGCAGGAAGTTCATCTCGATCTTGATCGTGCCGTCACCGGAGCACGCGTCGCAGCGTCCGCCCTTGACGTTGAACGAGAAGCGCCCGGGCTGGTAGCCACGGATCTTGGCCTCGGTCGTCGTCGCGAAGAGCTTGCGGATCGCGTCGAACACACCGGTGTAGGTCGCCGGGTTGGAGCGCGGCGTGCGGCCGATCGGGCCCTGGTCGACGTGGACAACCTTGTCGAGGTGCTCGAGCCCGGTGACCGTCTTGTGGCGCCCGGGAACGTGCCTCGCGCCGTTGAGCTTGTTGGCGAGCACGTGGTAGAGGATGTCGTTGACCAGCGTGGACTTGCCCGAGCCGGACACACCCGTCACCGCGACGAGGTTGCCCAGCGGGAAGCTGGCGGTCACGTCGTGGAGGTTGTGCTCGCGCGCTCCGACGACGGTGACCTCACGACCCTTCTCCTGGGGTCGGCGAACAGCGGGCAGCGGGATCTCGGCGCGACCCGAGAGGTACTTCCCCGTGATCGACGTCGGGTGGGTGAGCAGGTCGGCGACGGTGCCCGAATGGACGACCTCTCCCCCGTGCTCGCCCGCACCCGGTCCGATGTCGACGACCCAGTCGGCCGTGGCGATCGTGTCCTCGTCGTGCTCGACGACGATGAGGGTGTTGCCGAGGTCGCGCAGTCGGGTCAGGGTCTCGATGAGCCGGTGGTTGTCGCGCTGGTGCAGGCCGATGCTCGGCTCGTCGAGGACATAGAGAACACCGACGAGGCCGGAACCGATCTGGGTCGCGAGGCGAATACGTTGCGCCTCACCGCCGGACAGCGTGCCGGACGGCCGGTCGAGGCTGAGGTAGTCGAGACCGACGTCGAGGAGGAAGCCGAGTCGGGCGTTGATCTCCTTGATGACCCGCTCGGCGATCTGCTCGCTCACGCACGGTGAAGTCGACGCTCCTCGAGGAAGCCCGCCGACTCGGAGATGGGCAGGGCGCAGACGTCGGCGATGCTCTTGCCGCCGATGAGGACGGCGAGCGACTCGGGCTTGAGCCGGCTGCCGCGACAGGCCGGGCAGGGCACCTCGCGCATGTAGCCCTCGTAGCGCTCCCGGCTCCACTCGGAGTCGGTCTCGGCGTGCCGACGCTTCACGAACGGGATCGCGCCCTCGAAGCCGGTCGTGTAGGAGCGCTCGCGGCCGAAGCGGTTCTTGTACTTGACGTGGACCTTGTGGTTGCGGCCGTGGAGCAGCGACTCCCTGGCCCGCTCGGGCAGGGACCGCCACGGGGCGTCGATGCTGAACTTGAGCTCCTCGGCCAGAGCACCGAGGACCCGCTGGAAGTACTCGGACGCGCCGCTGCCGGACGCCCACGGGGCGATGGCGCCCTCGGCCAGGGAGAGGTCGTCGTTGGGGACGACGAGCTCGGGGTCGACCTCGAGCTCGGTGCCGATGCCCGTGCACACCGTGCAGGCGCCGAACGGGGAGTTGAACGAGAAGGAGCGGGGCTCGACCTCGTCCATCCCCAACGGGTGGTTGTTGGGGCAGGCCATCTTCTCGGAGAAGCGTCGCTCCCTGGGCAGGGCCTCGCCGGCGGCGCCCTCGGGGACGTCGACGAACTCGATCAGCACGACCCCGCCGGCGAGACCGAGCGCGGTCTCGACGGAGTCGGTGAGACGCCGCTTGGACGAGGCGTCCCCACCCTTCGCGACGAGGCGGTCGACGACGACGTCGATCGTGTGCTTGATCTGCTTCTCGAGGGTCGGCGGCTCCGCCAGCGAGACCACCTCGCCGTCGACCCGAGCACGCGCGAACCCCTTGGACTGGAGCTCGGCGAAGAGGTCGACGAACTCACCCTTGCGGGCCCGCACCACCGGTGCGAGCACCTGGAAGCGGGTGCGCTCGGGCAGCTCGAGCAGCTGGTCGACGATCTGCTGCGGGCTCTGCCGGGTGATCGGCTCGCCACAGGTCGGGCAGTGCGGACGGCCGGCCCGGGCGAACAACAGACGGAGGTAGTCGTAGACCTCCGTGATGGTGCCGACCGTCGAGCGCGGGTTGCGGTTGGTCGACTTCTGGTCGATCGAGACGGCCGGCGACAGCCCCTCGATGAAGTCGACGTCGGGTTTGTCCATCTGCCCGAGGAACTGGCGGGCATAGGCGGAGAGGGACTCGACGTAGCGGCGCTGCCCCTCGGCGAAGATCGTGTCGAAGGCGAGCGAGGACTTGCCGGAACCCGACAGACCCGTGAACACGACCAGCGAGTCACGCGGCAGGTCGACCGACACATCCTTGAGGTTGTGCTCACGCGCGCCACGCACGATGAGGCGGTCGTGGGTGGCGCTCCCGGAGCGTCGGGCGGGCGTGGGGGTCACAGCAGAAGTCACGTTCACCATGCTAGGTGTCGCCACCGACAGCCCCTGACGAACACTCCGCGCGCCACCTCACACGCCCCTACAGTGACAAGCGTGAAGGTGCGCGCGCTCCTGGTCGGAGTCCTCGTGGGATCGGGACTCCTCGTCAGCGCGTGCACCAGCCACACCACCGAGCCCACACGCACCACAGGCACCACGAGCCACTTGGACCTTTCGTGGCAACGGGTCGAGCTTCCAGCAGGGCTGACCGCTGTGACCCTTGCCACCGACGACAGCAACGTGCTCATCGGCGCCTTCAGCACGCAGCGCCCGAGCCCCCGGATCCTCGTGGGGACCGGTCCCACGTCACTGAGAGAGGTACCGCTCACTCCGCGCTCCCCCTACGCCTTCCAAGCCCGCTGGTTCCAGATCGCCACCCACGGCGACCGAATCGACGCCGTGGGGGGTGCGCAGGGCGGAGCCCACGGCAACTACCGCTGGTCGACCTGGACCGGCAACAGCGAGCGAGTCACCGAGCAGGAGCAAGGCTTCTTGGTCTTCGGCGGCTACGGTTCGGGCGACCTCACGGGAGTGGGGTATGCCGGCGACTCACCAGTCATTCTGGGCGCCTGGCAGAGCGGCCAGACTGGCTTGGACATCGCCACCTGGGTCCGCACGGACGACCGGTGGACACGGCTCCCGTCCACGGGAACACCGCTGGCCAGCACACCATCGGAGCTCGTCGCCGCAAACACCATCACGTCAGGTGGCGACGGACTCGTCCTTTCGGGGTCGGTCACCCATCTCGACCCGGGCTCCGTCACGGTGGAGCCAGCCCTGTGGACCTCCCCCGACGCGGACGGCCCATGGACCCGGGTGGGACTTCCCTACGAGATACCGGCGAAGGGCAGCACCCTCGCCGAGGCGCACGCCGCCACCTGCTCTCCGCACCAGTGCCTCATCTCGGGCGCGGTCGGCGGGCGCTTCACCTTCTGGGAGGTGCGCGGCCGCACCACGACGAATACACCCGGCATACCCGACATCGAGGTGACCGAGAACGCGTCGGTCCTCGCACCGATCAGTCTCGAAGGGAAGGACCTCTTCGTCGTGCCGTCAAAGGACGGCACCACGCTGCTCCAGCGCTCCGGTGAGAAGTGGTCCGTCACGAACGGGCCCCAGGGCACACCCATCTCAGCCGTTCTGCTTGGCGACGAGATCTGGGTCGTCACGACGGACCCCCAAGGCACGGGCACACTGTGGCGGTCGCGCGTAGCCTGACGTCGTGACCGATCTCCTTGCCGCCATTGATGATCACACCGCCCGGCTGGTCTCCGACGCCCGTGGCGCCGACGACCTCGCGGCGCCCAGCCTGTGCGAGGGGTGGAGTCGCGACCACGTCCTCAACCACCTCGCGCGCAACGCCGAGGCCCTGAGCCGACTCGTGGCTTCGGCCGTCGACGGGACCGGCGAGACGATGTACGCCTCACCGGAGCAACGAGACCTCGACATCGACGCCGGCGTCGGCCGACCGCCCGAGGTCGTCGTCTCGGAGGTCGAGGAGACCGCGAAGCCCCTCAGCGCCGACCTGGCCCGTCTGACGGATGAGCACCGGGACATCGTCCTGGAACGGACTCCCGGTGGACCCACCTTCAAGGGCGGGATGCTCACATTCATGCGACTGCGCGAGGTCATCTACCACCACGTCGATCTCGACCTCGGATTCGGTTTCGACGACCTCGAAGGCGACCTCCAGGTCCTCTTCATCGACAACGAAGCTCAAGCGCCAGGACGGCGCGCCCGCCGTCCCCTCCGTCACGATCCGGAGCGACGAGGGCGATGTCTGGAGCATCGGCGGTGGCGACGCCGACGTCGTCGGTTCGCGCGGCGGCATACTCCGCTGGTTGGCCCGCCAGGACCCGTCCGGTGTCCGCAGCGACGCCCTCCCCGACCTCACGGCCGGGTTGTGACGATGAGCGACTACACCGGCGACGTCTCGCCCGGCGGCCCCACTGACACTCGCGAACTCGAGCACCTCGTCATCCGCAAGGTCGCGGTGTCGGAGATGTCGAACAACGCCTACCTCCTCACCTGTCGCGCCACCGGCGAGCAGCTCCTCGTCGACGCTGCCGACGACCCGGCGCGGCTCACTGCTCTGATCCGCGAGGGCACCGGCAGCCTCGAACACCTCGTGACGACGCACCAGCACTGGGACCACGTGCGCGCCCTGCCCGACCTCGTCGACGCCTTCCACCCGCGCACCTACGCCGGTCGCCGACGACGCCGACGCCCTGCCCGTCCGTCCCGATGTCCGTCTCGCACAGGGCGACCGGATCACCGTCGGGCAGTGCGATCTCGACGTCATCCACCTGCGCGGTCACACTCCGGGCTCGGTGGCGCTGGCCTACGCCGACCCAGCGGGACACACGCACCTCTTCACCGGCGACTCGCTCTTCCCCGGTGGCGTCGGGGCGACCACCCGCTACGAGTACCAGAGCTTCGACAGCCTCATCGAGGACGTCTCCACCCGACTCTTCGACGTCTACGACGACGACACCTGGGTCTACCCGGGCCACGGCGGCGACACCACTCTCGGCGCCGAGCGACCGCATCTCACGGAGTGGCGCGAACGCGGCTGGTGAGTCGCGCGACCTAGCCTGACGAAGTGCGTCGTCTCGAGAGTGTGCCCGCCCCGCTCCTCGTCCTTGCCGGCATCATCTCGGTGCAGTTCGGTGGGGCCCTCGCCGCCACGCTCGTGCCCGAGATCGGCGCCGGCGGTTCGGTGGTCATGCGACTGCTCTTCGCGACCGTCATCCTCGCTCGCGATCGTCCGGCCGCGGTGGCGGGGGCACTCGCGTCGCGCGTGGCTGACCGTCATCGGCTTCGGCCTCGCGCTGGGGCTGATGAACTTCACGTTCTACGGGTCGCTCGCCCACCTGCCCATCGGCGTCGCCGTGACGATCGAGTTCCTCGGGCCGCTGCTCCTCGCGGCGGTCATGTCACGGCGGCTGGTCGACCTCTTGGCCGTGGCCGCTGCGGCCGGCGGCGTGCTCCTCATCTCGCAGGCGCTGTCGGTGCCGTTCGCCGAACTCAACCTGACCGGGCTGGGACTGGCAGCGGCAGCGGGAGCCTTCTGGGCGGCATACATCATCTTCAGCGGGCGGACCGGAGCCGAGTTCGAGAAGCTCGAAGGACTCGCCCTCGCGATGGTCGTCGCAAGTGTCGTCACCCTGCCGCTCGGGATCGCGTCGGTCCCGGACTGGAATGGCGGGCTCATCGCCAAGGGCCTCGGGATCGCGGTGCTGTCCTCGGTGCTGCCCTACTCCCTCGAGCTCGTCGCGCTGCGCCGCCTCAGCGCCAAGGCATTCGGGATCCTGCTCAGCCTCGAGCCGGCCGCGGCCGCCCTCGCCGGACTGCTCATCCTCAGCCAACGACTGGGCGGGCTGCAGCTCGTCGGGATGACCCTCGTCGTCCTCGCCTCGGCCATCGTCCTCGGCCTGGGGACGCGCAAGGACCCCGCCGAGTCGACGGGGTCCTAGACGTTTTCAAGCGGCGTATGCCGTGTGCGCAGGCTCAGGCGTTGATCTCCGCCTTCTCGTCGCGCTTGGTCTTCCAGAGGCTGGCCACCGTCGTGACTCCGAGGATGACGACGATCGCGCCGAGCGAGACGGCAATCGGGATCTCCGGGACACCGATGTGCTCGCCACCGTTGATGAACGGCAGCTCGTTCTCGTGGAGCGCGTGCAGGATCAGCTTGACGCCGATGAAGGCCAGCAGCACCGACAGGCCCAGGCTGAGGTAGACGAGCTTCTGCAGCAGGCCACCCAGCAGGAAGTACAGCTGGCGCAGACCCATCAGGGCGAAGAGGTTGGCCGTGAGGACGAGGTACGGCTCCTTGGTGAGGCCGTAGATCGCCGGGATCGAGTCGAGCGCGAAGAGCAGGTCGGTCGTGCCCAGCGCCAGGACGACGATGAACAGCGGCGTGACGACGCGCTTCGCGTTCTCCTTGGTGAAGAGCTTGCTGCTCCACTCCTTGGTCGAGGGCAGCGTCTTCTCGACCCACTTCATGAAGCGGTTCTCTTCGTACTCCTCGTCGTCGCTCTCACCCTCCGTCGCGAGCTTGATCGCGGTGTAGATGAGGAACGCGCCGAAGATGTAGAAGACCCACGAGAAGTTGTTGATCGCGGCCGCGCCCAGCCAGATGAAGATGCCGCGCAGCACGATCGCGATGATGATGCCCCACATGAGGGCGGTCTGCTGGAACTTCTCGGGCACCGCGAACTTCGCCATGATCAGCAGGAAGATGAAGAGGTTGTCGACCGACAAGCGAGTACTCGGTCAGCCACCCGGCATAGAACTCACCGGCCAGCTGGCTGCCGTGGCTCACCCAGACCCAGACGCCGAAGAGGATTGCCGCGCCGACGTAGAACGACAGCGCGACGACCAGCTCTTTCGTGGCGGGGCGATGCGGGTTGCGCGCGATCATGACCACGTCGAAGAGCAGGACGGCGACGGCGATGCCGATGGTGAGGAGCCACTGCCAGGTGGCGACGTTCATGGACGGTGTCGCCGCAGTGAGGGTGCTGAGGGAATGCAACGCGGACAACCTTTCGAGGGTTGGGGACATGGCCCGGAGGTCTCTCCCGCCCCTGAAGGCTGGACCGGCTCCCCGGGCTCGCGCTGAGGCGAGCCGTGATGACGAGGAAACCGCGCTGGGGATACTCCCCTCCGCTCCGCCGATTCTCGCACGAACAAGTTCGTTGCGAGAATTCGGCGGACCGGAGTGGGCCCGCCCTCCGCTCAAGGCTTCGCCGTGAGCTGAATCCTGACCACCGAAGTGGGGTCCGATCCACCACCGCCTTACGGCTCCGCAAGTGAGGTGACACCGCTTACGGTGCGGTCGGCAGTGGGCGGCATACGGTGCATCGGTGCCTACCCGACGCTCTGTGATCGCCGCGCTAGCGGTGCTCCCCGCTCGCGGCGTGTGAGGCCTCTGCGCCCGATTCGACCAGCGATGGAGATGAACCGATGCGGATCACCTATGGCGACGACGAGAGCCAGTTCGGCGAGCTGACCAAGCCTGCAGGGCGCAAGCAAGGGGTCGTCGTGGTCATCCACGGCGGCTTCTGGAAGTCGGCGTACGACCTCGACCTGGGCCGTCCGCTCGCCCGATCCCTGGCCGAGCACGGCTGGACGGCCTGGAACATCGAGTACCGCCGAGTCGGGAACGGCGGCGGCACTCCCGCCACGTTCGACGACGTCCACGCGGCCATCGACAAGCTCGCCGACATCGACGGGCGTGGACACCACCACGACGCTCACCCTCGGTCACTCCGCCGGCGGACACCTCGCGGTGTGGGCGGCGGGTCGGCAGCACCAGCAGCAGTGGAGCGGCGCCAAGGTCCAGATCAACGGGGCGCTCTCGCAGGCCGGAGTCCTCGACCTGCGGGCAGCGCACGACGACGACCTCGGCGGCGGCGCGGTCGAGGCGTTCCTCGGCCACGCACCCACTGACGCGGACATCGCCTACGACCCGCAGCAGCAGATCCCGCTCGCTGTCCCGGTGCGCTGCATCCACGGCGGCAGCGGACGAGAACGTGCCGCCGAGCCAGTCGACGGACTACGTCGCCGCTGCCACCAAGGCGGGCGCGGACGCGTCAGTCGTCGAGATCGAGGGTGACCACTTCGTCGTCATCGACGTGGACTCGAGCGCCTGGACGCGTCAGCTGGAGCTGCTGGACGAACTCAAGGCCGCCGCGCCTCAGGCGGCCGCTGACTCTTCGGCAGCTTGGCGACGACGAGCTCGTAGGACGTGTCGATCGCCTCGCGCAGCGCGTCGTCCGGGATCGCGCCACCGATCGCCAGGGTGTTCCAGCCGTGCCGCCCGATGTACGGCGACACACTCGCGTCGTCCGGGAACTCGGCGATCCACTCGTCGGCCTCGGCCCGGGACCCGAGCTTGACGCCCACGCGCGCACCGTCGGGTCCGCCGCTGCCGAGGAAGGCGAAGATCTTGTCGCCGACCTTGGCGACGTTGTCGCCCTCCCACGGCTGGTCGGCCCACGCACCGGGCTTGCCCAACGCGTAGGCGCTCACCTCGTCGGGGGTCATGCGCTCGCCCGCGCCCCAGCGCCACGTCAGGCTCACTTCGTCGCCTCGCTCATCTGGCGGAGCTCCTTCTTGAGGTCGCCGACCTCGTCGCGCAGTCGGGCGGCGAGCTCGAAGTGGAGGTCGGCCGCGGCCTTGTGCATCTGCGTCGTGAGCTCCTGGATGAGGTTGGCCAGGTCCCCGGCGGCGATGTTCTCGAGCCGTCCCGCACCAACCGTCATCGCGTCAGCAGCCAGCGCCCCACGACCACCGCGTCCGCCGTCGCTCTTGCCACGCGACCGGGCACGACCGGACCCCAGCAGCTCCTCGGTGTCGGCGTCCTCACGCTCGAGCATGTCGGTGATGTCGGCGATCCTCTTGCGCAGCGGCTGCGGGTCGACACCGCGTTCGAGGTTGTAGGCGACCTGCTTCTCGCGCCGTCGGCTCGTCTCGTCGACGGCCTGCTGCATCGAGGGGGTCACCTTGTCGGCATACATGTGGACCTGGCCGGACACGTTTCGGGCGGCGCGACCGATGGTCTGGATGAGCGAGCGCGCCGACCGCAGGAAGCCCTCCTTGTCGGCGTCGAGGATCGACACCAGCGAGACCTCGGGCAGGTCGAGACCCTCACGCAGCAGGTTGATGCCGACGAGGACGTCGTACTCCCCCAGCCGCAGTTCACGCAGCAGCTCGACGCGGCGCAACGTGTCGATGTCGGAGTGCAGGTAGCGAACCCGAACGCCCTTGTCCAACAGGTAGTCGGTGAGGTCCTCGGCCATCTTCTTGGTCAGCGTCGTGACGAGCACCCGCTCGTTCTTGCGCGGCTCGCAGGTTGATCTCGTGCAGGAGGTCGTCGATCTGGCCCTTGGTCGGCTTGAGCACGATCTCGGGGTCGATGAGGCCGGTCGGGCGGATGATCTGCTCGACGATGCCGTCGGCCTGCGCCGTCTCGTAGTTGCCGGGCGTCGCCGAGAGGTAGACCGTCTGACCGATGCGCTCGAGGAACTCCTCCCACTTGAGCGGCCGGTTGTCCATCGCCGACGGCAGCCGGAAGCCGTGGTCGACGAGGGTGCGCTTGCGCGAGGCGTCGCCTTCGTACATCGCACCGATCTGCGGCACCGTCACGTGCGACTCGTCGAGCACGAGGAGGAAGTCCTCCGGGAAGTAGTCGAGCAGACAGTTCGGCGCGGTCCCGGCGGTGCGACCGTCGAGGTGCATCGAGTAGTTCTCGATCCCCGAGCACGACCCGACCTGACGCATCATCTCGATGTCGTAGGTGGTGCGCATGCGCAGCCGCTGGGCCTCGAGCAGCTTGCCCTGGCTCTCGAACGTCTTGAGCTGCTCCTCGAGCTCGTGCTCGATCCCCGCGATCGCGCGTTCCATGCGCTCCGGTCCGGCGATGTAGTGCGAGGCGGGGAAGACGTACATCTCCTGCTCGTCGCGCACGATCTCGCCGGTGAGCGGGTGCAGCGTGTAGATCTTGTCGACCTCGTCGCCGAAGAACTCGATGCGCACGGCGAGCTCTTCGTACATCGGGATGATCTCGACCGTGTCGCCGCGCACCCGGAACGTCCCGCGGGTGAACGCCAGGTCGTTGCGCGTGTACTGCATCTGCACGAACCGACGCAGCAGGTCGTCACGGTCGAGCTCGTCACCGACCCGCAGCTGCACCATCTTGTCGACGTACTCCTGCGGCGTCCCGAGACCGTAGATGCACGACACGGAGGCGACGACGATGACGTCGCGCCGAGTGAGCAGCGAGTTCGTCGCCGAGTGCCGCAGCCGCTCGACCTCGTCGTTGATGGACGAGTCCTTCTCGATGTAGGTGTCGGTCTGCGGGACGTAGGCCTCGGGCTGGAAGTAGTCGTAGTAGCTCACGAAGTACTCAACCGCGTTGTTGGGCAGCAGCTCCCGGAACTCGTTGGCGAGCTGGGCCGCGAGCGTCTTGTTGGGCGCCATGACCAACGTCGGCCGCTGCACCTGCTCGACGAGCCACGCCGTCGTCGCCGACTTGCCCGTGCCGGTGGCGCCGAGCAGGACGACGTTCTGCTGCCCGGCGTTGATCCGCTCGGTCAGGTCCTTGATCGCGGCGGGCTGGTCGCCGGCCGGCTCGAAGTCGGACACGACCTGGAACGGTGCGACGGTGCGCTTCAAGTCAGTGGTGGGACGCATACCGACACGGTATGCCGTGCCACTGACAGTCGTGTCTGCCGTCGCAGACGACCATCGCGTATGCCGTGTGCCCACCTACCGCACACGACGTCACCTCGTGCGCGACGATGGACCCGTGACCACGACGCTGCCCTCCCCCCGCACCCCCGACCCGCGCACCGCCCCCGACCCTTCGGTGGGGAGTCCTCGGACCCGGCTACATCGCCCGAGAGAGCGTCACGGCCCTGCGCGCCGAGACCGACCAGGTGATCCAGGCGGTCGCCTCACGCGACCTGACCCGAGCGCAGGCCTTCGCGGACGAGTTCGGTGCGCACACGGCATACGGGTCCTATGAAGAGCTGGTCAACGACCCCGACGTCGACATCGTCTACATCGCCACCCCGCACTCCGAGCACCACACCCAGGCGCTGCTCGCGCTCAACGCCGGCAAGCACGTCCTCGTCGAGAAGGCGTTCGCACGCAACGCCGCCGAGGCGCGCGACATCCTCGACACCGCGAAGGCCAAGGGGCTGCTCGCGATGGAGGCCATGTGGACGCGCTTCCTGCCCGGGCATCGACGTCGTGCGGCAGTGCCTCGAGAACGGTCTGCTCGGTGAGGTCGAGAACGTCTTCGCCGACCACGGCCAGCCGCTCTACCCGGGCGGCCCGCAGCGCCTGTCCGACCCCGCCCTCGCCGGCGGCGCCCTCCTCGACCTCGGCATCTACCCGACGTCGTTCGCGAGCTTCGCGCTCGGTGGCATCGACACGGTCTCGGCGACCGGTCGCCTCACCGACGAGGGCGTCGACGCGGAGGAGACCATCCTCGTCACCGGCACCGACGGGCGGCCGCGGCCTCCTGCACGCCACGATGACGTCGCGCACGCCGACCACGGCGAGCATCAACGGCACGGCCGGTCGACTCGAGCTCGGCGACCCGGACGACCCCTACGAACCGTTGGTACGCCCCCTCACGGGTCCGGTTCGTCTCCCGCGACGCCGCAGACCGACATCTCGTGGGAGCCGCGAGAGCCGCGACGCACGGCCTGCACTTCGAGTTCTGCGAGGCCGCCCGCTGCGTCGACGCCGGCCTCACCGAGAGCCCGCTCCTGCCCGCCGCCGAGACGCTGCGGATCATGGAGGTCCTCGACGAGGTCCGTGCCCAGGTGGGAGTCCGCTACCCGGGCGAGTGACCCGTCACGCGCTCGTGGACGGAGTCGAACCAGGGCTCCTTGGCGTCGGCGTAGTCGTCGGTCGAGAGCCCCTGCGCGAGCAGGTCCATCTTGAGCGCGGCGTACTCCTCACGCGCCTCCGGCGTCGGCGCGCAGCCAGTCGCGGAAGTCCAGCGCCCAGCGGTAGCCCGGTCCGTCGACCTCGCGCACGTGGACGTGGACGACGCGGCCGGGATCGGCGCTGCCGTGGAACCGCTTGGGCCACTCGGTGCCGTCCTTGCCGTTGTCCCCGGTGCTGTCGGGCACACGCGGAAAACCGCTGCGCCCCAACGCTTCCACGAACTCCGGCGCGTCGGCATCGGCGAGTGAGCGCACCCCGACCTGCAGGTCGATGACGTCCTTGGCGACGAGGCCGGGGACCGCCGTCGAGCCGATGTGGTCGACGGTGACCGCTCGCTCCCCCAGCGCCCGCTCGATCCGAGCGATGAGTCGCGCGGCCTCGGCCGGCCAGTCGTCGTTCGGCTCGCTGAGCGTGAGTGCGTCGGGACGACGAGCGCGTATGCCGTGAATCAGGTTCTCGTTGAACGGTTCCAGCCGCTCGGCCCAGAGTCTGCGCACCTCGACCTCGAGGTGGTCGCGGGTGCCGTTGTTGTCGAGCCAGACGTCGGCCGCCGCACGCCGGGCGTCGTCGTCGGCCTGGGCGTCGATGCGGGACTGAGCGTCCTCGGCGGTCATGCCACGATCCCGCACGAGGCGGTCGAGCCGACGCTCCTCCTCGGTCACGCCCACGACGATGACGAGGTGGTAGTCGGCGCCCATGTGCTTCTCGACGATGAGCGGCATGTCGTGGACGACGACGGTCGTCCGCGGGCACCGCGCTCATGAGCTCGGCCGTGCGCTTCCAGATCGCCGGGTGGGTGATGCCTTCGAGGTCGGCCAGAGCGCTCGGGTCGGTGAAGACGACCCGCCCCAGCGCCGGCCGGTCCAGCCCGCCGTCGGAGCCGAACACAGCGTCACCGAAGCGTTCACGGATGGCGGTGAGGGCCGGCATACCCGGTTCGACGACCTCGCGGGCCACCGCGTCCGCGTCGACGACGACCGCACCCAGGTCCGCAAGGAGCGTGGCGACCGTCGACTTGCCCGACCCGATGCCCCCGGTGAGACCAACTCGCAACATGGGGCCAAACGTACCCGGCAGCGTCGTAGGGTCGGGCTCATGACCTCGGCCCTGGAAGCGGGCCTCCTGGCAATGGGGCTCGCGATCATCGTTCTCGTGTGGTGGGTGCGCCGTCTCCGGACCGCGGTCTGCGCACGAGCACCCGCGAGATCGCCCGACTGCACGACCTCGCCCTGAGGCGGGCCGACCAGGTGTCCGTCCTCAGCCACGAGGTGCGCACCCCCCTGGCCCTCATCAAGGGTTCGGCGGACCTCCTGGCCGAGCAGACCCCGGGCCCGCTGACCACGACCCAGGCCAAGTTCGTCGACACGATCTCCGGCAGCGCAGAGCACGTCATTGCCCTCGCGGAGGACCTGCTCGCCCACGCCCGCATCGAGGCCGGGCTCTTCGAGGTGCACCTGCGTCAGGTGGAGCTGCGGGCCTACCTGCGGTCGGTCGTGCGCGAACTCCGGCAGGTGCACCACCACCGCGCCATCGCCCTCGATGCACCCGGCCCACCCACGCGGGTCTACCTCGACCCGCAGCTCATCCAACAGCTCGTGAGCAACCTCGTCGGCAACGCCCTGCGACACGACGACCCTCGCCGGCCAACGCGGTCGTCGTCCGAGGCCTCACCGCCGACGGCAACGTCATCATCGCCATCAGCGACCAGGGGCGTGGGATGAGCGAGGACGAACGCTCGCGCCTCTTCGCCCGGTTCTCGAGCAGCGCACCCGTCGGCGAGGGCACCGGCCTCGGCCTCTACATCTCCGTCCCACATCGCCGAGCTCCACGGTGGTCGGATCCTCGTCGACACCATCGCCCAGCACGGCACGACGATGCTCGTGACCTTCCCGGCGGGCGAGGACAAGGTGGAGGCATGAACACCGACCTGTGGCGCGCCCTCGTCGTCGAGGACGAACCCGCGATGCGCGACATCATCACCTTCGCGCTCGAGACCCAGGACTTCACGACCCTCACCGCGGGGACGCGCCGAGGAGGCGTGGACGATCATCAGCGAGCAGCAGGTCGACCTCGTCGTCCTCGACGTCATGCTGCCCGGGATGTCCGGCATCGAGCTCTGCCGCCGCATCACGTCGACCAGGCCGGTGCCCGTCATCCTCCTCACCGCCCTGGGCGAGACCTCGCAACGCATCGCCGGGCCTCGAGGCCGGCGCGTCCGACTACGTCACCAAGCCGTTCCACCCCGCGAACTGGCCCTGCGGGCAGCCGGGCTCGTCCGGCGCTCACCGCTCAGCCGCGGCGCGCTCGCCCAGGCCGGACCGGTGACCCTCGACCTGCGGGCGGCCACGGCATACGTCACGGGCAAGCGGGTGGACCTGACGCTCGCACGAATACCGTTTGCTGGCAGCGCTGGTCACGCATCCCGACGAGGACCTGCCGTTCCGCCAGCTGCTCCTGCTCGGATGGGGTGACGCGCAACCGCTGGGTGGGCGCGAGCTCCTCAAGACCGCGGTCTACCGGCTGCGACTCAAGCTCGAGTCGATCGACCCCGTGGCCAAGGGCTGCATCCAGAGTGTGCGTGGCGTGGGCTACCGCTACGTGCAGCCGAGTTCCGACGCCGGCGACTCGGTCACAGGAACGTGACCGACTGACCCTGTTTCGTGACCCGCTGCGCGCGCCCGGGCGACCTAGTGTCGGGCCCGCAGCAGGCCGTAAGTGTCACGGTCGGTCATTGACAAAGGAGTCAACCGCCATGCGTCGTACCCGTTCTTCCGCCATCCTCCTCGCGGTCCCCCTCGGCCTCACCGCGCTCCTCGCAGCGTGCGCCGTCGAAGAGCCCGACACCTCCACCCCGGGCGCCAGCAGCTCCGGCGGGGCCGGCTCCATCAAGGGCACCGGTGAGGTCGTCGTGGCCTGCACCCCCCAGGAGGAGCAGTGCCAGGCCATGGCCGCCGCCTTCACCAAGGCCTCCGGCATCAAGACCTCGTTCGTCCGGATGAGTTCGGGTGAAGGCGTCGCCCGACTGGACGCCGCCAAGTCCAAGCCCGAGTTCGACGTCCTCTACGGCGGACCGTCCGATGGCCACGTGGCGGCCTTCAACGCCGGACTCATCGAGCCCTACGTCTCCCCCAACGCCGCGGTGATCCCGGACAAGTACAAGGACAAGGACGGCAAGTGGACCGGCACCTATGTCGGTGTCCTCGGGTTCTGCTCCAACAAGGACCAGCTCGCCAAGGCCGGCGTCGCGGCCGCACCGACGTCCTGGGCCGAGCTGCTCGATCCCAAGCTCAAGAAGCAGGTCGCGATCGCGCACCCGTCGACGTCCGGCACGTCATACACGGCCGTCTGGACGCAGATGGTCCTCAACGGGATGGACGTCACCAAGACGTTCGACTACCTCGGCAAGCTGCACAACAACGTCCTCCAGTACTCCAAGAGCGGTTCCGCTCCCGGACAGATGGCCGGGCGCGGCGAGGTCGCGGTCGGCGTGATCTTCAGCCACGACTGCGTGAAGTACCAGAAGGAGGGCTTCGACATGCTCGAGTCGACCTTCCCCAGTGAGGGCACCGGCTACGAGATCGGCGCGGTCTCCGTCGTCAAGGGCGGACCCAACGCCGAGAACGCGAAGAAGTTCATCGACTGGACCCTGACCCCGGATCACCAGAACATCGGCCCGACCGTCGGCAGCTTCCAGATCCCGACGAACCCCGAGGCCAAGATCACCGACGACATGGTCAAGCTCGACGAGGTGAAGCTCGTCGACTACGACTCCCTCGCCGCCGGTGAGAAGAAGAAGGAACTGACCGCGAAGTTCGACGCCGAGGTCGCGCCCGCTCCCAAGGAGTGACGGCGACCAGACCTCATGACCACCACGCTGCTCCCCGCAGCCGCTGACCCGGTCGGGGCGAGCCAACCCTCGCCCCGACCGCGCCGCGGCTCCGGACGTGACTTCACCCTCATCACGATGGTGATCGTCGTCGTCCTGCTCCTCGCCGTCATCGTCGGGCTCCCTCTCGTGCGGATCCTGACGGTCGCCTTCTCCAAGGAGGGCTGGGAGATCGTCAGCTCGATGCTGACCAACCCGGTCAACCGGCGCATCCTCTGGAACACCGTCCAGCTCGGCACGATCGTCGCGGTGCTCGGCACCGCTGTCGGCTTCGTCATGGCCTACGCCCAGGTGCGGCTCAAGTTCCGTGGCAAGAAGCTGCTCCACCTCATCTCGCTCATGCCCATCGTGTCCCCACCGTTCGCGGTGGCGACGGCGGCCATCACCCTGTTCGGGCGCAACGGGATCATCAGCAACGGGGTCTTCGGACTCGACGTCAACATCTACGGGCTCAAGGGACTCACCTTCGTGCTCACGCTGTCGTTCTTCCCCGTCGCCTACATGAACCTCAAGGGCATGCTCGAGAGCCTCGACCCGAGCCTCGACGAGGCCGCGGCCAACCTGGGCGCCAACAAGCTCAAGATCTTCACGACCGTCACCCTGCCCATGCTCATCCCCGGGATCGCCGGATCGTTCCTGCTCCTCTTCGTCGAGTCGATCGCCGACCTCGCCAATCCCCTTGTCCTGGGCGGCGACTACACCGTTCTGGCGTCGCGGGCCTACCTCGCTGTGACGGGCGAATACAACGTCGCCGGCGGAGCGGCATACTCGCTCGTCCTTCTTCTCCGGCGCTGAGCGTCTTCCTGCTCCAGCGCTACTGGGTGAGCCGCAAGAACGTCGTCAGCGTGACCGGCAAGCCTGCTGGCAGCCCCGAACTCATCACCGCCCCGGCGTTGCGCATCCCGATGCTCGTCGTGGCTGTCTTCGTCGCGAGCCTCGTCGTCCTCATGTACGCGACGGTGATCTTCGGTGGGTTCGTCAAGATCTTCGGCGTCAACAACGACTTCACCCTGGCGCACTATCGGTTCGTGCTGGCGGGGATCGGCTCCGACGCGATGTTCACGACGACCCTGCTCGCCCTCATCGCCACGCCGATCGCCGGGCTGCTCGGCATGCTCATCGCCTGGCTCGTCGTCCGCAAGCTCAAGCGCACGTCCGGGCTCATGGACTTCATCGGCATGCTCGGACTGTCGGTGCCGGGCACGGTCATCGGCATCGGCTACGCGATCGCGTTCAACACCCCCACGATCTTCGGCGGGCGGCAGTGGTTCCCGGCCGTCGCGGGCGGCTCGGCGATCCTCGGCGGGTCGATGGCGATCGTCATGGTCTTCGTCGCTCGGTCACTGCCTTCAGGTCAACGCGCCGGCATCGCCGCCCTGCAACAGATCAACCCGGCGATCGATGAGGCAGCGACGAGTCTGGGAGCAGACAGCTTCACGACCTTCCGGACGGTCACGCTCCCCCTCATCCGACCGGCGCTGCTCTCGGGCCTGACCTATGCGTTCGCGCGCTCGATGACGACGCTCTCACCGATCGTCTTCATCACCACGCCGCAGACCAAGATCATGACGAGCCAGATCCTCGCCGAGGTCGACGCCGGCCGCTTCGGCAACGCGTTCGCCTACTGCGCCATCCTCATCGTCATCGTGCTGAGCTTCATCGGACTGCTCAACCTCGCGATGCTCCACCCCTCGATCCGCGGCATCCAACGCCGATGACTGCCACCTCGGAGACTGCCATGACGACACTGCCCGACGCCACGATCGAGTCCGCCCGCGACAGCCTCGCCACGGCCACCCCCGGCCGGGTGTCGCTGCGGTCCCTGCGCAAGGTCTACGGGGACGACAAGAAGGCCACCGCTGCCGTGCAGGACGTCGACCTCGACATCGAGCCCGGCGAGTTCATCACGCTCCTCGGCCCGTCCGGGTGCGGCAAGACCACGACGCTGCGGATGATCGCCGGCTTCGAGACGCCGACGGCGGGCGAGATCCGCCTCGACGACGACCTCATCAACAAGGTCGCTCCCAACAAGCGGCCCATGGCGATGGTCTTCCAGTCCTACGCGCTCTTCCCGCACCTCAGCGTCTTCGACAACGTGGCCTACGGGCTCAAGCTCAAGAAGCTGCCCTCGGGCCGGGTCGCCGAGGAGGTCGAGACCGCCCTGACGTCGATGAACCTGGGGCCCTATCGCGACCGTGCACCGCACCAGATGTCGGGTGGGCAGCAGCAGCGCGTCGCGCTCGCTCGCGCCCTCGTGATGCGGCCCAAGGTGCTGCTCTTCGATGAGCCGCTGTCCAACCTCGACGCCAAGCTCCGCGTGCAGATGCGCGGCGAGATCCGTCGGCTGCAGCGGCGACTCGGCATCACCACGGTCTTCGTCACCCACGACCAGGACGAGGCCATGACGATGTCCGACCGGATCGTCGTCATGAACGTCGGCGTCATCGAGCAGGTCGACACACCCCAGGAGATCTACCGCCACCCCGCCTCGGTGTTCGTCGCGGACTTCATCGGGCGGGCCAACTTCCTCGACGTCGACGTCCACGCGGTGACCGACTCCGACGCCGACGTGAGCGTGCTCGGTCAAGCGATGGACGGTGCCCAAGCACGCCGCCGTGGGCATCGACGGTTCGGTCACCCTCATGGTGCGTCCCGAGTCGGTGCGACTCACGGCCACCGAGCGGGAGTGCGGTCGGCGGCTCCGTCGGGCGGGTCCTGTCGTCGATGTTCTACGGCCAGTCGATCGAGTACGACATCGAGACCGAGGCTGGCAATCTCGTCGTCTCCGTTGCCGATCCGCACGCTCACGAGACGTTCTCCCCCGGCGACTTCCTCGACGTCGGCTTCGAGGCCGGCCGTGCCTGGCTCATGCCGGTCGAGGGCGACAACGCGTGACGCGCGAGACGAGTGACGGCTGCTCGATCGAGGAGTCCATCCGGCTGCGCATGTGGCGGAGGACGTCGCGGCGCAGAGCTCCGCCTACCTGATGGGCGCCTTCCGCCGCCCGATGTCGGTCGAGCACAAGGGCGGCCCCTACGACCTCGTCACCGAACATGACCATGCGTCCGAAGCCATCATCCGGGAGGGGGTCACCCGTGCCGTCCCCGACAGCGTCGTCCTCGGAGAAGAGGGCGGGCTGTCGGGGACCGGCCGGGTGACGTGGCACGTCGACCCGATCGACGGCACCGTGAACTTCAGCCACGGGCTGGCGTTCTGGTGCATCTCCATCGCCGCCGTCATCGACGACGTCGTCGTGGCCGGGGTCATCGCCGCACCCGCTCTCGGCGAGGTGTATGCCGCAGACCTCACCGGTGTGACCGTCAACGGCGTGCCCACCGGCCCGCGACGGGTCGAGCGGGAGATCGACAGCCTCGTCATCTCGACGTTCCCTCGCGACCTCGACCTCGAAGCCAACGGTGACGACGCCCTCGTGGCGAGTGGGCAGATCATTCGGGCCTACGGGTCCTCGCGCACCCTCGGCAGCGGCGCCCTCGGGCTGGCCCACGTCGCGACCGGCCGAGCCGACGCCACCTTCGACCTCCACACGAACTCGTGGGACGTCGCCGCGGGAGCGTTCATGGTGCGCCTCGGAGGCGGTCGCTACTTCGGCTGCGAGAACGGCGTGGTCGACGAGGACCCGCGCACGTCCTACCGCCGACCGGCCTACTGGGCGACGGCGGCCAACGTCGAGCACCCCACGTTGCGCAGTGTCGTCACCGATCTGACGGAGAGGGCGCGGCGTCCAGCCGCGGCGGGAAGCCACCCGTGGCGACCGGCCCCCACCGCGTCGGCGTGATGCGCAGCAGCGACTTGTCCTGCTCGCGCATGGCCTCGCGGTACTCGTCCCAGTCCGGGTGCTCCCCCGAGATGCACCGGAAGTAGTCGACGAGCGCGTCGGCTGCCTCCGGCATGTCGATGACCTCGCAGTCGCCATCGACCTGGACCCAGGCATCGCCGAAGTCGTCCGAGAGGACGAGGACGCTGACCCGTGGCTCACGACGGGCGTTGCTGGTCTTGGCCCGCTCCGGGTAGGTCGAGATGACGATGCGGCCCTGCTCATCGACTCCGCCCGTGACCGGTGAGGCCTGCGGGCTGCCGTCCCGACGGATGGTCATGAGGACCATGTGGTGCCGCGGCCGGACGAAGTCCAGCAGCCCGTCGAGGTCGGTGGTCGTGCTTCGTCGCGATGGTGCGTGCCATGGGACCCACTGTGGCACGCACCATTGCCGCGGCGGAGGAGTGCCCCGGACAGGCCGAAGGCCCGGCTCCCCGCAAGGGGAACCGGGCCTTCGGTGGTGCGTCACGGCATACGCAAGGTATGCCGTTCGGCTCAGTTTCCGGTGAGCTTCTCGCGCAGTGCGGCGAGGGCCTCGTCGGAGGCGAGGGTGCCCTCGTTGGCCGGCGGTGCGGCCGGACGCGAGTCCGCGTTCTCGTCGTCCGAGTCGGACGAAGAGGCGGAGGACGAGTCGCTGCTGTAGGACGTGGCGCTGTCGCCACCGGCAGCGGCCTCGGCGTCGGCCTTGGCGGCCTCCTCGACCTGGGTGCGGTGCGACTCCCAGCGCGCGTGCGCCTCGGCGTACTGCTTCTCCCAGACCTCACGCTGCTTCTCGTAGCCCTCGAGCCACTCGTTGGTCTCGGAGTCGAAGCCCTCGGGGTACTTGTAGGCACCCGCCTCGTCGTACTCGGCTGCCATGCCGTAGAGGGTGGGGTCGAACTCGGTGAGTCCGGCGCCGTCCTCGTTGGCCTGCTTGAGCGACAGCGAGATGCGACGACGCTCGAGGTCGATGTCGATGACCTTGACGAAGATGTCAGCACCGACGGTGACGACCTGCTCCGGCAGCTCCACGTGGCGCTCGGCCAGCTCGGAGATGTGGACGAGGCCTTCGATGCCGTCCTCGACACGCACGAACGAGCCGAACGGGACGAGCTTGGTGACCTTACCGGGGACGACCTGACCGATGGCGTGCGTGCGAGCGAAGTGCTGCCACGGGTCCTCCTGCGTCGCCTTCAGCGACAGGGAGACACGCTCACGGTCCATGTCGACGTCGAGCACCTCGACGGTGACCTCGTCGCCAACCTCGACGACCTCGGACGGGTGGTCGATGTGCTTCCAGGACAGCTCCGAGACGTGGACGAGACCGTCGACGCCGCCGAGGTCCACGAACGCACCGAAGTTGACGATGGAGGACACGACGCCCGAACGGACCTGGCCCTTCTGGAGCTCCTTGAGGAAGGTCGTACGGACCTCGCTCTGGGTCTGCTCGAGCCACGCACGACGCGACAGGACCACGTTGTTGCGGTTCTTGTCGAGCTCGATGATCTTGGCCTCGATCTCCTTGCCGACGTACGGCTGGAGGTCGCGGACACGACGCATCTCGACGAGGGAGGCGGGGAGGAAGCCGCGCAGGCCGATGTCGAGGATGAGTCCACCCTTGACGACCTCGATGACGGTGCCAGTGACGACGCCGTCCTCTTCCTTGACCTTCTCGATGGTGCCCCAGGCACGCTCGTACTGAGCGCGCTTCTTGGACAGGATGAGGCGGCCTTCCTTGTCCTCCTTCTGGAGAACGAGGGCTTCGACCTCGTCGCCGACCTTGACGACCTCGTTGGGGTCAATGTCGTGCTTGATCGACAACTCACGCGAGGGGATGACACCCTCGGTCTTGTAGCCGATGTCGAGCAGAACCTCGTCGCGGTCAACCTTGACGATGATGCCTTCGACGATGTCGCCGTCGTTGAAGTGCTTGATCGTCGCGTCGATGGCGGCGAGAAGGTCTTCCTCAGAGCCGATGTCGTTGATGGCGATCTGAGGGGCGGTCGTTTCGACCGTGCTGGCAGTCATGTAGTAGGAACTCCGATGTGGACAGATGGATGTGGGTTGGTACTGGTGCCGTTCGACGCGCTCTCAAGCCCTTGCGGGCATGCAAGAACACACACGAATGCTCGCTCACCTTACCGAGGTTGTCTGTGAGCGGTCAAAGCGGGGTATGCCGGTGAGCGACGACGTCGGTCGGCGCACCGCCGACACGGGCGAGACCCATTCCGCGAACCGGGCCTGGTGGGACGGTGAGGCGGCCGAGTACTACGCCGAGCACGGCTCGTTCCTCGGTGACGACGAGTTCGTCTGGGGTCCCGAGGGGTGGACCGAGGAGATGCTCGACCTGCTCCGCGCGACGTCGGGTCAGCGCATCCTCGAGATCGGCGCGGGGGCGGGTCAGTGCGCCCGGTGGTTGATGCGCCACCACGAGGTCGAGGTCGTCGCCAGCGACCTGTCGGCGGGAATGCTCGCGCGTGGGACTCGAGGTGAGCGAACGGACCGGAGTCGCTCCCCCGCTCCTGCAGTGCGACGGACTTGCGTTGCCCTTCGGTGACGCATCGTTCGACACCGTCTTCACGGCATACGGGGTCGTGCCGTTCGTCGCGGACAGCGCGGCCGTGATGGCCGAGGTGGCGCGGGTGCTGCGTCCCGGCGGCCGGTTCGTCTTCTCGACGACCCACCCGATCCGGTGGGCCTTCCCGGACGACCCGACCGAGGCGGGGCTCACGGCGCGGCTGAGCTATTTCGACCGGACGCCGTACGTCGAGTCCGACGACTCCGGTCGCGCGACGTATGTCGAGCACCACCGGACCATGGGCGACCGCATCCGCGAGATCGTCGCGGGCGGGCTGGTCGTCGAGGACGTCGTCGAGCCGGAGTGGCCGGAGGACAACACGGCGACCTGGGGCGGCTGGTCACCCACCCGCGGGGCGGTCATCCCCGGGACCGCGATCTTCGTCTGTCGCCGACCCTGATGTGGCCGGTCCGTCCGCTCGGTGCACGTTGAGCGCGAAACTGAACGGCCCCGTCACCTGATAGGTGACGGGGCCGTTCGGAGTGTCGAGTCCGCTCAGCGTTGACGCAGGTCCGAGCGCGACGTCGTCGTGTCAGCCCCGTCGCCGAAGACATCGAGCGTGCTCGTCTCGGCGTGACTGCCATCAGTCGCCACCGGAGCCACCGGTGATGCGCGGCTCGGTCCTCACCGTCGGCGCGGCGTGCGCCGTTCCAGAGGAAGAAGCCGACGAGGCCCGACAGCAGGCCGAGCAGGCCGGCGATCAGCGGGAGCTTCCCGATGAGGCCGAGCTGGGAGTCCGCTGTCCTTGGCGTCCTTGACGTTGGCCGCGACCTGTCTCGTCGGTGAAGCCGAAGTCGAGGTCGAGCACGGTGGTGCCGTTGTCGAGCATGCGCTTCTGCTGCTCGGTCTGCTTCTGGATCGCGCCGGTGCGCGGGTCGATGTACATCGTCTTGAGCGACGAGTAGGTGCCCTGGATGCCGGTGGAGATCTCGGCCGGCTCGTCGGCGACGTCGATGACGAACTTGTAGGTGTTCCAGCCGTCGACCTTCTCCTCGCCCTCGAAGGTCGCGTCCACCGCGCGGCCGAGGACGCCGTCCCAGAACGGGTAGGTCTTCTTCTCGACGTCGAACGGGAACTTGTTGATCAGGCCCTCGTGCGGCTGCGCGTCACCGATGTACTTCTCGTCGTTGACGGCCACGCCGGTCTTGCGGTCGGTCGCGAAGCGGTCGGTCGTCGCGGAGACGAGGCGCTTGTCGGGGTCGGTGTCGTCGACGCAGTCCGGCGCGTCACCGTTGGGGTCGGTGATGAGGCAGGTGAAGGTGTCGAAGACGACGACGTCGCCGTCCGACTTCGTGCCGTCGGCCACCGTGTGGCTCAGGGCCTTGACCGGGGCACTGCCGCCCGTGGGGAGCGCCGCGGCCTGACCGGTGAGGCGAGTGTTGGAGTCGGTGTCCAGCGGGGTCTTCTTGACTGCACCGGGAATGTAGATCAAGGCCAGCAGAGCTGTCGTGACGAGGAAGCCGGCAAGGCCCATCAGCACCAAACCGATGATTCTGCGCATCTGCGGGACACCTTTGTCTCAGGGAAGCATGGAGCGTGACTGCGGTGACCCTACCAGTCGGTATCCGGGTTGTCCGGCACCTCGCGAGCGTGATCCAGATCTCGCCTAACATGCGGCCATGAGCGCGCGACGAGGTCACGACAGCCCCCCGGGGTGCCGTGACCTTGATTCCGGCTCTCGACGGGCTGCGCGCCGTGGCCGCCGGCCTCGTCGTCATGACCCACGCTGCCTACCTCACCGGGTTCGGTGTGAGCGGCGGCCTCGTGGGCCGGCTCTGGGCGCGGGGCGACTTCGGCGTCGCGATCTTCTTCGCCCTCTCGGGCTTCCTGCTGCACCGCGGACTCGTCGCGGACGACTCCGCGGGACGGCTCGACATCCGCGGGCTACGCCCTGCGGCGGGCTGCCCGCATCCTGCCGGCCTACTGGCTCACCCTGCTCGCCGTGGTCGCTGGCGACCCACCCGCCGCTGCGGGACGTGCGTCATCCATGCGGCCGGACTCCAGATCTACTGGGCCGACGCCTGGATCCCCGCCTTCGGCCAGTCGTGGAGCATCTCGACGGAGTTGGCGTTCTATGCCGCGCTGCCGCTCGCGGTCCTCGCCCTGCGGCCCCTGCGTCGACGCGGACCCGCCCTTCCGCTCGTCGTCCTCAGCGTCGCTGACCGTCGTCCTGACGCTCGACCTCGGGCATCGGCGGCGGCGCGGACTTCGGCGAGGACGTCCTCTACGAGCGCTGGCTCCACGCCCGCGCTCCCCACTTCCTCGTCGGCATGATCTGCGCCGAGGCCCTCTTGCGTGCCCTGGCACCCGATTGCCCGCCGGCTGTCGGCGTGGGGCTCGCAGGTTCCGACGTGCTTGGCCGTGGCGGCGTCGGCCTATCTGCTGTCAACCACTCCCATCGCCGGCGCGCTCACTCTCGAGCCTGCGACGCCCATGCAGCTTGTCGTCCGCACCGCACTGTCGGCCGTCGTGGCGCTCGCGCTGCTGGTGCCGCTGACCCACGGTGGCCGATCGGCCTACAGCGACGCCCTGTCCCGCCCCGTCGTGAGGTGGCTGGGCGTCACGAGTTACGGCCTGTTCCTCTGGCACCTGCCGGTGTTTCAGGGGCTCTATGCCGTGACGGGAGTCGCCGGTCTTCAAGGGCGGGCTGCTTCCTCTGCTCGCCGTCGGGCGTGCCGGTCAGCCTGCTCTTGGCAGCGGTGAGCCACCACTGGGTGGAGGTCCCGGCGTCACGTCTCGCGGGACGACTGCTGGCTGCCCGTCGTCGCAGCCAGGGCGAAGGCCGCGAGCACGAGCAACCTGACCGTTCCCTCCACGGCTGAGGTTCCGACCACGCCCGGGGCCATCCACGCCTGGATGGTCGCGGCCACGAGCCCGAGCCCGAAGACGAGGACGGGTCCCATCACCGCCGCCTTCGGGATCCATCGGCCCACGGCAACGACCGCGAGTCCGACGAGCAGGCCCACCGGCCCGGCCACCAGTCCCGCGACGAGGACAACACCCGCGGCGATCACCCAAGGGTGGGCTGCCCGCAGGTCCGCGCCGACGGCCTGCAACCGACGCCGGCCGCGGTCAGGCCGAGCCACGCCCACAACGAGGAGGGCGACCAACAAGGCACCGGCCAGGAGCCCCCACCGGTATGCACCGTCGGGGCCGAACTGGACGGTGAGCGGACCCGACACGCCGGCGGGAACGACGAAGCCCTGTCGACGACCATCGACCACCTGAGGCTTGAGCGCGTGTCCGTCCACCTCGGCCTGCCATCCCGGGTTGGCGTTTTCGGCCATGACGAGAAGACGTTGCGGGCCACTCCCGATCTGGGTCCGCAGCGCCGTCGGGCTGTCCCGAACGAACTTCACCGCCACTGGCGGCGATGATGCGGTCGCCGTCGTGGGGGGACGGATCACCGCCGTGCGCGGGGCCAAGTCGTGCCACGGTTCGAGGACGAAACGGTGAACGTCGGCGTCGGTGAGCCGTGAAGGAGCCGCAGGCCTGCCAGCTGAAGTCGCCCAGCGCCGAAGAGCGCACTGCGGGGGCCGCGCGGCCGACGTCGGCACGGCACGTCCGTCGACGGTGAGCGCTCGGGCCGGAGCCGCACTCCCCCGCGAGCTCTTGGCGCGGAGGCGCGAAGTCGCGCCCGGCGATCACGAGGTTCTCGAGCTCGAGGGCGCCGATGCCCGGACGGCCTCGGCCAGGAACGTGGACAAAGGTGAGCGTGATGCGGCGTCCGACGGTCGGCGGGATGGTGATCACACCACTGGGCTGGAGGCGACGCGTCACCTCGATCCCGTCCACGTCCACGAGCACGGCTGGCGACTCCTTCCGAGCCCAGTCCCGCCGGGTGTCCAATCTCAGGCTCGTCACCGTCACGGGTTCATCCAGCTCGAGGGTGATCGACGGAGACTCATCCTGGGGCGACGGGCTCCACGCGGTGCGAGGGTCAGAGTCCACGACACCCACGGGCAGCCCGATCGGGGCGTAGCCGCGCAGACTGCTCGCGGTGACCTTCACCCCGGGAACGGACATCAACTCGACAGGAGGTCTCAGCGGGTCGACGGCCAGGGTGCCCTGGGCGATCCGCTCGTCCACCCGTCAGCCCTCGGACATCTCGGATCATCGGACCGGTCGACTCGGGGTCGACGAGCTCGCCAGAGAAGCAGACCGGCTCGGTGGCCAGTGAGGCGCAGCCGTCCCTTCCCGCGAGGCCCGCACCGAGCACCGCCGTGTCCGCCTTCGCCCCGGTGACCTCCGGGGTCGTCACGACCTCGCGCGGCGTGATGCCCGGGAGCCCGACCTCGGCCAGCCCGGTGACGACACGTGAAGGCGGTCCTCCTGTGGTGTCCCGAATCGCGATCCGGACCGAGGTCGTCGGGCCTCGCGGCAGGGTCACCTTGGTCACTCCGCCCGAGCCCGGAAGCCGCACATCGACAGAGCCTTCGTCCGTCGTCACCGTGATCGAGGTGGGAACCCCCAGTCCCTCGCCGAAACGGACCCGGTCGGAGAACGGCTGCACCGTGATCGTGCCGAGGTCAGCTGCCGAGCTCCAGCTCGATGGTGAGCTCAGGGGCTTCGTCCCAGAGTGCGGCCCAGGCGCGTGCGCTCGTCACCGTCGAGTGCAGCGAACGGTCGATGCGCCGGCTGGAGTCCGGCAAAGCCGAAGTCCTCCGCGATGGACGACGTCGCTCGCACGGACCGGATTCCCTCGGTGCTGACGACCGACCGACGCGCCACCTCCGGCCACGGCAAGTAGTCGGGTGCCGTCGACGGCGTCAGCGGAGTCGAGGGCGTTGGTCAGGTCCTGACCTCTGGGGGCACCGAACCAGCGGGTGCGAGCGCGAAACCCGTCGGTGACGATGTTCTGCACCGGAGCGAGTGTCGTGTCGTCGCGATCACCGTCAAAGATGACGGGTCGACCACCCAGGTTGACGTCACCCAGTCGCGCAAGGTCTTCGGGGGCCCCACTGACACCCACCGATTCGGAACCGTCCCAGAGGGCCAGCTCGGGGGCCACATCACCCACAAGGCTGTAGACCTCGACCGGGTAGACGCGTTCTCCGGCGGCGTCCAGCAAGGTCAATCCGAATCCCTTGGTGAATGTGACGTCAGGGGTGCTGCGGATCGCCGAGCGGGCGAGAGCGACCGGAGGCTGGCCCCCCTCCTGCGGGGCCAGGTCGTTGCGGACGACGAGATAGCGGACGCCAGCATCGCGGAGCATCGCGGGCGCTCCGCCGAGTGCCATGCCTGTCTGCAGCCGGCGTTCGACCTCGTCCATGAGGCGGATCGTGCCGGGAGGCGTCAGCGGAACCGCGTCCCGCACGGCATACGGAGCCGTCGACAGGGCACGCAACGGTTCGTCGATGGTGCGACCCCAGGAGTACTCGCCGAAGTTGGCCGCCGGAACGATCAGGGCGCGGCCCTGACCCTCGGTCTCGAGCCATCGGCCGAGATCCTTCCACTGCGAAGCCATGTCGGTGAAGGTGCCTCGGGTCGCGATGGCCCCGCTGAAGCCGGGCGCGGCGGCACCGATGACGATGGCCGTCACTGCGGTCAGTGCCGCGCCCCTGAGCCACTGGCGGCGCGGGCGCCAGGCCATGGCTTGGGTGAGGAGCTGGGCCAGGCCGATCGTCAGCGCGAGCCGGACCAGCAGGTCCGCCTTGTGAATGTTGCGGAGGGCGACGAGAGGGCCGTCGAGTGCCGACTGCGCCTGGGTCACGAACGGCGAGGCAAAGGGCCCGTCGTGGGGAAGGCTCAGTGCGACCACGCCGCACAGCAGCATCAGGAAGAGAAAGCGCCGATGCACCGTCGGACGCAGGGCCAACCCGGCCAGTCCCGCCGCCATGACGACCGTCGTGAACAGGATGCTTGCTCGAGAGGTGACGAGTTCGTATCCCGCCGGCCACCACACCCCGCCCGGGGTGACCAGGTGCCCGAGCCAGTGAGTCGTTCCGCGCAGGACGTCCAACAGCGTGATCTGGGAGGAGACCGCGTTGGCGTTCTCGATCCAGTCGAGGAACGGTGGCGAGTAGCGGCCCATGATGAGCAGGGGCAAGAGCCACCAGCTCGTGGCGGCCAGGACTGCCACACCCCACATCCAGGTGACCGGCTGACGCCACCAGTTCGTCCGCGTGAGCAGCCACAGTGCCCCCGGAAGAATCGCGAAGGCTGTGGCCGTGGCGTTCACACCGCCACAGCACAGAATCGCCAGCCCACTCAGTGCCGCTCCCCGACGAGGTCCGAGCCGTCCCCGGGCTACCAGGACGAGGGGCAGAAGGACTGCGGGTGCGAGCAGTTGGGGCTGCGCCTCTGACGACAGACCGCCAATGGTGCTGATGACGCGCGGGGCCAGGACGTAGGCGAGGGCCGCCAATACGCGGACTCCCGGGCTCTTGACGTCCAGGGCCCGGAGCAGAGCCAGCATGGCGACGAATCCCGCGGTGAGGAGCGTGGTCCACCACAGGCGCTGTACGACCCACATCGGGAGCAGTTCGGAGCCCACGCCGAAGAAGGGGCCCATCGGGAAGAGGTAGCCGAAGGCCTGGTTCTGCAGTCCGCCCCACGTCACCTGGGGGTCCCACAGGTGCAGGGATCTCGCCCAGGAATCCCCACGGGTCAACGTAGAGATCGTTCTTCGTGTCCTCAGCGATGCGTCCGGGGCTCACCGACCACGCCACGGTCCACACGACGAGCAGTCCCGCCCAGACCAGACCGCTGATGCGCGGTCGCTTCGTCACGTCCGACGCAGAACCAGCATGAGGTTCCATGTCAGCTACCTCACGCAATCCCGGAACGCTGAGCACTCCGTCGGCCCAGTCGGGGTGGTATCGCGGGGCGGCCTCGATGAGCCAAGCGTCGGGTTGGCGCCGGGCCCAACGCAAGCCCGCCCGCAACCGTCGTGGCGTGCATCGACGTCGCCAAAGACGTTCTTCGGCGGGTGCCCGTGCTTGCGTTCGTAGCGGCTTCGCGGCATAGTGCCCACCCAGCCAGTGCCAGGGCGAGGTCTCGTGCCCGCCCCACGGGGAGGCCCACGCGGTGTACGAGATGAAGACCAGCCCACCTGGCCGAACCACGCGAAGCATCTCGTCACCGACCACACCGGGAGCGCGGCACGTGCTCCATGAGGTTGTTGGCCATCACGATGTCGACACTGCCATCAGCCACGGGGATCTGCTCACCCCGACCCACCACGCCGACAGCGGTGCGAGCCCGCCGGGAACGACTCTCGCTCAAGGTCGACCGCGACATAGTTGGCGCCACGGGCCGTGAACTCCCGGCCGAACTGTTCCGAACCCGCACCGATGTCCAGCACCAAGCCGGCCTTCAAGCGGCTCGTGCCGACGTGATGAGGGTGATCGTGTCCTGAGCCAGGTCCGTGTAGAAGCGTTCCGGATCCGACTGCTCCACGAGGAAGGAGCGGAAGAGGTCGGCCGACCTCCTTACTGTCCGGTATCTTCGGTTCGGCGTCGCGGAGCATCCCTGAATGCTAGTCATGACCGACTGGCCCGCCGCACCGACCAACGACAACGCCGTCAGCAGAGGCATTCCATGGCACTTCGCATCCTCATGTTCAACTGGCGCGACATGCACCACCCCGAGGCTGGCGGAGCCGAGAAGTACCTCGTCACCGTCGCGGAGGGTCTGGCGGCGCGCGGCCACGAGGTGATCTTCCGCACGTCGGGCTACCCCGGCGCCCTCGAGGACGAGGTGGTCGGAGGTGTCCGGTACGTCCGCAAGGGCGGTCGATACGGCATCTACCCACGCGCGCTCGCGGCGAACCTCACGCGGCGCTACAACGCCGACGTGGTGATCGACGTCCAGAACGGTGTGCCGTACCTCAGCCCGCTGACCCGTCGCGGGCCGGTCATCAACCTCGTCCATCACGTCCACAAGGAGCAGTGGCCCATCGTCTTTGGCCCGCGCCTCTCGCGAGCTGGCTGGTGGCTCGAGTCCAGGCTGGCGCCGCGCGTCTATCGCCGCACCGACTACATCGCCGTGAGCGACTCGACCCGCCAGAGCTCGCTGGCCTCGGCATCGATGAGGATCGAGTCCGGGTCATCCACAACGGGACGGACGCGACGCCGTTGGACGGCACCCCTCGCTCCGCGAACCCCTCGATCATCGTTCTGGGTCGCCTCGTTCCGCAGAAGCGCGTCGAGTTCGCGATCGAGACCGTGGCCCGGCTCGTTCACGAGATCCCGGACCTCACCCTCGACATCGTCGGGTCGGGCTGGTGGGAGCCTCAGCTCGTCAGCCCGCGCCGAGGAGCTCGGCGTCGAGAAGTACGTGACCTTCCACGGCCATGTGTCCGAAGCAGAGAAGCACCACCTGCTGGCGCGGGCGTGGGTCCACGCGTTGCCGAGCCTCAAGGAGGGCTGGGGTCTGGTCGTCGTCGAGGCCGGCGTCCACGGCACACCCGACCGTCGCCTTCACCGAGGCCGGCGGGCCGACGAACTCGATCGTGGACGGCAGAGACCGGGATCCTTGTCGACCACGGGTCCGAGGAGCTCACCCCAGCCATTCGGTCACTCCTCCTGGACGACGACCTGCGTGGACGCATGAGTGCCGAGGTCGCGACCTGGGTGACGCAGTTCCACTGGGACGAGTCCGTCGACCGCTGGGAGCGCGCCCTGCTCGAGGCCGCAGGCCGGAGCTGACCCAGTCCCGCCCACGGAGCGGGACGGCTGGGTCCACCACCCGGCTTGGCTCCACTTCCCCCAGGACACGATGAGACCGGCACCCAAACGGGTGCCGGTCTCATGTCTGATCTGGGGCGAAGCCCCTCGGATCAGGGTGCGTCGTAGTTGACGACCTGCTCGCTCTTCGCGGCCGAGTTGGCCGACGGGGTGACTGCGGAAACGCCGCCGATCGACGGCGACGAGTGCCAGGACGACGCCAGTGATCGTCGCACCAATGGCAGCAGCGGAAGTCATCATGGGCGAAAGGTTAGCAGACCCGCCGGTAACCTCCGGCGCGCTTGGAGCACGACACCCCGTGTGATCAACACGACAACGGTCAGCAGCGAAATCAGCCAGCCGAGGCGGCTGGCCCACTGCTCTCGGAGCCCTGTCCCAGACCGCCGACGTCGACGACGAGCAGGTCTGGATCATCCACCACGACCACACCTGCAGGCGCGCACCGCAGCCGACATCGACGTCGAGTCCGCTCCGGAGCTCGGCCGCGATGTAGCGCACCCCCGCATCCCGCAGAGCCTGCACGGGCGACGTCCCCGCGGCGATGGCGCCGGAGACGCGTGCCGCCCGCGCGCTCTCGCCCATCGACGCTCCCACCGGCCAGGGGCAACGAGTCGTCGAACAGCACCGTCTGCTCGATGATGCGCGGCCCCAGCGTGAGCGAGACCCGCGCTGTCGTTCCACTCATAGCGCCGGTACTGGCTCCAGGGCAGCAGCCCGACCTCCCCGCGAGGCAGGTCCGACAGACTGCGAGGCAGCCGCGCGATAGCCCTCGGGAACCTGGACGGCCTGGAGACGTCCACCTATCCCCCACGCCATCTGGGGTGACAACAGACACGACGAGTCCCGTGACTCCCACGGCCGCCGGAGCCGATGAGCGAGCGCGGCAGGGCACGGACCAGGCGGTCGACGAGCAGGCCGACGCCCAGCGCAAGCGCGAGCACCCAGATGGCCAGGAGTTTCTGGCTGTCCCTCAGGGCACCGCCACCCGGGCAGGCCCGTGACCAGCCACGACCACGCGTCACCGAGCGAACGGCGCCGCACTCAGGCACCACGACACCCACACCCACGAGGATCGGGACGGCCAGCAGCCAACGATGGCCTCGCCGCAGCTCCGCCACGAGGCAGGCGACGGCGACCAAGGCGAGCAGACGCGGCCAGCAGCGCGATGAGGGGGACGGCCCTGGCCGTCGGGTGTGAGGCGGTGTTCCAGAAGCCGCCGCCACTGAGCAGGGAGCCCCACACACCGAAGGGCGTGTCGGCGCGTGGGCCGAAGGCATCGGCACTGGCGCCGGACACGGGCACCGAGTTGACCAGGGACGGCACCATCCAGACGGCCGAGACTCCCAGGAGTCGTGGCCACCACCACGGCGAGCGGTCGCAGCGGCCGGCAGGGCGTCCCGAACGCATGCGCCGCCAGGAGGAGGGGGACGACCGCGGCCGCGACGATGAGGACGGAGTTCACCCCGCCGACTCCCGCGACGCACACAGCCAGCGCGACGGCATACGCGCCGCTCTTGCCTTGCACTGTCCGCAACGCGGCACGAAGTGCCCACGGAAGGACGGCCAGCCCGAGGACGACGACCCACTGGCCGATCACGAGCCGTTCGGAGACGAAGGGATTCCAGACAGCGGCGATAGCGCACGCGCACCTGGCCGGCAAGGCCGACGTGAGGAGCGATCTCCTCGAGGAGGGCAACGGCGCCCAGCGCCAGGCCGACGAGGATCGCCACGAGGACGAGGGACTGCGCGAGGCCAGCCCCGAGCACCTTGCCCAGCAGCACCATGACCGCGTCACTGGGGACGACGCGAGGCGCGGGGGTGTCCTGACCGAGCACGAACGGCGTCCACCGAGCGTCCGGCGACCACGGCATGTCGTACGCGATGACCACGCCGGGCCCCAGGGCCGGCCCCAGGACGACGAGCGCCTGAACCCAGGCGACCGCGGCGGGCAACCAGCGCGGAACGGCCCCGGACCTCACCTCGAGCGAGCGGCCTTGGCTGCACCCAGGGCGTATGCCACACCCTCGGCGACTCGCAAACCCCCCAGGGCCACAGCGTGGATCGGATCCCCGGCCAGCGTGGGCAGGCCGCGGGCGTAGGCCTTGATCGTGGCGACACCCTGTTCGCGGATGGCACCCGGCTGGGCATCGTTGTATGCCGGCAGCGACTGTCCGTAGTAGTAACGCTTGCGCATCACGTCACCGAAAGTCAGACGGCCCTCGTCGTGCAGGATCGTCGCATCGATGTGCGTCATCTTCGCGCCACTGCGGAGCAACCGCATGCGAAGGTCAGCGTCCTCCTGTCCAGCGACGGTGAGGACAAAACCACCGTGTTCGACGAAGAAGTCGCGACGGATGAGCCGAGGCGCCTCGATCATCTCCTCGCCGACGTAGCACTTGCGCTCCAAGGTGCGGCAGGCGGTGAGGAAGCCCTCGCCCACGGTTTCTTCCGGGATGAACACGGCCGTGCTGCCCGTTCGCTCCGCCGCGAGAACGGCATCCTCAAGCACGTGCGGCGTGAGGACCATGTCGGCATCGATCCACAGGATGTAGTCACCCGTAGCCTTCTCGATGCCGAGATTGCGTTGAGCACTTCGCTCCGGTCCTGCCTGGATCGCGATGTCGGCGTACTGCTGCGCGATCTCGAAGGTCCGGTCATCGCTGAAGTTGTCGATGACGACAAGTTCGGTTGTCGCCAAACTCTGACCGACGATCGAGCGGAGACACCGTTCGATGGTTCGCGCCACGTTTCTGGTAGGTACGACCACGGAAACTATGGGTCGGCGGGTCAACGTGATTCCTCCAGATCATGTCGTCCCACGTCGGACGACCGGTGTCGACTATGCCTCATCGTTGGCGCTTCGCTTGGGCCATCTGCGTGGAAAAGATCAAACGCAGACCAAACGGTCGGTGGGACCACAGATGGGCGACCCACTCAGCAGCCCGCGTGGCGCCGTCCCAGGGGTGGCGTCGGCCACGGACCAGTCGGTGCTGTCGCCACGAAGAGCAGCCCGGAAGCGACACTGACCACCCTCCGCGAAAGCGCCCTGTCGAACTTGTCCAGTGGAGGCGGAAAGAACGCTGGAACACCCTCGCGGCGAGCGACGTCAAAGCCGTACCGCTCCAGGATCTCCTTGAGGGCCCTGTGCGTGAACACCTTCAGGTGGCCCTGGACCTGGTTCCCCTGTCCCAGCACGCGGTGCTTGCGCCCGAGGGCAACCTCGCTGCTGGTTTCAGTGCCGAGAGGCTGGACTCCGAGCGGAACGAGGAGGCGGTTGGCCCACGAAACCATGTTGGGCGTCGAGATGATGAGTGTTCCGCCAGGGACAAGCACCCTGCGAATCTCGCGCAGGAAACTGTCAGGGTCCGGTACGTGCTCGATGATCTCTCCGGCCACGACGCATTCGAACAACGCGTCGCCGAAGGGCAACTGCTGGGTCACGTCGCCACGGGCGTACTCCCACCTCTCACTGACGACGTCGTCATAGACATCCACGCCCGTGAGGCCGCTCAGCCCGGCGTCTGCGAAACGGTCGAGAAGGAATCCGCGACCGCATCCGATATCGAGCAGCGTCTCGGGGCTAAGTTCGATAGAAAGTTCAATGATTCGGGCCAAGCGTGGGTCAACCCGCGAAATGTAGGTGACGTTGTTCTGATAGTAGTTCTCAAAGGTCACGAGGGAGCCCCCTTCCGTTGGACAGGATGTCGTCCACGACACCCAACAACATGATCCACACGGCGAGTCCTCCTAGGACGTGAGCCAACCAGTTGTCTTGCGCCCGAGCGGCCGCACTGGTCATCGGAACGGATGAACCGGCGAACCACGCGCAGACCATCGCAAGTCCAAGTATCAACGCGACTGCACCCATGAGGTGCGACCGATCGCCTCTGGCGAGGTGAACGACACAAAGGCCTGCCACGACCAGCGCCGGAACAGGACCGACGCTGAGGTAAACGCCAAGGACACCGAGGACGAATATCAACACCCGTACCGGCCGACCAGCGGCCCCCCGTTGGCGCGAAGCAACCTGCGAGGGGGGAGAGTGCCGCGATGCTCGGGCGAGGAGATTCGGACGCCAAATCAGAAGCAGGGCAGCGAGGATCGCGAGGAGACTGGTAGTCCACGCGACCCAGCTCCATCGAGCGGGGCCGTAGCGTAGTTCGATGATGCTGCCGCCGGCAGCTTCGACGCGCCACCCGGCAGCAAAACCGTTCACGACCATGGGTGCGCCGACATCGACCCCATCAACACTTGCCCGCCAGCCGGGATGAAACCCCTGACCTGATGAGACATAACACGGACTGCAGCCGTCTTCGACCCGAAGACGCATGGAGTCCGAGGCATAGTCAACGACCTTCACGTGCATACTGCGTTGGGCGGCCGGGGCCGCGCCCGCCTGCGACAGGTGGAGGTCGTCCACGACGAGGTCGGGGACGCTACGCAACTGATGTTTCCCCTCTTCCAGCGTCAGAGAGTCGCATCCCACGAAAGGGACCGAGGCCCCAGCCAACAGGGACTCTGGATTCCCAGTGAACCGCACTCGAAGAGGTCTCCCGTCGATGCTGGACACTGTGTGACAACCGCTCGACACGGTGGTCGCCTTTTTGATCCGGGGTAGACCCAGGTCTGTGATCCGTACCGTACCGCTCCCCTGCGTTTCAAGAATGATGACTTGGACCGAACGAACCGACGCTGTTTCGGGGAGCTTTACGGTGGTGGTTCCAGGTCCCAGCCTCGCCTCGAAAGGGTCACCGTCGTTGACCCTGACCCAAACACGATTAGCAACGGACGCCCCTGCCTGGGTGACCGTGAATCCGGCCATGCGTCGCTCCGGGAAGTCGGCGCGAAGCCATTCACCCACAACCGGGTCCGATGGCGACCATCCCGAATTCAGATCCGGCTGGTCGGCCGATCCATCGAGAGCAGCGGAGGCGCGAGCCTGGGGCCGCGAACCCGCTCGGGAACTGGACGATGCCACAACCTCCCCCCCGACTCCTCCGAGCGCGTCGATGCGCTCGTCCATAACCCCTCCTGCAAGGGCTGCGTGCCCCCGAACAGTGAAAAGGCGATCGTCAGGCAAGGCGAAGTCACGTTCCAGGCGCGGCTCTTCCTCTGTGAGCTCATCAACTCCTGAGCGACGATCCATCACCACGTCGAGCGGGGCCGACGCCACCAACGCATCACCACCGGATCCGAGCTCACGAAGTGTCCTGGTCAGACGCACCGGCATTCTGGCCAACTTGCGGACCGAAACGCCGGGGATGGAGATCTCGGAAATGCCGACCGGCCCGATCCCCACCTGATGTGCTCCTGTCACCGTGACGGTGAATGTGTCGTACAGGCCGGGCTTCAGTGCCAGAGGAGCCGGGATCGTCGGCCACTCACCTACGTTGCCTTCTGCTCTAACCGCCCCCGATGGGCCTGTGGCTGACACAGAGACCGTCTGAACTTTGCCAGCCGCATCGGACGTCGGACGCACCACAACTGACGAGACGGCAACTGGCTCCTTCAGCTTGATGGTTACTGCGTTGCCACGAGCCGTACCGAAGTTGCCAAAGCGCCAAGCCGTTGAACGATCCCCGTCCAATGCCAGTGCGGCATCTCCCCCCGGGAATGGCCCGAAGAGCAGGCCATCGCCGGCCGTGGTGACGGACTGTGCCCCCTCATATTCAGCAACGGTCTGGTCAACACCGCCGAACACTGACCAAGTTGCACCTGGATCCTCGCTCGACGGAAGCAATGGCCCGCCCACTTCGGGTTTGCCTCCGTTTTGTTGGCGTCGACGGTTGCCGTCGGTGAGGACGACCTTCGCGCCATCGCCCAGTGCGGAACGCACCTGTTCCTTCTGCATCGAGCCTGCCATGAGGAGGGCGGGCACGTTGTCAATCAGCGACGCCTGGCTCAGGGACCCCAAGGCGGAACCATCACCGTCGACCAAGAGCCCGGACCCCCCGACCCACACCGGAGGTTCGCCCGACGCGGCAGTCACCCCGTATCGCTTGACTGGGTGGTCAGCCCCCGCCGCCACGTCCGCCGGACCGTACGCGCCCAAGAGTTTCAAGCCGGGATCTGCAGCAAGTTGCTGATCAACAGTGCTGCCCCGCTCCCCCATTAGGGACCGGTCATAGCGCGCAAGCAGCTCGCCGACACCTGTGTACGCCGCAAGCTGCGACATTGCCCCAGGAGGAAGATTCCCCTGGTAAAGAGCCTCATCCACGGCACTCAGGAGTCCAGACGCATATTGATTGCCCATCGGCGTTGAGATTCTCACGAGCGCTTCTCGATCAATGAGCGAGTTCGTCAACTCATCTGGTCCGGAATAGCCCCAGGAGTAATCGGCAAGCGCGATGCCCGGCGTCAGCATGACACGGTCCCTCGCTGACTCACTGTTCACCGTATGTGCGGCTTCCTCCCAATAACTCGGAAGGTCGAGCCGTACGAGGAAAAGGTTCCCGACCAACGCCGGAAGCACACTCACAGCAGCCACCAGAGCGACAGCGGCGGTGACCACCCGGCGCGCGACGACTGGATGCCTCGTGGTGGCGGGGAAGCGGTGGGCAAGATACATGGCACCGAGAGCAATTAGGACCGAGAGCCCCAACTCGAGAACGGCACCCGCCTTGTTCGTGGTCCGCAGGGCAATGGCTCCAGGGACGTTGGCGAATGCCCAAAGGGATGCACGGCCAGTTGCAGATGGGTGGTCGAACGGGAAGGCCCCAACCATCACGACAGCGCCAATGACCACAGAAACCGAGCCGAACAACCGAGCGGGCGATCGCGAGTAGCGCGCACCGATCAGAGCGAGAACTGGGAGTCCAAAGGTTGCCAAGACCACCAGTGGGTTGGTCACCAGGGATTGGATGCCCGGGAGGAAGGGACCGCGACCATCGCCACCGTACAAAGGCCAGTAGCCAAGCCCACGCAATACCTCCGCATAGGAGTTGGCGGCGTTGATCGAACCCATTGACTCGGTCCCGCCTGCCACGGCCTGACCCACACCCAACGCCGAAACGGCCGGCAGTATCCAATAAAGGGACATCACAAGGTAGGAGACGCCCACACCCGCAAGACGAAGGAGCGCCGACCTCAACGACACACCACAGACGACCGTGGCATGTGCGAGCAAGGGAACCAGGACGATCAATTGAGCTACAACGACGACCCCAACATTGACGCCACTCATGGCGGCCAGGCTCAGAGCCGAGGCGGCACCCCAGCGCAGCCGCGACGACGGTCGGGTCAACAACCGTAGGGCGAACAAGCCAAACCATGGCAGCAAGGCAAGCGGGAGCAACGTGGGGGTGGAGTTTCCACCGAGCAGCAAGTAGGGATTGGCGACATAGACCACCGCGATGACGATTCGCCCAACTGCCGCCATGCGCGGCGTCGAGCCGACAAGCTCTCCGAAGAAACGCCGCGCACCCCACGCTGCCAAAAGGAGAAGCAAAAGTCGCCAGACGCGCATCGCAAGCCACGGAGACGGAACCACCACCTCAATGAGGCCGAGCGCGGCGGCGACGGGGGCCAAACCCACATTGAAGTTCGGCACACCCAAGAACGGACTGTCGATCCACCATCCTGAGAGACGTCGAGCCGTCTCCCACGGCGCCAAAAAGACTTCAGGCTTGGTGTCTGGCGTGAGGACACCCACATCGCTGAAAAGCACAGCAATGCTGAGTACAGTCGTTAGAGCAATGAGGATCCAGCCCTCAGCCGTGGGCGACCGCCACCACCAGTGGTTCAACCCTGGGAAGAGACGTCTCAGAGGTCGTCATCCTCGGCCGTGCGACGACGCCGGGTTTCGACTCGCTGCTCGGTGCCAAACGTCAAGATTCCCCCCACTCCCGTCACCACGGCCGCAACGCCGAATGCCACCGCCCTCGCTGCGAACACGTCGTTGATCCGGCCACACAGTCCCTTGCCGAAGGTATCCTGCGGAGCGCTCAAGGCGGTGCCGCAGTCCCAACTGCCGCCGTCGGCTGCAACCACGCGCACCGGGGAGAACAGGAAGTAGGCCGCAGCCACGAGGAACAACGCGGCACACACAAGGGCGACTTTCGCCCCTTTGCTGGGCGTGCGAAGCACCCGTCGCTCCAACTGCGGATCGACGTTCGACCGCGACGTCTCGTCGGTCGCTCCTTGCATGGGCACTCCTCGGCTTATGGCGCATCTCGGTGTCGGCGCATCGTAATGTACTCCCGACTCATCCTCCGACGTAAAGGCCTCCACCGTGGCCCGTTCGACCATTCCGTACCGGCCCGCGTTAGACGGCCTACGCGGCATCGCTGTCAGCGCAGTGCTGCTCTACCACGCAGGCGTTGGTTGGGCCCGAGGCGGTTTCCTCGGAGTGGATGTCTTCTTCGTTCTGTCCGGCTTCCTCATCACGACGCTTCTGCTCGCCGAGCGCCGCGCATGGGGACGAATCGACCTCGTTGACTTCTACAGGCGGAGGGCGCGCCGACTGCTCCCGGCCCTATTTAGCGTGGTCCTCGCGGTGGCCGTGTGGGCGCGCCTTGCCGCGCCCACGGACAAACTCGGTTCGATCAGGGCAGACGGGGTCGCTTCTTTGCTCTACGTCGCCAACCTGCGCTTCATCGTCGACAACCAGTCCTACTTCGATCGATTTGGTGACCCAAGCCCGTTCAGGCACATGTGGTCGTTGGCCATCGAAGAGCAGTTCTACGTCGCCTACCCGATCTTCCTGATCGGGCTTCTGACGCTCACCCGAGGAAACAGGCGTCGCGTCATGGCCGCAATCGCTGCCTGCATCGTCGCTTCAGCCGTCATTATGGCTGCTGTCAATGACCCCGGTCTCGATCCGTCGAGGGCATACTTCGGCACTGACACGCGCATCCAGGAGCTACTCATCGGAGCATTCCTAGGGGTTGCGCTGAGCAGGAGGAAGGCTCTACGGGTACCTCGGCCCGTCGCTGCGTACGGTGGGATATGTGCGGGACTCGCCCTGCTCATGTGCATGATCTTGGTCAGGGATAGCAGTTCCTGGTTGTTCACTGGTGGGTTCACACTCATTTGCGCCACGGCTGCCATCGTCATCGGCTCTCTAGAGCTGCATCCCCATGGCGTCATGGCTCGAGCCCTCTCGTGGAGCCCTTTGGTCCAGATTGGCCTTGTCTCGTACGGCCTCTACTTGTGGCACTGGCCCGTGTACGTGGCGCTCTCCGAGTCGCGCACCGGTCTCAGCGGCGCTGTGCTCGTTGTACTCCGCTTGGTTGTCTCTGGGGCGATGGCCTGGGCCTCCTACCGGTTCCTTGAAGAACCCATTCGCGCGCGGAGGTTCCGGCTTCCGGGTGTCAACTCGCTGGCCGGCGCGTCCTCAGCAGCCGCCGTGACCTTGGTTGTGTTGCTCGTGTCCACCCAAGGCGCCACAGCAGGTGTCAGCCAAGCGTCGGGGACAACGGTCACACGTGTGGAGGCCGGGGGCGCCACGCTGAGGGTGATGTTCGTGGGCGACTCGGTTCCCTGGAGCCTCACGACAAACTTTCCCAAGAGCGTGCACCCTGACATCACTCTGTCGACCCTCACGCCCTTCGGCTGTGGGCTCGTGCGATTCCAGCACGCGGTTGACGGCAATGATGTCCCAACACCCTCCAATTGCCTGACCGGCCAGCTTGTCACAGCTCCGGCCGTGAAGGATTTCAACCCCGATGTGGCTCTGGTCTTCATTGGCCTTGGCGAGATGTTCGATGCGCACGTTGGTGAATCATTTCTCCAACTCGGCACCCAGGAGCACGAGGCGTGGTTGACCGCTGAACTTGACCGAGTGGTCGAGCCACTTGAGGCACTCGCTGTTCCAGTCACGATTGTCAATGTTGGTTGTTATCGCATCCCCGAAGACAACTCCGACAACAGTCGCGTGACCAACTCGGCGGAGCGCATCACCACGATCAACGAGCTGCTCGCCCGTTATGCTGCGGCCCGCCATTTTGGGACTGTCGATCTCCACGGGGCTCTGTGCGCAGACGGATACACCAATGTGTTGGAGGGTGAAACTCTCCGCACTGATGGCGTCCATTTCGGGCCCGCTGGAAGTGAACGCGTGTGGCAGTTCCTCGCACCCGAGATCCGACGCTTGGCCAGCGGGAAACCCTCTTCATGAATATGACGCGCTCGGAACCACGTCGCCCTGCCTTGATCGACATCATGATGGCGCTCTTCGTCCTTGCTGTGGCCTTCTGGCCGAGCATTGTCGCGATTCGCCTGGGATGGTGGCCCCTTGAAGACGACGCCCGCACTGTCGTGCGAGTCATGGATCTGCTCCAGGGGCACCTACCCCTGTCTGGGGCCCAGGCAACCACGGGTCAAGTCGACCCGCTCCTCAGCGCCCACCACCTCGGCCCCGTCGAGTTCTATGCATTGGCCCCCTTCGTCGCAATCGACTCTCGAGTCGGGTTGCTCGTCGGCATGGGAGCCATCCACGCCGTGGCCCTCGGTCTCGTTGCATTGGCCGCGAAGCGACTCGGAGGGCCCCTTCTCGCCGTTCCCATGCTCGCCACGTGTGCCGTTTTCGCATCCGACATCGGTTACGCGCACCTTTTCCAGCCAGTCAACACTGTCCCGCCAACCTTCTTCCTCGTTCTGCTCGTATTGAGCGCGGCACTGGTGGTGCGGCGCCAAACCACTTGGTTGCCGGGCCTCGTACTGGCAGCCTCCGTTGTCACCCAAGGCCAACTCGCCTACGTGCCCGTCACCTTGCTGATTCTCGGCTCGGTTTCCGTCGTTGGCTTCAGGGACTGGTACCGCAATCGAGGTCAGGTCTGGCCGCTCCGGGGCTGGCCCACTAGGCCTGCGGCCCGGTGGCGGCCAGGATGGACGGCGACAGCGTTGGGCCTCCTCTTGTGGGCTCCCCCTGTGTGGGAAGCACTGACGTTTCGCCCCTCGAACCTCAGCCAATTGTGGAAGTACTTCCGCGCTTCGGAGGCCAGGGCACCTGTCGGCCCCCGGCCGGGCATCGTCGAGTACTTGGGAGGGTTGCTCCCTTGGGACGGTTCCGGAGCCGTCAGAGTCCTGACCGTCCTCATCGTGCTGTGTGGAATCGCACTTCTCAGCCATGCGGTTGCTTCCAGGTCCCCACATCGACGCAGTCGCGAACCCCGATGGAGGGACCCCGCATATCTCGTCCCGGGTCTGGCTGTGGGGGCCTTCGTCGCAGAAGCGGCAATCCTTGCGGCAACGCTCCCCACGGGCCCGGCAGTCTGGACGGTTGCCTACTGGGTCACTCCCCTGTCAGCCTTCCGCGCGGTGCTCTTGGCGGCCACGGTGTGGCTCGCAGTTCGCTGGCTTCGTGGCCCCCTCTCAAGACGGTGGGGGCGAGGCCAGGTCAATCTCTGGGGCCCCTTCCTCGGCCTGGTCACCTTGGCCGCCGGTCTGATGGCCTTCGTGCCGGACAGTGCGAACGTGGACATGGTGAAGAACCGTGTAGTCACCACACCGGGGGCTCAGGCTGTGCCGGCACTTCGAGATGCCACGCAGCCGGGTGGTCCAGTGAGAGTCATGTACACAGGCGGGTTCTGGTTCACACCGGTCTACCCCACTGCGTATCGACTCATGGGCGAGGGCTGGTTTGTCTGCAACGACTTCACTTGGCCTCTTCCTCAGGAGACGGATTTCCGCGCGTGGGCCAATTGCCCATCGGATTCCCCGGTGATCGTCATCGCGCGAGAAGGCGCGCCGGTTCAACTTTCAGCAGAGCTGGCCGCCTCCACCATGGTGAAGATCGGCACTTCCGCCTCTTACCTCGACGGCGCCGAAAGGGTGTCCTACGACACCTATTTGCTGACGTTCCCACCACCAACCGGCTAGCGCTCATGGGACCAAGCCGGTATACCCACGACTGATAGGTTCACAACTGTGCCGAAACGGGACGGACTCTCGTCCAGCGACCTACCCTTCCTCGCTGCTCGTTCCCTCGAGCTTGACATGCGGACATTCCGACTCAGCGGCTGGTCGAGGAAGCATCGCGCCGCTCTTGTGTCGGGCAAGCCGCGGGCACTGTTCCGGTTGGTGCGAGGAGTTCCAGCCCGGATAACCGTGGGTGGGGTGTCCTACTTCGTCCGCGAAGTCGCCGACGTTGGCACCCTGCAGAGCGCCATCGCCGACGTCTTTGAACTGCTTTCCCCCCTAGGCGACGCTCTACCAAGGAATCCTGTAGTCGTTGACGTGGGTGCTCACCGGGGTGAGTTTCTCGCTGGCATCAAACAGCTGCGTCCAGAGGCCCGTGTGTTGTCGTTCGAACCCGACCCTGACGTGTACGCCGACCTTGCGGTGAACGCGGCGAATTGGCCAGACGTCACCGCGCGATGTGTGGCCATTGGGGATCGAGCCGGCAGCATGAAACTCCACCGCGCCCCACTATCGGTGATGTCGTCCCTTCGACCAAGCTGGCCGCAGGGCAATCATGTCGTCACTGTTGACGTCGATGTCGTCACTCTCGACGAGGCATGCGTCGGTCTGGACCGAGTGGACCTCCTAAAAATCGATGTTGAGGGGTTTGAGGACGCCGTCGTGGAAGGGGCTCGCACAACGCTGACTCGCTGTCGCTTCCTCCTCATCGAGCTCAGTCTGGCTCGGGCGGGGGCTTCAAACCTCGATGTCCTCTCCGCCGTGCACTCGAGTTGTCCTGACGCCCGGATCATCGGCATCGGACGCCCCCTTGGGAACGCGTCAACGACTCTTTGCCAGGACGTCCTCGTGGATTTGCGGCCTTCCCGTGCGAATGCAGATGGATCCCCATGAGGGTGCATATGGACGACAGCCACGGGGTCGCAATATCCAGAGGAACCGAATCTCGACAAGCGCCACGACACCTGTGACTCGCATGGCACAACACGATCAGCCGCGGCCTCCGCATCCTGCTCGCCCTCGTCCGAAATTCTCGGGACTAAGTCGCGGATGGGGGGCAAGCGCAGTAGGCGCCGGCAGTCTGTTGGGCAATGTGTTCGGCTACGCCCTCTTCCTCGTGCTCAACCGTGAACTCGGAGCCGACGAGCTCGGCGCCGTCGCCTCGCTGCTCAACCTCGTCATCATCGCCGGCGTCGCTGCCCTGTCGACCCAGCTCGTCAGCGCCTGGCGCGTGGCCCTGCACCGGCCCGACGCCCGGGCCTCCGCCCTGCGCACGGGTGCCGCCGTCGGCCTCATCGTCACGGCTGTCGTCGGGCTCCTGAGCCCGGCGATCGTCCCGTTGCTGCACCTCGACGGGCCCATGCCGGTCCTCCTCGTCGCAGCCTCGATCCTGCCGACCTGCCTCACTGCCGCGGTCCAGGGCACCCTCCAGGGCGCCGAACGATTCGTGGCTCTCGGAACCGTGTATGCCGTGACGTCCCTCGCGCGCACCACTGGCGGTGCGCTCGCGGCGTGGCTCGGGTGGGGAGTCACCGGGGTCATGGCCCTGACCGCGGTCGCGTCCTGGCTGCTCGCCCTCGGCGTCCTCGTGCTCGTGCGCGGCGACCTCGGTCGGATGATGCACGCGGACGTGCCCACGCAGGTGCGACGTGTCCTCGCGGGCATGGCCGGCACCTCTGCCCTGCTCGTGGCCTCGACCATCGACACCCCTGTCGCCCGCCACGTCCTGTCGGGCGGGGACTCCGGCGCGTATGCCGTCCTCAGCCTTTTCGCGAAGGCCGCCTTCTGGGGTCCGGCCTTCCTTGCGACCGTCCTGTACCCGGGGATGTCCCGGGCCAAGGGCGCTCGCCCCCTCTTCGTCGCCCTCGGCGGGACGGCTGCCATCGTCGCGGTCGGTGTCGCTTTCTCGGCCCTGCTCTCGGCGCCGCTGGTCCGGATCGTCGGCGGGCCGGCATACACGCATCTCGCGGACCTGGTGCCGGCGTTCACCGCCCTCGGAGGCGCCTGGGCACTCTCCCAGGTACTCGTCTTCTGGGGCGCGGCCCGCGGGCGGCACGTCGTGGGCTACCTCGTCTGGGCAGCCGTCGGGCTGGCGACCCTGGTCGTTGAGCTGTGGCGCCACGACAGCGTCGCGGAGGTCGCCACGACATTCCTCGTCGCCTCAGT
>CAWEDC010000016.1:0-197752 GCA_963807825.1 uncultured Actinomycetota bacterium
CTCAAGCAGGCCGAGGCAGCCGGCGACGAGTTCGGTTCCTGACCGCACTCACCCACGACTGAGGGCCCTTTCGCGCACGCGCGAAAGGGCCCTCAGTCGCAGGTCAGGACTGGCGGAGGACGTCGCCGAGCAGGCGGGCACCCTCGTCATACCGCCCGGGATCCGGACCGCAGTAGGTCAGGCGCAGATGTGGCCCTGAGGGCTCCGTCGGGAACCAGTCGTCGCCCGCGCCAACCATGACGCCGAGGTCACGACATCGGGCGGCCACCTCGCGAGCGTCACTGCCCTCGGGGAGTCTGGCCCAGAGGCTGAGGCCGCCTGACGGGATCGCCTCGATGACGGCCTCGGGTGCATGACGGCGCAGTGCCGTCACCAGAAGGTCTCGTCGGGCCCGCAGTTGCTCCCTGGTGCGTCGTACATGCGTCGTCCAACCGGGCTGGCTGACCACGTCGAGCGCAGCGGCCTGGAGCACTCCGGAGACATACATCGACTCACCCGTGTGATCGGCGAGGATGCGACCGCGCACTGGGCCGCGAGCGATGACGGCGGCGACCCGCACCGAAGGCGAGACGCTCTTGGTGAAGGAGCGCAGGTAGATGACGTGTCCCGAATCGTCAGTTCCTGCCAGCGGATTGGGCTGCGAGTCGATGCCGAAATCGTGGGCCCAGTCGTCCTCGATCATGAACGCTCCGTGCGACCGGACCACCTCGAGGATGTCGCGGGCCCGTTGCGGCGACCACTGGGCACCCGTCGGGTTCGCCCACGTGGGCTGCGCGTAGAACAGCCGGGCACCGGACTCCGCAAGGACCCGGTCGACGTCTTCTGGCTCCGGACCGAATGGCGACGAACGGACAGGGACCACGGTGACTCCGGCATGGCGAGCGGCAGAGATGGCGCCCCAGTAGGTCGGTGACTCCATCACGACCGGCCGCCCTCCCCCACCCACAGCGCGCAGGATCGAGCTGAGTCCCGTCTGGCTGCCCGGCACGATGATGACGTCGGCCGCCGTCGGAGCAGATATCCCGGGCGAGGTCGCGCTGGCCAGCTCAGCCGCGAACCAGGTCTGCAGCCCGGGCAGCCCCGCCACGGGCGGTCGGACGAGCGCAGTCGGCCCGCGGCCAGCCCGGGCAAGCGCCGCCCGAACCAGACGATCGGGCAGCAGCTCCCCGTCGGGATATCCCCCGTGCATGGAGATCATGTCGTTGGTGGCTTCGGTCAACGCCACCGGCGGCCGAGCCGAACTCGTGGCGCGTGGGCCGAGGGTCGTGGTCTGCCAGCCGTAGTCGTGCGCCCTCGCGATCGGCGCCGACCGCACGAACGTCCCGACGCCCGGCCTGCTCTCGAGCACTCCCTCTGCCGCGAGGAGGCGCAGGGCTCGCTGCACCGTCACCGGACTGGCATGGTGCTCCGCCACCAGCTGCCGGGTCGACGGGAGCCGGCCACCGTCCGGGCTCGCCGCGATGAGGCGGCGCAGACCGTCAACGATCCCCACGGTGCTATCGTCATTCATGACAGGCAATGATAGCGCTACTCCCAGATCGGCCACTGCGATTCTTCGCCCGGATCGAACCGGTCTGCTGTGGGGACTACTCGGCGTGCTGGCCTTCTCCCTGACCATGCCGCTCACTCGCTTGGCCGTGGAGTCCCTGCCCCCGCTCTTCGTCGGGTCCGGCAGAGCCGTCGTCGCATCCGTCGCCGCCGGCATCGCGCTCCTCGTCACTCGCCAGGCGCGACCGAGCGGATCACAGTGGGTCCGTCTCGCGGTGGTCGCCGGTGGGATCGTCATCGGCTTCCCTCTCCTCACGTCCTTCGCGCTCACGACAGCACCCGCCAGCCACGGCGCCGTCGTCATTGCACTCCTGCCCGCCGCGACGGCCACGGTGGCGGTGCTGCGCACCGGAGAGCGCCCTCCCCTGCGCTTCTGGTTGGCTTTGGCGGCAGCCACCATCGCGGCCATCGTGTTCGCGGTGGTGCAGGCCGGTGGATTCGGCGGCGTGCACCTCACCGACGCGCTGTTCTTCCTCGCGGTTCTCGCCGCAGCCGTGGGCTACGCCGAGGGCGGCCTCCTGGCACGTGAACTCGGCGCCTGGCAGACCGTGTCCTGGGCTCTCGTCCTGTCAGCTCCGGTGATGGCTGGCCTCACGCTCGTCTCGGCAGACGGGAGTATGCCGCGCGCAGACGCCGTCCACTGGCTCGCCTTCGCCTACCTCGGCCTGGTGAGCATGTTCCTCGGCTTCGTCGCGTGGTACCGCGGGCTGGCCATCGGCCCCATGGCCAGCGTGAGTCAGGTCCAGCTCGTACAGCCCCTGATGTCCATCGCGTGGGCCGCCCTCATCCTGGGCGAGGAGATCACACCGGGACTCGTCGCCACGGGAGTCGTCGTCGTCCTCGCCGCCACGGCAGCGGTGCGGGTGCGGCTGGGCTCCAGCTCAGTTCTGGGTGATGCGGTAGGCGTCGAAGACACCAGCGATGCCGCGGACACTGCGGATGACGTGGTCGAGGTGGCTGGGGTCGCCCATCTCGAAGGTGAACTTGAGGCCCGCCACCCGGTCGCGTGAGGTGTGCACCGAGGCGCTGAGGATGTTGACCCCGCTCTCGGAGAGCACGCGAGTGACGTCGGAGAGCAATGCCGATCGGTCGAGCGCCTCGACCTGCAGCTGCACGAGGAAGATGCTGTTGGCCGTCGGGGCCCACTCGACCTCGATGATCTTGTCGTCCTGACTGAGGAGCGACGAGGCGTTGGTGCAGTCGCGCCGGTGCACGGAGACACCAGCGCCGCGCGTGACGAACCCGAGGATGTCGTCGCCCGGAACCGGCGTGCAACATCGGGCCAGCTTGACCCAGACGTCGGACGTGCCCTTGACGACCACTCCGGGGTCGCCAGCGCGACGGCGACGGTTGGAGATCGGTCGAGGCATCGTGACCTCGGCGAGGTCATCGCTCGACTCCTCACCGCCCTGGGCGGCAACGAGTCGCGCCACGACGTGCTGCGCGCTGACATGGCCCTCGCCGATCGCGGCATACAGGCCGTCGATCCCCTGGAGGCGCAGCTCCTCGGCGACACCGGTGAGGGACTCCACGGACGACAGGCGCGCCACCGGAAGGCTGCGCTTGCGCATCGCCTTGGCCAGCGACTCCTTGCCGTTGTCGATCATCTCCTCGCGCCGCTCGAGGGTGAACCAGTGACGGATCTTGTTGCGGGCGCGCGCGGACTTGACGAAGTTCAGCCAGTCACGCGAGGGACCGGCACCGTCGGCCTTGGAGGTGAGGACCTCGACCGTGTCACCGTTGTCCAGACGCGACTCCAGCGGCACCAGACGCCCGTTGACCTTGGCACCAATGGTGTGGTGCCCGACTTCGGTGTGCACGGCATACGCAAAGTCGACGGACGTCGAGTTGGCCGGCAGGCCGACGAGCTGGCCCTTGGGCGTGAAGACGTAGACCTCGCTGGCGTTGATCTCGAAGCGCAGTGACTCGAGGAACTCCCCCGGGTCGGCGGTCTCCTTCTGCCAGTCGAGGAGCTGCCGCAGCCAGGCCATGTCGTTGGCGCCGGTGTTGCTCGTGGAGGGACCTTCCGGAGCGCCGCCCGCCTTGTCGTTCTCCTTGTACTTCCAGTGCGCGGCAACGCCGTACTCCGCGCGGCGGTGCATGGTGTGGGTGCGGATCTGGATCTCGACGGGCTTGCCCTCGGGGCCGATCACCGTCGTGTGGAGCGACTGGTACATGTTGAACTTCGGCGTCGCGATGTAGTCCTTGAAGCGACCAGGCACCGGCGTCCACCGGGCGTGCATCGCGCCCAGTGCGGCGTAGCAGTCACGCACCGTGTCGACGAGGACCCGGACGGCGACGAGGTCGTAGATCTCCTCGAAGTCGCGGCCGCCGACGATCATCTTCTGGTAGACGGAGTAGTAGTGCTTGGGTCGCCCGGTGACGGTGGCCTTGAGCTTGGCCGCACGCAGGTCGCCCTCGACACTGGCGCGCACCGTCGCGAGGTACTCCTCCCGAGCCGGCGCACGATCCGCCACGAGGCGCACGATCTCGTCGTAGACCTTGGGATAGAGGGTCTGGAACGACAGGTCCTCGAGCTCCCACTTGATCGTGTTCATGCCGAGCCGGTGAGCCAGCGGGGCATAGATCTCGAGGGTCTCGCGGGCCTTGCGCTGCGCGGACTCCTTGGACACGTAGCGCCAGGTGCGGGCGTTGTGGAGCCGGTCGGCGAGCTTGATGACGAGCACCCGGATGTCGCGCGCCATGGCGACGACCATCTTGCGGACCGTCTCGGCCTGCGCGGCCTGACCGTAGGTGACCTTGTCGAGCTTGGTGACGCCGTCGACGAGCATCGCGATCTCGGCGCCGAAGTCCTTCTCGAGCTGGTCGAGGTGGTAGTCGGTGTCCTCGACGGTGTCGTGGAGCAGCGCGGCCGCCAGGGTCGGCGGGGTCATGCCGAGCTCGGCAAGGATCGTCGTCACGGCGAGCGGGTGGGTGATGTAGGCGTCGCCGCTCTTGCGCATCTGCCCGTCGTGGGCGCGCTCGGCGACCTCGTAGGCCCGCTCGATGACGGAGACGTCGGCCTTGGGGTGCGTGAGCCGGACCGACGTCAGCAGCGGCTCGAGGACCGGGTGGGCCGAGGGACGCGCACCACCGAAACGGGCGATGCGGGCACGCGCGCGGGCGCGATTCGAGGCAGATGCCCCGCTACGCACCGGAATCGGCGTGGTTTCCTCTGCCATGAACGGAGTCTAGGCGTCCTCCGCGCCGGTCACGACATGCAGGGCGTGGACCGCGCGCTCCCCCATTGCCTCACGTCCACCGAGGAACGCGAGCTCGACGATCGTGTCGAACCCGACGACGTCGGCACCGGACTCCGCGAGCAGGTCCCAGGCCGCGATGGCGGTCCCGCCGGTGGCGAGGACATCGTCGACCAGCAGGACGCGCTGCCTGGGCGACACCGCGTCCGAGTGGATCTCGATCGTCGCCGTGCCGTACTCGAGGTCATAGGTGCGCTGCACCGTCTCGCCGGGCAGCTTGCCTGCCTTGCGGACCGGGATGAAGCCGACGCCCAGCTCGTGGGCCAGGGCCGCTCCGATGATGAAGCCGCGCGCTTCCACCCCGGCCACCGCGTCGATCGGCTGCGCCGATGACGATGGGGTATGCCGTGACGCCAGTTCGCGGATCACCGCACCGAACGCTTCCCCGTCCCCCAGAAGCGGGGTGATGTCCTTGAACACCACACCCGGCTTCGGGAAGTCGGCGACGTCACGCAGTCGACTGGCGACGAGGTCGCTGACAGCGCTCACGTGACTACTTGCGACGGGACTTGGGCGGACGCTTCGGCTGGTTGCGCGGGCCGGACTGCGCGTACTTGTGCACCTGACGACCGGTCACCGTGGCAGATTCCTCGTCCTGCGCCATGGGGGCCGTGGACGTGGTCGCTGCCTCTTCGCCGATGTGTCCCGATGACTCCTCGATGATCGCGTTGCCCGAGGAGGAGGGAGCCGTGAGTGCCAGTTCCTTGGCGCGCTTGGCCTGCGACCGCGCGGCCCGCTTGTCGAGGTCCACAACGGCGTCGTCCTTGCTGCGCAGGCTCACGAGGAGCGGCGTCGCCAGGAAGATCGAGGAGTAGGCGCCGATCAGGATGCCGATGAAGAGCACGAGGGCGAGGTCGAGCAGGGTGCCCGGGCCGAGGAAGATCCCGCCGACAATGAGCACCGAAAGGATCGGCAGGATGCCGATGACCGTCGTGTTGATCGAGCGCACGAAAGTCTGGTTGACCGCGAGGTTGGCGGCCTGGGCGAAGCTGAGTCGACCGTTGCCGAACGCCTCGTTGGTGTTCTCCCGCACCTTGTCGAAGACGACGACGGTGTCGTAGATCGAGTAGCCCAGGACGGTGAGGAAGCCGATCATCGTCGCTGGCGAGACCTCGAACCCGGTGAACGAGTAGATGCCCACGGTGATGATGAGGTCGTGTGCCAGCGCGAGCAGGGCCGCCAGAGCCATCTTCCAGTTGCGGAAGTAGGCGGCAAGGACGAGCGGCCACAAGAACGAGGAAGATCACGAGGGCGCGAAGCGCCTGCTTCGTGACCGAGTCACCCCACGAGGGACCGATGAAGGTCGAGCTGACGTTCTTCTCGTCGACCTTGAAGGTCTGCGCCAACTCCGTGGCCACCCGGGCGCTCTCGGCGTCATCAAGACGCTCGGTCTGCACTCGGACCGTGGTGGTGCCCAGCTTGGAGACGCGCACACCCTGCGAGTCGTCCGCGGCACCGAGGGCGTCGCGCGCCACGAACTCGTAGTCACTCGGGATCGACTGGCTGGTGACCCGGAACTCCGAGCCGCCACTGAACTCGAGGCCGAGGTTCAGCTTGTTGATGCCAAGGCCCGCGATGGCGATCGCCATGAGGACGAGCGAGACGAGATAGAACGACTTCCTCTTGGGGACAACCGGGATGGACTTCTTACCGGTGTAGAGGTCGTTTCCGAGATCGGAGAAGTTCACGACGCACTCCCTTCAGCGCCCGCGGTGCGGGGCGGGTTGCCCGCAGTGCGGGGCGGGTTCGTCGTGAATCGGCCACGGCCGGCATACGAGGTCTTCTTCACGGCGCCGAGCTTGTCTGGGTCAAGCCCCGACATCGGGTGGCCTCCATGGAAGAACTTCAGGCGCGCGAGGAGCGTCACCACCGGGTGGGTGAAGAAGAAGACGATGAGGATGTCGAGCAGGGTCGTCAGTCCGAGGGTGAAGGCGAAGCCGCGCACGCTCGAGCTGGCAAGGAGGTAGAGCACGATCGCCGCGAGGAAGTTCACGCCGTCGGCGATCAGGATCGTGCGCTTGGCACGGGCCCAACCGGTGGCGACGGCACTCTCGAGCGAGCGACCCTCACGCAGCTCATCACGGATGCGTTCGAAGTAGACGATGAACGAGTCCGCCGTGAAGCCGATGGCCACGATGAGGCCGGTGACACCGGCCATGTCGAGTCGGTAGTTGTGCGACCACCCGAGGATGGTGATGGCGAGGTAGGTCAGCAACCCGGCCGCGACGATCGAGGCGATGGTGACCAGTCCGAGTAGGCGGTACTGGGCCAACGAGTAGAGGACCACGAGCAACAGGCCGACGAGCCCTGCGTAGAGGCCGTAGCGCAGCTGTTCGCCACCGAGGGTGGGGCTGATCTGGTTGCGGGTCTGGAGGTCGAACGAGATCGGCAGGGCACCGAACTTCAGCTGTTGGGCGAGATCACGGGCGCCGGTGATGGTGAAGTTGCCGGTGATGCTGGCCTTGCCGTTGGGGATCGCCTCGTTGAAGCTCGGCGCGACGATGACCCGGGAGTCCAGGGTCGCGGCGAGCTGGTTCTGCGGCTGCTCGAGAGCGACCATCTTGCGTGAGACGTCGGCGTACTGCTTGGTGCCTTCGCCATTGAGGGCGAGCTGGATCTCAACGGTGGAGGTCTGCTGACCCTGCGGGCGTGGTCTGGTATCCGGCGCTGGCGTCGGAGATCTTGTCGCCCGAGACGACAACCGGGCCAAGGATGTACTTGGCGGCACCGTCGGCGTCACAGGTGATGAGTGGCTTGGCGTCGATGTCCGGGAATTCTTCGAGGACCTTGTCGAGGGCTCCGTCCTTGCTGCAGTCGAGGGCGGTGAACGCCTCGGTGAGCTCGGGGGTGATCTGCGCCATGCTGAACGGGTCGTTGGCTGCAGGGGCCGAAGGTGACGCACTCGGGCTCGGGCTGGGCGACGCGCTGGGCTTCGGGCTGGTCGTGGCGGATGCCGACGGGGACGGGCTGACCCCAGTGGTGAAGGCGCCGGGGATCGCCGAGTTGTTGCTGGCACTCGGGCTGGCCGCGTTGGCGGAGGGGACCGAGGCAGACGGAGAGGGAGACGCGCTCGGCGAAGCACTCGGGGACGCGGACCCGCTCGGGGTCGGACTGGCCGAACCACTCGGAGTGGCCGAGGGAACGGGTTGCGGTGAACCCGCTGCAATGGCGAGCACCGGGCGGAACTGAAGCTGCGAGGACCGACGAATGGCGTCCTCCTGCTGCTTCGTCGGGCTCCCCGGCATGCTGATGACAATGTTGTTGCCGCCCTGCGTCGTCACTTCGGCGCCGGCAACACCACCGGCGTCGACGCGCTGGACGATGATGTCGCGGGCCTGGGTGATCTGCTCGGGCGCGACCGTCTTCCCACCGGTAAGGCGCGGCTTGAGGATGATCTCGGTGCCGCCCTCGAGGTCAAGACCCAGCTTGGGGGCGTAGCTGCCGTTGCTGAACTGGTTGGCGCCGAAGAGCAGCCCGATCAGGGCGATCGTCAGGACCGCCATGGCGGCCAGGGCACGGCGCGCGAAAGACGTGTGACTCATCTGCGCCATGTCAGTCGACCTCGGGCGTGGCGTCGGGCTCGCCGGTGGCGGGAGCGGCGCCGGGCTGCTTGAGACCGATCGCGCGGCGGTCGACGCGCACCTGGACGCCGGGGGCGATCTCGAGGGTCGCGGCCACCTCGTCGAGCGTGATGATCGTGCCGTAGAGACCCGAGGTCAGGACGACCTTGTCACCGACGGTGAGTCCTGCCTGGAAGTCCTGCGTCTGGCGGCCGCGCTTGCGCTGGCTGAGCATGAGGAACGCCAGCAGAGCGAGGGGCAGGGCGAGCACGAGGAGGTTGCCGAAGCCGGCACCGGAATTCATGAAGAGTCCTTCGAGTCTGGATCAGCGCGCCCGCCACGCTGCAGGGCACGTCAGTGGCCCGGGCGACGCCGGGCCGAGTCAGCATAGGTGACGGGTTCATCGCGACCAACGCGCGACACCCGGGACGAGTGCCCGACTTCAGCCGCCGAGCCGCGGGACCCCGTTGAGGGGCAGGACGTTGGGTCTGAACTGGTTGGCACCGAACAGCAGCCCGATCAGGGCAATCGTCAGGACGGCCATGGCGGCCAGGGCACGGCGCGCGAAAGACGTGTAACTCATCTGTGCCATGTCAGTCGACCTCGGGCGTGGCGTCGGGCTCACCGGTGGCGGGAGCGGCGCCAGGCTGCTTGAGACCGATCGCGCGGCGGTCGACGCGCACCTGGACGCCGGGGGCGATCTCGAGCGTCGCGGCCACCTCGTCCAGCGTGATGATCGTGCCGTAGAGACCCGAGGTCAGCACGACCTTGTCACCGACGATGAGTCCTGCCTGGAAGTCCTGCGTCTGGCGGCCGCGCTTGCGCTGGCTGAGCACGAGGAACGCCAGCAGAGCAAGAGGCAGGGCGAGCACGAGGAGGTTGCCGAAGCCGGCACCGGAATTCATGAAGAGTCCTTCGAGTCTGGATCAGAGCGCCCGCCACACTGCAGGGCACGTCAGTGGCCCGGGCAACGCCGGGCCGAGTCAGCATAGGTGACGGGTTCATCAGCCACCAACGCGCGACACCCGGGACGAGTGCCCGACTTCAGCCGCCGAGCCGTCCGGGGCCCTCGTTGAGGGGCAGGACGTCCTGGGTGAGGACATCGCGAGGCGGGGTGAGACCGAGGTGCCTCCACGCCTTGCCCGACGCCGCTCGCCCGCGAGGGGTGCGGACCATGAAGCCTTCGCGCACGAGATAGGGCTCGGCCACGGTCTCGACCGTGTCGGACTCCTCGCCCACGGCGATCGCCAGGGTGGACAGGCCCACGGGGCCGCCACCGAAGCGACGGCACAGGGCATCGAGCACGGCGCGGTCGAGACGATCGAGTCCGGCGTCGTCGACGTCGAACAGCCTCAGCGCCTGGTGTGCTGCTTCGAGGTCGACATGGCCCGACCCGTGGACCTGGGCCCAGTCGCGCACCCGGCGCAGCAGGCGGTTGGCGATGCGTGGTGTGCCGCGGGAGCGCCCGGCGATCTCGGTGATGCCCGCCTCGTCGGCGTCGACACCAAGGAGGCCTGCGGAGCGCCGGAGGATCGTCACGAGGTCGCTGGCGTCGTAGTAGTCGAGGTGGCCGGTGAACCCGAACCGGTCCCGCAGCGGCGCGGGCAGCAGTCCCGAGCGAGTCGTCGCGCCCACGACCGTGAACGGAGACAGCTCCAACGGGATCGCTGTGGCACCGGGGCCCTTGCCGACGATGACGTCGACGCGGAAGTCCTCCATCGCGAGGTAGAGCATCTCCTCGGCGGCCCGCGACATGCGGTGGATCTCGTCGAGGAAGAGCACCTCTCCCTCATCGAGCGACGACAGCACGGCCGCCAGGTCGCCCGCGTGCTGGATGGCCGGGCCCGGAGGTGATCCGGATCGGGCGCTCCAGCTCGGCCGCGACGATGAGCGCCAAGGTCGTCTTGCCGAGCCCGGGCGGACCGGACAGCAGGATGTGGTCGGGCACGCTCCCCCGGCGTCGGGCCGCCTCGAGGACGAGCCCGAGCTGGTCACGCACCCGCGTCTGCCCCGGGAACTCGGAGAGGCGCTTGGGTCGCAGCGCGGCCTCGACGACGCGTTCGTCATCGCTGTCGGCTCCGGCGTCGACGATGCGCGCGGTGGCGTCGAGCGAGCCGTCGGAGTACCTGTCCTCACCGCCCTCGGACATCCCGGCCTCGACGATGTCGGACCGGAAGCCCTTGGTGCTGCCGCCGAGGTCGTCCTCGCTCGTGTCTGTCGGTCTCATCGCGGACGCACTCATCGGCCCAGCTCGCGCAGCGCCATCCGCAGCAGCGCCGCCACGGAGGCTTCGGGATCGGCAGCCGCAGACACCGACGCGACGGCATCGGTCGCCTGCTTGGCCGACCAGCCGAGCCCCACGAGCGCCTCGGCCACCTGGTCGCGCTTGGCGTCGCCGAGGGAAGCGGCAGACGGGGTGACGTCGGCACCCGGCGAGCCGGACGGCATACCCACTTTGTCCTTGAGCTCGAGAACGAGACGTTCGGCGCTCTTCTTGCCCACGCCGGGGATCTTGGTGAGGGTGGCGAGGTCGCCGGCCCGCAGGGCAGCGCTGACCGCGTCGGGCGTGAGCACCGACAGCATCGCCAGCGCGAGCCGCGGCCCGACACCCGGACACGGTCTGCACCGTCTCGAACATGTCGCGCTCGGACGGCTGAACCGAAGCCGAAGAGGGTCAGCGAGTCCTCGCGCACGACGAGCGTCGTCGAGACGGTGACGTCCTGGCCCGTGCGCACCTCACCGGCGGTGCGCGGAGTCGTGTGGACGAGCATCCCGACGCCACCGACCTCGATGACGAGGCGGTCGAGGCCGACGTGACCGACCTTGCCGGACAGGGAGGAGATCATCGGATGCTTGCCTTCGCGAGAGCTTCGAGGCGAGCGGTTGCCGCCCCGCGCCACAGGTGACAGATGGCCAGCGCCAGGGCGTCGGCGGCGTCGGCCGGCTTGGGCGGTGAGTCCAGCTTGAGGATGCGCGTGACCATCGCGGTCACCTGCGCCTTGTCGGCGCGACCGCTGCCGGTCACCGACGCCTTGACCTCGGTCGGCGTGTGGAAGACGACGGGTATGCCGCGTTTGCCGGCCGTGAGGAGCGCGATCGCCGTCGCGTGGGCGGTGTTCATGACCTGGGTGACGTTGGTGTCGGCGAAGACCCGCTCGACCGCCATGACGTCGGGGGTGAACTTGTCGAGCCAGCCGTTGAGCTCGCGCTCGAGGAAGATCAGGCGCTGCGACGGGATCGGCGTCGGAGGGGGTGCGCACCACGCCCACCGCGACCATCGTCGCGCGACCGGCTCGCCCGTCGACGACGCCGAGGCCGCACCGGGTGAGTCCGGGATCCATGCCGAGAACGCGCACGCGCGCCGCCTTCCAATCAGAACCGAACAGGTGTTCGGTGCCACGCTACACAGCGTGATGGAGGGCGGCGCGCAGCAACACGCTGGTCACTCCTCGTCGTTCAACTCCGCGAGGACGCTGTCGGGGATGTCGCCGTTGGCGAAGACGTCCTGGACGTCGTCGGAGTCCTCGAGGGCGTCGATGACGCGAATCATCTTCTTGGCCCCGTCGAGGTCGAGCTCGATCTGCAGGTTGGGGACCCACGACGCCTCGGCGGAGTCGTAGTCGATGCCGGCGTCCTGGATGGCCTTGCGGACCGCCACGAAGTCGGTCGCCTCGGACACGATCTCGTAGGCCTCGCCCAGGTCGTTGACCTCGTCGGCGCCGGCGTCGAGCACGATCTCGAGAATGTCGTCCTCGCTCTTGTCACCCTTGGGGACGACGACGACACCCTTGCGGTCGAAGACGTAGGCCACCGAGCCCGGGTCACCGAGCTGCCCACCGTTGCGGGTGAGCGCGGTGCGGACCTCGGCGGCGGCGCGGTTGCGGTTGTCGGTGAGGCACTCGATGAGGATCGCGACACCACCGGGCGCGTAGCCCTCGTAGGTGATGGTCTCCCAGTCGGAGCCACCCGCCGTCGCACCCGAGCCGCGCTTGACCGCGTTGTCGATGTTGTTGTTGGGCACCGAGCTCTTCTTGGCCTTCTGGATGGCGTCGTAGAGCGTCGGGTTGCCGGTGATGTCGCCGCCGCCGGTGCGGGCCGCGACCTCGATGTTCTTGATCAGCTTGGCGAAGAGCTTGCTGCGCTTGGCGTCGACGACGGCCTTCTTGTGCTTCGTCGTCGCCCATTTGGAGTGGCCGGACAAGGTGTCTCCTCGTGCTGTCGAACGTTCAGGACTCGCGGACGATCCTATGTCGTATGCCGTGTGGTCCGGCGAGGGTGCCGCGCGCGCAGCGCTGGGCGACTGAACGGCATACCCGCCGACGTGTCGGACGGAAGCGGCAGGTCAGGCGCGACGGACGACGTCGGCGAAGAACGCGTGGACGCGGTGGTCGCCGGTGACCTCGGGGTGGAAGCTCGTGGCGAGGAGGTTGCCCTGGCGCACGGCGACGGGGTGGTCGCCGCCTGCCACGTGGACGCTGGCAAGGACCTGGACGTCGGCGCCGACGTCCTCGACCCACGGCGCTCGGATGAAGACGGCGCGCACCGGCTCGGGGCCGAGTTCGCGGATGCGCAGGTCCTCCTCGAAGGAGTCGACCTGCCGCCCGAAGGCGTTGCGGCGCACGGTGATGTCGAGTCCGCCGAGGGTCTGCTGGTCGCGGTGGCCGTCGAGGATCCGGTCGGCGAGCATGATCATCCCGGCGCAGGAGCCGTAGGCCGGAAGGCCGTGCTCGCAGTCGTGCCACCAGCGGCTCGTGGAGGTCGAAGATCCGCACGAGCTTGTCCATCGTCGTCGACTCCCCGCCGGGGATGACGAGCCCGTCGATCGCCTCGACCTCGCTCGGGCGCCGGACGGCGATGGTGCGGGCACCGGCCAGCTCGAGGGCCTGGACGTGCTCACGCACGTCACCCTGGACGGCGAGGACTCCGATGAGCGGCTGGGCTGTCACGGCACGAATCGTACGTCCGGCGGCGTGCGGGGGCATACCGTGCAGGTTGTGCCCGTGACGATTCGTGAACGCCGACCCGAAGACCTCCCCGAGCTCGTGGAGGTCCTGAGCGCCCAGGCGCCCTCCTCCGGGTATCCCCACCGCTGGCCGCTCCCCTTCCCCGTCGAGGAGTTCCTCGTGCGTCCCGGCGAGCTCGGCGCCTGGGTCGCTGTCGTCGACGGCCGGATCGCCGGACACGTGGCCACGACCGACGTCAGCGCGAACTGGATGGCGGAGCACTGGTCCTCGATCCTCGGTCGCCCCGGCCACGAGCTCGGCGAGGTGTCGATCCTCTTCGTCGACCACACGCTCTCCGGCTCGGGCGTCGGCGGTGCCCTGCTGGAGCGTGCGGTCGCAGAGATCCGGGAACTCGGTCGCGAGCCCGTCCTCGACGTCGTCGGCGAGGACACGAAGGTCGGCCTCTTCTATCAGCGCCGCGGCTGGGTCGTCGCCGGTCATGCCCGACCACAGTGGCTTCCCGACGGGCAGCCGGACGTTGCCTTCATGGTGCTTCCCGAGGCGCATCTGATGAGAGGGTCGAGGCATGAGCGACGAAGCCCTGACCGCGCTGGGTGCGCGTGCGCGCGACCTCGATGTCGAGCACGCCGCGACCGATCGCCGGGACGCGTTCGTCCTGCCCGAGGGCGTCATCTATCTCGACGGCAACTCCCTCGGGGCCATGTCGGTCGCAGCGCGGGATGCGGCCGCCGACGCCGTGACCCGTCAGTGGGGCGAGCAGCTCATCCGCGCCTGGAACGACTCGGCCTGGTGGACCGCTCCCGAGCGGGTCGGTGACCGCATCGCCGAGCTCATCGGCGCGCCTGCCGGGACCGTCGTCGTGGGCGACTCGACCACGGTCAGCCTGTTCAAGGCCGTGCACGCGGCGGCTCGACTGCGCCCGGACCGACGCGTGGTGCTCACCGATCCGGACTCCTTCCCCACCGACGTCCACGTGACCCGTGGGGTGTGCGATCAGTTGGGCCTCACCCTCGAGCTCGTCTCCCCCGGCGATGTGGTCGCGCGACTCGAGGGGTCGGATGACGTTGCCCTCGCGGCGTATTCGCAGGTCGACTACCGCACCGGCGAACTCTGGGACCTCGCCGCGATCACCACCGCCGCCCATGATGTCGGCGCTCTCGTGTGCTGGGACCTGTGCCACTCGGCCGGCGTGGTCGAGGTCGGGCTGACCGATGGCGACGCGGACTTCGCGGTGGGCTGCGGCTACAAGTACCTGAGCGGTGGACCCGGCGCGCCGGCCTTCATCTTCGTGGCTCCTCAGCACCTCGGCGACTTCATCAACCCGATCCTCGGCTGGAACGGCCACGCGACGCCCTTCGCGATGTCGCCCGACCACGTGCCCGCCGACGGCATCACCCGGGCCCGCGTCGGAACTCCCCCCGTGCTCGGGATCGCCACGCTGGAAGGTGCGCTCACGGCATACGACGGATTGAAAGTCGTTGACGTGAGGCGACGTTCGCTCTCGCTCACCGGCTTCTTCATCGATTGCCTCGACGCCCTCGGCGTCGACCTTCCGGTCGTCACGCCGCGCGATGATGCGCGCGGCTCCCAGGTGAGCCTGCGGCACCCCGATGCGTATGCCGTGGTGCAGGCGCTCATCGCGCGCGGAGTCATCGGTGACTTCCGTGAAAAGGACATCGTGCGGCTGGGATTCGCGCCGCTCTACCTGTCGCACGCGGACGCGCTGGCCGCAGCGGTGCACGTGCGCGACGTCATCGTCGGGCGCGAGTTCGAGCAGGAACAGTTCCGGTCCCGCGCGACCGTGACCTGACAGGGAGACAATGGTTCTGATGGCACGCAACGCACAGACCGAAGACAAGGGTGACGCCGACCTCGAGGTCGAGCTCGCCGAAGCACTCAGCGGCTGGCGTTCCTGCCGTGGTGCGATCGATGCGGATGTCCCTCGACCAGATGGGTGTTGTGCGGACGGCGCGCACGCTGCTTCGCATCAACCAGGACAAGGGCTTCGACTGCCCCGGCTGCGCGTGGCCGGACCCGGCGGAGTCGCACCGCGCCGAGTTCTGCGAGAACGGCGCGAAGGCCGTCGCCGAGGAAGCCACCCTGCGACGGGTGGAGCCGGCCTTCTTCGCCGAGCACTCCGTTGCCTCGCTTGCGCGAGAAGTCCGACTACTGGCTCGGCTCGCAGGGTCGCCTCACGACGCCGATGCACAAGCCTGCGGGTGCGACGCACTACGAACCCGTGACCTGGGAACGTGCGCTCGACATCGTGGCGGGTCACCTGCACTCGCTGGACGGTCCGGATGAGGCGATCTTCTACACATCAGGACGCACGAGCAACGAGGCGGCGTTCGCCTACCAGTTGCTCGTGCGCGAGTTCGGCACCAACAACCTTCCCGACTGCTCCAACATGTGCCACGAGTCGAGCGGCACCGCGTTGACCGAGACGATCGGCATCGGCAAGGGCACGGTCACCATCGACGACCTCACCAAGGCCGACCTCATCCTCGTCGTGGGGCAGAACCCGGGCACCAACCACCCACGCATGCTGTCGACGCTGGAAGCGGCCAAGGAGAACGGTGCTCGCGTCATCGCGATCAACCCGTTGCCCGAGGCGGGGCTCATGACCTTCCGGAACCCGCAGACCGTGCGAGGGGTCGTCGGCCCGGGCACGAAGCTGGCCGATCGGCACGTCGGTGTGCGCCTCGGCGGCGACCAGGCGCTCTTCCAGGCTGTGGGTCACCTGCTGCTGGAACGTGGAGTGGTCGACCGAGACTTCGTGGACGAGCACACCTCCGGGTTCGAGGAGTATGCCGCTGCGCGAGCCACGCTGGACTGGCCCGCCACGCTCACTGCCACGGGTCTGACCGAGGCCGAGATCCGCGCCCTCGCCGACGAGATCGCGGCTGCCGGCTCGATCATCGTCTGCTGGGCCATGGGCATCACGCAGCACCGGCACGCTGTCGCGACGATCCAGGAGATGGTCAACGTCCTGCTGCTGGGTGGCCACATCGGTCGCGAGGGCGCCGGAGTGTGTCCAGTGCGCGGCCACTCCAACGTTCAGGGCGACCGGACGATGGGCATCTTCGAGCGTCCGTCGGCCGCGTTCCTCGATGCGTTGGACGCGGAGTTCTCGATCACGTCCCCACGCGAGCACGGGGTGGATGCGGTGGACACCGTGCGGGCGCTGCGCGATGGACGGGCCAAGGTCTTCTTCGCCATGGGCGGCAACTTCGTGCGAGCGATGTCCGACAGCGACGTCACCGAATCGGCCCTGGAGGCAGCGGAACTCACCTGCCACGTCTCCACCAAGCTCAACCGATCACACACGGTCACCGGCCGCGAGGCGCTCATCCTGCCGACACTCGGACGCACCGAGAGGGACGCGCAGGTGACGGGTGAACAGGTCGTCACGGTCGAGGACTCGATGGCGATGGTGCACGCCTCCCGAGGCCGGCTCGCGCCAGCAAGCGACACCCTGCTCAGCGAGGTCGCGATCGTGTGCGAGCTCGCCCGCCGGGTGCTTCCCGACTCCTCCATCGACTGGTCCGGGATGCGCGGCGACTATCGCGTGATCCGTGACCACATCTCGCGGGTCGTGCCGGGCTTCGACCGGTTCGAGGAGCGCATCCTCGACAAGGGTGGCTTCCAGTTGCCCCTGGCGCCGCGTCAACGCGAGTTCAACGTCGAAGGTGGTCGGGCGCGCTTCTCGGTGCACCCGCTCGAGTACCCGGCGTGCCCGCCGGGGCGGCTGCTGCTGCAGACGATCCGCAGTCACGACCAGTACAACACCACGATCTACGGCCTCGACGACCACTATCGCGGCATCAAGGACGGGCGCCGCGTCGTCTTCGTCAACCCCACGGACCTCGCGTCGCTCGGGCTGGCCGACGAGCAGATGGTCGACATCATCTCGGAGTGGCACGGGGTCGAGGGCGATGATGAGCTGACGGAGAGGCGGGCCGAGGAGTTCCGGGTCGTGGCCTATCCGACGGCTCGCGGCTGCGCAGCGGCGTACTTCCCCGAGGCCAACGTCCTCGTCCCCCTCGACTCGACCGCCCGGGGCAGCAACACCCCGACGTCCAAGTCGATCGTCATCCGATTGGAGGCCCGCTGATGGGTCGAGTCACTTCACGCCACAAGGTCGTCCGCATCGACCTCGACGGGGACGTGTCTCGCGCGATCGACACCGTCGCCGGCGAGGAACCGCTGGAGATCCGGGTCAACGGCGAGACCTTCACGGTGACGATGCGCACGCCTGGCTCGGACATCGACCTGGCACATGGGTTGCTGCGAGCCGAGGGCGTCATCGCGCGGCGCGATGACGTCGTGTCGGCCCAGTTCTGCTCCGACCTCGACACCCTCAACGTCCTCAACCTGACGCTGCCCTCTGGATCGGCGCGAGCCGCGGTCACATCGACCCGCAACCTCGCCTCGCTCGGCGGATGCGGACTGTGTGGCACGACCGCGATCGAGGCCATCGAGGCTGTCGTCGACCAGAAGCCGCCCGAGGTGCTGTGGGAGGCCTCACAGATCGCGGATGCGCTGGGCGAACTGCGCTCTCGTCAGGCCGTGTTCGACAAGACCGGTGGCGTGCACGGGGCCGGCTTGGTGCCCATGGGTGACAGTGAACTCGCCATCGTGCGTGAGGACATCGGTCGCCACAACGCCGTCGACAAGGTGCTCGGTGCGGCGCTCGTCACCGAGGTCGAGACGGCTGGCGGGTTGCTCGTCGTCTCGAGCCGGGCGAGCTTCGAGATCGTGCAGAAGGCCGCCGTGTCCGGGATCTCGGTGCTGGCCTGCGTATCAGCGCCCTCGAGCCTGGCCATCGAGGCGGCCGACCGCCTCGGAGTCACGCTCGTGGCGTTCGCGCGCGGCCGCCGGATGAGTGTCTACACGCACTCGCACCGCATCCCCCACTGACAGGCGGGCCCGGCGTCGCTCCCACGATCTGCGCCCTGGAGACGTCCCGGCAGTAGCCAAGTGCGGCCTCCGGTCCGGGCGGGATGCGCTAGACGGTGACCTGGGCGCCGTAGCGCGCGAGCATCGCCAGGAACTCCCCGGCATACCGACGCTCGCGCATGTCCTTGAAGTCGTTGTTGACCAACGCGTTGATGTGCTCGTGGCTCACCGTGAGGTTGATCCGGCCCGTGTCCGGAGATTCGAGCCACAACTCGGACATGGCAAGGATGGTGTTGCGGCCGCCGCGGAAGTGGTTCGTGGGCACGATCCACGTCGGCTGCTCGGCGTTGTCGACGTGGAACCCGAGCCACCCGTTGTCGATGCGCACGTGCCCGCGCTGTCCCGAGAAGTTGGGGTGCTTGCCCTCCTCGGTGACGAGAGCGTTCCACGTGCCGTTCGCGACACCAGGCGTCACCGGGACGAAGCCGGGGGCACCGCTCTCCTTGACGCGTCGTCCGTGACCGAAGACGCGGTACAGGAAGTACAGACCGCCGAGCATGACGGCGATCTGCCCGACCCACAGGAGAACGGTGAGCGGCCTCAATTCACCAACCGCGCTCGGACAAGCGGTGCGGCTCGGGGATCTCGTCGACGTTGATGCCGACCATGGCCTCACCCAGACCGCGCGACACCTTGGCGATGACATCGGGGTCGTCGAAGAAGGTCGTGGCCTTGACGATCGCCTCGGCGCGCTGCGCCGGGTTGCCGGACTTGAAGATGCCGGAGCCGACGAAGACACCCTCGGCGCCGAGCTGCATCATCATCGCGGCGTCGGCCGGGGTGGCGATGCCGCCAGCGGTGAAGAGCACGACGGGGAGCTTGCCGGCAACGGCAACCTCCTTGACGAGCTCGAACGGGGCCTGAAGCTCCTTGGCCGCGACGTAGAGCTCGTCCTCGGGGAGGTTCTGGAGGTGGCGGATCTGCTGGCGGATCTGACGCATGTGGGTCGTGGCGTTGGAGACGTCGCCGGTGCCGGCCTCACCCTTGGAGCGGATCATCGCCGCACCTTCGGTGATGCGGCGCAGGGCCTCGCCGAGGTTGGTCGAGCCACAGACGAAGGGCACGGTGAAGTTCCACTTGTCGATGTGGTTGGCGTAGTCGGCCGGGGTCAGCACCTCGGACTCGTCGATGTAGTCGACACCGAGGGACTGGAGGACCTGGGCTTCGACGAAGTGGCCGATGCGGGCCTTGGCCATCACGGGGATGGAGACGGACGCGATGATCTTTTCGATCATGTCGGGGTCGGACATGCGCGACACGCCGCCCTGGGCACGGATGTCGGCGGGGACACGCTCGAGGGCCATGACGGCAACGGCGCCGGCGTCCTCGGCGATCTTGGCCTGCTCGGCGTTGACGACGTCCATGATGACGCCGCCCTTGAGCATCTCGGCCATGCCGCGCTTCACCCGGGTCGTTCCGGTGTTCGAGGGGGTCGGGGAGTCTGCGGCGGGGGTGGTGGTCTCACTCATGCGCGCAAGTGTAGAGGCGCGTCAGTCGACCACTGCAGGCGGAAGGTCATCGTCGAAGTCGACCGGCTGGGGCAGTGCGGCGTGACCCGCCAGTCGGAACAGCCGGACAACCTTCTTGGCCCGCACGCGGCGCACCTCGCGCACTGCGTCGTTGTGGAAGCGGCGGGCGAGCTGGACCCTCAGTGCGCTGGCTTCCACCCTGCTCAGGGCGTCGGCACCCGCACTTCCCGGCTCGGCGCGCAGCTCATCGACGGTGTCCTGTTGAAGAACGGCACGCAGCGTCTCGGTGAGATCAGTCTCGGTGCTCTCGCGCCCGGCGAACGTCTGACCGTCGAGGGGATCCTGACTCAACGGCTGGTGCGTGTGCCGTTCGAGCGCCTCACTCGCCGAGTCCGCGAGCAGCAGCGAGGTCGCGGGGTCGACGGCACCGCTCGTCGCCAGCTCGAGCGTGGCCTCGGCCCGTCGCACGAGCTGGGCGTCGAGGGCGGACACCGCGCCCTCGACCTTGGCGTGCAGCCGGTCGAGCCGGGACGCCGAGTACGAGAGGTACCACGCCACGGCCAGGGCCACGAGGGCGATGATCGTGCTGACTTGGAGGACGTCGATTTCCCAGCCCATCAGGCCTCACCTCTCTGGGGCCAGCGCAGCCGGCCGAGCAACCCTGTGCGCAGGTTGGATTCGACCGGGGAGTTGTCGGCGCCCTCGATCACGGTTTCGTAGACGGCCATGACGCGCTCGGCGACGACACTCCAGTCGAACGATCTGGCCCGTTTGAGACCGAGTTCGCTCAACCGGGCACGTTCGTCGGGTGACCCGACGAGGTCGATGACGGCGGCGGACAGGGCGGTGCTGTCGCCCACAGGGAAAGTGCGGCCAGCGGGGCCGTGCTGACCAGCGCCGAGGACCGCGATGAATGCCTCGAGGTCGCTGGCGAGCACTGGAGCCCCGGAAGCCATCGCCTCGACGAGGACGATCCCGAAGCTCTCACCGCCGGTGTGTGGCGCGACGTAGAGGTCGGCCGAGCGCAGCAGCGCCACCTTGTCCGCCTCGGAGACCGCACCCAGGAACTCGGTCGCGGCCCGGATCCGGGGGTCGAGCCGCTCCGAGATCTCGTCGACCTCTCCGGGGCCAGCGACCACGAGCCGGGCGCCGGGCAGGGCGTCGAGGATCGCGGGCATCGCTGCAACCATGACGGCCAGACCCTTGCGCGGCTCGTCGATCCGGCCGAGGAAGGCCAGGGTCGGGCGCTCCGGCGTGCCCGACCACTGGGTCACGGCCCCGTCCGGCGTGAACCGCTGGGTGTCGACGCCGTTGGGGATGATGTAGGCGTCGCCGCCGAGGTGGCGCCGCACCGTGCCACGAGCCTCCTCGGAGACCGCGATCCGGGCCCGGATCTTCTCGGTCGAGGGCCGCAGCAGCGGGTTGGCCGCGTGCATGGCGCGCGAGCGGAGGTTGGAGGTGTGGAAGGTCGCGACAACCGGCTCGGACGAGGCCCACAGCGCCATGAGCGACGCGCTCGGGGTCACCGGCTCGTGCAGGTGGAGGACGTCGAAGTCGCCCTCCTCGAGCCAGCGGCTCACCCGCGATGACGTGACGGGCCCGAACGTCAGGCGCGCGACGGATCCGTTGTAGCGCACCGGAACAGCCCGACCGCACGACGTCAGGTATGCCGGGAGCGACGTTGCGTCGTCGTCGACCGGTGCGAGGACGGAGACGTCGTGCCCCTGGGCGATGAAGTACTCGGCAAGGTCGCGGACGTGGAACTGCACGCCGCCCGGTACGTCGAAGGCGTAGGGGCAGACGAGGCCGATCCTCATGACGCTCCGGCCCGGGCCAGGCGGTCGGCGTCGAGGTCCTTGGTGAAGACCGGCTGGAGCATGTGCCAGTCCGCCGTGTGGGTGCGGACCGCTGTCACCGAGCGCGTCGGCGCAGGCCTGGGTCATCGCCGCCACCTTGTCGCGGGTCGGTCCGGACTCAGGCACCGCCACCGGCTCGTGGAAGGTGATGACGATCCCCCAGCCACCAGCCGTCTCGACGCTCGTGCCGGATGGACACAGGGAAGAGGGGTCGACGTGAGGTCAGGGCGAGCGCGGCGGGACCAGCAGCCATCCGCGCTGGCTCACCGCAGAAGTCGACCTCGACCCCATCACGAGAGAGGTCGCGGTCCGAGAGCAAGGGGATGAGTCCGCGTCGCTGCGTGGCCTCGCGCAGCAACGGGAACGGCGCCGGTCCACCCGTGAGCGGCAGGATCGTCATGCCGAGACCGGTGCGGAACTCGAGGAACTCCTCGAAGACCTCCTCGGGCTTGAGTCGCTCGGCCACGGTCGTCACCGGTCCGAGGTGCACCGCACTCCAGGCACCGGCGAGGTCCCAGTTGCCGAGGTGACCGAGGAAGCAGACGAGCGACCCGTCGGCGGCCAGGATCTCGCGCACCGGCCCATCACCCTCCACCCGGACCCGGGCAGCAAGCTCGTCGGCGGACAGGACGGGCAACCGGAACGACTCGCAGTAGTAGCGCATGTAGGCCCGCATGCCCTCACTCACGAGGGCATCGAGCCCGGCGTCGTCGAGCTCGGGCCGCACCGTCGCGTAGTTGGATCGCAGCCGCGCTCCCCCACCACGGGCGACGGTGAGATCAGCGATCCGGTCGAACAACGCGTAAGCGGCGCGTTCCGGCATACGCCGAATGACCGTCCAACCCAGGCGAAAGCCAGCCACCGTGACGACGTCGGTGGCGCGGGAGACGAGACCTGAGGGCAACGGGCTCACGCGACGTCGAGGGCCTGTCGGCGAACCTCGAGCATCCGCTGCACCACGGTGACGAGGCTCGCGAGGGCGAGCAGGGCCAGCACGACGGTGAGGAAGATCTCGGGCAGGAACCACCCGACGAGGCCGGTCGTCACGAGGACGGCAACGAGGCGTTCGGCGCGCTCGGCGATGCCGACGTTGGCCGTCATGCCCAGGCCCTCGGCGCGCGCCTTGGCGTAGGACACGACCATGCCGAGGATGAGGCAGGCCAGCGCCAGGGCGGCCATGATGCCCGGACGGACCTGGAAGATGCTGTCCTCCCTCACGCTCCGCCCACCCGCATAGAAGAGGACGAGGCCACCGAAGACCGAGGCATCGGCCACGCGGTCGAGGGTCGAGTCGAGGTAGGCACCCCACAGGCTCGAGCGGCCGGAGCGGCGGGCCATGATGCCGTCGACCGTGTCGGAGAACACGAAGGCCGTGATGACGAGCGTGCCGATGAGGAACTCACCGCGCGGGTAGAAGATCAGGGCGCCGAGGCTCACCCCGAGGGTGCCGACGACCGTCACGACGTCAGGACTCACCCCGAGGCGCAGCAGGAGCGAGGCCAACGGGGTGAACAGCTTCGTGAAGAAGGGGCGCGCGTACTTGTTGAGCATGGTGCGGTCAGCCTAACGGGCTGAAGTCACTCCCCCGGCCAGGCCGCGGCGAGGCGTCGGCGCGCGTCCTCGAGCAGGACCGGCAGCGCTTTCGTCTGCCCGATGACCGGCAGGAAGTTCATGTCGCCGCCCCACCGCGGGACGATGTGCTGGTGCAGGTGCGCGGCGACTCCGGCGCCGGCGACCTCGCCCTGGTTCATCCCGATGTTGTAGCCCTGCGGGCCGGACGACTCCTGGAGCGCCACGATGGCCGCCTTGGTGAGCGCCGTGAACTCGGTCGTCTCCTCGTCCGTGAGGTCCACGTAGAGGGAGACGTGGCGATAGGGGCACACGAGGACGTGGCCGGGGTTGTAGGGGAAGAGGTTCATCACGACGTAGCAGTGCTCGCCCCGGTGGACGATGAGGCCGTCCTCGTCGTCGCGCCCCGGTGCCGCGCAGAACGGGCAACCGTCGCCGGCGTCCTTGGACGGGCGCTCCCCCGTGACGTACGCGAGCCGGTGAGGAGTCCAGAGTCGGTCGAAACCGTCCGGCACCCCCGCGAAGTCCTCGGCGGCTGTCGTCGGAACATCACTCATGGCCACGATCCTAGACACGGTGGCCTTCGCCGATCGGAGGGCCGGGGCGTCGGCCCCTGCACGACGCCCCGTGCCCTCCAACCATTGAGACGCCACAGCGGGCTCAAAGGTTGCGCCGCTGCCCAAAGATTCTCGGGCGTTGTGGTCTTTTGTCTCGAACTACGGTCCCCAGTTGTGAGTATCTGCCCAGAGGCGAAGGGTGGCGAGGCATGACCACATCTCCGCCGACCACGACGAGCGCCGTCGAACGCGCCCGCGCCCACTCCCCCAGGCAGCTCGCCGCGGCCTCGATCGGCAATCTCGTCGAGTGGTACGACTGGTACGCCTACAGCTTCCTCGCGGTGTATTTCGCGACCCAGGTCTTCCCCGAGTCCGAGTCCGGACTGACCGCCCTGCTCAACACGTTCGCGATCTTCGCCGTCGGATTCTTCTTCCGCCCGATCGGCGGCCTGCTCATGGGCGCGGTGGCCGACCGCTTCGGTCGCAAGCCCGCACTCACGGCGACGATCCTGCTCATGGGCGCCGGGGTCGCTGCTCATCGCGGTCCTGCCGACCTACGCCTCGGTCGGCATCCTCTCGCCGATCCTGCTCGTCCTCGCGCGCGTGATCCAGGGCCTGTCGGTCGGTGGTGAGTTCGCCGCCGCGACAACGTTCCTCGTCGAGAGCGCCCCACCCAAACGGCGCGGGTTCTTCTCCAGCTTCCAGTACGTCTCGACGACCGCCGGGCAGCTCATTGCCTCCGGGCTCGCGGCCTACCTCGCGTCCACCCTCACCGAGTCGTCGATGAACTCCTGGGGTTGGCGCGTGCCGTTCTTCGTCGGCGCCGGGCTGTCCCTCGTCGGACTCGCGATTCGGGCCGGTGCCCACGAGACCCTCGAGAGCGTCGACGACCTCAAGGCCGATGCGTCGCAGCGTCCGGGGATCTTCGACGCGCTCAAGCACCACCCGCGCGAGTCGCTGCTCATCGTCGGCATCACCATCGCGGGCACGATCGCCTACTACACGTGGACGACCTACCTGCCGACCTATGCCCAGACCTACGCCGACGTCAGCAAGGCCGATGCACTCAAGGCGGGCACCATCGCGCTGTTCTTCTTCGCCGCGCTCCAGCCGATCATGGGCATCCTCTCGGACCGCATCGGTCGCAAGCCCCTGCTCATCACCTTCGCGGCGTTCTTCGTCGTCGCCACCGTGCCGCTGCTCCGGCTGCTCGACACCTCGATGTCGCGACTGCTGCTCGTCCAGTGCATCGGCATGGTCTTCCTCGCGATGTACACCTCGATCGCCGCAGCCGTGAACGCCGAGACCATCCCGTCGCGGGTGCGCGCAGCAGGCATCGGCTTCCCCTACTCCCTGTCGGTCGCCCTCTTCGGTGGCACTGCGCCCTACATGGGCACGTGGTTCAAGAGCCAGGGTTGGGGTGAGGCGTTCCCGATCTACATCAGCGCGCTCTGCCTCATCTCGCTGCTCGTCTACGTCTTTGCGGTCAAGGAGACGGCACACGAGCCGCTCCCGTGACGGGAGCGGACGGCATACCCACGGATTTTCTGGGTATGCCGTCCGCTCACCGATCGCTGTTGGCGTGCCACTCCATGAATCGCGGTGTGGGAGAGGTGAATCCGGCCCGCTCATACAGCGTCCGGGCTTCCGGGACTGCGTTGAGCTGCATCCGATCCACGTCATGCTCGCCGGCCCAGAGGCGCAGGGCCTCGAGCAGACTGGCACCGATGCCGGCACCGCGGGCATCCGGCGTGACGAACAGCAGTGACACGTGCAGCCACCGCGTCTGCGGTCGACGCGAGCTGGGAAGTTTGGTGATCACCGCGGCGGACACCATGCCCAGCGGACGACCATCGGGTGCTTCGGCGAGGAAGGTCACCCGAGCCCGGTCGGCGAGCCACGCCGCGGCATAGCGGTCGAGGAAGCCCTCCTCGATGGTTGCGCCGCTCTCACGATCGTCCTGCATCGTGAGAGCGGCGACGGCCAGCGCGTCCCGCGACAGGGCGAGGCGGATGACCGTTGACATCGTCGGCTCAGACCTGGGCGCGGGTCTCGATGGCGGTGAGGACCTCGGCGATCGCGTCCTCGATCGGCACGCCGTTCTTCTGTGACCCGTCGCGGTAGCGGAACGACACGGCGTTGTTGCTGCGGTCGTCCTCACCGGCGATGAGCGCGAACGGGACCTTGGCCTTGCTCGCGTTGCGGATCTTCTTGGGGAAGCGGTCGTCGCTGTCGTCGAGCTCGACGCGGATGCCCTTGGCCTTCATCTGCTTGAGGACGTCCCAGAGGTAGTCGTTGTACTCGTCGGCCACCGGCAGGCCCAGGACCTGAACAGGGCTGAGCCACACCGGGAACGCGCCCGCGTAGTGCTCGACGAGGACACCGAAGAAGCGCTCGATCGAGCCGAACTTCGCCGAGTGGATCATCACCGGCTGCTGACGCGAGCCGTCGGACGCCTGGTACTCGAGGCCGAACCGCTCGGGCTGGTTGAAGTCGTACTGGATCGTCGACATCTGCCAGGTGCGGCCGATGGCGTCACGGGCCTGGACCGAGATCTTGGGACCGTAGAACGCGGCACCACCGGGGTCGGCGACGAGCTCGAGGCCGGAGTCGGTCGCCACCTTCTCGAGGACCGAGGTCGCGACCTCCCACTGCTCGTCGCTGCCGATGAACTTCGCCGACTTCTCGCCCTCGGTGTCACGCGTGGACAGCTCGAGATAGAAGTCCTCGAGCCCGAAGTCGCGCAGCAGCGAGAGGACGAAGTCGAGCAGGTGCTTGATCTCGGCGGGTGCCTGCTCGGCGGTGACGTAGGAGTGCGAGTCGTCCTGCGTCATCCCCCGCACGCGGGTGAGGCCGTGCACGACGCCGGACTTCTCGTAGCGGTAGACGGAGCCGAACTCGAAGAACCGCAACGGCAGCTCGCGGTAGGAGCGACCGCGCGAGCTGAAGATGAGGTTGTGCATCGGGCAGTTCATCGCCTTGAGCTGGTACTTCGAGCCCTCGAACTCCATCGGCGGGAACATCGTGTCGGCGTAGTAGGGCAGGTGGCCCGAGGTGTGGAACAGCCCGTCCTTGCTGATGTGCGGGGTGCCGACGTAGTCGAAGCCCTCCTCGATGTGCCGGCGGCGGACGTAGTCCTCCATCTCGCGCTTGATGACACCACCCTTGGGGTGGAACACGGGCAGGCCCGAGCCGAGCTCGTCGGGGAAGGAGAAGAGGTCGAGTTCGGCGCCGAGCTTGCGGTGGTCGCGCTTCTCGGCCTCGGCGAGACGGTCGAGGTAGGCCTTGAGCTCGTCCTTCGTCGGCCAAGCCGTGCCGTAGACCCGCTGCAGCTGCGGGTTCTTCTCGGAGCCACGCCAGTAGGCGGCGGCGCTGCGCATCACCTTGAACGCGTTGCCGAGGACCTTGGTCGACGGCACGTGCGGGCCACGGCAGAGGTCGCCCCACGCCTTGGTGCCGTCGCGGCGGACGTTGTCATAGATGGTGAGCTGGGCTCCGCCGACTTCGACGTCAGCGCCGTCGGCCGCCTCACTTGCCGCGCCACCCTTGAGGCCGATGAGCTCGCACTTGTAGGGCTCGTCCTTGAGCTCGACGAGGGCGTCGTCGTCGCTGATCTCGCGACGGACGAAGGTCTGGCCCTCGTTGATGATCTTCTGCATGGACTTCTCGAGGGCCTTGAGGTCGTCCGGCTGGAACGGCTCGGCGACGTCGAAGTCGTAGTAGAAGCCGTCACGCACCGGCGGGCCGATGCCGAGCTTGGCGTCCGGCTTGAGCTGCTGGACGGCCTGGGCCAGGACGTGAGCGGCACTGTGGCGCAACACATCGAGCCCGTCCTGCTCCTGGGCGGTCACCGGCTCGACGGTGTCACCGTCGGCGAGGACGTGGGCGAGGTCGCGCAGCTCACCGTTGACGCGCGCCACCAGGACGTCGCGCTGACCCTCAAAGAGGTCGGCCGCGGTCGTCTCCAGGTCCACCGATCGCTCGTCTCCGGCGACATGAACGGTGATCTGTGATGACACAGCGGCTTCTCCTGGGGTGACACAAAACGGGGGTATGCCGCGTGCGGACGTCCCGACACGGCATACCGATGTTATCTGTCCGGTTCACGGCACCGCGCGCGCCTTTCTCGCGATGGGCCGCCCCTGCGCGGCTTCAGTCGGCCAGCGGGACGACGGCGTCGTCGGCGCGCGTACGCAGTTCCTCGACGAGGCGGCGGCAGTCGTGGAGCAGGGCGCCGTGCACCGGCCAGGCGCGCGGGTCGTCGAGTGGGGTGTCGTGCAGCAGGGTGGCCAGGTCCTCGAGCTTCGCCACGGCGCCCTCGAGCCGCGACGAGACCGACTCGAGCGCGCCGTCGGCATCGACCCCGAAGTCATCGAAGGCGGCCGAGACCTCGCGCAGGACATCCGCGATTCCGACGAGGAAGTCGTGGCTGGGGTGTGAGCCCCGATTCTTGTCGTCGAGGTTGTCGCGCAGGGTGCGGGTCAGCCCGCTCACGTGCCACGTCGCCCGATGGAGGCCTTCGACCGTGAGCAGGTATCCGTCCCAGGCCGGCTTGACCTTCTGGAACTCGTCGCGCGGGTTGAGCCGTTGGCTCTCGCGGCCCAGCTCGATGAGGTCGATGACCGTGGGCGCCTCGTCGTGGAGCGTGTCCGCGGTGCTGCGCCAACCGTCGACCGCGTCCTTGTCCCAGTCCCCACGCAGGCCGTCGGCCACCTCGTCGAGAAGCGCGCGCACCCGACGGGTGAAGTCGAGGACCCGCTCGCGAGGCTCTTCGACGTGCAGCGGCGCGAAGACCAGGACGTTGACCGCGATGCCGATGACCCCACCGACGAGCGTCTCCAACATGGTGATGGCGGTGAAGTCCTCACTCGTCCCACCGGCGGTGAGGAGGGACAGCAGGGCCATGGACGGCACCTGGATGCCGTGGTCCGCGAGGCGCGGCCACCGACCGATGACGAGGGCACCGAGGATGACGATGCCCATGCTCCACCAGTGCAGGCCCAGCGTCGTGCCGACGAGCCAGGCGAGAGCCATGCCGAGCCCGACCGCGAAGATCCGGCGCACGCTCTGGCCCAGCGACCGCACGATCGTCCGGTCGACGACGAGGAGCGCGGCCAGGGGCGCATAGAACGGCGTCGCGCTGCCCATGAAGCGGTCAGCGACGACCCAGGCAATGACGGTGGCCATGGTGGCCTTGACGACCATGAGGGTGTCGTCGCGAGAGAGAGTGGGCATCTGACCGACCCTAGGGGGCGCGGCGGCATACGCCCGCATCGACGAAATCTCGCAGGCGCGGCACCCTCTTGCGGTCGTACGGTCAGGTCATGGACCTCGTCATCGCCAGCCTCGCCGAGCGGCCGGACCTCGCCCCGCTCCTGCACGACTTCGAGGACCCGTGGCCGGAGTTCATGAAGTGGGACCCGGTCAGCGACATCTACTACTCCCGGGCGTCGACGACCTTCGCGGCCTGGACCCTGCTCGCGTGGGACGCCGCCGAGCCGGATCGGCTGGTGGCCAAGTCCCACTCGATCCCCTTTGCCATGGGCGAGGACATCGGCCGACCGACCCTCCCCGATGACGGGTGGGACGGCGTCATCCTCTGGGCCTGGTACGACGAGCTCGCCGGGCGCGAGCCGACGCACGTGTCGGCCCTCGAAGTCGCGATCCGGCCCGACCTCCAGGGCACCGGGCTTGCCTCGGTGATGCTGGAAGCCAAGCGGCGCAACGCTGCTCGCCACGGCTTCCACGACCTGGTGGCGCCGGTGCGTCCGAACCGCAAGCACCTCCAACCCCACGTGCCCATGACCGACTACGCGGCTCGAGTGCGCGACGACGGACTCCCCGAGGACCCCTGGCTGCGCCTGCACGCCCGCATCGGCGGGACGATCGTGGGTGTGTGCCCGCGGGCCATGACGATCTCTGGAACGTTGGCGCAGTGGCGGGGGTGGACCGGGCTGCCGTTCGACAAGACCGGTGACGTCGAGGTGCCGTTCGCCCTCAACCCGGTCCACGTGAGCGTCGAACACGACCACGCGGTCTACGTGGAACCCGGAGTGTGGGTCCACCACCGCATCTGAGAGTTAGCGTGGCGGTCATGAGTTCGCCGTTCGGCTCCTGGCCGTCTCCCCTGTCCCCCAGTTCCCTCACCGCCGCCACGCGGGGCCTCGACGAGGTCCGCGTCGACGGGCCGGACACGTACTGGCTCGAGTCCCGACCGTGGGAGGGCGGGCGAGTCGTCCTGGTCCGCCACGTCGGTGCGTCCGGCGTCGTGGAGGACGTGGTCGGCGCGGGTGTCAACGTCCGTTCCCGGGTCCACGAGTACGGCGGTGGAGCGTATGCCGTCCGGTCCGGAACCGTGGTCGTCACGACGATGCCGGACCTCGTCGTCCACGTCGTGGAGACCGACGGGTCGCTGCGAGCGATCACGCCTGAGGGTGGGTTCCGCTACGGCGGGCTGGTGCTCGGCGACGGCTTCGTCCTGGCCGTGCGTGAGGACCACTCCGGCACCGGTGAAGCGGTCAACACGCTCGTGCGCCTGGAGCTGGATGGTGACAACGCCGACGGTGGCGACGTCCTGTGGGAGGGATCGGACTTCGTCGGTCGCCCTGCCCTGTCGGCCGACGGCACGCAGGTCGCAGTCGTCACGTGGGAGCACCCCAACATGCCGTGGGACACGACCACTCTGCGCCGCGCCGCCCTCGTCGATGACGGACCGCTCGAGTGGACCGTCGTCGAGGGGCGCAAGGACGTGTCCGTGGGCCAGCCCCAGTTCGATGCCGATGGATCGCTCTGGTTCGTCTCGGACGAGTCGGGATGGTGGAACCTCAAGCGGGACAGCGGTTCTGGGCCCCAGGCGATGCACTCCGATGAGGCGGACTTCATGACGCCGCAGTGGGCTCTGGGCATGAGCGACTTCGCCTTCCTCGGCGACGGTCGGGTGCTGGTGCATTGGTGGGCCGAGGGTGTCGGACGGCTCGGGGTCCTTGACCCGTCGTCCGGCGAGCTCGCGGATGTCCCACTGGATGGTGTGCAGTTCGACCACGTGCACGCGGTCGGCGATGAGCTCGTTCTTCGCGTGGGCACCCTCACCGAACTTCCGTCGATCGTGCGTGGACCAGTGGGTGGCCCGTTCACGACGCTTCGGCGCAGTCGCGACGAAGGTCTCGACGCGGCATACGCCAGCACGGCGCAGCCGTGGACCTGGACCAACAGCGCAGGCCAGGACGTGCACGGGGTGTTCCTGCCGCCGACGCACCCCGAGGCAGTCGGGCCGGACGGGGAGCTGCCGCCGCTGCTCGTGTTCGTGCACGGCGGGCCGACGAGCCGTACCGAGGCGGGGTTGCAACTCGCACGGGCGTTCTGGACGACGCGTGGGTTCGCCGTGCTCGACGTCAACCACTCGGGAAGCACCGGCCACGGGCGGGCCTATCGCGACCGGCTCCTCGGACAGTGGGGAGTCATCGACATCGACGACATCGTCACGGGCGCGCGCTCCCTGGCCGAAGCCGGGCACGTCGATGGCGACCGGCTCGCGATCCGGGGTGGGAGCGCGGGTGGCTACACCGTGCTGCGGGCGCTCACGACGAGTGACGCCTTCGCTGCGGGGACGAGCTATTTCGGCGTGGCCGATCTCGAGGGGCTCGCGACGGACACGCACAAGTTCGAGTCGCGCTACCTCGATCGCCTGATCGGTCCCTATCCGGAGGACAAGCAGACCTACGTCGACCGCTCCCCCGTTCACCACGCTGACCAGGTCCGTGGTGCGGTGCTGCTGCTCCAGGGCGGGATCGACGAGGTCGTACCTCAGGCGCAGGCCGAGGCCATGGCCGCGGGGATGCGTGCAGCCGGCGAGGAAGTCGACCTCGTCATCTATCCGGACGAGGGACACGGGTTCCGTGCCGCCTCGGCGATCGAGGACTCACTGACGCGAGAGCTGGAGTTCTACGGCCGAGTCCTCGGCTTCACTCCCGCCCCCTGAACCGACTTCGTGCCCCGGACGGACATGGTCCGGCCGGGGCACGAAGTCGAAGTGGCCCGGGTCAGTGGGCGGGGGTCTCGAGGGTGAGCACGAGGTGCTCGATCTCGGGCTTGCGCGTCGAGCGCAGACCCGCCACCACAAGGCGCTTGCGGGCTGAGTCACTCTCGATGACGAAGTCGACCTTGCCCGGAAGCAGCACCGGCTTCTTGAACCACACGTGCGACGTGCTCGGCCCGTTGACGGAGCGACCCAGGGCTCCGAGCACCCGGGCGGAGGTCCACATGCCGTGAGCGATGGCGCTCGGGAAGCCCATCGCCTTGGCCGTGAGTGCGTGCATGTGGATCGGGTTCACGTCGCCGGAGATCGCGGCATACTGCCGACCGAGGTCACCCGGGAGCGACCACTGTGCGGCAGCAACACCCTGCGGGATGGCCGGGGATGCGGAGCCACGCTCGGCGTCGGGGTTGCCCTTGCCGCGAGCGAGATAGGTCGAGCGACCGCTCCACACCGACTCACCCTCGACGCTGACCTCGGTGACGAGATCGACCTGACGACCCTTGGGGTGGTCGCGCAGGTTCTCGGCGTGGACGGCGATGTCGAGGACGTCGTCGACCGTGACGGTGCGCCGCACGGTGATGGTGTTCTCGACGTGAACCAGGCCGACCAGCGGCAGGGGGAACGTCTTGCGCGCCATGAGCTCGGCCTGCAGCGGGAACCCGAGGATGTGCGGGTAGGTGTGCGGCAGAACGTCATCGACGCCGAACCCGCACAGCCGCTGGTAGTCCATGAGGTGCTCGCGGTCGACCTTGTGGCCGGTGAGGACGAGTTCGCTCGTGGGCAGCGCACCGCCGGACTTCTTGCCGGCGATGGCAGCCTTCACGAACACCTTGGCCAGGGACGGTGCCGAGCTGAACGTCTCCTGCTGGGTCATCAGGCCCCCAGGATCATCTGGCCGCAGACCCGCACGACGTTGCCGGTCACGGCGCGGTTGGCGTCCCAGGCGAAGTAGCCGATGGTCTCGGCGACGTCGATGGGCAGACCGCCCTGCTGCAACGAGTTCGTCAAGCGCCCGATCTCGCGGGTGGCGAGCGGGATCTTGGCGGTCATCTCGGTCTCGATGAAGCCGGGCGCCACCGCGTTGACGGTGATGCCCTTCTTGAGGATGGCCTTGTCGGCGGCGAGCGACTGGGTCATGCCGATGACGCCGGCCTTGGAGGCCGCGTAGTTGGTCTGACCACGGTTGCCCGCGATGCCGGCGATCGAGGAGACGTTGACGATGTGCCCGCCCTCGTTGATCGCGGGGATGAGCGCTTCGTTCATCCGCAGGATCGACAGGAGGTTGACCTGGAGGACGGAGTCCCAACGGTCGGCCTCGGTGTTGGCGAGCAGCTTGTCGCGGGTGATGCCGGCGTTGTGGATGACGATGTCGAAGCCGCCGTGGCGCGCCTTGGCGTGCGCGACGATCTTGGCGCCGGCGTCCTCGGCGGTGACGTCGACCTGGAGGGCCGAGCCACCGAGCTTGTTGGCGACCTCCGCGAGTGGTCCACCAGCGGCAGGGATGTCGACGGCGACGATCGTCGCGCCGTCACGGGCCAGGGTCTCCGCGATGGCCGCGCCGATGCCGCGAGCCGCGCCGGTGACGATGGCGACCTTGCCGGCGAGCGGCTGGTCCCAGTCGGCCGGGGCGACGATGTCGGCGACCGGCTTGGCGACGTGGAAGACCTGGGCCGAGACGTATGCCGACCGACCGGAGAGCAGGAAGCGCACCGTTGCGTCGACACCGGCATCGGCACCCTCGGCGACGAGGACCGTGTTGGCGGTTCCGCCCCCACGCATCTCCTTGCCGATGGAGCGGACGACGCCCTCGATCGCACGACGCGCGGCGGCCTGGGCAACCGACGTCGCCGACTCGGGCGGGCGCCCGATGACGATGATGCGACCCGTGGGCGCCAAGGTCTTGAGCGCCGGACCGACGACACCACGCAGGGTCTCGAGGTCGGCCGGGGTCTCGATCGAGGTCAGGTCAAGCACGACACCAGCGACCGAGGTCGATGGCTGCGAGGCAACCTGCACACCAGCGTCGGTGAGCAGGTCGCGGACTCGCGCGGCGACGGGAGCCTCACCATGGCCGGCGACGAGAACCTCACCACTGATGAGCGATCCGCCCACCTTGTGGCGGCGCAGTCGGCTCGGCCGGGGAAGGCCCAACGTGCTGGCGAGCTGCTTGCCCACGCCACCGCTGACGAACTGTCCGTAGTTGAACGCCATGAATCAGGCTCCTTCGAGGATCGCGACGACGCCCTGCCCACCGGCAGCGCAGATGGAGATGAGACCGCGGCTGCCCGGGCCCTTCTCGTGGAGCATCTTGGCCAACGAGGCGACGATGCGGCCGCCGGTCGCTGCGAACGGGTGGCCCGCGGCGAGCGAGGAACCGTTGACGTTGAGCTTGCTGCGGTCGATCGAGCCGAGTGGCTTCTCGAGGCCGAGACGCTCGGTGCAGAACTCCTCGTCCTCCCAGGCCTTCATCGTCGAGAGCACGGTCGACGCGAACGCCTCGTGGATCTCGTAGTAGTCGAAGTCCTGGAGCGTGAGTCCGTTGCGCGCGAGAAGGCGCGGGACGGCATACGCAGGAGCCATGAGCAGGCCCTCGTCGCCGTGGACGTAGTCCACTGCGGCGACCTCACCGTCGACGAGCCAGGCCTGGACGGGCAGGTTGTGCTCGGCCGCCCACTCCTCGCTGCCGAGGAGGACGGCGGATGCGCCGTCGGTGAGCGGCGTCGAGTTGCCGGCCGTCATCGTGGCGCCCTCGCCCTTGCCGAAGACCGGCTTGAGCTTGGACAGCTTCTCGACGGTGGAGTCGGCGCGCAGGTTCTGGTCCTTGGCGAGGCCGAGGTAGGACGTCATGAGGTCGTCGAAGAAACCGCGGTCGTATGCCGCGGCCAGGTTCTGGTGGCTCGCTGCGGCGAGCTCGTCCTGGGCTTCGCGGGTGATGCCCCACTTCTTGGCCGTGATGGCCATGTGGTCACCCATGGAGAGGCCGGTGCGCGGCTCGGTGTTGGCCGGGGTCTCGATGCCGATGTCGCCGGGGCGAATCCCGAGGGCGGCCTTGGCCATGTCGACCGTGGACTTGGCACGGTTGATCTTGAGCAGCTTGCGGCGCAGCTTCTCGGTCACCATGATCGGCGCGTCGGACGCGGTGTCGACGCCACCGGCGATGCCGGACTCGATCTGGCCGAGCTTGATCTTGTTGGAGACGAGGATCGCGTTCTCGAGGCCGGTTCCGCAGGCCTGCTGGACGTCGTATGCCGTGGTCTCGGGGGCGAGGCTCGAGCCGAGGACTGCCTCACGGGTGAGGTTGAAGTCGCGTGCGTGCTTGATGACCGCACCGCCGACGACCTCGCCGAGGCGCTCTCCGCCAAGGCCGTGACGGGCCACGAGGCCCTCGAGGGCTGCCGTGAACATGTCCTGGTTCGACGCGTTCGCATAGGGCCCGAACTGGCGGGCGAAGGGAATGCGGTTGCCGCCGAGGATGGCGGCGCGGCGGGGACTGGTTGAGGTCACCGTGGGCTCCTGAAGTCTGTCGAGAAGGGGACGAAGCGGGTCACGTGGGACGCGACACATATCCGGTACTGACGGTAGCAGGTACCTCGCTCCACCTGCTACGGTCCGGTCTGTGACCAGCACCACGGGCTCCACGAGCGAGACGACCGCCACCGGCACGACGTCCCAGGACGACGCTGCCGGTGACATCGCCGTGGACGGACGCAACAGCCGCTGGGACCAGCACCGCGCCAAGCGCCGCACCGAGCTCGTCGAGGCCACGCTCCGCGCCATCCGCAGCCGCGGGGCCGGTGTCGGCATGGACGACATCGCCGCGATGGCCGGGACGTCCAAGACGGTCTACTACCGACACTTCACCGACCGGGCGGGTCTTTACGGGGCCGTGGCAGAGCGCGTCAACGCGATCATCCTGCGCGACATCACGCGGGCCGTCGGTGACGTCACCGTCTTCACCCGCCCCCTCGTCGAACCCGCGCTCCCCGCCGCGCGGACCTGCTGGCCGCCGCGGTCGACGCCTACCTCGCCCTCGTCGAACATGACCCCGAGGTCTACCGCTTCATCGTGGCCGCGCCCCTGGTCCCGCCGTCGGAGCGCACCGAGACCATCGACCTCGCCAACACGGTCAGCCAGGCCATGGCGCTGCAGATCGGCAACCTCATCGCTGCCGCCCTTGCCACCGCGGGACGCAGCACCGAGCCTGCCGCGACGTGGGGCCACGCCGTGGTCGGCATGGTGCGCGCCGCCGGCGACGAATGGCTTCGCACGGGAGCCGCCGCCTCGGGCACGTCGCGTGAGACATTGAAGGAGCACCTCACCGAGCTCATCTGGGGCGGTCTCTCGTCGGCCTGGCCGACAGCGGACGCCACACCCGACAAGGAGTGATCGTGGACGACCTTGCCCCTGCCCTGACCCAGATTCTCGACGGACGCTGGGGGCATGTGAGGCAGCGCCTGCGCGCCCACGAGGACACGAGCCGGTTCGCTCCCCCGGCTACTCCCCTGTCCATGGAGGAGCACCGCGAATACACCAAGCGCCAGCTCCTCGCCCTCGCGAGCGAACCGTTCGCGCCGGACGGGCTCACCAAGGGCATGGGCGGCACGGGTGACTTCGGCGCCTCGGTCACCGCCTTCGAGATGCTCGGGCACGGCGACCTGTCACTGCTCGTCAAGGCCGGGGTCCAGTTCGGCCTCTTCGGCGGGGCCGTCGCCAACCTCGGCACGCAACGGCACCACACGGCATACCTGCCCGGAATGCTGGACGGCTCGCTCCTCGGCTGCTTCGCCATGACCGAGACCGGCCACGGTTCCAACGTGCAGCACCTCGAGACCACGGCCACCCACGACCCCACGACCGACGAGATCGTCGTCCACTCCCCCACGCCCGGCGCGCAGAAGAACTACATCGGCAACGCCGCGCGCGATGGACGCATGGCCGCGGTTTTTGCCCAGCTCGTCACCGCCGATGGCGAGGGACACGGCGTCCACTGTGTGCTCGTGCCGATCCGTGACGAGTCGGGTGGGCCGGCGCCTGGCGTCACGATCGGCGACTGCGGCGCCAAGGGCGGACTGCCCGGCGTCGACAACGGCACGCTCGAGTTCGACCACGTGCGCGTGCCGCGGTGGAACCTGCTCAACCGCTACGGCGACATCTCCGCGGACGGCAGCTACACCTCGCCCATCGACAACTCGTCCCGCCGCTTCTTCACCATGCTCGGCACCCTGGTCCGCGGGCGCGTCTCCGTCGCTGGCGGTGCGGGGGCCGCGACGAGGTCCGCGCTCACCCTGGCGACTCGATACGCCCTGCACAGAAGGCAGTTCAGCGCTCCGGGTGGGGGCGAGGAGCTCACCCTCATGAGTTATCGCGCCCATCAGCGCAAGCTCCTGCCCGCCATCGCCAAGAGCTACGCGCTCATGCTCGCGCAGAACCAGCTCGTCGTGATGATGCACGACGTCGCGGGTCACGAGGGCGACGCCCCCGAGGAGGGTCAGCGCGAACTCGAGGCGCGGGCCGCGGGCATCAAGGCGATCGCCACGCGCCACGCGACGGACACGATCCAGATGTGTCGTGAGGCCTGCGGTGGCGCCGGCTACCTCGCCGACAACCGGCTCACCGCACTCAAGGACGACACCGATGTCTTCACGACCTTCGAGGGTGACAACACCGTCCTCCTCCAGCTCGTGGCCAAGGGTCTGCTCACCGAGTTCCAGGAGACGTTCGAGGACAACTCGCCGCTGGCGATGATTGCGTTCGCCTCGCGCTTCACGGCGTCCTCCATCCTCGAGAAGACCCCCGCCGCCGGGCTCATCGCGCGCATGAAGTCCCGGGCACCGAGCGACGACACGGACGAGGCCGACCTCAACCGCGGACGCCAGCTCTCGCTCTTCGTCGACCGCGAGAAGCACATCCTCGAAGGCGTGGCCCTGCGGCTGGGCAAGGCCGCCAAGGCCGAGCCGGATGTCGCGCTGCGCATCTTCAACAACGCGCAGGACCACCTCCTCGCGGCCGCCGAGGCGCACATCGACCGGGTCCTCCTCGAGGCCCTTGGTCAGGCGGTCGAGGCGTGCGAGGACGGCCCCGTCAAGGAGCTGCTCGACAGCGTCACCGACCTCTTCGCGCTCTCGACGGTGGAGCGCCACCGTGGCTGGTACCTCGAGCACGGACGACTCACCCCGACCGGCTCCAAGGCCGTGATCCGCAGCGTCGGCGTCCTCTGCAAGGACCTCGCGCCGCATGCCCGGACCCTCGTCGACGCGTTCGCCATCCCGGACGCGTGGTTGGGTGCGCCGCAACTCCTCGAACCTCTGTCGACGGTGCGCGACGCGTGAGTGAGATCCCTCTGAGTCGGTGGGCGCTGGGCGGCGAGGCCACCCGCGGCTACGGCCCTCGCTTCGCCGAGCTCGTCGCTCAGGGTGAGGACGTCGACGGAGAGGCGCGGCTCGCGGATGCCCTGTCCCCCAGGCGTGCTCGCATCCTCGACGCCGGCGCGGGCATGGGGCGCGTCACCGCTGCGCTGCGCGCGCGAGGTCATGACGTCACCGGCATCGAGCCGGACCGCACCCTCGTCGCCCAGGCCGAGGAGACCTATCCCGGCATCGGGCTGCTGCCGCTCGACATCCTCGAGCTCACGCCCGCTGCGCTCGAAGCGCACGGCCGCCCCACGGCATACGAACTCGTCGTTGCCGTCGGCAACGTCTTCATCCTGCTCGCCGAGGACACCGAGCGCCGCGCGCTCACGGCGCTGCGCGACGTGCTGGCACCCGGCGGGCGGATGCTCATCGGATTCCATCTCAAGGCGGGTCCGTCGGGCAGCCGGACGTACGCGCCGGAGGAGTTCGTGGCCGACGCCGACCGCCGCTGGCCTGACGGTGGATCTGCGCGCTGGCAGCTACGAGCTCCACCCAGCAAATTCGGAGTATGCCGTGTGGCTGCTCAGCGCTGCGCCCTCACCTTCTCGCTGAGTCCGGCACCAGTCGGGGCTTGTGTGACGAGTCGGCAGATCCGCGCATCTCGACCCGTCACACAACTCCCGACTCGTCACGCCTGGCGGCGGGGCTTGACCGACGCTCGCGCGCGTCGCGTCGCTGGCGTCCCAGTCGTTGGCCTGCATCGCGGCGACCACGACGTCATCGCGGATCCACCAGGCCCGGAACGGACCACTGAAGTCACCGCGCGTCTGGACGCGGTCATAGCCGTCCGGGCCGACGCTCCCGAAGTACTCCATGCCGAGGTCGTACTGGTCGGTGAAGAAGTAGGGCAGCTTCGCGTAGGGCTCAGCCGAGCCGGTGATGGTCGCTGCAGCCGCCTTGCCCTGACCAATGGCGTTGTCCCAGTGCTCGACTCGCACGCGTCGACCGAGCACGGGATGAGCCTGACTGGCGATGTCTCCGATGGCGAGCACGTGCTCATCCGAGGTGCGCAGGAGCTCATCGACGAGGACACCGTCATCGACCTCGAGCCCAGCCGCGCTGGCCAGAGCCGTCCGCGGAGACGCGCCGATCCCCACGACCACGAGATCGGCATCCGCAAGGTCGTCAGCCGTGACTGGTGCGCCGAGCCGCAGGTCGACGCCATGGTCGCGGTGCAGGTCGGCGAAGTGCTGCGCCACCTCCGGGCCCAGGACCGCGAGCAGCGGGAGATCCGCACCCTCGTGGACCGTCACAGCGGCACCGGCTTTGCGTGCCGCCGAAGCGACCTCGAGACCGATCCAGCCACCGCCGATGATGGCGATGCGCGCGCCGTCGGTCAACGTCTCTTGAGCGCGAGCGAGTCCTCCATCGTGCGCAGGTAGTGCACGGGCTTGCCTGACTCGTCGGCCAAGCGAAGTCGTCGTGGCTCAGAGCCGGTCGCGAGCACCAGCCATTCGTAGGGCTGTTCGCCGGTGGTGGTCACGACCAACCGGCCGGCCAGGTCGATGGACTGGACCTCCGTACCCGTGCGCACGTCGATGTCGTGCTCGCGCCACCACGCGTCGTCGTGGACGTAGGCAGACGTCCGACTCCTTGTCGCCGAGCAGGACGCCCTTGCTCAGCGGTGGTCGCTCGTAGGGCAGGTGCTGCTCAGCAGCAAGGATGACGACCTCGCCGTCAAAACCCCGTTCGCGCAGCGACTCCGCCACCGTGGCGCCAGCCAGACCGCCACCGACGATGACGACAGGCCCACCGGTGCTCACGGCTTCCACCACGGGCGCAGCGGCACGTTGGGCAGCTTCGACTGATCGAGTCCGGTGGCCAGCACCTGGTGGAGCTGGACGACGTTGCGCTCGAAGCCCCGGCGAGATCCAGCAAGGTAGAGACCCCACACCTTGGCGGTGGCCTCACCGACCTCGTCGACGCACTCGTTCCAGTTGTCGACGAGGTTCTCGCACCATCCGGCGAGGGTCAGTGCGTAGTGCTCACGCAGGTTCTCCTCGTGCAGGACCTCGAAGCCGGTGTCCTGCATCGTCGTGATGATCCGGCCCGAGCCGGTGAGTTCACCGTCCGGGAAGATGTAGCGGTCGATGAAGGCGCCCGTGCTCCTGCGGTTTGTTGTCCGGCCGGGTGATGCAGTGGTTGAGGACCATCCCGCCCTCCTTGACGTGGTCGAGCATCCACTGGAAGTACCCCGGGTAGTTGCGGATACCGATGTGCTCGGTGATGCCGATGGACGAGATGGCGTCGAACCCGGTCTCGGCGACGTTGCGGTAGTCGTCGAACCGCACGGACGCCATGTCGGCGAGACCTTCGCGCTCAATGGCCTCCTGGGCCCACGTGGCCTGCTCCCTCGACAGCGTGACGCCCACGGCGTGCACACCCTGGCGGGCGGCATACCGAACCATGCCGCCCCAACCGCAGCCGATGTCGAGCAGGCGGTCCCCCGGCTTGAGCCCGAGCTTGTCGAAGACGAGGCGGTACTTGTTCTCCTGGGCGTCGTCGAGTCCGGTCTCGTGGTCGGGGAACACCGCGCACGTGTAGGCCATCGACCGGCCGAGCACCAGTTCGTAGAAGCGGTTCGAGACGTCGTAGTGGTGGTGGATCGCTTCCTTGTCGCGGGTGAACGAGTGCCGCAGCCCTTCGGTCACGCGCCGCCAGCGTGGGAGCGCCTCCTGCGGCGGGGGCGGCGGCGGAGTGAGTCCGCGCGGCCCGAGAACGCGCGCGAGGTCGAGCACGAGCCGCGGGTCGGGGCGGCGGAAGTGCAGCCGCTCCAGGTCGACGAGGGCGTCATAGGGGTTGCCCGGGTGCACACCTTCGAGAAGCAGGTCGCCGGTCGTGTAGGCGCGAGCCATCCCCAGGTCCCCGGGTGCGGTCGCGACGTATGAGACAGCGCGATGGTTGGCGATGTGGAGCGCGCGCGGCGCGCTGTCCGGTCCGGCCTTCGATCCGTCGTATGCCGTGATGCGCAGCGGGAGGGGTCCCTCCACCGCTGTTTCGATGAGTTCGGCAATCGTCGGGGTCTCGCGGGTCGTGCTGCTCATGCGTGTCGCACCGCCTTGTCGTAGAGATGTGGAAAACGTCCGAGAGGGTCGTAAAAGTCCTTGAGGCCGGCATACCCGTCTGCGCCGTAAAGGGCATCGAAGTCTTCGCGGGAGTAGAAGGAATCGGAGTAGAGGGACTTGTGCCCGTCGAGCTCGCCGACGCGCCGCTCGATGGCCTTGTTGGTTGCACCGGGCTCGCCCCCTGGGACGGTGGACCAGAAGCCGACGTTGACGTAGGTCCGGCGTGGGGTCAGAGGGTAGAGATCCCAAGTGGTGTCGCCGCGAAGACGCAACGGGCACAACCAGATTGGCTCGATCGGCACCTCGTCGAGGAACCAGTGGAGGAACTCAGCGGTGTGCTCCAGCGGGACTTCGACGTCCTGGACGACCCGCTCGCGCGGAGGGTTGCCCTGGCGGGCTTCGAGCCGGTCAGAGATGCCGTGCCGTTGGTCGAGGGCGACGAGCTTCCAGTAGACGCTGGAGCGTCGCCACCTGCTCGGCCAGAGGCGCCGAAGCCGCGGGTTCTGCGCACCGAACGCCCGCGAGCACCAGAACCAGTCGGTGTCCCACCGCCACAGGTAGTCGAGGGTGGTGAGCAGGTCTCTCTTCGGCCCGACGCCGTCGTGCTGGATCGAGCGATAGAAGATCTGCTGGCCGGTGTAGTCACTGGGTCGGCTCGGCCCACCGGCGGGCGGCTCGTCGACCTGCTGGCCCAGCGTCAGGTAGGCCTCGTCGCGGGTGAACACGACGCCGTCGATGTAGTCGACCTGCTCACCGTCGTGAGTGCCGGCGTCGACGATGGTGTCGATCGCCGCGCACAGGGTCGCGAGGTCGTGGAAGCGGAGGTGGCGCAGCGCGACGAACTTCTTGACGGGTTCGAGTTCGATGCGCAGCCGGGTGGCGTAGCCCAGCGATCCGTAGGAGTTGGGGAACCCGTGGAACAGGTCGGCGTGCTCGTTGTCCGGGCGCGCCGTGACGATCTCGCCGGACCCCGTGAGGATGTCCATCTCGAGCACGGACTCGTGGGGCAGGCCGCTCCGGAACGATGACGCCTCGATGCCGAGCCCGGTGACGGCCCCACCGAGGGTGATGGTGCGCAGCTGGGGCACGACGAGCGGCGCGAGACCGAGCGGCAGGGTGGCGGCGACGAGGTCCTCGTAGGTGCACATCCCGTCGACGTCAGCCGTGCGTGCACCGACATCGACGACGCGCACGCCCGTGAGGCCGGAAGTGTCGAGGCCCGGGGTCGTGGTCCGCGTGCGTTCTCGGAACAGGTTCGAGGTGCGTTTGGCCAGGCGCACGCGCTCGGTCGGCGGGATGGCGGCGAAGCTGTCCAGCAGCCGTCGCTCCCCTGCGGTGTGTGTGGAAACCGGGAGGGTTTGCTCCATATCGCGCACGTTACGCCTCAGGTATGACGTTCGTCGCGCAGGTTCTGCCCTGTGGAGTGGACAGCTTGTCGAACAGGCCAAGAACGTGGGCGTATGCCGTTCGGCTAGGCGAGACCACGACCAGGCTCGGGAGCGTCAGCAGGTGGGCTCGGGATCGAGCTCGTCGTCACGAGCCCATTGTTCCTCGAGAGCCATCATGTCGTCCTGAAGCATGGCCGCCTCGTCGAGGTCGCCGCTGTTGATGGCCATGTTGATTCTGATGTTCATATTGGCCCGCTCAGCCTCACGCGAGATCCGATTCCGGTCCTGTCGTGCCGCCCATGTCTCGTCGTAGACGCATGCCGGCGTGGAGGGAGTCGTTCGACGTGGACCGGAGGTGGTTGTCGGAGGCTTGGACGTCGCCTGAGGCGCCCCGGTGGACTTGCTCGACGCAGTGGATCTGCTCGACGCGGTGGATGTGGGGGTGGCGACTGGAGGCGGGGACGTTGGTGCAAGCGCGGTTGACCCAACTGTCGGGCTCGTCGACACCGAGGGCGTGGTCGAAGCCGTGACCGTTGCCACATGCCCACCATTTACCGGGCTGGCACTTGGGCTGGGTGTTCCTGCCTGTCGGGTGGCCAAGTAGGAGCCTCCCCAACCAGCGGCACCGGCCGTGATCACCACGGCAAGGGCTCCGATGGCGATGAGTTTCTTGCTGACCTGTCGCCGAGGTACATCGACCTGACTGTCGTTCTGCTGCACAGTGCCCTCCGGGCCATTGAAGTCCAGGCAACAGCGCTGCCAAAGCACGACAGGCTAACTCGCCGTCAAGCTGCGGCGCCGAAGATTGGCCATTGTCCGGGCAACGTCACAGGTCGACCTCCGACCCGATTGGAATGCGGATCGCCTTCTTCGGCGTATGCCGTTCGGCTGGGTTACTCGGACCGCGTTCGGCGTGAGGCGCTGGACGCCTGTCCTGCCCTGGCGGGCGAGCTCCTCGTCGATGGCGCGCCACGTCGCGTCGTCCGGGTGCCGCGACGCGCGTGATGGCGTCGACACCGGCGGGGGTGAAGAGGGTCTTGTCGAAGGTGATGATCGCCCACGAACGGTCCTCGGCGAGGTGGGTGACCTGCCAGCGACTGCTCACAATCTTGAGCAGACCGTTGCCGCGCCACTCGAACGAGTTCGGCCCGGTCGGGGTGTCGATACCGCGGATGTGCTTGGTCTGGCCGCTGCGGTTGCTGAAGGCCACGTCGTCCTCGAGCACGTCGCCGCGCCGGGTGTAGGTGAACGTCGGGTCGAGGCGTTTGCCGCTGAGCCACATCGGAAACGTCGTCGCGACGATGTGCCACGTGCCCTCAAGCTCCCCCAGCAGATCCATCGCCCGATCCTAGGCGGGCACGCCTGCGGCTTCGGACACAGTACCCGAACGCGTCGTGCCGACCAGAAGCTTCGATGCGTGGCCGAGCGCCAGACCGGTCTGCATGCCGTATTGTGCCGCCAGTCCCGTCGCTAGCGCGGACGTGAAGGCGGGCCCCAACACGGACACAAGAAAGACCCGGTGGCGCGCCAGCGCCGACCGGGTCTTGATTGTGGACGTGAAGGGACTCGAACCCCTGACCTCTCGCGTGTGAGGCGAGCGCTCTAACCAGCTGAGCTACACGTCCGGCACCCGCTGGTGAGCGGGCGGACCGAGAATACCCGGCGCCGATCCCCCGACGAAATCAGGGGGTCAGGTCCGACGTCCGGCTCGCGAGCCGGACATCCGTTCCCGAGCCTCATTGATCCGGCTCCGGACCAAGAGGGCTCCCGAGCCCTATGAAGAGCCCGTTCAGATCCTGGCGGTGGTCCGCATCCAGTTCGCGAGGCCGTCCGGGAAGAACCCGGGGATGCCGGAGAAGTGGAAGGTCAGCCACAGGACCGTGGCGATGAAGGCGACTCCCACGATGCCGACGAGGCCCTTGACGAACAGGTTCTGCCGCTTGACCCACTCCTCCCAGATGCGCAGCTTGCTCTTGACGAACTCGAGGACGCGTTGGGCCTTCTCGAACTCCGTCGCCCAGATCGCGAGGCCGGCGATGACGATGAGCCACCCGGGGCCGGGGAACGGGATGAGCAACAGGCCGACGACGACGATGACGAGTCCGAGGAGGAAGACCCCGACCCGATAGACCTTCGCCCACGTCGGGTTGGCCCGGACTCGTTGGCGCCAGGCCCAGTCGTCCTCGGCGCTCATCGACCAGGCGTCATCGTCGAGGTTCTCGCGCGCCTCGCTCCCGAGGGCGGAGTCGCGGTCACGGGTCGATCCCCAGGTCAGCCTCGGCCGTGCGCCACACGTCAACGACCCGTGCGGTGACGGGACCGGGCGCGACCAACGAGCGGTCGTCAACCAGGTGCACGCCCTGCATGTCGCGCGACGAGTTGCTGATGATGACCTCGTCGGCGCTCCGCAGCACATCGAACGGCAGGACCTCCTCGACCACCTCGATACCCGCGGCACGGCACCACTCGATCGCCAGTTCGCGGGTGATGCCGGCCAGACACCCACTGTCGAGAGGCGGGGTGCGCAGGACGCCGTCGGTGACGACGAAGACGTTGGATGCGGTGCCCTCGCACAGCTCGCCACGCGTGTTGGCGAGCAGCGCCTCCTCGGCACCCAGGGATCGGGCGTGGGTGATGGCGATGACGTTCTCGGCATACGACGTCGTCTTGAGGCCGGCCGTCGCGGCGCGTTCGTTGCGCACCCACGGCACCGTGACGACGGCCGCCGACGGCGCATGCGCCTGTGACGGCGTGGTCGCGACGATGATCGTGGCCGGCGAGTCGTTGCGGTCCGAGCTGAGGGGGCCAGCGCCGCCGGTGACGGTGATGCGCACGCGCCCGAACTCGATGGGCTCCCCCGCCCCGAGGACGGCAGCGACGCCCTCACGCACTCGCCCTTCGTCGACGGCGGGCAACCCGAGCCCGGCCAGACGTCCGTCCGAGTCGGCGCATGTGGCGCGTCATCGCAAACGCCTCACCGCGCACGATCTTGCACGTCTCGAAAGCACCGTCCCCAACGGTCACCCCATGGTCGAGGGCGCGCACCGACGGCACGTCCGGATCGACGAGTTGACCATCCACCCACACCTGGATCGCGTTCATGCTCCTACCCTTCCAGATGTCCCCTGCGCGAGAGACACGAGTCGGGATGCCTTGAGCTCGGTCTCGCGCAGTTCCCCACGCGGATCCGACCCCCAGGTGATCCCAGCGCCCGTGCCGAAGTGCAGCATCCGTTGACCAGACGCCTCTTGGTCGATCCAGAACGTCCGGATCCCCACCGCCAGCAGCGCCTCGTTGCGGTCGGCGTCGATCCACCCGATCGCACCGCAGTACGGCCCCCGCGCGACCGGCTCCAGATCCGTGATGGTCTGCAGCGCCGTGTGCTTCGGCGTCCCCGACACCGACCCCGGCGGGAACGACGCATCCAGCAACTCGCGCCACGTCGCACCGTCACGCAGCTCCCCCGTCACGTCCGACACCAGATGCACCAGCCCCGGGTGCTGCTCCACGCGGCACAGGTGGTCCACACGAACGGTGCCCGGACGGCATACGTGCTGGAGATCGTTGCGGACGAGGTCCACGATCATGACGTTCTCCGCAAAGTCCTTGGGCAGCATCTCCTGCGCCGTCGCGGCCGTCCCCTTGATCGGACTCGACGTCACGGTGTTTCCACGTCGCACGAGGTAGGCCTCCGGCGAGGCGCACGCGATCTCGAGTCCGGCTTCGGGGATGTCGATCGTCGCGGCATACGGAGCCGGATTGCCCTGTGCGAGAACGTCTCCCAGCGCTCGGACACTCACGTCGCCGACCGCGGCGCTCAGGACGCGACAGAGGTTGACCTGGTAGACCGTGCCGCGCGCGATCCGCTCGCGGATCTCGTCAACCCCTTCGACGTATGCCGTGTCGCCCAGGCTGTTGGTCCACTCGCCTTCGACTCCCGGCCAGACCGTGCCGGTCGGGTCTGGCGATGCGCCAGCGCCTCGACGGGTGACCTCGGACAGGCGCACTGCCGTGAGGTCGCCCTCGAAGGTGATGCTCACCGCCCAGAAGCCGGCCGTGAGGTCATCGATGTCATGAGTGACGGCCTCGATGCCGCTGCCCTCGATGACTCCCCCATCGAGGGAGCTGAACCTCGCCCATGCCACGCGTCGATGCTAGGCGGTGTCCACGGCATCGGCGGACGGCTCACCCATCAGGCGATAGCCCTGCCCGGGTTCGGTGAGGAGGTAGCGCGGATCGGAGGGGTCCGGCTCGAGCTTGCGCCTCAGCTGGTTGGCGTAGACGCGCAGGTAGTTCGACTCGCGGCCGTAGTGCGGTCCCCACACCTCGCGCAGCAGGTCGCGCTGCGGGACGAGGTGCCCCGCGTGGCGGGCCAGGACCTCGAGGAGGCTCCATTCGGTCGGGGTGAGCCGCACGACCTCGCCTGCGACGACCGCCCGCCGCTCCGTGAAGTCGAGGACGAAGTGCCGCGTCACGAAGGCGGCCAGAGGAGGCTTCGACTCGTCCTGGGTTCGCCGCAGCGCCACCCGGATCCGGGCCAGGAGCTCGTCGACGGCAAAGGGCTTGGTGACGTAGTCGTCGGCACCGAGGTCGAGCGCCTCGACCTTGTCGATGGAGTCGGCGCGCGCGGACAGGACGATCACGGGTGTCTGGGACGCCTCGCGGATCCGGCGCAGGACGTCGACGCCGTCGATGTCGGGCAGGCCGAGGTCGAGGATGACGAGGTCGGGCAGCTGGTCGTGCACGGCCTGCAAGGCAGAGCGGCCGTCACCCGCCGTCTCGACCTCGTAGTCCCGGGCGCGCAGGTTGATGGCGAGAGTGCGGACGAGGTGCGGCTCGTCGTCGACGACGAGGATCCGGCTCATTGCCACGTCTTTCGGGCGGCGACGTTGCGGGCCGGCTCGAGCCGAGGCAGCTCGATGACGATCGTCAGGCCACCACCAGGCGTGTCCTCGGCCGTGATCGTCCCGTTCATGGCCTCCATGAGACCACGCGCAACGGCCAGACCGAGGCCGAGACCGTTGCCCTGTGGCGCGTCGCCAAAGCGCTGGAACGGAGCGAAGATCGACTCCTTGGCGTCCCGAGGCACTCCGGGGCCGCGGTCGACGACCCGCAGCTGGATCCGCTCGGCCATCGCCGCGGCAGTCACGACGACCTCACCCGACGAGTGGCGGTGGGCGTTCTCGATGACGTTGACGAGGACGCGCTCCAGCAGACCGCGGTCGGCCTCGATGAGGGGGGTGTCAGCAGAGGCGGTCGATCGCAGCCGGCCCGTGGTCGTGAGGTGCTCGGCCGCGTCGGCGACGACCTCCGCGACGTGCAACGCCTCGAGGCGCGGAGCGACGGCTCCGCTCTGCAGGCGCGACATGTCGAGGAGGTTGGCGACGAGACCGGTGAGGGTGTCCGAGGACTCCTCGATGGTCTCGAGCAGGGCCTCGCGGTCGGCCTCGCTGAACTCGACGTCGCTGGCGCGCAGGCTCGATGCCGCCGCCTTGATCGACGCCAGCGGTGTGCGCAGGTCGTGGGACACGGCGGCGAGCAGGGCTGTGCGCGCACGGTTGTCCTTGGCCAGGGACTTGGCGCGCGCTGCCTCGCGCACGAGGACGGCCCGGTGCAGGATCGCCTCCGCCCGGGTGGTGAAGGCCGAGACCAGGCGACGGTCGTCACCGGTGAGGACTCCACCGATGAGCACGAGGGAGTTCTCGTCATCGATGCTCGCCTGGACCGAGGCGCTCCGCACCTTCTCCACGTCGAAGCCGTCGGTGGCTCCCACGACGGCCCATTCCTGGCGGACGCTGGCCCGGGACAGCACCGCAGCCGACTCGAGCCCGATAGAACTCCACGGCCTGGACGAGCAGCGCCTGCAACTGGTCCTCCTCACCGAGGAGCGACTCCGCAGAGGCCACGAGTGCGGCGGCCTCCCGCTGCGCCGCGCGGGCGGCGGCCGCGCGTCGCTCACTGAGGTGGACGACGGACGAGACCGCGAGAGCGACGACGAGGAAGACGAACAGTGCGACGAGGTTCTGCGGATCCGAGATCGTGAGGGTGTGCTTGGGCTCGGTGAAGTACCAGTTGATGCACAGGCTCGACAGGACGGCCGCCGCCAGGGCCGGCCACAGCCCGCCGACCACGGCCGCGCCCACGGTCAGCAGGAGGAAGAGCAGAACCTCGAGCGGCAGGTCGTGCCACTGACCAGTGACGTTGAGGACCCAGGTCAACCCGAGAGTTCCCACGGTGGCGAGGGCCCAACCAGAGAGGGTTCGACGGCGACCGAGCTCTGGCCCGATCCGCAGCGGCGCCCGCACCGAACGCGTCCAGTCGTGGGTCACGAGCTGCACGTCGACGTCGCCGGACTCCTCGACGACGCGCTGGCCGACGCCCGGGCTGAACAGCTCCTGCCACCGCTTGCGCCGTGAGGCTCCGAGGACGACCTGACGCGCGTTGACGCCGCGGGCGAACGCGAGGATCGCCTGGGCCGTGTCGTCGCCCTTGACGGTCTGGAACGTTCCGCCGAGCTCTCCCGTGAGGCGACGCAGCGCCTCCATCTCGTCGATCTCGGCCGCCACCAGCCCGTCGGAGCGCGTCACGTGGACGGCGATGAGCTCACCGCCCGACCCCCGCGAGGCGATCTGGGCGCCGCGTCGCAGCAACGTCCGACCCTCGGGCCCGCCGGTGAGGGCCACGACGACGCGCTCGCGTGTCGGCCACGACTCGGTGATGCCCTGGTCGGCGCGATAGCGGGTCAGGCCCTCCTCGACCCGGTCGGCGACCCACAGGAGCGACAGCTCGCGCAGTGCCGACAGGTTGCCGACCCGGAAGTAGTTGGACAGGGCCGCGTCGACCTTCTCGGCGGCATACACGTTGCCGTGGGCGAGCCGTCGCCGCAACGCTTCTGGCGACATGTCGACGAGTTCGACCTGGTCGGCCGCCCGGACGAACTCGTCCGGCACGGTCTCGAGCTGGCGCACCCCGGTGATGGACTCGACGACGTCGTTGAGGGACTCGAGGTGCTGGATGTTGACCGTCGAGATGACGTCGATCCCGGCATCGAGGAGTTCCTCGACGTCCTGCCAGCGCTTCTCGTGCCGGGAGCCGGGCGCATTCGTGTGGGCCAGCTCGTCGACGAGGACGACCTCGGGACGCCGGGCCAGGACGGCGGGAACGTCGAGCTCGGTGAACGTGGCACCTCGGTGCTCGAGGTGCCGCACCGGCACCTTCTCCACGTCGGCCATCATCGACGCGGTGAAGGGGCGGCCGTGCGACTCGCACACCCCGATGACGACGTCGGTGCCTCGCTCGATGCGGCGCTGCGCCTCGGAGAGCATGGCGACGGTCTTGCCGACACCGGGCGCGCTCCCGAGGTAGACGCGCAGCACTCCTCTGGTCATGGGTTGATTGTGCCTGTCAGCGGAGCGCGTCGACCGCGAGGTTGAGCTCGAGGACGTTGACGCGCGGTTCGCCGAGGAATCCCAGCTGTCGTCCGGAGGTGTGCTCCTGCGACGAGCTGCGCCACCCGGGCCGCGTCAAGACCGGTCGCCGCAGCGACCCTCGCCACCTGCGCCTCGGCGAACTCCGGACTGATGTCGGGGTCCAGCCCGCTCGCCGATGCGGTGAGCGCGTCTGCCGTGGGCTCGCCTTCGGCGATGTCGGCGTATGCCGTCCGCCGCTCGGCGATCGCTGTGGCCTGGTCCGCCGACGACTCGGCGAGGTTCGAACCACCACTGGTGTCGCCGGCATACTCGCTCGTCGACGGGCGGGGGTGGAACAGAGCCGGATCCTTGACCGCCTGACCGAGCAGGCTGGAGCCGACGACTGCACCGTCGCGGTGGACGAGAGAGCCTGCGGCCTGGTCACCGGCCACGACGCGGCCGACACCCCAGACGAGCGCCGGGAAGATCACGCCGAGGGCCAACGTGAGGACGAGCATCATGCGCAACGAGGCGAGGAGCTGACGGACGGGAGACATGGCAATCACTTCATTCCGGGGAGGAGCGAGACAACGAGGTCGATGAGCTTGATGCCGATGAACGGCACGATGACGCCACCGATCCCGTAGACGAGGAGGTTGCGACGCAGGAGGGCCGCCGCGCTGGAGGGCCGGTAGCGAACTCCCCTGAGCGCCAGCGGGATCAGCGCGATGATGATGAGCGCGTTGAAGATGACCGCCGAGAGCATGGCGCTCTTCGGCGAGCTCAGGTGCATGATGTTGAGCGCGTCGAGGCCGGGGAAGAGCACGACGAACATCGCCGGGATGATCGCGAAGTACTTCGCGATGTCGTTGGCGATCGAGAAGGTCGTGAGCGCGCCGCGGGTGATGAGCAGCTGCTTGCCGATCTCGACGATCTCGATGAGCTTCGTGGGGTCGGAGTCGAGGTCGACCATGTTGCCGGCCTCCTTGGCTGCCGACGTGCCGGTGTTCATCGCGACGCCGACGTCGGCCTGGGCCAGCGCGGGGGCGTCGTTGGTGCCGTCACCCGTCATGGCGACGAGTCGGCCACCCTCCTGCTCGGTGCGGATGAGCCGCATCTTGTCCTCGGGAGTCGCCTCGGCGAGGAAGTCGTCGACACCTGCTTCGCGGGCGATGACCGCAGCCGTCCTCGGGTTGTCGCCGGTGATCATGACCGTGCGGATCCCCATGGCCCGGAGCGTGTCGAAGCGCTCCTTCATGCCGGGCTTGACGACGTCCTTGAGGTGGATGACGCCGATGGCCGCTGCCTGCTGACCCGGACGCGCAAGGGCGACGACCAGCGGGGTGCCGCCCTGCTCGGAGATGCCGTTGACGAGATCGCCGACCTCGGGAGGAACCGTTCCGCCCTGGTCCGTGACCCACGATGCGACCGCCGAGGAGGCACCCTTGCGAACCTGGGTGCCGTCGGGCAGGTCGACGCCGCTCATGCGGGTGGTCGCCGTGAACTCGTGGAAGACGGCACCCTCACGGGTGAGCGACTCCGCCGTGCGGTCGTCGTCGACCTGTCCGTCGACGCGACAGAGGTCGACGATGGATCGGCCCTCCGGCGTCTGGTCCGCCAACGAGGACAGGAGCGTTGCCTCCGTGAGCGACATTCCGGCGACCTGCGATCCGGGCACCGCCACGATGTCGCGGGCCTGACGGTTGCCGAAGGTGATCGTGCCCGTCTTGTCGAGCAGGAGCGTCGACACGTCACCGGCAGCCTCGACGGCGCGTCCGGACATGGCGAGGACGTTGCGCTGCACGAGGCGGTCCATGCCGGCGATGCCGATGGCCGAGAGGAGCGCACCGATCGTCGTCGGGATGAGGCAGACGAGGAGGGCGACGAGCACGACGACCGGTTGCAGCGCACCGGAGTACGCCGCGAACGGCTGGATGGCCATGACACTGGCCAGGAAGATGACGGTCAGCGTCGTGAGCAGGATCGTCAGCGCCACCTCGTTGGGCGTCTTCTGACGTTCGGCTCCCTCGACGAGGGCGATCATCCGGTCGATGAAGCTCTCCCCCGGCTTGGTCGTGATCCGCACGACGATGCGGTCAGAGAGCACCGTCGTGCCACCGGTGACGGCGCTGCGGTCACCGCCGGACTCGCGGATGACCGGGGCGGACTCCCCCGTGATGGCCGACTCGTCGACCGTGGCGACTCCCTGGACGACGTCGCCGTCACCGGGGATGACTTCGCCCGCTTCGACGACGACCTCGTCGCCGATGCGCAGCTCGCTGCCCGAGATGCTCTCCTCGCCGGACGGCGTGAGGCGGCGGGCCACGGCGTCCCGCTTCGAGGCTCGCAGGCTCGCGGCCTGCGCCTTGCCACGTCCTTCGGCGACGGCCTCGGCCGCATTGGCGAACAGGACGGTGGCCCAGAGCCACACGGCGATCGACCAGGCGAAGATGCTCGGGTCGACGAGGGCGAGGGCGGTCGTGAGGACCGATCCGACCCAGACGACGAAGATCACCGGCGACCGCCACACGTGGCGGGGATCGAGTTTGAGGAAGGCCTGGGGAACGACGGTGACGAGTGTTGCGGTGTTCATGCGAGTGCCTCCGCGAGGGGACCGAGAGCGAGTGCCGGGAAGAACGTCAGCCCGGCGAGGATGAGGGCGATGCCGAGGAGCAGGCCGACGAACAGCGGCGTGTGGGTGGGCATGGTGCCCGCCGTGTCGGGCCGCTTCTTCTGCTCGACGAGCAGGCCGGCGAGGCGGAGCACGAGCAGCATCGGCAGGAAGCGTCCGAGCAGCATGCAGACAGCGAGCGTGAGGTTGTACCAGGGGTTGTCGGCGCCCAGCCCCGCGAAGGCGCTGCCGTTGTTGTTGGCGGCCGAGGCGTAGGCGTAGAGGACCTCCGAGAGGCCGTGCGGCCCGCTGGCGCTCATCGTGTCGCGCGGCCCGCTCAGGGCGAGCGACGCACCGGTGAAGCCGAGGACGAGCACCGGCATGACGAGCGAGTAGAGGGCAGCGCAGGTGATCTCGCGGCGACCGATGGTCTTGCCGAGGTACTCCGGCGTGCGGCCGACCATGAGGCCGGCGACGAAGACGGACAGGATCGCGATGATGAGGATCCCGTAGAGCCCCGAACCGACACCGCCCGGTGACACCTCACCGAGCACCATGTTGCCGATGAGCACGCCACCGCCGAGTGGGCTGTAGCTCTCGTGCAGCGAGTTGACCGCACCCGTCGACGTCCCGGTCGTGGAGGCGGCAAAGATCGTCGACCCCCAGAGGCCGAAGCGCACCTCCTTGCCCTCCATCGAGCCAGCCGCACCCGAGGACGCGGACACCTCGGCCCAGGTCGTGAGCGCGACGCTCCCGAGCCAGAGCACCCCTGCGAAGGCGCCGAGGGCCCAGCCCTGGCGGCGGTCGCCGACGATGATGCCGAACGTCCGGGTCAGGGCGAACGGGATGATGAGCAGCAGGAAGATCTCGAAGAGGTTCGTGAAGGGCGTGGGGTTCTCGAACGGGTGCGCCGAGTTGGCGTTGAAGTAGCCACCACCGTTGGTGCCGAGCTCCTTGATGGCCTCCTGGGAGGCGACGAGCCCACCTCGGATGACCTGCTCGGCACCGTCGAGGGTGAGGACCGTCATCGGCGAGCGAAGGTTCTGGATGACGCCCGCACAAGACGAGGACGACAGCCGCCACGACGGCACCGGGCGCGAGGACGCGCGTGATGATGCGGGTGAGGTCGACCCAGAAGTTGCCGATCTGCGTGGCGCTCGAGCGCGCAATCGCCCGCATGAGCGCACCGGCCACGGCGATGCCGACGGCAGCCGAGACGAAGTTCTGCACGGTGAGCCCCGCGGTCTGGACGAGCGGACCCACACCGGCCTCACCGGCATACGACTGCCAGTTCGTGTTCGTCACGAACGAGACGGCCGTGTTGAGCGCGGTGTGCCAGAACATCCCGCCGGTTCCCTGTGACAGGGGCAGGTGGCCCTGGGTCGTGATGAGGGCGAACAGGATGGCGATGCCCATGAGCGAGAACGCGATGACGCTCGCGGCGTACGACTTCCAGCCCTGCTCCGACGAGGCGTCGACGCGCACGAGCCGGTAGACCGCGCGCTCCACCCGCCAGTGGGCGGTGTCGGTGAGGGTCTTCGCGAGCCAGGCACCGAGCGGAAGCCCGACGGCGACGAGCAGGGCGATGAGCACGCCGAGGGTGAGCAGGCCGCTCACGGTGTCGCTCATCAGAACTTGTCCGGTCGGATGAGGGCGTACACGAGGTAGGCAAGGACTGCGATGCCGGCGATTGCGCCGATGAGATTTTCGATCACGTCTGCAGTCAACGACTCCTCCACGACGGGAGCGGGGTCCTTGACGGCTCCCTGACAGACGTTGACGCCTTCTTGACGGCGGCGCGTACAGATTGCATCAATGCCCTTGACTGCCACCGGTTCTGGGGCGCGTCATGGCCTCATGAGACTCACGCAAACCTTGGAGTCACGCCGGCCGGCGATCATGGCGTATGCCGTGTTCGCACCGCTCGTCGTGGGTGGCACGTTGGCGATCTGGCGGGACAGCATCCCCCACGCCACGGTCGTCCTCGCGCTCGTCGTCGTCATCGTCGGCGCCGCCGCGACGGGTGTGAGATGGGCGGGCTGGGGCGCGTCCGTGTCGAGCGCGCTCTGGTTCGACTGGTTCCACACGGTGCCCCACGGGACACTCGCCATCACGAACGCGGAGGACGTCCAGGTCGCGCTCCTGCTGCTCGTGGTCGGTGTCGCCGTCACGGAGCTCGCGCTCTGGGGTCAGCGGTGGCAGGCCGACGCGGCGCAGAATGCTGCCCGGCTGGAGGGGCTCGTCGCCACTGCCCGCTCCGTCGCTGACCACCGAGAGCGTGAGCTCATCGTTCGGGAGGTTGAGGAGCAACTTGCAGCCCTCCTCGATCTCGACCGGGCGACGTGGGTCCCGAGTGCACCGGGTGAGGGTGCGGCCGTCCTGCGTCGCGACGGGGTCATCGTGCAGGCGGGAGTCGCCCGCGCCAGTGGGCGTGGCGGGTTCCCCACCGACACGGCCGTGGCCCTTCCGGTCGACCACGCCGGCCACGCGCTTGGCCGGGTCGACCTCGTGGCGTCGGCCCATGTCTCGCGACCCACGGAAACATCCCTGCGGGTGGCGTTCCTCCTCGCCGACCAGCTCGCCGCGGCGTGGTCACGTGACGAAGGTCCGCGGAGCAACGAGACCGCGCCTCTGCCCGACCGGGTGTGAGAGCGTGGCGCCGTGCGCGACACTCCGGCCCGGGCAGCCCTGCGGCAGATGGGCTTCCTCCGCGAGGCCGACGGTCGCGCCTGGCTCGAGCTGAGCACGTCCGGGACGGCCGCAGCCCCTCGCACCGTGCGTCGCTCCCTCGCGTCGTGGGAGGAGAGCTTCGACCACGTCAGCCGCCTGCACGGGGATTGTGGCCTCGGACCGGGTGCTCGTACCCGCCCCACCGAGCGGTTCGATGTTCGCCTTCGCGCATGCGCACGCCGCCCACGTGGGCGCGGACGTCAGTGGCCCTGGCGCGGTGGAGCCTGCGCGGCGCCGAGGAGGCCCTCGCGTCCTGCACGGTCGCCCATCTCACGCCCGCGATGCTCGCCGGCCTGCTCGAGCGCGATCTCGGGCAACTGCGCACGGTGGTGTGCGCCGGAGCGGCACTCCCCCACGCCGTGCGCGAGAGGGCCAAGTCGGCAGGGGTGCACGTCGTCGACTACTACGGCGCCGCCGAGCTGAGCTTTGTCGCGATGCGGGTCGGGAGCCGACTGGATCCCTTCCCCGAGGTCGAGGTCGACCTTCGTGACGGAGTCATCTGGGCTCGCAGTCCGTGGCTCGCCGACGGCTATGCGCCCGGGCAGTCGGGCCCGATGATCCGCGACGCCGAGGGTTGGGCGACCGTCGGGCGACCGTGGGCGGCTCGACGACGAGCTCGGACTCATCGTCCTCGGTCGGGGCGACGACACCGTGACGACAGGCGGCGCGACGGTGCTGTGCGCTGACGTCGAGGCGGCCGTCCTGACCTTCCCGGCGGTGACCGCGGCCGTGGCCATCGGGACGCCCCACGCCGACCTCGGTGAGGTGCTCGAGATCGTGGTCACCGGGGCACTCCCCCACGACCTCGACGAACTGCGCTCTCACACAGCCGAACTCGTGTCACGAACCCATGTCCCTCGACGCTGGCACGTCTGGTCCGAACTGCCACTGACACCTGCCGGCAAGGTCGACCGTGCCGAGGTTCGGCGCCTTCTCGCGGCGGATCGAACCACGGAGGCGACACCATGATCGACGACCGCACTCCCGTCATCGTCGCAGCCCGACGGACCCCCATCGGGACCGCCGGGCTGGCCTTCCGGGACGTCGACGTGGTGGATCTGGCCGCTCCGGCTCTGCGCGCATCGGCGGACGACGCCAACCTCGTCGCACCGTCACAGGTCGTCCTCGGCAACTGCATGGGTCCCGGTGGGAACGTCGCCCGCGTCGCTGCCCTCGCGGCCGGGTTCGACGTCTCGACTCCGGCCATGACCGTTGACCTGCAGTGCGGCAGTGGCCTGGCCGCGATCACCACGGCCGCCGCCCTGATCCGTTCGGGCTCCGCCGAGACCGTCCTTGCGGGCGGTGCCGAGAGCGCCAGCACCGCGCCATGGCGGCACTGGCCCCCGACCGAAGGCGCTGAGCCACAGCGCTATTCGCGAGCCCCGTTCGCGCCGGCCGAGATCGGCGACCCCGAGATGGGCGCGGCCGCTGATGACGTCGCCCGCCGCTGGGGCATCACTCGTGAACGACAGGACGCGTATGCCGTCCGCTCCCATTCCCGTGCCGCCGCCGCTCGCGCTGCCGGACGGTTCGACGGCGAACTCATGCCACTCCCCCAGCTGGCGACCGACCAGCGCGTGCGGGCCAACCTCTCCACGGCCACGCTGAGCCGCCTCCCCGCAGCCTTCTCGCCCGAGGGCACGGTCACCGCCGGCAACGCGTGCGGGATCAACGACGGAGCGGCCGTGGTCGCGATGGTGACGGAGGCACGCAGGCGAGCGGACGGCATACCCGGATTGGCCTGTCTTGACTGGGCAACCGTCGGCTCGGACCCCAACCTCCCGGGCGTCGGCCCGGTCCCGGCCGTGCGAACTCTGCTGCACCGCAACGGTTTGACGCTCGACGACATCGGCACCATCGAGATCAACGAGGCCTTCGCCGCCCAGGTGCTTGCGTGCTGCGACGAGCTCGGACTCGACGAGGAGCGTGTGTGCGTCGAGGGTGGTGCACTCGCGCTCGGTCACCCGTGGGGCGCCTCCGGTGCGGTGCTCGCGGTGCGGCTGTTCAGCCAGATGCTGCGCGAGGATGGCCCCGAGCTGGGACTCGCGACCATCGCCGTAGGCGGCGGGCAGGGCGTGGCGTTGCTCGTGCAGCGTGTCGGGTGACGCGCGATGAGTACGGTCGGAGGATGGAGTCCCCACCGCTCGACCACGATCGCAACGAGACCCCCACGGAGCGACTCGACCGCAACTGGGACGAGTTGCTCCAGGAGTTGCGGGTCACCCAGACCGGGGTTCAGCTCCTCGCGGGATTCCTGCTGACGCTGCCGTTCCAGCAGCGGTTCGCCACGATCACGGAGTCGCAGCGCACCGCCTATCTCGTGGCGCTGGCGTCGGCGATCGTCGCCACGACACTGCTGGTCGCGCCCGTGAGCGCCCATCGCCTGATGTTCCGCCGCCACGCCAAGCACCAGTTGGTCGGGTTCGCGGACGGGGCCGCGCGGGTCGGCCTCGTGACCCTCTCGATCAGCATCGTCTCGGCGACGTACCTCATCTTCGACGTCGTCGTCGGCCGCGGAGCAGCGTTCACCGCCGCGGCCGCCGCCATCGTCGTGTTCGTCGTCAACTGGCTGGTGATCCCGCTCGTCGTGCGGTCACGCCTCCCGCGAGCGGGGTCCTGACTACTTCATCGTTCCTTGCGACAGGGAACCCTGGAGTTGTCGTTGCGTGAAGATGTAGACGGCGAGGACCGGAGCGATCGTGATGACGACGGCAGCGAACAGCTGACCGAAGTCCACGGCATACCCCGCTTGTGAGGCGAAGCGCGCCATGCCCTGCGAGAGGACGTAGTTGCTCTCGTCGGTGTTGAGGGCCACGGGGAGCAGGAACTGGTTCCACAGTCCGAGGAAGTTGAAGATCGCGATGGCGATGATGCCGGGTCGCGCCATCGGCAGCATCACCTGCGCGAAGATCCGCCACTCCCCCGCGCCATCGAGTTCCGCGGCCTCGGCGATCTCCTCGGGCAGCGCTCGGAAGAAGGGATAGAGGAAGAACACGGTGAACGGGAACGCAAACGCCACGTAGGTCGCGATGAGCCCCGGCAAGGTGTTGAGCAACCCGAGGTTCTTGAGGACGAAGAACAGCGGCACGATCGCGAGGAAGACCGGGAAGGTCAGGCCGGCGAGGATGAGGTAGTAGACGATGCCGCTGCCGGGGAAGGGATAACGCGCGAGGGAGTATGCCGCCGCGGAGCCCAGGATCATGACGATGACCAACGAGACCGTCACGACGATGACCGAGTTGAGCATGTAGCGACCGATGTTGGAGTCGGTCCACGCCTTGATGTAGTTGTCGAACGACCAGTGCTGCGGCAGGGCCAACGGCGACTGGAAGATCTCGCCGGTGGTCTTCCAGGACGACAGGAAGACCCAGAGCAACGGCAGGACGACGATGATCGCCCAGATCGTCAGGACGATGTGGGCCACGATGGTGAACTTGCGGTCGCCCTTGCCCAGCGGCACGGGCTTGTCGCTCTGACCGCTGGTCACGGGGGTGCGCACGTCGGATGCGGTGGACATCAACGGTCCTTTCCGCCGGTGAAGCGGTTGATGGTGAAGACGATGCCGGCGAAGCTCAGCGTGAGGACTGCCAGAACGACACCCATCGCGCTCGCCAGGCCGAACTGGCCCTTCTTGAAGGCCGTGTTGAACAGGTCCTGCGTGATCGTCAGCGTGGAGTTCTGCGGACCACCGCTCGCGTTGAGGGCCGCCATGTAGACGAAGGCGTCGAGCGCGAGGATGCCGAGGTAGATGTAGGCGGTCTGGATGGTGTCGCGCACCATGGGCAGCGTCACCATCATCGTCATGCGCATGCGCCCGGCGCCGTCGACGCGCGCTGCGTCATAGAGCTCGGCGGGGATGCCCTTGATGGCCGCGATGAACAGCACCATGTAGAAGCCGACGAAGCCCCAGATGATGACGAACATCGTGACCGGCATCGCCGTCGAGACCTCGCCGAGCCACGCGAACGACTCGAACTTGTCCAGGCCGATTCCGGTCAGCACGGCGTTGACCAGGCCGCTGGACGGGTCGAACATCTGGGCCCACACGAGGCCGATGACGATCGCGGGGATCGTGTAGGGGAAGAACGAGACGACCCGGTAGACCGAGGACTTCGACAGACCCTTGACCGTGCCGGTGCTCGACCCTCCGACCGTCACCATCGTCGCGAGGGCCAGGGCCAGCACGATCGTCACGAAGGGGACGACGAGGGCGAGCAGCAGGTTGTTGCGCAGCGCCTTGAGGAAGATGTCGTCCTGGAGGAGCTTGGTGTAGTTCTCGAAGCCGATGAATTCGAAGGTGTCGGTGAACCCGCTCCAGTTCGTGAGCGAGTAGATGAACGCCTGGACGAACGGCCACAGGACAAACACCGAGTAAAAGGCGAAAGGGAGTCCCAGCGTCACGAGAAGGAAGATCTTGCGCTGCAGCGGCATGCGCTTGCGGCGGACCTTCACCTTCTTGGAGCTCTTGGGAACGACGACTGCGGTCATGCGGGTCCTTGTCTGGAGTGCGCCGGGTCGGCACTGGTTGATGCGTGTCAGAGCCCGGCCGCCGACCATGCCCCCAACGGGCGCATGGATGGGCGGCGGAGGAGTGTGCCCGGCCCGGCAGTGGTACGCCGGGCCGGGCACGGGGGGTCAGCTGACCTCGACCTTCTTGACCGAGGAGTCGTTCGCCACCTTGTCCATGATCTTCTGCAGCTCGCTCGTGAGCTTGGCTGCGTCGATCTGGCCCGCGAGGAACGCGTTCCACGGAACCAGGGAGTCCTGGTTCATGCCGTAGTTGTCGATGAAGTTCCACGTGAAGACGTCCGAGCCGGAGTCCTTGAGCATCTTGCCCTGGGCCTGGAGCGCCGTGGAGCCGAAGCCGTCCTCGGGAACGGTGTCCTTGACGATCGTCGGCGACAGCTTGGTCTTCGCGAAGTTCGTCGCCGCTTCCTTGGACAACATCACGCGGAGGAGTTCCTTGCCACCGGCAACGCTCTTGGCCTTGGACGGCACGATGAAGGGCTCGCCTGCCGCGGAGTGCAGTGCCGTGTAGGGCAGCTTCGAGGAGGCCGTGAGCGTCATCTCGGGCGCGCCGGTCATCTTGAAGTCGGCCTTGGTCTGCTTCTTCATCTCGTTCTCGATCCACGAGCCCGAGGGGTAGAGCAGTGCTGCCTCTTCGCTGCTCCACTGGGCCTGGGCGGCGGTGAACTGGGTGCCACCACCACCGGGCTTCATGTAGCCGTTCTTGATGATCGTCTCGAGCGCCTTGAAGACACCCTGGACCGCGGCGTGGGACCACGCGTCGGGCTTGAGGTTCTCGAGGCCGAGACGGACCTCGTCGCCGCCCTCCTTGATCGCCGAGGAGATCGCCAGGGTCTGGTAGTACGTCGCGGCTTCCTTGCCCCACAGGAACAGGAACTTGCCCTTGGCCTTGGCCTTGGCGCCGAGCGCGATGGCCTCGTCCCAGGTCTTCGGTGCGGTCCAGCCGTTGGCCTCGAAGAGGGCTGCGGAGTACCAGACCGCGTAGACCGTCTGCACGTAGTTGATCGCGATGAGCTTGCCATTGATCGTGCCGGGCGCCTCGACACCGGGGTACAGGGTGTCCTGGATGACCGTGCCTTCGAGGTTCTTCGCCGCGAAGACGTCCTTGAGGTCCTCGAGCTGGTCCGCGATCGTGTTGAGACCGATCGAGTTCGCGCCCGAGTTGTCGATGAGGTCGGGCGGGTTGCCACCGACGAAGCGGGGCTGGAGCTCCTGCGCGATCTGGGTCGACGGCTTGACCGTGAAGGTGCTGCCGGCGTGGTTCTTCTGCGCCAGGGTCCCGGCGAAGGTCACGTAGTCGAAGCCGTAGCCACCGTTGAAGATGACCGCCTCGACAGTGGCCTTGTCAGCGATCCCGAACGGGTTGGTGTCGCTCTTGGCGCCACCCGCTGCCGTGGCGGTGGGCTCGTCGCTCCCGCCTCCTGTGGCGCATCCAGCGAGTGACAGTGCAGGAACTGCGAGCGCCCCCGCCGTGACCAACTGAAGGATCGTGCGCCGTTCTACCTGCTTACCTCGAGGGTTCATCCACTGCCTACTTCCAGACGAGGGCGGGCGCTCAAGGCCCGTCGTTGGGCAACACACGGTGATGTGTCGTAATTGCCACATCGTGCTGTGCATGATCGATTGTGTCAAGGATATTGACCAAACCACTCACAATCAATCACTCTGGGCGCGTGACGACCCCCCGAACGACGCATACGCGCATCCGGCCCCTGACTCTCACGGGCACGCTACCGGGTGAACCGAGCGTGATGGCTGCAGTTGACCCGGTGCGTCGAATCACGACTTCGCAGGTCAGCGACGAGGCCCCGCCCGACATGGTGCAACGCATCAGCCAGGGTCGTCTCTCCTCACCTTTGCCGTACGGCGTCCTCAGTGACTACGACCGCGCCGACCACGAGGTGCAACTCCCGGCCATCGAGCTCGACAACGGATTGGTCTGTACCACCGTACTTCCCTCCCTCGGCGGACGGGTCTGGTCACTGGCAACCGGGGACGGCGATCGCGACCTGGTCCACGTCAACCCGCGGCTTCGTTGGGCCAACTTCGGCCTCACCGACGCGTGGTTCGCCGGCGGCATCGAGTGGAACCTCGGCTCGACCGGCCACACCACCTTGAGCAACCAGCCCATGCACGCCGCGATTCTCGACACCGACCTCGGGCCGGTCGTGCGCCTGTGGGAGTGGGAACGGACCCGCGACCTCATCCTCCAGGTCGACCTCTGGCTCAGTGGCGCCCGCCTGATGGCCTCCACGCGCGTCATCAATCCCGACCCCGAACCCAAGCCCCTGTACTACTGGACCAACATCGCCGTGCCCGAGACCGCAGGGACTCGAGTCCTCACGCCCGCCGCGACGGCGTGGCGCACCGACTACACGGGCGTCCTCGAGCGCGTGGCCGTTCCCTTCCCCGACGGCTCGGTGGACGTGAGCGTCCCCAGCGCCAGCCGCTACCCCGCTGACTACTTCTATGAGGTCGGCGAGCGCGAGGGCCGCCTGATCTGCGCCGTGGAACCCGACGGGCACGGCCTCGCCCAGACCTCCACCGAGGCCCTGCACGGCCGCAAACTCTTCCTCTGGGGACACGGACCGGGTGGCCAGCGATGGCAGGACTGGCTCGGGCGCAGCTGGCAGTCGCTACCTCGAGATCCAGGCCGGGGTGTGCACGACCCAGATGGAGAGCGACCTCCTCGACGCGAACGCGAGCCGGTCGTGGACCGAGGCGTTCCTGCCGATCGAACTCTCACCTGCCGAGGTGGCAGCGGACTACGACACTGCTGCGTATGCCGCCCAGCGGGCGGTGCATGCCGCCGCACCTCCGGCGTGGCTCGCCGAACAACATGACCGGTGGCTCGCGGACGTGGCTGACGTCGCTCCGACCGAACTGGTCCACACCGGGTCCGGCTGGGGTCGCGCGGAGCTCGCCCTGCGCGGCATCACAGGGCCCACGGGAACGCCTTTCCCTGAAGTCGACGACGAGAGCATGCCGTTGCTCCGGTTCGCTCAGGACGCCAATTCCGCTGCCCTGGAACACATTTCGGTCGACCAGCCGACACTACCCGTCACCTCGGACCTGTGGCTGGCCCGGTTGTCGGCAGCGGTCGTGGCCGACCCTGAAGCCGGGTGGTGGGCCCACTACGCCCTCGGCACCGCGCGGCACGTGCGCGGCGACACCGAAGGTGCGCACACGGCATACCGGCAGAAGCATTGAACTCCACCCGACGGCAGTGGCACTGAGAGGACTGGCTCTCCTCACCGCCGACGCGACGGAGCGCGCCGACCTCTACCGGCGGGCGCTCGCCCTCGCGCCGGATGACCGTCGTCTGGCCGTCGAGCTGCTCACCGACCTGCTCGATTCGGGACGCGGCGACGAGGTCGTGAGCCACCGTGTCTGCGCTCCCCGAGGCCGTCCGCACCCATGGCCGCACCCAGATGCTGCTCGCCGACGCCCTGGCGACGACAGGTGAGGACGCGGCTGCGCTGGAGATTCTCGAGGACATCGAGGTGCCCGACCTCGCCGAGGGTGATCAGACCCTGTCGCAGCTGTGGGAGCGCCTGCGCCCCGGCCAGCCGGTGCCAGCCCACCTCGACTTCCGCATGACCCCGACGTCCGGTGGCGGCGCCTCCTGAAATGAATTCGTGATCGCTCCAATCCGGACCCTCACCCGCTCCGAATGTGAGGTGGGTCACTGCACGCGCGAGCATCCCCGTTCGAGCACCTTTGGCCCAAGTAGCCCAGCCGAACATCTCGGCTGCGCTCGAGCGGAGGAGAACCATGAAAGACACGAACAGACGGTCGTTCATCGTCGGAGCCGGAGGCAGTGCCGCTGCTGCTGTGGTGACGACGGCTGCGTTCGCGGCCCCTGCGCAGGCCGCCTCCACGACCAAGTCAGGCGTTGTCCCCGAGAAGCTCGTCGCCTGGGTCGATGATCCCAAGACCGGTCGATTGACCCTGATGCTCGGGGAGGACGAAGTCACCGTCCACGATCCCGACCTCATCTCCCGCCTCACCCGCGCGGCAAGGAGCTGACGGCCATGTCCTCCCACCGCGAAGCGCCCGAGGTCTCCAAGGACCCCGTTGCCGACAACACCGACGTCTACGCATTCGTCAGCCCGGACGCGCCCGACACCGTGACCCTCGTCGCGAACTTCATCCCGTTCCAGAACCCGCAGGGCGGACCGAACTTCTACGAGTTCGGCGACGACGTCCTCTACGAGATCCACGTCAGCAACAGGGGTGATGCCCGTGCGGACGTGACGTACCAGTTCCGGTTCAACACCACCGTCCGCAACGAGAACACGTTCCTCTACAACACCGGGCCGATCAGCTCGATCTCGGACCCGGCGTGGAACCGGCCGCAGCACTACTCGGTCACTCGGCTGACGCGAGGCAACCGACGCTCGGTCCTGGCGAGCAACCTCCCCTGCCCCCCGGTCAACATCGGGCCGCGCTCGACGCCGGACTACGCCCGGTTCACCCAGCAGGCAGTCCACGCCATCCAGGGTGGCCGCAAGGTGTTTGCGGGCCAGCGGAGCGACGGGTTCCACGTGGACCTCGGCAGCATCTTCGACCTCGGGACGCTGCGCCCCTTCCAGATGGCTCACCTCATCCCGTCCGCGACGGCAGCCGGTGTCAACGGAACCCAGGGCCTCAACGTCCACAGCATCGCCATCCAGGTGCCGATCCGCGACCTCACGCTCGGCGGCATCAAGCCCACTGACGTTGCGGCGGCCACCTCGGTCATCGGCGTCTGGGCCTCGGCCAGCCGGCAGAAGTCCCGCATCTGGGACGTCAAGCGGGCCAAGCACGTCTTCCAGGGCCCGTGGAGCCAGGTGTCCCGTCTCGGCAACCCGCTCTTCAACGAGGTCATCACCCCGATGGCCCGCAAGGACGCGTGGAACACCGCGAGCCCTCACGACGACTCCAACTTCGCGAAGTACGTCGCGAAGCCGGAACTCGCCGGACTCCTCCCGGTCCTCTACCCCGGGGTGTTCCCCAAGCTCGCGGCCTACACGAAGGATCGCGCCGACCTCCTCGCCATCCTCCTGACCGGGATCCCCTCAGGTGTCGTTCCGGGCTTCCAGAACTACACCGGGCCCACACAGGCGGACATGTTGCGCCTCAACGTGGCCATCAAGCCCACCGCGAACCCGAACCCCATCGGGCTCGTCGCGGGCGACCCTGCCGGCTTCCCGAACGGACGACGCATCATCGACGACGTCGTGGCCATCGAGCTGCGCGCCGTTGCCGGGGCGACGATTCCCCTCGTCGACCCGTCGTTCACACCGGACGCCGCGAGCGGTGGACTGACCGACGGCACCACCAACACCAACCTGCCGTACCTGGATCACTTCCCCTACCTGGGCGACCCGGCGGGCGGCTACCAGTCCGCGCCCGGCGTGCCGGCCGCCTGATCCGGAGCGGAGGTCATCATGTCCAGTTCGGAGAACCCGTGGGCAGGCCAGGGATCGGTCCTGCTCGACATCGGTGGGAGCGTCGGCGCCCTCATCGTCACCATGCCCCCGGAGACCGAGGGCCTCGAGGTCGAGATTCGCTCGGCTGACCATCACCACACCGGTGGTCACGATCACGACCACTCGGCTGGTCACAGCCACGGTGGCAGCCATCAGCACCACCCGCACGTCGCAGTCGTGGCCCGACCTGGTCCGTCCCAGCCGGTCCACACGCTGGTCTACCCCAGTCTGGAGGAGGGACGCTACGACCTTGTCCCGATTCCCGGCGACCGGGTCGTCCTCACCGCAACGGCACGTGGTGGCGAGGTGACCTGGGTCGACTGGCCGACGGCCGGCTGAACCGACCACACGGCATACACAGGCACAACCCCTGACACCCTTGGTCTGCGCGATTCGCGCAGGCCAGGGGTCGTCTGCGTGGGTGACTACGTGTCGGGTCCCATCGAGCTCAGGTCCGGCGGAACGTCGACAGCATGCTGGCGCAGAGCGTCCAGCGGCACGATCTGCAGGACGGCCACGTTCGTGGCGGACAGCACGACGTGCGCCGCTGCCCCTTCCCTATGGGCTCGCGCCCAGTTGTGGGCCGTGACGCACCAGCGGTCCCCCGGCACCAGTCCTGGGAAACCGTAGTGCGGCATGGGCGTCGACAGGTCGTTGCCGATGCCTCGCTGGTGCTCCAAGAACTCGGCCGTCACCACCGCGCAGATGGTGTGACTGCCCTGGTCCTCGGGTCCGGTGCTGCAGCAGCCGTCACGGAAGAACCCCGTCATGGGTGCCGTTCCGCACTCCTCCAGCTCGCCCCCGAGGACGTTGCGCTCCGTCACGGGTGAGTAGCCGTTCGGGTCAGGCCGTCAGGGCGGTGAGCTCGAGCGCCACGCCGTCGGGGTCGCGGAACTCGAGGATCGCCATCTGCCCGAGGTCCTTGATCTCCTCGTGCGCGATCCCGAGCTCGTCGAGCGTTGCTGCGGCCGACGTCAACGCCTCCAACGAGGCCACCGAGAAGGACACGTGGTCCAGGCCGACGCGGTCCTCGGAGAACTCGTCGGACGACGGCGCCACGGGCCGGAGTCCGAACAGCCCACCGCCGAACTGATAGATGACTCCACCGAAGAGGAACCCGAGCTGTTCGCGGGTGGCTTCGTCAGCACCGTCAGGCACCTCATAGGCGACCTCCCAGCCGAACACCGACTCGTAGAACTCGCGAGAGCGGGCGATGTCGGTCACGGTCAGGCGGACATGGGAGAAACCTTCAACGGTCAGGGGCATCTGTTCACACTCACACACGCGCAGCGGCGGCACAACCACAGACGCAACGGCCATATTGGGTGCATGACCTCCACTGCTCCCAAGCCACCCGGACGCCACCCCGCCGCCGCCGCCATCGCCTTGCGACGCGCCGAGAGCCTGCAGCTCAAAGTGGCAGATGCGATCACGACCTTCGCGGGCTCGATGCCGTTCGTCTACCTGCACGCCGTCGCCTTCGGGCTGTGGATGGTCTTCGCCGAAAGCAGCCCTTGGCCCACCCTGACCCTGGTCGTCTCCCTCGAGGCCATCTTCTTGTCGACGTTCGTCCTCATCGGACAGAACCGCCAGGCCGAGTTCCAGCAGGCCAAGGCCGATCACGACTTCATCGAGTCCGAGCTGGAGCTCAAGACCAACACCGAGCTCACCCGTCAGATCCACCACCTCACGACCGAGTTGCACCGACGTGTCATCACCGAGGGCAGACGCCGGCTGAGGTCGAGATGACAGGCCCTTGGTCCCTGTCGCCATCCCTGGCGACGGGGCACCGTGGAGTCACCAGCACAACGCGCTGGCTTCACCAAGGAGGCATTCGATGAGCACTTCAATCCGCACCCGGGATGATGCCGGCGCTGGTAGCACTCAGTCCACGAACCCCGTCGCCGCATCAGGGCAGACCAGCAACTCCGTCGTGCGTTGGTCAGGCGCAGCCGCCCGACTGGCCCTCGGCTGGATCTTCCTCTGGGCGTTCCTCGACAAGCTCCTCGCCCTCGGCTTCTCAACAGGACGGGACGCCGAGACCGGTGTCGTGGACACCTTCGGCCCGGCCGCCTGGATCCATGACGGATCGCCCACGCTGGGCTTCCTCAAGTTCGGCACCAAGGGGCCGCTCGCGGACTTCTACCAGAGCTTCGCTGGGGCATCCTGGGCCAACTGGGGCTTCATGGTTGGCCTCGCCGGCATCGGCATCGCGCTCATGCTCGGGATCGGGATGCGCATCGCCGCCGGATCCGGTGTGGCCATGCTCATCATGATGTGGAGCGCTGTCCTCCCTCCGGAGAACAACCCGTTCATGGACGACCACCTCGTCTACGCGATCGTGCTCGTGCTGCTCGCCGGCATCGGCGCCGGCCACACCTTCGGTCTCGGCGCTCGGTGGGAGCAGTTGCCGATCGTCAAGAGGTACCCCATCCTCAAGTAGCCCGACCCCGCAAGCGTCCCGGTGCCCACGAGAGGGCACCGGGACGCTGTCGTGTGCCGCGACGCCAAAGCCCTGGCCCCTCCCCCTCCCGGCACTCCCGGGGGCGGGACTTTTGACCCTGTGGAGAGCGCAGCGAGCGGCGGACCATGAGTTCATGGACACGAACCAGCCCCAGCCGACGCACGACACCGAGACCTCGACCGCTGCGGACGACCACAGCTCTGCGGACCGGTCCGGCATCCGCAGCCTGACTCCCCACGAGTCATGGGAACTCGTCCGGGAAGGCGTCGTCGGTCGGCTCGCCGTCATCCACGACGACGCGCCCGACATCTTCCCGGTGAACTACGTCGTCGACCACGGCACCGTCGTGGTGCGGACCGCTGGCGGCACGAAGCACTCGGCAGCGCGCAATCGGGTGGTCGCCTTCGAGGTGGACGGTTACGACCTCGACTCCGCCGAGGCCTGGAGCGTCGTCCTCAAGGGACGAGCAACCGAGGTGTATGCCGTGGACGAGGCGATCGAGGTCATGACCCTGCCGCTCCTGCCCTGGGAACAGGGCAGCAAGCCGCACCTGCTGCGGCTCACGCCGGACTCGGTCACGGGGCGTCGCATCGCGGTCACTGGTGGAGTTCGCACCGGCTGACTTCGCCTCGCTGGTTCGGCACGAGGTGGGGGGGCGCCGACCAGCGGTGGCCCGGGCAGCCCGATGGGGCTGCCCGACGCAACCGTCGGGCAGCCCCGGAGGGTCAGACGAGGAGTTCGCGTCCCGCGATCGTGTGCGAGCGCAGCCCGATCCACACCTGCGCGTCAGGGTCGCCGACCAACCAGTCGCTCCCGTGCAGGTCCTCCAGTTCGGACACGAGCTCGTCGTCATCCACGACGGAGGCGGCACCGGTGACGGTGACGCTCCACCCTGCCGGTGCCGAGTCCGCGTGGGTCGAGTCGTCATGACCGTCCACTTCAAAGCCCATGGGCGAGTGGTCGGACGCGGCCTCGATCTTGGATCCTCCGGCGGTCCGGAAGTAGACCTCGGTGCCGCGGACGACGTGGTGGACCGGGAGGACGAGGACCTCACCGTCGCAGACGAATCCGACCCGCCCGATGGCCGATGACGCGAGCCTGGTCAGGCACTCATCGGTGGACATCACCCGCAGGTTGCTGTGGTCCGTCGGGCCGTCGACGCGCATGTCGGTCGCCTCAGTCCTCGGCGTGGACGACGGCCAGGGGGCACGGACGGTCCTGTTCGTGGAGCAGTTCCTGGCTCACGGAGCCGAGGAGCAGGCCAGCGAAACCTCCGTGTCCACGGCTTCCGACCACGATCAGCTGTGCGTCGCCGGCTTCGGCGAGCACGGCTGGCGCCGGGTACTGACGGTGAAGCACCTTGCGGACCGTGACGTCGGGGAACTTCTCGATCCACGGAGCCAGGGACTCGTCCAGCAGTGCACGCGCGCCGCTCTCGATCTTGGCGACCATGTCGTCGTTCATGTAGGCCACCATGAGGTGGCCGGGGACGTCGATCCACCAGGCGTGAACACACACGAGGGGTGCACCAGCGGCTGAGGCCCGTTGAAAGGCGAATCCAAGAGCCGCACGACCCGCGTCCGATCCGTCGACGGCCACGACGATCGGAGCCGTCGAGGAGTCAGGGACCGGACGGTCGACGACGACAACCGGGCACGAGGCATGGGCGACAACCTGCGTGGAGGTCGACCCCCAGAAGGCCTCTCCGACGGCCGTGTGCGGGTGGCGACCGACGACGACGAGGTCAGCATCGGCAGATGCGTCGACCAACACCGCGGCGGGCGACCCCAGGGAGGAGTCGACACTCACGCTCACTGCGGACGCGCGCTTGGCTGCGTAGTCCCGTGCTTCCTGGACGAGCTCGCCGGTGACTCCCTCCGGCCACGGCGGGGTTGCGCCCAGGCCCGGCGCAGCGGCATACATCACGCCGCGGGCCACGAGAAGGGAGATCGGAGCGTCGCGACGCTCGGCCTCCTGCTGGGCCCACTCAAAGGCAACATCGCCATCACTACTGCTGTCGTAGCCGACGACGACGGGTCGTGCGTGTTCGTTGGTGCTCATGGTTTTCTCCCAGCGGTCGAGTATCTGACCTCTCCACCTTGACCACCGCGTTGTTCGCACCACAGGGCCATAGGTCCCTAGGAGTCCCGCGCGCTGTCGCGCACGGTGGAACGCACGACGCGCCGCCTGGCGGCGCACCGGACGCCCACGCGCATGGCGCGCACCCAACGCTCACCTCGGAGGAGCACATGTCCACGGCCCTCACGTTTCTTGGCGCGACAGGTACGGTCACCGGCAGCATGTTCCTCGTCCAGCACGGGACCGGCGGCCTGCTCGTCGACTGTGGTCTGTACCAAGGTGAACGGCGGTGGCGACGCCTCAACTGGGAGCGCAACGACGTGCCCGCGGACCGTCTCAGTGACGTGGTGGTGACCCACGCCCACCTCGACCACTGTGGCTACCTGCCCGCACTGGTGAATCAGGGATACGACGGTCCGATCTGGGCGACCGAACCCACCATTCGTCTCGCGGAGATCGTCCTTCGTGACAGTGCTCACCTCCAGGAGGAGGATGCCCTCCGCGCAGCAGAGGGCGGCTGGTCACGGCACGACCCAGCGCTCCCGCTGTACACGGTGGCCGAAGCAGAACGGGCGCTCGGCCGGTTCCAGCCCCAGCACGTACGACCAGTCCTTCCCGTTGACCTCCGGAGGCACGGTCACGTTCAGCAGGGCCGGACACATCCTTGGCTCAGCGTCTGCACTCGTCGAGATCGGTGGGACAAGCGTTCTCTTCTCCGGAGACCTGGGCCGCGCGTCCCACCCACTCCTCAAGCCGCGCTCGCGCCCACCGGCCGCCCACACCGTCGTCGTCGAGTCGACCTACGGCGATCGCACCCACCCCGGGGACGACACTGCGCACGACGTCCTCGCTCAGGCCGTGCGACGGACCATCGCGCGTGGTGGTTCGGTCGTCATCCCAGCCTTCGCCGTGGACCGCACAGAGTTGGTGCTGCTCGCACTGGCCCGACTCCGCGCGAGCGGGGAGATCCCTGACGTGCCCGTCCACGTCGACAGCCCCATGGCTCTTCGCGCTCTGACGGTCTACTCACGACCGGAGAGCGCCACGGAACTGCTGGGGACCGGCCTCGACGACGTGGCTCGAGTTCTCGATCTCCGTCTGGCCGTGACAGCGGACGAGTCCCGCGCGCTGAACAACCCCGGGAGGCCCTGCATCATCGTGTCCGCCTCGGGGATGGCCACGGGCGGCCGCGTGGTCCACCACCTCCGCCAGCTGCTTCCCCACTCGCAGAACTGCGTCGTACTCACTGGGTACCAGGCTGCGGGCACCCGGGGACGCGACCTTGGCCAAGGTGCTCGAGAAATCAAGCTCCAGGGACAGTACGTGCGGGTGCGTGCCGAGGTCGTGCAGGACGACGGCTTTTCGGTCCATGCCGATCGCGCCGAATTGCTGGAGTGGCTGGGTGAGATGCCAACTGCCCCTTCATCGGTCTACATCGTGCACGGCGAGCCGGAGTCCAGCGCCGCCCTCGCCTCGGACGTGAGGGACCTCTTCGACTGTCCCGTCATCGTCCCGCGACTTGGCGAGAAGGTTGTCCTGGGATCGCCTCCGCCTACCTCTGTCCCCGCCCCATGATGACGTCGACCAGGGCGACGGTCACCGCTGCCATTCGGCGGGCAGCCCGTAGTTGCGATCGCCCACTTCGTGTGGTCGCGAGTGGCAATGCGGCCGTGCCGTGGGAACTGCTCCACCTGCTGGACGAGGCCGCCCCGCGCTATGAGCTGTTCATGCTCAACGCACCCCGCGGCATACCCACTCGGCCGGGTGTCACGCACGTGACGCCGTTCGTCGGGCCGGGCATGCGCCACGGCGCCGTGTCATACCTCCCAGCCCGCCTCTCGCACGTACCGACCCTCCTCGCTCGCAGGTTCGTCCCTGACATCGTCCTCGTATCGGTCTCGGAACAGATCGGGGGGCGATGGTCGCTCGGCTGCGAGGTGAACATCCTTCCCGCAGCTCTTTCGGTATGCCGCGCTGCCGGCGGTCTCGTGGTGGCGCAGGCGCGCGTCGATGTGCCCTTCACCTACGGTGACGGAGAGCTCGAGGGCGACGAGCTCGACGCGGTCCTGAGTGCCTCGCCTTCGCCTCCCCCGTCACATCCTTCGACCCCGCCGTCGCCTCCCTCGGAGGCCATCAGGCTCATCGGTGAACGGGTTGCCGCCCGCGTGGGTTCGGGCGCAACCCTGCAGCTGGGTATCGGCGCCATCCCCGACGCGGTCGTACCTCGACTCACCGAACTCCGACGTCTCGGGGTGTGGAGCGAGATGGTTGCGGATGGGATCCTCGACCTGGACGACGCAGGTGCCCTCGACCGCGATCGCCAGGTGGTCGCCTCCTTCGCTGCGGGCGGGCCCCGTCTCATGTCCTGGCTCCACACCAACTCGCGAGTGCGCATGCGGCGCACCGAGATCGTCAACGATCCGGGTCGCATCGCGGCCCAACCGGCCATGACGAGCATCAACACAGCCCTGTCCGTCGACCTCTTCGACCAGGCCAACGGCAGCCACGTCGGATCTCGGGTCCATTCCGGCTTCGGGGGCCAGTGCGACTTCGTCGTGGGCGCGATGGACTCGCCAGGAGGGCAGGCACTCATGGCACTGCGCGCCTGGCATCCCCGGGCTGATGTGTCGACGATCGTGGGCCTGCTCGAAGGTCCGGTGACGTCGTTCCAGCACACGGCCGTGGTCACCGAGAATGGCACGGCCGAGATCATGGGTTGGGACGCCAAGGCACAGGCCCGGCACCTCATCGAGGAGGCGGCCCACCCCAGTGTCCGGGCCGACCTCTGGGAGGACGCGGCCGAGCTGGGGCTGCGCTGACGGCAGGGCCATGACTGTCGGGCAAGGGACCAAGGACCCTGTCGGCCCACGTCGTCACCTCGCACGCTGGAACCACACCCACGCCGCGAAAGGGCGAACGACATGCTCATTGCCGAGCTCATGACCAAGTCCGTGGAGAGCATCCACCCCGACGCTCCCCTGGAGGCCGCCATCGCCGTGCTCGCGCGCGAACGAGTCAGCGCCCTTCCCGTGGTCGACGACGATCACCGGGTCGTGGGCATCATCACCGAAGGAGACGTCCTGCGACTGCGCCTTCCCGAGGACCCACGAGCGCACCTGCTCCCCACTCGGCCGATGGCGACCGTCGATCAGCGGGTCCGCGACGTGATGTCAGCCGAGCCCGAGTGCGCGACAGAACATCAGGACTCTTCCCACGTTGCCCTCATCCTGTCCCGCCGAGGCTGGAAGAGCATGCCGGTCGTCGACGACCACGGGGCACTCGTCGGCATGGTGAGCAGGAGCGATTTCGTGCGGGCGCTGGCCCGGCCCGACACGACCATCGAGGCCGCCGTGCGCGATGCCTTTGCTGAGGCGGGGCATCCGGAATGGCGTGCCTCCGTGCACCACGGTCACGTCAGCGTGAGTCCACTCGCAGGTCGCCTGGGCAGAGCTGCGGTAGCCACGGCAGCAACCGTGACTGGTGTCCGCAGTGTGAAGCTCACCGAGCGACACTGAAGGCTCAGGGTGCCGACCGAGGGGCTTGCTGTCCTTGGCTCGCGACATAGACCGCTGCCTGCGTCCGGCTCTCCAGACCCATCTTGGCGAGCACGGACGTCACGTAGTTCTTCACGGTCTTCTCGGCCAGGGACATCGCCTGACCAATCTGGCGGTTGGTGAGGCCCTGGGCTATGTGTTCGAGGATGCGGCGCTCCTGGGGCGACAGTGGCGCCAGGCGCGGGTCCTCAGCGTCCCGACCCCAACCCGTCCGAAGCCGCGCCACGACGCCTGCGTCGAGCAGGTTCTCTCCAGATGCCACCCGACGGATCGACGTGACGAGATCCGCTCCACGCACATCCTTGAGGAGGTAGCCAGCGGCTCCGGCCAACACGGCTGCACGCAGGGCGTCGTCGTCGTCATACGACGTGAGGATCAGACCCACAATGGTCGGGTCGACGGACCGGACGTCCCGGCACACATCGATGCCGGATCCGTCGGGGAGACGGGCGTCCAGCACCATGACATCGGGTCGCAGAGCCGGGATCCGGCGAGTTGCCTCGAGCGCGCTCGCGGACTCCCCGACGACGACGACGTCGTCCTCGACCTCGAGGAGTTCACGAAGCCCTCGACGGACCACTTCGTGGTCATCGAGCAGATAGACACGGACCATGCTGATCACACTCCTCATCAGAGACTAAGGCGTCGGGGCGTCACAGGTTTCCGCTGCGGACCACAGCCACAGGAATCTCAGCCTGGCGGAGCACGGCCCGACTCACCGACCCGAGCATCAGCCCGGCGAAACCACCTCGACCACGCGAGCCCACCACGAGGAGGCCGGACCGGGCCGATTGCTCGATGAGGGCTTCGACAGCCTGTCCCTGTCGGACCCGCTGAGTGGTGACCACGTCGGGGTACTTTTCGTGGACCAGCGAAACTGCGGCTCGCACAAGACGCCCGGCCGCTTCCAGCTCGATCGCAGCGACGGCTTCGTCGCGACGACCGTCGGCGTCGGCGTCGGTCAGCGAAGGCATCCAGGGCTCGGGACTGGGGCGGGCCCAGGCAGAGAGGACGACGAGGTCGGCCCTGGCACGGTCGGCTGTGGCTGCGGCGAACAGGAGGGCCTCCTTCGATGAACCAGAACCGTCGACGCCCACCACGACGGGGCAGCCCGGCCCGAGCCGAGGGTAGGTCGGGAAAGGAACCACGACGACAGGGCAGCGCGCATGGGCTCCGACCGCGAAGGAAATCGACCCCAAACTGCTGGCCGGCCGAGTTGTCCGCCGGCCGACGACGACGACCGAAGCACTGGCCGACTGCATGACGAGCTCGGCCGCAGGGTTGCCGATGGCGCCCTGACCGTGCGTCTTGAGCGATGGGTGCACCTCCCGAGCCCGGTCGGCGCCCCCGCGCGCCACGAGCGTGGCCCGGCCCAAGCGATCGGTGTTCTCGGCCAACACCGCATCCCCAGGTGTGGTCGCCGACTCGGGCGCCCTCGCGGCATACACAACCTTGAGAGGAAGGCCGAAGGCCTCCGCGTGCGATGCCGCCCACCCCAGGGCGTTGGCGCCCTCGCGCGACTCGTCGTAGCCGACGACCACCGCCTCACCACTCCTGGTGGACGGCGGATTCGCACAGGTGCCACGCATGGCGTGAACGTCGGTCATGACACGACCATGCCGTCCGCGGCGCAGGCCTGACAGGGCCTTTGGTCCTCAGGACTCCCGATCGACGCGCAGGGGAACGCTCCAGACGAGGAGGGTGCCCGACGGCTCGCGTGTCTCGAGGAGCAGCGTGCCCCCACGGCTCTCGGCGCGTCTCGCGAGGTTGTCCAGTCCCGACGAACGCTTGCGCTTCGGGTCGAGCCCGTGACCGTCGTCCGCGACGGTGACTGCGACCCGGGAGTTGATCTCGACGGCAACCTTGACAGTGGTGGCTCCCGCATGTCTCGCGACGTTGCTCAGCCCTTCGCGCAGGACCGCGAGCACGTCCGCCTCGAGCTGCTCCGGAAGATCGTTGGTCCGCCCCGACAGCCGCAGTTCTGGCGGGAAGCCCAAGGTGACCGACGCATCGCGACAAACCGCCGTGATCTCGCTGGCGAGCTCCCGGGCGTCTGGCGGACGGTGAAGGGCGAAGATCGTGTGGCGGATGTCCTTGATGGCGGCGTCCAGGTCGTCCACCGCCCGGTCAAGGCGCGGCCGGACCGTCTCGTTGCTCAGTCGTGCAGCCGACTGCAGCGACATCCCGGTCGCAAACAGGCGCTGGATCACATGGTCGTGCATGTCTCGAGCGATGCGGTCCCGATCCTCATACAGTTCGGCCCTCGCTCGTTCGGTCTGGGCGCTCGCCGCCACGAGCGACACCGTCAGCCGCTCCGCGAACGCGCTCAGTTCCTGCAAGTGGCTGCCCCGCTCCTCGGCAGCCCAGTCCACGACGATCAGCCCGAGTGGGGCCTCGCCGAGAACCAGAGGGACCGTGGACCTCGTCCCCGTCGATCCGTGCTTCTCGACCTGAGCGCTCTCGGGCTCAGCCAGCATCGCCGCGCGAAGCCCGAGTTCGCTGACGGAGGTGCCGACTACTGGTCCAGCATCCGTCGAGGCGATGACCACGAGATCGGTGCCCTGAGTGAGAGCGACGAAGCACGAAGCCGCCTCGGTGAGGTCAGCCACCCGGCCCGCGACCTCCGCCAGAAGCACGTCTTGCGCCTCGCCGGCGAGCAGGCCCTGCGTTGCCCGTGCCGCCACGTCTCCCCACAGCTGTTGCACTCTGGTGCGGTCGTACAACCGGGCGTTCTCTATGGCGACACCGGCCGCGGCGGCAAGGGCCACGAGGATCGCCTCGTCATCCTGACTGAACTCCTTGGCCTGCCTCTTGTCGGTCAGGTAGAGGTTGCCGAACACCTCGTCGCGGATGCGGACCGGCGCACCCAGGAAGCTGGTCATCGGCGGGTGGTTCGCTGGGAAGCCGTAGGACTTTGGGTGCTGTCCGATGTCCGAAACCCGCTGCGGCTGTGGGCTTGTGATGATCAGGCCGAGGAGTCCGTGACCCCGTGGCAGCGGTCCGATGGCGGTGCGTTCGTCCTCGGAGAGCCCGTGCGTGACGAACTCGATGAGCTCCTCACCACTGGGTCCCAGCACGCCCAGAGCGCCATAGGTCGCGTCCACCAACTGGCAGGCCGAGACCACGATGCGGTGGAGGACATCGGCAAGATCGAGGTTCGAGCTGACAGCCACCACGGCATCGAGCAACGATGCCATGCGGGCCTGCGACTCCCGCGCCGTCCCCGCGCGCGCCCGCAACTCGTCAAGGAGGTCATCGAGCTGCAAGGAGGACAGGGACCACAGCGAAGCCGTGGCTGCTTCGGTCGGGTCATGTCGCTTCTGGCCCCGTGCACGCTTGTCGGCCATTGGCTCAATGTATGCCGATCACCCGCCCAGCGCAGTCAAAGGACGGCAGGAACGTCCGACCAGGGGCCCATGGCCCTCCACGGGAGTCCTCGTGTGGTGAACGTTGGTGGCATGACGACTCTCGCATCTACCCCCGCCACAGCATTGACGGACCTGGAGGGGGTCGACTCCTGGTGGCGAGCCGCGAACTACCTCTCCGTCGGCCAGATCTATCTGCGCGACAACCCCCTGCTCCGAGAACCCCTCGCGGCCGAGCACATCAAGCCGCGCCTTCTGGGCCACTGGGGCACCTCACCCGGGTTGAACCTCCTGTGGGCCCACCTCAACCGCGCCATCCGACGTCATGCCGCCGTTGAGTGAGGCCTGTGCCGGGTCGCCGTCAGGCGTCAGGTGCCCGTGACTCAGGGCGGGTGACCTGTCGGAGGCCGCGCAGGGCCGTCTGACTGCTCGACGCGTTGGGGTCGTCGCGTACCCGCATGACCACCGCCGTGGCGGCGACCGACGGTGGCACGAGGGAGGTCGAGCAGGACGATGGACCGGTAGAACGCCTTTGCCACCGCGAACTCGGCCGGGATCCGAGTCTGCGTGAAGCCGCCGAGGAGCCCGAAAGCGATCGCGGTGGTGTTGCAGACCGCCATGGCCAGGATCGCGACTTCAAGGGAGGACATGCGCTGCGGCGGCGTTCGCAGTCCCGACGCGGCGGGTGGAGGGGTCGTCGTATGGGTCATGGGGCCACGAGATCGTCCAGGTGTTTCGGGCACGCCTCCAGCGCGACCGTTGGAGGCGTGCCGCTGGGGCAGAAGGTCCCGAGTATCCGGGGCGACGCAGGACCTTTGGCCCTGACGCAACCCCTCGGAATCCGATTGCCTTGGTGGCGCCATCACTCCTGCCCGAAAGGTCCCACGCCATGACCTCCGCCATTGCCAAACCACCGCAAGGGGTCCATGGTGGGCCCGGAGTCCCCCGAGAGGAGGGCACGATCGTGACGACCGTCCCTGAGCCAGACCGCCCGACCCCGACGACGGCCCGATCCCCATGGGTGATGGTGGCCATGGCAACCCTCGGCTTCGCCGTGAACTTCTGGGCCTGGGCCCTCATCAGCCCGCTCGGTCCCCTCTTCCGCACGACGGGGGCACTGGGCGCCCTCACCGAGTCCGACGTGGCCCTGCTGGTTGCCGTGCCGGTCGTCGTCGGTTCGCTCGGTCGCATCATCGTCGGTGGGCTGACCGATCGCTATGGCGGCCGCGTCATGTTCCCCGTCGTCACGGGCGTGACGATCCTCCCTGTCCTGTTCATCGCCTTTTTCGCGCTCGACTCCTACGCCCTACTCCTCGTCGGCGGTTTCGTGCTCGGTATCGCCGGCACCGCCTTCGCAGTGGGTGTGCCCTTCGTCAACGCGTGGTTCCCACCCGAGAAGCGCGGCCTGGCCATCGGCATCTTCGGCGCCGGTATGGGTGGAACCGCCATCAGCGCCCTGACGACCGTCAAGCTCACCCAGCACCTGGGTGCACGGTCCCCCTTCCTCATCACCGCTGCCGTCCTCGCGGCGTATGCCGTCGCGGCCTGGCTGATTCTTCGTGACGCACCGGGTCGGGTCGTGCCCACGACCTCGCTGGTGTCCCGCATCTCGGCCAACTCGCGGCTCTCCATCACCTGGCAGGCCTGCCTGCTCTACGCGGTCGCGTTCGGGGGGTACGTCGCGTTCTCCGTGTACCTCCCGGCATACCTCAAGACGGCCCACGGGCTCACGGCCGCGAGCGCGGCCAACCGCATGGCGGGCTTCGTCCTCGTCGCCGTCATCATGCGGCCGGTCGGGGGCTGGCTCGCGGACAAGGTGGGAGCAATTCCCGTGCTGGCCACCGGTTTTGGCATCGTCGCCGTGGGCGCGGGCATCTCGGCCGGCACACCGCCACTGCACGGCATCGGGACCGTCGCGTTCCTGGCGATGGCCGCCGCACTCGGCTCCGGGAGTGGCGCCACGTTCGCCCTCATCGCCAAGGTGACCGAGCCGTCCCGCGTCGGGGGCGTAACCGGGCTCGTCGGCGCTGCCGGAGGTCTCGGAGGATTCGTTCCGCCGCTGATCATGGGGTACGTCTACGGCCGCACCGACTCGTACGCCATCGGGCTCTGGATGCTCTGCGTCACGGCTGCCCTGGCCCTCGTCCTCACCGTCACAGTCGTCCGACGAACCGTCCAAGGACAGGAAACCCATTGACCCCCTCCCAGAAGAACTCCACGTCCGGCATCGGAATGGACGGCTCCTTCACGGAGGCACTGGTCCGCAGCAGGAGGTTCTTCACCCGAGGAACTGTGTCCGACGACCTTCGGACCATCTCGCAGACCGGAGGTCGAGAGGCCGACGACTTCTACCGCGACCGCTGGAGTCACGACAAGGTCGTGCGGTCCACCCACGGGGTGAACTGCACCGGCTCCTGTTCGTGGAAGGTCTACGTCAAGGACGGGATCATCACCTGGGAGACCCAGCAGACCGACTATCCCTCGGTGGGTCCGGACTCCCCCGAGTACGAGCCCCGCGGTTGCCCCCGCGGCGCGGCCTTCTCCTGGTACACCTACTCCCCCACTCGCGTTCGCTACCCCTATGTTCGTGGCGTTCTCCTCCAGATGTTTCGTGAGGCGAAGTCCCAGCACGGCGGCGACCCGGTCAAGGCGTGGGAGCACATCGTCGAGAACCCTTTGCGCGCCAAGGCCTACAAGTCGGCACGCGGCAAGGGCGGGCTCGTCCGTGCGACCTGGGATGAGGCCAGCGAGATCATCGCCGCCGCCCACGTCCACACGATCAAGAAGTACGGCCCGGATCGGGTGGCCGGGTTCTCACCGATCCCCGCGATGTCGATGGTCTCCCACGCCTCCGGCGCCCGGTTCGTCAACCTCATCGGCGGCTCCATGCTGAGCTTTTACGACTGGTACGCCGACCTCCCCGTCGCCTCGCCGCAGGTGTTCGGTGACCAGACCGACGTCCCCGAGTCGGGTGACTGGTGGAACGCCGGCTACCTCATCATGTGGGGCTCCAACCTGCCGGTCACCCGGACGCCCGATGCGCACTGGATGGTCGAGGCGCGCTACCGCGGCCAGAAGGTCGTCGCCGTCGCCCCCGACTACGCCGACAATGTGAAGTTCGCGGACGAGTGGTTGCCGGCCAAGCCCGGCACCGACGCCGCGCTGGCGATGGCCATGGGGCACGTCGTGCTCAGGGAGTTCTTCGTCGAGAAGGAGACGCCGTACTTCACCGAGTACGTCAAGACCTACACGGACCTCCCGCACCTGGTTCGCCTCGAGGAGGCAGCTGACGGCGAATACGTCGCCGGCAAGTTCCTCACCGCCGCCGACCTCGCGGGGCACGCCGCTGACGAGAACGCCGCCTTCAAGACCGTGCTCATCGACTCGAGGACCGATGAGGCCGTCGTGCCCAACGGATCTCTGGGCCACCGCTACGGCGAGGCCGGAGTGGGCAAGTGGAATCTCGACCTCGGGGAGGTCGACCCGGTTCTCTCGCTCCTCGATACGGCGACCGAAGCAGTCATCGTGCGTATGCCGCGTTTCGACACTCGCGATGGTGCCGCGGCTGATCTGCCCCGAGGGGTCCCCGTACGTCGCGTGGACGGTCACCTCGTCACCACGGTCTTCGACCTGCTCATGGCGCAGTACGGCGTCGGCCGGTCGCACCTGGGTCAGCCGCTGCCGGGGGCGTGGCCGACCGGCGACAACAAGGGGTACGACGACGCGGAGTCGCCCTACACCCCGGCCTGGCAGGAAGCCATCACCGGAGTCCCGGCCGCGACGGCCGCCCGGATCGGTCACGAGTTCGCCCAGAACGCCGAGGAGTCCAAGGGACGGTCCATGATCGTCATGGGCGCCGGCACCAACCACTGGTTCCATTCCGACACGATCTATCGCGCCTTCCTCACCCTCACGAACCTCACCGGCTGCCAGGGCGTCAACGGTGGCGGCTGGGCACACTACGTCGGCCAGGAGAAGGTCCGCCCGATCACGGGCTACACCCAGATCGCCAACGCACTCGACTGGAACCGCCCGCCGCGCAACATGATCCAGACTGCCTACTGGTATCTCCACACCAACCAGTTCCGCTACGACCAGTTCGGGGCCGACACGCTCTCCGCCACCACCGGCAAAGGTCAGCTCGCAGGCAAGTCCACGGCCGACGTCATCGCCCAGAGCGCCCGAATGGGTTGGATGCCGTCGTATCCCACCTTCGACCGCAACCCGCTCGACCTCAGTGACGACGCTGCGGCCGCGGGAAAACCGGTCGGCGAGTACGTCGTCGAACAGCTCAAGTCCGGCGAGCTGGACTTCGCCGGCGAGGACCCCGACGCACCCACCAACTACCCACGGATCCTGTCGATCTGGCGGGCCAACCTGCTGGGTTCGTCCGGGAAGGGCAACGAGTACTTCCTCAAGCACCTGCTCGGCACCGACTCCTCGGTACGAGCCACGGAGACGCCCGAGGCGCAGCGTCCCGTCGACGTGACCTGGCGCGACGAGGCACCCGAGGGCAAGCTCGACCTGCTGATGACGATCGACTTCCGTCAGACGAGCACGACGATCTTTTCCGACGTCGTCCTTCCAGCTGCCACGTGGTACGAGAAGCACGACCTCAACACCACGGACATGCATCCGTTCGTGCACTCCTTCAATCCCGCCATTGCGCCGCCGTGGCAGACCCGCACCGACTGGGACGCCTGGCAGACGATCGCCGAGAAGTTCAGCGAGCTCGCCGCCACCCACCTCGGTGTCCGTAAGGACGTCGTCGCAGTGCCGCTCACCCATGACACCCCGGACGCGATGGCCAATCCGCACGGCGTCGTCCGCGACTGGAAGAAGGGCGAGTGCGAGCCGATCCCGGGGGTCACCATGCCCAAACTGGTCGAGGTCGAACGTGACTATGGTGCCGTCGCCGAGAAGATGAACGCCTTGGGCCCGCTGGTGGACAGCCTCGGCGCGACCACGAAGGGCGTCACCTTCGAGCTGAGCAAGCAGGTCGACTACCTCCGGGGGAAGAACGGCGCCGTCCGCGGCGGGGTGGCGGACGGCCGACCGTCGCTGAAGAAGGACGTCAACGTCTGCGAGGCGATCCTGGCGCTCTCTGGGACCACCAACGGTCACCTCGCCACCCAGGGCTTCAAGACCCTCGAGAAGCGGACCGGAGTGCCTCTGGCCGATTTGGCGGAGGAGCACGAGGGCAAGCAGATCACCTTCGCCGACACCCAGGGTCCGCCTGTCCCCGTCATCACCTCACCGGAGTGGTCGGGCTCCGAGACGGGCGGGCGGCGCTACTCCCCCTTCACCATCAACGTCGAGCGCAAGAAGCCCTGGCACACCCTGACCGGACGGATGCACTTCTATCTGGACCACGACTGGATGACCGAGCTCGGTGAAGGCCTGCCCGTGTATCGGCCGCCGCTCAACATGGCTGCGCTGTTCGCGGAGCCCGCCCTGGGCACCGTGTCGGACGGATCGGCCGGACAGGTCGAGGGGTTGACCGTGCGCTACCTGACCCCACACAACAAGTGGTCGATCCACTCGGAGTACCAGGACAACCTCTTCATGCTCTCGCTGTCGCGCGGCGGCCAGAACATCTGGATGAGTGACCGGGACGCCGCCAAGGTCGGGATCGCGGACAACGACTGGATCGAGGCGGTCAACCGCAACGGAGTCGTGGTGGCCCGAGCGATCATCTCGCACCGGATGCCCGAAGGAACGGTGTACATGTACCACGCGCAGGACCGGCTCATCGACGTACCGCTGGCCGAAACGTCAGGCAAGCGCGGCGGCATACACAACTCGTTGACGCGGCTGCTCGTGAAGCCGTCCCATCTCATCGGGGGCTACGCCCAGCTGACGTTCGCCTTCAACTATCTCGGCCCCACCGGCAACCAACGTGACGAGGTCACCATCATCCGCAAGCGAAGCCAGGACGTGACGTACTGATGAAGGTCATGGCGCAGATGGCGATGGTGATGAACCTTGACAAGTGCATTGGGTGCCACACCTGCTCGGTCACGTGCAAGCAGGCGTGGACCAACCGCTCGGGCACCGAGTACATCTGGTTCAACAACGTCGAGACCCGCCCCGGACTCGGCTACCCGCGCACCTACGAGGACCAGGAGAAGTGGAAGGGCGGGTGGGAACTCACCAAGGGCGGTCGCATGAAGCTCAAGGGCGGAGGGCGCCTGAAGAACCTCATGACGATCTTCTCCAACCCCAAGCTGCCCTCGATCGGCGAGTACTACGAGCCGTGGACCTACGACTACTCCACCCTCACGGACGCGCCGGCCCAGGAGCACACCCCGGTGGCCCGGCCCAAGTCACTGATCAGCGGCAAGAACATGAAGATCGAGTGGTCGGCCAACTGGGACGACGACCTCGGCGGATCAACGGCCACCGCACACCGTGACCCCATGCTCAAGAAGATCGCCGACAAGGTGAAGTTCGAGTTCGAGCAGACCTTCATGTTCTACCTGCCGCGCATCTGCGAGCACTGCCTCAACCCCTCGTGTGCGGCGTCGTGCCCCAGCGGTGCGATCTACAAACGGGAGGAGGACGGCATCGTCCTGGTCGATCAGGACAAGTGCCGCGGCTGGCGCAAGTGCGTGTCGGGCTGCCCCTACAAGAAGATCTACTTCAACCACCGCACCGGCAAGGCCGAGAAGTGCACGTTCTGCTTCCCGCGCATCGAGGTCGGCCTGCCCACCGTGTGCGCCGAGACGTGCGTGGGTCGACTGCGCTACATCGGGCTCATGCTCTACGACGCGGACAAGGTTCTCGCAGCAGCCTCGACGACCGACGACCAGGGGCTCTACGAGGCCCAACGGGACGTCTTCCTCGACCCGTTCGACCCGGAGGTGATCCGCGAGGCCGAGAAGGCCGGCATCGCTCGTGACTGGATCGACGCGGCCCAGCGCTCCCCCATCTACGCGCTGATCAACACGTTCAAGGTCGCGTTACCGCTTCACCCGGAGTACCGCACCATGCCCATGGTCTGGTACATCCCGCCACTGTCCCCCGTCGTCGACGTTGTCGCCGAGACCGGGGAGGATGCCGAGAACAAGGGCAACCTCTTCGCCGCGATCGACGCCCTGCGGATCCCGGTCGAGTACCTCGCCGAACTCTTTACGGCCGGTGACGTCGCACCCGTCGACGCCGTGCTCAAGAAGCTCGCCGCAATGCGCTGCTACATGCGCGACATCAACATGGGACGCGATCCTGACGCGTCCATCCCTGCCGCGGTCGGGATGACCGAGGAGGAGATGTACGACATGTACCGCCTCCTCGCCATCGCGAAGTACGAAGAGCGTTACGTCATCCCTGCCGCGCACGCTGAGCAGGCCCACTCCCTGGAAGAGCTGTCCACGGAGTGCTCCGTCTCGGAGTACGGCGGCGGGCAGCAGGACCTGTTCGGCGAAGGTTCAGGCAAAGCGACACCGATCGCGGTCGAGAACTTCGAGATGTTGCAGGACCGGCAGACGTCCGACTCCCTCTCCGGGCCGGAAAACAAGAGAAGCCGCGTCAACCTGCTCAACTGGGACGGCAAGGGCTCCCCACCGGGGATGTTCCCGCCGAGCGGGACCGACTCATGAGCGCCCGCCACCCGGGCCCCACTCTGGCCCCCGACCAGCTCACGATCGCGTGGCAGTCCGTCTCTCTGCTCCTCGACTACCCCGACGAGTCCCTGCTCGGCCGCGCGGAGCTGCTCCGTTCAGCCTCGAAGGGGCTGCCACCGACGATGGGTGACTCGATCCGGTCCTTTCTCGGCCATCTCGAGAACACGTCGCTGCCCGACCTCCAGGCCGACTACGTCGAGACCTTCGACACGAGACGACGCTGCAACCTGTTCCTGACCTACTTCGCCCACGGCGACACCCGCAAGCGCGGGATGGCCCTGCTGCGGTTCAAGCAGATCTACCTGCGCGCCGGTTTCGAGCTCGATGACGCCGAACTGCCCGACCACCTCTGCGTCGTCCTCGAGTTCGCCGCAACCGCCGACCAGAGCCTGGGTCGCGGCCTCATGCTCGACCATCGCGCCGGACTCGAGCTGCTGCGACTCTCGCTGCGTGACATGGGGTCACCGTGGTCGTCCCTGATCGACGTGGTCACCGCCACGCTGCCGGCACTGCGCGGTGACGAGCGCGACGCGGTCCGGCGACTCGCAGCCGAGGGACCACCAGAGGAAGAAGTGGGGCTCGCTCCATTCGCCAACCCACAGTTCAGTCCCGGTGCGTCGAACGGCGCCACGGCGAACGGCACCGCCTCCGGATCCATCGCCCTGCCCATGCCGTCGTTCCCGGGAGCCCGCACATGAACGATTTCCTCTTCGTCATCCTCCCGTACCTCTGTCTGACGACGTTCGTGGTCGGCCACTTGTGGCGCTACCGCTACGACAAGTTCGGGTGGACCACGCGGTCTTCCCAGCTCTACGAGAACCGCCTCTTGCGCATCGGGAGTCCGCTCTTCCACTTCGGCATGCTCGGCGTGGTCGGTGGGCACATCATCGGTCTGCTCGTCCCGCAGTCGTGGACGGACTGGGCCGGCATCAGCGAGCGCGCTTATCACGTGGCAGCGGTGGGTGGCGGCCTCGTTGCCGGTGTGATGACCGTGGTGGGAATGGTGATCCTCATCTACCGGCGACGCACGGTCGGACCGGTCTTCTCGGCCACGACGGTGATGGACAAGGTGATGTACGCGTTCCTCGCGGTCGTGATCGTCCTCGGCATGTGGAACACCATCGCCGGATCGATCCTGACGATCGGCGGCGAGTACAACTACCGCGAAGGCGTGTCGGTCTGGTATCGATCCTTCCTGGCGTTCCATCCGGACGCCTCACTGATGGCGGATGCACCACTGGGATTCCAGCTGCACGCCCTCGTCGCCTTCGGGCTGTTCGCCCTGTGGCCCTTCACCCGACTGGTCCACGTCTTCAGCGCTCCGGTCGGATATCTCACCCGCCCCTACATCGTCTACCGAAGCCGGGACGACACCGAGCTCGGCAGCCATAGGCCCCGGCGAGGCTGGGACCGGGTCGCCTGAGCAACCGAAGGACGCGGTGATTCAGTGCAGGGCGACGGTGAGCAGAACCACGGCGTCGGTCACCGCGCTCAGGGCATGACGCTCGGCCGGGATCGCCACGATCTCGCCCTCGCTCACGTCCCAGGTCTGCCCCGTCGACTGGAGCCGGGCCCGACCGACGATCACCTGAAGCGTCGCCGCGGGTGGTGACGCATGCTCTGCCAGCTCCGAACCCGCCGTGAGGGCGATGACCGTGGCACGCATCGAGGGGCCGGACCGGATGGTCTCCGCAGCCCGGTGCGAGTCGTGTGCGTGCGCCGCCTCGAGCAGTCGAACTGCGACTTCGGCCAGCGTCACGACCTCGTCACGGTCCGTCGTCAGGGTGAGGTGCTGCTCGTGTGCGTGATCGGTCATCGTGCTGTTCCTTCCGCAGGGGCAGCCATACCACTCGACGGGCAGGCCTGCGCCGGTGTCCCCTCCAGTGTGTCTGCTTGTCCTCGCAGACCACAGGGACCAACGGCCCCCGATCCGGCACTCCGTGGTTCAGGAGCCACCCGCTCCCCTCGGTTCTCCGCCGTGCTGTTCTCGGTACCAGTTCACGTAGCCCGCGACAGCCGTGGGCAGAGTCATGAACACGTGTCCCTCACCGATCCGTTCGAGGAATCCGCCCCGCTCCAGATCGGCTCTCAGTTCATGTTTGACCCGGGCCAGGGCCAGCACGATCCCCCGGCGCCGCAGCTCGTCGTCGAGCTCCACGAGGGCATCGAGTCCCGTGATGTCGATGGTCACGTTCGCCTCGGCATTGAGGAGGAACCACTCCACCGGCGTGTGCGAACGGTCGACCGCGACGAGCGCCCGCCGCAGGAAGTCCTGGGCGTTCGCGAAGAACAGGGGCGAGTCGTAGCGGTAGACGACGAGCCCGCCCACGGACTCCGCCGTCGGGTAGTCGTCCATGTCATGCATGCCCGCGAGTCCCGGCACGAAGCCGAGGATGCCGTCGTGGGGGCGTGCCACCCGGTGCAGAAGATCGAGGACGGACAGGCCGACGGCGACGAGGATCCCCGTGAGCGGACCGAGGGCCATGACTCCCCCGGCCGTCACGACACTCAGAAGCAGCTCGGTCCGCCTGAACCGGGCCATCCGACGAAGGTCCGCGACGTCGACGAGGCGGGTCGCGGCATACACGACCACGGCGCCCAGGGCCGCAACCGGCACGGCGGAGATGACACTCGAACCCAGGGTGACGGCGAGCAGCACGGCCACGACGGTGACGAGCGAATGCACCTGGCTGCGGCTCCCGGCGGCAACACCGAGGGCAGTGCGACTGCCCGAACTGCTCACTGGAAACCCCTGTGCCACACCGGCGGCCACGTTCGCCAGCCCGAGCGCGACGAGTTCCTGGTTGTTGTCGATGGTGTCACCGCGACGGCTCGCGAACGCTCGCGCCGTCAGCATCGTGTCCGTGAAACCCACGAGTGCCACACCCACGGCTGCGGGCACCAGCAGGGCGAGATCCGTCGGATGGAGGTGCGGCGCCCGGACGTCCGGGAAGCCCGAGTCGACCGGCCCGATGACGAGCACGCCGCGGCTCCGGAGACCCAGGACGATGACCGCCGCTGAGGCGAGGAGGAGCGCGAGAAGCGGTCCCGGAAGCCGTGGCAGCTTCCAGGCGAGCAGCAACAACAGGGCGAGAACGAGCAACCCGAGGAGGACTGTGGGTGCGTGCACCGCACCGAGATGTCGGGCCACCTGGGTGACCTCAGCCGCCGCCGATCCATCCTTCACCATCAGCCCCGTGAGGTGGCCCAACTGGCTCACGACCATGAGGGCCGCGATCCCGCACATGTATCCCACGAGGACCGGTCGCGACAGAAGTTCGGCAACGAAACCCAACCGAGCCACACCGGCCACGATGCAGAGGACACCGACGACGATGGCGAGGCTGGCGGCATACACGGCGTACCTTGCGGGGTCGCCCGCGGCCAGACCACCCAGCGCCACCGACGTCATGAGCGCCGTCGTGGACTCCGGACCGATGGACAACTGCGGGGACGACCCCAGGACGGCGTAGACGAGCAGGGCCGCCACGGCCGCCCAGAGCCCCGCGGTGGCGGGAAGGCCGGCGATCTCGGCATACGCCATGACCTGAGGGACAAGGTATGCCGCGACCGTGAGCCCCGCGACGACGTCACCTCGCAGCCACGCCCGGTCGTACCGACGCAGGTGGATCAGGTTGCCGGTCGCCCCGGGGCGGTTCACTGCACCGATGGATGTCGGGTGGCGATGTCACGGGCGGCTGGTGGAACGACCATGACATCGCAGCTGCCGACGTCAAGGACACCGCGGGCCACGGACCCCGGCACCAGTCCGGCCAGACGCCCCTGACCACGTGTGCCCACAACGAGCAGGTCTTCGGGTCCGCACTCATGGGTGAGCGCCGTCACGGGGTCGCCAACCGTCACCACCACTCGACACGACACGGACGCAGCCGTATCGGCCTGGTGCACCGCCATCCAGGTCTCGTCCCAGATGTGCGGACGAGCCAAGCCGCCGCCCGCGCGCTCCGGACGGACCGCTCGCACGATCACCAGACAGCACCCCCGAGCCGCTGCCTCGACCGCGGCGATGCTGATCAGCTCTTCCTCTCCACCACGCCCGTCCACGCCCACGACGACGTGGGGCGCATGCGGAACGGCGACCGACACGGGAGATCCCGCCGCCGGGATCAGGATCGGTACCCGGAGGTATCGCACCAACTCGTCACTGGGCGAGCTGAGCGACAACGCGCGCTGGCCACCGCGGCCCCGTCCGCCGAGGACGAGCATCACGGCTCGGTGGGAGAGCGCCTCGACTGCAGGGCCGTCGACAGCATCCACCACCACGTCCACGCCCACCTCCGGGGCCGCCGCCACGGCGCGCTCCTCAGCAAGGTGGGCAGTCACGTGAGCCCGGGACAGTCCTCGGTCCTCGGCTGCCGAGTAACCGGACATGGGCTCGTCGCTGCCCGGCGGGTCATCACGCGGCACGACGAGCACCGTCAGGCGGCAGCCATGACCAAGGGCTTCGCGGGCCGCCAGGTCCACCGCCCGATAACTCTCCCAGGAGCCGTCGCACCCGACGACCACCGTGTCTTGGCCCGTGTTGGCGACCATGGCTGGCCCCCTCTCGCTCTCCCTGGTTGTCTCCATGCCACCGAGCATCACCCTCACGCGCGGATCAGGGATGGGTCCTTGGTCCCCCGATGAGGAGGAATTGGCCTCGCCCGGTCCCGGACGGGGACGAATCGCGCGGGCCCAAAGTCCCTGTCCGCTCCGTCATCCGCGCGCGACGATCGCGACATGAATGAGTCACTCCTCGTCCCTTTCACCCATGGAGAACGTGGGATGACCGATCTCCTGGGCGGCAAGGGGGCCAACCTCGCCGAGATGACCCGGCTCGGGTTGCCCGTCCCCCCGGGCTTCACCCTCACGACCGAGGCCTGTCGCCGCTACCTGAGGGACGGGCATCGTCCGCCTGGACTGGACGACCAGCTCCGCAAGGCTCTCACCGACCTCGAGCTGTCGACCGGTCGAGCCTTCGGGGAGGGTGACCGACCCCTGCTCGTCTCCGTGCGCTCGGGTGCCAAGTTCTCGATGCCCGGGATGATGGAGACCGTGCTCGACGTCGGGTTGACCGATGCACTGGTGGAGCGATTGGAGCTGCGGCAGGACCCGAGGTTCGTGTGGGACTGCTACCGGCGACTCGTCGAGATGTACGGCCGCACCGTCCTGGGTGTGCCATCAACGTCCTTCGACACCGTGCGCGCCGGGGTGCTCGCGCAGCAGGGTGTCTCCACGACCGCCGAGCTGGACGTCGCTGGCCTGCGCTCGCTGGTGGCCGCCCACCGCCGGGCTCTCGTTGCATCAACGGGGCTGGACCTGCCCCAGGACCCGTGGGAACAACTGACCAGCTCCATCGACGCCGTGTTCAGTTCGTGGAACAGCATCAGGGCTCAGGTGTATCGGCGGCACGAAGGTATTCCCGGCGACCTCGGGACGGCCGTCACCGTCATGCAGATGGTCTATGGCAACAGCGGGCCTCACTCCGGCTCGGGCGTGTGCTTCAGTCGCAACCCCGCCACCGGAGATCCCGAACCCTATGGCGACTATCTGCCTGAGGCTCAGGGTGAGGACGTCGTGAGCGGCAGCCGCGCCACCCTGTCCCTCGCCCACATGGCAGGACTCGAACCCGGCGCCCATCACGAGTTGCTCTCCCACATCTCCACCCTCGAGAAGCACTACCGAGACCTGTGCGACGTGGAGTTCACCGTCCAGGACGGCAGCCTGTACGTCCTCCAGACCCGAGTGGGCAAGCGCAGCCCTGCTGCCGCGTTCGTCATCGCCGCCGACATGGCCGAGGAGGGTTTGGTGTCCGAGGACGAGGCTCTCGTCAGGGTCGGTGGTCGACAGCTCGAACTTCTCCTTCACGACACCTTCGAGGTCCCGGGCGGAGCCACGCCACTCATGACCGGACTCCCGGCCAGCCCAGGCGCCGGAGTGGGGAGCATCGTGTTCGATCCGCGCACCGCAGTCGCCCGGCGCGCTGCCGGCGACAATGTCGTCCTCGTGCGCACCGAGACCAGCGCAGAGGATCTCGACGGCATCCTCGCCTCGGTGGCCGTCATCACCGCAAGGGGCGGCCTCGCGTCGCACGCCGCCGTCGTGGCCAGGGGCTTTGGGCGCACCTGTGTCACCGGAGTCGCCGGGCTCGTCGTCGACGAGGTCGCTGGGCAAGCCGTCACGGCAGCGGGCGACGTTCTGCGAACGGGCGACGTCGTCTCCGTCGACGGCACGACAGGAACGGTGTATGCCGGTTCCCTCGCCGTCCGTCCGGGGCCGGTCGCAGGCGGGCTCATGACGGTCGAGGACGCCTCGGACCCGGGGGGGCCAGGGAACGGCGCCGACCAACGCGTCCTGGCTGCGGTACGCAGGATCCTGCAGCACGCCGACCAGCGCGCCACGGTGAAAGTGCGCACCAACGCGGAGACGGCCGACGAGGCAGCCGCTGCCCGGGCTGCGGGCGCCACGGGAATCGGCCTGTGCCGCACCGAACACATGCTCCTCGGCTCCCGCCGCGCCCTGGTCGAGAACGTGATCCTCGGGATCGGCGCGCAGGATGCGTTGGCGCGGATCGAGCAGCTCGCGGTTCAGGAGTTCACGGGCCTGCTGCGTGTCATGGACGGACTGCCGGTCGTGGTGCGACTCCTCGATCCGCCACTGCACGAATTCCTCCCGGATCCCGAAGACCTGGCGGTGGCCGCAGCCCTCCTCGAGGGTGCGGGCAAGCCGGTGTCCGACGTCCTGCGCACTCGTCTGGAAGCCACTCGTCGGTGGCGAGAGTCGAATCCGATGCTCGGGCTGCGCGGGGTGCGTCTGCTCACCGTGCACCCCGAGCTCGTCGACGTCCATGTTCGTGCACTCGTCACCGCAGCCCACCAGCTGGACGCCGCCGGAGGCAACCCCCGGCCCGAGATCATGGTCCCGCTGGTCAGCGACGTCGCCGAGCTGGTGTCCGCCCGCAGCCGCATCGTCGAGGTGGCAGCGGCCACGGTGTTGGCGCTCGGATCCGAACTCCCAACGCCTCCGGTGGGCGTGATGATCGAGTTGCCACGCGCAGCCCTGTGCGCTGATGACCTCGCGACCGTCGCGGAGTTCTTCTCGTTCGGCACGAACGACCTCACCCAGACGACCTGGGGCATGTCTCGAGATGATGCCGAAACCGGCTTCCTCTCGACCTACCTGAGCGACGGCATACTCCCGAAGGACCCGTTCACGACCCTGGATCCTCGCGGCGTGGGCGAGCTCATCCGGATCGCAGTGGAACGCGGACGCAGGACCCGTCCGGACCTCGAGCTGGGCGCCTGCGGTGAGCAGGCTGGCGACCCGGATTCGATCGCCTTCTTCGTGGAGTGCGGCCTCGACTACGTCTCCTGCTCACCGCCACGGGTGCCCGTGGCCCGGCTCGAGGTCGGGCGGGCCGCGGTGCTGGCCGAAGGCACCAGTCTCAGCGACACGCGTTGACCTGAGCTGGCTCGGCTCGGGCCCTGACGTCAGGACGTTGGCCCCTGTGCTCCCGCACCGATCCGGTCGACGATGGACGACATGGGAGTGTCACCGCGCCGGACCGGCTCCGTGCCCAAGGGCAGCCTCGGAACCCTGACGGACCTGCTGGGCCTACCCGTGCGGATCCACGACGGGGCGGAGGTGGGTCGTCTCGAGGACGTCTCCATCCAGCTCGGCGCGCCACACCCGGAACTGGAACGGCTCCTCGTGCGCCGACACCGCAACACTTCGTTGATGGTGCCATGGAGCGCCGTCCACAGCGTCACGGACGACGCGATCGTCCTCACGAACACTCCCCCGTGCCCCCCAACCGAACCCGGCTCTCCCGACCTCGCTCCGGCAGAGATCATGTTGCGTCGCGACGTCCTGGACACGCAGGTCGTCGACCTCCAGGGGCAAAGGCTCTCGCGGGTGTCCGACGTCGTTCTGGTGGAACGCGGCGACGGCAGCCCCGAGGTCGCCGCCGTGCGGCTGGGCCTGTTGGCGATCCTGCCCCGTCTCGGACTGGGCAGCCTCGTTCGTCACCACTCCCACCCGGCAGTCGACTGGCAGGATCTGCACCTCACTTCCCCTCGGGCACACACGGTCCAGCTCGCGACGGAGACGGCTGGATACCGACAGCTCGACGCCGGGGATCTCGCCGAGTTGCTGGCCCGCCTGAGCACCGGCAATGCGGCTGGGGTCCTCCGAGCGATCGACCCGGCACGGGCCGCGACGGCAGTGCACCGAAGCCACCCCCTCACAGCAGCACGGTTGCTGAAGGCGCTCGGGCCCGAGGAGGCGACACCGATGCTCGCAACCCTGCCGCCCCGGGTGCGCGCCCACGCGACTGTCCACCTGGCTCAGCCGCCAGCCCTCCACCACCGTCGCTTCCGCCGAACGGCCGGATGGCGCCGCCTCCCGCCCCTCGCATCGCCACCACCCGCGGCTCCCGGCACCGGACCTACGGACCGTAGCGACGGTGACCCATGACCGCTCCGACCACGACACCGCGACGAACGCCCCGGGTCACCCGACAGTTTCGCCTCGGGCTCCTCCTGGCGGTCGTGGGGCCGGGGCTCCTGGCCGGGCTCTCCGACGACGACCCGGCCGGCATCACCACCTACAGCGTCCTCGGCGCGGAGTACGGCTACCAGCTGCTCTGGGTCCTGCTCGCGTCAACGGTGGCCCTGATCATCTTCCACACTCTCGGTGCCCGCATGGGGGTCGTGACCGGGCAGGGCCTCATCGGACTCGTCCGTGACCGCTACGGCGTACGCCTCGGTTCGCTCGCCCTGGTGCTCCTGCTCGTTGCGAACGTCGGCACGGCCGCGGCCGAGTTCGCCGGCGTGGCAGCGGGTTTCGAACTGTTCGGGGTGTCCAGGTATGTCTCGGTGCCCGTGGCAGCGACGGTGCTGACGGTCCTGGTTCTCAAGGGGACGTTCAGTAGCGTGGAGCACGTGCTGATGGCGTTGTCCGCCGTCTTCGTGACCTACATCGCCGCCGGGTTCGTCGTGGGGCCGGACTGGGGCGCCGCTGCCAGGGGCCTGGTCGTCCCCAGCGTCCCCCTCGAACGGGGTGCGGTGCTGGTCGTCACGGCAACCGTCGGCACCACGCTTGCTCCGTGGGGGCTCAGCTTCATCCAGTCCTACGCGGTGGACAAGAAACTCACCCCCGCGGACCTGCGCTACGAGCGTTTCGACGTCCTCGTCGGCTCCCTTCTCACGGGAGTCATCGGCTTCTGCGTCGTGGTGACCAGCGCTGCGACTCTGCACGCCCGCGGTGTCGTGATCGAGACAGCCGCGGATGCGGCGTCGGCGCTGGAGCCTTTGGCCGGTCAGTTCGCGAGCCATCTCTTCGGTGCAGGGCTCGTGGGCGCAGCGCTCCTGGCGGCCGCAGTCCTGCCTCTGTCAACGGCATACTCCGTCTGCGAGTTCACCGGACACGAAGGTGCTGTGAACGACGGCTTCCGCCGAGCGCCGATGTTCTACGGCAGCTTCGTGGTCGTCGTGGCGGTCGCCGCCGGAACCGTGCTCGTGCCGGGGCTGCCCCTCATCCCGGTCCTCGTCCTGAGCCAGGTTCTCAACACCGTGCTGCTGCTGCCCCTTCTGGTCTTCATGTATCGCCTGGGACGTGACCCAACCGTCATGGGCGAGTTCACGACGAACCGACGCCAAGCCGTGGGGCACCTCGTCACGATCGCCCTGACCGCGGTCTGCGTCATGGCCCTGCTCTGGCTGACCATGACGTGATCTGGCGAGGAAAGGCGCGTCGGGAGAACCAGAGCCTCAGCTGCCTGCTCAGTCGGGTTGGGTGGTCCTCTGCTCCAGGGCCAGTTTCAGGATCTGGGCCAGATGGCTGGCATCGGCTCCAGTGCCCTGGGCGACCTGGGTGCGACAGGAGAACCCGTCGGCCAGCACGATCGTGGCCTCCTCCCTTGTTCGTACCTTGGGGAAGAGCTCGCGCTCCCCCAGTGCCTGTGAGACGTCCCAGTGTCCGGGCTCGAACCCGAAGTTGCCGGCGAGTCCGCAACAGCCGGAACCGATGATGTCTGTGTCCACTCCGAGCCTTTGCAGCACCGCCTTGTCAGGGCCATAGGAGCCTTTCGCCTCCTGGTGGCAGTGCACCTGGGAGATGGCCTTGGTGTTGATTTCGCCGAACGGCCACGGTCCCTCGTGCGCAGCAACGACGTCTGCCAGCGTCACGACTTGCTGTGCCAACTTTGCGGCGCGGGGGTCATCGGGCAGGAGTTCGGTGATTTCGTCGGCGAGCATGACCGTGCAGGAGGGCTCGAGGCCGATGATCGGCAGGCCTTCGTCCAAGGCAGGTCCCAGTGAATCCAGGGTCTGGGTGATGATCCGCTTGGCCATGCCCAGCTGCCCGGTGGAGTGCCAGGTCAGGCCACAGCAGACCTGTCCGGCCGGGAGGATCACGCGGTATCCCATGGCCTCCAGTACCTCGACCGCGGCTTGGCCGACGCCGGGCGAGTTGAAGTTGTTGAACGTGTCCGGCCACAGCATGACCGTGGGTTGGTCCGGGTCAACCGGGTGCGTCATGGAGGCTTGCCGCTTCGTGAACCACTTTCGCAGGGTCTGGGGGGCGAAGTGGATCATGCGGCGCTTGGGTTCGATGCCGGCGAGGCGCTTGACCAGCTCTTCCACCGGACGAAACCCGAGGGTCCAGTTGGCGAAGCGGGCGGCCCCGGGAAGGGCCTCCAGCAGGCGGGATGTCAGTGGGAGCCATCCCATGGCGTAGTGCGCCATCGGGCGGAGGCGGCCCTTGTAGTGGTGGTGGAGGAACTCGGCCTTGTAGGTGGCCATGTCCACGTTGACAGGGCACTCGGTGGCGCAGGCCTTGCAGGACAGGCACAGGTCCAGCGCCTCAAGGGTTTCTTTTGACCGCCAGCCGTCGGTGACCGATTCTCCGCGCAGCATCTCTGCCAGCGCTCGCGCCCGACCGCGGGTCGAATGCACCTCGTCCCGCGTCACTTGGTAGGAGGGGCACATGGAGCCGACATCGGACCGGCACAGCCCCACGCCGACGCAGCGGTTCATGGCGCCTGCGAAGGAGCCTTCGTCGTGGCTGAAGGCCTGTACGGGCGTCAGTTCGAAGGTGAGGCCTCCTGGGCCGGGGCGGATGCCCTCATCCAGCGGTTCCGGGTCGACCAGAACGCCGGGGTTGAAGAAGTTCTCCTTGTCGAAGATGTTTTTGAACTGTGCAAAGGCCGTCAGGGTTTCCGCTGAGTAGATCAACGGCAGCAGTTCCGAGCGTGCGCGCCCGTCGCCGTGCTCGCCGGAGACGGACCCCCCGTACCGGGCCACCAGAGTGGCTGCCTCCTCGATGAACCTCCGATAGCCGAGGACCCCTTCCTCTGAGCCGAGGCTGAAGTCGATGCGAATGTGCACGCATCCTTCACCGAAGTGGCCGAACGGGATCCCGCGCAGCCCGTGTGAGTCCAGGATCGTGTACAGGTCACGAAGGTAGTCCGCCAAGTGCTCCGGCGGCACCGCGGAATCCTCCCAGCCCGGCCAGGCCTCGCTGCCGTCGGGCAACCGGGTGACGATGCCGGCGCTGGCCTCCCTGATCCGCCACAGAGCGCGTGCCTGGGTGGGGTCAGTCACGACGTCCGAGTCGACGATCCGCCCGTCGCGGACCAGGTCGTCGACGATGGCCCGGGCTGTGTCTCCAGCCTCGTCAGGGGTTTCCCCGCCGACCTCCACGTAGAGCCATCCCCCGCCCTCGGGCAGTTCGGATCCCGCCGAGCCCTGGCCGGGCCGTGAACGCAGGGCGGCGAGGAGGTCAGCTCCCATGCCCTCGACGGTGTACACGCCCGGCTGCCGCAGAAGCGGGGCGGCAGCCGCGGCAGCGAAGACATCGGAGAATCCCAGGACAGCCAACGCGGTGGCCCGTGGCCGCTCGACCAGCCGGACCGTCAACTCCGTGATGACCCCGCAGGTCCCCTCGGTCCCGGCCATGGCCCGGGCCACGTTGAAACCGTTCTCGGGAAGCAGGTGGTGAAGCCCATACCCGGAGACCTGGCGAGCGAACTTCCCCAGTTCCGTCCGAAGAGTGCCCAGGTGCTCGTCCCGGAGCCGCTTGAGCTGGTCCTCGATGACCGGGTCGCTGCAGTGATCGGCGCCGATCTCGATCTCGCGCCCGTCAGCAAGCATGAGCTTGAGCGAGACGATGTTGTCCGCCGCCGTGCCCCAGGCCACGGAATGGGAACCGCAGGCGTTGTTGGCGAACATCCCGCCGACGGTGCAGCGCGAGTGAGTTGATGGGTCGGGCCCGTAGGTCAGGCCGAACGGTTCGGCGGCGTCGCGGAGCGTGTCGCAGACGACACCGGGACGGATCCGGGCTGTGCGGGCCTCCACGTCAATGGACAGGATCTCGTTGAAGAACCGGCTCATGTCGATGATCAGCCCGTGCCCGATGGCGTTTCCTGCCACCGAGGTGCCGCCCCCGCGGCAGGTCACGGACCAGCCGCGTTCCGTTGCGATGCGCAGGGCATCGCGGATCTCCTCGACAGAGCGGGGTTCGACCACGGCAGCGGGCACGCGCCGGTAGATCGAGGCGTCCGAGACGTAGGCCACACGTGTCGTGAGGTCCTCACGTAGGGCGGCGAGGGTCATGTGTTCTCCCGGGTCACTGCGCTCACGTGGCCGACCAGGACCTCAGGCCTGCCATGTGCGCAGCCAGACGGTGTGGTCCAGCTGGCTCAAGCCGTTGAGGGTCTGCTCGGACGGCAGGACGTCCGTGTCCGTCACGACGTAGCCGAGCTCCCCCCGGGTGGAGAGGGACTGACCGGTCACGTTGACGCCCGCCTCAGCGAACGTCTGGTTGATGGACGCCAGGACTCCGGGGACGTTGTGGTGGAGGTATCCGAGCCGGAAGGCCGCATCGACCGAGGGCGCCGCAACCTCCGGCAGGTTCACCGACAGCGAGGTGGCACCGCCCTCGACGAAGCCGAGCAGCTTGGTGGCCACGAAGGTTCCGATCTCCTCCTGCGCCTCCTGTGTCGAGCCTCCGACGTGAGGAGTGAGGATGACGTTGTCCAGGCCCCTCAGAGGGGACTCAAAAGGGTCGCCCTGGGCCTTGGGCTCCGTGGGGAACACGTCGATGGCCGCACCCGAGATGTCTCCGGACAGGATGCGGTCCCGTAGCGCATGGTCATCGACGACCATGCCCCTGGACGCGTTGATGAACACGGCGCCGGGCTTCATGAGGGCGAACTGCTCCGCACCGAACAGACCGGCATTGCCGAGCCGGCCGTCGACGTGAAGGCTGACGATGTCTGCCTCTGTGAGCAGCTCCTCGAGCGACTCGACCTTGCGAGCGTTGCCATGGGCCAGACGGTCCGCCGTGTCGTAGAAGATGACGTGAAGTCCCACTGCTTCGGCGACGTTGGACAACTGGGTGCCGATGTTGCCGTAGCCGACGATTCCCAGGGTCCTGCCCCGGATCTCGTGACTGCCCCGCGCGGACTTGTCCCAGATCCCGTCGTGCATCCGCTCGGTCTTCTCGGGCAGCCGGCGCGTCAGCGCGAGCATCTCGCAGAGAACCAGCTCCACGACGCTGCGCGTGTTGGAGAAGGGCGCGTTGAACACCGCCACGCCGCGGGCCGAGGCAGCGGGCAGGTCCACCTGGTTGGTGCCGATGCAGAAGCAGCCGACGGCCCGCAGGTCATCAGCTGCCGCGAGCACCTTGCTCGTGACCTTCGTGTTGGACCGCACGCCGAGCAGGGACACGCCGTCCAGGGCCTCGATGAGCTCGGTCTCGGTCAGCGAGCCCGGTCGCTCCTCGACCTCATGGCCACCTCGCCGAAGGGCTTCGACAGCATGTGGGTGGATGTTCTCGAGGAGCAGTACTTTCATGCCGGCAGTATGCCGTTTCTTCGATGCGTCCCGGACCGCGGTCTCGTCGCCGTGAGCACCCCTCGGTGGGAACCGCCGCCCGGAATGAGAAAGAACCGCAGCTCAGGTGGCGAGACCTGTGCTGCGGTTCTTTGGTGGGCGATACTGGGATCGAACCAGTGACCTCTTCCGTGTCAGGGAAGCGCGCTACCGCTGCGCCAATCGCCCGCGAGGGGTACTACTTGAGGTGGAGACGGGATTTGAACCCGTGTAAACGGCTTTGCAGGCCGCTGCCTCGCCTCTCGGCCACTCCACCATTGAGGGGTGGCTAACCCTCCGAGCGGATGACCGGGTTCGAACCGGCGACCTCAACCTTGGCAAGGTTGCGCTCTACCAACTGAGCTACATCCGCGAGCGCTTCGAAGTTTCCTTCGTTGCGTGCGGAGAGAAACTTAACTGATCCCCTGCGTGAACTCCAAACTCGCCCCCCTCAGCGGCCCGATCCGACCCGGATCCGGGGAATCACGAGGGTTTCGTCGTCCTGGATGGGGGTCAGCGGTCGCCGAGCAGCTTCGCGTATGCCGCGCAGGTCGAGGTCGTCTTCGGGCTCGCTGTCGCTCTCGTCACCCTCGTCGTCCCGCTCGCCATCGGGCTCGGGACCCGACGCCTGTTGCGCCGCTCTCTCTGCAGCGCGCTGCGGCAGGAGGAAGGCGCCGAGGCGCTCGCGCAGCCCACGCTGCTCCCCCGACGGCCAGAGGTTGCGGATACCGGCATTGAGGGCGGCGCCGATGAGCACCGCGATGGCGAGCATGTAGAGCCAGATGAGCAGGACGATCGGCGCGCTCAGCGGCCCGTAGATCGACGTGCCCCCCAGGGAGGCGGCGATCGAGCCGCGCACGGCGAAGGACGCGATGACCCAGATGAGGAGGGTCAGCACGGCACCGGGGATGTCTCGGGTCCACGGACTCCGAAGGGGCGTCGACACGTGATAGAGGCTCGTGAAGGTCGCGATGACGAGCAGCGAGACGACCGGCCAGTAGAGGATCGTCAGGAAGTCCCACGTGTCGGGAAGGAACTCACCGAGCAGGGTCGGTCCGATGAGCACGAGCGGGATGGTGATGATCCCGACGACGAGCGCAATGATGTAGAGCGAGAAGCTGAGCACGCGTGTCGGAACGATCCCACGCACCCCCGACTGGCCGTACATGATCGAGACGGTGTCGACGAGGACGTTGAGCGCCCGCGATCCCGACCACAGGGACAGCACGAAACCCACGGAGATGAGATCGAAGCGACCGGCCGTGAAGACGTCGTTGACGGTCGGTGCCAACGTCGAGTCGATGACGTCCGCTGTGAGGAAGCGGGCGGCATACTCCGTGATCGCCTCGCGGACGGTCTGGACCGTGTCGTCACCCAGCCACCGACCGACATAGCCGACTCCGCCGAAGAGCCCGAGGACGAGCGGTGGCAGCGACAGCAGCAGGAAGAACCCCGCTTCGGACGCCAGCCCGGTCACCCGGTAGCGCAGGCAGATGCGGATCGTCTCCACCGTGAGGCGCGCCAGCGACTCCAGGGCAGGGAAGCGCGCCAGCCACCGCCTCAGGCGTCGCTTCGCATCGGTCACGCGGGTCACGCTATCTGCCGGGCTCGGCGCGATCGGTCCATGACACGTTCGCCGAGCGACACGAGCCGGTCACAACTCTCCCTCGCTCCACAGGTCCCGGGTTAGCGTTTCGCCCGTGCACACCCACGACGTCGTGAACCAGGTGCCCGATTTCGTCGGCCACAACCTCTTCTCCTCCGACGCCGTCGCCGTGGAGTCGATGAACCGGTGGGGTCGAGTCGAGGACGTCGCCGAACTCACCGCGCTCGGGTCCCTCGCGGGCACCGCCGAGACGCAGGCCCGGGCCGATGATGCCCACCGCAACACCCCTCGACTCGTCACGCACGACCGGGTCGGCCACCCCATCGATGAGGTGGCCTACGACCGCAGCTACCACGACCTCATGCGCGTCGCCGTGGGTCACGGGCTGACGGCGGAGGCCTGGACGCGGCCGGCGGACACTGGCGCTCACGTGCGCCGCGCCGCCGGCTTCGTGACGTGGTCCCGTGCCGAGGCGGGTCACCTCTGCCCCATTTCGATGACGTATGCCGCCGCGCCCGCCTTGCGCTCCTCGCCCGCCCTTGCGGATCGCTGGCTTCCACTGCTCGCGTCGCGCGACTACGACCCCGAGCTGAAACCGTTCTCGGCCAGGCGATCGGCCATCGCTGGGATGGGGATGACGGAGAAGCAGGGCGGGTCCGACGTGCGCGCCAATGTCACCCAGGCCATCGCGACACCCGGCGGCCCGATCGAGGGCGGCGACACCTATCGCCTCACCGGCCACAAGTGGTTCTTCTCGGCTCCGATGAGCGACGTGTTCCTCGTGCTGGCGACGACCGAAGCGGGAGTGACGTGCTTCCTCGTGCCCCGCGTGCTCGACGACGGAACGCGCAACGCCCTGCGGCTGCAGCGGCTCAAGGACAAGCTCGGCAACCGCTCCAACGCCTCGTCCGAGGTCGAGTTCGAGGGGGCCTGGGCGGTCCGAGTGGGAGACGACGGACGCGGCATACGCACGATCATCGAGATGGTGTCGTCCACCCGTTTGGACTGCATCCTCGGATCGTCAGCCTTGATGCGTCAGGCGACGGTTCGAGCGGTGCACCACGCGCGGCACCGCTCGGCGTTCGGCGCTCGGCTGGTCGACCAGCCGCTCATGCGCAACGTCCTCGCCGACCTCGCGATCGAGGCCGAGGCCGCAGAGCTGCTCGGCTTCCGGTTGGCCCACGCGGTCGATGCGGGCGAGACCGAGTTCGCACGCCTGGGCGTGGCGCTGGGCAAGTTCTGGGTGTGCAAGCGGACGCCTCACCTGGTCGGCGAGGCTCTCGAGTGCTTGGGTGGCGCGGGCTACGTCGAGGAGAACGGGCTGGCGCGTCTCTATCGCGAGGCACCGCTCAACTCGATCTGGGAGGGCTCGGGCAACGTCGGCGCTCTCGACGTCCTGCGGGCGATGACGCGCGAGCCGGCCAGCGTGGCGGCGCTCGACAAGGAGCTCTCGCTCGCCCGCGGACACGACCGTCGCCTCGACCTCGCGATCGACAGACTCCCCGAGCTCGTGGCTGTGGCCGGCAGCGACGACGGCGCCTGGCAGGCACGCCGCATCGTCGAGCACCTGGCGGTCACGTTGCAGGCCGCCCTCCTCGTCCAGCACTCCCCCAACGCCGTCGCCGACACCTTCATTGCGAACCGTCTCGCCGATGGCGGGCCGGCAGCGACGTTCGGCACTCTCGACGACGTCGGCGCGGCCGAGGTCACGCAGATCCTCGACCGCACCTGGTCGTGAGTGTGGTTGCGGCTCAGGGGGATTCGGCGAGCCGCTTCTGCTCGGCCTCGACGTCGAAGGTGGCCTTGGGCCACTGCGGGTCGAGTGCCTTGAGGTGCTCGAGGACGAGGTTGGTCACGGCAAGCCGGGCGTACCACTTGCGGTCCGCCGGCACGACGAACCACGGTGCTGCCGGAGTGGAGCACTTCTCGATCGCCACCTGGTAGGCCTCCTGGTAGGCCGCCCAGTGGGCACGCTCGTCGAGGTCACCGGGGTTGAACTTCCAGTGCTTGTCGGGACGCTCCAGGCGCTCGGTGAGGCGGGCCTTCTGCTCCTCGCTCGAGATGTGGAGCATGACCTTGATGACGGTCGTGCCCGACTCGACGACCTTCTTCTCGAAGGCGTTGATCTGGGCGTAGCGGCGCGACCACTGCGACGGCGGCACGAGATCATGGACCCGCACGATGAGGACGTCTTCGTACTGCGATCGGTCGAAGACACCGATCTGGCCGGGCGTGGGCAGGGCGTTGCGGATGCGCCACAGGAAGGGGTGCTTGAGCTCCTCCGCCGAGGGCGCCTTGAACGAGGTGATGTGGACGCCCTGTGGGTCCAGTGCCCCGACGACGTGGCGCAGGATGCCGCCCTTGCCGGAGGTGTCCATGCCCTGCACGACCAGCAGGAGCGACCGCTTGCCGCCGCCCTTGGACTCTGCGAAGAGCCGCTCCTGCAGCTCGGCGAGCTGGTCGCCCAGCCCTGCGAGGGCTTCCTCCCCGGCCGCCTTGTCGCCGTCGAAGCCGGGAGTCGCCCGAGGATCGAGGTCGACGAGCTCGAAGCCGTGACCGGCACGCAGGGCCTCAGTGAACGACGAGGGTGTGTCGCCCTTGCCCTTCGTGGCCTTGACGTCCTTGCTGCTCTTCTTGTCCTTCGCACTCTTCTTCGCCATTCCCGCATCCTGTCAGGCGGGGCGTCCTGCGTGGGTGTCAGACTCACGAGGTGCGCCTCCTCCTCGACAACCGCTCCCGCTCCTTCTCCCCCGGCCTGCTCAGCGACGACGACCTCTCGCGGCTCTATGCCTGGCCCAAGGACGGTGGCGTGCGCGCGAACTTCGTCAGCACCCTCGACGGCTCTGCGGTCGGTGGCGACAGCCGCAGTGGTTCGATCAACACGGAGGCCGACGGACGCATCTTCCACCTCCAGCGGGAACTGGCCGACTGTGTCCTCGTCGGCGCGGGAACCGTTCGGGCAGAGGGCTATCGGCGCGGCAGCACACCCATCGTGGTGGTCAGCCGCAGTGGCCAGCTCCCGGAGTCCTTGGTCTCAGGTGATGGTGTCGCCATCCTCGTCACGTGCGCTTCGTCGGGACGCACCGATGGTGACGACGTCTGGGTCGAGGGAGACGACGTGGTCGACCTCCCGGCCGTCGTGGCTCGGCTGCGCAAAGCGGGTATGCCGCGTGTGCTCGCCGAGGGCGGACCGCACCTCTTCCACGACCTGCTGGACGCGGGAGTCGTCGACGAGTTCGCCCTCACGCTCGCGCCGCGACTCGTCGGCGGGGACCACCTGCGCGTCGTCGCGGGAGTCCCGCTGGGCAGTGAGTCCGGACTGGACACCGAGATCGTCCACCTGCTCGAGGAGGACGGATCGCTCCTCGGCCTCTGGCACCTCCCGCGCTCATAGACCCACCCGGTATCGCCCTCGTCTCCGCGCGGCTCGCGTCGCGGCTCAGAAGAGCCCGACGACCTGGCCGTCCGTGTCGAGGTCGATCGAGGCGGCCGCCGGGTGCTTCGGCAGGCCGGGCATCGTCCGCATCTCGCCGCTGACCGCGTAGACGTAGCCGGCCCCAGCCGCCACGCGGACCTCTCGCACCGGCATACGCCAGTTGCGCGGATCTCCGCGAAGGGTGGGGTCGGACGAGATCGACAGGTGCGTCTTGGCGATGACCACGGGCAAGGCTCCGTAGCCGAGGGCCTCGAACCGGGCGAGGTCCTTGTCCACCGTGGCGGAGAAGTCGACGCCGTCGGCGCCGTAGACGTTGGTCGCCACGGCGGCGATCTTGTCCCGCAGCGGCTCGTCCAGCTCGTACGTGTGGCGAAGCTCGTGGGGGTCGTCGCAGGCCTCGGCGACGACCGTGGCCAGGTCGGTCGCTCCCTTCCCGCCGTCGAGCACGTGGGTGGACACCGCGACGCGCACCCCTTCGGCCTCGGCCACTTCCCTGATCACTGCCAGCTCGGAGTCGTGGTCGGTGGGGAACGCGTTGATCGCGACCACCGGGGACACCCCGAAGGCGCGGATGATCTCGATGTGCCGACGCAGGTTCGCGGCACCGGCCCGAACCGCCTCGGGGCTCTCAATCAGCATCTCCGGGGGGAGCGGCCGACCGGCCACGACCGTGAACTGCCCGGAGTGCGCCTTGAACGACCGCACCGTGGCGACGAGCACCGCGGCGTCCGGCGTCAGCCCCGAGACGCGGCACTTGAGGTTGAAGAACCTCTCCGCACCCATGTCCGACCCGAAGCCGGCCTCGGTGATCAGGTAGTCCCCCATGTGGATGCCGATACGGTCGGCCACGACCGAAGAGTTCCCGGTCGCAATGTTGCCGAACGGCCCGGTGTGGATCAGGACCGGGGTGTTCTCGGTGGTCTGCAGCAGATTCGGCATCAGGGCGTCCTTGAGAATGACCGCCATTGCACCGGCGGCGTGGAGGTCCTCCGCCGTGACCGGCCGGTCCGCCGTCGTGAACCCGACCACGATGCGTCCGAGTCTGCCGCGCAGATCCGCCAGGGACGTGGACAGTGCGAGCACCGCCATCACCTCGCTGGCGGCGGTGATGTCGAAGCCGGACTGCCGAGGCACGCCGTCGATCCGCGCTCCGAGACCCTCGACGATGCCTCTCAGCGCCCGGTCGTTGACGTCGAGCACCCGACGCCACGAGATGCTCCTCACGTCGATGTCCAGCTCGTTGCCGTGATGCAAGTGGTTGTCGAGCATGGCCGACAAAAGGTTGTGGGCGGCTGTCACCGCATGGAAGTCACCCGTCAGGTGGAGGTTGAGCCTCTCCATCGGGAGTACCTGGCTCGCGCCCGCGCCGGCCGCGCCACCCTTGATCCCGAAGGTCGGCCCCATCGAGGGCTGGCGGAGCGCGAGAGTGGCGCGGTGGCCCAGCTGGCTCAGTCCTTGGGCGAGGCCGACTGCCGTTGTCGTCTTGCCCTCACCGAAGGGCGTCGGGGTCATGGCCGTGATCACGATGTAACGCGCACGTGGGCGTTCTGCAAGGTCCCGCTCGACGGCCAGGTCGATCTTGGCGACGTACCTGCCGTAATGCTCGAGCCGGTCGACGGGGATCCCGGCAGCTTCGGCCACCGCAGTGATCGGCTCGAGGTGGGCGGCACGGGCAATGGCGAGGTCCGAGCGAGGCGAGGTCGAGGTCATACAACCACCGTCCCCCATCTGCGCGGCCACGGTCTCGGGCCAAAGGGCCCGAGAACTGGCGAAGTCAAGGCTCAAGAACTCGATCGCCGAGCCCGACGTGCCTCAGGTGCCTGAGGTCACAGAGAAGACCGAAGGCGCCCAGCCGCTCCTCATTTTGAGCAGACCTCTCGCTGCGCCTCCCTCAGCCGAGGGTTGCGCTGTGGTCCGGCACGTAGGTCGTGTGTTCGCGCGGTGGCCGCTCGTAGCCCGTCGGCGCAGGACGCTTCGGGAGTTCGAGCGCGGGCAGTGGGACGTTTACGTAGGGAATGGTGGACAGGAGGTGGGCCATCATGTTCAACCGGGCTCGCTTCTTGGAGTCGGACTCCACGACGAACCACGGAGCCTCGGGGATGTCCGTGTGGACCATCATCTCGTCCTTGGCCCTGGAGTAGTCCTCCCAGCGGCTGATCGACTCGAGGTCCATGGGCGAGAGCTTCCACTGCCGCATCGGGTCGTTGAGCCGCGACGCGAAACGTCGCTGCTGCTCGGAGTCGCTCACCGAGAACCAGTACTTGCGCACCATGATCCCGTCCTCGACGAGCAGGCGCTCGAAGATCGGGCACTGGTGCAGGAACCGTCGGTACTCGTCCGGGGTGCAGTAGCCCATCACCCGCTCCACTCCGGCCCGGTTGTACCAGGAACGGTCGAACAAGGCGATCTCCCCAGCGGCCGGGAGATGCTCGATGTAGCGCTGGAAGTACCACTGGCTCTGTTCGCGCCCGGTCGGCGTCGGCAGGGCCACGATGCGCGTGTTGCGGGGGCTGAGGTACTCGGTGATGCGCTTGATCGTCCCGCCCTTGCCTGCGGCGTCACGACCCTCGAAGATCACGACGACACGCTGCTTCTCCGCCTTGACCCACTCTTGGACCCGGACCAGCTCGGCCTGGAGCCGAAACAGCTCGGCCTCGTAGACGCGGTTGCGGATCGAGCCGTCCGGACGTGCGCCCTGTGCCATGAGGTGATGGTAGGGGTCCCTGGCGGACTGCGTGGTCATCCCGTCGCAGACGTCAGTCGGTGACTAACCCCTCGATCCGCCTGAGGGGCGCGTCAGGCGCTGAGCAGCTCCAAGGCTCTCAGGCGGTTGTCGAGACCGGGTGCAGCGTTGTTGACCATCAGCTCATCAGCGCGGGCCAGACCGGCGAACTCCTCGAGGTAGCTGCGCACCGCCTCGATGTCCCCGACGGCCGTGTAGGTCATCATGTGCCGCGCCTGCGCAGCCACCGGTGACTGCATCAGAGCGTCGACGGTCGCATCGTCGAGCTGGCCGGCATACGCCGGAACACGGGAGGCGAGTGAACGCACCCGGGAGCGAAGAACCGAAGCCGCCAACGCCTCGGCCTGCTCCTGCTCATCGGCGACGACGACATTGAGCGCCGCGATGACGTAGGGCTGCGAGAGCTGCTCGGACGGCTGGAACTCACGTCGATAGACGTCGACCGCCTGCTGCAGGGCATCCGGCGCGAAGTGGCTGGCAAAGGCATACGGCAGGCCGAGCCGGGCCGCGAGCTGGGCACCGAAGAGGGAGCTGCCGAGGATGTAGAGCGGCACCTTGGTCCCGCGCCCGGGGAAGGCGTGAATCGTGGGTACGAGGCTCTCGTCGGCGAGGTAGCCCTGCAACTCGAGGACGTCGTCGGGGAAGCCGTCGGAGGCGCGCGGATCCACGCGCAGGGCACGGCTCGTCACCTGGTCGGTGCCCGGGGCCCGGCCCAGTCCGAGGTCGATGCGGCCGGGGTGGAGCTCCGCGAGCGTGCCGAACTGCTCGGCTATGACGAGCGGTGAGTGGTTGGGCAGCATGACGCCGCCCGAACCGACGCGGATGCGTTCGGTCCGGGCAGCGACGTGCGCGAGCAGGACCGCGGTGGCAGCCGACGCGATCGACGGCATGTTGTGGTGCTCGGCGAACCAGAGCCGCTCGAACGTGCCGAGCGAGTCCGCCTTCTGCGCCAGGGTCACGCTGGTCTCGAGTGCCTCACCGATGGACTGGTCACGCCCCACTGTGGCGAGGTCGAGCAGCGAGAGCCGCGGTCCTGCCGTGGTCACGCGTGAACCGCGATCCGGGTCTCGTCGACGGCGGGGCCTGGGGCAACAGCGACCTCGTCCTCGTCGAGCTCGAGCCGGGCATCAGCGCCACCGAAGGTGTTGCTGTCGTAGACCGACTGGTCGAGCAGACCGTTGCGCTTGGCGACGATCGTCGGGATGAGGGCCTGGCCGGCCACGTTGGTGGCGGTGCGGATCATGTCGATGATCGGGTCGATGGCCAGGAGCAGTCCGACACCCTCGAGCGGGAGACCGAGCGTGGAGAGGGTGAGCGTCAGCATGACGACCGCACCCGTGAGACCTGCCGTCGCCGCCGAGCCGACGATGGAGACGAAGGCGATGAGCAGGTAGTCGGTGAGACCGAGGTCCACCCCGAACAGCTGGGCCACCGTGATCGCGGCCAGTGCCGGATAGATCGCGGCGCAGCCGTCCATCTTGGTCGTCGCACCGATCGGCACGGCGAAGGACGCGTAGTCACGCGAGACGCCGAGGTTGTGCGTCACGACCCGCTGGGTCAGCGGCAGGGTGCCGATCGAGCTGCGCGAGACGAACGCGAACTGGATCGCGGGCCACGCACCGGCGAAGAACTTCATCGGGCTCAAACCGTTGGCACGAGCCACGATCGGGTAGATCGACGAGCAGCACGATGGCGCAGCCGATGTAGACGTCAGCGGTGAACAGCGCGAGCGGCCCGAGCAGGTCCCAGCCGTAGTTCGCGACGGCCGAACCGATGAGGGCTGCGGTGCCGAGCGGCGACAGCTTGATGACCCACCAGACGAGCTTGCTGAAGACCTCGAGCGCGCTGCGGGTGAGGTTGATGAACGGGTCGGCCTTGGCACCGACGGCGAGGGCGGCCGCGCCGATGGCCAGGCCGAGGACGACGAGCTGGAGGATGTTGAAGTCCGGGCTGGAGCTGAGCGCGCCACCCTCTTCGGCGGACGTCGACACCTCGAGGCCGAGGAAGTTGCCGGGCACGATCGACGTGAGGAAGTCGAGCCAGCTGCCGGTGTGGCTCGGTGCCGCGCCTGCACTCGTGTCGAGCGTGGCGTTGGCGCCCGGGTTCGTGATGAGGCCCAAGGTGATGCCGACGACGACCGAAGCCGCGGCCGTGATCGCGAACCAGATGAGGGTCTCCCCCGCGAGACGCGCGGCGTTGGTCACCTGCCGGAGGTTGGCGATCGAGACGATGATCGCCGTGAGGACGAGCGGGACGACGATGACGCGGAGCAGCTGGACGAAGATTCCGCCGACCGTCTTGAGCGTCTCGGCGAGCCAGGCCTGGTCGAACTGACGGGCGATGAAGCCGAGCAGGACGCCGAGGGCGAGGCCGATGAAGACCTGCGCCCAGAAGGGAACACTGGGTCGTTTGCGAACGGTGGTGGGTGCCGGCGCGGACGCTGCGGCATCAGGGGTGGTGCTGGACATGACAGGACTCCTGGACAGTGAATGGGCTGAGGGCGGAAGCGGTCAGCCCAGACAGCGGTCGCTGGCGTCCAACCTCAGATCCACGGGGAGCCGGCGCCACAGGACTGGGGTCGTCGACGGGGTGCACACGTGGGCGCCAACGGCCACCCCTGCCGGGCTATTCCCCCCGCCCGCAGATCGGCCTACCGCGCGAAGTCGGTGACGAGCCGCTGCCAGCGCTCCGGGTCGGTGTTCCACTCCTTGCAGTGACGAGCCACCCGCCACTCCTCATAGGTCACGAGGTCGGGTCGGTGCTGAGCGATCAGCCGCGACGGCCCCACGGGCACGAACTCGTCGTCGGCGGAGTGGATGATCAGCAACGGGTGCCGCAGCTCGTCGGCCCGGCGCACCCAGTCGGTCTGCGCGACATCGACCGACTCGTGCACCCCCACCAGGCGCTTGCCCCAGCGACGACCCATCATCGAGCGCGACAGCGCCCCGACGGCCTTGGGCACCCGGTGCACTCGCGCATGATGCTCGAGCACGTCGCCCCAGTCGATGACCGGCCCGTCGAGGATCACCTTGGAGACGAGGTCGGCCAGCGGCGACCGGTCGAGGAACTGCAACGCGATCGCGCCACCCATCGACCAGCCCACGACGAGCACTTCATCGGCACCGGACTCCACGGCATACTCCACGGCAGATTCGATGTCGCGCCACTCCGAAAGCCCGAGGTTGTAGCGGCCGTCCGGCCCCGCCGGGACGTCCTCGTCGTTGCGATAGGTCGGGACCAGCGAGGTCCATCCGGCTTCGTGCAGCGAGGGCAGCGCCCGCAGGACTTCCTCGCGTCGGGCGCCGCGTCCGTGGACGAGAACCGCCCACCGCGACCCACGACCAGAGCTCGCCGGCACGACCCAGGCCGGCATGCGCCCGAGTTCTCCGTCGATGTCGACGTGTTCGGTGTGGAGGCCCAGGGCGACATCCGGAGTCCCCGCGTAGAAGTAGCCGTTGAAGCGGGCACCACCGACGACCAGCTCGCCCGAGTCGACGCCGAGGACCTCACGCTCGACAGTCCCCTCCGCCACGTCCGACCCGGTGAGGTCGCCGAGGCGCACGTGCCCCTGCCCGTTGTCGAGCCACAGCCCGTAGCGCCCCGGCACGACCGTCTCGGCCGTGGCGGACAGCAGGACACGCTCGCCGCGGACGTCGAGGATCTGCACGTCGTCGGGCCGATCCCGTTCCGGGGTGAGGACACGACGAGCAAAGTATGCCGCCGCGGCCAGCGAGCCTGCCGCGCTCGCGATCGTCGTGGTCGCCCCCACAGCGGCTGCGGCACGGACCGCCCGGCGGGTTGCGGCCGGTTCAGGCATCGAGGACGTCGGCGAGGTCGTAGGAGACGGGTTCCTCGAGTTGGGCATAGGTGCAGGACTCCGGGTCCCGGTCCTCGCGCCATCGGACGAACTGGGCCGTGTGCCGGAAGCGCACGCCCTCCATGTGGTCGTAGCGGACCTCGACGACGCGTTCGGGACGCAGCGGGGTGAACGACAGGTCCTTGCCTGCAGCCCACCGCGAGCCGGCGGAGTTCTGCGGAGTGCGCGTGCCCTCCTCCTGCTTGGCCCAGGCCCACGGGTGGTCGTCGAAATCCGTCACCCACTCCTGCAACTCGTCGAACAGCTCCTTGCGCCGAGCCATGGGGAACGCCCCGATGACGCCCACGCTCGCCAGCGTGCCCTCGTCGTCGTAGAGGCCGAGGAGCAGTGAGCCGACGAGGTCGTCGCCACTCTTGTGGGTGCGATAGCCCGCGACGACACAGTCCGCGGTGCGCTCGTGCTTGTACTTGTGCATCGTGCGCTTGTCCTGCTCGTAGGTGCCGTCGAGGGGCTTGACCATCACCCCGTCGAGACCGGCCCCCTCGAACTGCTCGAACCATCCCTTGGCCACGCCCACGTCGCGCGTCGCTGGCGTCAGATGGATGGGCGCCTCGACCGAGGCGAAGGCCTTCTCGAGTTCGGCACGGCGCACCTCGAACGGCTCGCCCATGAGGTCGCGCTCCCCCAGCGCCAACAGATCAAACGCGACGAACGAGGCCGGCGTCTCGGCCGCCAGCTTCTTGACCCGACTGGCTGCCGGGTGGATGCGCTGCTGCAACATCTCGAAGTCCAGCCGGTCCTCTCCGGGCCGGATGAGGATGATCTCGCCGTCGACCACGCACTTCTCGGGGAAGTTCGCGAGCACCGCCTCGACGACGTCCGGGAAGTAGCGCGTCATCGGCTTCTCGTTGCGGCTGCCGATCTCGACCTGGTCACCGGAGCGATAGATGATCGAGCGGAACCCGTCCCACTTCGGCTCATAGCTCACCTCGCCCTCGACCAACTTCTTGGACGGCTTGGCGAGCATGGGAGCGATCGGTGGCACGACCGGCATACCCCACTGTTCGCGAAGGTCGGCGTCGCGCTCGGCCTTGGGCTTCATGTAGTCCTCGTCGGCCCGGTCCGTGCGGCGCTTGCTCGGCTGCACGCGCGGCGGCTCGCCGGGCATCTTCGGGTAGTCCGGCGGGAAGTTCAGCTCGCCCAGACCGCGCTCGACGTCCGCGTCCCAGAGGGCGAGTGCAGGGGCAATGTCGCCGACGGCCTCGTCCATGTCGTCCCATGCGTCGCCCCGATCGGCGACGATCTCGGGGACCGTGAGGATCGTGAAGTCGCCGGGGGCAACAGTCGCGAGCTCGTCCCACGACACCGGCATGGAGACCGGCGCGCCCTCGAGCGGACGCGGGCTGTAGGCCGAGGCGATCGTGCGGTCGCGACAGGCCTGGTTGAAGTCGACGAAGACGCGTTCGCCACGCTCCTCCTTCCACCACGACGTGGTCACGAGGTCGGGCAGGCGGCGTTCGAGCTCGCGGGCGATGCCGATGACCCCGTGGCGGACGTCGAGGAACTCGTGGCTCGGCCTGATGCGAGCAAAGACGTGGACACCGCGGTTGCCGGACGTCTTGGCCCAGGCGGTGAGGCCCACCTCGGAAAGCACCTCGCGCAGGGCGACGGCCGCCTCGACCGCGTCGGTGAAGTTCCGGCCCGGCTGCGGGTCGAGGTCGATCCGGAGCTCGTCCGGGTTGTCGTTGTCGGCGGTGCGCACGGGCCACGGGTGGAACGTCACCGTGTTCATCTGCACGGCCCACACCGCGGCGGCGGGCTCATCGACGACGAGCTGCGCGTGGCGCCGCCCCGACGGGTAGCGGCACGACACGGTCCGGATCCAGTCCGGCATACCCTTCGGCGGGTTCTTGGACCAGAACTCCTCGCCCTCGATCCCCTCGGGGAAGCGCTGCAGCGTGACCGGCCGGTCGCCGATGGCGCGCACGAGCGGTTCACCGACAGCGACCATGTATGCCGCCAGATCACCCTTGGTGATTCCGGCACCGGGCCACATGAGCCGGTCGGGGCTCGACAGGCGCACCTCGCGGACACCATCGGGGCCGTCGATCTCCATCGTGGTGGGGGTCGCCATGTCGCTCAGCCTAGTCATCGTGACTTTGCCCTCCGGGAACGTTCTCGGGGGCTTCGTGGTTTGCTCATGACATGGAGCCCACGAACCGCACGTATGCCGTCACCAAGTCCGACGAGGAGTGGCGCGCCGAGCTCACCCCCGAGGAGTACGCCGTCCTGCGTCAGGCCGGCACCGAGCGCCCCTACGCAGGTGAGTACACCGACACCAAGACCGAGGGCGTCTACTCGTGTCGCGCCTGTGGTGCCGAGCTCTTCACGTCGGGCACGAAGTTCGACAGCCACTGCGGCTGGCCGTCCTTCTACTCACCCCTTGCCGGCGACTCGGTCGAGTTCATCGAGGACTCCTCACTGCCGGGCCGCCCGCGCGTCGAGGTGCGTTGCGCGAACTGCGGCAGCCACATGGGCCACGTCTTCGAGGGCGAGGGCTATGACACCCCGACGGACCAGCGCTTCTGCATGAACAGCATCGCCATGACCCTGCGCCCCGCGACGGACTCCTGACCGAGGCTCAGCGCTGGCGGGCGATGAGGTCCGCGACGGCGACGCGCGGGCCGGTGAAGAACGGCACCTCTTCGCGCACGTGCAGCCGGGCCCGCGAGGGGCGGAGTTCGCGCATGAGGTCGACGATGCGGTGCAGCTCGTCGGCCTCGAACGCCAGGATCCACTCGTAGTCGCCGAGCGCGAAAGACGAGATCGTGTTGGCGCGCACGTCTGGGAACTCACGAGCCATCTGGCCGTGCTCGCGCAGCATGTCGCGACGCTCGCTCTCCTCGAGCAGGTACCACTCGTAGGACCGCACGAACGGGTAGACGCAGACGTAGGCGCGGGGGTCCTCGCCGGCCATGAAGGCGGGCACGTGGCTCTTGTTGAACTCCGCCGGCCGGTGGATCGCCGCGTTGGACCACACCGAGGACAGGTGCGCGCCGAAGTCGGTCCGGAGCAGCCGGTGATAGGCGTCCTGGAGGTCCTCGATGCGCTCCGCGTGCCACCACACCATGAGGTCGGCGTCGCCGCGCAACCCCGCAACGTCATAGAAGCCGCGCACGACGACATCGCCGGACTCGAGCTCGGCGACGAGCGCCTCCACCTCGGCCACCATGGCAGCCCGGTCGTCCTTGCCGAGCGGCTCGGTCACCTCGAACACCGACCACATGGTGTAGCGGATCGACTCGTTGATCTCGCGCATCTGGGTGGGGGTGGGCTTGCTCGGGGCGGGACGGCCGGTCGGGGTGCTCATGCCCTCATTCTCCCGCGCGCGCCGCGACTGCCCTCAGGTGGGTCGTCGTCGCCTCCGCCGCTGCGTGCGCCGAGGCGATGACAGCAGGAATGCCAATGCCTTGGTATGCCGCCCCGGCCACCTCGAGACCGCTCACCTCCGCAACCGCCCGGGTCACTCGGGCGATGCGGTCGACGTGTCCCACGGTGTACTGCGGCAGACCGCCACCCCACCGCTGGACGTGGCCGTCGATGAGGGTGAGCGGTGGCGTGCCGACCGCTTCGGAGATCTCGCGAACTGCCAGGGCGACGAGCTCGGCGTCGTCGCGCTGAAGCGACGCCGTCTCCCCCGCTCGCCCGACAGACGCCCGCAGGTATGCCGTGTCGTCACCTTCCGCTGCAAGCCAGGCCCACTTGGCCGAGCTGAAGGTGCTGGCCTTGATGCCGCGACCATCGACGGGTGGAACGAGGAAGCCCGACCCTTCCCACGAGGCAACCTCAGCCTTGGGAACGGCGAGCGTGATGACGGCGACGGACGCCATCTCGATCTCGCCCAACGCGGTGCTGGCCGATGCAGAGATCGGTGACAGCATCCGCGAGGCCGCAGGCGGTGGCACGGCCACGACGACGGCCTCCGCCTCGAGTCGACGCGGCTGGGTCGTCGGTCCGCTGAGGACGGACCATCCACTCGAGGTGCGTTCAAGACCGCGCACGATCGTGCCCGACTCGATGACTCCCCCGCGCTGCTCGATGTCGGCAGCGAGCAGGTCGGCCAGCCGGCCCACACCGCCGGCGATACCGATGAAGGGTGGCCGCGCGGTGCCGGCCTGCGGGTCGACGACCGGTGGGGCCAGCAAAGATCCGCGCTCCCGGGCGATGGCCCAGATGCCGGGCATCGTGGCCCGCAGGGACAACCGACGGGACTGACCGGCATACACACCGCCGAGAAGTGGCTCCACGAGACGGTCGACGACAGCGGAACCCAGCCGACCACCGATGTAGTCGGCGACCGACACGTCATCGCCAACCTCGGGCGCCTCAGTCTCGGCTCGCATCCGTGATTCCTCGTCGGCGGTGAGGAGCCCGGCCACGACGGAATCGGCGTAAGGGACGCCAATTCGGGTGCGCGGCAACGGATGCAGCCCATCGCGCGACCAGACACGCGCCGAGGTCGTGGTCGGCGTGACAATCTCCGCAGCGTCTGCGAGCTCGCCCACGAGGTCGACTGCCTCGGGCCGCACCGCCAGCATCGCCTCGGCCCCGACGTCGACGAGGTGCCCAGCGATCTCCTCGCGACGCACCTTGCCGCCCACCCGGTCGGAGGCATCGAGCACGACGACATGGGCTCCCGGCGTCGAGATGAGGAGGTCGCGCGCCACCGTCAGACCGGCGATCCCGCCGCCGATGACGACGACGCGCGGACGGGAATCGGGTGCGGCTGCGCTCACCGACCCACTCTCTCACCGGCCGTCATCAAGTCGTGACCCGGATCGAGGGAACCCGTGACCTACGAGGAGCAGTCTCACCACCAAACACGTTTCGAGCAGCCGGTCCGTCCGGAGAAGTGGAGCGCACGATGAGCAAGCAGGTTCTTCGCCCCTCAGGGCTCCGGCGCCGCCGCCTCGCCGGTGCCGCCCTCGCCGGGCTTCTCGTCATCGGCGGTCTCAGCGCCTGCAGCGGCGGCGGTGGCTCGGCTGACAGCGGCGCGCAGCCCGCGAGCGGCGAGATCGCACCGCAGGACAACGCCGGGAAGGCGTACGACGGCGACAGCGCCGCCAAGTCCGACACGACGAATCAGGCGCGAGCAAGCGTGGGGCAGAAGCTCGTTCGCCGCGCCAACCTCCAGCTCAAGGTCGACTCGCTCACGACATCGGCCCAGCGGATCCGCGCGATCGCCACCCAGCAGGGCGGAGTGCTGCTGGGTGAGGAGCTCTACTCCGGAGAGAAGGGGCGGGACACGACGGGAACCATGACGATCAGCGTCCCGGCAGCCTCCCTCGACGCGACCATCGCGCTCATCGAGAAGGTCGGCGACGTGCAGGTCCGCAACAGTTCGAGTGAGGACGTCACCGGGACCTACGTCGACACCGAGGCGCGGGTGAAGTCCATGACGACGAGCGTCGCCCGGATTCGGGAGCTCCTCTCCAAGGCGACCAGCGTGGGTGACCTCATCGCCCTCGAGAACGAGTTGTCGCAGCGTCAGGCCGAGCTCGACGCCCTCACTGCCCAGCTCGCCAACCTCAAGGACTCGGTGAGCATGTCGCCGATCTCGATCTCGCTGTCGACGGACGACTTCGAGCCCGTCGCGGCTGCTGGCTTCCTGTCGGGCCTGAAGTCCGGGTGGAAGGCGTTCACCGCCTCCCTGGCGGTCCTCGTCACGGTCGTCGGTGCCGTGCTTCCGTTCGCCGTGGCCATCGGCGTCGTGCTCGCACCGGTCATCTGGTGGATGCGTCGTCGTCGGACCGCCCGTCCCGCGTTCGCCGCACCGATGGCCCAGCCGGCCGGACCAGGCCCGATGCCCCCGTCAGCGGGCTGAGTGCTCGTGCACGACCTCGACGATCCTCGTGAGGACGTCGGGGTCGGCGTGCGGCGGGACTCCGTGACCGAGGTTGAAGATGTGTCCGGGCGCCTGCTTGCCCTCATCGACGATCGCGCGAACCCGGGCTTCGAGCACCTCCCACGGGGCACCCAGGAGAGCCGGGTCGAGATTTCCCTGCACGGCATACCCGTCCCCCAGACGAGCGACCGCGTCGGTGAGTGACACGCGGTAGTCCACGCCCACCACGTCGGCCCCGGCCTCGCCCATGAGGTCGAGGAGCTCGCCGGTTCCGACACCGAAGTGGATGCGCGGCACACCGAGGTCGGCGACCGCGGCGAGCGCTGTGGCCGAGTGCTTCTGGACGTATGCCGTGTAGTCGGCTCGCGGGAGCGCCCCCACCCAGGAGTCGAAGAGTTGGATGGCGCTGGCTCCGGCCTCGACCTGGACGCGGAGGAAGGCGCCGGAGATCTGGGCGAGGCGCTCGCAGAGGTCGTTCCACAGCTGCGGGTCGCCGTGCATGAGCGCCTTGGTCTGCTCGTGGGTGCGCGACGGTCCACCCTCGACGAGGTAGGACGCGAGGGTGAACGGTGCGCCGGCGAAGCCGATGAGCGGAGTCGACCCGAGTTCACCGACGAGTCGCTGGACCGACTCGGTGATGTCGGGGATGGCGTCGGCAGTCAGCTCCGGGAGGCGGTCGAGGTCGGCGCGCGTGCGGAACGGTGCCGGCACCACGGGTCCCGTGCCCGGGACGATGTCGAGGTCGACGCCGACAGCCGCGAGCGGCACGACGATGTCGGAGAAGAAGATCGCCGCGTCGACGTTGTGGCGACGCACGGGCTGGAGGGTGATCTCGGTGACGAGGTCAGGGGTGCGACAGGCCTCGAGCATGACCGTGCCCTCGCGCAGCGCGCGGTATTCGGGCAGCGAGCGACCGGCCTGGCGCATGAACCACACGGGCGTGTGCGGGACGGGCTGGCGGGTGGCGGCAAGGACGAGCGGGCTGTCGGAGATCACCGCGTGATCCTCTCATTGCACGGCGGAGCGCCCGTCACAGGGAAATGATGCCGGCGCCTGCCAGAGCAAGCACGACACCGATCTGCTGGATGGGGCGCAGCCGCTCCCCCAGGACGAAGCGGGCGAGCAGGATCGTCGCGACCGGATAGAGCGAGCCCAGCACCGAGGCGACGCTCACCTGTCCGCGTGAGGAGGCCGTGGCAAAGAGCGTGTTGGCCAGCAGGTCGGCCGAGCCGATCACAGCCAGGGGCAGCAGGTGGGCACGTCCGGCGCCACCGACGGACCGGAGCACGAGCGCCGCCAGGGCAAAGATCAGGACCGAGGTGAAACGCATCCCCCACAACGTCATGAGCAGTGAGTCGCGCGAACCCCGGTCAAGGGAAAAGAGACCGAGACCGAAGGCGGCAGCGGCAACGCAGGCGAGGAGCACCGGACGTGGCGACACCGCGCCGGAGATCTCGGGACCGGACGCGAGCACGATCCCGACGACGGCCACGGCGATGCCCACCCACACCCAGGCCGAGGGTGTCTCGCCCGACGCGACACCGAGGCCGACGGTGACGAGGACGCCCATCGACGCGATGGGTGCGACGACGCCCATCGTGCCGCTGGCCAGTGCCGTGTAGAAGGCGACGAGCCCGCTCGACCCGCTGACTCCGGCCAGCACGGCCCAACCCACCCAGCTCCCCCACTCCGGCGGGTGACCGAGCGCCAGTCGCACGAGGACGACGACACACAGCAGGAGGAACGCCAGGCCCTGGGTGATCCCCACGACCGCCACGGCCGGGAGCCGCTTGGCCATGAGCCCACCGAAGAAGTCCGAGGTGCCCCACACCGCCGAGGACGCGAGGGCAAGGAGGGAGAGCACCCATGCAGCCTAGGAGCGGACGGCCGCCAGTGGGTTGGCGATCCGACCGGCGAACGCGAGGGCACCCACCGGGTCGGCCAGGTCGACCATCTGCTGGTTGTTGCGCAGCTGCAACCGGTTGAGGCAGGAGAGGTCGAAGTCCGCCGCGCGCAGGTCGAGTGCGCCCAGCCTCGAGGCGAGCTCGGGGTGCGCGTCCTCGTAGTCCCGGAGCACGTCTCGCGCAACGGCCCAGAAGTCCTCGGCGTCGATCGTCCCGGCCTCGTCGAGCACCGGCGGCGAGGAAAGCGGAGGAAGCAGTCGACGACATCGGTGAGGATCGACAGCGCCTGCATCGACGGCTCGACGTCGACCCGCACGCGCTCCACGGCCGCAGGCAGCGCGACCTCGGTGTCGAAGATCGCGACCTCCTCGCCGATGTCCTTCATGATGACGCGCGCGACGACACCGTCCTTGAGCACGAGGATGAGGTTCTCGCCGTGGGGCATGAAGACGAGCTGGTGCGCGACGAGGCAGTGGCGTCACCGGGACGAGGTAGGCCTCGAGGTAGCGACGCACCCACTCCTCCGGGGTGAGCCCGCTGCGTCTCGACGAGGGCAGCGGCGAAGGACTCCCCCACCTCGTCGACGTGCAGCAGACTGGCAATCGTCGCGAGCGTCTCGCCTTCGCGCAGGAGCGGCACGGGACTCTCGCGCCACAGGCCGGCGAGCATCTTGAGGTGCGGGTCGCCCTTCTCGGCGACCGCGTCGTAGGTGGCGCTGCGATAGCCGACGGATGCGTGCTCGCGCAGCACGTCGAAACCGCTGCTTCGCAGCGTCTCGTCTCCGCGCACGAGGTCGGCGACGTGGTCGTTGATGGCCGGGGTGACTTCCATGTATGCCGCGGAGAGACCGCGCAGGAAGCCCATGTTCAGAACGGACAACGCCGTCTTGACGTAGTTGCGCTCCGGCGCCGACGTGTTGAAGAACGTCCGGATCGACTGCTGCGGTCGGTGCACGTCATCGCCGTGACCGAGCAGGACCAGGTCACCCGCGGACGAGGTCGGCGGCAAAGGTCGTCGTCACCCGGTTGTCCCACTGCCAGGGGTGCACCGGCAGCAGGTGCACGTCGTCGAGCGACAGCCCGCGCTCCGCGAGGACGGCTTCGAAGCGGTCGCGGGTCTCGTCGGAGAACTCCTCGCGCCAGCAGGCGCTCACGCGTCATGCCGACGCCCACGGCGAAGGTGGCTCGTTCACGCCGGGCGGCCAGCCAGACGAGCCTCACGTCGGGCGCCGCCTCGGGCGCGTAGCGCGCGTACTCGCTCGCATCGAAGCCGATCCGACCGCGAGTTGGCGACGAAGCAGGGGTGTCCCTCACGCATCGACGACTCGATGAGCTGGAAGTCGGCACCGACGAGTTCGCTGCTCTTGGGCTGGGTGACGGACCAGCGATAGGCCTGGGCACTGAGCGTCGCCGACACCTCCTCGAGGAGCAGCGGCAGGACCTTGGGGCCGAGGTCGAGGTCGGCGCGCAGGTCGACGAAGAGCTCGAGGGCATCGAGTTCACGCTCCTCACCGTCGACCGTCCGGACGATCGAGTCGGGCGCGATGAGCCAGTGGTCAAGGGGAAGCAGACGAGCCGAGAACTCGTATGCCGCACCGGAACTCGAGCGGACGGCATACCTTCCGCGTCCGAGGGCGATGGGCTCGAGCATGCGTTCGTGGGCGAACTCGGCCAGCGCCTTGCGGACGAGCCAACGGGTCGCGCGGGCCCAGTGTTCGGGCTGCAGGTGCTGGGGCGAATGGGGTGCGGTGTTCATGCGGCAGCTCCTCGGCGGGCAGCGGATGCGGCGTGGTCGGCTCGGGTGCAGAAACTCAGGAGGGCGTCCTTGCCGGGCAGGGACACGCGTGAGTGGACCGTGAAGCCGGCCCACTCGTTGAGGGCGTGGACGGCGCGGTTGTCGGCGTCGGGTTCGACGACGACGCGCTGGACCGCGGGGTCCTCGAAGAGCCAGCCCATGATCGTGGCGAACACCTCACGGGTGAATCCGGGCACCGGAGCGTCGGTCGGGGCGACGAGCACGTGCATCCCGATGTCACCCGGTTGCACCGGGTAGGCCTCCCCCACCGGATCACCAGCCGGGGTCGTAGCGCTCGACGAGGAACGCCGGCGACGCCGTCGACCAGGCCGAGGAACGCCTCGTGAGAGGGGCTTTCGTCGATCTCGGCATAGGCACGTTCGACGGCAGTCGACGTCGCAGTCGGCCATCTGCCAGAAGTGACCCTTGGGGTGGGTCACCCAGGAGTGGAGGGTCGGTGCGTCCGCGACCGGGTCGACGGGGCGCAGCGTGAAGGTCGTCATACCGACACCTCCTGTCGCAGCGGCGCGACCTCGGGCAGGCCGAACTCCTGGTGCGCGATGCGCGTCTCGATCGGGTAGACCTCTCGGCCCGTGATCCCACGGACGATGAAGGAATTCCGGTATGCCGCCATCCCGAGATCCGGGGCGGCGAACCCGTGCGTGTGGAGCTCGGCGTTCTGCACCCAGATCGGCGGACCGTCCACGTCGACCCGGTAGTCACGGGTGACGTCGAAGCGGCCGCGCTCGTCCCAACGGATGCGATCGGCGACGGGCGCGAGGAAGGCCGGGACCTCGTGCTTGTAGCCGGTGGCGAGGACGAGTCCGTCGGTCTCGATGTCGCGCTCCTCACCGGTGTCGGCGTGCTTCACCGTGAGCCGGTAGGTGCCATCCGGCTCCTGGATCGAGCCCGTCACAGCGGTATTCGTGAAGAGGCGTGCGTTGGGTGGCCCATCGACACCCGCCGCGTAGAGGGCGTCGTAGATGTCGTCGACGAGGTCACCCGAGATGCCCTTGTAGAGCTGGGCCTGTGACGCGATGAGGGATTCGCGACGCTCGGGCGGCAGGGCGTGGATGTGGTCGACGTACTCCGGCGAGGTCATCTCGAGGGTGAGCTTGGTGTATTCGAGCGGGAAGAACCGCGGCGACCTCGTGAGCCAGAGGATCTCGCGCTCGCGACCGTCGTCGGCGGCCGAGGAGGTCCCGGAAGATCTCGGCGGCGCTCTGGCCACTGCCCACGACGACGACGCGACGGCACTCGAGCAGGTGGGCCCTGCGCTGGAGGTAGGTCGAGTTGTGCACCTCGGCCGGCAGGCCGGCACAACTGTCCGGGACATGCGGCGGAGTGCCAGTGCCCACGACGAGCGAGCGGGCGGCATACGTCTCCTCGCCGTCAGGCGTCGACGCGCGCACGACGTAGGCGAACTGGTCCTCGTCAAAGGTCACCGAGGTGACCCGCCGCGAGAGGCGGACGCTCTCGAGCCGTTCGCGACACCCACCGGCAGTAGGCGTCGAACTCACGGCGCAGCGGATAGAACGACTCGCGGATGTAGAACGGGTAGAGGCGACCCGTCTCCTTGAGGTGCTGGAGGAACGAGTGTCGGGACGTGGGGTCGGCCATCGTCACGAGGTCCGACATGAAGGGTGTCTGCAGCCGGCTGTCCGGCGAGCAGCATGCCCGGGTGCCAGGCGATCTCGTCGCGCGCCTCGAGGAAGACCTCGTCGACGTCGTCGATCGGGTCGAGGAGGGCAGCGAGGCCGAGGTTGAAGGGGCCGAGACCGATGCCGATGACGTCGTGCATCAGGCGACCTCCCGTCCCGTGACGACGAACTCCGGTGCGGCATCGAAGGCCCGCTCGGCGTGGTCGGCGAGGAGGTCGACGACCTCGAGGACCTGGGCGAGGGTCGTCTCCGGGTTGAGGAGGGTGAACTTCAGCCACGTGCGGCCGTCGATCTTCGTCGAGGCGACGACGGCCTCCCCGCTGGAGAAGACGGCCTCGCGGGCGCCGGTGTTGGCGGCGTCGACTCGCGGTTCGTCGGCCTCGACGGCTTCGCCACTGGCGGGGACCCAGCGGAAGACCACGGTGCTGAGCACCGGGTCGACCGCCACCTGGAAACGAGGGTCGAGCCGGAGGTGGCGTGCGGTCGCGGAAGCGAGGTCGATGACGGTGTCGAAGAGCTCACCGACCCGGTCCGGGCCCATGCGCGCGCAGCGTGAACCAGAGCTTGAGCGCGTCGAAGCGTCGGGTCGTCTGCAGGCTCTTGTCGACCTGGTCCTCGATGCCGCGCCGGTCGGCGTGCTCCACCGGGTTGAGGTAGTCGGCCCGGATCGTGACGTGGCCCAGGGTGGCGCGGTCCCGCACGAGCACCGCACTCGAGCTCACCGGCTGGAAGAACGACTTGTGGAAGTCGACGGTCACCGAGTCGGCCCGCTCGATGCCCGAGAGCAACGCTCGCCGCCGGGACACGAGGAGCCCGCAGCCGTAGGCAGCGTCGACGTGCATCCACAGGTCGTGGGCGAGGGCGACGTCGGCGATCTCGGTGAGCGGGTCGATGCTGCCGAAGTCCGTCGTCCCGGCGTGGCGACGACGGCGCACGGAAGGTTGCCGACCCGGCGTTCCTCGGACACCGCGCGCACGAGCGCGTCCACACACATGCGTTCGGAGTCGTCGGTGTGCACGGCGATGACGGCCTCCGGCGCGAGCCCGAGGAGTTGGGCGGCCCGCTGCACGCTGAAGTGGCCGGACGCCGACGCGAAGATCCGCAACCGGCCCAGCGCCTCGGCGCGAGGGATCGTCGGCATGAGCCTTGAGCGCCTCGTCGCGGGCGAGCAGCAGCGCCTGCAGGTTCGACTGGGTGCCGCCGCTCGTGAAGATGCCGTCGGCGTCGGGCCCGAGGCCGATCCGCTCAGTGGTCCAGTCCACGAGGCGACGCTCGATGAGCATGGCGCCCGCGCTCTGGTCCCAGGTGTCGAGGGAGGAGTTCACGGCAGTCAGCATCGCTTCGGCGGCAACGGCGGGGACGGCGACCGGGCAGTTGAGGTGGGCGAGGTAGCGCGGGTGGTGGAAGTAGACGGCATCGCGCAGGTAGAGGTCGCGCACCTCGTCGAGCACGGCGGGCATGCCGCTCATCGGGACGTCGAGATCGATCGCGGCGACGGCGCGCGTCAACGGTCCGGGCGTGGCTCCACTGAAGGGCGCGGTTGCTCCGGCGATCGCTTCGGCAGCGACCCGCGCTGTGGCGGCGACCGTATCGGCGCAGGCCTCGGCGGTGCGCGCGGTGAGCAGGGACGTGGCGGGTGACGACTCATCTATGGTCATGTAGGTGAGCCTAACCTTAGTTAGGATGACCTAAGCAACTCGGTCCATGGTGGCCACGGCGACACCACCCTCCGGCGTGGCCTCGACGCGAACCCAGCCACCCGGCATACCCTCATCAGGTGGCAACACGCTCTCTTCCTGGCCGCGAGTCTCCGGAGTTCACCGAGGCTCTCGAGGCACTGAGGCACGTCCGGTTGCGTCCCGAGGTCCGGATCACCGAGGTGCCCGCACCGCAACGGATCGCTCCGTATGCCGTGGCGCTCACCGCCGATGTGCTCGGCTCCGCGGCCGACGACGAGGACGAGCTGGCCTCGGGCCGCTTCGTTCTCCTCCACGACCCGTCGGCACCCGAGCCGTGGGGCGGCGAGTGGCGGGCCGTGACCTTTGCCCGCGCCGAGCTCGAACCCGAACTGGCCGCCGACCCGCTCCTGGGTGAAGTGGGTTGGTCCTGGCTCGTCGACGCCCTCGGCAACCGCGACGTCGAGGCGATCAACGAAGCCGGCACCGTCACGCGCGTCGTCAGCCAGAGCTTCGCCGGCCTCGCCGATCGTCCGGCCAGCGTCGAGATGGAGGTGCGCGCGTCGTGGACCCCCGTCGGACCCGATGCCGGACTGCACCTCCTCGCCTGGTCCGACCTGCTCTGCACCATCGCCGGGCTCCCTCCCCTGCCCGAGGGCGTCGTGGCTCTGCCCGGGCCCCGCCGCTGACATGAGCGACGCTCCTTCCGCCTCGTCTGCCACCACCGAAGACGCCGACACCGCTCCGGACACCGAGCCGACGCCGCCGCCTCCCACTCCGCTCAACGAGCCCGCCGACGGCACCCCCGACGTCGTCGAGTCCGAACGTCGACTGAGCGAGGCAGCCGCGGCGATCGCCGCGGGCGAGGGCCCCGTCGCCGTCGACGCCGAGCGCGCCTCCGGCTACCGCTACGGCCAGCGCGCCTATCTCATCCAGGTGCGACGCGAGGGTTCCGGCACCTGGCTCATCGACCCGATCGCCTGCCCCGACCTCTCCCCCCTCAACGACGCCATCGGTCGCGCCGAGTGGATCCTGCACGCTGCGACCCAGGACTTGGCCTGCCTCGCCGAGGTCGGGCTGCGCCCCGTGCAGCTCTTCGACACCGAACTCGGTGCCCGGTTGCTCGGGCTCCCCCGCGTGGGCCTGGCCGCTGTCGTCGAGCACTACCTCGGCCTCGCGCTGGCCAAGGAGCACTCGGCCGTCGACTGGTCGACGCGCCCCCTGCCCGAGCCGTGGTTGCGCTACGCCGCGCTCGACGTCGAGGTGCTCACCGAGCTCCGCAACCTCATGGGCGTCGACCTCGCCCGCCAGGACAAGTCCGAGTGGGCCCGCCAGGAGTTCGAGTCCCTGCTCACCTGGGAGCCCACCGAGCGGGTCGACCCCTGGCGTCGCACCAGTGGACTCAACACGATCCGCAGCCGTCGCGGCGTCGCCGTCGTGCGCGAGCTCTGGTACGCCCGCGACGACATCGCCCGCGACCGCGACACCTCCCCCGGCCGGATCCTGCCCGACGCCGGCCTCATCGCCATTGCCGGCGAGGCGCCGACGTCACCGGCCGACCTCCCGAGCGGACACCGGGCCATCTCGCGCTACGGCCGTCAGTGGGTCGCCGCCGTCAAGCGCGCCAACGCCGTCGACGAGGCAGACCTGCCGCCCCGCACGATCCGCTCCGACGGGCCCCCGCCCGCACGGTCCTGGGCCGACAAGGACCCGATCGCCGCGGAACGGTTGGCGGCCACGCGAGCCGAGCTCACGGCATACGCCGAAGAACGCCAGATCCCCATCGAGAACGTCATCTCGCCCGACCCGCTGCGGCGGGCCGTGTGGCGGCCGCCGACGGAGCGCGACGAGGCTGGCTTCACTGACGCGCTCTACGACTACGGCGTGCGGCAGTGGCAGGCGCAGATCGTGGCGCCGATGCTGGCCCGGGCCTTCGAGGCCCACCCCGACGCCGACTGACGCATCCCTTTTCCCGCCGCCCCCGGAAAACAGTTCCTGAGCAAGAGAACTGTTCCCTTGCTCAGGACCCCTTTCCCGCCGCCCCCGCAAAACGGTCGGCCCGAGTGGTGGCTCTCACGACGGACCGAGTCGACCCGAGCCGCTCCAGCGGCAGGAAGGCCAGCAGGCACACCACCAGCGGCAGGAAGTGGATCTTGAGCATGACGTAGGTGCTCAGGTGGAAACCCGCCCAGAACAGCAGCGCAGCGTAGAGCGCCCTCCCTCGAAGCCACAGCATGATCGGCGCCAGGAATTCGGCGACGAGAACGGTCCACTGGAGTGCGTGGGTGAGGACGGGGTGCGACCCCACCCACGGTCCGATGCCGTGGGGTCGTCGGGTCAGCGCCCAGATGAGGGTCGCGCCGTTGGCCCACCCCAGCCCGCCGAAGCGCATCTTGGCCCAGGCCGACAACGCATAGACCGAGACGGCGCCGATCTGGATCATGCGAATGGCCCAGCCCGCCGATTCCGAGCGAAGGTCGACGTCGCGGGTGCTGGCCCTGCCCACGGTGGGCAGCACGAACAGGGCCACGACGAGCGCGAAGTGGTCGTGATCGACCTTGGAGTAGGCGAACGCGTTGCTGATCCAGTCGAGCATTCCGATCGCGCAGACCAGCCCGGCCAACCGCGGCAGGCGTCCGAAGGCCGCACAGACCGAGCTGATCAGGATGACCGCGAGCAGCACCCGGACATAGATGGGAGACGGGGCTGGCATCCCGAGCAGGTCTCGCACGGTGAGCCCCCGGTAGAGGCTCTCCGGGACGTCACCGTGCGCAATGGGATCGGTGATGATCCACAACACGTCCAGCCACACGAACGCGTAGATGATCCGTCGTAGCCACGCCACCCGGGCGAGGGGCAGCGCTGGGGCGATGAAGGCCCGTGCCGACCTCATCGCGCGTCGCGCGAGATGCCGCTCGGCGCGGGATTGGCGGGGTCGACGACGTCCCACGAAGCGAGAGTCTTGACTGTCGTCGTGCCCGTGCCGAGGTCTCGCTGGGTGTTGACCAGCCAGATGGTGCGGTAGGCGGGCTCGTGGCCGAGCCGGCGCCGATGGAGCACCGCCAGGTCCTGGAGCAGACCCGGATTGTTGATGATGCGCGGCGCCTGCCCCTCGATCTCGGCGCGCTCGAAGCCGATCTTCTCCTTGGACAAGGGCACCCGAACCTCCGTGCCATCCACGGTGAGCGCGCCGATGGTCAGCGAGTTGACGACCCCGTCGTTCTTCACCGAGAAGGCGTACTGCGACATGGGAGCGAAGGGCCACCAACCGTCGTTCCCCACGAACGTGCCGGCAGCGACGGTGGCGACGACCGCCACGCTCACGACCAGCCGCCAGCACACGGCATACCAAGAAAGATCGTGCGTCCCGGCCCCTGTCATGGCGCCATGGTGACAGACGCTAAGGCGCCAGCCGGGGACCCCGGGCGTTGGCGCGCAGGCTTGCGTTATCTCATATCCGATATACGCTATTCGGCATGACTGAGTCCAGCTACCTCACCCGGATCGGCACCCTCATCAGGGATGCACGACGCCATCAGGGCCTGACCCAGAACGAGCTCGCCGACAAGCTCGGCACCAGCCAGAGCGCCGTCGCCCGCATCGAACAGGGCCGTCAGAACCTCAGCCTCGAGATGCTCGCGCGCGTCGGCGAGACCCTGGGCAGCGAGTTCGTCTCCCTCGGCCACAGCGGCCCCCAGCACCTTCGGATCGTCGGCGGCGCCAAGCTGTCCGGCTCGATCCCGGTCAAGACGTCCAAGAACGCCGCCGTCGGCCTCCTGTGCGCCGCCCTCCTCAACAAGGGCCGCACCACCCTGCGCAACCTTGCCCGCATCGAAGAGGTCAACCGCATCATCGAGGTGCTCACCTCCATGGGCGTCAAGGTGCGTTGGCTCCCCGACAGCAGCGACCTCGAGATCATCCCGCCGGCAACCCTCGACCTCGACTCGATCGACGTCGCGGCCGCCCGTCGCACGCGCACCGTGATCATGTTCCTCGGTCCACTGCTGCACCAGTTCGACACGTTCTCGCTGCCCTATGCCGGTGGTTGCGACCTCGGCACGCGCACCGTCGAGCCGCACCTCGCCACCTTGAAGGCGTTCGGTCTCGACGTCGCGGCCACCCACGGCTCCTACGAGGCCAAGGTCGACAAGAACACGCGCCCCGAGAAGCCGATCGTCCTCACCGAGCGTGGCGACACGGTCACCGAGAACGTCCTCTTCGCCGCGGCCCTGCACCCGGGCACGACGGTCATCCGCAATGCGTCCTCGAACTACATGGTCCAGGACGTCTGCTTCTTCCTTCAGCGCCTCGGCGTGGTGATCGAGGGCATCGGCACGACGACGCTCAGGGTCACCGGCTGCGAGTCGATCGACGTCGATGTCGACTACTCCCCCAGCGAGGACCCGATCGAGGCCATGAGCCTCATCGCCGCGGCCGTCGTCACGGAGTCCTCGATCACCATCGAGCGGGCACCGATCGAGTTCCTCGAGATCGAGCTCGCGACCCTGGATGGCATGGGTCTGCAGTACGAGCTCTCCGACGAGTACGTCGCCAAGAACGGCCACACTCGTCTCGCCGACATCACGATCCTGCCGAGCCAGCTCACGGCCCCGATCGACAAGATCGCGCCGATGCCGTTCCCCGGCCTCAACATCGACAACCTGCCGTTCTTCGCGCTCATCGCGGCGTGCGCCGAGGGCACGACGATGATCCACGACTGGGTCTACGAGAACCGCGCCATCTATCTCACCGAGCTGACCAAGGTCGGCGCCCAGGTGCAGCTGCTCGACCCGCACCGCGTGATGATCACCGGTCGCACCGCCAAGTGGCGTCCGGCCGAGGTCATGTGCCCGCCGGCGCTGCGTCCCGGTGTCGTGGTGCTCCTCGCGATGCTCGCGGCCAACGGCACCTCGGTGCTGCGCAACGTCTACGTGATCAACCGTGGCTACGAGGATCTCGCCGAGCGACTCAACGCTCTCGGCGCCACCATCGAGATCTTCCGCGACATCTGATCATCGACACCTTGACGACTGACTGGAACGACCTGCGCCGCTGGCCCGATGTCGAGGCCTCCAACCTCCAGGCGTGGGACGCCAGCGACTCGCTCATCCTCGACGAGGCTCGCGAACTGCCCGGCGGACTCCCCGAGGACATCGTCGTCATCGGCGACCGTCACGGCGCCCTGACGCTCGGCGCCCTCGACGGTGGCGCAACCCGGGTGCGCGTCTACCAGGACGGTGTCCTCGGTGAACGCGCGCTCGATGCCAACGCCGCTCGTCGACGGGTCGACGGGTTCGAGCACCACGCCCTCGACGCGGAGCTGGTGCGCGATGCCCGCCTCGTGCTGCTGCAGCTCCCTCGTTCCCTCGATGAGCTCGACGAGATCGCCCAGCTCATCGCGGCGCACGCCCACCCCGACGTGCACCTCGTCGCCGGCGGCCGCGTCAAGCACATGGCGCTGACGATGAATGACGTTCTCTCGAAGCACTTCCAGGACGTGCGCCCCAGCCGGGCCCGGCAGAAGTCGCGCGCCCTCCACGTCACGGGGCCGCGCGAAGGCGTTGCCGTGTCGTGGCCACGTGAGCAGCGGCATGACGACGCAGGCCTCACGATTGCGGCGCACGGTGGAGTGTTCGCCGGCAACGGCATCGACATCGGGACCCGCCTGCTGCTCGACCACATCCCGGAGATGCGTCAGGCCGATCGGGCCATCGACCTCGCCTGTGGCAGTGGTGTCGTCGCGGCGGCTCTCGCCCTGGCTCGCCCCGAGCTCCAGGTCCTGGCCACCGACCAGTCGGCGGCGGCCATCGCGTCGACCCTCGCGACCGCGGCCGTCAACGGTGTCAGTGACCGCGTCGAGGTGGTTCGCGCCGATGGACTCGAGACCGTCGCGACGGCGTCGGCTCAGCTCATCGTCCTCAACCCCCCGTTCCACGTCGGCGCGGCCGTTCACACCGGCCTCGCGGAGCGGCTCTTCGCCGAAGCTGCCCGGGCGCTCGAACCCGGCGGTGAGCTCTGGGTCGTCTGGAACACCCCGCTGAACTACCGGCCGATCCTCGACAAGATCATCGGCTCCACCAAGCAGGTCCTGCGCACCAACAAGTTCACCGTGACGAGTTCGCGCAAGCGCACCAGCTGACGGTCAGTGGGCGGTCCAGCCGCCGTCCATGCTGAACGACGAGCCCGAGATGGACGCCGACGAGGGCCCACACAGGAACCCGATGAGGTCGGCGACCTCGGCCGGCTCGATGAGCCGTTTCACGGCCACCGGAGTCAGCATGACTTCGGCCAGGACTTCGGACTCGGGTATGCCGTGTGCCTGCGCCTGTGCGGTGATCTGCTTCTCCACCAACGGAGTTCGCACATACGCCGGGTTGATGCAGTTGCTCGTGACGCCCTTGTCGCCGGCCTCCAGGGCTACGACCTTGCTCAGCCCTTCGAGTCCGTGCTTGGCCGAGACATAGGCCGACTTGAACTCGCTGGCCCTCAGCCCGTGCACGGACGAGACGTTGACCACGCGACCCCAGCCAGCGGCATACATGTGGGGAAGGCAGGCGCGCACGAGCCGGAACGGCGAGAGCAGCATGATCCGGTGGATCCGCTCGAACTCCTCGACCGGGAACTCGTGGACGGGTGCGACGTGCTGGATGCCGGCGTTGTTGACGAGGACGTCGATGTCCGTCGGCAGTCCCGCGTGGGCGTCGAGGTCGGACAGGTCGACGACCCACGGGGTGACCCGCTCGGCCCCGAGGCGGTCGACGAGTGCCTTGAGGGCGTCACTGTCGATGTCGACTGCGTGCACCCGCGCTCCCTCGGCGACGAGGCGATCGACGACGGCGGCACCGATCCCGCTCCCGGCGCCCGTGACGAGCGCGGTGCGACCGTCAAGCATCACGCTTCCCCTGTGCAGCAGTTGCCCGGCGACCACGGATGCGGGCGACCAGATCGGCCACGGTGCCCCAGATGCCCTTGCGGAACAGCAGGACGATGAGGACGAAGATCGCACCGGTGATGATGCCGATGCCGTTGAAGCCGGATGACGCGAGGTAGTCCTCGAGAAGCACGACGACAGCTGCTCCGAGCGGACCACCCCACAGGGTGCCGATACCACCGAGGACGGTGATGAGCACGACCTTGCCGGACGTCTGCCAGATGAGCTCTTGCAGGGACGCGAAGCCGTGGCTCACCGAGAACACTCCCCCGGCGAGGCCGGCAATGCCCGCGGAGATGACGAACACCATGATCTTGTAGCGCTCGACGTCGTAGCCGAGCGCACGTGCGCGGGCCGGGTTGTCGCGGATGGCGAGGAGCACTCGACCGAACGGCGAGGACACCGTGCGCCAGGCGATGAACGCCCCGAGCAGGATGAGCGGCAGTGCGGCGTAGTAGAAGTAGAACGGATCCGTCTCGACCTTCTCGACCCCGAAGAACGACTTCGGGATGCCCTGCAGACCGTTCTCACCGCCGGTGAGGTCGCGCGCCTGGTTCGCGATGAAGAAGATCATCTGGGCGAACGCGAGCGTCACCATGGCGAAGTAGATCCCGGTCCGACGCACCGCGAGGTAGCCCATGGGGACGGCGATGAGCATGGCGAAAACCGCACCACCCAGGATCGCGACAGGGAACGGCATACCGGCTCGGATCGCGATGAGACCCGTGACGTAGGCCGACGTGCCCCAGAAGGCCGCGTGACCAAAGCTCAGCAGGCCGGTGAACCCGAGAAGCAGATCCACCGCGATGGCGAAGAGTCCCCACGCCAAGATGTCCATCGCCACGGGCGGGTAGATGTACCAGGGCAGGGCGAGGACGACGAGCAGTGCGACGACGAGCATTCCGGCCCGCACGAACGGGTTGAGCTTGCGGTCGGGTGCCGCCGAAGCGGCCGTCTCGACACGCGTCGTCTCGGTGAGCTGGGCACTCATGAGGCCTCCTCGCGGCCGAAGAGTCCTGCCGGGCGGACGAGGACGACCGCTGCCATGAGGACGAAGATGAGGACCTGCGCGTAGGACGGTGCGTAGGCCTGGCCGTACGCCTCGACGAGCCCGACGAGGAACCCGGCAACAACTGCGCCGAGGATCGAGCCGAGCCCGCCGATGACGACGACGGCAAACAGGATGATGATGAAGTTGCTGCCCATGTCGGCAGTGATCGCGCGGAACGGTGCCGCGAGCACTCCGGCCACACCAGCAAGCGCGATCCCGAAGCCGAACACCGGGGTCACCCAGCGGCCGACGTTGATGCCCAGGGCGCGGGTGCGTTCGGCGTCCTCGGTCGAGGCGCGCACGATCATGCCGATGCGCGTCTTGGTGAGGAGCATCCACACGGCGACACAGAGCACCACCGAGAAGAACGCCGCGAACAGCTGGTAGCTCGACAGGCTCAGCCCGCCCACGCTCACCCGGCCCTCGAGTCCGGCCGGCAGCTCGTAGGGCAGTCCGGAGACGCCGTACTTGCGCTTGACCAGGTCGACGATGAGCAGTGTCAGACCGAAGGTGAGCAGGAAGTTGTAGAGCGGATCGAGCTTGAGGAGCCATCGCACGAGCAGCCGCTCGACGAGGACCCCGAAGAGGAAGAGCAGGATCGGGACGATGACGAGCGCACCCCAGAACGGGATGTCCGCGACGTCGAGGAGCACGGCCGAACCGACGGCGCCGAGCATGTACATGGCGCCGTGGCTGAAGTTGACCACCCCCATGACTCCGAAGATGACCGCCAGCCCCAGGGCGGCGAGGGCATAGAAGCCGCCCGTCGCCAGACCCTGGAGCGTGTACTGGATGAATGCACTCATCGCTGAATCAGTGACCTCTGTTGGACGAAAGGAATCGGGACGTCACATCGAGCAGCCGGACTCGGCGGCCGGCTTGAAGGCTTCGGCCGCGGGGATGGTGGCCACGATCTTCTCGAGGTCCCACTCCTCCGTGACCTCGGACTGGGGCTTGACCTCGGCGAGGTAGGCGTCGTGGATGACGCGGTGGTCCGCCGCACGAACCTCACCGTTGCGCAGGAAGAAGTCGTTGATCTTCTTGCCCTCGAGCTTGGCGACGACGTCGTCACCCTTGTCGGATCCGGCTTCCTGGACGGCCTCGAGGTAGTTGTAGGCCGCGGAGTAGTTCGCTGCGTGCGCGAAGGACGGGCGGGTCTTGGTCTTGGCCTGGAACTTGTCGGCCCACGCGCGGTTCTGGTCGTCGAAGTTCCAGTACCAGGCGTCGGTGAACGTGACGCCCTTGAACTGGTCGGCGCCGAGGCTGTGGATGTCGGTGATGAACATCAGGCCGACAGCGAGCTTGATCTGGTCGGAGATCCCGGCCTGGTTGTACTGCTTGACGAAGTTGATGAGGTCACCACCGGCGTGCATCGTGCCGATGACGTTGGGCTTGTCCGCCGCGGCCTTGGTGATGTAGGTCGCGAAGTTGTCGTTGGGGAACGGGGTCGGGACCTTCTGGCCGATCGCACCGCCGGCCGCCGTGATCTGACCCTCGAACGACTTCGTCATGTCCTGACCGAAGGCGTAGTCGGGGTAGACGACGTTCCACTTCTTGCCGCCGTCCTTGGTGAGCGTGCCACCCGTGCCCTTGGCGAGCATGTAGGTGTCGTAGGCCCAGTGGAACGTGTACTTGTTGCACTGCGCACCCGTGAGCGCGGTCGTGCCGGCGCCGATGTTGATGTAGACCTTCTTCTTCGCCTTGGCCTGCGTCGCGACGGCGAGAGCCGCGGACGAGGTCGGGACGTCGAGGATGATGTCGGCCTTCTGCCGGTCGTACAGCTCCTGCGCCTTGGTGTTGGCGATGTCGGGCTTGTTCTGGTGGTCGGCCGTGACGACCTCGATGTTCTTGCTCACCGCGTCGTCCTTGTGGGCGGCCTTCCAGTCCTCGACGGCCATCTTCACGGCCTCGACCGAGTTGGTGCCGGAGAGGTCCTTGTAGACACCGGACTGGTCGTTGAGGACGGCGAGGACGATCTTGTCGTCGCTGATCTTGCCGCTGGCGCTCGACGGGCCGCCGCCTGCGCTGCCGCACGCGGTGAGCAGCAGACCTGAACTGGCCACCATGGCCGCAAGGCTGATCATCTTGGTGTTTCGCATGTTCCCCTCCTGGGGTGTGTATGCCGTGCCCGGCGGTCCGATGCTGGGGTGCAGTTCTGTGCGCCCTCGGCTACATGCCGAGGTGCTGGAGCAGTTCCGTTGTGCGGGACTGGAATTCGGAGTTGTCGAGACTCTCGACGACCTCGCCCTGGGCGAGGAGGTTGTGGCGGTCGGCCACGGTCGACGCGAACTTCACGTTCTGTTCGACGAGGAGGACGGCGACGCCCTGGGCCTTGATGTCGCGGATGATCTGACCGATCTGGTTGACGATCACCGGCGCCAGTCCCTCGCTCGGCTCGTCGAGGAGCAGGAGCCGTGACCCCGCCCGGAGCGGCCGGGCCATGGCGAGCATCTGCTGCTCGCCGCCGGAGAGCTTGGTGCCCGGGAAGTCGCGACGCTCGCGCAGCACCGGGAACTGCTCGTAGATCTTGTCGAGGCTCCACGCCGCGGACTTGTCGACCACGGGCGGGAGGCTGAGGTTCTCGGCGACGGTGAGGGTGGCATAGATCCCGCGGTCGTCGGGCACCCAGCCGAGTCCGAGACGGGCACGCTTGTCGGCGGACTTGCCGTCGAGCGTGTCGCCCGCGAAGGAGATCGAGCCGCGAGTTCCCCTGTGCAGCCCCATGATCGAGCGCAGCAGCGTCGTCTTGCCGGCGCCGTTGCGGCCGACCAGAGTGACGACCTCGCCGGCTGCAACGTCGATGGAGACATCGCGCAGCACCTGGGCTTCGCCATAGAACGCCGAGAGGTTGTCGACCTTGAGCAACGTGTCACTCATGCGTGTCTCCAGACTCTCCGAGGTATGCCGTGATGACCTTGTCGTCGCGCCGCACCTCGTCGTAGGTCCCCTCTGCGAGAACCTCGCCCGACTGGAGGACGGTGACGCTGTCGGCGAGCGATCCGACGACGTGCATGTTGTGGTCGACGAAGACGACGGTGCGCCCGTCGGAGACCTTCTTGACGAGGGCGATGGTCCGGTCGACGTCCTCGAGGCCCATGCCTGCGGTCGGCTCGTCCAGCAGGAGGAGGCTGGGGTCGAGGGCCAGCGCCAGGGCGATCTCGAGGGCGCGCTTCTGTCCATAGGCGAGGGAGCCGGCTCGTTGGCCGCTGCGATCGGCGAGTCCGACCTCGCCGAGCAGCTCCATGGACCGTTCGCGGAAGGCGCCGAGGCCCTTGCGGGAGGTCCAGAACCGGTAGCCGATCCCGGTGGGCGAGGCGAGGGCGAGCTCGAGGTGCTCGAGCAACGTCATCTCGTCGAACAGGCTGGTGATCTGGAAGGAGCGAGCGACGCCCAGGTGGGCGATCTGCTCCGGCTGCTTCCCCGCGATGTCGTCACCGCGCAGGAGGATCTGCCCCGACGTCGGCGTGAGGAAGCCGGTGAGCAGGTTGAACAGGGTGGTCTTGCCGGCACCGTTGGGGCCGACGAGCGCGTGGATCGTGCCCTCGGTGACGTCGAGGTTCACGGCGTTGACGGCGGTGAAGCCGCGGAAGTCCTTCGTCAGGTCGACGGTCCGCAGGATTGCTGGCGTCGATGGGGACGTCAGTGGGGATTCCGTCGTCGATGGGCTTGCGCTCACCAGCACCTCCTTGTGCTCCGCCGTGCAGGACATCTGCAGGCGATGAGGCATCACCCTAGAGCGGACCCGCTGAGGCACACATGGCGCGGGGCACCATGGTCTGTCCAACCTCATGGCGTCAGCGCCCATACGGAGACCGTGTGGGACGCCTAGGATCGGCTCCATGCACGATGACGTGGACGTGGGCACTCGCCTGCTCGAGATGCTCGCCGCAGGAGCGTCCGCCGGCGACCTGGCCTCCCTCGACGTCGATCCGCATGCCCGCGACCTCGCCATCCGGATCAGTGGTGCCTTCGATGTGCAGCGCCGCCGCGAGCAGCAGCTGGCCGCCCTGGTCGACACCGCCGGCGAACTGGCCTCGATGAGCGACCCGTCCGTCGTCCTCGACGCGATCGTCCGTCGAGCCCGCACCCTCATGGGGACCGACGTCGCCTACCTCACCCTCTTTGACCACGAGCGCGGTGACACCTTCATGCGCGCGACCGCAGGCTCGGTCTCGGCGCAGTTCCAGGTCGTGCGGCTGGCCTTCGGCGCCGGGCTCGGTGGCCTCGTCGCCCAGTCGCACAAGCCCTACTGGACGGCCGACTACTTCGCCGACGCCCGCTTCAGGCACACGCACTCCATCGATGGTGCTGTCGGTGACGAGGGTCTGGTCGCCATCTGCGGCACTCCCCTGCTCGTCAAGGACGAGTTCGTCGGAGTGCTCTTCGCCTCCAACCGCACCCCGCGTCCCTTCACCCACGACGAGGTCGCCCTACTCGGCTCGCTCGCGGCACTCGCCGCCGTGACGATCGTCCAGGTCCGAGCCGTCGAGGAGTCCTCACGAACCCTCGCTGCACTGTCCAATGCCACGGACCGGGTGAGCCACTACGCCGCCGGCATCGAACGGGCCGCCGCAGCCCACGACCGCTTCGCCGAGATCGTCCTCGAGGGTGGCGGGGTCGATGACCTCACCGAGTCCCTGACCCAACTGCTCGGCGGGTGGGCACTGCTCCTCGATCTCGACGGGGCACCACGCAGCGTGGCCGGCGAGGCTCCACCGAGTGGCGATGCACTGCGCGACCTCACGACGCACGTCGAGGGCGGCGTCGACGGTGGGCGCCTGTCCCGCATCGGCGACGCGTGGGCGATCGGCATCGCGGCAGCCGGTGAACCCCTCGGCTGTCTCGTCATCGGGGAGGTCTCCTCGATGGACGACTCCGACGAACGCACCGTCGAGCGCGCCGCGGTCGTCACCGCCCTCGTCCTGCTGGGTGAGCGCAACCGGGCCGAGACCCGGCAGCAGCAGCGCACCGACCTCGTCTCAGGTCTCGTGAGCGGTCACGCCGATCTCGGTCTCCTGCTCCCGGCCGCGCGTTCGCTCGGCCTCGACCTGCGCGAACCTGCGTGCCTGCTCGCGGTGCTCGGAACCGAGGCAGTGACCGCTCGATCGCTCGTGCTCGCCGTCAACGCCGCCCTCGGTGGTGTCGGCCTCGTCGGTGAGGTCGAGGGCCACGTCGTGGCTCTCGTACCTGGCGCCGAACCCGGTTCTGCCGCAACCGATCTGGCGCAACGCCTGTCGCGCAACCAGATCGTCACCGTGGGCGCGGCCGGTCCCGTGAGTGAGGCCGTCGGAAGCCTTGGAACTGACCTCGCCGCGGCACACACCGAGGCCGTCCGCACGGCCGAGGCGCTCGTCGCACTCGGGCGTCGCGGCGATGGCGCGGCCGCCGCAGACCTGGGTTTCGCGGGACTCATCGTGGGCACCCAACCGGAAGTCACGGCATACGTGCACTCTGTTCTGGGTCCCCTGCACGACTACGACACGTCACGAGGCACCGACCTCGTCGGCACGCTCGAGGCCTACTTCCTCGCGGGGGCCAGCCCACGCCACGCGGCGACGCGACTGCACGTCCACACCAACACCGTGGCCCAGCGACTCGAGCGGATCACGCGCCTCGTGGGCGACGGCTGGCAGTCCCCCGAACGCGCGCTCGAGCTGCAGCTGGCGCTGCGGCTGCGTCACCTCGTGTCCGCCACGGCCCGCTGAGAATCTCGCATCACGCTGATCACCTGAGAGGCTGTGCGCGTGCTCACCCCCAACGACGTCGCCAAGTGCGAGCAGTGGTTCGACGACCACGGTCTCCCCTACTTCGTGGAAGCGGGACATGAGTCGATCCGCCGCGCCTTCGCCGCGCGGGTGGTCCTCCTGTGGACCGGAATCGCCCTCGTCGTCGGAGCAGTCGTCGGAGGTCTGGCCAAGGTGGCGAACGCCTCGTGGCCCGATGCGGTGTGGGCTGCGATCGGTGCCGCCGCACTGGTCGGGCTGCTTCGTGGCGCGCGAGTCTTCCGCGTCCCGCTCATTGGCCGATGGGCCCTCGCCCATGCCTGGGAAGGGCGGTCGCTCCTCGTCCCGCTCGCGACCCGCGCTCTGCCGTTCCTCCTGCTGTTCATCACCTTCCTCTTCATCAACACCGAGGTCTGGCAGGTGGCGTCGTCGCTGAGTCGACCCCTGCTGTGGTCGACCGTCGCGGTCTTCGTGGTGCTCGCGGTGGCGTTCCTCGCGCCGTCCTTCGACAAGGAGATCAGCCGGTTGGGTGCCGAGGTCGAGGGCGAGCGCCTGGCTGCTTCCTGCGCGGGCACGCCCGTCGCGTCGGCCGCCCGCGAGATCCTCGACGAACCGCACCTGGCCGCCGAAGTCGCCGGCATCCGGCTGCGCGGACTCCAGCGCAACAACCTGCTCCTCATGCTCTTCATCACCCAGGCGATCCAGGTCGTCAGCCTGGCCCTCATCGTCTTCACGTTCTTCGTCGTGTTCGGCTCCATCGCGATCCGGCCGGATGTCATCGAGTCGTGGGTCGGTCATGCCCCGACCTATGAGACCGGCGGGCTGCACCTCGTGAGCAACGAGCTGTTCTCGGTGGCGGTCTTCCTGTCGGGGTTCGCCGGGCTCTACTTCACCGTGCAGGCGGTCATCGACCAGAACTACCGGCGCGAGTTCTTCTCGCAGATCGAGGACGACCTGCAGCGCGCCATCGGCGTGCGCAAGGTCTACGTCGCCCTGCGCGCGCACCTGGCCGAGCGCCCCTGACGGCTCACGCAGCCCAGCAGTGGCCCTCGTGCGCATGCTCGAGCCACGCACCGAACTCTTCAGCGAAGCGTTCCTGCTCCTCGTCCAGCTCCATGAACGGGGGGTCAGGATCGGGCGTTGCGCCCAACCACCCTTCGCCGAGGATGGGAGGCGCGGTGGAGTCGTGGACTCTGCCGGTGGGGGTTTGGATGCGTATGCCGTGTGGTCCCGTGCCGTCGAGCCCGGTCGAGCGCACGGTGAAGTACCACCCGAGCTCTTCCTTGACCTGGTTGTGGCGTTTGCACAGGCCGCCGGCGTTGGCTCCGGTCGTGGCGCCGCCGTCGTGGACGGCGTTGGACGTGGTCGGTTTCGATGGCGGGGGCGTCGCACCACGGGACGCGGCACGTGGGGTCGCGCAGCTCGATGAATTTGCGCAGTCCACCGTGGAAGCGGCGGCGGGTGGAGTCGAGGGCGACGAGGTCGCGACCAGTGGGGTCGGTGAACAGTCGCCGCAGCCACACGAACGCGCCAGATTCGCCAGCGGTCCCGGTGCCGGGTCTGTCGCCGGATCGATGTCAGCGTGGTCGAGGAGGGCGGCGATGTGCGCGCGGGCTTCGGCTCCGGGGATGACACCCCACCCGGGGATGACGGCGACGTCGTCCTTCGGGGCCTGACCCCCGAACGCTGCCGGAAGCAGGACCTTGTCGGTCATGACGAGGTTGACCTCGACCGGTTGCGGCTGGCCCTTCGCCCGCCCGTCAGGAGTTCCAGGGCTCGGTCCGAGAGCCAGGCACCCTTGCCACGGGTGTCAGCTTTCGCGGCTGCTGCGGCGGCGTCCCACTGGTCGGCGGGTAGGTCGGGGTCGATGACGTGGCGTCGTCCTTCTTCGGCCAGGAGGGCGACGTGGGCTCCGATGATGTCCTTCATCGGTCCCAGGATCGACAACCAGGCCATGCCATCGGGGGCCGGGCGCACGGACATGTGACGACTCGCGACAGCGCGCCGGTTCCGCTCAGCCAGGCTCTCGGCGTCCAGCTCCGCACCCACCCGACGGGCCGCACCCGCCAACGCCTTGTCACCCAACGACGTCATCGTCGCGGCCAACCGCCGGTCGACCTCGGCGCGGTGCTCGACGCGTCAGGCACGCAGTCTCCCGGACGAGGATCATCGCCCGCTTCTCACTGAGCTCACCCCTGGTCAACGCAGCCATCGTCTCGGGCATCTCGCCCACGAGCGCTTTCGCGACACCCACGTGCTGATCCGCGAGCGTCGGAGAACACCGCCGCGCCAACGCCAGATCTGCCCGGACACTGCGGGAGTCCTCACCCAACGCTTCCCGGTCCACCACCGCGGCCGCACTGAAACGAGCCTGCGCTGCGGCTGCCGCACCCTTGATCGACTCGAACGCGGCGACCAGCGCAACCCGCTCCGCCTCCGTCGTTCCCTCCGGATCGAACTCCCCGAGAGAGGACACGAAGGAGCGGACCTGAACCTCAGGCCCTGCGGTGAATGGTGTCCCCTCCATGCCTCTCATCGTACACCTGTTCGCCGACAGTCCTGAGGTTATCCACACACCAAATCCATTGCAGCACAGCATAATTCGTCAAATCACAGCGAACGAAAGCATGCCGAAATCGGCCGCCCGCCCCACTGCTGGCCACCACGGAACGAGTCCACCAGAAGCCTCTGACACCCACCGACGGCACGGCCGGCGAAGAGGCCCGAGAGACCCGAGAGCCGGGACCAGGCGTGCGGTCATGGGAGCTGGCGGTCGATGACATCGGCCAGCGCCGACACTGCCTTCGACTCGAGAATGATCGAGTAGTGGTTGGTGTCGGGGACCGACGTGGTCCTCAGGCCGTCCGGCAGTTCGAGTGCCCTCAGGCGCTCTTCGTCGTAGAGACCCTGCGGTTCGTCGAGAAGCCCGCGCGCGGCCCACAGGAGCTCGACGTCGACTCCGGCCTTGACTGCGCGGCGCACAGCAGTGAGGACCGAGGCGTCGGCAAGGATGTCTCGCCCGTCCGCCCGGATCGCGTCAACGACGCAGCTCGATCGCCAGCCGTCCGCGGATTCGACGAGGTCGTGGTCGAGGTAGCGGCGCAGCCACAGCCCCTCGGGTCCCGCGAGCAGAGGCCCCACTGCCGGGTGTCGCCGCCAGAACGCGAGGTGGTCCTCGGGCGAGTCGAACACCATCGACAGTCGCGCCATGGCCGGCCCGAGCACGCTCGACAGCGCGTCGTCGACGGACATCGTTGCGGGCACGGGGAATCCGAGACCGCCGTCGACGAGGACGACGGAGTGGAAGCGGTCCGGCTCTGCGGCCGCAGCCGCTGCCGCGACGAAGGCACCCATCGAGTGACCGACGAGGATCGGTCGACCACCAAACGCCGAGGCGATCGCCAGGGCGTCTTCGGCGTGAACGTGTATGCCGTATGGCCCCGGCACGTCACGACTGGCAGCGCGACCGCGCAGATCCGGGGCGAGGAGCCGGACGGCGCCAACACCGTGTCGACGCACGAGCTCATCGGCGAGGACCTGCCACGCCAGTCCGTTGGCGGTGATGCCGTGGAGCGCGAGGACGACGGGGACCTCGGGCGAGGTCGCGCCCGGGATGAGGTCGTGGACCGCGAGGGTGCCGGATGTGACTTCCACGGTGAACGACGGGACGACTCTCACGTGGTTCCCCTTCCGGGCCGCCGGCTGCCACCCCTGAACCACGACGGTATGCCGGTCGGTCATCACCGCGCATGGGTTCCGGCACCACAGGGCAACCCGATGTGTGTGCCTGATCCTTGCTGCCAAACCGGTCCGCCGCCACTCCTTGCCGCTGTGCGCCACGGCGGAGGATGCTGGGAAGTCTTCGACGGCCTCACGACGGGATCGGGCTCATGTCCAGAGAGCAAGACAGCAGCACGTCAACGACGATCGATCTGACCAGCGACACGGCACTTCGCGTCACCCTTGCCGCCAGCATGGTGTCGCTCTTCCTCAGCGGTTGGGCCTTCATCGCGTCGATCGACGACGACAGCAACCAGCGAGGTGTCGAGCGTCGCCTCGCCTGCCTCGAACTACCGGGACCCAACGACTGTGGCGCCGACGGGCGCTGACACCTGACTCCAGCCTTCGACTTCGTGCCCCGAACGGACGGTCAGCGCAGGGAGTCGAGGAGTTTCGTCGAGATGGCGTCGGGCGTGAGGCCGACGCGGTCGAGGACCTGGCCACGCGATCCGTGGTCGAGGAACTCACGCGGGAGGCCAAAGAGGTCGATCGGCGCGTCAATTCCGCTGTCGCGCAACGACTTCATGATGTGTGAACCCACGCCGCCCGCCACCGAGTTGTCCTCGAGGACGGCGATCCGACGAGCCGACCGCGACAGGTCGCCCACAGCAGGGTTGACCGGCAGTGCCCAGACCGGGTCGACGACGCGCACGCGCAGCCCCTCGGCGGCGAGCTTGTCGGCGACGGTCAGAGCAGTGGCGACCATGGACCCGACCCCGACGAGGAGCAGGTCGACCTCGTCGTCGCTCGCATCGGGCTCGACCAACACGTCGACACCGTCAACGGTGCGCACCGCCTCGATGGGGTCGGAGACCGAGCCCTTGGGGAAGCGGATCACCGACGGCGCGTCGGAGATGTCGACGGCAGCGCGCAGTGCGATGGGGATCTGGTGGCCGTCGCGGGGCGCAGCGAGGTGCAGCCCCGGCACGATGCCCGCGATCGACATGTCCCACATGCCGTGGTGCGAGGCACCGTCCGGCCCGGTGACACCGGAGCGGTCGAGCACGAACGTCACGCCCGCCTTGTGGAGCGCGCAGTCCATGAGCAGCTGGTCGAAGGCGCGGTTCAGGAAAGTCGCATAGATCGCGACAACCGGATGCAGGCCGGCATACGCAAGTCCTGCAGCCATGGTCGTCGCGTGCTGCTCGGCGATGCCGACATCGAAAGTGCGCTCCGGGAAGCGCTTCGAGAACGCGTCGAGCCCGACCGGGATCATCATGGCCGCGGTGATCGCGACGATGTCCTCGCGCTCCTCCCCCAGCTCGACGAGGGCGTCACTGAACTCGTCGGTCCAGCTGCGTCCGGAGATCTCGAGCGGCAGGCCGGTCTCGGGATTGATGACGCCGACCGCGTGGAACTGGTCGCTCTCGTCGTTGATGGCGGGCTCGTAGCCCTTGCCCTTCTGGGTGATGACGTGGACGAGCACCGGCCCGCCAAAGGCCTTTGCGCGGCGGAGCGTCTGCTCGAGCGCGGCCTCGTCGTGGCCGTCGACGGGACCGACGTACTTGAGGCCAAGGTCCTCGAAGAGCCCCTGCGGCGCCACGATGTCCTTGATGCCCTTCTTCACGCCGTGGAGCGTTTCGTACATCGCTCCCCCGACGACGGGCGTGCGGTGCAGCGCCGACTTGCCCCAGTCGAGGAAGCGCTCGTAGCCGCGCGTCGTGCGCAGGGTCGCGAGGTGGTCGGCGAGTCCGCCGCGGGTCGGGGCGTAGGAGCGTTCGTTGTCGTTGACGACGATGACGAGCGGAAGGTCCTTCTCGGCAGCGATGTTGTTGATCGCTTCCCAGGCCATGCCGCCGGTGAGTGCCCCGTCACCGATGACCGCGACGGTATGCCGGTCGCGCTCGCCTGCGACGACGCGTCCGGCCGCGATGCCGTGGGCCCACGACAGCGAGCTCGACGCGTGGGAGCTCTCGACGACATCGTGCTCGGACTCGGCGCGGCTCGGGTAGCCCGACAGCCCGCCCTGCTTGCGCAGCGAGGTGAAGTCGTGGCGGCCGGTGAGGAGCTTGTGGACGTAGGACTGGTGGCCGGTGTCGAAGACGACCGCGTCGCGCGGGCTGTCGAAGACCCGGTGGATCGCGATCGTCAGCTCGACGACGCCGAGGTTGGGTCCGAGGTGGCCACCGGTGCGGGAGACCTCGTCGACGAGGAAGGTGCGAATCTCCTGCGCCAAGGTCGCCAGCTCGGGGCGGCTCAGGGCCTTGAGGTCCTCAGGTCCCTGGATGCGCTCCAACACGCTCACGCGCTCTCCTTCTCGGTGCCGATGTCCATCCGCAAGAGTCTAGGTGCTGTCGCGCGCGCCGCATCTCCCCACGGCATCTGCGCCGCAGCCCACACACAACGTTCACGGGCCCCACACCCCCTCTCGAGGTGTGGGACCCGTGAACGCCCCTCCAGTTCGTGACCTACTTCACCGAGACGGCGTCCCACGTCGTCGCGACCGCAGCGGCCTGGGTCGACGCTGGCGCCGTAGAGGTCGCCGGCCGCCTTGACGGTCGCCGCGCGGGCGCCCGAGTAGTTCGTCGACGACGTCATGTAGACGGTGAGTGCGCGGTACCAGATCTTGGCTGCGGCATCGCGACCGATCCCGGTGACCGTCGAGCCGTTGCACGTCGTCGAGTTGTGCGCCTTGCCGCCGATGGTCTTGGCGCCCGAGCCCTCGGCGAGCAGGTAGAAGAAATGGTTGCCCACGCCGGACGAGTAGTGCACGTCGAGGTTGGCCACCGACGAGCTCCAGCAGTTGACCGACGAGCCGTCCGAGCTCGGGTTGTCCATGCGGCGGAAACCGAGCCCCTTGGCGAGGTCGAACTCCTCACCGATGAGGTAGTCGCCCGGGTCGCTCGCGTTGTTGGCGCTGAACTCGACCATCGACCCGAAGATGTCGCTCGTGGACTCGTTGAGCCCACCGGACTCCTTGGAGTAGGTGAGGTTGGCCGAGTTCTCGGTGACGCCGTGGCTCATCTCGTGCCCGGCGACGTCGAGCGAGACGAGCGGACCGAACGAGGTGCCGTCACCGTCGCCGTAGGTCATCTGCTTGCCGTCCCAGAACGCGTTGACGTAGCCGCTGCCGTAGTGGACCCGGCTCGGCGAACCCTGACCGGTGTTCCAGATGCCGTTGCGTCCGTGGGCGTTCTTGAAGTAGTCCCACGTGCGGGCCTGCCCGTATGCCGCGTCGACGGCTGCGCTCTGACGGTTGGCGTTGGTGCCGTTGCCCCAGGCGTTGTCGGCGTCGGTGTAGAGGGTGCCGGCGGTGCAGCCGATCTGGAGGATCGTGCAGAGGACGCTGTCCTCCTTGTTGGCCATGTCACTGACCTGTGAGTTGCCACGGGTCGCGTCCTTGAGCTGGTAGGTCGACCCGGACAGCGTGGTCTGGATGCCGACCGTCCCGCTGTAGAGGGAGGCGCCGGTGCCGTCGGCCTCGTGGATCTCGTCGGCCGCGTTGACGACCTTGCCCGTGGTGGCGTCGACCCACGTGTGCATCCGGCTGGGCGTGCCGCTGGCGCGGACACCACTGCTGCGGACGTCCCACACGAGTCGCGGCGTGCCGTCGGTGGCGTCGACCGCGAGGGTCGGGGCGGCCTTGTCGACGCTGACGCCGGTCGGGAGGGTGGCGCGGGTCGCGGCCTTGGCGCGTGCGGCGGTGATGCTGGGAGTCGTCGCGACCGAGAGCGGTGCGCGCAGCGTCTGGCTCACCGAGTCGACAGCGCCGTCCGAGCCCAGGTGTGCGACGAGGTCGCCACCGAGGACGGGCAGTCCGCGATAGGTCCGGTCCATGCGCACGTGGCGCGCGCCCGAGGTCTCACCGATGGCCGAGGTCGCCACGAGGTCCTCCGCGGCGGACAGGCGCAGCAGTCCGGGGGCCGATCGCACGGCCTGTTCGGCGGCGGCGCCGACGGAGGACACGTCGAGCTGGCGGAGCGGACCGACGGGGTCGGCTGGACGGGCGGAGGCGGGCACGGCGGCTGCGATGACTGCCGAACCGGCGGCCAGGCACGCGAGGGCGGAGAGCGATCGACGCATGAGGACTTCCTTGTCGTGAGTCGAGAAGCGTGACGCGATGTCACGTGACTCGGCCCATCAAAGCCCTCCGCGGCGCCGAAGTGGAGAGTCTTGGTCAACTCCTTACTGAACGTATACCTCGGTCAAGAAACCCCGTCACAGTCGCGGAACGAAGGCGTGGCCCTGCATCGCCTCCAGCAGCAGACCTGCCGCCCGGCGGGCCGCGAGCAGCCGCGCCCCCTCGGCCTCGAGGGCCGCGAGCGACGCGGCGATGCCCTCGGGTTCGACGTGGTCGGCAAGATCAACACGCAGACCTCTGTATGCCGTCCGCATGGCTCCCAGCTGTCCGTCCAGGTGGTGCGTGGTCACCCAGGCGAGGGCGATCGGGTGGTGACGCCACACGGCATACATGCGGTAGTCCGAAGGACAGTGATCGAGCAGCCAGCCGACGGCAGGCACCTGCCAACCCGGCGCCTCGGGCGGCGGCACGCGGTCGGGCCAACCGGGCGGGCCTGGCCGACCGGATCCGCCCGGCGCTCCCGGGCTCGCCGCACGGCGCAGTGGCGGCCGTGCGGACGTGTCGAACATACGTTCGATGATAGCCCTCCACTGGCGCCGCCCGGGACGGCCACATCGTGGACCGGCCCCCGAACGCTTCATAACCCACGCTTATGCTTTCCATCAGCAATGCCACCCATTGAGGAACGAGGATCCATGACGAGCGTCGCCTCCGGCAGCCGCGCACTGCGGCCGCCGCGCACCGGCCGGTCCAACGGTCAGTGGGCCGTCGACGGCCGTGAGCCGCTCAACCCCAATGAGACGTTCAAGGCGCAGGACAACGGCCTCAACGTCCGGGAGCGCATCGAGACGATCTATGCGCGCGACGGGTTCGACGCCATCCCGGGCGACGACCTGCACGGCCGATTCCGTTGGTGGGGCCTCTACACGCAGCGCAAGCCCGGCATCGACGGCGGGCAGACCGCCTCGCTCGAGCCGCACGAGCTCGAGGACAAGTTCTTCATGCTGCGGGTGCGCACCGACGGCCAGGTCCTCTCCCCCGCCCAGCTGCGCGTTCTCGGTGGCATCTCGACCGACTTCGCTCGCGAGAGCGCCGACATCAGCGACCGGCAGAACATCCAGTACCACTGGATCGCCATCGAGAGCGTGCCCGAGATCTGGCGCCGCCTCGAGGCTGTGGGATTGCAGACGACCGAGGCCTGCGGCGACACGCCTCGCGCGTTCCTCGGCAGCCCGGTGGCCGGTATCGCCGCGGACGAGATCATCGACCCCACCGAACTCATCCGCGTCATCACGGAACGGTGGTTGGGCGACCCCGAACTGTCCAACCTCCCCCGCAAGTTCAAGACGGCGATCACCGGTCACCCGAGCCTCGACGTCGTCCACGAGATCAACGACATCTCGCTGGTCGGAGTCGTGCACCCCGAGCTGGGAGTCGGCTACGACCTCTGGGTGGGTGGCGCTCTCTCGACTGCGCCCCGACTCGCCGAGCGGCTCGGTGTGTTCGTGTCCGAGGCCGACGCGCCCGACGTGTGGCACGGCGTGATCCAGATCTTCCGCGACTACGGCTATCGGCGGATGCGCACCAAGGCCCGCCTGAAGTTCCTGCTCGCCGAGTGGGGCCCCGTGAAGTTCCGCGAGATCCTCGAGACCGAGTACCTCGGTCGCAAGCTTCCTGACGGCCCGGCCCCTGAGCCCGCCAAGGGTCCCGGCGACCACATCGGCGTCCACCCGCAGAAGGACGGCCGCTTCTATGTCGGCGCCGCCCCGATCGTCGGTCGCGTGAGTGGCACCATCCTCAGCCGCCTCGGCGACCTCATCGAGCGGGTTGGTGGCGACGGTGTGCGACTCACCGCCCACCAGAAGCTGGTCGTGCTCGGCATTCCTGCAGCGGGTGTGGACGAGCTCACCGCTGGCCTCGAGGAGCTCGGGCTGACCGCAACGCCCAGTCCATTCCGTCGCTCGACGATGGCCTGCACCGGCATCGAGTACTGCAAGCTCGCGATCGTCGACACCAAGGACACCGCGACTGCGGTCATCGCCGAGCTCGAGGAGCGCCTCGCCGGAGTCGAGCTCGACACGCCGATCTCGTTGCACGTCAACGGTTGCCCGAACTCGTGCGCCCGCATCCAGACGGCCGACATCGGTCTCAAGGGCCTCATCACGACCAACGACGCGGGCGAGAACGTACCCGGCTTCCAGGTCCACCTCGGTGGCGGCCTCGCCTCCCCCGAGCGGGACGAGGCCGGACTGGGCCGCACCGTTCGCGGCCTCAAGATCGAGGCGACCGACCTCGCCGACTACGTCGAGCGAATCACCCGCCGCTTCCTGGAACAGCGCACCGGCGGCGAGTCCTTCGCCACCTGGGCACACCGAGTCACGGACGAGGAGCTGACATGAGCACCCTGACCAGACGCAACACCAAGCGCAGTGAAGAGGAGTTGCGCGCCCTTGCGGCCGAGGGCGCACTGCTCGACGACACCGACGCCGCCGGTGTCGCCCGATGGGCCGCAGAGCACTTCCCCGGCACGCTGGCAGTGGCCTGCAGCATGGCCGAAGGCGTTCTCCCGCACCTGATCTCGCAGAGCTCTCCCGGTGTGGACGTCCTCTTCCTCGAGACGGGCTACCACTTCTCCGACACCATCGGGACCCGCGCCCGCGTCGCCGACGAGCTCGACGTCAACGTCGTCGATGTCCTGCCCGAGCTGACCGTCGCCGAGCAGGACGCGAAGTTCGGTGCTCGTCTGTATGAGCGCGACCCGGCCTCCTGCTGTGCCATGCGCAAGATGGAGCCGCTCGGCCGCACCCTGGCCGGCTACGAGGCCTGGGTGACCGGCGTCCGTCGCGACGAGGCACCGACCCGCACCGAGACCCCGCTCGTCACCTTCGACGAGAAGCACGGCCTCGTGAAGATCAACCCCCTGGTCACCTGGTCGCTCGACGACGTCACGGACTACGCCCTCGACAACGGCGTGCCCATCAACCTCCTTCTCTCCGACGGCTATCCGTCGATCGGCTGCGAGCCGTGCACCAAACGCGTCGCACCCGGCGAGGACCCACGATCAGGCCGCTGGGCCGGACTCTCCAAGACCGAATGCGGGATCCACACATGAGCGCCTCCATCATCGACGCCGCAACGGACACGGCAGCCGAGACTGCTCAATCGGACCAACTCCTCGACGACGTGCACGTCCTGAGCCAGCTCGACGCCCTCGAGGCCGAGGCCATCCTCATCATTCGTGAGGTCGTCGGCGAGCTCGAGCGCCCGGTCCTGCTCTTCAGCGGCGGCAAGGACTCCGTGATCATGCTGCACCTGGCGGCGAAGGCCTTCTGGCCGGCGCCGATCCCCTTCCCCGTGCTGCACGTCGACACCGGCCACAACTTCCCCGAGGTGCTGGCCTACCGCGACGAGACGGTCGAGCGACTCGGGCTGCGGCTCGAGGTCGCGAGCGTGCAGGACTACCTCGACGACGGACGCCTGCGCGAGCGGGCCGACGGCCTGCGCAACGCCCTGCAGACCGTGCCTCTGCTCGACGCCATCAACGAGCACCGCTTCGACGGTGTCTTCGGTGGCGGACGGCGCGACGAGGAGAAGGCTCGCGCCAAGGAGCGGATCGTCTCGCTGCGGGACGAGTTCGGCCAGTGGGACCCCAAGAACCAGCGGCCCGAGCTGTGGAACCTCTACAACCCGCGGCACCGGCCCGGCGAGCACGTACGCGCCTTCCCGATCAGCAACTGGACCGAGGTGGACGTCTGGAAGTACATCGAGCGCGAGGACATCCCGCTCGCCCCGCTCTACTACGCCCACGAGCGTGAGGTCTTCAGCCGCGACGGCATGTGGCTCTCGGTCGGCCCCTACAGCCAGCCGCGCGACGACGAGCCGGTCGAGACGCGTCTCGTTCGCTACCGCACCGTCGGTGACATGTCCTGCACCGGTGCCGTGGAGTCTCCGGCGCGCACCAACGCCGAGATCGTCGTCGAGGTGTCCGCCTCCACCCTGACCGAACGCGGCGCCACGCGCGCCGATGACCGGGTCTCCGAGGCCGCCATGGAAGACCGCAAGAAAGAGGGCTACTTCTGATGGAGACCACCCTGCTCCGACTCGCGACGGCGGGCTCCGTCGACGACGGGAAGTCCACCCTCGTCGGTCGCCTGCTCCACGACACCAAGTCCGTGCTGTCGGACCAGCTCGCCGCCGTCGAGCGGGTGTCACGCGATCGCGGCCTCACTGCGGCCGACCTTGCGCTGCTCACCGACGGCCTGCGCGCCGAACGCGAGCAGGGCATCACCATCGACGTCGCCTACCGCTACTTCGCGACGGCGCGACGCTCCTTCGTCCTCGCCGACTGCCCGGGCCACGTGCAGTACACCCGCAACACGGTCACCGGGAGCTCGACGGCCGACGTCGTCGTGCTCCTCGTCGACGCCCGCAAGGGTGTCCTCGAACAGACTCGTCGCCACCTCGCCGTGACAGCCCTGCTCCGCGTCCCGCACGTCATCGTGGCCGTCAACAAGATCGACCTCGTCGACTTCTCGCAAGAGGTCTACGAGCGGGTCAACGCCGAGGTCCAGACGGTCGCCCGTGAACTCGGTGTCGAGGACGCCATCGCCATCCCGGTGAGCGCCCTCGACGGCGACAACATCGCCACGCGCTCCTCACGCACCCCTTGGTACGAAGGGCCGAGTCTGCTCGAGCTCCTCGAGCAGTTGCCTCCGGCGGAGGATCCGTCCCACGAGGCATTTCGGCTACCCGTCCAGCTCGTCATCCGCCCGCAGGGTGCGGCGCGCGATCAGGCCTACCGCGACTACAGAGGGTATGCCGGTCAGGTCGCCTCCGGCGTCGTCCGCGTCGGTGACGAGGTTGTCGTGCTTCCCTCCGGACGCCGCACGACCGTCGCCGGAATCGACCTCGGCGACCGCACCCTCGACAAGGCGTTCGCGCCCCAGTCGGTGACCCTGCGTCTCGCCGACGAGATCGACATCTCCCGCGGCGACGTCATCTCCTCCGTGGCGGATGCCCCCGAGCCCACCCAGGACATCAAGGCCGTCGTGTGCTGGCTCGGTGATGCTCCCCTGCGCCCCGGTCAGCGGCTCCTGCTCAAGCACGGGTCGCGCACGGTGCAGTCCGCGGTGCGCACGATCGACGGCGCCCTCGACCTCGACTCGATGACGTCGGACCCGGCAGAGGTCCTGGAACTCAACGACATCGGGCTGGTGACACTCCGGCTCGCGAGCCCGGTCCCCGTCGAGAACTACTCGACCTCCCGCCTGGGTGGATCCTTCCTCCTCATCGACGCCCACGACGGCCGCACGGTCGCCGCCGGCATGGTCGGAGCGACGTTGCCGACCGCAGCAGATGCGCCGACGCAGCCCGAGGGTGATGAGGCATGGGAGATCTGAAGTCCGCCCTGCCGGTCGTCCTCGACCTGACCGGCCGACTCGTCGCCGTCTTCGGCGGCGGGCCGGTCACGGGTCGCCGCCTCCGGGCCTTCCTGGACGAAGGTGCGGTCGTGCGGCTCGTCTCTCCCTGGGTCTGCGAAGAGGTGCATGACCTCGTCGAGGAGCACGCCGACCGGGTCACCTGGTTGCAGCGCGACTACGCGGGGCCCACCGATCTCGACGACGCCTGGCTTGCCCACACGGCCACGGGTGACCCCGACGTCGACTCGACGATCAGCGGCGATTCCCACGCACTGAGGGTGTGGTGCATCGACGCCACCGACTCTCGCGCCACGGCCGCGAGCATCCCCGCTCGCACCCACGTCACGACTCCCGACGGCAGCGTCACGGTGGCCGTGCACGCCGGCGGCGACCCCCTGCTGGCGACAACAGTGCGGGACGGCATCGACCTCGCGCTGCGCAACGGTGGCCTCGACCTCCGCCGTCACCGCACCCGCAGCACCGGTTGGGTCGCCCTCGTCGGCGGCGGTCCCGGTGACGACGGCCTGCTCACCGTCCGCGGTCACGAACTCCTCGCCAGTGCAGACGTCGTCGTCGTCGACCGCCTCGCCCCGAGAGGTGTCGTGTCGCGACTCCCTGAGTCGGTGCGGATCATCGACGTGGGCAAGACCCCCGGTCACCACCCGGTCCCCCAGGACCGCATCAACGCCATCCTCGTCGAGGAGGCCGAGCGTGGGCACGCGCGTCGTCCGCCTCAAGGGTGGCGACCCCTATGTCCTTGGACGCGGAGGCGAGGAACGCCTCGCGTGCGAGGCACACGGCATACCCGTCGAGGTCGTTCCTGGCGTGACGAGCGCTGTCTCCGTGCCGGCCGCCGCAGGTATCCCCCTCACCCACCGCGGTGTCGCCAAGGCGTTCACCGTCGTCTCGGGCCACGAGCAGATCCCGACGCTGCCCTCGGGTTCGGACCACACCCTCGTCCTCCTCATGGGCGTGTCCACGCTTCGTGCCAGTGCGAACGCCCTTGTGGCAGAGGGCCGCTCAGCAGACTGCCCCGTGGCCATCATCGAACGCGGCTACCTCCCGACTCAGCGGGTGACGATCGGCACGCTGGCCGACATCGCCGACCTGGCGCTGTTCCGCGGTGTCGAGTCCCCAGCAGTCGTCGTCGTGGGCGACGTCGTCCGGCTGGCCGACGAATACTGAGCCGGGCGTGTGTCCGTGACCCTCGCTATGTTGCTCCCATGGACACCGAACGCTCCGATCTCATCGAGTCCCTTCGACAGCACCGTCGCTTCCTGCGCTTCACCACGCAGGACCTCACCGACGACCAGGCACGAGAGCGCACCACCGTCAGCGAGTTGACCTTGGGCGGTCTCATCAAGCACGTCAGCGCGACCGAGGCCGAGTGGGCCAGGTTCATCGTTGACGGGCCGCGTGAGACTCCCGAGGTCGACTGGGCGAACGTCGACTGGAGCAACCCTCCGCCCGAGGTGGCTGCCTTCATGGACTCCCACCGCATGACCGAGAGCGAGACCCTCGCGGGTCTGCTCGCCGACTACGAAGAGGTTGCAGCGCGCACCGACGCCCTCGTCGAGTCACTGCCTGACCTCAGCGCGACCCAACCTCTGCCGAAGGCACCGTGGTTCGAGGACGGCGCGGTGCGCAGTGCCAGGCGCTCGATCCTGCACATCGTCGCCGAGACCGCACAGCACTCCGGCCACGCCGACATCATCCGCGAAGCCCTCGACGGCCAGAAGACCATGGGCTGACCCCACGCCCGTCCGGCCAGGATCGGTGCGGGGTTCGCACCGATCCCGGCCGGTCAGGACCTGAGGCAGTCCTTTGACGGCCTCAGACCGTCATGGTGCGGCGTCGCGTCCCCACCACGAGGAAGCCACCCAGTGCGAGCAGCAGCAGAGCTGCTCCCAAGAGGCCGGCCACATTGACTCCGGTGTAGGCCAGACCAGCGGTCGACGGCTGTGCGGCAGCCAGGTCACTGATGGCCGTTCGGGTGACCACGTCGCGACTGACCGGCGGAGTGGTGTCGCCGGGGTTGGTCGGCGTCACCGGGTCCGTCGGGTCCACGGGGTTGGTCGGCGTCACCGGATCCGTCGGGTCCACGGGGTCCGTCGGGTCCACGGGGTCCGTCGGGTCGGTGGGCACTGTCGGCGGGTTGGTGCCGCCAGTGGTCGTACTGCCCTCCGTGGTGGAGTCACCGATCACCGAGACGGCGTTGCCGCCAATGGTCACCGGAGCCACGATCGGCGCGATGATCTGGTTGCCACCAAGGATCGAGTCCTCACCCGAGGTGATGATGTCTCCACCAACAGGCGAGCCACCCGACGACGACGAGGTGTCGGCGTCCTTCGAGCTCGAGTCACCGATCACCGAGACGGCGTTGCCGCCAATGGTCACCGGAGCCACGATCGGCGCGATGATCTGGTTGCCACCCAGGATCGAGTCCTCACCCGAGGTGACGATGTCTCCACCAGCAGGACGAGCCACCCGTGGACGACGACGAGGTGTCGGCGTTCTTCGAGCTCGAGTCACCGATCACCGAGACGGCGTTGCCACCGATGGTCACCGGAACGCTCACCGGGGCCACGACCTGGTTGCCACCACAGGATCGAGTCCTCACCCGAGGTGACGATGTCTCCACCAGCAGCGAGCCACCCGTGGACGACGACGAGGTGTCGGCGTCCTTCGAGCTCGAGTCACCGATCACCGAGACGGCGTTGCCACCGATGGTCACCGGAACGTTCACCGGGGCCACCACCTGGTTGCCGCCACCGACCGAGTCTTCACCCGAGGTCGACGTGTGCCCAGCCGAAGCAGAGGTGGATCCACCAGAACTCGTCGTGGTGTGAGCACCCTTGCTCTTGGAGTCACCCACGACCGAGACAGCGTTGCCACCGATGGTCACCGGAGCCTTCACCGGGGCCACCACCTGGTTGCCGCCACCGACCGAGTCCTCACCCGAGGTCGACGTGTGCCCAGCCGGAGCAGAGGTGCTTCCACCAGAACTCGTCGTGGTGTGAGCACCCTTGCTCTTGGAGTCACCCACGACCGAGACAGCGTTGCCACCGATGGTCACCGGAGCCTTCACCGGGGCCACCACCTGGTTGCCGCCACCGACCGAGTCCTCACCCGAGGTCGACGTGTGCCCAGCCGGAGCAGTGGTGCTTCCACCAGAACTCGTCGTGGTGTGAGCGTCCTTGCTCGTGGAGTCCCCGATGACTGAGACGGCGTTGCCACCGATGTTCACCGGAACCTCAACTGCGATGACGGCCTGGTTGCCGCCGAGGATGCTGCCGACTCCTGTGGTGTCGTCAGCGTGTGCTTGGGCGGAAAAGAAAACTCCTCCGCCGATCACGAGGGCGATCTGAAGCCCTCGTCTCATGGATGCGTGCATGGTCGTTCCTTCCGTGATTGATGCGTGTGAGCCCGCGGGTGCGGGCACTGCTCGGACAGCGCCTTGGACAAGGCGCCGGAGCGGCATCAATCAGGGCGGCTACCCGGGTCCAGCGAGGGACCAGTGTGGGGACGTGCCGCGTTGGACAGCACTGCAGCAGTGAGGGACTCAGGCACGACGAGGACGGCCGGAGGCGTCGCGACGTCGGCGCCGGAGGGTCCGGAGCCTCCCGTGGAACCTGCCCCCGGGAGGGCCCCGCCGACCGGCAGAGCGGGTGCCGGCGCCGGGCACACCCGGGTGGGCCGGCGCAGGGGTCGACTCGCGCATCGGCGCGGAAGTTGCGCTCGCAACGGGACGGTGGGAAGTCGCGACGCCTGATGCTGCGGCAGTGACAGGTCGGGAGGTCCGCGCCTGGTCGGCGTTGGCAGCGGAGCTGGCGACCACGTCGAGCGCGGCCGCGGCAGTGTCGGTTCCGACGAGCTCCCCGGCATCGGCGATGGGAAGCGGAATCACAGGCACTGGTGCCGAACCGGCAACGGGGACAACGCTTTCGACAACGTCAACGATGGGCTCAACAACCGCCACCTTCACGGGCAGCAGCGGTTCGACCGCGCGCACAACGGTTGCGGTGGTGTTCGTGACCTCAGCCGTGGTTTTCGTGACGAGGGAGGTGGCTTCCGAGGTGACCGAAGTCGTCGCGGCGACGACCTTGGTGACCGACTTCGCGACCGGCTGGACGACAGGCTTCAGGGCCTCAGGCTGCGTCGCGACCGTCGACTCGACGGCCTTGCTGACATCCGCAACCACCTTGGTCGGCTGCTCGACGATCTTGGCGATCGGAGTGCTCGACGAGTCTGTTGGCGTGGTGGCGTCGGTCGCGGTGTCGACGACCGTGTCGAGCGTCTTGACCAGCCCGAGGTCGTCGGCGTGTGCCTGCGTCGACGACGCGAGGAAGAATCCGAGAGATGACGAGGGCAGCACCGAGCAGCAGCCTGGGAAGGCTGATGAACGATGGACGAAACCCCACGTCAGACCCCCTTTCTTGAAAGCCACGGCTGCGGCTTCTCTCCAGTTGACCCCACTAGAGAACTAGTTGCACACCCCCCAATATGACTATCTTCGCCAGGCGCTCGATCGCGCCGGCTCATGGCCCTGACCTGCGATTTCGTCCCAATTCGCCTGCGGCACAGCACTATTGGTCGCTTGTGCCGGTGACCGGGCGTCAGGCGCCAGTGGATCATGTCGTCCGGTGGTGACCCCAACTCGTCGTCAACGACAAACGAAAGACGCCGGTATGCCGTGAGCTCACGGCATACCGGCGTCGTCGTTTTTCCGACGTGGTCGGGTTACTTCACGAGCGACCGCAGGACGTACTGGAGGATGCCGCCGTTGCGGTAGTAGTCGGCCTCGCCGGGGGTGTCGATGCGGACGTCCGCATCGAATTCCACCGGGGTGCCACCATCGCGCACGGCCGAGACCTTGACCGTCTTCGGGGTCGTGCCGTCGTTGAGGGCGGTGATGCCCGAGATCGAGATGGTCTCGGTGCCGTCGAGCCCGAGGGACTCGGCGTTCTGCCCCTGCGGGTACTGCAGCGGGATGACGCCCATGCCGATGAGGTTGGAGCGGTGGATGCGCTCGTAGCTCTCGGCGATGACGGCGCGCACCCCGAGGAGTGCGGTGCCCTTGGCGGCCCAGTCACGCGAGGAGCCGGAGCCGTACTCCTTGCCCGACAGGATGACGAGCGGGATCCCGGCGGCCTGGTAGGCAGCCGACGCGTCGTAGATCGTCGACTGCTCGCCGGCCTTGACCTCGGGGGTGTCGATGAAGGTGCGGGTGAAGCCACCCTCGACGCCATCGAGCAGGAGGTTCTTGAGCCGGATGTTGGCGAACGTGCCGCGGATCATGACCTCGTGGTTGCCGCGACGCGAGCCGTAGGAGTTGAAGTCCTTGCGCTCGACACCGTGCTCGGCGAGGTAGACACCCGCGGGGCTGTCGCCCTTGATCGAACCGGCCGGGCTGATGTGGTCGGTCGTGACCGAGTCGCCGAGCTTGGCGAGGACGCGCGCGCCCTCGATGTCGGTGACCGGGGTCGTCTCCATCTTCATGCCGTCGAAGTACGGAGGCTTGCGGACGTAGGTGGAGTCGGCGTCCCAGTCGAAGGTGTTGCCCTCGGGGGTGGGCAGGCTCTGCCAACGCTCGTCACCGGCGAAGACGTCGGCGTAGTCGGTCGTGAACATCTCCTTGGTGATCGACGTGGCGATCGTGTTCTCGACGTCCTGCGGCGTCGGCCACAGGTCCTTCAAGAAGACGTCGTTGCCGTCCGTGTCCTTGCCCAGCGAGTCGGTCGCGAAGTCGAAGTCCATCGTCCCGGCGAGGGCGTAGGCGATGACGAGCGGCGGCGACGCGAGGTAGTTCATCTTCACGTCGGGGTTGATGCGCCCCTCGAAGTTGCGGTTGCCCGACAGGACCGAGACGACGGCGAGGTCGTTGTCGTTCACGGCCTGGCTCACCTCGTCGATGATCGGGCCCGAGTTGCCGATGCAGGTCGTGCAGCCGTAGCCGACGAGGTGGAACCCGAGCTTCTCGAGGTAGGGCCACATGCCGGCCTTCTCGTAGTAGTCCGAGACGACCTTGGAGCCCGGCGCCATCGAGGTCTTGACCCACGGGGCGACGGTGAGACCGCGCTCGACAGCGTTCTTGGCGAGCATGGCCGCGGCCATCATCACCGACGGGTTGGACGTGTTGGTGCACGACGTGATCGAGGCGATCGCGACGATGCCGTGGTCGACCTCGGTGGCCTGACCGTTGATCGTGATCGCGACCTTCTTGGTCGGACGGTCGCTGCCGGAGCCGGAGTCGGCCGGCTTGTCGCCACCGTTCTGACCCTCGGGCGAACCCTGAGGCGTCGGGTCACTGGCGGGGAAGGACGAGGCGGCGCCGTCGTCACCCTCCTCGTGGGACACGTAGGTCGGGAGGACCTTGCGGAAGGACTCCTTCGCGTCCGTGAGTGCGATGCGGTCCTGCGGGACGCTTCGGGCCGGCGATCGAGGGGACGACCGTGGAGAGGTCGAGCTCGAGGCGCTCGGAGTAGCGGGCCTCCGGCTGGTCGGGGCCGGCGTGCAGCCACATGCCCTGTTCCTTGGCGTAGGCCTCGACGAGCGCAACGGACTCGTCGGAGCGACCGGTGAGGCGCAGGTAGTCGAGCGTGACCTCGTCGATCGGGAAGATCGCACAGGTCGAGCCGAACTCGGGGCTCATGTTGCCGATGGTCGCGCGGTTGGCGAGCGGCACGGCCGAGACGCCTTCACCGTAGAACTCGACGAACTTGCCGACGACGCCGTGCTTGCGCAGGGTCTCGGTGATCGTGAGGACGACGTCCGTCGCGGTCGCACCATCGGGGATCGAGCCGGAGAGCTTGAAGCCGACGACGCGCGGGATGAGCATGGAGACGGGCTGGCCGAGCATGGCCGCCTCGGCCTCGATGCCGCCGACGCCCCAGCCGAGGACGCCGAGGCCGTTGACCATCGTCGTGTGGCTGTCGGTGCCGACGCAGGTGTCGGGGTAGGCAACGGTCTTGCCATCCTGCTCGCGGGTCATGACCGTGCGGGCGAGGTGCTCGATGTTGACCTGGTGGACGATGCCGGTGCCCGGGGGGACGACCTTGAAGTCGTCGAAGGCGGTCTGGCCCCAGCGGAGGAACTTGTAGCGCTCGTTGTTGCGCTGGTACTCGATCTCGACGTTGCGCTCGAAGGCGTCGGAGCGGCCGAAGACGTCGATGATGACGGAGTGGTCGATGACCAGCTCGGCGGGCGCCAGCGGGTTGATCTTCTCGGGGTTGCCACCGAGGTCGGCGACGGCTTCGCGCATGGTGGCGAGGTCGACGACACAGGGCACACCGGTGAAGTCCTGCATGATCACGCGGGCGGGCGTGAACTGGATCTCGGTGTCGGGGTCGGCGTTCTCGTCCCAGCTGCCGATGGCGCGGATGTGGTCGGCCGTGATGTTGGCGCCGTCCTCGGTCCGCAGGAGGTTCTCGAGAAGGACCTTGAGGCTGTAGGGAAGCGTCTCGCTCCCCTCGACCGCCGAAAGGCGATAGATGTCGTAGGCGTTGTCGCCCACCTGGAGTTCGCCGTGTGCCTTGAAGCTGTCAGTGCTCGTCACGAGCCTGCTCCTTCCGCCGCGTCATCGCGTCTGTCGGTCCACCAATTATCTTGATGTCAAGATACTAGTGGAGGGGCCTTCCTGTCCAACCTTCCCACGCCGCATTCGGTAGTGGAGACGCAGTGCCCGAGCCGGTCCGAACCGGAGCTCGTGGTCGGTGCGCAGGTCTCCCCGGTCGTCGACGAAGACGATGAATTCCTCATGAATGGGCACCTTCGCCGCCCAGGCGTCGTCCCCTCGCCCGTGGACGAGGACGTAGGCACCGTGACCGCCGAACGGACCCCTCGTCGACGTGAGGACGAGGGCGCCGTCGGCCCGCACCTCGGGCCGCAGGAAGACCTGGACGTTGCCGCTCTCAAGGGGGAAGGTGACGTGGATGCCGGGTCGCGCGGCCCCGGGAACGGCGCGGACGGCATACGCACCGCTGAAGAGGAACTGGCCGCTCCGCCGAAGGCGACGCAACCACGCAGCCCACACCTGGACGCCGTCGGCGCCGCGGATCGCCACGATCTCGCTGTCGATCCCGTGGCTCACGTCGAGCGGCTGGACCGGCAGGGCGAGCTGTTGGAGGCGCCGGCCGAAGAGGTGCTCGACGAGGAGTCCACCGGGTTGGAACACCGGCGACCAGCTCGACCAGGCCTCCATCGTCCACTCGTCGGTGTGCTCGTAGAAGTGCCGCACGGCCGGGTCGAGCGAGTCAGCCGAGAAGCCAAGGCCGTCGAGGGCGCCGAGGTCGGGCACGAGGCCTCCCCCTGCGCTGCGGTCGACCGAGCCGCCGATCGAGGCTGCGGCCGCATCGAGCCAGGACTCTGCGATCGTGCCGGAGTCAGCGGCCGGTGCTCGCAACCACGAATGTTCGCCCTCGAGGTCGACGCGGCGGCCGACGGTGCGCCAGAAGGCGCGGGTCCCTGCATCCAGGACCCGGTATGCCGTGTCGCCGGCTGCCGAGGTCACGTCTCGTCGCGCTCGAAGATCGCGACGCACTCGACGTGGTGCGTCATCGGGAAGGCGTCGAAGGCCCGCAAGGACGTGAGCGCGTAGCCGCGCTCCATCAGGTATGCCGTGTCGCGGGCGAGCGCTGCCGGGTCACAGGCGACATAGGCGAGGGCCCGAGGCGCCAGGGCGACGACCGCAGTGATGACGGCCTTGCCGGCACCGGTGCGGGGCGGGTCGAGGACGACGACATCAGCCGACGGGGGCATGGCGCTGTTCGGACGGCGAGGCGCGGCTCGGCGCTTGCCACCCTTGCGCGACCCCGCCACCCGACCGGTCGACTCGACACCGAAGACGTGGTCGACGCGACCCTGGACGTATTGGACCCACGGCGTCGTCTCGACATTGAGGCGGGCCTGGGCCACGGCCGTGGCATCGGACTCGACGGCGATGACCTGCCCTCGCTCCCCCACGGCCTGCGCGAGGGCAGACGTGAAGACACCGACTCCGGCGTAGAGGTCGAGCCCGCGTTCGCCCGGTTGCGGCCGCAGTCCGTCGATGACGGCGTCGACAAACGTCGCCGCCGCGCCGGGGTGGACCTGCCAGAAGCCGCGCGCACTGACATCGAAGTCACGTGAGAGTGACTGTGCCGCAACAGTTTCGGTGACGACCGGGGCCACAGCCTCGTCGGACGGGATGCGCACGACGACCGCAGCACCCTCGCTGGGGGCGACGACGTCAACAGCCTTCTCCCCAACCCAATGGCCCTGCAGCACACCGGTGCCCACCACTCGCTCGCTGGCGATGAGGCAGTCGTCGATGGCCAACAGGTCATGGCTGCGGTGGCGGCGCATGCCCTGCGCGACCATCGGCGCCGACGGCGAACTCGGTGCGGCTGCGCCAGCGCAGACCGTTGTCGTCGCCGGGCACGGGCTCGACGACAACCTCACGCTCGACGTGCGCCAGTCGCTGCAGCTGCTCCCTGACGACGGACGCCTTGAGGCGGCGTTGTTCTGCAACGTCGACGTGCTGGAAGTCGCAGCCACCGCACAGTCCGGGGCCGGCATACGGGCAGGGTGGTTCGACCCGGGCAGGTGAGGCCTCGAGGACCTCGACGGCGTCGGCGCGCAGGAACCGGTCCCCCGGACCGCCCTCGGTGATGCGCACCCGCACGCGCTCACCCGGCAGCGTGTGACGGACGAACAGCACCCGACCTTCGTGCCGAGCGACGACGAAGCCACCGTGGGCGATGGGTCCTGACTCGACAACGACCTCGTCGCCGACCGTGAGCTCATCGGCGGGCGGTGCGGCCGGAACTTCGCTCATCCCTCACCGCGGCGGACGTCACCAGCGACCGGCCCGTCCAGGCGCTGCTCGGCGCCGGCCGAGGAGGCCAGCTGCCAGGGAACGCTCGACACCATGACGCCGGGCGTGAAGAGGAGGCGTCCCTTGAGGCGGAGCGCGCTCTGGTTGTGCAGCGCCTGCTCCCACCAGTGGCCGAGGACGTACTCGGGGATGTAGACGACGACGATGTCGCGCGGGTTGCCCGACCGGATCGACTTCACGTAGTCGACGACGGGGCGGGTGATCTCGCGGTAGGGGCTGTCGAGGGCCTTGAGGGGAACCGGGATGTCGCGGCGATCCCACTCGGCCTGCAGCGCCTTGGTCTCCTCGGGGTCGACATCGACGGTGAGGGCCTCGAGCAGGGAGGGACGGGTCGCCCTGGCGTAGGCGAGTGCACGCAGGGTCGGTTTGTGGATCTTGGACACCAGGACGATGGCGTGCACCCGTGACGGCAGGAGCTGCTGCTGGGTGTCGGACTCGTCGACCCGCAGCTCGTCACGCACCCGGTCGTAGTGCTTGCGGACCCGCATCATCAAGAAGAAGAGGACGGCCATGGCGGCGATGGCATAGCCGGCGCCGTGCATGAACTTCGTGGCGAGGACGACGAGGAGAACCAGGCCGGACATGACCGCACCGACGCCGTTGATGGTGCGGCTGCGGTGCATGCGGGCCCGGGTGCGTCCGTCGCGCTCGACGGCCAGGAGGCGGTTCCAGTGCCGGATCATGCCGACCTGGCTCAGGGTGAACGAGACGAAGACGCCCACGATGTAGAGCTGGATGAGCTTGGTGACCTGGGCGTCGTAGAGCCAGATCAGCCCCGCCGCAGCCCCGGCGAGGATGAGGATGCCGTTGGAGTAGGCGAGCCGGTCCCCCCGGGTGTGGAGCTGGCGCGGGAGGAAGCCGTCGCGGGCGAGGATCGAGGCGAGCACCGGGAACCCGTTGAAGGCCGTGTTGGCCGCGAGGATGAGGATCAGGCCGGTGACGATCGAGACGAGGACGACGCCGGGGTGGAAACCGTCGAAGACCGACTTGGACACCTGCCCCATGACCGTGTCCTGCACGTGCCCCTCGCCGATCGGCACGCCGTTCAGGAGGAGCTGGGTCTCGGGATCCTCGGCGATCTTGACGTCGGTCCAGCGGGCCAGCGCCACCATCGAGGCGAGCATCGTCACGGACATGGCGCCCATGAGCAGCAGGGTCGTCGCGGCGTTGCGGCTCTTGGGCTTCTGGAAGGCCGGGACGCCGTTGGAGATGGCCTCGACGCCGGTGAGGGCGGCACAGCCCGACGAGAACGCACGCAGCAGCAGGAACGCCATGGCGGCTGTGCCCAAGGCACCCATGCCGGGTTCAGGAGCCAGTTCGTATGCCGCGCTCTCGGCGGGCGGGAGCGTCCCGTTGGCTTCACGGAAGAACCCCACGAGGCCCATACCGATGATCGTGAACATGAAGAGATAGGTGGGAACGGCGAACGCCTTGCCCGACTCGCGGACCCCGCGCAGGTTCATGGCGGTCAGGACGACGACGAGCGTCACCGCCGTCGCGACCTCGTGCCCCCGCAGGAACTCGAAGGCCGAGGCGGCGTTCTGGACACCCGATGACACGGACACCGCGACGGTGAGGACGTAGTCGACGAGGAGCGCGCTGCCGACGGTGAGGCCGGCCTTGGGCCCGAGGTTGACGCTGGCCACCTCGTAGTCGCCACCACCGGAGGGGTAGGCGTGCACGTTCTGGCGATAGCTCATGACGACGACAGCCATGACGAGGATGACACCGAGGGCGATCTGCCAGGAGTGGGTCGCCGCGAGGGCGCCGCCGGCCAGGCCGAGGGTCAGCAGGATCTCGTCGGGCGCGTACGCCACGGAGGAGAGGGCGTCGCTGGCAAAGACGGGGAGGGCGAGGCGCTTGGGGAGCAGGGTCTCGCCCAGTCGGTCCGATCGCATGGCCCGCCCGAGGATGACGCGTTTGACCACGCGACCTGAGGAACTCACGTGCGCCACTCTATGCATCAGCGCACCCCGTCGGGACACTCGTTCGCCGGTGTAGCGTCGGAGTGTGCATTTCGTCATCATGGGCTGCGGCCGCGTCGGCGCCTCTCTGGCCAGAGCTCTTGAACGAGCCGGCCACGAGGTTGCGATCATCGATCAGGACGAGTCGGCCTTCCGCCGACTGGGTGCGTCCTTCGAGGGGCGGCGCGTCGTCGGTCTCGGATTCGACCGGGATACGTTGCGGGAGGCCGGAATTGCCGATGCCTACGCCTTCGCGGCGGTCTCCAGCGGTGACAACTCCAACATCCTCGCGGCCCGGGTGGCGCGGGAGAAGTTCGGCGTCGAGAACGTCGTCGCGCGCATCTACGACCCCGGTCGCGCCGAGATCTACCAGCGCCTCGGCATCCCCACGGTCGCGACCGTCAAGTGGACGAGCGACCAGGTGCTCCGCCGGCTGCTCCCCCAGGGCCACGTCCCCGAGTTCACCGACCCCAGCGGCCGCGTGGTCATCGCCGAGATGCCCGTCAACGCTGGCTGGGTGGGCCGCAGGGTCTTCGACCTCGAGGAGGTCGTCGGTGGACGCGTCGCCTTCCTCACCCGCCTCGGCGAGGGGCTCATCCCCACGGGCGACACCGTCCACCAGGACGGCGACCTCATCCACTTCGCACTCGACCGTGCTCGCCTCGCTGAGGCCGAGCGGATCCTCGACGCCGCTCCCCCGGCCAACTGACAGCAAGGACCACAAGCAATGCGCGTCGTCATCGCCGGAGCCGGCAGTGTGGGTCGTTCCATCGCCCGCGAGCTCATCCGCAACGGACACCAGCTCCTCCTCATCGACCGTGACGCCGACGGCGAGCGAGTCGCCAAGGTCGCGGATGCCGCGTGGTTGCAGGCCGACGCCTGCGAGCTCAGCGCCCTCACCGAGGCCGGGGTCGCCGACTGCGACGTCGTCGTGGCCGCCACCGGTGATGACAAGGCCAACCTGGTCGTCTCACTCCTGGCCAAGACCGAGTTCGGCGTTCCCCGCACCGTCGCTCGCGTCAACAACCCCAAGAACGAGTGGATGTTCGACGACGCCTGGGGCGTCGACGTGGCCGTCTCGACCCCGCGCCTCATGACCGCCCTCATCGAGGAAGCCGTCTCCGTCGGAGACCTCGTGCGCATCTTCGAGTTCCAGCAGGGTCGTGCCGCGATGGTCGAGATGACGTTGCCGGAAGGCAGCCCGTATGCCGGCACTCGGGTTGGCGACATCGCCTTCCCTCCCGACACGGTCCTGACCGCGATCATCCGCGGAGGCGCGCCGATCGCGCCCAGCCGTGACGATGCGCTCGAGCCGTTGGACGAGCTGCTCTTCATCACGACGACCGACGGTGAGTCAGACCTCGAGTCGATGCTCAGCCCGGGAACGCGTCAGAAGCGTCAGCTCGACGACTGAGTGACCTCGGGGTCGGTGGCTTCAGGATCGAGCTGTTGGGGCGTGTTGCCGCGCACGAGCAGCCAGCCCATGACGGCGACTCCCCCGAGCCACAACGGCCAGCCGAGGACGATCTTGGCGACGCCGAGAGCCTCGACCTGTGCCGCGAGGTAGAGCGGGATCTGGATCGAGAGCCGCACGATGTAGAGCGCGACGAGCACCCAGGTGAGGCGTGAGCAGACCCGCACCATGCCCGCGTCGCGTCGCCACCCGAAGGGGTCCTCGGCGACCCGAGGGTCACCGGCGCCGACGAGGAAGCCGACGACGGGCCACTTGACGAGGATCGACGCGAGGGTGCCGACGAGGTAGGCCCCCGAGATGAGCATTCCCGGAAGGAACGCGTCCTCGGCCTTGCCGCTGCGCATCGCGAAGAAGGCGGCCAGACCAGTGGCAAAGACCGCGGCCAGGACGTGCTGGAGGCTCGACTTCTGCACGAGTCGCACCACGGCCAGCACGACAGCGACCGCGACAGCCGTCCAGACGGCCAGCTTGAGGTCCTGACGCCAGCTCCACAGCGCAATGAACGCGATGGTGGGCAGAGCCGTCTCGAGCGAGCCGCGCCAGCCGCCGAGCGCTGCCGACAGGCGGTGGCGGATGAGCTCCTCGACCGTCTCGGCGGCTGACTTCTCCTCAGCGCTCACGTGAGGGCTCGCTTCCGAGGTCACTTCGTCGGGACGATCTGATAGGTGGGGTTGAAGATCGCCGGCTGGCCCTTGACCATGGCGACCCGACCGTCGGCGACGAGGAAGACGCCGGGCTCGATGCCGGCGATGCGACGCCGTCCGATCCAGACCAGGTTGACGGAGCGTTCGCCGTCGAAGAGCTCGGCGACGAGCACCGGCATGCCCTGGCGCGGCGGCATGGTGATGCAGCGGACACAGCCCGCGACGGTGGCCTGCTTGCGTTCGACGAGCTTGCCCGCGCACGCCACAGCGGAGCCGGGGTCGGAGATCGTGCGCTGGCGGATCTCGTCGGCCTCGAGCTGGGTGTCGGTCCGAGCCAGGTCACGCAGTCGTTCCTTGAGTCCCATCAGCGCACCTCGGTGATCTCTGGCCCACGCTCGAAGGGATTGAGGTCATCGGTGGAGGTCACCTCGGGTGCGTCGTCGCCGTCAGGAGCGGGCGGCATGGGTGCGGCCTCCTCCTGCGGAAGGGCCAACGGCAGCAACTCACGCGGTGCCATCGGGTCACTGCCACGGACGACGACCGTCTCGCGGAAGATCTTGAGCAGCGGTGCAGCAGAGGCCTCCTCGATCGCTCCGCGACCGGAGATCACTCCGCGAAGGAACCAGCGCGGGCCGTCGACGCCGATGAAACGCGCCGGGGCGAACACGGTGCGGCCGTCCGGCCCCGCGCTGGGCATGCGGGTGCGCAGCTCGGTGCCGAACTCGGTGTACTCCAGGTCAGCCGTGCCGCCCTGGGTCTCGATCGCGACGGCGATCTCGGAGCGGATCTCGGACCAGAGGCCACCCGAGCGAGGTGCGGCGAACGCCTGCAGCTGCAGGGCGGACTCGCCGACGACTGCCGTGGCGGCGATGACGTTCTGCTGCTCCTGGTCGATCTCGAGGCGCAGCTCCATCCCCTCGGTGCCGCTGACGCGCAGCGAGCCCAGGTCGAGCCGGCCGTCGTCGTCGTCGACCTCGGTGGCGTCGTAGGGTCCGGCGGATCGGTCGACGGGAACGTCGGGAACGATCTCGGTCACATCGTCCGATGCGTCCTCGGACTCGGCGGCGTCGATGTCGGCGTCGACTGCGGACTCTGCCTCGATGGCGGTCTCTGCGTCGGCCTTGCGCCGGCGAAACATGCTCACGGTGTGGTCACTTCCTCGATGATGTCTGGAGGCGTCGTGCCGAAGCCTCCGGTGGAACCATGTCCAGTGTCACCCCGGACGCTGTCCGGGAGCGAGTCGGTCTCGCTGAAGTCTGCGTGGAGATACTCCTGCACGACGATTTGGGCGATGCGATCGCCCTCCTCGACGGTGAACGACTCGCGCGGATCCAGGTTCACGAGGTTCACGAGGATCTCTCCGCGATAGCCGGAGTCGACCGTTCCGGGGGCGTTGACGACGGTGATCCCGTGCCGCGCTGCGAGCCCCGACCTCGGGTGGACGAGTCCGACCGTTCCCGGCGGCAGCGCGATGGCGATGCCGGTCGGCACCAGCGCACGCTCGCCGGGGGCGAGCGTCACGGAGGCCACTGCGGTCAGATCCGCACCAGCGTCGCCATCAGAGGCGTATGCCGGGATGCGGGCCTTCGGGGAGAGCCGCCGGAAGGCGACCGGAATGCGAGAAGGGCCAGTCACGGGGACTGACCCTATCTCGGACACCGGCGTCATCGGACCACCGCTGGACTGCTGCCGAACCACCCGTGAGGGTTGCTCAGGCGGCGCACTCGCGGCAGACCATCTGGCCCGCCTTCTCGCTCGCCAGCTGGCTGCGGTGGTGCACGAGGAAACACCGCGAACAGGTGAACTCGTCGGCCTGACGCGGGATGACCCGCACCGACATCTCTTCACCTGAGAGGTCCGCTCCGGGGAGCTCGAATCCCTCAGCCTGCTCCGTCTCGTCAACGTCGACGCTGGAGGACCGCTTGTCGTTGCGACGGGTCTTCAGCTCCTCGATGGAGTCCTCCGACAGCTCATCGTCAGTCTTGCGTGGGGCGTCGTAGTCGGTCGCCATGGCTCTCCTTTCCCAATGTCGTGTGGCCTTCCACCGACGAAATGTCGGAGGCTGGCATCCCTGCTGGCCCAGTCAACGCATGGAGTGTTGATTTTGTGCCCGTGGGAGCCGCGATTGTGCACCATCTGGGCGTTGAGCGCCACAGCGGACCTGAGACTAGCCCCTGAGGTGGCGTTCGGTGCCCTCTTCGACAAGGTCTGGAAAGACGGGATCGAGCCCGGAAGTGCAGGCCCAGGTGAGGTCGGCACCAGGCCCCCCGAAGCCGCCGACCCTGGCGCCGGCCTCGGTGGCGATGAGCCAGCCCGCGGCGAGGTCCCACGGGTTGAGTCCGGTCTCGTAGTACGCGTCGAGCTGACCCGCTCCCACGGCGCAGAGGTCGAGCGCCGCACTGCCGATCCGGCGGATGTCCCGGATCTGCGGAAGCAGGTCGAGCAGAAGGCGACCCTGACGGTCACGGCGCTCCGCGGCATACCCGAAGCCTGTTCCCACGAGAGCCTGGCCGAGCTCGTCACAGGCCGTGGGCGACAGCTGGTGCTCGGCGCCACCGGCGACGACGACACGCGACCCACCACCGGCCCGAGCGAGGTAGAGCTCGTCGGTGACCGGGTTGAAGACCGCGCCCACGAACGGGCGCCAGGCGCCGTGCGTACTCGGGTCGCCGACGACGGCCGCGACGGACACGGCATACGCGGGTATGCCGTAGAGGTAGTTCACCGTTCCGTCGATCGGGTCGATGACCCAGGTGATGCCGGACGTGCCGGAGGCTCCCCCGCTCTCCTCGCCGAGGACCGCGTCATCCGGGCGCGCCTCGCGAAGGCGGGCGATGAGGTGGTCCTGCGAGCGCTGGTCCATGACGGTGACGACGTCGGTTGCGCTCGACTTCGTCGTGGCCACCTCGACAGCGTCCGGCCGCTCGTCGACGACGAGTCGCCCCGCGGACCGGGCGACGTCGGCAGCAAGTGCCTCGAGCGTCGCGGCCAACGCATCGTCAGGGAGGGTGAGGTCGTGAGCAGTCGATGACATGTCAGTCCCTGTCCGCAGAGGGCCGGGAGCGCCGCCCGGAGGTTGGGACAACAGCCCGGGTCACAGATCGAGGGTCGCAGATCGCCGCCGTCGGCCTGTGCCGGGATGACGACCTCGTCGCGCGCCTCGGCAGCTCGCTCCTCGAGGAGGTCGACGAGCGCTTCGACGAAGAGGGGGTGGGTGCCTGCCGTGGGCACGCGCACGACCTCGAGCCCCAGTCGCTCGGCGGTCTCGCGCGCCTCCCGGTCGAGGTCGTTGACGACCTCCATGTGGTCGGACACGAATCCGATGGGGGCGAGCACCACCGTCGTCACGCCTTCGGCGGCGAGCTCCTCGATCCGGTCATTGACGTCGGGCTCGAGCCAGGGGGTGCGCGGGCTGCCCGACCGGGAGCAGAAGACGAGTTCCTGCGGCAGGGTCACGCCGGTGCGCTCGGCGAGTCCCTGGGCGATGAGATGTCCCGCCCTCAGGTGCTGCTCGACGTAGAGGTTGCCATCGCTGTCGCCCGGGCCGGAGGTGTCGTCCATGGCCTCGGGGATCGAGTGGGTGACGAACAGGAGGCGCGTGGTCGGGAGCTTGGCCGCGTCGATGGTGGCCACCGACTCGACGAGGTGCTCGGTGTTGACGGCGGTGAAGCCGGGGTGCAGGGCGTAGGGACGCACCTTGTCGATCTCGAGGTCCACCGCTGCGAGACCGAGTTCCTCGGTGGCCGCGGCAAGGTCCTCGCGGTACTGACGGCAGCCGGAGTACGACGAGTAGGCCGAGGTGACGACGACGCAGATGCGCAACTGACCCTCTGCCCGGGCCGCGCGCAAGGTGTCCGTGACGAACGGCGCGCTGTTGCGATTGCCCCACAGGACGGGCACGGTCGAGCCGCGACGGGTCAGCTCGGCCTCGAGGGCGGCCAGGAGCTGCCGGTTCTGGCCGTTGATCGGGCTGGCGCCACCGAAGTGGTGGTAGTGCTTCGCCACCTCCTCGAGGCGCTCCTCCGGGACGTCGCGTCCGGCCGTCACCCGGCGCAGGAACGGCACCACCTCGTCGGGGGCCTCGGGCCCGCCGAACGAGAGCAGGAGCACGGCGTCGTAGGGGGCAAGAGCGTCGGTGTCGGACGTGTTCGGCATGGTTCCAACCTAACGAGCCGTGGATCGTTGCTCGCGACCGGCGTGGGCTGCTTTGTCGAAGGGGCGCGGGGTGGCACAGTCGAGGGTGACCTGACCACTGCCCGGGAGATCTGTGATGCAGGACCTTCGTCTCATCGGCGTCCATGAGGACGGCGAGCACGTCCTTCTCTCCGACGCCGACGGGAAGCGCTACCGCGTTGCCCTCGATGAGGCGATGCGCGCTGCGGCGCGCCGTGACCGTCCCCGGCTGGGCCAGCTCCAGATCGAGATCGATGGAGGCCTGCGTCCCCGCGACGTCCAGTCGCTCATCCGTTCCGGTTTGTCGACCGAGGAGGTCGCGGACCGCGCCGGGTGGACCATCCAGAAGGTGCAGCGGTTCGAGGGTCCCGTCCTGGCCGAGCGTGAGTACGTCGCCAACCAGGCCCGCGCCTGTGTGATCGGCACCGCGAAGGCCGGTGCCGGCACCCGCTACGGCAGCACCACCGGCGCCGGCGATGAGCAGACCCTCGGCAACCGGGCCGACGAACGCTTCAAGGAGCGCGGCGTCCCGGGTGAGCTCGTGCGCTGGGACTCCTCCCGCCTCGACGACGGACAGTGGACGGTCACCGCGCTCTTCCCCGCTGGTGGTCGTGAGCGCATCGCCTCCTGGCGCTTCGACCCCCGCCTGCGCTCGCTCGTGCCCGGCAACGACGAGGCTCGTTGGCTGAGCGAGGAGACCTCTGCCGACTCGGCCATCCCCACCCCCCACGTGGCGACCAGCGCCAACCGGGCCAGTGCCGTCTTCGACGTCGAGGCCGACGGCGGAGTCGATGCCGAGAAGCCATCTCGTCGCGCCAAGTCGCGTGAGCCGATCGACCTCATGGCAGCGATGCGTGAGCAGTCGAATCGGTCTCGCAAGGGTCGCCGTCGTTCCTCCCCCACGCACACCCCGGTCGAGGAGTCCCCCCGCGAGGACGCCCTCCCCCTCGAGGATCTCGTCATCGACACCGCCGACGCGCCCGAACCTCCCGCCGCCCGCGGCAACCACCCAGAGTCCGCCCACCTCGACGAGAACGCCCCCGACGACGAGCACGACGACCTGGCTGACGAGCCGACGACGCGACGACGACGCCCCGGCCAACATCCGTCAGCTGACCCCCAGCGCCCCGGACGAGGACGAGCCGGACGCCTCCGAGACGGCAGACGACGAGCCCGAAGACATCGCCCCCGAGCCGGTGGCGCCGAAGCCGACCGCCCGCAAGACCTCAGGCCGCAAGGGCCGCCCGAGCGTCCCCAGCTGGGACGACATCATGTTCGGCGGCGGCCGCGGAGGCACCACCACCTGACTCGCAGGCACCAAGCGGCGCTCAACCTGACGAGAGGCGCAGCGATCGCGCTGCGCCTGCGGAGCGACGCGGTCTCGCGCGCCGCGTGGCGCGGCGAACCGGCGCAGAAATGACGCGGCATACGCGAATCAGTCGCGCGGAGGCACCGCGCAGACGTCGAGGTCGAACGGCAGGACGTCCGGCGTAGCGGAGGCCAGGCGCGCCGCGTGGCTGCTCATGCGGCGCATGTAGTGGCGCCGGCAGAGGACTTCGTACTCGACGAGGCTGTCACTGGCCGCGGTGTCTCCGACGACGACCTGCTCTCCTTCGACGACCATGACGCCGTCGATGAGGCGCGCGTTGTGGGTGGCTCGCCCGCCGCACCAGCAAAGTGCGGCGACCTGGAGCACCTGGACACGGTCGGCGAGTTCGAAGAGGCGCTTCGATCCGGGGAAGAGTTCGGTGCGGAAGTCGGCGGTGATGCCGAAGCAGTTCACGTCGATGCCGAGTTCGTCGACGATGCGCGCGAGTTGCTCGATCTGGAGTGCCGTGTAGAACTGCGACTCGTCACAGATGAGGTAGTCGGCGCGCTGCCCACGAGTGAGGAAGTCGACGACGACGTCCCAGAAGTCGAGGTCGTCGTGGACTTCGAGGGCCTCGGTGGAGAGGCCGAGCCGTGACGACAGCACCGACTCGCCCATCCGGTCGAGCTTGGTGAAGATCAGTCCCACCCGAGAGCGCGCTCGGTGGTTGTGATCCATCTGGAGCGCAAGGGTCGACTTGCCGCAGTCCATCGTCCCGGAGAAGAACACCAACTCAGCCACGAGGCGACACCTTAGATCGACTTCGGTGGGACATGGAACATCGGCACGGGTACTTCGTCGTCGGTGAGGGAACCGTGCAGTCCGATGAGGGCCAGCAGCTCGGGTCGTTGATGCCGGGAGTCGACGACCGCCCGGGCTTCGCGCATGGCGACGACGACGTCCCCGATCCGGGCAAGGTGTTCGGGACGCACCGCGCCGAACAGTCCGGTGGCGACGGCTTCGTCACGTGAGAGCACCCAGGCGAAATCACCGATGCGAGCGCGCCAGGTCGCCAGCACGTCGTCGACCGCACCTGTCTCGCAGTAGAGCTGGGGAGCTCGGGGCTCTCCCCCGGTGTGGCGTACTCCGGCGGCGAGCTCGGCGTCGTGGGCGACGTCGATCCGGTCAGCCATGGGTACGTCGACCATGCCGTGGTCGGCGGTGATGGTCAGCGAGCAGTCTGCGGGCAGGCCGTCGGCGAGGCGCGCCAGTGCCCGGTCGATCGTCTCGAGTTCGTCGCCCCACTGCCACGACTCGCAGCCGTGCACGTGGCCGACCTTGTCGAGGTCTCCCCAGTAGAGGTAGGTCAGCGTGGCGGGTTGCGAGCGGGCGTGGGCGAGGGTGGCGTCCACGCGCGCGTCAAGCTCCTTGGCCGCGACAAAACGTCCACCTCGCAGGGCAGCGCGGGTGAGCCCGGACCCGTCGAAGAAGCCCGGTCCGGTCCGCATGACGTCGATCCCGGCTGCGGCAGCCTTCTCGAACCAGGTGGCCCGCGGTTGCCATCTCTCGGGGACGGGTCCGTCCTCCCACGACAGCTCGTTGAGGAGCCGGTCCTCCCCGGGCACGAGGACCTCGTAGCCGAGCATGCCGTGCGTTCCGGGGACGAGGCCGGTGCCGAAGGACCCCATGGAGGACGCCGTCGTCGAGGGGAAGCCACTGACCACGCGCCGTCCGTCATCGAAGAGGGAGCGCAGCCAGGGAGCATGCCCGCCGCGGCGCCGCAGGAGGTCGTAGCCCAACCCGTCGACGAGCACCACCACAGCGCTGCGTGCCGGCGGGAGTGCCCATCGAGGCGCGCCGCCACCGGGGACACCCAGCGACGCGGCAACTGACGGGAGGACGTCGCTGAGCCCGCCCTCGCCATAGGCAGGCGCCGGCACGCCGAGCACCGGCGACACCAGGGAGCGGGCGCGACCGACGAGGACGAACCACGAGAGGCGCGCGAGTGCCGCGGTTTGCGCGGTTTGCGCGAAACCGGCGGCTCCTGCTCGGTCACTGGCCCAGCGAACCCGAGAGGGCGTGGGCGAAGGCGATCGCCTGCTGCAGGGCCACGTCACCGTCGGCCGTCGCCGACACCCGCAACGCGATGTCGTCGCTGGAGATGGTGCCGTCGTAACCGTGGTCGGCGTCGCACCCGGGGTCTCCGCAGGTGGCGGGGAGCAGGTCGACGCGGCTCACGGCGCCCCAGCCGAGCGTCAGGGTGAGTTCGCGCCCGAGCGAGCCGGGGACGTAGTTCTGGGGGTCGGCGACGACGTGCGTCAGCATGACGCCGCGCACGGCCGACAGGGGGATGCTCTCGGTCGTTGCGGTCGCGACTTCCTGGCCACCGAGTCCCGCACCCTCTGCACCACCATCCGACGCCGCTGCACCACCGGCGCCCACGCCGTCGGTCACACCCGCACCCGCGGCCTCATCGGCGTGGTCGTCGGCGTGCGCGATGACGAGCCGGGACGGGGTGAGGACGAGGACGGTGACGTGGCGACGGATGACGTCGCGGTCGAAGGTCGTCTCGAGGTGGACGAGGTGCGACCGCACCTGCTCACCGGCGAGGGCCGCGGCGACGACATCGCCGACGAGGGCCGGGTAGTAGCCGGCTCGCTCGATCGCCGCAGTGAGGTCCACCGGCAGGGTGGGGACGTCGAACGAACGCATCATGTGTCCATTCTGCCGCACCGCAGCCGCGGCGCCTGCCGTCCACAGGTCAGGTGAGCGAGCGCCGCCCGGGATCGGTGCGGCGGGCCGTCGGCGCGATGGTCACTTCGGCGCCCAGAACCTCGACCCCGCCCGGGTGGGCGTTGACCGGGTTGAGTCGCAGGGACGCGATCTCGGGCATGTCGTCGCTGATGGCCGACACCCGGGCGATGAGGTCGGCCAGCGCGGCTCGGTGCACCGGCGTGGAGCCCCGGTGACCGTGGAGCACGGGTGCCGCCTTGACGGAGGAGATGAGCTCGGACACCGCGACATCGGTGAGTGGTGGGATGCGGTGGGCGATGTCGTCGAGGAGCTCGGTCGGCAGCCCGGAGACACCAAAGCTGACGACGGGTCCGAACAACGGGTCCTCGACGGCGGTCACGACGCAGGCGACCCCGGGAGTGGCCATGCGTTGCACCTCGAGCTGACCCGCGGCCAAGGGCGAGAGGCGTTCGTGCAGGGACGCCCACGCCTCACGGACGGACTGCTCGTTGCCGAGGTCGACGCGCACGCCGGTGATCCCGCCCTGGTGGCGCAGCATGGGCGCCGTCGACTTGACGACGACGGGGTAGCCGATGTCCTCGGCCGCTTCGACGGCCTCGTCGATCGTCGTCACCTTGCGTGAGGGCCAGACCTCGATCCCGTATGCCGTGAGGAGGGCGAAGGTCTCGTCGGGGTCGAGTCGGCGACCTTCCGGGCTGACCGACAGCACCGTCTGGACGACGTCCTCGGCCACCCGCCGGTTGATGCCGATGGGCGCCACGGGGACACCGTGGTCCTTGTTGCGCCACTCGGCATACTTCGTCGCCTTCGCGAGCGCGTAGGCCGCGTCCTCGGGCATCGCATAGATCGGGATGGCCTGGCCGGTCCCGCCCTCGTCCATGTAGGTCGACGCGTTGACCCCGCGCATGCCGAGGAAGGTTGCGACACAGGTCTTGTCGGAGTCGCGGGCCGCCGAGCGAACAGCTTCGGTGACCTCTTCGTCGTGGGCGACGATCGGCGGGATGAAGCAGGTCAGCACCGAGTCGACATCAGGGTCCTGGAACGCCTTGGCGAGAGCCTCCCGGAACTGCTCGGCCGTGGCTTCCGACGGCAGGTTGACCGGACCGTGCGTGACCTTGAGCCCGCGACCCGCGACCGCACCGGCCGAGAGGGCACCCAAGGCGGAGGAGTTGCCGACGATGGCGACCCGGCGTCCTGCAGGGAGCGGTTGGTGGACGACGAGCTGGGCGACGTCGAACATCTGGTGGACGTTGGAGACACGGATGCACCCGGCCTGTCGCAGCATCGCCGCGAAGACGGCCGGGCGCACCTTGGTCCGTCGCACGCGGTGTCCTGGGGGTGCGCCGTAGGCCGAGATACCGGACTGGACGACGATGACCGGCTTGATCCGGCCCAGGTTGCGGGCGATGCGCGAGAACTTGCGTGGGTTGCCCATGGACTCGAGGTAGAGACCGACCGCGTGGGTGTCGGCGTCGTCGATCCAGTACTGCATGAAGTCGTTGCCGGAGACGTCGACGCGGTTGCCCGCCGACGCGAACGACGAGATGCCGAGGTTGCGTCGGGCCGCGGACGCGAGGACGGCGATACCCAGGGCACCCGACTGCGCGAAGAGCCCGAGATGCCCCTTCAGCGGCATGTCCGGCGACAGCGAGGCGTTGAGCGAGAGGGCCGGGTCGGTGTTGATGAGCCCGAACGAGTTGGGACCGACGATGCGCATGCCCGATCCGCGAGCTCGGCGGACGAGTTCGCTCTGCAGCTCGTCGCCGCCCTCTCCCCCGCCTTCGCCGAAGCCGGCGCTGACGATGAGCAGGGCGTCGACGTCCGCGGCAGCGCACTCGTCGACGACCTTGAGGACCTTGTCGGCCGGGACCGCGATGACCGCGAGGTCCACCGGACCGGGAACGTCACCGATCGTGTCGTAGGTCTTGCGCCCGAGGATCTTCTTGGCGTTGCGGTTGACGGGGTGTGCCTGACCGGTGAAGCCCCCGGCGAGGAGGTTCTTGAGGAAGTGGTGCCCCATCGACTGCGGCGAGCGCCCGGCCCCGATGACGGCCACCGTCTTCGGCCGCAGCATCCGGCTGACACTGATCGCCTCGGCGCGGTGCTCGCGCGACATCGCGACGGCCTTGGACCGGTCGGTCGGCTCGATGTCGAAGCGCACCTCGACGACGCCGTCCTCGACCTTGCGACTCACTTCGTAGCCGGCCTCCGAGAAGACCGTGAGCATCTTGCGGTTCTGCGGCAGCACCTCGGCCGTGAAGCGGGTGATCCCGAACTCCTGCGCGATCGCCGCGAGGTGCTCGAGGAGGACCGAGCCGATGCCGCGCCCCTGGTAGTGGTCGCTGACGTTGAACGCGACCTCGGCCGAGGAGGGCTCCGTGCGGTCGTAGCGCCCGATCCCGAAGATCTCGTCGCGCACCGTGAGGACGAGGGCCACGCGGTCGTAGTAGTCGACGTGGGTGAACCGGTGGACGTCCTTGTCGGACAGCCGGCGCAGCGGTGCGAAGAACCGCAGGTAGATCGACTCGTCGGACTGCTTGGCGTGGAACGCGTGGATCCCGTCGATGTCGCTCGGCAGGATGGGACGCAGGTGGCCGACACTGCCGTCGCGAAGCACGACATCTGCCTCCCACTGAACCGGGTAGCCCGGCGGGAGTTCGACGTCCTTGCTCATGCGCCCCATCGTGGCACGGCACGATGAACACCATGGATCTCATCGACGCGGTGTCGCGACGGCGCATGGTGCGGCGCTTCGACCCGGACCGGGACGTCCCCCTCGAGACGGTCCGCGACCTGGTGCGCCTCGCCCAACGCGCGCCGAGCGCCGGCCACACCCAGGGCTGGGACGTCCTCGCCCTCACCGACGCCGATGACCGGGCCCGGTTCTGGGAGGTGACCCGCGAGCGCGAGGGTGAACCCGACGGATGGCTGCGCGGAGTCTCCGCAGCGCCAGTCCTGCTGGTCATGCTCGCCGACCCGACGGCATACCTCGATCGTTATGCCGAGCCGGACAAGGGCTGGACCGATCGCTCCCTCGACCGGTGGCCCATCCCCTACTGGGACACGGACACGGCGATGGCGGCGATGATCGTCCTCCTCGGAGCCGTCGATGCCGGGCTGGGTGCGTTGTTCTTCGGCGTTCCTGCGTCGCGTCACGACGCTGTCAGAGCGGCGTATGCCGTTCCGCCCGGTCGGCGGATCGTCGGCGTCATCGCGTTGGGTCACGAAGCGCAACGGGTGACGAGCCCGTCGCTGAAGCGCGGACGCCGTCCGCTGAGTGACGTGCTCCACCACGGCAGGTTCGGCGCGTCGGCTGCGGGGACGTCAGAGGGCTGAGGGAAGATGTGAAGGAATGCTCGCGAAGCGTCGCGGGACCCACACGACCAGAAGGTAGACCGCCCACCCATGGCAAAGCGCACGAACTCGAGCAACACACCGCCCGAAGAGATCGCCGAGAACATCGTCGACATCGATGTCGGCATCGAGATGCAGAACGCCTTCCTCGAGTACTCCGTGTCGGTCATCCACTCGCGAGCCCTCCCGGACGTGCGCGACGGCCTCAAGCCGGTGCAGCGCCGCATCCTCTTCTCGATGAGCGAGATGGGCCTGCGCCCGGACCGTGGCCACGTGAAGTCCTCGCGCGTCGTCGGCGACGTCATGGGCAAGTACCACCCGCACGGTGACACCGCGATCTACGACGCCCTCGTGCGCATGGCCCAGCCGTTCACGATGCGGCTCCCCCTCGTCGACGGTCACGGCAACTTCGGCTCGCTCGACGACGGCCCGGCTGCGTCCCGCTACACCGAGGCCCGACTCGCCCCCGCTGCCCTCGTCATGACGACGGGACTCGACGAGGACACCGTCGACTACGTCCCCAACTACGACGACCAGCTGCTCCAGCCCGGGGTCCTGCCCGCGGCCTACCCCAACCTCCTCGTCAACGGCGTGAGCGGCATCGCGGTCGGCTTCGCCACGAGCATGCCCCCGCACAACCTCGTCGAGGTCGTCAGCGCGGCCCGGCACCTCATCGCCCACCCCGACTGCAGCCTCGACGACCTCATGAAGTTCGTCCCCGGCCCCGATCTCCCGCTCGGCGGCAAGATCGTCGGGCTCGACGGCATACGCGATGCCTATCTGACCGGCAAGGGCAGCTTCAAGACCCGCGCGACCACCCGCATCGAGAAGCTCACGCCCCGCAAGGCGGGCATCGTCGTCACCGAGCTCCCCTACCTCATCGGCCCCGAGAAGGTCATCGAGCGGATGAAGACGCTCGTGCAGGGCAAGAAGCTGCAGGGCATCAGCGACGTCAAGGACCTCACCGACCGCAAGCACGGACTGCGGATGGTCATCGAGGTCAAGAACGGCTTCAACCCCGAGGCGGTCCTCGAGCAGCTCTTCAAGATGACGCCGATGGAGGACTCGTTCGGCATCAACAACGTGGCCCTCGTCAACGGGCAGCCGCAGACGCTCGGACTCAAGGACCTGCTGCGCCACTACGTCGAGTTCCGCATCGATGTCGTGCGCCGCCGCACGTCCTACCGCCTGCGCAAGGCCCAGGACCAGCTCCACCTCGTCCTCGGACTCCTCATCGCGATCCTCGACATCGACGAGGTCATCCAGCTCATCCGCACGAGCGATGACACGGCGACCGCGCGCCAGCGACTCATGAGCGTCTTCGACCTCAGCGAGCTCCAGGCCAACTACATCCTCGAGCTGCAGCTGCGCCGCCTCACCAAGTTCTCGCGCATGGAGCTCGAGACCCAGCGCGACGACCTGCAGAAGCAGATCGAGGAGCTCGAGGCGATCCTCGGCGACGAGAAGCTGCTCCAGCGGATGGTCTCCACGGAGCTCGCCGACGTCGCCAAGAAGTACGGCACGCCCCGCCGCACGGTGCTCCTCGAGTCGGCCGGCAACCCGGTCAGCGCAGCCGCCCCGCTCGAGGTGAGTGACGACCCGTGCTGGGTGCTGCTGTCCTCGACCGGACTGCTGGCCCGCACCTCGACCGATGAGCCCATCCCGGCCGAGGGTGGCCGGGCCAAGCATGACGCCGTCATCGCTGCCGTGCGCACGACCGCCCGCGGTGAGGTCGGCCTCGTCACGAGCCTGGGTCGGATGATCCGGATCAGCGCGCTCGAGCTGCCGACGCTGCCACCTCTCGGCGGCGCCCCGAGCCTGTCCGGCGGCGCTCCGCTGGCGGCCTACGTCGACCTGCCCCGGGGCGAGGAGCCGATCACGGTCGTCTCGCTCGACCCCGACGGTCCGGGCCTCGCGCTCGGCACCGCGCAGGGCATCGTCAAGCGCGTCACCGCCGACCAGCCCAAGTCCCACGACTGGGAGGTCATCTCCCTCAAGGACGGCGACACCGTCGTCGGGGCGGGCCAGGTCGTCGTCCGGCGACGAGGACCTCGTCTTCGTCACCTCCGACGCCCAGCTGCTGCGCTTCCCCGCCAATACCGTTCGGCCACAGGGCCGTTCGGGTGGTGGCATCGCCGGAGTGCGCGTCAGTGCCGGTGAGCAGGTCGTGTTCTTCGGGGTCGTGGACCCGGCCCGCGAGGGCGTCGTCGTCACCGCGAGTGGATCTGCCGACGCCCTGCCCGGCACCCAGCCCGGGGCCATCAAGGTCACTCCGCTGTCCGAGTACCCCGGCAAGGGTCGTGGCACCGGCGGCGTGCGCGCCCACCGCTTCCTCAAGGGCGAGAACACCCTCGTGCTCGCCTGGGTCGGTGCCACACCAGCACGCGCCAGCGGCGCCGGCGGTGTCGCCCTCGAACTGCCCGAAGCGACCGGCAGGCGCGATGGCTCGGGCGTCCAGGGGTCCGCCGTGATCACAGGCATCGGCGCACCGCTCAGCTGAGGTGACTGGACGGCATACCTGCGTATGCCGTCTGCACACATTTGTGTGTCGATCGCGTTACGTGATCGTGACCGGGCAATCGCGGGGAAACCGTTCCGTTGTCCATGTAACCGCTTTTACACTGCCAAACGGATCACCTCAGCGTCGAGGGCAGAGACAGGCCCCGGCGCGCCCCTTGAATAGATGGAGGCGGGCATGGCCCACAAATCACAACGTCGCAAGGTGTTGGCCCTCACCGGCATTGCCGCGATTTCGCTCAGCATCACCGCATGCGGTGGAGGCGGCGGCGACGACTCGGACGACGGCGCAGCCGCCGCCGAGGACACCAAGGACTACTCCAAGTGGTGCGACCTGAAGTCCGAACTCACGGGCAAGACGGTCAGCATCTACACCTCGATCGTCACCCCCGAGGACGCGCCGCACAAGGAGTCCTACAAGCCCTTCGAGGAGTGCACCGGCGTCACCATCAAGTACGAAGGTGACAAGGACTTCGAGAAGAACCTTCCGCAGCGCGCCCAGAGCGGCAACCTGCCGGACATCGCGTTCATCCCGCAGCCGGGCCTGCTCACGACCATGGTCGACACGGGCAAGGCCATCCCGGCCTCGAAGACCGTGAGCGACGAGGTCGACAAGTACTTCGGTCCGGACTGGCGCAAGTACGGATCGGTCGACGGAGACCTGTACGCCGCCCCGCTGGGCGCCAACGTCAAGTCGTACGTCTGGTACTCGCCGAAGGCCTTCACGGCCAAGGGCTACAAGATCCCCACGACGTGGGACGAGCTCATGAGCCCTCAGCGACAAGATCGCCACCGACAACCCCGCCGCCAAGGCGTGGTGTGCGGGCTTCAGCTCGGGCACGGCCACCGGCTGGCCCGGCACCGACTGGCTCGAGGACACCATCCTGCGCACCGCCGGCAAGGACGTCTACGACCAGTGGGTCACGCACAAGATCCCGTTCAACGACCCCAAGGTCCTCGACGCCCTCGGCAAGGACGCCGCGATCCTCAAGGACGCCAAGTTCACCAACGGTGGCTTCGGAGGACCGTCGTCGATCGCGACCACCACCTTCCAGGACGGTGGACAGCCGATCCTGTCCAACAAGTGCTTCATGCACCGCCAGGCCTCGTTCTACGCGGCGAACTGGCCGAAGGGCACCAAGGTCGCCGAGGACGGCGACGTGTGGGCGTTCTACCTGCCGTCGGTCGACACGTCGACCAAGCCGGTTCTCGGCGGTGGCGAGTTCGTGGCCACCTTCCGTGACGCCCCGGAGGTCAAGGCCTTCGCTGCCTACCTGGCATCGCCAGAATGGGCCAACGCCAAGGCCAAGGCCACAACGAGTGGTGGATGGGTGAGCGCCAACAAGGAGCTCGACCCGGCCAACCTGGTCTCCGCGATCGACCGGCAGTCGGCCGAGATCCTCCAGGACCCGGCCGCGGTCTTCCGCTTCGATGGCTCGGACCTCATGCCCTCCGCCGTGGGCGCGGGTGCCTTCTGGGCCGAGATGACCAACTGGGTCAAGGGTCAGGACGACAAGACGACCCTCGACAACATCGAGAAGGCCGCCGCGTCTGCTGACTGGCCGACGAACTGATCCTCGGCTGAGTCCTTCTCCCATCCCATCAGCTGGGTGAGGCGCGCGCGTTCCTGGCGCGCGCCTCACCCGGCCGGTTCCCCAGCACCCAGGAGGTGACATGCTCACAACCTCGTTCACGACCATCGCGACCGACAGCAACAGCGGAAAGCTCCTGACCCTCTTGCTCGGTGTCGTCGTTTTCGCCGCCGTCTTCCTCGGCATCCTGCTCATCGCATCGCTGTTCAACGGCCGTCTCGGCGAGAAGATCCAGGCGGCCGCGTTCGTCGGCCCCACCCTGATCTTCATCACGATCGCGCTGCTCTACCCGTTCGGCCTCACCATCCGTCGAGCGTTCTATGACGGCAAGTTCTTCGACCTCAACTTCGGCACGGCGCGCACCCGTGGCGAGTTCGTCGGGCTGGACAACTTCGGGCGGCTGTGGACCACCCCGGGCCTTCCGGAAGTGTTCCGCAACACCCTCTTCTGGGTCGTCCTCGTTCCCCTTCTCGCGACGGGCCTGGGCCTGGCCTACGCCCTGATGATCGATCGCGCGAAGGGCGAGGCCGTGGCCAAGGCGCTGATCTTCCTCCCGATGGCCATCTCCTTGGTCGGCGCGACACTCATCTGGAAGTTCGTCTACTACTTCATCGGTGACCCCTCGGCCGACCAGGTGGGCCTGCTCAACTCGATCATCACCAAGTTCGGCATGGACCCCATCGACTTCCTGGGCAACGCGCCGGGCAACACGTTCGCCCTGATCGCCATCATGATCTGGGTCCAGGTCGGCTTCGCCATGACCATTCTCTCCGCGGCCATCAAGGCGATCCCCGACGAGATCCTCGAGGCCGCCAACATGGACGGTGTCTCGGGGATGAAGATGTTCCGGTTCATCACGCTGCCGAGCATTCGCACGTCGGTCATCGTCGTGCTCACGACGATCGGCATCGCCACCCTCAAGGCGTTCGACATCGTCCAGGCGTCGAGCGGCGGCAAGCTCGGTGACTCGGTCCTGGCCAACGAGTTCTACAACCGCTCCTTCGTCACCCAGGAGCCAGGGCTCGGAGCGGCGATCGCCATCGTCATCTTCCTGCTCGTCTCACCGATCATCGTGTTCAACGTGATCCAGCTCCGGAAGGACGCCTGATGAGCACCATGACTCCAGCACCTGTCCCGGCCTCGGTCGCCGACACCGCTGTCGCCGACGCCGGCCACAAGCTCAGGAAGCGCAAGTCCGCGGCGGGCAATGCCGCCCGGGCCGTGTCCTCGCGCTGGGCCTCGGTCTTCGCCGTCGTCATGGCGGCCCTGTGGACGATTCCGACCTTCGGGTTGTTCGTCACGAGCTTCCGCAAGCAGGAGGACATCCAGGAGACCGGATGGTGGCACGCCCTCACCGGCGGCGGCTTCACCCTCGACAACTACAAGGGAGTGCTCAGCGGCGCCGAAGGTCAGCTTCCCCTGACCGACTTCTTCGTCAACTCCCTCGTCATCGTCATCCCGTCGGTCCTGCTGCCCCTGTTGCTCGCATCGCTGGCCGCCTACGCCTTCGCGTGGATCGACTTCCCCTTCAAGAACGTCCTGTTCGTCGCGGTGTTCGCCCTGCAGATCGTGCCGCTGCAGGTCGCCCTGCTGCCTCTGGTCACGATGTACCAGGACATCGGCCTCGGCGGGTCGTACTGGTCGGTGTGGCTCTCGCACACCGCGTTCTCGTTGCCGCTCGCCGTCTTCCTCCTGCACAACTTCATGAAGGAGATCCCGGCGTCGCTGCTCGAGGCGGCCCGGGTCGACGGTGCGGGACACGTGCGCATCTTCTTCCAGGTGCTCCTGCCCCTGATCGCTCCCGCGCTGGCCTCGTTCGGCATCTTCCAGTTCCTCTGGGTGTGGAACGACCTGCTCGTGGCGCTGGCGATGTTCGGTGGCAAGCCCGACCTGGCACCGTTGACGATGTTCCTCAACACCATCAGCGGCACGTTGGGCAACAGGTGGTACCTCCTGTCTGCGGCTGCCTTCGTGTCCATCGCCCTGCCGGTGGCGGTGTTCCTCGCGTTGCAGCGCTACTTCGTCCGAGGCCTTCTTGCCGGAGGTACGAAGGGCTGACATGTCTGCTCCAGACCGCCGTCGGCGGATGAGCACGATCACGGATGTTGCGCGGGAGGCCGGGGTCTCCGTGGCCACGGTCTCCCGCGCACTTCGTGGACTCGACCGGGTGAGCCCTCGCACGCGCGAGCGGGTCCTCAAGGTGGCCACCGAGCTCGACTACGTCGCCAGCCCGACGGCGACGTCCCTCGCCTCGGGACGCACCCAGGTCGTCGGGGTCGTGGCGCCGTTCCTCACCCGGTGGTTCTTCGCGACGCTGGTGAGCGCGATCGAGAAGACCCTGCGACAGCACGGGCACCACGTGCTGCTCTTCGACCTCGAGGACGACAACTACGACAAGCGCCTCCCCCTGTCGCAGAACATGCTCTGGAAGCGGGTCGACGGGGTCATCACCCTCAACCTGCCGCTGACCGAGCAGGAGCTGGAGCTGGTCGACCGCCTCGGTCTGCCGCTCGTCGCCATCGGGACGCCGGTCGCTGACCGCCCCAACGTGCGCATCGACGAGGACCTCGCGATGCGAACCGCCACGGAGCACCTCGTGGCCCTGGGCCACACCCGCATCGCCTACATCGGCACGGTCCCCTCCAACGCGGCGCACATCCAGACGCCCCAGGCACGCCTCGACGCGTTCCGTGACGTCATGCGCCAGCACGGGCTCCCTGCGCACCAGCACTGGATTCTCGAGTCCGACTGGACGGCCGACAGTGCGGCCACCGACACCCGGGCGCTGCTGGCCTCGGCACGACCGCCCCACGGCCCTTGCCGCCGCCTCCGACGAGATGGCGATCGGCGCGATGGCCGCGGCGCGAGCCGAGGGCCTGCGCATCCCCGAGGACCTCTCGATCATCGGCATCGACGACCACGTCCTCAGCAGCGTCATGGGCCTCACGACGGTCCGTCAGGACGTTGCAGCGCAGGGCCGTGAGGCCGCCGAGATCCTCCTGCGGGCCCTCGGCGTCGACACCACCGGCGGCCGCGCCACCGAGGTTGTCGTGCCCACTGAGCTCATCATCCGACACAGCACCGCGCCGCCCGCCTCCTGAGAGGGCGGACGGCGCGAGGCTCGTGCGGGGCGGGGTGCGACCTCAGTGGTGGTCGTGGTCGGGGTCGCCGAGCTCCTCGGGGTCACGCATGTAGGTCTTCTTCGCGAAGAAGAAGCGGTTCGCGATCCAGGTGAGCGCCCACAGCCCCACCCCGACGACGAGCAGGCCAAGAGCGATCTTGTACTGCTCCTGCTGGGCGTCGCTGCGTGCCCACGGGCCAGCGAGGAACGCGCAGAACAGGGCGCCCAGGATGGGGAGGACCGAGGGGGCGATGAAGTGCTTGTGCTTCACGGGATCCTTGCGCAGCACGAGCACGGCGATGTTGACGACCGTGAACACACAGAGGAGCAGCAACGCCGTGGTGCCACCGAGCAGAGTGACCGTCCCGGCGCCTTCCTTGCTGCCGTTGGCGCGCACCACATAGATGATGAGTCCGAAGGCGATGGCCGTCGTGAACAGGATGGCCGCCCACGGGGTCCGACGGGTGGCGTGCACCTTGCCGAGGAAGGGTGGGAGCACGTCCTGCTTGGCCATGCCGTAGAGCAGTCGGCTGGCCATGAGCATGTTGATGAGGGCGGAGTTGGCGACGGCGAACATGCCGATGAACGGGAAGACCTTGTCGAACGGGAAGTTCGGTGCGCCGGCGGCCACGACCTGGGTGAGGGCTGATGCCTCGTTCGGGTCGGCGAGCTTGCCCACTGGCACCAGCGCCACTGCGGTGATCGCGACAAGGATGTAGATGACGCCGGTGATCCCGAGCCCGGCGAGCATCATCTTCGGGAAGTTCTTGGCCGGATCGTGAGTCTCTTCGGCCATGTTGACCGAGTCCTCGAAGCCGACCATCGCGAAGAACGCGAGTGAGGTTGCTGCGGTGATCGCAAAGAAGGTGCTCTTGTCGCTCGGACTGTCGAAGATGATGGTCTGCGAGAAGTCCGCCTTGCCCTGGGTCACGGCATACAGGCCGATGAAGATGACCAGGAGCAGACCGGAGACCTCCACGAGGGTGAGCACGACATTGGCCTTGACGCTCTCGCCCACGCCACGGAAGTTGATGGCGGCCACCAGGGCCATGAACCCCAGAGCGATGAACAGGATCGGGTTCGACCCGGCCGGCCACTCGTCCTTCATCCCGAACCCGTCGCGCAGGAACCCGGCGAAGGCGTTGGAGGCCGTCGACGCCGACGTGATGCCGGAGCACATGACGGTGAAGCAGACGATGAAGGTGAAGAAGTGGATCCCGAAGGCCTTGTGCGTGTAGAGCGCCGCACCGGCTGCCTGCGGGTACTTCGTCACGAGCTCCAGATAGGAGAAGGCCGTGATCGTCGCGACGATGAACGCCACGAGGAACGGAGCCCAGGCCGCGCCACCGACCTCGCCGGCCACCGACCCGGTGAGCGCATAGACGCCCGTTCCGAGGATGTCGCCGACGATGAACAGCAACAGCAGCTTGGGGCCCATGACCCGGTTGAGCTCTGGCTGCGCCGCCCTTCGGTGCATCGATGACATCCGTGCCACCGCGATCGTCGATGTGACCACTCATCTGCACGCCTCCTCATTCGGCACCGGGTGTCCGGCGCCTGTATCGGCCCACTGTGGCCCAGATCACGCCTGAGAGCAACGCAAACGCGCCGGTATGCCGTGAGTTCGCCGAATGCTTGCTGGGAGCCTTCGCGTGGTGTCAGACCGGCGCGGGCCCGGGTCAGGCGTCGATGCGCTCCTTGTCGAGCCGGGCGGAACCCTTGACGATGAAGTCGCGGCGCGGGGCGACCTCGTTGCCCATGAGCAGTTCGAAGATGCGCTCGGAGGCCTCGGCGTCGGCCATCGTCACCTTGCGCAGCATGCGGTGGTGCGGGTCCATCGTCGTCTCGGCGAGCTGGTCGGCGTCCATCTCACCCAGGCCCTTGTAGCGCTGCATGGGCTGCTTGATGTTGCGGCCCTTCCGGGCGAGCGAGGCGACGGTCTTGCGCATCTCACCCTCGGAGTAGGTGTAGATGAGCTCGCCCTTGCGCGCCCCCATGCCCGCGACCTCGATGCGGTGCAACGGGGGCACGGCGGCATACACACGTCCGGCCTCGACGAGAGGTCGCATGTAGCGGAAGAACAGCGTGAGCAGCAGCGTGCGGATGTGGGCGCCGTCGACGTCGGCGTCGGTCATGATGATGACCTTGCCGTAGCGGGCGGCCTCGACGTCGAACGAACGCCCGGACCCGGCACCGAGGACCTGGATGATCGCGGCGCACTCGGCGTTGCCGAGCATGTCGGTGAGCGAGGCCTTCTGGACGTTGAGGATCTTGCCGCGGATCGGCAGCAGCGCCTGGATGTCGGAGTTGCGGGCCAGCTTGGCCGTGCCGAGCGCGCTGTCGCCCTCGACGATGAACAGCTCGGTCTTGTCGGTGTCGTTGCTCCGGCAGTCCGCGAGCTTCGCCGGCAGCGAGGAGGTCTCGAGCGCGTTCTTCTTGCGCTGGGTCTCCTTGTGCAGGCGCGCGCTGATGCGCGACTTCATCTCGGCGGTGACCTTCTCGAGCAGCATGGAGGCCTGCTGCTTCTCGCCGCGCTTGGTCGACGTGAGGTTGGCCGTGAGCTCCTTCTCGATGACCCGCCCGACGATGGCGCGCACCGCGTTGGTCCCGAGGACCTCCTTGGTCTGGCCCTCGAACTGCGGCTCGGCCAGGCGCACCGTCACGACGGCCGTGAGGCCCGCGAGGATGTCGTCCTTGTCGACCTTGTCGCTGCCGACCTTGAGACGGCGGGCGTTGACCTCGAGCTGCTTGCGGAAGACCTTGAGCAGCGCCTGCTCGAAGCCGGCCATGTGGGTGCCGCCCTTGGGCGTGGCGATGATGTTGACGAACGAGCTGATCTTCGCGTCGTAGCCGGTGCCCCAGCGGACGGCGACGTCGACCTCGCACTCGCGCTCGACCTCCTGCGGGGACATGTGCCCCTTGGAGTCGAGGACGGGCACCGTCTCGGTGAAGTTGCCCGTGCCCTGGAGGCGCCAGACGTCGGTGACGGCCGGGTCGGGGGCCAGGAACTCGGCGTACTCGCTGATGCCGCCGTCGTGGAGGAAGACCTCCTCGTGCGGCCCGCTCTCCCCCGCGGTGCCGGGCAGGCCACGCTCGTCGCGGATGACGAGCGCGAGACCGGGCACGAGGAAGGACGTCTGCCGGGCTCGGCCGAGGAGTCCGTCATAGTCGAACTCGGCGTCCCTGATGAAGATCTGCGGGTCGACCCAGTAGCGGATGCGGCTGCCCGTGACGCCACGCTTGGCCTTGCCGATGATCGCCAGCTCGCTGGTGCGCTCATAGGGCGTGAACTCGTGGTCGGGGCTCTTGTCGGCGCTCGCGACGTCGGGGAAGTAGCCGGGCTCGCCGCGCCGGAAGCTCATCGCGTAGGTGTTGCCACCGCGGTCGACCTCGACGTCGAGGCGGGCGGAGAGGGCGTTGACGACGGACGCGCCGACGCCGTGGAGTCCACCGGACGCGGTGTAGGAGCCGCCACCGAACTTGCCACCCGCGTGCAGCTTGGTGAAGACGACCTCGACACCGGTGAGCCCGGTGCGGGGCTCGATGTCGACGGGGATGCCTCGGGCGACGTCGCGGACCTCGACCGAGCCGTCCTTGTGCAGGATGACCTCGATCCGGTCGCCGTGGCCACCGAGCGCCTCGTCGACCGCGTTGTCGATGATCTCCCACAGGCAGTGCATGAGACCGCGGCTGTCGGTCGACCCGATGTACATGCCCGGTCGTTTGCGCACGGCCTCGAGACCCTCGAGCACCTGGAGGTGGTGCGCGCTGTAGTCGGACGAGGACTTGGTCGTCGCGGCCTTCTTGGCCGTGGACGTGGGGCTCATGCGTTCCTTCGGGTTTCGTGCGTGAGACGTGAGGGGTATGCCGTGTGCTCACGTCGTGCGTGGTGCGTTCCGCTCAGGCTAGCTCCGGGCTCTGACGACCCCGCCGAGGCGCGCTGTCGCATGGGTGAGGAATGATTGGGTCGTCGGCATCGGATCGGTCACAACGCGAGCACCTCCCCCGCAGGAACACCTCGGCATGTTTGACTGTTACAACGCTCGACGCCCACGCATCCGCGTGGGCCCCCTGACGAGATCAGCCGAGGAGGCCGATGTGACAACCGCACTGGCACCCACCATGACCGCCGCGGACCGCTGTGACCGCTGTGGTGCCCAGGCCTATGTTCGGGCGACCCTCCACGCCGGTGGGGAGCTGCTCTTCTGCGCTCACCACGGCCGGGAGCACCTGCCGAAGCTCCGCGACCACGCGGACATCACCGACGAGAGCGACCGTCTGACGGAGCCGCCCGCCGTCGCGGACATCGACGTCTGACGCCACCCGAGTGAACCTCCTGCCGGAGGGCACCAGCGTCTGGGTGCCGGCGATTCTCATCTTTGTGGGAATCGTCGGCATCGTCATTCCCGTCATCCCCGGCCTGCTTCTCGCGGTCCTCGGCGTGTTGCTGTGGGCCTACGAGACCGGCGGCACGACCGCCTGGACCTTCTTCGGGGTGTGTCTGGCGATCTACCTCGCCGGGGTCGTCATCCAGTTCCTCATCCCCGGCAAGCGCCTGCGCGAGCAAGGCGTGAAGACGTCGACGCTGCTGCTGGCCGTCGTGCTCGGCATCATCGGGATGTTCGTCATCCCGATCGTCGGCTTCATCATCGGCTTCGTGCTGGGGATCTATCTCATCGAGAACGGCCGGACACGCGATCGCGCTCAGGCCTGGACCCGGACCAAGCACGCGCTCAAGGCGATTCTCATGAGCATGGGCATCGAACTGTGCGCCGGAGTGCTGATCGCCGCCACCTGGGTGATCGGCGTCCTCGCCACCTGAGTTCCGACTTCGTGCCCCGCACGAGGTCGAAGCCCGGTCAGGTCAGTTCCAGCCGTCCTGGCCGCGGCGGTCCCAGCGGTTGTCGAGCTTGTCCATGAACCCTGAGCCGCTCTTCTGCTTGCGACCGGAGGTTGCGGGGCCGGTGGTGCCGTCATCGCGCACGACGGCGAGCTTGCCACCACGGCGCGGCGGGGTGAGGGCGTAGGCCACGGCCGCGACCATCACGGCGAAGCCAGCGGCACCGACCCACATGGTGGTCTGGATGCCGACGAGGACGAGGCCCAGTCCGACGAGCACTCCGACGACACCGATGATCCAGCGCAGGCGAGTGGGGCCACCGCGTGGCGTCCCCTCCATGTTGGAGGCGAACTTGGGGTCATCGGCGACCAGGGCCTGCTCCAACTGCTCGAGCATTCGCTGCTCGTGCTCTGACAGCGGCACGGCGTCCTCCTGGTGTGCGGTGTGTGATGCGTCGTGTCATTGATCTTCCACCAATAACAACGCACGTGACCGCTGTTTCGTTGCATCGCCAGCGTCGGTGCTGGTTCCTTCAGGATAGGTCGCGATCGTCGCTGGGGGAAGGTCGGCCCCTGTCGATGAGGCTCGCGGGCCGCACAGACCCCGCTCCGAAGCGGGCGCTGGCCCGATCGACGGCCCGATCTGCGTCCCGCCAGCCGAAGTCGGCCTCCCCGAGCATCCCCTGGATCGGCGCCTCCTCGACGGCCACGAGCTTCTCGAGACGGACCCCGACGAGGCGGATCCGGGCCCGCTGGAGCCCCAGGGCGTCGAACAGCGACGTCGCCGTCTCATAGATCTCGCGGCTGCCGTCGGTCGGCTCTCGCAGGGTGCGTGCCCGGGTGATCGTCGTGAAGTCCGAGAACCGCACCTTGATCGACACGGTGCGGCCAGTGAGCCGCGCACTGCGGAGCCGGGCTCCGACACGGTCACTGAGCTTGAGCAGGTGCCGGTGGATCTCCTGCGGGTCGTCGATGTCGTACTCGAACGTCTCGTCGGCACCGATGCTCTTCTCGCGCTGCTCACGCGCCACGGGTCGCGGGTCACGTCCCCAGGCGAGCTCGTAGAGGTGGTTCCCCGACGCCTCGCCCAGCCCGCGAATGAGCGTCGGCAACGGGGTGTGCGCGATGTCGGCCACGGTCCGCAGCCCCAGCCGGGTGAGCTGCTCCTCGGTCTTCTCCCCCACGCCCCAGAGCGCCCCCACCGGCAGCTGCTGCACGAACGGGATGACCTCGTCTCGGGGGACGACGACCATGCCGTCGGGTTTGGCGAGCCCGGAGGCGATCTTGGCGACGAACTTCGTCGACGACACCCCGACCGAGCAGGTGATGCCCTGCTCGTCGTGGATGGTGTCGCGAATCTGGGCACCGATGGTCGCCGGTGACCCCAGTCGGCGAATCGCTCCCGAGACGTCGAGGAAGGCCTCGTCGAGCGACAGCGGCTCGATGTCCGGGGTCACGGCACGGAAGGTCTCCATCACGGCGGACGAGATCGCGGCATACAGGCTGTGGTCGGGTGCCAGCACGGTCGCCTGCGGGCACAGTCGACGGGCGCGCGTCATCGGCATCGCGGAGGCGACGCCGAACCGGCGCGCCTCGTAGGTCGCGGACAGGACCACTCCCCTGTTGCCGCCGCCGATGATGACCGGCGTGCCGACGAGCTCGGGGTGCGAGAGCAGGGTCGCCATCGCATAGAACGCGTCCATGTCGACGTGCAGGATGTGGCACCCGGTGTCGTCGGGCGGTTCGCTCGAGGATCGGTCGGGGAGGCTGAACTGGCGACGGCTCATGGCCGCTCTCAGGGACGGGTGGCGATGACGTGCAGCGAGGTGCCGAGGTCGGCGAGGACCGCGAACTCCGGGTGCGCCGTCACGGCCCGCTCGAGGTCGAGGAGCGCGGCCCGGTCCGCGTCGGAGTCGACGAGGGCCGACGGGACGAGGTCGCTGAAGATGCGTATGCCGTGTGCTCCCGTGATCGTGAGTCCTGCGGCCTCGATGAGGCCGACGACACCCGCGCGGTCGAAGCGGCGCGGGACGGGATCGGCGTCGCCCCAGCGCCCGTCGGGACGGTCGAGGGCGGCGAGGGCCTGGACGAACTGTCCGGCGAGGGCGCGTGCGATGACGGCGGCCGACCGCTGGGGGACGACGAGGCTGAGGATGCCGCCCGGTGCGAGGACGCCGGCGATCTGGGCGAGCGTGGCCTGCGGGTCGTCGACGTATTCGAGGGTGCCGTGGCACAGCACGAGATCGGGGCGATCACGGCCGACGAGGGACTCCAGCGTGTCGGCGTCGCCCTGGACGGCGCTGACCCGCGATGACGCCTGGGCCTCCGCAGCGCGGCGGCGCAGGGACGCCAGCGCGTCCGGACTGGGGTCGACGACCGTGACGTCATGGCCGGCGACGGCGAGCGGAACGGCGAGGCCACCGGTGCCACCACCGAGATCAATGACCCGAAGGGGGCGTTCGAGCTCGGCGCTGCGGGCGCTCACGACCTTGTCCACAGCGGCCCACATGGCGGCCGTTCGGGGTGAGGTCGAGACCCCGGTGCGGCGTGCGATCGTCGCGTCCTCGGTCACGGACCACGTCTCGTGTGGTGCTTGGGGCCAGGCTTGGCCTCGCGGCCCGCAAGCCTAGTTGCCGCCACGACACCGTGCTCCCCGCGCCCTCAGCCAACGGCCTTCTTGACGAGTGTCGCGATGAGCTTCTCGTTGGCGGGGTTGATCGCGGTGATGGCGAACACCGTCGGCCACATCGTTCCGTCGTCGAGGTTGGCCTCTTCGTTGAAGCCGAGCTCTCCGTAGCGAACGTCGAACTTGGAGGCGGCCTTGAAGAAGCAGACGACCTTGCCGTCGGCGTTGGCGTAGGCCGGCATGCCGTACCAGGTCTTCGGCATCAGCTCGGGTGCGGTTTCGGTGACGATCCGGTGGATCGCCTTGGCGATTGTCTGGTCGCCGTCGGGCATCACGGCGATCTTGGACAACAGGTCGGCCAGGCCCTTCTCGCGGTTCTCGGCGCCCTTGGCCTCGGCTCGCAGTTCCTTGGCGCGCTCCTTCATGGCGGCGCGCTCGTCGGCGCTGAAGCCGCTCTTGGTGCTCGAGGTGGTCTGCGCCTTCTTGGTCGTGGTGGTCTTCTTGGCTGCTGTCGTGGATGTCATGGATTCACCGTAGGTCTGGGTCGGCAGGGCTGCTTCTCGATTCCTGACCGCTTCCTTCACCGCGCCACCACCTCAGTGGCCGGAGCTGCCCGGGGCTGGAGTGCCACAGCTTGCGTGACGGCGTGCCGTGGTCGGGCACGGCGATCGAGGCCACGAGGTGCCCGTCGTTCGCCGGAGACCCAGCCGGCTTGATGTCGGCATAGGGCGACTGCTTGAACCCGGACGCGTGCACGAGCACTCGACGCCTCCCCTGCGCATCGGCCGCCTTCTCCCCCGCCTGCGCCCGGGCGATGGCCTCGGCGTCGGCGTTCTCGAGGGCGCGCACGACTGCCGCGTGCCCACCGTCGCGCCAGGCCTCCCAGAGGCCGGCGAGCTCCCAGGCCCCGGTCGCCCGGACCGAGATCCCCCGAGGGCCGGTCCGTCGAACGACACCACGGACCAACAGGAGCCACGAGTGGAAAACCGTTGCGGCATACGGGCCCTGGACGTCTTCGAAGAAGGTCGCGTCGACGGGACCGGTCGAGTCGTCGAGGGTGAGGAAGACGACTCGGCGACCCGAGCGGATGGGTGGGGTCTGGGTCGCGACCTTGACCCCGGCGACCCACACCTCGCTGTTGCTGCGCGACCGGAGCAGGTCGCGACTGCGGACGACTCCGAGCGCGTCGAGCATCGGCCCGTAGAACTCGACGACGTGCGCCGAGGCGTCGAGCCCGAGGACGTCGAGCTCGGCGCGGACCCGCTCGGTGCCGGTCATCTCGGGCAGGCCTGTGCCGGGCGTGAGTTCGGGTCGGTCGCCGAGGTCGAGGGTGAGCTGGACCGACTGGTCCGCAGCGGCCACGACCGGGCGGGCCGCCTGCGACTGGGCCGCCGCACGCTCGCGCACCTGGTCGCTGGCGAGGGCCGGTGGTGGGACCCGACGACGCGACGACCGTCCGGTGCTCGCCCGCTCCCACCGGTCGAGCTCACCGACGTGGAGCAGCAGGTCACGGCGGGTGATCCGACCACGCCGCCCCAGCCCCGAACCCGAGCCCCCGATGCCATGCATGGAGTCGAACGCGCCGGCGATGACGAGCCGCTCGACGATCGGGCGACTCACCGTGGCACGTGACCAGAAGTCACCGAGGTTCGAGAACGGCTGTCCTGCAACGATGCTCGCGACCTCGGCCCCACTGATGCCCTTGACGTCGGTGAGCGAGAGCCGGATGCCGTAGTCGCTCGCGTCCGGCAGATCGGGATGCACCGGGAACGAAGACAGACTCCCCACTCGCGGTCGAGCCGCTCGATGCGATAGGTGTCGCCCGAGCCGTTGACGTCGAGCCCGAGGACGGCGATGCCGAGCGAGCGGGCGTCGTCGAGGATGAGGCGCTTGGGATACATCCCCGGGTCGTGGGTGAGGACACCCGCGAGGAAGGCCGCCGGGTGGTGGGTCTTGAGCCAGGCCGAGTGATAGGTCGGCAGCGCGAAGGCCGCGGCGTGCGCCTTGCAGAACCCGAACGACGCGAACGACTTGAGCACCGACCAGATGAGGTCGACGGTCGTCGGCGGTGTAGCCGCGCGCCCGCGCCGCCGGACGCCACCACGCCTCGATCTCCTCCTGCCCCTTGGGCGATCCCATCGTGCGGCGCACCTCGTCGGCCTGGGCGAGCGTCACCCCGGTCGTCTCGGCGACGATCCGCAGGACCTGCTCGTGGAAGACGACGACTCCCTCGGTCTCGGCGAGGGCCGGCACGAGGGTCGGGTGGAGCAGCTGCGGCTTGGACCAGCCGTGCCGACTCTCGAGGAACGGCCGGATCATGTCGGACTTCACCGGCCCGGGGCGGAAGAGCGAGATGTCGATGATGAGGTCGCCGAACCGCTCGGGCCCGAACTTGCCGATGAGTTCGCGCTGCCCCGGGCTCTCGATCTGGAAGCAGCCGAGGGTGTGGGTCGAGCGGATGAGCCGATAGGTCGCCGGGTCCTCGAGCGGCACCTGCGTCTCGTCGTCGAGGTCCACCTCGACGCCATCGACGCGGCGCACCTCGGCCACCGCGTGGGCCATCGCCGACTGCATCCGGATGCCGAGGACGTCGAGCTTGAGCAGCCCGAGCGTCTCGACGTCGTCCTTGTCGAAGTGGCTCATGGGGAAGCCGAGCCAGCTCGCCTCGACGGGCGTGCGGTCGAGCAGCCCGGCGTTGGACAGGACGACACCGCACGGGTGCAAGGCGATGTGTCGGGGCAGTCCGTCGAGGCGTTCGACGAGCTCGAAGAAGGTGTTGAGGCGCGGCGCATCCAGCCCACGAGAACGCAATTCGGGCAGATCGGCGATGGCGCTGCGGGCGTCCTTGGCCCGGATGTGCGGGAACGCCTTGGCGATCTCGTCGATCTCGATGGGCGGCATCCCGAGCGCCGCGCCGACGTCACGGACGGCGTGCCGCACCTTGTAGGTGTCCATCATCGACACGCACGTCACGCGTTCGCCGCCGAACCGGTCGAGGATCGCCTCATAGATCTCGGTGCGTCGCGCCGACTCCACGTCGATGTCGATGTCGGGCAGCTCGGCGCGCAGCGGTGAGCAGAACCGCTCCATGAGCAGGTCGTGTCGGATCGGGTCGACCCCACTGATGCCGAGCAGGTAGTTGACGAGCGACCCCGCACCGGAGCCGCGGGCCGCGACGCGCACGCCCCTCGCCTTGATGAGGTCGGTCACCTCCGCGACCGTGAGGAAGTACGTCGGGTACCCGAGGTCCGCGATGACGCGCAGCTCGTCGTCAAGACGCGACAGCACGGTATGCCGTGCTGCGTCTCCCAGCGCGGGGAACCTTCCGTTCACCGCGGCTCGACAGCGCTCGGTGAGGACCTGCTGCGGGTCGACCCCGGCCTCGATGCCCAGGATGCTCGGCTCGGGCAGGTGGACGGCGCCGATGCCGAGGTCGGAGCGGGCGTCCTGGACGCACTCGTCGGCCAGCGCCAGGGTGGCGCCGATGAGCTGGGCGGCGCGGCCGTTGTCGCCGGTGACCTCGAGGGCACGCAGCCACATCTCCTCACTGCTCGCGAGGTGCCCGGCATCGGTGACCCGGTCGAGGTGGCGGGAGTCGAGGACGACGAGTCGACGAGCCGCATCGAGGATGTCGACGGTGCGCACCCCGTCGCGGTCGGCGTGCCGGACCGCTGCGGAGAGGACGGCGGGGACGCGAGCCTCGTCGGCCAGGCCGAGCAGGTGGCGGGCGTGGACGCGGGAGCCCGGAGTGCCCTCGGGTCCGCCGTTGCCGACGATCTCGATGGCCAGTGCCTCGGGTGGCAGGAGTGGCCCGCCACCTCTCGAGCAGGGCGCGAGCCTCGGTGGGGCGGCGGGCAAGGAGCGCCCGACCCACGTCGGAGTCCGGCCCGAGCAGCACCCGCAACCGGCTCGGCTCCCCAACCACCGACGTACCGCCGCGGCACCAGCGGGCGAGGAGGTCCGGCAACGTCACCGGTTGTCCACGCTCGCCGCGCAGGTGGGTGTCGGTGACGAGCCGGCACAGGGCCGCCCACCCGAGCCCTCGGTCGACGCCGGCGGCACGTCCACGCGCCAGGACCGTGACCCGCGGCAGTCGCAGGTCGACAACCGCACCACCGCGCACCGGGGTGCGGACCTTGCGCACGGGACGCCCCGGCACCGGCTCCGCACCGACGGCGAGGTCGACGCCGAGGATCGGGGCGATGCCGGCCCGACCGCAGGCCATCGCGAACCGCACCGCCCCATAGAGCCCGTCCCGGTCGGTGAGGGCGAGCGCGGGTTGCCCGTCGTCGGCGGCCCGTTCGACGAGGTCCTCCGGGGTCGAGGCGCCGAACCGCATCGAGTAGCCCGATGCGACATGGAGGTGGACGAAGTCGTTCATGCGGTGTCGCGAGCGGCAGCGAGGCGGCGGGCAGCTCGCTCGCCACGCGGCATACCCAAGGTGATGGTGACGGCCTCGACGAAGGTCTCGGCAGCACGCAGCAGGTCGTCGGCCTCGCGCACCGACACCCGGGCCGTGCGTGACTCGATCTCCTGACGGCGCACGGCCGCGAGCGCGAAGAAGTCGGCCCACTCCCCCAGTTCCGGGGCGTGGTTCGCGAGGAGCGGCCACAGGTCCTGGCGAGGGCTGCGACCGCCGCGAGCATGACCGGCGACGAGAGCCGCGGCAGCGCGCATCGCGGCATCCTGGGAGGTGACGTAGCGAGCGGCAGCCAGCTCAGCGGCATACGCCTCGGCAAGGCATTGGCGGGACTGTTCGAGGAGGGCGAGAGCGGGAGCGGCACCCATGGCGATCAGTCCTGCGCCCGGAGCAGGACCCAGGGGTCGCTGCAGCCGTCGGCGGAGTCGGAGGCGAGGTCGTAGACGCCGGTGCCCGCGGCACTTCCGGCCTCGACCCGCCAGACGTGCCGCTCGGGACGCGCGCCGAGATCACCGAGGTCGCGCCACCACGACCGGCGCTCGCTCCAGTCGTCGAGGACCTCACGGACGACGAGGATGCGGCCGCGCCAGACGAACGCCCGTGGGCGGCATCGGACGGCGAGCGAGCCATCGACGCCGGGCACGGCCGACTCGACTCGCACCTCGACGCGTTCTTCGTACCGGCGCACCACGACATGGCCTCCTCAGGGCAGGATGGGATGGAGTGAGAGGGTCGATCACGACGAACCCAAACGTTCGAACATCTGTTCGATACCTCCACTGTACAACCGCCGGACACCACGCCGTCAAGCCCCTACGCTGACGGCATGAGCCAGCCCGGGGACACGGTCTCTGAACGAGACCTGAGCAACCATCCCTCGGTCGCTGCTGTGCTGAGCACCCTTGCGGCACACCATGTTCGGCCCGTGGTGAGATATCTCCCCGATGCCGTCCGCACCGCCCGGGCCGCCGCGGAAGCGCTCGGCATCACCCCCTCGGAGATCGCCAACTCACTCGTCTTCGCCGGGCGTCGCCACGACGGTTCGACCGAGCCGCTGCTCGTGCTCGCCTCGGGCGGTCGCCGGGTCGACCAGGACCGCATCGCCGGGCTGCTCGACCTCGCCGCCGTCGAGAAGGCCACACCCGAGCAGGTGCGCGAATGGACCGGCTTCGCCATCGGCGGCGTCGCCCCGGTCGGGCACCCCACTCCCCTGCGCACCGTCGTCGACGTGACGCTCAGCAGCTTCGACCACGTGTGGGCCGCGGCCGGCCACAGCCACTCCGTCTTCCGCACGACCTACGACGAGCTGCTCCGCGTCACGAGCGGCAAAGCCATCCAGGTCGACTGACCCTCCCCCAGGGGACACAACACGGCCGCGTCGCCGGGATGACAAGCGCCCCTCCACGCTCACCGTCCTGGCCACGCGGCCGCATGGCTACTCTCGCGGCAACCGGATGGGGCCGGATCAGTACAGATACTCAGATTCGGTGAGCCCGACATACTCAGGTACCCGGACGGGCGTCCCGCCGGACCGCCAAGTGGGGTCAGCGAGCGGATCCGGACGGGCGTCCGAAGGACCGCCAAGTGGGGTCAGCGAGCGGGGTCAGCGAGCGCCGGCCGACAGCCCGAGGTTCTCGTAGACCTCGAGCGTCGCGGTGGAACGGTTCATCGTGATGAAGTGCAGCCCCGGCGCGCCCTCGGCGAGCATCCGCTGGGCGATCTCGGTCGCGATCTCGACACCGACGGCGCGCACCGCGGCGGGGTCCTCACTCACGGCCTGGAGCCGGTCGACGACGGCCGCAGGCAGCGGCGTCCCCATGAGCTCGGTCATGCGAGTGATCTGCTTGAGGTTGGTGACGGGCATGAGCCCGGGCGTGATCGGCAGGTCGCGGTGCTCGGCGACCCGATCGCGCAGCCGCAGATAGCTGTCGGCGTCGAAGACCATCTGCGTCACGGCAAAGCTCGCACCCGCGTCGGCCTTCTTGATCATGACCTCGACGTCGTGGTCGAGGTTCGGCGAGGCCGGGTGCACGTCGGGGAACGCGGCAACGCCGATGGTGAAGTCGCCGAGGGTGCGGATGAGCGCCACGAGGTCGGTCGCGTGGTTGAGCCCCTCCGGGTGGGCGATCCACTCGCCACCGGGGTCGCCCGGCGGGTCACCACGCAAGGCGAGGATGTTGCGCACTCCGGCCGCGGCATACTGCCCAATGACCCGACGGATGTCCTCGACGGAGGCGCCGACGCAGGTCAGGTGGGCCAACGGGGTGAGGGTCGTCTCGCGCGCGATGCGCTCGGTGACGCGGACCGTGCGGTCCTGCGTGGACCCTCCCGCGCCGTAGGTCACCGACACGAAATCGGGCCGAACGCGCTCGAGCCGACGGATGGCATCCCAGAGCGCCGCCTCGGACGCGTCGTCCTTGGGCGGGAAGAACTCGAAGCTCACCGAGGGTCGCTCGCCAGCGAGGAGTCCGGGGATGGAACGGGGTGCCATGCGGGTGAGATTAGTCCAGTAGGCAGGCCGTAGGCTCAGGCTCACACACCGTGAGATGCAAGGAGCGTTCGTGACCAGCCCGTTGGACGAGGCAGATCTCCGCACCCGCGTGCAGGCCTGCATCGACGAAGAGCTGCGACACCAGGCCGTCGTCCTTGACGAACTCGGGCCCGATGTCACCGACCTCCTCGACCGTGTGGGATCCCTGCTGGCCGGTGGCAAACGCCTGCGTGCCGCGTTCCTCTACTGGGGTCACCGCGCCGCCGGTCGCGCCGACTCCGACGAGCTCGTGCGCCTCGCGACGGCGATGGAGTTCTTCCAGGCCGCCGCGCTCATCCATGACGACGTCATGGACGACTCGGACACACGACGGGGTATGCCGGCCGCTCACCGCGCGCTCGCAGCCGTCCACACCGAGCGTGGCTGGGGTGGCGACGACGCCCGTTTCGGTGTCGCGGGCGCCATCCTCGCCGGCAACCTCTGCCTCACCTGGACCGATGAGCTCGTCGCCACGAGCGGCCTGGCTGTCGACGACCTGGCGCGCGGTCGCGTCGTCTTCGACCGGATGCGTACCCAGCTCATGGCCGGGCAGTTCCTCGACGTCGTCGACTCGGTCCGCCCGTGGGACGACCTGCCCGCGAGTGAGCGGATCGAGCGCGCCGAGCGGGTCATTCACTACAAGAGCGCCAAGTACACCGTCGAGCACCCGCTCCTCATCGGCGCCACGGCTGGCGGACTCGGCGAGGCTGACCTCGCCCACCTGTCGTCCTACGGCCTCGACCT
>CAWEDC010000017.1:0-170113 GCA_963807825.1 uncultured Actinomycetota bacterium
TGTCGCTCTCGAGGTCGTGCCCGGGGCGCGCTGGGCCAGCGTGACCATGCTGCGCCGCGGCCGGTTCTCCACGGAGGCCGCCACGGACAAGGTCGCAGTCCGTGCCGACGCGCTGCAGTACACGATCGGGGCCGGGCCCTGTGTCGACTCCGTCCTCGTCGACTCGCTCTTTGTCACAGGCGACGTGTTGACGGACACGCGATGGGTCACCTGGGGCCGACGGGTGTCCGCTGAGACGGGCGTGCGCAGCGTGCTCGCGCAGCGGCTCCATCTGCACGAGCAGTCGGAGCCGATCGCTGCACTGACCTGTACTCACCCAACCGGACGCCTTCGACGACCAGGCGGTCGCGGTCGCTCTCATCCTCGCCACCCACGCGGCGGCCGTCGTGAGCGAGAGCCTCGCGGTGGCCCAGGCGAGAGAACCTGATGCGCGCTCTTGAGAGCAACCGGGAGATCGGGGTGGCGATGGGAATCCTCATGGAGAAGGAGCGCTTCACCAGGGCCCAGGCCTTCGACGTCCTTCGCGTGGCCAGCCAGGACAGCAACCGCAAGCTCTCAGACATCGCGATGGACGTGGCGAGCACCGGTGCCCTGCAGATCCGGCGCCGGTCGTCGCGGCAGGGTGACGGCCGCCCCGCCGCTGGCACAGCGGCTGACTGACGCACCCCGCACGAGCAGCCGCGCGCCGGGAGCCCTGCTGCCTGTCCGACGGGCCATCCGCCTTCCACCGAACTCGGTCAGGGCCCTTGGCGGTAGTGGCGGACAGGTGTCCGATTCGCGGCGCTGAGACGCACTTAGCGTGAGCTCGAGGGACCTCACTACTTGTGTCCTGCGATGGAAGCACGGCCGAGCACGCAGGTGACCTCAGCGCCCCCCGCGTCCGCGATCCTGAGCGCCATCTCCACGCCCAGGCGATGACCTCGCCATACCGTCCAGCCCAGGGCGGATCAGCGGGGACGCAACAAGTCAAGCAGACCGAACCAAATCACCGAGTGGCGCGCGTTTTAATGGTGCATGGACGCGATGCACGCACCGGTCGTGGGGAGGACCGACGACGAGGACTTCGTCGCGTTCGTCAACGCTCTGGGCGGCGCTCTACCGGTTCGCGTGGCTGCTGACCGGAGGTCACGAAAGCGCCGAAGACCTCCTGCAGCTGGCGCTCGAGAAGACCTACGTGAGATGGGGTCGAATCCGGCGGAATGGATGCCCCCGAGGCGTACGTACGGCGCGTCTTGGCGAACACGGCGATCTCGCAGTCGCGTCGCTCGTTCGTGCACCACGAGGTGAACCAGGCCGAGCTGCCTGAGCACGTGAGCGCCTCCTTCGAGGACGGCAGCGACTCCCACTCCCTGCTGTGGCCGTTGGTCTGCGCGTTGCCACCACGACAACGCGCCGTGGTCGTCCTGAGGTTCTACGAGGACCTCACCGAGGCGCAGGTCGCCCAAGAGCTGGGGTGCTCGATCGGCACGGTGAAGTCGCAAGGGCACGACGCGATGCAGTCCCTGCGCCGCGGGGTCGATGCCTGGGCAACCGGGGAGGTGACGGCATGAACCTTGACGAGGAGCTGCGCACGACATTCGCGTCCGAGTCCGAGCGCCGGGAGCCGCCGGGCGTGGACGCGCACGAAATCCTGGCTCGCGGGAGGCCCAGGCGGCGGCGTCGCACGACGCTGCAGGCCGGCGCGGCCGCGGCGGTGCTCGCCGTGATCGGCATCGGAGCGTTCGGGTTCACCCGGGCCGATCGGACGTCGACATTGCCCGCGATCCCGCCCACCCCCACCACCACCGCACACTCTCGCCAGGACCCTGGAGAACTGGGACTGCGGGGCGAGCCAGTGCCTCAACGCCGGCACCTACCGGGTCGGGCTCGGCATCGGCGACGACGGTAAGCCCCTCAGCGGCGAGCTGCGGGTGCCATCGAGCGACTGGGCGTCCGACGGATTACGCATAGGGTCTGGAAGGAGTCCGGCGATGGCTCGGTAGGTGCTCAACGTGTACGAGATCAGGGCCTTGGCCGGCCCGCGGCCGTGCGACGCCGAGAGGGTCCTCCCCCTGGAACAGGACGCCACGGTGAACGACGTGGTCGGTCGCCTCAGCGGCCTCCCGCAGTTCACCGTCGCCGAAGGACCGACGGTGGTGTCGGCCTTCGGTCGCGAGACGATCCACCTCCGGATCCAGGCGGACAGCCTTCGGTGCGAAGCCGCGGCGTCCGGGGACCAGTACATCCTGGCAGGCATCTACGGGGGTGACGGCTTGGGGACGTACGGCAACTGATCCGACGCGCTCCGAGGGCGAGTCCAACCTCGACCCCGGACGCCGGGTCGTCGTCGACCTCTGGGTGTTCGACCTGGACGGTCAGAACATCGTGGTGGAGGCGCGCCACGAGGGCAGCCCCACGGCCACGACGGTGACACAGCTCGACCAGGTCCGCCAGTCTCGTCCGGTTCGTCGCCGATGGGTGACTCTCCGCTGGCGCCCTTCAAGTTGAGGCCATGCGGTGGTGTACGACGACACCGGTGGGCGTGTCCTGCTGGATGTGGTGGGGGTCGCCGCGGATCCTTCGAGTGAACCTCTCACCTCACCTTCGAATGGAGCATCGCGATGACCGCGAACACTACGTTGAGCTGGTGAGGGGACTCGAACCCTCACCACCTGTTTACAGGGAGGACGGGACTCTCCCGGCCCCTGACCTGCGGCGATACTGAATCCAGGCCCTGGAAATTGCCTCGTGCGACAGCCGTGCGACAGTGATTACCATCCATGTACACCTGTGTCGTGGGATACGACACATGCGCGCCAGGACGAACTCCCGGCCTCCATCCGGACATAGCATCTCTTGCTATACCACAACATGGGTGAGCGTTGGGCAGGTTCTGGGCCGGGTGATGTGAGGGGACCGGCACCACCCAGACCCTGCTGTCCGGTGGAGCGGTGTCCACCAGCCAAGCGTCGCCAGTTCCTCACCGGTCGTACGGAGTTCAGCGACGAGATGCTCGAGCGGCTGCTGGATTGCATGGGCTACCGGCTCGAGGTCATCCGTCGCCCGGTCGAGCCGGTGCTGACTCGGTCTGAGCAGCGCTCCTGGAGGCTGCACCGGCAGCTGTCGACCCACCTGACGCAGCAGTCCCTGAGAGGAGTGGCGCCTGCAGATCGAGGAACGGCTCAGCCAGCTCCGCTCGCGGGTGACGGGCCAGCCCCACACCCGCAACATCAGCGCTGGGGCGGGCTGCTCGGCAGCGGGGACGTGTCGGGACTGCGTCGCGTCCTCACCGGCCTCGACCGCGACAGCATCGAGATGCGTGAGGTCTCGCCGATGGGCGGTCTGCTGAGCCAGGAGGAGCGCCAGCAGGTGCTGGCGGACCACTGATGCGTCGCGACCAGCTCGACCAAGCCATCCGCACCGCCTGCCAGATCATCGGGGCCGACGCGGTCATCGTCGTCGGTTCGCAGGCCATCCTCGGCTCGGTGGACGAAGATCTCCTGCCTCCCGAGGCAACGATGTCGCTGGAGGTCGACATCCTGCCAATCGCGCCGGACGAGCCGAGCACCGTCGAGCTCGCAGACCGGATCGAAGGTGTCGCCGGCGAGTGGTCGCCTTTCGAGGAGCTGCGCGGGTTCAGCATCGACGGGGTGAGCCTGTCGACAGCCGCCCTTCCATCCGGGTGGCGGGATCGCTTGGTCAAGGTTCAGACCGACAACACGGCAGCGATCGGTGGCACCCCGCGGTTCACCGGATGGTGCCTGGAGCCGCACGACCTGTGCGTCGCGAAGCTGGTCGCACTGCGCGAGAAGGACGCGAACTTCGTAGCGTCACTGCTGGCCGCCGGCCTGGTGGACCCGACGGTTGTCGCGGCACGGTTCAACCACGTGAGCCCAGAGCACGACCGAGCCGCCGAGCGCGCCAAGTCCTGGCTCGCTTCCTGGGCCTGAACTCCCCGCTGACACCAACACGGATCCCAGCGTCCTGACTCCCAACCACGTCGAGGAGCCCGCTACCGACAGAGGCACCCGAGCCGGACTGGGGAACCCTGCCGTCATGGTCGCAGGAGCGGCGCATTCGTGTGAGCTGGCGAGGGGACTCGAACCCCTAACCGCCTGTTTACAAGACAGGTGCGCTACCGATTGCGCCACGCCAGCGCGCGTCGGTGAGCAGTGCGCCCCCGACGGCGCCCCGAACTTTACCCGCCGCGCGCCCCACGTCGAAGCGGTCGCCCTCGGGAGCCGGTGCGGGGTCGCGGAATCAAGGGACGATCCTACCCTGTGCCTCCACCCGATCGGCGAGACGGTGCGCCCATGACGAGATCAGGATCGTCGAGCTCGAGCAGCAGCCGACAGCGGTGGTGGGTGAGCGGGTCCCCATGGACAGGCCTCACCGACTTCTTCGGCCGAGCCTTCTCCACGGTCATGGCGGTGGCCGGCAAGCAGCGGGTGAACGTCACCGGGCCCTCCGTTCGCCTTCTACCGCGGCGATCCCCACGGACACCGTCGACGTCGAGGCCGGGTTCCCCACGGACTCAGTCGTCGAGGCGGAGGAGGACGTCCGACCCGGCCTCCTCCCGGGTGAAGGGCAGTGGAGGCGCTGCACATCGGGCCCTACGACACGCTCTCGCAGACCTACGGAGAGCTCATGCAGTGGGCGCGCGACCAAGGGCTCCGGCCCGGGTCCGACATGTGGGAGCAGTACCTCACCGATCCCGGCGTCGACCCGGACCCGGCGACCTGGCGACGCGGGTGCTCGTCCCGGTGACCTGAAAGCACCAGCGACGCGAGCGGCCCCCGCGGACGGGCGCGGACGGCATACCTGGCCGGCCGGCATACCGGCGTCGTCCATAGAATCGAGCGGTGACGCGACCCCTCCGACGGCAGATCCACGACATCGGCCGTCGCCGCGCGTGGGTCATCTGGGTGGTCGCGCTCGCGGTCTACACGGTCGCGGTCTTCCATCGCACCTCGCTCGGCGTCGCGGGGATCGTTGCGGCAGAGCGCTTCGACATCACTGCGTCGCAGCTCGCGACGTTCACGGTGGTCCAGCTCGTCGTGTATGCCGGCATGCAGATCCCCGTGGGCGTCCTCCTCGACCGCTTCGGCTCGCGCCGGCTCCTGCTCATCGGGCTGGCGCTCATCTCCGTCGGGCAGCTGTGGTTCGCGTTCGCCGGCAGCTTCGGGGTCGGTCTCGCGGCACGCGTCCTCCTCGGCATGGGCGACGCGATGATCTTCACGAGCATGCTGCGCCTCGTCGCGCTGTGGTTCCGGGTCAAGCAGGCCCCCGTCATCACCCAGATGAGCGGCATGATCGGCCAGCTCGGTGCCGTCGCCGCCGCGACGCCGCTGGCCGCCGCGCTCTCGACGTGGGGCTGGGAGAGGTCGTTCGGCGTCTCGGCCGGCGTGGGTGCGCTCCTCTCGGTGGCGCTGTTCCTCGTCGTCAAGGACTCGCCCTACACGGGGATGGCGGTCGAGAAGATCAAGGTGCGCGCGCTCGCCCGCACGCTCGGCGAGGTCTGGGGCAACCCCGGCACCCGGCTCGGGATGTGGATCCACTTCACCGGCCAGTTCGGTGCGACGGTGTTCACGATGCTCTGGGGGTACCCGTTCCTCGTCCAGGGCCAGGGTCTGAGCCCGACGGCGGCCGGCAGCCTGCTCATCACCCTGACGGGTGCGGCGATGGTGGCTGGTCCCGTCGTCGGAAGCCTCACCGGGCGCCTGCCCTACCGGCGCTCGCAGATCGTCCTCACGATCGTGGCGGCGATCGCCAGCACGTGGGCGCTCGTGCTGCTCTGGCCCGGCCGGGCGCCGCTGCCGCTCCTCGTCCTGCTCGTCTGCGTCACCGGCTGCGGTGGCCCCGGGTCGATGGTCGGGTTCGACCTCGCCCGCAGCTTCCACCCCTCCGACCGGCTGGGGCGCGCGAGCGGTGTCATCAACATCGGCGGCTTCTTCGCCTCCCTCGTGACGATGGCGCTCATCGGCCTCATCCTCGACCACCGGGCTCCCGAGGGACCTCGGCAGCTACACGCTCACCGACTTCAAGGTGGCGATGTCGGTGCAGTTCCTCCTCTGGGCGCTCGGCGCGTTCCAGATCTGGCGTTACCGCTACAAGGGGCTCGAGTTCGTCGACGAGCACCCCGGGGCGCTCGACGCGTTGCGTGCGGGTGACACCCTGTTGCCCGGCATCTCCCGCGACCCCGACTGAGGGCGACTACCCGGCCGTCGGGCGTTGGACCTCGAAGCGACCTCCGGGCACCACGGGTCCGGTCGACTCGCGTCGTGGCGACGCGAGCGACCTACCGGCGTCGGGGACGTACGCCCTCGCCGGGTATCCCTCCATGCTTCCGGCGACGTCCACGAGCAGGTGGGTGCTGCCGGCCGCGTTGTTCACCATGAACGAGTTGCCCCACGCCAGCGGCACCATCGCCATGTTGGCCATGGTGACGTTGCCGATCGTGTTGAGGTTGCTCACGTTGGGACGGGTGCCGTTGTCCCAGGCAGTGAGGTACGTGGACGCGGTCGGCGCCACGGCGGTGAGGTTCGCGACGAGGCCGTACGTCTGCTCGCCCGCAACCGAGGCCGGAGCCGACACCGTCCGACTCTGTCCGGCGGCCAACGGGGACATCCCCAGCCCGCTTCGGCTGTCGACGATCCGCACCGGGGCGGTGACGGGGTGGAACCGCTGAGCGGTCCAGCCCTCGAGGGCGGTGTTGTCGTCGTACAGTCCGACGATGTCGATGATGACGTTGCTCTTGGCTCCGGAGGGGTTGTCGATCCGGAACGTCGGGTAGGTCCGGCCCGTCTCGCTGTCGTACTCCTGCCGGAGCGGGACGACGGCCATGTTCGCCTGGCTGCGTCCCCTGACGAAGTTGATCGAGGAGGTCGTCGGTCTTGTGCCCGATCCCGACCACGCGGTGAGGTAGCCGGAGCCGGACTGCGTCGTGGTCGTCAGGTTGACGAGCGCTGCCGTGAGGTGCGAGTTCGCCTCACGGGCGCCCTCCCCGTTGTAGTCGAGGTACATGTCGAAGTAGTAGCCCGCGGCCAGCGGTCCGAACTCGGAACGGGTGTCGGCGATCCGCTGCAGCTGGGTCTGCCGGAACGAGCCGTACGCCATCGCGGTCGCGGCGGACGTCCGGTAGTACCCGACGACATCACCCAGCACGTGCACCGTGCTCGAGTTGCCGTTGGAGACCCGGACCTTGCCGTCCGTCCCGACGGGCACGGTGACGAGGTTGGCGAGGTTGACGCCCTTGGTGAAGTTGATGCTCGAGGTGGAGGGCTTCGACGGGCCCGGGTACACGCTGAGATAGCCGCTGCCGCTGGGGGTGACGGCCGTGACGTTCATGACGACCGCCGAGACGCCGCCTGCCGGGACGTTGCCCCGACCCGTCACCTGGACTGCGACGGTCTGGCCGGCGCGCAGCGGGGTCCGCGTGCCGACGCCGTTGGCGGAGCGCGTGTCGAGGATCCGCTTCGGCCCACCCGCGACGGTGGCGAAGGCTCCGGCCGGTGTGTCGCGGGAGATGATGTCGACCGGGATGCGACGGCTGTCGGCACCGGCGACGTCGGGGAGGAGGACCGTCGCCTGCCGTCCGCTGCCGAGGTCACCGGGCCAACCCGACACCCTCAGGGTGCACGAGCCACCGGCCGGCAGGGTGGAGCCGCTGCAGCCGTCCTCGCTGATCGCGAACCGGTACGCGGCGGGCGGCGCCGACTCGAAGGCTGCCTGGCCGAAGGTCGTGCCTTCAGCGGACCTGACCGTCACGACCTGCGACGTCGCTCCGGTGGGTGCGGCCAGCTGACGGACCGCGTCGACCGTCGAGTGCGACCTCACCTCGCCGGTCACCGCGGGTCCGCCGTGGCACGACTGGGAGTAGCTCGCGGCGAACCGGTCGAGCTCACCGTCCGCGTCGTAGCGGGCCTCGTGGACCGTCACCGACCCGGTGCTCCCGGAGGTGCAGTAGACGGGATAGTCCACGAGCACGCGCGCGTGCGTCACCGAGGCGTAGTCCGCGGTGGGGTACGTCGTCCCTGCCGTGAAGGTCGCGCCCTCCGGTGGGTTGACGAAGACCCGGCCCCACCTGCCGTCGGCTCCGGTCCCGTCGACCTCGATGCCGGCGCCGACGGGGTAGGTGTGGATGGCCGACGTCGTCAGCCACACCTTGCCGCCCGCGAAGGAGCCGGCGGGCCCTTCCACGGACCAGTACGTGAGGTCGCTCGCGGGCGAGACCGCGGCGTCGGCCGTGGTGCCGAGGCCGGCGGCGGCGACGACGGTCGTGAGCAGCGCTGCGAGCGCGCGCGTGAGGCGCAATGTCATGGTGACCCCCCTGCAGGACGGCCCGAACGTCGAGCCGTCGGGATCATATGGCAGCGCGCAGCGCGGCGCAGGGAAATCGTGGCTTCACGGTCATCGGCCCGACGCGTGTCGGTCACCGACCGGTGGCTGCGGGCCGCCTATAAAGAGGTGACCGGGCCGTGTATGAGACGGCCCGGTCTGACGTTGCCGGGGCGAGCGTGGAGCCGGGGTCGGCGTCGGCGCAGGACGTCAGCGCAGGACGTGGCGGCTGATGACGAGCCGCTGGATCTGGTTGGTCCCCTCGAAGATCTGCGTCACCTTGGCCTCGCGGAACATCCGCTCGACGGGGAAGTCGGCGGTGTAGCCGGCCCCACCGAGCACCTGGATCGCGTCGGTGGTGACCTTCATGGCCGCGTCGGTGGCGAGCAGCTTCGCGACCGCGGCCTCCTTCGAGAAGGGGCGCCCCGCGTCCTTGAGCCGCGCGGCGTACAGGTAGGCGGCGCGAGCACCGGACACGGCGGCCTCCATGTCGGCGATCATGAACGCCAGTCCCTGGTTGGCGGCGATCGCGCGCCCGAACTGCTGCCGCTCCTGGGCATAGCCGGCTGCGACGTCGAGCGCTGACTGTGCGAGACCCGTTGCGGCAGAGGCGATCCCGAGGCGACCGGCATCGAGCGCCGAGAGGGCGATGGCCATGCCCTGGCCCTCGTCGCCGATCCGGTTCGCGGCCTCGACGGGGACGCCGTCGAAGATGACCTCGCGCACCGTGTCGCAGTGCAGACCCATCTTCTTCTCGGGGGCGCCGAACGTCATGGCGTCCGAGCCCGCCGGCACGATGAAGCACGAGAGCCCGCGCCCGCCGTCGTCGGAGGTGCGGGCGAAGGTCGTGTAGTAGTCGGCGTGACCGGCGTGGCTGATCCAGGCCTTGCGGCCCTTGATCGCGTATGCCGTCCCGTCACCGGAGTCGGACCGTGTCGCCCGCGTCGTCATCGACCCGACGTCGGAGCCGGCCAGCGGCTCGGACAGGCAGTAGGCCCCGAGCTGGTCGCCCGACAGCATCCCCGGCAGCAGGGCGCCCTGCTGCTCAGGTGTCCCGAACGTCGTCACCGGGTAGGCGGTGAGCGAGTGCACCGAGACCCCGACCGCCACGCTCATCCAGGCCGAGGCGATCTCCTCGACGACCTGGAGGTAGACCTCGTAGGGCTGGCCGCCGCCTCCGTGCTCCTCGGGGTGGGGGAGCGACAGCAGGCCGGCCCGCCCGAGCGTGCGGAAGACCTCGGTGGGGAAGGACTCGCCCTCGGCGGCAGCGCGCTCCGCGTCGTCGACGCGCGGACGCAGCTCCTTGGCGCAGATCTCGCGGGTGAGGGCGAGGAGGTCGTCACCCTCGGGGGTGGGCATGAGGCGGGTCACCGGCATACCCGCGACTGTAACGCCAGCCACAGCGGGTCGGGACGGGCCTCAGGGTCCGTCGACGAAGGGCCGCATGGGTGAGAGCTCGGGTCGCTTGGGGTCGACGTGGTCACCGCTCGACTGGCCCTTGATCCGGCGCTGGACCCAGGGCGCGAGGTGCTCGCGCGCCCACGCCGCGTGGGCCGCGAGCTCCTGGCGCCGGGTCGTCGCGTCCCCGGTGGGCAGCGGTGTGCGCCAGTCGTCCTCGTCGGTGGCGTGGCCGAGGGAGGCGAGCGCGGCCAGTGCGACCCGGCGGTGTCCCTCTGTGGTGAGGTGGATGCGGTCGTCGGCCCAGAGCCGCCAGTCGCGCAGGGCCGGCAGCCCCCACAGGTTGAGCACATAGCACCCGTGTCGCTGGGCGATGGTGAAGATGTTGGCGGCATGGACGGCGTGCCGGCCGCGCAGCGGCTTGAGGAGGCCGGCCTCCTGCGGGTCGACCGGTGTGGCGAGCAGGACGTCTGAACCGTTCTGCCGCAACCGGATCACCGCCGACTCGAGGGTCTCCATGAGCTGGTTGGTGTCGGCGTTCGGGCGGAGGAGGTCGTTGCCCCCGCCGACCATCGAGACGAGGTCGGGCGACATCTCGAGGGCCCGGTCGAGCTGCGGGCCGACGACGTCGGAGAGCAGCCGTCCGCGCACGGCGAGGTTGGCGTAGGAGAACGGCAGGTGCTCGACGTGGGCGAGGTCGCTCAGCGACTCGGCCAGCCGGTCGGCCCAGCCGATGAAGGCGTCGCCGTCCTCGGGGTCAGGGTCGGACATGCCCTCGGTGAACGAGTCACCGATGGCGACGTAGCTGCTCCACACGCGGGTGGGCGAAGGGGGGACGGTGGTCATGGCAGCCTCCAGTCGAGCGGTTCGGCTCCCTGCTGCTCAAGGAGGGTGTTGGTCCTGCTGAACGGTCGCGACCCGAAGAACCCCGAGTGTGCCGACAGGGGAGAGGGGTGCGGGCTCTCCACACACGGTATGCCGTCGAGCCGGCTCCGCAGCGATCGCGCGTCCCTGCCCCAGAGGATCGCGACGAGCGGCCCGCCCCGGGCGACGAGGGCGTCGATGGCGCAGTCGGTGACGTCCTCCCAGCCCTTGCCACGGTGGCTGGCGGAGGCTCCCGGGCGCACGGTGAGGACCCGGTTGAGGAGGAGCACGCCTCGCTCCGCCCACGGGGTGAGGTCGCCGGTGGTCGGGGCCGGGACGCCGAGGTCGCTCTGCAGCTCGGTGTAGATGTTGACGAGGCTGCGCGGGACGGGGCGCACGTCGGGTGCCACCGCGAAGCTCAGCCCGATCGGGTGGCCCGGCGTGGGGTAGGGGTCCTGTCCGACGATGAGCACCCGCACGTCGTCGAGCGGCTGCTCGAAGGCACGCAGGACGTGGGCGCCCCCGGGCAGGTAGCCCCGGCCGGCGGCGAGCTCGGCCCGCAGGAAGTCGCCCAGGGCGGTGAGCGTCCGCTCGACCGGCGCGAGGGCGGATGCCCACGAGGGGTGGACGAGCTCGGTGAGGGGGCGCGTGGTCACGCCTCCCAAAATAGGGGGTTGACAACCTACAACCACATGGTTGTAGGTTGTGGGCATGCACCAGACCGAGGAGCAGGAGGACCGGGCGGACGCCCTCTTCCACGCTCTTGCCGACCGGACGCGGCGCGACATCCTGCGCCGCGTCCTCGCCGGTGAGCACTCGGTGTCCGCGCTGGCCCGCGGCTACGACATGAGCTTCGCGGCGGTGCAGAAGCACGTCGCGGTGCTCGAGCGGGCCGGGCTGGTCAGCAAGCGCCGCAGCGGCCGCGAGGCCCTCGCCAGCGGCGAGGTCGAGGCCCTGCGCTCCGTCGCGTCGATGCTCACCGAGCTCGAGGCCGTCTGGCGAGGCCGCATCGGCCGGCTCGACGAGCTGCTGGCCGGCATCGAGGGCGCGACGACCGACCCGCACCACCCCACCCAGGAGAAGGAGTAGTTCCATGCCAGTCACCGACATCACGACGAACAGCGACGAGCGCTCGATCGTCGTCACGTGCGAGTTCGCTGCCCCCGTCGACCGGATCTGGGAGTTCTGGACCGACCCGCGCCAGCTCGAGCGCTGGTTCGGCCCGCCGATGTACCCCCTCACCGTCACCGCCCACGACCTGCGTCCCGGCGGCCGCGTCAACTACTACATGACGTCGCCGGAGGGTGAGAAGTTCGGCGGCTACTGGGACGTCCGGGCGGTCGAGCCCACGAGCCGGCTCGCCTACGTCGACGGGTTCGCCGACGCCGAGGGCAATGCGGCCGAGGGGATGCCCGCCGGAGACACCGTCGTCGAGTTCGTCGAGCACGACGGAGGCACGAGGGTGTCGTCGACGACCGTCTACGGCTCGGCCGAGGACCTCCAGAAGGTCATCGACATGGGCATGGCGGAGGGGCTGACCCAGGCCGTGGGCCAGCTCGACGAGGCCTTGGTCGCCGACGCGGCCTGATCCCGGCTCGGGCCCGTCGGCACACCCTGACGGGCGCCGGGTCGCGGCCGGGGATGATGGAGCGCGTGACCTCACCTCGCTGGCAGACGATCTTCTTCGACCTCGACGGCACTCTCGCCAACACCATTCCGCTCATCGTCGCGAGCTACCAGCACGCCTTCCGCGAGGTGCGCGGTGAGGAGATCGACGAGGTGCCGGGCCCGCGCCTGGATCGGTCGCCCTCTGCTCGGAGCGCTGCTCGAGGAGGACCCCGAGCGCGGCCACGACCTCGACCGCACGTACCGTGAGTGGAACCTCGCGAACACCGAGCGCCTCATCCAGCGGTATGCCGGCGTGCCCGAGATGCTCACGACCTCACCTCCGCGGGTGCGAACGTCCACATCGTCACGAGCAAGCGGCGCGAGACGGCCCGGCTGGCGCTCGCCGGCGTCGGCATCGACCACCTCATCGACGTCGTCGGCGCGCTCGAGGACACGACGCGGCACAAGCCCGACGCGGAGCCGCTCCTCGCGGCGGCCGCAAGGTCGGGCGTCGACCCGACGAGCGCGGTCTACGTCGGCGACGCCACCGTCGACATCCTCGCGGCCCGTGCCGCCGGGATGGCCGGGGTCGCCGTGACCTGGGGTGCGGGGGAGCGCGATGCCCTCGAGGCGACCGGCCCGGAGACGATCGTCGACACGGTCGGCGAGCTCACGGCATACCTGCTCGGCGGGGCCCATGGGACGCCTGAGGCGCATGAGTAGGCCGCCGGAGTGTGTCCAGCGGACACGCCGACCCTAATGACAGCCGTGTCATTCGACCGATAGGCTGGCCATCGCAGCCGTCACACCAGAAGGGTCGAACCGTGAACGCCGTCCACGAAGAGCACTCCGCAGCGCCCGAGGCCGAGGGGCTGACCGATCGTGACCGCCGGATCATCGACTTCGAGCGCCAGTGGTGGAAGTACGCCGGGTCCAAGGAGTCGGCCATCAAGGAGCTCTTCGACATGAGCCCGACGCGCTACTACCAGGTGCTCAACGCCCTCATCGACAGCCCGGTCGCTCTCGAGCACGACCCGATGCTCGTCAAGCGCCTGCGCCGCCAGCGCGCGACCCGTCAGCGCGCCCGCTCGGCCCGCCGCCTCGGCCTGCAGCCGCAGGGCTGAGCCGATGAGCGAGCTCGACTGGAGCACGCCCGATGGCCTCGCGGCCATCAAGGACCACCTCTCCGCGAAGATCGAGGGCTGGCGCCCTCCGGTCGCGTATGCCGTGGGGCTGAGTTCCGCGTCCAGCTCGGCGGAGTGGGACTTCGGCCACGTCAACGCCCCGGGGGCCGGCACGGCCTGCCGGCCGTCGTGCTGGCGACCGTGCTGGGACACGACGGGTCGACCGCCACCTGGAGCTGACGACCTCGCAGCTCGCCGCCGCCGTCGAGTCGCTCGCGCCGGCCGAGGCCTGCACGAGCTCGACCACCCCAACCTCGCCGCCTGGCGGGTGGCGCTGGCCGAGGCCGCGTCGAACCCGGCGCGCACCCTGGTCGCCGTGTTCGTCGCCGACCTCGACGACCCGGTGGCCTCGGAGGCCGACGGCGCGATGCGGGCGACGTTCGAGGGCCACACACCCAGCCTCTGAGCCGCCTCACGGCCGCGCCCCGGACTGCGGCGCAGCCTCACGATGCGGCCGGGACGCAACCGGCTCCGAGCCGAGCCAGGCTCGGACGCGCCCAAGGTGAGCACGGCATTCCGCGAGTCGTTTGCACTCTCCACCCGAGAGTGCCAATAATGGGTTAGCACTCTCGGCATGAGAGTGACAATCTGGCCAGTCTGGTGAGGGTTGGCACGCGCGCAGACATGAAGTGCGCAGCGCCGGCTCGTCCGTCGCGGGCGTCACCTGGCCAACACCTTCGATTCGCGTGGGAGGAACCACCCGAATGGCCAAGATCATCGCTTTTGATGAAGAGGCACGCCGCGGACTCGAGCGAGGAATGAACATCCTCGCCGACGCCGTCAGGGTCACCCTGGGCCCCAAGGGCCGCAACGTCGTGCTGGAGAAGAAGTGGGGAGCCCCCACGATCACCAACGACGGTGTGTCCATCGCCAAGGAGATCGAGCTCGACGACCCGTACGAGAAGATCGGCGCCGAGCTCGTCAAGGAGGTCGCCAAGAAGACCGACGACGTCGCCGGTGACGGCACGACGACGGCGACCGTTCTCGCCCAGGCCCTCGTCAAGGAAGGCCTGCGCAACGTTGCGGCCGGCGCCAACCCGATGGCGCTCAAGCGCGGCATCGAGAAGGCCGTTGAGGCCGTCAGCGCCGAGCTGCTCAACAACGCCAAGGACGTCGAGACCAAGGAGCAGATTGCTGCTACCGCCTCGATCTCCGCAGCTGACCCCCTGATCGGCGAGATGATCGCCGAGGCCATGGACAAGGTCGGCAAGGAAGGCGTCATCACCGTCGAGGAGAGCAACACCTTCGGTCTCGAGCTCGAGCTCACCGAGGGCATGCGCTTCGACAAGGGCTACATCAGCCACTACTTCGTGACCGACCCCGAGCGCATGGAGTCCGTCCTCGACGACCCCTACGTGCTCGTCGTCAACTCGAAGATCGGTCAGATCAAGGACCTGCTGCCCCTCCTCGAGAAGGTCATGCAGTCCGGCAAGCCGCTGCTCATCATTGCCGAGGACGTCGAGGGCGAAGCGCTCTCCACGCTCGTCGTCAACAAGATCCGTGGCACGTTCAAGTCGGTTGCCGTCAAGGCTCCCGGCTTCGGTGACCGTCGCAAGGCCATGCTCGCCGACATCGCCATCCTCACCGGTGGTCAGGTCATCTCCGAGGAGGTCGGGCTCAAGCTCGACACCGCAGAGCTCGACCTGCTCGGCAAGGCCCGCAAGGTCGTTGTCACCAAGGACGAGACGACCATCGTCGAGGGTGACGGGGACGCCGACCAGATCCAGGGTCGCGTCAACCAGATCCGCGCCGAGATCGAGAAGTCGGACTCCGACTACGACCGCGAGAAGCTCCAGGAGCGCCTCGCCAAGCTCGCCGGTGGCGTCGCTGTCATCAAGGCGGGCGCGGCCACCGAGGTCGAGCTCAAGGAGCGCAAGCACCGCATCGAGGATGCAGTGCGCAACGCCAAGGCTGCCGTCGAAGAGGGCATCGTCGCCGGTGGTGGCGTCGCTCTCCTCCAGGCGGGCAAGGTCGCGTTCGAGAAGCTCGAGCTCGAGGGTGACGAGGCAACGGGCGCCAACATCGTGCGTGTCGCGATCTCGGCTCCGCTCAAGCAGATCGCCATCAACGCTGGCCTCGAAGGCGGCGTCGTCTCCGAGAAGGTCGCCAACCTCGAGTCCGGTTGGGGCCTCAACGCCGCGACGGGTGAGTACGTCGACCTCATCGCTGCGGGCATCATCGACCCGGCCAAGGTGACGCGTTCCGCGTTGCAGAACGCCGCGTCGATCGCCGCACTGTTCCTCACCACTGAGGCAGTCATCGCCGACAAGCCCGAAAAGGCTGGCCCCCCGATGCAGGGTGGCGGCGACGAGATGGGCGGTATGGGTTTCTGACCCGTACGCACTGATCGCCAAGAGGGCGGTCTCCCCAACGGGGAGGCCGCCCTTTTGCGTTCCCCGTTCAGGGTGCTCTCAGGGTCGGCTGGGTGGAAAAACCCACAGCGCGTATGCCGTCCGCGCACCTAGCGTGGTTGCCATGACCACTGACCTTGCCCCCGAACGCCGCGACACCAGCGCCACAGCCCCGGCTCGGGTGGCCGCTCGCGTCACCGACCTCGTCAAGACCTACGGTTCCGGCGACACGGCTGTCACCGCCCTCGACGGTGTGAGCCTCGACCTCAACCGCCGCGAGTTCACCGCGATCATGGGCCCGTCCGGTTCGGGCAAGTCCACGCTCATGCACTGCGCGGCCGGGCTCGACTCGGTGACTCGAGGGTCGGTGATGCTCGGCGACATCGAGCTCACCACGCTCAAGGAGAAGGACCTCACGAAGGTCCGGCGCGACCACATCGGCTTCGTCTTCCAGTCCTTCAACCTCATCCCGACGCTCAACGCCGAGGAGAACATCCTCCTGCCGCTGTCGATCGCCGGGCGCAAGCCGGACCGGGCGTGGTTCGACCAGGTGATCTCGACCGTTGGTCTGGGGGACCGGTTGGGGCACCGTCCCGGTGAGTTGTCGGGTGGTCAGCAGCAGCGCGTGGCCTGCGCTCGCGCGTTGGTGAGCCGGCCCGAGATCATCTTCGCCGACGAGCCGACGGGCAACCTCGACTCGACCTCGGGCGCCGAGGTGCTGGGGTTCCTGCGGCGTTCGGTCGACGAGTTCGGGCAGACGATCGTCATGGTCACGCACGACCCGGGTGCCGCGAGCTGGACCGACCGCGTGGTCTTCCTCGCCGACGGCAAGATCGTCACCGAACTGCGCGAGCCGACGCCTGAGCTGATCCTCGAGACGATGAAGAACATCGACTCGAACGCGAAGGGCTGACCGATGCTCCGCGCCAGTTGGAAGAGCCTCATGGCCCGCAAGTTGCGGCTGTTCATGAGCGCCTTCGCCATCATCCTCGGGGTGGCGTTCGTGGCCGGGTCGTTCGTCTTCACCGACACCCTCGGCAAGAGCTTCGACTCGATCATGAACGGGTCCGTCGGTGACGTCGTCGTGCGCCCGGTGTCCGGTGAGGTCGACCTCGAGCAGCAGCCGTCGAGCGCGACCCTTCCGGGCTCGCTCGTCAAGGAGCTCGCCGGTGTCGAGGGCGCCGCGCGCGCCGACGGCAACATCACCAACTTCGGCACGTTCGTCGTCGGGAAGAACGGCAAGCTCATCGGCGGCTTCGGGCCTCCCGGGCTCGGGTTGAACTACTCGGATGGTCCTGCGGCCAAGGGCTTGCAGCCGCTGAGCCTTGACGCGGGCCACTGGCCCCAGGGTGCGGGCGAGGTCGTCCTCGACGACAAGACCGCGGCCAAGGCCGGCTACCTCATCGGCGAGAAGGTCAACATCGTCAGCTCTGGCACCCAGCCGAGGATCCAGGCCAAGCTCGTCGGCATCGCGACGATGGACGGTGGTCTCGCCGGTGCGAGCCTGTCCATCTTCGACACCGCCCAGGCCCGGGCTCTCTTCATGGAGGGCAAGGACGTCTACAGCGACATCTGGGTGACGGCCGCTCCGGGGACCAGCCAGGCGGAGTTGCGTGACGCCGTCGCGGCCAAGCTCCCCGCGGGCGTCGAGGCCGTCACCGGTGACGCGGCCGCGAAGGCAGCGGCCAGCGACATCCAGGAGGCTCTCGGCTTCATCACGACGTTCCTGCTGATCTTTGCCGGCGTGGCACTCGTCGTGGGCTCGTTCCTCATCGTCAACACCTTCAGCATCCTTGTGGCGCAGCGGTCCCGCGAGCTTGCGCTGTTCCGGGCCATGGGGGCCACGCGGCGCCAGGTGGCCCGCTCGGTGCTGTTCGAAGCCACCGTCATCGGGCTCATCGGCTCGATGATCGGTCTGGGTCTCGGCGTCGTCCTGGCCATGGGCATTCGTGTCCTCTTCGGCCGGTTCGGCCTGGACCTCAGTGGGCAGTCGCTCATCATCACGCCGCGCACCGTCGTGGTCTCGCTCGTCGTCGGGGTTCTCGTGACCCTCGTGGCGGCCTACCTGCCGGCCCGCAAGGCGGGCAAGGTGCCGCCGGTCGCGGCCATGCGCGACGACGCGGTCCTCGCCGAGAGCGGCATGCGCGGACGCATCATCGTCGGTGGCATCCTCACGATCGTGGGTGCTGCCCTCCTGACCACAGGACTCTTCACCGACGTCTCCAGGCCGACCTACTGGGTCGGGGGAGGCATCCTCGGCGTCGTCCTCGGCGTCGCCCTCATCAGCCCACTCGTCGGGCGGCCGGTCATCGCGGCCATCGGCTGGATCTGGCGCAAGGCCTTCGGGGCCGTCGGCCTCATGGCCGAGCAGAACGCGCAGCGCAACCCGCGTCGCACCGCCGCCACGGCATCCGCGCTCATGATCGGCGTGACTCTCGTGTCGATGATGGCGGTCTTCGGGGCGAGCGCGAAGGCAAGCATCGACAAGTCCATCGAGAAGGAGTTCGTCGCGGACTACGTCGTCTCGAGCGTCGTGGGCACGCCGTTCTCGACCGAGGTGACCAAGGAACTCGCAGCCGTGCCCGGTGTGGAGGAGGTCGCGGCCTTCCGCTGGGACGCCCTCAAGGTCAAGGGCGAGAACCGGGGCGTGATCGGGATCGACCCGAGCCACGTCAGTGTCCTCGGCCCCACCCCCATGGTCTCGGGCCGGCTCGCGGACCTCACGCCAACAACCGTCTCGATCTCGCAGGAACGCGCAACCGCAGACAAGGTCTCGGTCGGGTCGAAGCTCGACCTGACCCGGGCCGGCGTGACGAAGCCCTTCACCGTCTCGGCGATCCACGGGGAGTCGGCCCTGCTCTCCTCGGACTATCTCCTCAGCCTGCCGGCGCTGGAGTCCCTGGGTGGGCCCAGGACGGACTCCTTCCTCTTCATCACGCGTGTGCCCGGGACCGTGCCCGCCGTGGTGGGTCGCGACCTCGACCAGGCCATCGCCGACCTCCCGGTCGTCACGGTCAAGGACCAGGGCGAGTTCGCCGACGAGCAGCGCACCCAGATCAACCAGATGCTCTATCTCATCTATGCCCTGCTCGGACTGGCCGTCATCATCGCGATCCTGGGCATCATCAACACGCTGGCCCTGTCGGTCATCGAGCGCACCCGTGAGATCGGACTGCTGCGTGCCGTGGGCCTCAGCCGGCGACAGCTCAAGCGGATGCTGCGACTCGAGTCGATCGTCATCGCCCTGCTCGGCGCGGCGTTGGGCATCGGGCTGGGGGTGGTCTTCGGGATCGCCCTGCAGCGTTCGCTCAGTGACGATGGCATCGACGTCCTGTCGATCCCGTGGCCGCAGCTCGGCCTCTTCGTCGGGATGGCCGGACTCGTCGGGATCCTCGCGTCGTGGTGGCCGGGTTGGCGGGCGTCGAAGCTCGACATCCTGCGCGCCGTCACCACAGAATGAGGGCGGACTGACCAACCCGGTGGCGGGTGCGACCTCAGGGGTGTCGCACCCGCCACCGGTGTCCGTGTGGCTCAGGTGAACATGCGCATGTTCTGGGCCTCGGTCTCGGCGTACTGCGCGCCCGCCGCCGCCAGCACCTGACCGATGGAGTCGAGCGAGGTCTGGACCTGGCGCTGGGTGCCCTGCCACTGCGTCACCACGCCGTGGAACTGGGTGGCCGCTCCGCCCTTCCACGCGTCCTGCAGGGCGGTGAGCTTGGACAGCATCTGGGCCACCTGCCCTTCGATCTCGCTCGAGATGCGGGCGATGTCACCGGAAGCGGCCTGGATGCGCTCGGTGTCGACCTGGAACTGGGCTGACATGTCTTGGTCCCCTTCGTCGGCGCCGCACCCTGTGGTGCGACCACTGACCTCCGACGCTAGGGAATTTCGCGAAACCCGCCGGAGAGTTGTCCACAGGCTCGGGTGAGCCGGTGCGGCATACGATCACGGAGTGCTCCTCATCGACCCGCCTGCGTGGCCAGCCCACGGACGGTTGTGGTCCCACCTCGTGAGCACGACGTCGTATGCCGAGCTGCATGCTTTCGCCGATCGCGCCGGTATCGACAGGCGAGCCTTCGAGGGCGATCACTACGACATCCCTGAGGAGCGTCACGCCGACGTTGTCGCTGCGGGTGCCGTCCCGATCGAGGGTCGAGAGTTGCTCAAACGCCTGCGGGACAGCGGACTTCGCATCTCCAAGCGCAAGCACGAGCGCGTCGTCATGAGCACCCCTGGCGCGCCGTGGCTGCCACCGGGGAGCCGGGCGGATGTCATCGCCTCGCGGCAGGACAACCCGCCCCCGAACACCGTGGTGGTGCGAGCTGTCGTTCGTACTGCTGGCGCACTGCTCGTCGTCGAGCGCGCAGACGGTCGAGGCCTGGACCTCCCCACTCGAACGGTGGATGACGGACAGAGTGCGGAGGATGCGCTGGCGGCCCTCGGCGACCAACACGGGGTCACGGCTCACGGCGCAACCCTCCTCGGCTACGTGCGCAACGTCGTGAAACACCCTGACGCCACCTATCCGTGGCCGACGCCGAATGCCTGCTTTGCCCTCTTCGTCGTGGCCACCGACGGACTCGAGGACGTCTCGGGCACGTGGTTGCCGTCGGGGAGCCAGATGGCGGAACTCGGTGAGCGACACTGGTGGCCGCTGGTCGACCCCAACGCTCAGGCACCGGGGCACGCGCACCCCTGACGAACCCGGGGTGTGCTCAGGGGCGGGCGGGGGATCCACCCCATGGTTCGCGCTCCGACGTGCTCCTAGGTTGGCAATGACAGGTCGATCGGCGACACTCGCAGATCTCAAAACCCCTGTCCCAAGGGGAGATTCGCGTGTTCGAGACCGTCAACACCCTCATCGAGCAGAACGCCGCAGCCCTCTGGGTTCTACCTGTGCTCTTCCTCCTGGCGACGTTCGATGCGCTCCTTCCTCCCGTGCCGAGTGATTCCGTGGTCATCACCCTCGCGGCGTTCGGGGCGGCCACCGGCTCACCCAACCTTGTCGCGCTCGGGCTGGTGGCGGCACTGGGTGCCTTCATCGGCGACAACCTCACCTTCCATCTGGCCAGACGGTCTCGCCTTCGCGAGCTGCGCCACAGCCCGAGACCCAAACTGCGGCAGGCCTTCCTCAGAGGTGAGCGCGAACTCGATCGGCGCGGAGGAATCGCGATCGTCATCGCGAGGTACATCCCCGTGGGTCGGGTCGCGGTCAACATCACCGCCGGAGCGGGCACCTTCTCGCAGCGACGATTCATCCTGCTCTCGGCGTTGGCGGCGGTGAGCTGGGCGACGTACTCCGTGGCCATCGGTGCTCTCGCGGGCCACTGGGTGCAGGACAACCCGCTGCTCGGTGCGATCGGCGGCATCGCGCTCGCTGGGGGCATCGGGCTCGTCGTTGATCGGTTCCTGCAGCGCCCATCGCGAGCCCGTGCCCGCGATGTTCAGTCGGCCTGAGCGAGGCGCGTCAGTTCACGGTCGAGATTGCTCCGGGCGGCCGGCTCCCACTGCTGCCGAGCATGCTGGGTCCGATAGACCGACTCGCGCTCGAGGAACGGTTGCAGGATGGCCGTGCGGCCGCGGGCATACGCGTGGTCGGGCACGGCGGCATACTCTCGCCGGACGGCTGCGCAGTAGTCGTCGAAACGGTCTTCGGGGGCGCTGAGGATCCAGAGGTCGGCGTCGTGGAAGGCTGCCTGCGGGCCGCGAGTCTCGTCCACGTCGTGGAGCTCCGATGCCAGGACGAGTGACACGATCGCATCCACGACCTCCGAGCCGATTCCATTGTCGGACAGCGTGGTTCGTGCCAACTCGGCGCTCAGCCGCTCGTTCTCCGCCCCGGCGGCGATGTCATAGACCGCGTCGTGGAACCATGCGGCGAACACGACGCACGCCCACTCGGTGTCACTCTCGAGGGCGTCCTGCCGCAGCTCCGTCAGGGCGTGGATGACCTCGTCGAGGTGTCGCAGGTCGTGGTAGCCGCGGTGAGTCTCGGACCACCGCTCCACGAGGTCCTCGCGAACGGAGAAGAGGCCGTGCGCGTCACCCCTGACGGCCCGCACGGCCTCGTCCCACATCTCGTCCCGCAGCATGCGGGCAAGTCTCTCAGGCGGTCGCCGCCGGCGGTCGCGTCCGGTCCAGAGCCTTCGCGTATGCCGTCCCGCTGGCCAGGAGCAGAAGTCCCGTCACGATGAACGCCACGACCCGCCACAACCCGTCGAGGGTGGCGAGGTCGAAGAGGAACAGCTTCGCGACGCTGACGGCGGCCAGGCCAAGCCCGAGTCGCAGGGACAGGGCACGGTGCGCCTCCGCCTGCAGCCCGCGCAGCAGGAGCCAGGCAGAGGTGACCATCCACATCACGGTGGCGAGCGCGTGACCGGCGAGGAAGCCGGCAGAGGTCGCCTCGAGGGCCTCGCCCACGAGCAGTCCGATCGAGATGACGGCCACGGCCGAGGTGGCGAGACCGGCGATGAGTGCCGCGATCCGGGTGAGGCGGCGAACGCGGGCCGGGATGCCGCGGACGACGTCGACGCCCCAGGCGCCCAGCGCGGCGATGCCGCCGGCCAACAGGCTGTCGAGCAGTGCCGTGGTCGCGTCGTGGTCGCGGGCCATCCCCAGCTCGACGTAGGCCGTGGGGTGGGTGAGGTAGGCGACCGAGGCGACCACCGTGGTCCCGGCGGCAACCCACAGCGTGACGCGAGAGCGCGTCGTGACGGCTGCGGCGGCATACCCGAGTGCAGTGACGAGGATGCCGGTGACGACCCAGCGCTCAGGGGCGCCGCTCATCACCGCGAGCAGGGCCGAGACACCCGAGATCGCACCGATGGTCGTGGCGAGCGGGGTGGGGACCGGGCCGATGGGGGAGCGCGACGTCACGGCCAGGGCGACGGCGAATGCCACTGCAATGAGGGCGAATCCGGTCGTGCGCAGCGTCTCGCCGTGCACCCCGAACGCGACGAGCAGCGAGATCGTGGCGGCGGCCAGGGTGGCGCTGCCGATGAGGTCCGCCCGGTTGTGGCGACCCGCTGACACGGCGCCGACGAGGGCCAGGGCGGTGAGTGCAGCGGCCGCACCGATCGCGATCTTGGACGGCGCGCCGTCGCCGTCATTGGCGGCGATGCCCAGGAGGATCAGGCCGGTCGCGGGCATGGTGCGGGCGACGGCGAGCATCGGCCAGCCGCGGTCACCGCGAGCCAGGAGGGCCGCAGCCGACAGGATCACCACGAAGAGCGAGACCTCGTTGCCGAACTTCTCGGTGACGACGGGAGCAAGGAGCGTGGCGCCGAGAACGGTGAGGACTGCGAGGAGCTGACTGTGCCAGCGGCGGGCGAGGAGGAGGCCCGTGACGGCGACCGCGCCAGCCATCACCAGACCGGCCACCTGGGGGACCCAGCCATAGACGGTCGTGACGGCGACGACGTCGAGGTAGCCCGCGGCATACCCCGTCGCTGCGATGGCGACGGGAGCGGCACTGGAGCGTCCTCGAGACGTCTCGCGGGCCCGGACGACGTGGCCGGTGGCGACGAGAGCAACGGCGAGCAGGACGCCGAGGGCGACCCGCAGCTCAGGGACGAACCAGCCCTGCTGCATCGCGAGGGCGAGGAGCATCGCGATGCCGACGAGGGTGACGACGGCGCCGGCGACCGCGAGAACGCGCGTGACCGCACCCTCGCGCTGCCACCACGACGGCACGGCTTCGGGGACGGGGAGCGCAACCGGAGCGGGAGTCTGCCGCGGCGCCTGGGCCGGCACCCCAACAGGTGCGGCCGACGCAGCAGAAGGCGTCGGTGAGGCCACGGAGGCGGGAGCGGGAGCGGGAGCGGGCGCCGCCATGGCGACGTCGCCGATCTCGAGGGAGGCGCGCATTCGAGCGAGGCCGTTGCCCACGGCATACATGCGGTTCATCGCGTCGGCGAACTCGGCTTCGAGGCGCCGCACGTCCTGCAGCTGTTGGTTCATGTTCACAACAGTGGAACGACGAGTACCCCGACTCCATGAGTCGGGGTACTCACCGGATCACTCAGGTGCTGGCGTGCCTGCTGAGTGGTCGGTCGTGGGTCCGTCCCTGTTCGGACCCACTGGCGGGTCAGCTTGCGGGGGCCGCGACGAGGTTCGCCGAGATCTCCTGGGTCTTGTTGTCGCGCAGGACCGTGAGCTTCACGGAGTCGCCGACGGAGTATTCGCGGATGTGGGCGACGAGCGCCTCGGCGGAGTCGACCCGCTCACCGTTGACCGCGATGATGACGTCGTCGACCTTCAGACCGGCCTTCTCGGCGGGAGTGCCGGGGGAGACGGTGCTGAGCTTGGCGCCGGCGCGGGTGGCGCTGCCGTCGGAGGCGGTGCCGTCGACCGGTGCGACGCCGAGGTAGGCGTGCTCGGCCTTGCCGTCCTTGATGAGCTGCTCGGCGATCGAGGCAGCCTCCTTGACGGGGATCGCGAAGCCGATGCCGATGTTGCCGCTCTGCGACGACCCGGACGAGCCGAGGGAAGCGATCGAGGAGTTGATGCCGACGAGCTGGCCGTTGGCGTTGACCAGGGCGCCACCGCTGTTGCCGGGGTTGATCGCGGCCGACGTCTGGATGGCGTTGGTGACGACCGGCTCGGCTGCTCGACTGCTGCTGTTGCTGGGGGAGCTGGTTGCCGAACGGGTTCTGCTGTTGCGGCTGCTGCTCCTGCGCGGCTTCGGTCGTCACGGGGCGGTTGAGGGCGCTGACGATGCCGGTCGTGACGGTGCCGGCCAGACCCAGCGGGTTGCCGACGGCCATGACCGGGTCGCCGACCTTGAGGGCGTCCGAGTCACCGATCGAGATGGGCTGGAGGTCCTTGGGTGCGCCCTCGATCGTGACGACCGCGAGGTCGGTCGACGGGTCGGTGCCCTGGATCTTGCCCGTGAAGGCCCGGCCGTCCGAGAGGGTGACCGTGAGTTCCTGGGCGCCGGAGACGACGTGGTTGTTGGTGAGGACGTGGCCGGAGTCGTCGATGATGACGCCCGAGCCCTCACCGCTGTCGGTCTTGATGGCCACGACGCTGGGGGAGACGGCGGCGGCCGTGGCGGTCCAGTTCGGTGACTGGGGGTCGGTCTGCGAGACCGGTGCGGTCGATGCGCCGCGACCCAGGCTGGAGGAGGGGGACGCAGTGGAGGGGTTCTGCGTGTCCTGCGACCCCAGCTGGGTCGCGGCGTACGTGCCGCCCGATGCGAGGGCGGCAGTGAGTGCAGCCACCGCGAAGAGCTCCCCCATCCGACGCCGCTGGCGCGGCTTCGGTTCAGGGTTCTGCGTGGCTGCCCCGTAGGCCGGTGGCGGGGGGAACACCGGCCCTGCGGGTTCTTGGGCGCCGTACCACGTGGTCGGCGCGGGGTGGCCGGGCTGCGACGAAGGAGCCTCGGGAGCGGCCTGCTGCGGGAGCGTCTGGGTCGTGGCTCCGCCCGGGTGAGTCGGGGTGTCGGGGGTGTTGCTGGTCGACGGTCCGGTCTGTCCTGGTTCGGTGTTGCTCATCTTGGATCTCCTTCGTCGGGCTGGCACTACCTACTCAAGTGCCTCGACATCAAGAGTCGCTGGACCGGGCCTGTGAGGGGCCTGTGGGTATCCGAACCACGAACGTCGCGCCGCCACCTGGAGTCGGCTGAACGCCGACACGACCGTGGTGTGCGGCCACGATGGCCGCGACGATCGCGAGTCCGAGTCCGTTGCCTCCACCGGCGCTGCGACCGCGTGACGGGTCGGCCCGATAGAACCGCTCGAACACGCGATGCGCTGTGCCAGAAGGGATTCCGTCGCCGTGGTCGCGAACTTCGATGACACCGTCGGTGCCGTCCTTGCCGACGGCCAGTTCGATCGGGGTGCCTTGCGGCGTATGCCGGACGGCGTTGGCGACGAGGTTCGTCACCACCTGCCGGAGTCGCGATTCGGACCCCCAGACGACGGTCGCGTCGACGGGTCCGCCGAGGCCGGTGAGGGTGATCCGTCGACCAGCGGCGCGCACGCGTGCGTCGGAGGTGGCGTCCGCTGCGAGGACCGTGAGGTCGACTTCGCCCATGGCGGTCGTGGGTTCCTCGTCGAGCCGGGCCAGGGTGAGGAGGTCCTCGACGAGTCCGCTCATGCGACCCGACTCGGACTCGATGCGTTCCATCGCGGCGCGGGTGTCGTCGGCGCTCGAGATGGCGCCCTGGCGGTGCAGCTCGGCGTAGCCGCGGACCGTCGCCAGGGGAGTGCGGAGCTCGTGGCTCGCGTCGGCGACGAACTGTCGCATCCGGTCCTCGGACGCCTCGCGCACGGCGAACGACGTCTCGATCTGGGCGAGCATCGCGTTGAGGCTGCGCGACAGGGACGTCACCTCGTCCTCGGCCGCTCGCACGGGGATGCGCTTGGTCAGGTCGCCGCCAGCGATGGCAGCGGCGGTGTCCTCGATCTGGGCGAGGGGACGGAAAGCCCGGCGGACGGCATACCAACCGAGCAGTGCCGAGCCGGCGAGGACGAGAGCGCTGAGGCAGCCGGTCGTGACGAGCAGCCGCGTCACCGTGTGCTTCACCGACTCGCAGGGGCACGCCGACCGCGAAGGTCGCCTCGTTGCTCGTAGGTCGTGCCGGCGACGAAGCGCCACTTGACGTCGCCGTCGATCGGACTTCACGGTGAAGGGCCGATGCGTCGTCACGCGCGGGTCGTCGAGGGCGAGGCGGGGGACGTCGGGGTGGAGGTCCTCACCCGTCGGGTTGACCGCGATCGTCGGCGCCGTTCACCGGGAAGAGGACGAAGGCGTAGCCCGTGGGGGTCGTCTCCTCGTCGCCGCGACTGAGGTCGGCGAGGGCCTGGTTCGCCACGGGCTTCGCGACGCTGCGCAGCTCGTCGTCGACGCGGCCCATGAGGTCGCGCTGCATGAGGTAGGCCGTCGCGAGGTTCGAGAAGAGCAGCGCTGCCGCGAGGACCAGCGAGCACGATCGACGACGAGCCGCACTCGCAGGGGCATCGCCTCGAGGCGCTTGACCACGGCCTGCGAGCCGACGGCGGTGGCCATCAGCCCTGCGGGGGCAGGCGCAGCACGTAGCCGACACCGCGCTTGGTGTGGATCAGCGGCGGCAGGCCCTCGGTGTCGATCTTGCGACGGAGGTAGGAGATGTAGGACTCGACGATGCCGCTCTCGCCGCGGAAGTCGTACTCCCACACGTGATCGAGGATCTGCGCCTTGGAGAGCACGCGGTTGGGGTTGAGCATGAGGTAGCGCAGGAGCTTGAACTCGGTCGGGCTCGTCTCGATGACGCGGCCGGCGCGACGCACCTCGTGGCTGTCCTCGTCGAGCTCGAGGTCCTCGAAGCGCAGCGCGGAGTTGTCGTCGATGTCGCCGCGGGTGCGACGCAGGACGGCGCGGATGCGGGCGACGACCTCCTCGAGGCTGAACGGCTTGGTGACGTAGTCGTCGCCGCCGACGGTGAGGCCCTTGATCTTGTCGTCGACCGAGTCGCGGGCGGTGACGAAGACGATGGGCAGGCGGCGGCCGGACTCACGCAGCTTGCGGGTCACGGCGAAGCCGTCCATGTCGGGCAGCATCACGTCGAGGACGCAGAGGTCGGGGTGGTGCTGGTCGGCGAGCTTGACCGCCTCGCCGCCCGTCGCAGCGGTGACGACCTCGAAGCCGGCAAAGCGCAGGGACGTCGCGAGGAGCTCACGGATGTTGGGCTCGTCCTCGACGACGAGCAGGGTGGCTTCGGGGACCTTGGCGGTGGTTGTCACATGGCCAGTGTCCGCCCCGAATCTGGGAGTTGTCTGGACGTATGCCGTGTGCTCGCCGGCGCACTAGGCGTGGGGCTGCTCCTTGGTCAGGTGGAGCAACCAGTCCCGGCCGGTGTCGATCAGGGCGTACCGTCGCGCGCCGGCCCGGCCGTGCAGCACGAAGACGAACCGGCGGGGAGTGCGGTCGACGAGCTCCCACCAGCCAGTGTCGGCGATGTCCTTGTCCTCGTCGGTGTACGTGGCGTGTTCGAGGTCGTGGTCGTCAACCGCGACGGCGAGCCGATCGTGTGACGTGTCGTCGGGGAGGCCGCGGGGGACCGCCCACGACCGAAGGGCCCCTCCCTCCTCGAGCCTCAGGTCGAAGTGGGGGCGCGGTTTGCGGTGCTCGTGGAGCACGAACACCGGGCGTTCGCGAGGGCTCGTTTCATCGGCCACGGACCGATTCTCTCGCGCTGTGACTCAGCGGGACTGGAGGGCGTCCAGGGCCACGGACATCGCGGCGCCGACGCGCCAGTCGATCGGCTGGGCGCCGTCGATGACCGGGAGCTCGACGTCATAGACGTCTCGCAGCGCCGGCTTCTTCGTGGAGCTGAGGACGATCTGGCCGTCGGGCAGCGTGAAATCGAAGTGGAAGAGGAAGGGCACGGGGATGTCGCCGATGATCGGGATGAGGCCCCAGATGCGGCGCAGGATGGCGATGCCCTGGTTGCGTTCCTGACCCAGGGCCACGCGGTTGTCGGGCGTGGTGAGGTGCCACGTCGAGCGCAGCAGCGACTTGCCGAAGTCCTTGCGGAACTGGCCGATCGGCGCACCGGTTGCGTCGGTGATGTCGTAGGTCGCGCCGAGGTCCATCCGCGTCCGAGCCTTGAAGCCGAACACCGGCTGGGTCTTGCCCGCATCGGCGAAGAACGTCACCTGCTCCTTGAACGCCATCCGCTTCTGCTCGGCGAACGCCCACAGACCGACCTCGGTGCCGTCCGGGCCCACACCGTGGATCTCGTAGCGGTTGACCATCAGGGTGAGCTTCTGCCGCATCCGGAAGCGGGTGGGCTGTGCGGTCGGGGTGCCTTGGGGCTGCTGCGTCATGGCGCAACTGTCACACACGCTGCGCGGCGGCGTATGCCGGGTGCTCACCTTCCAGGGTCCGCTCCGGGTCACCAACGTTCTGCGCCGTTGGCGCGAGACGCGCTCAACGTGACGAGCCGCGCAGTCATGTGGACGCGGCTGGTCAGCCTGTGCGCGGCTGGTGCCAGCCGCGCAGAAATGCGCCCCCAGAAACCTCAGGTGAGGTCGTCGGCGTCGACGATGCGGTAGGCGTAGCCCTGCTCGGCGAGGAAGCGCTGGCGGTGGGCGGCGAAGTCGGCGTCGACGGTGTCGCGCGCGACGACGGTGTAGAAGTGCGCGGTCCGGCCGTCACCCTTGGGGCGCAGGACGCGGCCCAACCGCTGGGCCTCCTCCTGGCGCGACCCGAACGTCCCCGACACCTGGATGGCGACGCTCGCCTCGGGCAGGTCGATGGAGAAGTTCGCGACCTTCGAGACGACGAGCAGGCTGATGTCGCCGTCCCGGAACGCGCTGTAGAGCCGCTGGCGTTCGGTCACCGACGTCTCGCCGGTGATGACTTCGGCGTCGAGGCGGGTGGACAGCTCGTCGAGCTGGTCGAGGTACTGGCCGATGACGAGCGTGGGTTCGCCGCGGTGCTTCTCGACGAGCTTCTCGACGACGGGCAGTTTCGCGTCCGAGCAGGAGGCGAGGCGATAGCGGTCCTCGGCTTCAGCGACGGCATACGCCATGCGTTGTCCGTCGGGCAGCGTGACCCGCACTTCGACGCAGTCGGCCGGGGCGATGTAGCCCTGCGCCTCGATGTCCTTCCACGGTGCGTCGAAACGCTTGGGTCCGATGAGCGAGAAGACGTCGGACTCGAGCCCGTCCTCGCGCACGAGCGTTGCGGTGAGCCCCAGTCGGCGTCGCGCCTGGAGGTCGGCGGTCATGCGGAAGATCGGCGCCGGGAGCAGGTGCACCTCGTCATAGACGACGAGGCCCCAGTCCTTGGCGTCGAGCAGGTCGAGGTGCGTGTAGACGCCCTTGCGACGCGTCGTCAGCACCTGGTAGGTCGCGATCGTGACGGGGCGGATCTCCTTGCGGGCACCGGAGTACTCGCCGATCTCGTCCTCGGTGAGGCTCGTGCGGCGGAGCAGCTCGTCCTTCCACTGCCGCGCCGAGACCGTGTTGGTCACGAGGATGAGCGTCGTCGCCGACGCCTTGGCCATCGCGCCCGCGCCGACGAGGGTCTTGCCCGCGCCACAGGGGAGGACGACGACGCCCGAGCCGCCGTCCCAGAAGCCGTCGACGGCCTGCTGCTGGTAGGGACGCATCGACCCAGCCGTCGCTCTGGTCGAGCGTGATCGTGTGCGCCTCGCCGTCGACGTAGCCGGCTTCGTCCTCGGCCGGCCACCCGACCTTGAGGAGCTCCTGCTTGAGGTGGCCGCGCTCGCTCGGGTGCACGACGACCGTGTCCTCGTCGATGCGATCACCGATGAGGGGCTTGATTCGCTTGTGCCGCAACACTTCCGTGAGCACGGCGCGGTCGGTGGTGCGCAGGACGAGGAGCCCGTCCTCCTTGGTGAGGGTGAGGCGGCCGTAGCGCGCCATCGTGTCCGCGACGTCGACGAGCAGGGCGTGCGGCACGGGGTAGCGGCTGTGCGTCACCAGCGCATCGACGACCTGCTCCGCGTCGTGTCCGGCCGCGCGGGCGTTCCACAGACCGAGAGGAGTGATGCGATAGGTGTGGATGTGCTCCGGCGCTCGCTCCAGCTCGGCGAACGGTGCAATGGCGCGCCGTGCCTCGGCCGACTTGGGGTGGTCGACCTCGAGCAGGAGGGTCTTGTCGCTCTGAACAATCAGTGCGCCGTCAGTCACGCGACCTCAGTAGGTGTAGTCGGAATCGGAGCCGTAGCCGCCGTCGTTCATGTCGCTGGCAATGCCGAGCGCGAAGAGTGCAATCGCCCCGACGACGAGCAGGACTGCGCTCACGCCGAAGACGATCCAGCCGATCTTCGCCAGGCGGCGCGAGCCCTCGGGGTCCGTGGCGTTCTTGGTCAGCGCGATGATGCCGAAGGGCAGCGGAGAAGATCCCGGAAGCAGCAGGAGAACACCGCGATGGCCGACACGATCGTGAGGACGAGGGCGCTCGTGTTCTGCGGGGCCGGGGCGCCGTAGCCGGGCGGCGGAGCCTGCCACTGACCAGGAGCGGAGTATGCCGGGTAGCCGGCTTGCGCTCCCGGCGCACCGGTCGCGGCGTAGGGGTCGTAGGCCGGCTGGGGTGCGGCGTAGGGGTCGCCAGCGGGAGGCGGCGTCGCGGCATACGGGTTCGTGGGCTGGGCGCTCGAGCCGGCGTAGGGGTTGCTCTGGCCACGCGGCGCCTGGTAGGGCGTCGTCATAGCTGGGTGAGCCGAACGAGGGCGGAACGGGCGGGACCGGCGGCGGGAACTCAGAGCCCTGCGGGATCTGCTCGGTCGGCGGTCCCTGGGGGATCTGCTCCGTGGGCGGGGCCGCGTCCTGTGACGGCGGAGTCCAGTCCGGGCTGGCGGTCGGATCCGTGAACTCGCCCGGACGCGGGTCCTTGTCGTTCTCACTCATGGGCACAAGGTATCCCGCCTGCGTGACGCTGGGTGCCGATGCCCGACAGATCGGACGGCGGCGACTCGTGTCAGGATCAAGGCATGAGCATGCGCACGCCCGCAGGTCGAGGCCGATCCCACCCTCCCGCCCGAGATCACGATCTATGAGGTCGGGGCACGCGATGGTCTGCAGAACGAGAAGTCGATCGTCCCTGCCGAGGTCAAGGCCGAGTTCATCCGGCGCCTCGCGTCTGCCGGGCTCGAGACCGTGGAGACGACGTCGTTCGTCAACCCGCAGTGGGTGCCGCAGCTCGCCGACGCCAGCGAGGTGCTCGAGCTCCTCGGGGACGAGGGGCGCGGCCCGAAGCGGCCGGTGCTCGTCCCCAACGAACGCGGCCTCGACCGCGCCCTCGAGGCGGGTGTCGGTGCCATCGCCATCTTCGGCAGCGCCACCGAGACGTTTGCCCGCAAGAACCTCAACCGCACCGTCGACGAGTCGATCGAGATGTTCCGTCCCGTCGTCCAGCGCGCCCAGGACGCCGGCCTCTGGGTCCGGGCCTATGTGTCGATGTGCTTCGGCGACCCGTGGGAGGGGCCAGTGCCCGTCGACCAGGTCGTGGGCGTCGCTGAGCGCCTCATGGAGCTCGGCTGCGACCAGCTGTCGCTCGGTGACACGATCGGAGTCGCGACGTCCGGGCACGTTTCGCGGCTGCTGGATGGGCTGGGAGACAGGGGTATTGGCGTCGACCGCGTCGGTGTGCACTTCCACGACACCTATGGCCAGGCCCTCAGCAACACCCTCGTCGCGCTGCGCCATGGCGTGACCGTCGTCGACTCGAGCGCGGGTGGTCTCGGTGGCTGCCCGTACGCCAAGAGCGCCACGGGCAACCTCGCCACCGAGGACCTCGTCTGGGCCATGGAGGGTGCCGGAGTGCGCACGGGCGTCGACCTCGAGTCGCTGCTGGCGACGAGTGCCTGGATGGCCCAACACCTCGGCCGTCCCTCGCCCTCCGGCGTCGTCCGCGCGCTCACCACGCCGGCCTGACCTTGCGCGTCCCTCCCAAGTCCGGTTGAAATGTGGCGAAGCACGCTCAGTTGCTCCTTCGTCGCAAACGCGCGCCTCACCACATTTCAACCGTCCCCTTGGGCGGCCCTCAGTCGGTGACGACGCCGGTGATGCGGTGGATCGAGAGGGTGCGGGTGACGCCCTCGCTCACTCCCGAGACACGCCCGCCGTCGATGCGCTCGGGGTAGAAGAGCAGTCGCTGGGTGCGGCCGACGCCGTCGGAGTAGCCCAACCACACGGCTCGTCCGTCGGCGATGGCCTCACGCAGCACGGCCATCGAGGTGGTGGGGTCGTTGGCGGGGATGGCTGGTCCGGCGCGACCGTCCATGGTCACACCGGCCCGACTGGTGGCCTCTGCCTCGGCCGCACGCAGGCCCGCAACGAGGGAGTCGAGCTGGGCGAGGTCCATGGCCTGGACCAGCGCGGGGTCAACGGCTCGCTGGCGCACGGCCCGACGCACGGGTCGCGTCGGCACGGTGACCGTGCCGGACGGGGACTCGGACACGGGAGCGAAGCCTTCTTCGCGCAGCATCTCGAGCACGACCTCGGGTCCCACGGGTGAGGTGAGGACGGTCGGGGCGATGCGTCGCAGTTGCAGGGCAGCGAGCTTGCGGTTGGCGAGCATGACGTCGAGTCCGCCCTCGTCCTCGCTGCGGATGACGGCGCTGACTCCGCGCACCCGGATCGTGCCGTGGCGGCGGGCGACGTCGCGCACGAGGTACTCGAGCGGCTGCGGCACAGGGGTGCTGCTCGCGTCACGCAGCCCGGCGAGGATGTCCTCGCCCGTCCAGCCGGTGTCGAGGCAGCGCCGGATCGAGTCCTCGCTGAAGCGGTGGACCGTGGCGCCGCCGCGTGACTCGACGTCGGCGACAAGCCGCAGGAAGGCGGCGAGCGAACCCGTCACCGGCCCCGGAGCGATGGCGGTGAGGTCGGCCTGCAGGAGAACGGCATCCACCGGTGCTGGCAGGTGCGGGTGGATCGACTCGGCGACCGGCTTGAGGTCACCGTCGCTCGCCAGCAGGGCTCGCCCACCGACGCTGAGGGCGCCGTGGCCGGTCACGCCGAGCCAGGAGGCCTCGCGCAGAACGGCTTCGACGACCTCGTCGAGGGTGCGGGGGACCCGGCGCGGCCGGCGCCAGCGCACGGCCCCAGCGAGGTCGGCGGCGTTCGGCGCGAGACCCTCGTCAGTGGCCGCGAGCAGGTCGAGCACGCCTCGGCGCAGGGTGCGGATGGGCGGCCACTGACCGTCGGCCCCGAGGGCGTTGATGACGGCCGAGGTGTCGGTGCGACTGCCGACCCGGTGCGGTGCCCGGGTGGTCGTGAGCCACGCGAGGGCCAGTCGCGCCCAGCGTTCGCCACCGGGTTCGGTCTGCCAGATGTCGTACTCGGCGGTCGGCACCCAGTGCGGGTCGACCTCGCCGTCGTCGGCGACGAGGTCGGCGATGAGGGCAAGCTCCACGAGGTATGCCGTGTGCTCCGGTGTCGTGTCGAGCTGGGCTGCCGCTGCCTTGAGGTCGCGGACGGCGAGGCCGCCGGTGCGCAGCACGCGTGGTGGCGTCTGCGACCAGGAGTCCAGCAGTTCGTCGAGCAGGGCGAGCACCTCACTGGCGGAGGCTCCGGCGGCGGCGTCGACCTGCTCGACCTGACGCTCGGCACCGGTCACCGCGGGTGCATCGAGCTGGGGGTTGCGGTGCACGCGACCCTCGCGCAGCACCATCGCGACCTCGCGGGGCAGGGCGATCTGGTCGGAGGCCACGGCGCGCACGAGTCCGTGGGCGAGCAGCCAGCGGGGGCCGTCGTCGGCGGGACCGCGACGCCCGGGGGCATCCACCGCGGGGACGATCCCGACGGACGGACCCCAGGTCAGGCGGTCGAGGATGGCGCGGGCACGAGGCGGGGCCAGGGCGATCTCGGCCCGGAGCGTCTCGGCGTCGGGCGCTGCCGGGCCGGGGAGGTCGTCGGCGGCGAGCCCGAGCCCGGCGACTCCCTCGCCGAGGACGTCAACGGCGGTGCGGGTGACGATGAGGCCGTGCGGCGCGCGCCAGACGAGGGCGAGGCGCCAGAGGTCGTCGACGAGAGCAGTGACCCGGTCGAGGTCGGCGCCGTCGAGGAGGCGAGCGAGGGCCTCGGGCGTGACCGCCTCGGCGCCGATCGGCCGCGGCTTCGAGGGCCTGCAGGTGGGCGGCGTCGAGCCCGTCGATCGCGCGGACGGTGCTGGCGCGGGTGGAGCTGCGGGAGGCGAGAGCGGTGAGGTCGCTGGGCGCCGGTCGGGCCAGGTCGGGTCGGGCCGCGAGCAGGGCGGCGAGCTCCTCGTCGGATCGTCCCCTGATGTCATCGGCAAGGGAACGGATCGAGGGAGAGGACGCGGGCAGCACTGCCCTACCGTACGTCCAGAACGGCCCACCTCCGGTTCCGCGTAGATTCGCGGACATGAGCTCACACGAGACCGCACCCACCGGCGAGCAGTGGCATCTGTCGACCGGACCCGACGAGTTCACGGTCGTCGAGGTCGGCGGTGGGCTGCGCACCTGGTCCCGCGACGGCGTCGAGATCCTCGCGGGCTTCGACGCGGACGGACCGTGCACCAGCGCTCGTGGCCAGCAGCTCATCCCGTGGCCGAACCGCATCCGCGACGGCCGCTACTCCTACGCCGGCGTCGAGCACCAGTTGGCCGCTCACCGAGGTCGACCTCGGCAACGCCAGCCACGGCCTCGTCCGCTGGGCCCCCTGGCGTCTCGTGGAGCGCACCGACTCCTCGATCACGGTGGGTCACCGTCTCTTCCCGCAGCCGGGATGGGACTGGCACCTCGAGTCCACGACGACGTATGCCGTGGCGCAGGACGGTCTGACCGTCACCACCGCAGTGACGAACGTCGGAGAGGGGACCGCGCCCTTCGGCTATGGCGCCCACCCCTACGTCTCCATCGGCGACGCACCCGTGGGCGACGTCGAGGTCTCGCGTGCAGGCCGGGGCCTACATCGAGGTCGACGACCGACTCCTCCCGCTCCGGACCAGCCCGGTGGAGGGCACCGACGCGGACTTCCGGGAGCGCAAGGCGATCGGGACGCACCACGTCTCAACACGGCATACACGGATCTTGAGGTCGTGGACGGACGCTGGACCGTCACGATCGCGACGCCGGGCCGACCGGTCGTCGACGTGTGGGCCGAGGCCGAGTCGCTGCCGTGGGCGCAGGTCTTCTCGGGCAAGGCCGAGGCCGACCAGAGCCGGCGAGCACGGCATCGCGGTCGAGCCGATGACGCTGCCCGGTGGACGCCTTCAACTCCGGGGACTCGCTGGTCGAGCTCGCGCCCGGTCAGACGTGGACGTGCACGTGGGGCATCAGCCCGAGGTGACGCCGTTCTCGACCGGGGTGAGCTGACGCTCGAGGGCGAAGATCGCGACGCCCATGACGACGAGGCCGGCCAGCATCGCGGTGATGAAGATGCCGGACAGGTCGTGCTCGAGCAGCAGGCCCGAGACGATCGGCCCGAGGATGGCGCCGCCCTGGAAGGCTCCCGCGTTGACCGCGTTGGCCCGGCCGCGCATGTGGTCGTCGGCCATGTCGTTGGTGATGGCCGGGATCGCGATCTGCATGAAGATCTCGCCGAAGCCGAAGACCGCCATGAAGCCCACGACAGCGACCATGGCGCCGAGCGAGGCAGGGCTGATGCCAGCCGCCGACAGGACGATCCAAGAAGCGATCCAGACGGCGACCATGACGAGCAGGACGCGGGTGCGACGTCGGCCGGTGACGAACTTGAGGACCGTGAACTGCATCGCGACGATGACGACCGTGTTGACCGCGAAAGCGAGCCCGATGGTGCCCGTCGACACCTCGCCGACCTGACGTGAGAACGCGGGGAACCCCGACTCGATCTGTCCGTAGCCGATGAACGTGCACAGGAACGTGACGAAGGTCAGCCAGAGCACGGGCGGTCGCCGCAGCAGGCTGAGGTAGCCGACGGTGGGCGTGCCCTCGGGTCGCTCGGCGCGGCCGTGGACGTGGCGCAACGGGCCGAGCAGCAGGCCGATCGGCACGAGCATGCTCAGCGCGTCCGCGAGGAAGATGAGGGTGAACGTCATCGGCTCGTTGACGTCGACGAAGATCCCGCCGACGACCCCGCCGAGGCCGATGCCGAGGTTGACGAGGGCGAAGTTGACGCCGAAGTACTGCTGGCGCAGCGGCCCGGACACCACCGAGGCGATGAGGGCGTTGAACGCCGGCCACGAGACGCCGAAGTTGAAGCCGAGCAGCACGAAGCCCACGACGAACGTCGGCACGTTGGTGGCGAAGGCGAGGACCGTGCACCCGACGAGCTGGGCCGTGGTGCCGGCGAGGAGCATGCGCCGGGCGCCGATCCGGTCGGTGAGCGAGCCGCCGGGGCCGGTGACGATGAGCGCGACGATGGCGATGAGGGCGAGCAGGGTGCCGGCCGTGCCGAGGCTGATGCCACGGACCTCGTGGATGTAGATCACGGTGAACGGGAGCGTGAGCCCGCGCCCGAGGGTCTGGATCGCGACGGTCGACAGCAGCCAGCGGCCCGGCGTCGGCAGATCCGCCCAGAACTGTCGAAGGCTCACTTTGGGGCGCTCGGTCGCGGTGCTCACCGGAGAACTCTCGCAGGGCCCACCGACACCACCCAACCGACTTTCGGGCGGCTGCGTCCGGTGAGCGGACGGCATACCCGCCGCAGTTGCGGACGCGAGGGGGAGCGGAGGTGGGCGGACAACGAAAGGTGTGCGCGCGGCATACCTGGTCCGAGATAGCCTGTGCTGGTTAGCCCGGAGGTGCGATGCCCGCACTCCGGACCACCCGCAGCAAACACAGAGGTGCTCCGTGCCGACTGGCAAGGTGAAGTTCTACGACTCCGAGAAGGGCTTCGGATTCGTGTCCACCGACGATCCCGCCGAGGGCGGCGACGTCTTCGTGCCCTCGAGCGCGCTCCCCGAGGGCGTGACCGCGCTCAAGAACGGTGCTCGCATCGAGTTCGGCATCGTCGAAGGTCGACGCGGCGCGCAGGCGCTGTCCGTCCGCCTCCTCGAGCCCGCGGCAAGCGTCACGACCAACCGCAAGGTGCGCGACCGCAAGCCCGCCGAGGACATGGTCGTCATCGTCGAGGACGTCATCACGCTCCTCGACTCCGTCCAGGCGTCACTGCGTCGCGGCCACTACCCCGACAAGGGCCACGGCTCGAAGGTCGCCCAGGTGCTCCGCGCCGTCGCTGACGACCTCGAGATCTGATGCCGGCCGTCAAGCCTGACGCCACCCTGCGCGCTGCTGTCGACCTCGCCCGCGAGGCCGCTGAGTCGATCGCCGAGTCCGGCACCGTGGGTGACCACCTCGGCATGGACATGGTCGAGGACCGCCTCGCGACGCACTACTTCACGTGCACCGCTGGTGCGTACCCCGGCTGGCGCTGGGCGATCACCGTCGCGCGCGTGCCGCGCTCCAAGTCCGTCACCGTGTGCGAGACGAACCTCGTTCCGGGCGACGGTGCGCTGTTGTCACCGGAGTGGCTTCCGTATGCCGACCGGCTGGCTCCCGGAGACGTCGGACCTGGCGATGTCACCCCCAAGATCGATGAGGACCCGCTGCTCGTGGCCGGGTTCGAGGCGACGGGCGACGAGGACGTCGACCAGATGGCGCAGTGGGAGCTCGGCCTCGGCCGCCCGCGCGTGCTGTCCTCGGAAGGTCGCGAGGCCGCGGCCCAGCGTTGGTACGAAGGCGAGAACGGCCCCAACTCGGCCGTGGCCCAGAAGGCACCGGCGCCCTGCTCCTCCTGCGGCTTCTTCGTGCCGATGGCGGGTGCCCTGCGGGATTTTTTCGGCGTGTGCGCCAGCGCCTGGTCGCCTTCCGACGGTCGCGTCGTAAGTCTTGACCACGGGTGCGGTGCACACTCCGAAGTGGACATGCAGGGCCCCGAGCCCGAGGTGATCGCGCCGATCGTGCTCGATGACAACGCGCTCGAGCGGGTTTGACTCGTCATGACTGAGAACGGGGGCGGCGTGGACGGCGTGAGCGAGTCCGAGGGCACGAGCCAGGCCGAGGCCGAGGTGCTCGAGGCGATGCAGGTGCCGACCCAGCGGATCATCGCGATCGGGTTGGGCCTGTGGCTCGTCGCGCTGCTCGTGACGCTCGTCGTGCCTGCCCTCCACGAGGGTGACCGGGACTGGTGGCCGTGGGCCTGCGTGGCTGGGTTCGTGCTGGGCGGGATCGGCTTCCTCTATGTCCGCCGTGGCCGCGGCAACGCCCACGACGCCGGCTGACACGCTCTGCGCTGGCGACGACCGGCGCACAACGTGACGACCGGCGCAGCCATGGCTGCGCCGGTCGTCAGTTTCTGCGCCGGGGACGACGCTCGTGGTCGGGAGATCAGACGCCGAGGGCGGTCTTGATGGGGTCGATCGCGAAGTAGAGGACGAAGAGTCCGGCGACGAGCCACATGAGCGGGTGGACGGCCGAGGACTTGCCGCGCACGACCTTGATGAGGACGTAGGCGACGAAGCCGGCGCCGATGCCTGCGGTGATCGAGTACGTGAACGGCATGAGCACGATCGTGAGGAACGCCGGGATGGCGATCTCGACGTCGTCCCAGTCGATCTCCTTGACCTGCTGCATCATCAGGAAGCCGACGAGCACGAGCGCCGGGACGGCCGCCTCGGACGGGATGACCCGGACGAGCGGGTGCGAAGACCATCGAGGCCAGGAAGAGCACGCCGGTCACGACCGAGGCCAGGCCGGTGCGCGCGCCCTCGCCGACACCCGATGCGGACTCGATGTAGCTCGTGTTCGACGAGACACCCGCGGCGCCACCAGCGGCAGCGGCGAGGGAGTCGACGACGAGGATGCGGTCGGTGTTGGGCGGCAGGCCGTCCTCGTCGAGCAGGTCGGCCTCGTGACCGATGGCGGTCATCGTGCCCATCGTGTCGAAGAAGTCGGCGAGCATGAGCGTGAAGATGAGCAGGGCGGCCGAGACGATGCCGACGGACTGGAACGAGCCGAGCAGGGAGAACTGGCCGACGGTCGCGAGGTCGGGGGAGTCGATGATCTTGTCGGGCAGCGCGGGGACGATGAGGCCCCAGCCGGTCGGGTTCACCTTGTCGCCGACAACCATCGGGCCGATCTTGGCGATGGCCTCGATGAGGATCGCGAGGATGGTCGTGGTGACGATGGCGATGAGGATGGCGCCACGGACCTTGCGCACCCACAGCACGATGATCGTGATGAGGCCGACGACGAAGACGAGGGTCGGCCAGCCGCCGAGGAATCCGTCGACGCCGAGCTGCACGGGGACGGTGCCAGAGGCGGTGCGACGCACGAAGCCGGCGTCGACGAAGCCGATCAGGGCGATGAACAGTCCGATCCCCACCGAGATCGCGACCTTGAGCTGCTTGGGTACGGCGTGGAAGACCGCCTGGCGGAACCCGGTGAGCACGAGCACGAGGATGATGAGGCCCTCGAGGACGACGAGGCCCATCGCGTCGGCCCAGGTCATCTGTGAGGCGACCGCGAACGCGACGAAGGCGTTGAGCCCGAGCCCGGTCGCGAGCGCGAGCGGGAAGTTCGCGACCACCCCCATGAGGATCGTGAGGAGCCCGGCGACGAGGGCCGTACCCGCCGCGATGGCCGGCAGGTTGGACCCGTCGCCGGGGCCGCCACCGAGGAAGTCCCCGTTGACGTCCGGCGCGAAGCCGAGGATGAGCGGGTTGAGAACGACGATGTAGGCCATCGTGAAGAACGTGACGATCCCGCCGCGCACCTCCTGGCTGATCGTCGACCCGCGCTCGGAGATCTTGAAGTAGCGGTCGATCGTGGAGGACCCCTTGGTCTGCGGGTCGGTTGTGGTGGTGGCAGTCGGCATGCCGGAAACCCTATGCGAGCGGTGCGGCGCTCGCAGAATGAGATCAGAAATACTTAGCAAAGGTAATGAGTTAGGCTAAGTATCATGAGTGAACAAACATCTGCGTATGCCGCCCTGCGGCCTGCCGCGGTGTCTTCCCTCGCCGGTGAACTCCGGTTGGCCTGCATGCGGATCTCGCGCCGAGTGCGCTTCGAGAGCACGGATGCCATTGCGCCGCACCAGTTCTCGGCGTTGTGTCGTCTCGAGGAAGCTCCTGGAACCCCCGGCGAGCTGGCCGAGCGTGAGCGGGTGAGCGCGCCCAGCATGACGCGCACGCGTCAACGGTCTGGTCGAGCTCGGCTACGTCGAGCGCACCCCCGACCCGACCGACAAGCGGCAGGTCATCATCGCTCTCACGCCGGTGGCCCGGCAGGTCCTCAAGGACATCCGCCGCAAGCGCGACGCCTGGATGTCGGTCCGACTGTCGCACCTCGACCCCGAGGAGCAGGCGATCCTGCAGCGCGCCACCGCGATCCTCACCCGGGTGGCGGCGGAATGAGCCCGACCTTCACCTCGTTCACCGAACGCAACTACCGCATCTTCTATGCCGGCTCCTTCGTGTCCAACATCGGCACGTGGATGGGTCGGGTCGCCCAGGACTGGCTCGTCCTCACCGAGCTGACCGACCACTCGAGCCAGGCCCTCGGCATCGTCACCGGCCTGCAGTTCCTGCCCTTCCTCGTGCTCGCTCCCTGGGCGGGTGCGATCGCCGACCGCTATCCCAAGCGTCAGATCCTCCTCGTCACCCAGGCCCTGCTCCTCCTCACCAGCCTCGCCCTCGCTGCGCTCGTCCTGGCCGACGTCGCGACGCTCTGGCAGGTCTACGCGATCGCCCTCGTCCAGGGCGTCATCACCGCGGTCGACAACCCGGCCCGTCAGTCGTTCGTCTCCGAGATGGTCCCGCGCGACAAGCTCGCCAACGCGGTCGCTCTCAACAGCGCCTCGTTCAACGGTGGCCGGCTCATCGGCCCGGGCGTCGCCGGCCTCATGATCGCGGCCTACGGCACGGGCTGGACCCTCCTCGTCAACGTGCTGACGTTCGCCTTCGTCCTCGTGGCTCTTGTCACTGCTGCGGGTCAGCTGAGCTCATCCCCGCGCCTCTCACCCGCGGCAAGGGCGCGATCCGGGACGGCATCCACTACGTCCGCAACCGCCCGGACCTCAAGGTGGTCATGCTCCTCGTCTTCGTGCTGGGCACCTTCGGGATGAACTTCCAGGTGACCACGGCGCTCATGGCGACCCTGGAGTTCCACAAGGGCCCCACCGAGTACGGCATCCTCGGCTCGATCATGGCGATCGGCTCGCTCACGGCGGCCCTGCTCAGCGCCCGCCGCGGCGAACCCCGGCTGCGCGTGCTGCTCCTCTGCCCTCGCCGGCTTCACCGTGGCGACGGCGGCGGCCGCGCTGGCCCCGACCTACACGCTCTTCGCCCTCGCCCTCGTCCCCGTCGGGCTGACCGCGCTCACCGCACTGACCACGGCCAACGCCATGGTGCAGCTGCGCACCGACCCGCTCGTGCGCGGTCGCGTCATGGCCCTCTACATGGCGATCTTCATGGGCGGCACGCCCATCGGCGCGCCCATCATCGGCTGGATCGGTGAGGTCTGGGGACCGCGCTGGACCATCGCCATCGGGCCGATCGCCATCGGCATCGACCCTGGTCGTCGTCCTGTGGTGGCTGGCCCGGCAGGGAGAATGTCCGCGTGAGCTATGAGTCGCAGCGTTCCCCGCGCATCACCATCGAGACGACCCCGGTCCGTGACATCGTCACCGAGCCCGCGCCCGAGGCCGCCCGATGACCCCGAGCTTCCGCCGGCGGATGACGCTCGGCGTCCTCGCGATCGTCCTCGTCGTGGCCATCGCGTATGCCGTCCTGACCTGATCCCGGGTGAGTACGACGAACGGCATTGTGCGATGCACGCTCAGTTGCTCCTTCGTCGCAAACGCGCGCATCGCACAATGCCGTTCGTCGGTGACCCCAGCAGTCGGGCGGCCCTACCTGACGGGCTTCGGAGCCTCGTGCGGCTACGGAAGCAGCTGGACGCTGCTGTAGGGGAGGACGACGGGGAGCTTGACGCCGAGCACGTTGACCTCGACGGTCACGGTGTTCTTGACCGTGTCGACCTTGAGGATCTTCGCGGACAGGCCGAGGTACTGGCCCGCCGTGATCTTGACCGTGTCACCCGGGGAGAACGGGTCGGGGTCGACCGTCACCGTCGTCGACGGCAGGGGCGTCGCCGTGACCTTGGGCAAGCGGCACGGGGACCGCCGGGACGGGCTTCGGAGCCGTCGGTGGCTTGGGCGCTGCAGTCGTGGAACCCGGCTTGGGCGCCGGCTGCGCGGGGGAACCGGGCTTGGAGCTCGGTGCCGGCTTGGGGGCTGTCGACGTGCCGGGAGCCGGAGTTGCGGTGCCGCTCGGGGTGGCGCTGGTGCCGGGTCCGGGGGCCGTGCCAGCCGGGGGAAGGTAGGGCGCCTGGTCGCCGTAGCCCGGGGGCAGGGCAGTGGCCGGGACGACGCTGTGGCCGGCACGGTAGGACGCCGCGATGCTCGTCACCTTGGCGACGTAGTCCATCGAGTAGTTGTAGCGCAGGACCGCACGAGTGAGGTCGTTCGGCTGGGTGAGGTCGCCCGAGCCGGAGCAGAGGTAGATCCCGGCGGCGGTCGCGGCGTCGGCCATGTTCTGGGGGTCGCGCCTGCCGTCACCGTTGCCGTCGGCGCCGACGGACTTCCAGGTGCCGGGGATGAACTGCATCGGACCCACGGCGCGGTCGAAGATGACGTCGCGGTCGTAGCGTCCACCGTCGGTGTCGGTGATGCGAGCAACACCAGATCCGGTGAGCGGGATGCCGAAGATGCCGGGCACGGCGGTGCCATTGGCGTCGAGGAGGTTGCGGCCCCAACGTCCGTGGTCGCTCTCGACCTTGCCGATGCCAGCGAGCAGGGCCCAGTCGATCTTGCAGCCCGGGTCGGCCTCGGCGAGGAGTCGCTGTGCGGCCTGGTAGGCCGCGAGGGCCTGTGCCGGGATGCCGCTCGCGATGCTCGACAGACCCCAGGTCTGCGGCTCGGCAGAGGTGGTCAGCTCGGGCGGGATCGACGCGTTGGGGTCGGGGAGGTCAAGAGGGGGGAGGGCGGGAAGGGACGGAAGGGACGAGACTCCGCCGGCCTGTTCGACGGCGACGGGCGGGACGACGATGCGCGGGCGGGCCTGGGCGTTGGTGTCGGTCGCGGCCACTGCCGCGACACCGGTCGAGGTCACGGCCAGAGCCGCGAGAGCTCCGATGACGCGTCGTCCGGTGGTGGTGCGCAGGGCAGCAAGTGCCGCCCGCTGGTTGCCGACGCCCATGTCAGCTCTCCTTCCGCTCGCGCCATCGTTGGCGCAGGCCCAAGGTTACCCGGAGAAACCCTCGAGCGGGAAACTGTCCGTGAGGCACCCCACACTGAAACTTAGTGCCCGTTCGGGCAGTTTCACACCCGGCCGAACAGGCAATCAGGATCGACACCGGGGGAGCACATACGACGGCGCCCGGCTCCACAGGGGAACCGGGCGCCGTCAGATCACGACTAGGGCGGAGCGGTCAGAGTGCGGCGACCACGTGCTCGATGGACGCGATGAGCTTGCTGACGTCCTCGGGGTCGACGGCCGGGAAGGTCGCGACACGGAGCTGGTTGCGGCCGAGCTTGCGGTAGGGCTCGACGTCGACGACGCCGTGCGCGCGCAACGTGGCCGCGATGACGGAGGCGTCGACAGCGTCGTCGAAGTCGATCGTCGTGACGACCTGGCTGCGAGCGGCGGGGTCAGCGACGAACAGCGAGGCGTAGTCGACCGACTCGGCCCACGCGTGGAGCCGGCCCGACGAGTCAGCCGTGCGAGCCGTGGCCCAGTCGAGGCCACCCTGACCGTTCATCCACTGCACCTGGTTGTCGAGCAGCGCGAGCGTGCCGATGGCCGGGGTGTTGTAGGTCTGGTCCTTGCGGCTGTTGTCGATGGCCGTCGGGAGGCTGAAGAAGTCGGGGACCCAGCGGCCGGACGCCGTGATCTCGTCGACGCGCGCGAGCGCGGCGGGGGAGAACAGCGCGAGCCAGAGTCCACCGTCGGCGGCGAAGCACTTCTGCGGGGCGAAGTAGTAGACGTCCGTCTGGGAGACATCGACGGGCAGGCCGCCGGCGCCGGACGTGGCGTCGATGAGGACGAGCGCGTCATCGGCAGCTCCCGAGACGCGCTGCACGTCGGTCATGACACCGGTGCTCGTCTCGTTGTGGGCCCACGCGTAGACGTCGATGCCGTCCTCGGCGACAGCAACGGGGCGGGTGCCCGGGTCGCTCTTGATGATCGAGGACTCGCCGAGGAACGGCGCGTTGTTGGTCACCGCACCGAACTTGCTCGAGAACTCACCGAAGGCGAGGTGCTGCGCGCGCTCGCGGACGAGGCCGAACGCGGCGATGTCCCAGAACGCGGTCGCGCCACCGTTGCCGAGGATGACCTCGTAGCCCTCGGGGATCGAGAACAGGTCGGCGAGGCCGCTGCGCACCGACTTCACGAGGTTCTTGACGGGGGCCTGGCGGTGGGACGTGCCCAGGACGGTGGAGCCCAGCGAAGCGAGGAACTCGACCTGCTCGGGGCGGACCTTGGAGGGTCCGGAGCCGAAGCGGCCGTCTGCGGGGAGAAGGTCGGATGGGATGGTGATGGCGGCGTCAGTCACCGGTCCATTCTCCCGGACGCCGATGGGTGGTCCGGTGTGAGTTCACCCACCGGACGACGTGAGACAGGCCCCGGAAAGCGAGCGGCACGGCATACCCAAAGAATTTCGGTATGCCGTGCCGTCACGTGAGTTGAGCTGGTTCAGCTTGCGCGGTAGCCCTTGACGGACTCGATGCCTCGGGTGGCCTCGCCGATGTAGCGCGAGCTCGGGCGGATGAGGCGACCGGTCTGCTTCTGCTCGAGGATGTGCGCGGACCAGCCGGCCGTGCGAGCGGCCACGAACAGCGGCGTCATCATGTCGCCGGGCACCTGGGCGAAGTCGAGAAGCACTGCCGCCCAGTAGTCGACGTTGGTCTCCATGACGCGCTCGGGGTGGCGCTCGGCGAGGGCTGCGATGGCGGCCTTCTCGAGCTCCATCGGCGACCTCGTAGCGCGGGGCGCCGAGGCGCTTGCAGGTGTCGCGCAGGACAGCTGCGCGCGGGTCGTAGGCGCGATAGACGCGGTGGCCGAAGCCCATGAGGCGCTCGCCCCGATCCAGCACTCCGGCAACGTATGCCGTTGCGTCACCGGTGCGTTCGACGCCCTCGATCATGTGCTGGGCGCGCGACGGTGCGCCACCGTGGAGCGGGCCCGAGAGAGCGCCGATCGCACCGGAGAGGCAGGCCGCGACGTCGGCGCCGGTGGAGGCGATGACGCGCGCGGTGAACGTCGAGGCGTTCATGCCGTGCTCGGCCGCGGAGATGAAGTAGGCGTCGATGGCCTCGACGTGCTTGGGGTCGGGCTCGCCGCGCCAACGGATCATGAAGCGCTCGACGATGGTGCGACCCTCGTCGACCCGCTTCTGCGGAACCATCGGCGAGGTCTGGCCGTGGGCGGACTGGCCGATGAACGACAGCGCCATGACCGAGGCGCGAGCAAGGTTGTCGCGAGCCTCTGCTGCGTCGATGTCGAGGAGCGGCTTGAAGCCCCAGACCGGCGCGAGCTGGGCCAGCGAGGACTGGACGTCGACGCGGATGTCGCCCGTGTGGACGGGCAGCGGGAACGGCTCGGCCGGCGGCAGGCCGGGGTCGAACTCGTTGTCGACGAGCAGCCCCCAGACCTGTCCGAAGCTGACGCGTCCGACGAGGTCCTTGATGTCGACGCCGCGATATCGCAGCGCGCCACCCTCCTTGTCGGGCTCGGCGATGGTCGACTCGAACGCGATGACGCCTTCGAGGCCGGGCCGGAAGTCAGGGTCAGGGGTCGCGCTCTGGGCAGCGGCGGGCTGTGCGGGCTGGGACTGCGAAGTCACAAGTTCCCTCGTCTCGGTTCTTCCGGTGTCGGGCAGCAACATTGTGCATCCCGGCAGTCGGTGCGGTGGGCCATGCGGTCGGATCGGTTGGCGATCCACAGTTGATGCCAACTTACGTGTCAGGGTTGGGTGCGTGCCATCCGCCGACGACTTCTCGCTGCGGAGCATCGCGTTGCCGGCGTTCGGGCCGACCGCGGTCTGGTCGGTCGGGGTGGGCGCATCGGTCCCCGTCGTGGCGCTGAGTGCCCGCAACCTGGGCGCGAGCATCGCGCTCGCGGCGGCCTTCGTCCTCATCGAGGGCGTCGCCGCCTTCGTCTCGTCCCTGCCTGCGGGCTCGCTCGTGGCGCGCATCGGGGAACGCCGCGCCCTGGCTGGGGCCGCTGTCGTTGACGCAGTGGGTGCCGCGCTCGCGGTCTTCGCGCCGAACCTGTGGACCCTCGGCATCGCCATCGGGCTCATGGGGATGACGGGCTCGGTGTTCCTGTTGGCCCGCCAGTCGTGGCTCACGGCCCGCGCGCCGGTGCGCATCCGGGCCCGCGCGATGTCGACGATGGGTGGGGTGCAGCGCGTCGGCCTGTTCGTCGGGCCGTTCATCGCGGCTCCGCTCATCCACGTGTGGGGAACCCAAGCGGCGTATGCCGTCGCAGTCATCGCGGGTCTGTCGGCTGCGGTCTGGGCGTGGTTCGGTCTGCGGGACGCCGATGACCTGGGGGATCCGGCGACCTCGGGTGCGGACGGCCGTGGCGCGGCGGGGGATCGGGTCAGCCTGCTCGAGGTGGTCCGCAACCACCGGCGGGTCCTGATGACGATCGGCGTCGGGGTCCTGCTCATCGGTGCCGCGCGCCAGGGGCGGTTCGTCATCGTGCCGCTGTGGGCCGAGTCGGTCGGGATCACGGACAGCCAGACGGCACTGATCTTCGGCATCGCCGGGGGAGCGGAGGTGCTGCTCTTCTATCCGGCCGGCTCGGTGATGGACCGGTTCGGTCGCGTGTGGGTCGCCGTGCCCTTCCTCGTCGTGCTCGGGGTGGGGATGGTGCTCCTCCCGCTCGCTCACAGCTTCGCCACGGTCGCCGCCGTCTCGACCCTCATGGGGGTCGGCAACGGGCTGGGCTCGGGCATCGTCCAGACCCTCGGGTGCCGATGCGGCGCCGGTCGTGGGTCGAGCGCAGTTCCTGTCGGCGTGGAGGTTCCTCTCGCTCATCGGCCAGAACGGCGCGCCCCTCCTCGTCAGTGGCGTGACCGTGATCGCCAGCCTGGGCGTCGCCTGCGTCGTTCTCGGCCTGGTCGTGCTGGGAGGTGCGCCGTGGCTGGCACGGTGGCTACCGGCATACGATCCGCGCCGCGCAGCGGTCCGGCCTGTCCGACCGTGATGAGAGACTGGCGTCGTGACCGATCTCATCGACACCACGGAGATGTATCTCCGCACCGTCTTCGAACTTGAAGAAGAAGGCATCACGCCGCTGCGTGCCCGCATCGCCGAGCGACTCGGCCATTCCGGACCCACCGTGTCGCAGACGGTGGCGCGCATGGAGCGCGACGGACTGCTCGCCGTTGCGGGGGACCGTCACATCGAGCTGTCCGTCGAGGGTCGCCGCCTCGCGACGCGGGTCATGCGCAAGCACCGCATCGCCGAGCGACTCCTCGTCGACGTCATCGGCCTCGAGTGGGAGTTCGTCCACGAGGAGGCCTGTCGGTGGGAGCACGTCATGTCCGACCGCGTCGAGATCAAGATCCTCGCGATGCTCGCCGACCACGCCGAGTCGCCCTATGGCAACCCGATCCCGGGGCTCGACGAGTTCGGTGAGGCGCTCGGTGAGGACTTCCGCCTCGGCCTGTCGACGCTGAGCGAGGTCGCTGTGACGGAGCCCGTCACGGTGACGGTGCGGCGCATCGGTGAGCCGGCTCAGGAGGATCACGAGGCCCTGGGGCTCATCACCGCGGCCGGGCTCCTTCCGGGGCAGCTCGCAGTGGTTCGCCGTGAGGGTGGGCGCGTCATTGCCGCGCTCGCCGGCACGGACGAGTCGACCGGTGTCTCGCTGCCCGACGACATCGCCTCGCACGTCTTCGTGGCCCGGGCCGCGGCGCCCGTCTGACCGCTGGGTCGAGCAGCGCCCCGCCCGACGGACACGCTTGGCCCGTTACCGGAATGTGACTTTGCGTGATCGCACCGTTACGGTGGGTTACTCCCTGATCCACCGAGAGGTTCTCTTTCGTGATTTCCCCTGAAACCCGTACCGGTCGCCGCCGCGCTCACAAGCGCAGCCGACTCCCTGACTTCCCCGCTCTCTCGTCGCTCTCCCGGCCCACTGTGGTCAAGAGCCTCGTCGGCCTCGGTCTCGCCACCAGCGTGGCCGCCGCCGTGGCGATTCCCGTCCAGGCCGCACCCGGCCAGGTCGAGCTCTCCGGTCAGACCTCTGCCCTGGTCGCCCGCGACCGCACCGACGCCGCAACCGGCACCTCGCGCAGCACGGGCCGCGTGTCCCTGGCCAAGGCCGGCACCTCGGTGACCGCCCCGGCTGCTGCCGAGAGCGTCAAGGTCTCCGCTGGACCCGCAGGCGTCACCGCCGTGGCCAAGCCCGCGCCGAAGCCCCCGAAGCCGGTGGTCGAGAAGACCTCCGACAAGGCCAGTTCGACCTCGTCCGGCAAGAAGTCGTCCTCGACCTCCTCGACCAAGTCCGTGCCCTCGGGCGTCGGGTCGGGTGCCTACGTCGGCTGGTGCAGCGCCAAGGGCCTGGGCGGCAACGCCTCCACGGTCTGCTCGGCCGTCCGCTCCAACTTCGGCATCACCAACATCGGTGGCTACCGCGCCGGCGCCGGCGACCACGGCACCGGCAAGGCCGTTGACGTCATGGTCTCCGGCTCGACGGGCGACGCCGTCGCCCAGTGGGCCATCAACCACATGGGCGAGCTCGACATCACCTACGTGATCTGGAAGCAGCGCATCTGGCTCGCCGGTGCCTCGAGCTGGCGGTCGATGGAAGACCGCGGCTCCGTCACGGCCAACCACTACGACCACGTGCACATCTCGGTGGAGTGACCCGAGTCGACACGCATTGACTGAGGGCGGGGGAGCCGTGACGGTTCCCCCGCCCTCAGCCATTCCCCCGAAGACGCCTCAGAAGGGCCCTGCGGAGCCTGTGAGAGGCCGGTCTCGAAGGTTGTGACGGACCCGTCGTGACCCAAACGTGACTTTGGTCCAAGGGTTGGGTACCGTTGCTCCGACTCGTCCTCCCCTGGGGTGAGTTGTCGAGACGGATTGCCGAGTCCTGTCACCGTCGTCGACTGCACGCAATCCGCTTGACAGGAGCGGGGGACCCAATTTTGGGGCAACCAACAGGTTGCTCCTTGGGGTTAAGTCAGTTTCGACTGGCCGGGCAGAACCTCTTCGCCCGAACCCGACAGCTCACCCCGCAGGCATCGAGAGGTTCACACGTGGCTCACTCCACCAACGGGCGTCACCGCACGCCCGGACGACACAACCCTGTCTCCGAACTGTCCGTCATCGCCTCGCGCGCCGGTGTCACCGGCGCCAAGGCCTCCGCGGTGCTCGCTGCCTCCGGTGGTCTCGTGGCTGCCTTCGCCCTCCCGGCGTCCGCCACCCAGGACACCGCCCAGAAGGTCGCGACGAGCGCTCCTGCAGCTCCCGTCGCCGCCCCCGCAGCCCCGGCCATCAGCGCCCCGGCCGCCTCGACCCCCGCCAAGGCTCAGGCCGTCGGTGTCACCGGCGTCACGGTGATCGCCAAGCCGAAGCCCAAGCCCAAGCCCAAGCCGGTCGTCGTCGAGACGTCGAGCGACGAGGCCACGTCCACCGACGCGCACGACCGACGCGCACCAAGCAGACCGAGCCGGTCCACGACCCGCAAGGCGGTCAACCCCAACGCCACCACCAGCACCAACGTCGCGCAGTCCGCGAGCGGCGTCGTCAACATCGCGCGCAGCCTCCTCGGCATCGCCTACGTCTACGGCGGCGAGACCCCTGCTGGCTTCGACTGCTCCGGCTTCACCCAGTACGTCTACCGCAAGGCTGGCGTCACCATCCCGCGTACGGCATCCGCTCAGCAGCGCGCCGCCACCCGCGTGTCCAGCCCCAAGCCCGGCGACCTCGTCTTCTAGGGCAGCCCCGCGTACCACGTCGGCATCTTCACCGGTCCCGACATGATGATCGACTCGCCGAAGCCCGGCGCGTCCACGAGCGAGCGCCACATCTGGGGCACTCCCTCCGGCTTCGGCCGCTTCTGAGAGAGCCCGGTCGCCTCTGAGAGGTGACCACCCGGCATACGCCTGATCGAACGCCCCCAGACCCTCACGGGTCTGGGGGCGTTCGTCGTCGTGTGGTTCAGTGGAGCGATGACCGACCTCGTCCTTGACCTGTGGGGCGACGTCACGGACCCGTGGTCCTACGTCGCGAAGCGTCGCGTCGAAGCCGCCGTCGCGGCGTCCGAGCGGCCAGCCGACGTCGTCCTCATCCACCACGCCCTCCCGGGTGCGCCGGTGAGTGCTGACGAGTTGGCGCGAGTCGCTGTCGCGGCCCGACCGGACGGCATCGACATCGTTGTGTCGCAGCCACCGGATGCCGACACGACCGACGCCCACCGACTCGTGGCGCTCGGTCTGGTGCTCGGTGGGCCGGCGCTCCAGGGAGCGATGCTCGAGCGGCTGTATGCCGCCGTGTTCACCGAGGGCGTCGACGTCGCGTCCCAGCGGGTCCTGCAACGCCTGGCGGCTGAGGCGGGCCTCGACGAGCATCGCGTGGCCGACGTGCTCGCGTCGACGGAGCGGTCGGAGGACGTGGCGGCAGACGTCGCGGCTGCGGGTGACGCTGGCATCACGAGGACGCCCCACCTCGTCGTCGACCACCACGCGTCGGTGTCAGGCCCAGTCACCGTAAAGGACTACCTGCTCCTGATCGCCGGGGCCGTCGGGCACCAGTCGGGGGTTCTGTGACGAGTCGCCACCGCCGGACCTGGCGACTCGTCACACAGCCCCCGACTCGTCGGTGGGGCCGAGCTCAGTTGGCGGCGAGCGGACTTTCGCTGAACCCGTAGTCAGGGGCTTGAAGTGCCTCGGTCAGCAGGGAGATGATGGCCTCGAGTTGGACGTCGGCCGAGGAGCCGACCTCTTCGTCGGAGCCGTCCAGGGCCCGGGCTGCGAGCCCGGCCTTGTCGTCGATGAGCTCGGCGAGTCGGGAGTCGATCGTCTGCGCGGCGATGATGCGCCACGCGGTGACCGGCTCGGTCTGACCGATGCGGTGCACGCGGTCGATGGCCTGCGTCTGCTCGGCCGAGGTCCAGGACAGTTCGGCGAGGACGACGTTGGAGGCGACCTGGAGGTTGAGCCCGACACCGGCGGCGGTGAGCGAACACACGACCACCGAGATCTCGGGGTCGGTGAGGAACGCCTCGATGTTGGCCTTGCGCACCTTGGGCGTCTGGTCGCCGCGGATCGAGGCGTAGCCGATGCCTCGCTTGGCGAAGGTCTGCTCGGCGACATCCATGACGTCGATGTGCTTGGCGAAGAGCACGACCTTGCCGACGCTTCGGGCGAGCTGGCCGGCGTAGTCGGCGGCGAGCCCGGCCTTGGCCTGACCGATCTTGCGCATCACGGTGAACACGTTGTCGCCGGTCTTGCTCGCGCCGTTGTTCTTGCGCTCCCACTCGGCGACCTTGCGGACCAGGTCGTGGTCGACGCCCAGGACGACGGGTGCGGTCTTGCGGGCGGCCAGGGCGGACTCGTAGCGAGCGACGAGACGACGCGTCAGCTCCTGCTCGGCGGCCCGGATCGAGCGTCCGGCCTCGTCGTCGAGCTCGACCGGGAGGTCTGCGACGCGGCGGGCCGGGATGTCCGACGGCGACGTCGACCTTGCGGCGTCGCACGATCCCGAGGTCGATGACGCTGGTGCGTGCGGCGCCGTAGAAGCCGGGGTCGGCCGGCGTGAGCCGCGTGTCCTCGAGGGCGGCCATGAGGGCGTGCCTGGGCTTCTTGGCGTCGATCCAGCCGAGGAACTGCCAGATGGCCCGGAAGTCCTCGATGTCGTTGATGAGCGGCGTACCCGTGAGGGCCATGAAGAGCGCGTTGCTCGTGCGCTCCCGGATCCTCTCGGACACCTCGAGCACGTGCTGCGAGCGCTGTGACGACTTGTTCTTGATGAAGTGCGCCTCGTCGACGACCATCCCGCGGAAACCGTGGTTCCCCAGCCAGCCGGCGTGGCGGTCGAGGATCTCGTAGTTGACGATGACGATGTCGGCGAAGCCGTCGAGCTTCTCACCGTCGCCGTGGACGACCGTCGCTGTTCTGCGTGGTGTCCACAGCTCGGCCTCGTGGGCCCAGTTCGCCTTGACGACGTTGGGGACGACGACGAGCAGGGGGAAGGCGTTCGCGGCGTCGGCGGCGAGCAGCGCCTGCGCGGTCTTGCCCAGGCCGGGCTCGTCGGCGAGGAGGAAGGTGCGGTGGCCGTTCGCGGCGGCTGCCACGACCTGGGCCTGGTGGTGCATGAGCTCGAGCCCATGGATGCCGTGCGGGGAATGGGACGGCTCGGGCAGCGGCATACACGTCGCATCTCCGCCGTACTCGAACGCACGGAACAGCGGGTTGAGCAGCTCCCAGTCGCTGAGCCGGCCGGTGATCGGGCGACGCGCCGGCACCGAGGAGAAGTCGGGTGCCAGGAACGGATTGGCCAGCTGGCGGGCAATGACCGTCTGCGGGACGACCCGCCGCGAGGCGCTGGCGAGTTCGGCGGCGGCCACCGGCTCGGGCTCGGCCACGGGCTCGGGCTCTCGTCCGCCGGCCCGGAGGAGGTCGTTCTTGAGGCTGACCGCATGGGAGGGCACGACGGCGCCGTCAGCCAGCAGGGCCAGCAGCGAGGTGTCGCGCGCGGCCATCTTGGCCAGGATCGTGGCGATGCCATCGAGCCGCGTCAGTGCTGCGGCGCGCTCGGCCTCGATGATCGTCGTGTCCGTCTTGACGCGGGCACGCTCCTCACGCATCAGGAGAGCGACGACCTGGTATGCCGTGCGGCCGTTCGGCTTGACCTTGCCTCCGCGCGCCGCGGCTTCGACCTGGCGGATCGTCTTGGCCAGGATCGGGATGATGCCCTCGGTGTCACGCGCGCGGGAGTGCTGCCGGTCGCGCTGCGTGGTGCGCTGCGCGCCTGCGCGGCGGGGAGCTCGCTGTGCCAAGCGGTTCCTTCTTCTGAGTCGGGCACGGTGTGACGCCGAGATCGACGCCGAGCCCACCGTGCGAGAGGCGACGTGGCCACGCCGAGAGGACGGCATGTCGGGCCAGCGTGCACACGTGCCGAGGGTCAGGCCCCGGCCCCGTGTCGCGGGTGCATCCTCGCCAAGCGGCGGGACACAGGTCAAGAGTACGTGCTCCGGGCGCGCAACGGGCGTCGCGCCCTTGGTGCGGATCTCCGAGTGGCCGGGACGAGTGGCCGGGACGAGTGCGGCGCGGTGGTGCCGTGGGTATCCGAACCCCTCTTCGTGCCCCGCACGGACAGACAGGCACTTCGTGCCCCACACGGACACGCAGGCAGGGGGGCCGGTGTCCGTGGAGGGCACGAAGACGCCGGAGGTCGTGAGGCGTCCTCAGTCGTGACTGCGGATCACCCGGGACTGTTGGCGCTCACACCGAGGAGGTCGACTCGAGCCGTTCGGGTGAACACGTTGACGGCGTCGTCGAACCTGGTGCGCGCTTCACGAGTCGTGGGGGAGTCGTGGGATCGGCCCGTCTCGTACCAGGTGACCATGACCTCGTGGAAGGTCTCCTTCGCCTGCGCCGTCGCGAACAGAGCCACCTCGGCCTCGGCGTCGTGGAGTGCCTCGGTCACCGTGCGACGGGCAGCTGTAGGCACGTCATTGCTGTTGCGTTCGAGCGACAGCTGCCGGGCCGCATGCGACATGGCGTGGAAGGCCCCGCGGTAGGTCTGGACGCGGTGCTCGTCCAACCAGGCCCTGCGATCAGCAGCGCTCTGCTCAGCCCTGATCGCGGTCGCGTGCCGGTTGGTGAGCAGTGTTGTGACCCAGGGGCTGAGGACGGGGCGGCCAGGCCAGTCACCAGGAAGGCCCACAGGGGTACGGAACCGTTGTCCATGCCCAGAGGCTAGGCGCAGGCAGTTCCGGTCAGCGGGTGATCAGCCCGATCTGGCGCGCACTTGGTGCTCTCGGGATGCCTCGGACGCAGTACAACCTTTCCGCGTTCTCCGGGGAGGCCGGCTCCGGTTCATCAGGGGCGAGGTGTCGCACCGGGGTCGTCGGCAGCCCAGCGTCCGAGTGCCGTGATCGCCTCGCGCAGTGCGAACCCACGATCGGTCAGTGCATAGGCGCGGGTGTTGTGCCGAAGTGGCAGGCGCGTCAGCACGCCAGCCGCCTCCAGCTCGCGCAGGCGGGTCGCCAGCATGTTCGTCGGTGCCCCGAGGTCGCGCTGCAGGTCGCCATAGCGCTGCGGACCTTCGAGCAGCCGCTCCACGATGAGCAGGGCCCACCGACGTCCGACGATGTCGATGGCTGCGGCGAGGTCGCTCACTCCGTGGGATCGGTGTTCGGCTTCATCCAGAACGGTGAGTAGTGGTAGCCGTCAGGGTCGTCGAACTGGCGCTGGTACATGAAGGGGTAGTCGTCGATGTCGCCGATTCGCCCGCCGGCTGCACCGGCGCGGTCGACCAGCTCGTCGACTGCCTCGCGGCTGCCGAGGTCGAACGAGACGGTGACCTTCGAGGGGGTGTCCGGTCCGCCGATCAGCTCCTCGGACCCCCCGACGCTGGCGTACATCTCGCGGCTTCCGAGCATGACGTACTGCTCAGGAGCGATGGCGAAGCAGGACACGTTGTGATCGGACATCTCCGGGTTGAGAGTCCAACCGAGGGCGGTGTAGAAGGCGGTCGCGCGCTCGACGCTCTGGACCGGGCAGGTGATGAAGAGGCTCATGGCGGCATACTTGCAAAATAAAAGTGCATGCGTCAAGACCCTTTTCTCCGCACTCCGGGCGACCGCACTGGAGTCAGGGCGGTTAGGGCACGCGAGATCGACCTCCGGTGAATGAGGTTCCGCTCGACCATCCAGACAGTGGCGAGGCGAGGTGTGGTGACGGGGTGCCTTTCGGGCCTCCGCGAACGGGCCAGGCGACCGGGTCGCGGCGTTCTGCAGGTCAGACAGAGTGCCCTCGGCGTGATTCGAACACGCGACACCTTCTTTAGGAGAGAAGTGCTCTTCCCCTGAGCTACGAGGGCGGGAAGGGCCCGGAGGCCGCGACCAGACTAGAGGACGGCATACTCGCGCGGGTGACGGCACCAGACCCCGCAGCCGCGAGCACCCGGCGAGATTCGGTGCAGCGACGCACGGTCACCACCCTGTCGATGTCCCAGATCCTCGGTGGTGTCTCGCTCGCCAGCGGAGTCGCCGTGGGTGCGCTGCTCGCCGAGCAGGTGTCCGGCTCACCCACCTACGCGGGCCTCGGGTCGACCTTCCAGGTCATCGGATCGGCCCTCATCGCAGTGCCGTTGGCCCGCCTCAGCGCGGCACGGGGAAGGCGGCCGGGCCTCGTCCTGGGCTACGCACTGTCCTTCGTCGGAGCACTCGGACTCATCACCGCCGGCATCATCGGCAGCTTTGCCCTGCTGCTCGTCGCGAGCCTGCTCTTCGGCGGGTCGACGGCGTCGAACAACCAGGCGAGGTATGCCGCTGCCGACCTGGCGGACCCGGCTCACCGTGGGCGTGACCTCAGCCTGGTCGTGTGGGCAACGACGATCGGGAGCGTTCTCGGGCCGAACCTCGTCGGACCGAGCGAGCCGGTGTCGCGAGCTCCTCGGCATCCCGCGCCTCACGGGACCGTTCGTCTTCTCGCTCATCGGCCTCGTGCTGGCGATCATCGTGCTGGTGTGGCGACTGCGCCCGGACCCGCTGATCGAGGCCCGCCGCCGCGTCACCGACGCCGACCCGACGGCCTCGGGCAGGACCCACGGCTCCATCGGCCGCGGACTGCGTGTCATCGCAGCGCGCCCGACGGCGCTGCTCGGCCTCATCACGCTGGCCCTCGGCCACGTGACCATGGTGAGCGTCATGGTCATGACGCCGCTGCACATGCGGCACGGTCACGCCGACCTCACGGTCATCGGCTTCGTCATCAGCATGCACATCCTCGGGATGTTCGCCTTCTCGCCGCTCACGGGGATGGCGGTCGACCGGCTCGGCGGCCGCGTCGTCGCGATGGTGGGTTCGGGGATCCTCGTCGTGGCCACGTTGCTGGCGTCGACGGCGCCCATGGGTCACTCGACGCGACTGCTCATCGCCCTCTTTCTCCTCGGGCTGGGGTGGTCCTGCACCCTCGTGTCCGGGTCGACGCTGCTCACCAGCGCGGTGCCGACGGCCGAGCGACCCGGTGCCCAGGGAGCGAGCGACCTCGTCATGGGACTGGCTGCCGGGCTGGGTGGCGCACTGGCCGGGGTCGTCGTTGACAAGGCGAGCTTCCACGCCCTCGCGCTGGCCTGCCTCGTCATCGCCGTGGCGATCGGCGCGGCAGCGCTCGTCCTGCGGGACTCCACCGATCAGCACAGGTGAGATGCCACGCGGAGGGTGGCACGGCATACCCGCTCGTCGTTGTTAGCCTGCTGAGGTGAGTGACATCGGACCGCAGTCAGAGATCGACTCGCGGACCGAGCGAGTCCGCCACGCAGTAGCCGGGTGGACCCGGCACCTCGTCGACCTGGGTGGGCGCAACACCCTGCTCTGGTATCGCGACCTCCCCACCGGCACCCTCGACCTGACGACCGCGCACCCCGGGGGAGTCTCGATGCTCCTCGCCGGGCGTCCCACGCGACTGTCGGACCTCGTGCGCGAGCCGGCGGCCTTCGACGAGGCCCGTCGTCGAGCCCGCACGATCGCCGGCAAGACCCGCGAACTGCGCGAGGAGCGCGGCATCGACACCGGATTCGTGGCCGTCGGCATGGCGACCTGGAGCCTCGGCCGGGGCAAGGCGGCCGCCGCTGCACGCCAGCCCGCCGCGCCCGTCCTCCTGCGCAGCTGCACGCTGCGACCCACGACCCCGCAGCACGACGACTACGAGCTCGACCTCGGCGACGAGATCGAGTTCAACCCGGTGCTCGAGCACTACCTCGACTTCCGAGCAGGGTCTGTCGATCGACTCCGAGAAGCTCGAGGCCCTGACCCACACCTCGGGCGGGTTCGACCCCTATCCGGCGTATGCCGCCCTGACCGAGGCGTGCGCGGACGTTCTCGATTTCGAGGTGACGCCGCGGATCGTGCTCGGCACGTTCTCCTACGCCAAGCTGCCGATGGTCGCCGACCTCGCCTCGCAGGGCGACGCGCTCGCCGACCACGACGTCATCGCGGCCATGGCCGGCGACCCGACGGCCCTGCGCTCCGTGCGTCACGAGCTGCCGCCCCGACCTGCCGACAGCGTGCCCGACCCGGCGCAGGGGCTCCTCGTCCTCGACGCGGACTCCTCGCAGCAGGAGGCCATCGAGGCCGCCCGGTCCGGCGCGCACCTCGTCATCCACGGCCCTCCCGGGACCGGCAAGTCCCAGACGATCGCCAACCTCGTCGCGGCGCTCGCGGCCGACGGTAAGCGGGTCCTCTTCGTCGCCGAGAAGCGTGCCGCCATCGACGCCGTCGTCGGCCGCCTCGATCGCGTTGGTCTGGCCGACCTCGTCCTCGACCTGCACGACGGGGCCCGTGGCCGCCGCCGCATCGCCACGGAGCTCGCCGACGCCCTGCCCGGTCGCACCGCCAAGCCGGCCGACCCTCCCGGGCGCGACGTCGACCGGCTGCGTGCCGCCGCCTCGACCCTGCGCGAGCACCGCGACGCGATGCACGAGGCGCGACACCCGTGGGGGGTCTCGGTCCACGACGTCCAGGAAGCGATCAGCGCGCTCGGCGTCAGCGAACACCCGCCCCACTCCAAGGTGCGCGTCCGCGGTGAGGCGTTGCAGTCGCTGCCACGCGACCGCTACGAGGTGCTCACCCGCGAACTGACCCGCATCGCGTCCCTCGGGGCCTGGCGCACCGACCACACGACCGACCCGTGGTTCGGCGCCACCGTGCGCACTCCCGACGAAGCCGTCAAGGCTCGCGAGCTCGTCGAACGCTGGTCCGGGGACGGCATCCCTGACGTCGGCACAACCCTGGCCGACGTGTTCACCGGCCTGCGCCTGCCCGACTCCGTCACCGTGCGCGACTGGGGCCGCATCCTCGACACCGTCTCGCAGGTGCGCGACACCCTCGAGACCTTCCGGCCCGAGATCTTCGACGTCCCGCTCGGTGACTTCGTCGCGGCGACGGGCACCGCGGCATACCGGTCGTCCGTCGGCGCCGACCTCGGGTGGTGGGAGCGGCGCGGTCTCAAGAACCAGGTGCGCCGCTACGTCCGTCCGGGACGTCCGCCCGCTGATCTCCACGCGGCCCTGCTCGCCGCCAACGAGCAGCGCAGCGCCTGGAAGCAGATGGCCGGTGCCGGTGGTCGTCCCGAGATGCCGTCCGATCTCGACCGCGCGACGACGGCGTATGCCGGTCTGTCCGCCGACCTGACCTGGCTCGACGAGCGCGTCCCCACCACTGAGGGCGCGCCCTCCCTGCTCGACGTCCCGCGCGACGAGCTCAGTGCGCGCATGCAGTCCCTCGCCGATGCGCCCGAGCGTCTTGCCGTCGTGCCATCGGTCATCGGCCCCGTCGAGTCGATGCGCGACGCCGGCCTGGGTTCGCTGCTCGACGACCTCTCGACCCGTGGGGTGGCTGCGGACCACGTCGCTGGCGAAGCCGACTTCGTGTGGTGGAGCTCGGTGCTCGACGACATCGCCCTGCGCGACCCGCGGGTCGGTGCCCACGACGGTGAGGACCTGCGTCGCACCGTGGGCGAGTTCGCCACGGCGGACCGAGAAGTGTTGCGGCAGAACGCTGGTCGCGTTCGCGCGGCCGTGCGCGCCAATGTCGATCGCATCCTCGCCGACGCGCCGGAGCACGAGAGCCTCATCCGTGCCGAGGGCGCCAAGTCGCGCCGACACCGCTCGCTGCGCGACCTGCTGCCCGCCACCGGCGAACTGCTCACGGCCGTCCGTCCCTGCTGGGTCATGAGCCCGCTCGTCGTCGCTTCCGTCCTGCCGCCCGGCATCTGGTTCGACGTCGTCGTCTTCGACGAGGCATCCCAGATCCCGCCGGCCGAAGCCGTGTCCGCGATCTCACGGGCCCGTCAGGTCGTCCTCGCCGGTGACGCGAAGCAGCTGCCGCCCGACCTCTTTCTTCACGACCGTGACCGATGTCGGTGACGCCGCGCCCGACGACTCCCTCACCGAGGGCGTCGAGTCCGTCCTCGACGTCATGGCGGCAACGCTGCCGAGCCGGCGCCTCAACTGGCACTACCGCTCGCAGGACGAGCGGCTCATCGCCTTCGCCAACGAGCACGTCTACGACGGGTCGCTCGTCACCTTCCCCGGCGCCGGAGCGGCACCCGTGCTGCGCCACGAACTCGTCGACGGCGTCGGCGTCGTGGCCGAGGCCGCGGGCAGCGTCGAGACCACCCAGGCCGAGGTCGAACGGGTCGTCGAGCTCGTCATCGAGCACGCGCAGAAACGCCCCGGCGAGAGCCTCGGGGTCATCGCGCTGGGGCTGGCCCACACCCAGCGCCTCGACGACGCGGTGCGCCGGGCCCTCCAGGGACTCGACCCTCAGACGGCGGCGTTCTTCAAGGAGGACGTCCACGAACGGTTCTTCATCAAGAACCTCGAGCGCGTCCAGGGCGACGAGCGCGACGCCATCATCCTGTCGGTCGGCTACGGCAAGACGCCGCACGGTCGGGTGCTGCACCGCTTCGGCCCGCTCAACATCGAGGGCGGCGAGCGACGCCTCAACGTCGCCATCACCCGGGCCAAGAAGCGGATGACGGTCGTCTCCTCGATCGGCGCCGACGAACTCGACCCGCAGCGCCTCAAGGCTCGCGGAGCCCTGATGCTGCGCGACTATCTTGGCACACGCGGCAGCCGCGTCCACGGCAGCTCCGACCAGCCCGGTGTCCGGTGCGGAGCCGGTGGGCGGTGAAGGTGTCACCACGACGGCGCGGTCGATCGTCATGGCCGAGTTCGCGCGACGCCTGCGCGCCGGTGGCCTCATCGTCCACGAACGCTACGGCTCGTCGGCCGATCCGATCGACCTCGCCGTCGAGGACCCGAACCACCGCGGCCGGCTCGCCGTCGCCGTGGAGTCCGACGGACCGGGGTATGCCGCGATGTCCAGTGCTCGCGATCGCGACCGGTTGCGTGCCGAGCACCTCGGGCGGCTGGGCTGGCGCCACCACCGGGTGTGGACCCGTGACGCCTTCCGCGACCCTGCTCGCGACGTGGCCAGGATCAAGGACCTCGCAGAACGCGGCGGGTCGTGACTCGACGTTCACGGCGCGCCTCGAGCGCTCCCCAACGCGTCGGCTCCGACGAGGGCCTGACCTCCAGTCGGCCCAGCGACGTTGACGCGGGCGACGTCAGGGAGTCGGGCGACGACGAGAAGGCGAGCACACGGCATACGCCGAAGAAGGTCGAGAAGGTCGAACAGACCAAGGACGACACGGACGTGGGTTGGGGCGAGCGCGGCGACGACGACGCGTCAGCACGCTGGTTGCGCGAGAACCGCCCACCCCACTGGGACTGAACGCACCGAGTCGAAAGAATGCGCGACGGGGCGGGAACCAGCGTGATGGCTGGCTCCCGCCCCGTGGCGGTGTGGGTCAGAAGACCCGGGTGATGCTGGCTGGTCAGAGACCGGGACGCGCGCGGAGGCTGTCGCGGATCTCCTTGAGGAGCTCGGTGTTGGGGTCCACCGTCTCGGCGTCGGGCTCGGCCGGGAAGAGGCGCGCCTGGGCGGCGGCGTACGGCTTGACCACGAAGAAGTAGACGACGGCGGCAAGGATGAGGAATGCCACGAGCGCGGTGATGAACGCGCCGAGGGGGATCTCGGCCGGCTTCCACGCGTTGAAGTTTGGCTGACCGCCAGCCTTGCCGATGATCGACATGATGACGTTGACGAGCGCCTCGACAACCTTGCCGAATGCGCCGGCGATGACGAACGCCACCGCGAGCTCGACGAGGTTGCCCCGCATCACGAAGTCCTTGAAGCCCTTCATGGGTTCTGTCCTTTCGGTCGGAAATCTTGCTGCCCGACGTCAATCGCCGAAGCGCTGCCACAGTACAAGTTGCCCGGCGACCTTGAGTGCCGCAGGCTCAGGGGAGTTCCTCACCATGCCTGACCTTGTTCAACGCGTGACGACGGTGAGGATTCTCGGTGGTCCACCATCCGGCCGCTGACCTGCAAAGACACGCTCCAGGCTCGCGGGTGGCAGGGCGAGGACCAGCCCCCGTGGGGCAGCACCCGATCCGGGCAACGATCCGGTCAAGGTGGGGTTTTCGGGCGTGTCGACGGCCAGAACAAGGACATCTCGGGCCAACGCCTCGCCGCCGGTGTCGGCGAAGATCGTGACCCGTTGACCGGCCGAGACGAGGTCGAGGGAGCGTTCGTCGGCGTGGAGGACGTGGGCAGCGACGGTGTCGAGGGGCAGTCCTTCCGCGGCGGACCGCGGGACCAGGTCAGACCTCGTGACGAGCCGTCCGGTCTGCACGGCCGGCACGAGACGGCGACCGACGAGATCCCGTGGCTCGCCCACGGCACCGACTGTGCCCGGACTGTCGGGCCCTCCGGGCAGCCTCGCGGTGCGGAGGTCGTCTGCGGTCAGGACCGAACCCGGTGGCAGGTCTCTCGCTGCGACCAGAGCCGCGGTGGTCGGTGGGGGAGGCGGGCGCACGAGCGCCAGAAGCAGGATCGCGGCCGCCACCGCGCACACCGCCGAGGCGCCCCGACGCAGGACCCAGCGGCGCCAGCTGGCCCGTCGCGATGGCCCGAGGATCGCGGGGCGAGGCAGCGCAGGAAGATGCGGTCGTGACATGGCAGCGACGCTAGGTTCGGCCGGCGACGAGGGGGAGGGTGCGGACCAAAGTTGTGGATGAGGGGGCCGTTGCGGCGCCGCCTGTGGATATCGGCGGGTGCTCGTGGAGGCCCGTCATTCGCTGTGGCGGGGGGTGCGCCACTACGGTCGTGACGTGAGCGATGACAGTGTGACCCCCGAAGAGACCGAACAAACCACCTTTTCCGACCTCGGTCTCGACGAGAGAGTCCTGCGGGCCCTCAAGGATGTGGGCTACGAAACACCGTCCCCCATCCAGGCCGCGACTATCCCGGCGCTGCTCGAGGGACGCCACGTCGTGGGCCTCGCGCAGACCGGAACGGGCAAGACGGCGGCCTTCGCGCTGCCCATCCTGAGCCGCCTCGACCTCAAGCAGAAGACGCCCCAGGCCCTCGTCCTGGCTCCGACCCGTGAGCTCGCGCTCCAGGTCTGCGAGGCGTTCGAGAAGTACGCATCCCGCATGCCCGGTGTCCACGTCCTGCCCGTCTATGGCGGCCAGGCCTACGGTGTCCAGCTCAGCGCCCTGCGCCGTGGCGTCCACATCGTCGTCGGCACGCCGGGTCGCATCATGGACCACCTCGAGAAGGGCACCCTCGACCTGTCGGAGCTGCGATTCCTCGTGCTCGACGAGGCCGACGAGATGCTCAAGATGGGCTTCGCCGAGGACGTCGAGACGATCCTCGCCGACACCCCCGCCGAGAAGCACGTCGCCCTCTTCTCCGCGACGATGCCCTCACAGATCCGCCGCATCGCCAAGAAGTACCTGACCGACGCTCTCGAGATCACCGTCGAACGCACCACGGAGACGGCGCCCAACATCACCCAGCGCTACCTCTTCTGCTCCTACCCGCAGAAGATCGACGCCCTGACGCGAATCCTCGAGGTCGAGAACTTCGAGGGCATGATCGTCTTCGTCCGCACCAAGAACGAGACCGAGATGCTCGCGGAGAAGTTGCGTGCGCGTGGCTTCTCGGCAACAGCGATCAACGGCGACATCGCGCAGAACCAGCGCGAGCGCACCGTGGCCCAGCTCAAGTCCGGCAAGCTCGACATCCTCGTCGCCACCGATGTTGCTGCCCGCGGCCTCGACGTCGAGCGGATCAGCCACGTCGTCAACTACGACATCCCGACCGACACCGAGTCCTACGTCCACCGCATCGGTCGCACCGGCCGCGCCGGTCGTTCGGGCGACGCGATCTCGTTCGTCACGCCGCGTGAGAAGTACCTGCTCAAGGCGATCGAGAAGGCCACGAAGACCACCCTCACCGAGATGCAGCTGCCCTCGGTCGAGGACATCAACGCCACGCGACTCGGCCGGTTCGACGACCGCATCACCACGGCTCTCGCGTCCAGCGACATCGACGCCTTCCGCGACGTCATCGCGCACTACGTCCGCAACCACGACGTGCCCGAGGCCGACGTGGCAGCGGCGCTCGCGATCGTCCTCCAGGGCGACGAGCCGATGCTGCTCGGACCCGATCCGGTCCGCCCGCCGCGTCGCGAGCGTGACAGTGGCGCTCAGGGCAGTCGCGACTTCTCCGACCGCGGCCCGCGTCGCGATGACCGTGGCGGCAGCCGCTTCGACAGGAGCAGCGGAAGCGAACGTCCCGCCCGTCGCGGATCCAACGTCCCGATGGCGACCTACAAGATCGCCGTCGGTCGCCGCCACAAGGTCGAGCCACGTCAGATCGTCGGCGCTCTCGCCAACGAGGGCGGGCTCGGCCGTCAGGACTTCGGCCACATCGACATCCGAGCGGACCACTCGCTCGTCGAGCTGCCCGCGACCCTGCCCTCCGGCACGTGGGACCTCCTGCGCACCACCCGCATCTCGGGTCAGCTCATCGAGCTGACGCGAGTCGAGCGAGCGCGGCGGACGCCTCGGACAAGAAGCCGCACCGCAAGGGCGGCCCGCGGGACCGCTGACCCTGCTGTCCCCAACCGTCCTATTGGGTGGGTTGGGGACGGAGCACGCGGGTCAGGTTCGGGGCCGGAGCGCCGCGGCGTGGGCCGGCGGTCAGGTCAGGCTGACTTCGCCGACGCGGACGACGACGAGCTGCTGGACGACGAGCTCGACGACGTCGAGGAGCTCTTGGACGAGTCCTTGGCGCTCGAGCTGCTCGAGCTGCCTGAGTCGGACGAGGCTGCTCGTGGACGCCGCAGGAGTGCTGCTGCTCGCGGCTGCGCGCGAGTCGGTGCGATAGAAACCGCCGCCCTTGAAGACGACTCCGACGGAGTTGAAGACCTTGCGGAGGGACCCGTCGCACTCGGGGCAGATCGACAGCGAGTCCTCGCTGAAGGACTGCACGACCTCGAAACGGTGGTCGCATTCGCGACACGCGTAGGCGTACGTGGGCACGGGGTTTCCTCCTGGGCACTGCGGGATGAGCGCTTCCAAGGATACGGAACGCTGAGGGATGCTCCGGTATGCCGCCCACTCACCGAGCGATCCGGCATACCGGATCGTCGTTCTTGGGTCTGCGGCTCACCGGCATGCCCGACGCATTTTCTGCGCGCCTGGCGCCCGCCGCGCAGTTCCTGACCCGCCGCGCCCCCAGGGGAGCGCGGCGGACCACGTTGTGCGCCTCTCGCGCCAGCCGCGCAGAAGATAGAGCGCGCACACGCAAGGGAGAACCCGACCGGCTCAGGTGGGTGGGGGGCCGGAGGGTGACCAGCCGGCGAGGCGGCCGCCTCGACTCACGGCATACAGGCGCTTCTCGACGACGGCGCGGACCGCGGCGGGCGTGACGATGAGCAGCTGGTCGCCGCGGCGCAGCGGCGATGTCTCCTTGGGCACGAACGAGACGCCGTCACGCACGATGAGCGCCACGTTGACGCCCGCCGGAAGCCGCAACTCATAGACCTGGACGCCCGACAGGCGCGATGTCGGGCCCACCGAGACCTCGATGAGGTGCGCGCCGATGTCGTCGAAGGCCGTCGTCTCGAGGGTGAGGTCGACGGAGTGGTGGGACGTGTCGAGGCCGAGCTTGTGGGCGACCCAGGGCAGCGTCGGCGCCTGGACGAGCGTGAAGATGATGACGAGGACGAAGACGAGGTTGAAGATCCACTGCACGCCTTCGGTGCCGAGCGTCATCGGCACGGTGGCGAGCACGACGGGCACGGCTCCACGCAGCCCCGCCCAGGACAGGAAGGCCTGCGAGCGCCAGTTCAACCCGAACGGTGTGCACGCCACGATCACCGACAGCGGTCGGGCGATCAGCAGCAGGACGAGGCCGAGCACGAGGGCCGGCAGCAGCTGCTTCGGGAAGCCAGCCGGGTCCGCGAGCAGGCCGAGCAGGACGAACAACCCGATCTGGGCGAGCCAGCCGAGTGCCGTCGAGAAGCCCAGCACGGCCGCCCGGTGGGGGAGCCCCATGTTGCCGAGCAGCAGGGACGCGAGGTAGCAGGCGATGAACCCGGACGCGTGGACGACGTCGGCGGCGGCATACGCCAGGACCGAGATCGTCACGACCCCGATGGCGAACAGGGCGGACGACCCACCGGCAACGCGCGCCATGAGGTGACCGCCGAGCCACCCCACGGCCAGGCCGACGGCCGAGCCGACGACGAGCTCGAGGACGACGGTGCCGATGATCGACCACCAGGGGAGCGCGCCCGAACTCGCCGTCTGGGCCGCAAACGCCGTGACGAGGATGACCACAGGGGCGTCGTTGAAGCCCGACTCGGCCTCGAGCATCCCGCTGATCCGGCGCGGCAACGGGACCCTGCGGAGCACGGCGAAGACGGCGGCGGCATCGGTCGAGGCGAGGATGGCGCCGATGAGCAGGGCGACGTTCCACGACATGTCGAGGACGAAGTGGGCGGCGACGGCGACGACCGCGATGGACACGACGACGCCGACGGTCGCGAGCGCGGCGGCCGGGGCGAGGGAGCCCTTGATGGATTCCCACTTCGTCGTCACACCACCCTCGGTGAGGATGAGGACAAGGGCGGCGTAGCCGAGGACCTGCGTGAGTTCCTCGTCGGAGAAGTCGATCCCGAGGCCCCGATTGCCCAGCGCCAGACCGATTCCCAGATAGATGAGCAGTGACGGCAGGCCGGAGCGGGTCGAGAGTCGCACCGCCGCGATGGCCGTGATGAGGACCGCTGCGCCGATGAGCAGGGCCATCGACAGGGCGTGCAGGTCGCCGGTCTCGGCTGCGGCCAAGGTGCCGGTCACCGTGTCACCGACTGTGCCGGGGGCACCACTGAGAGCGCGCGGCATACCCAGGGTGTCGATCACGGCCCGTCCTCGCTCGTCGTCTCGCCTGACTGTCCTAGTCTCGCAGGGTGACTTCACACCGTGTTGCCCGACGGGTGGCGTACGCCGTCATCGGCGTCCTCGCCGTGACCGCTCTCGTCCTCTCCATCGTCGGCGTCTCCCTCGTCCGACGCTCCTTCCCGCAGACCGAGGGCGAGATCACGATCGCCGGTCTGAGCGGCAAGGTGGACGTCCTGCGTGACGAGCACGGTGTGCCCCAGATCTACGGCGACAGCGTCACCGACATCGCCAAGGCGCAGGGTTTCGTCCACGCCCAGGACCGCTTCTTCGAGATGGACCTGCGCCGCCATGTGACGTCGGGCCGCCTCTCCGAACTCGTCGGCGATGCCGGGCTGGAGACGGACAAGGTCATCCGCACCATGGGGTGGCGGCGCATCGCCGAGGCCGAGCTGCCGACGCTCGAGCCGTCGACCCGTACCTACCTCCAGGCCTATGCCGATGGCGTCAACGCCTACCTGCGTGGGCGCTCGCCGTCGCAGGCGTCGCTCGAATACGTCGTCCTCGGCACGAGCGTCAAGGACTACCGCATCGAGGACTGGACCCCCGCCGACTCGATCGCGTGGCTCAAGGCAATGGCGTGGGACCTGCGCGGCGACTACTCCGACGAGCTGGCCCGCGCCCGTCTCTCGACGCGCATCTCCCCGGCCCAGATCGCCGAGCTCTATCCGGCCTACGACTTCGCCAACAAGCCGATCCTCTCCCCGGAGGACTGGCGCCCGCCGGCGGTGCCGACGCAGCAATCGTCGGCCGTGCCGTCCGCGTTGAGCTCGTCCGCCGCTGCGCTGCCGGGTTCGTCGTCGGTCAAGGACGGTGCCGCTGGCACCTTCACGAGCCCTTCGGCACAGCGGGCGTATGCCGCCGTCGGACGTGCGCTCGATTCCGTGCCTGCGCTTCTGGGTCGCGGTGACGGCATCGGCTCCAACTCGTGGGTCGTCGGCCCCGACAAGTCCGCGACCGGCAAGCCGCTGCTCGCCAACGACCCGCACCTGAGTCCGGGCCAGCCCGGCATCTGGTACCAAGTCGGCCTGCACTGCCGCAAGACCTCGGACCAGTGCCCGCTCGACGTCTCCGGCTTCTCGTTCTCCGGGGTGCCCGGTGTCGTCATCGGCCACAACAACCGGATCTCGTGGGGTTTCACCAACCTCGGCCCCGACGTCAGCGACTTCTATCTCGAGAAGCTCGACGGTGACAAGGCGTTGCGTGGCGAGGCGTGGGAGCCTCTCACGACCCGACGCGAGGTCATCAAGGTCGCGGGTGGCGCCGACCAGACCATCACCGTGAGGGCAACCCGTCACGGACCGCTCATGTCGGACGTCATCGAGAACCTCGACGACGCCGGCGAGCGCTCCCCGGTGCCGCCGTCCGAAGGACCGGCAGCTCCGGGTCAGGACTACGCGGTGTCGATGGCGTGGACCGGTCTGCGTCCGAGCAAGACCGCCGATGCCATCTTCCAGATCAACGTGGCCCAGAACTTCACCGAGTTCCGCGAGGCGGCCAAGTCGTTCGCTGTCCCCGCCCAGAACCTCGTCTATGCCGACGTCGACGGTCACATCGGCTACCAGGCGCCGGGCCAGGTGCCCGTGCGCGTGTCGGCCTTCCCCGGCTCGCCGCCCGGCTTCTGGCCGGCCCCGGGCTGGGACGAGGCCTATGACTGGCAGGGCGACGTCCCGTTCGAGTCGATGCCCACGTCCCTTGACCCCGTCGAGGGGTTCATCGTCGCGGCGAACCAGGCCGTGACGGCGAGCACCACACCGTTCCTCACGACCCAGTGGGACTACGGCTACCGGGCCAAACGCATTCGCGACCTCATCGAGACGGCCACCAAGGACGGCGGCAAGATCTCGGTGCAGAAGATGGGCGACATGCAGATGGACTCGCGCAACGAGTTCGCGCCGACCCTGGTCAAGGCCCTGCTCGCCGTCCCGCTCGGGGGCCCGAACGACTCCGACCAGGAGGTGGCCTTCACTCGCGAGGCGCAGGACCTGCTGCGCGACTGGGACCACACGACGCCCGCCGATGACTCCAGCTCGGGGGCGGCTGCGGCCTACTACAACGCGGTGTGGGCCAACCTCCTCCGGCTGCTCTTCGACGACGAGGTGCCCGAGGACCTGCAGGCCAACGGAGGCAGTCGCTACATGGCCGCGGTCGGGCGCCTCCTCGCCAACCCCAAGAGCGCCTGGTGGGACAACCGCCAGACCGCGGGCATCACCGAGGGCCGCGACGAGATCCTGCGTCAGGCCCAGGTCGAGGCCCGCCTCGAGCTCACCAAGCGCCTCGGCAAGGATCCCGACGACTGGCGCTGGGGTGCGCTGCACACCTTGGAGCTCAAGCACCAGGTCCTCGGCGGCGACACCGTCCCGGGCATCGTGCGCAGCATCTTCAACCGCGGCGGCTTCGAGATGCCCGGCGGCTCAGCGATCGTCGACGCCAACGGGTGGGACGCGAGCCTGGGCTACGAGACCAACTGGGCGCCGTCGATGCGCATGGTCGTCGACCTCGGTGGCCTCGACCGTTCGACCTGGATCAACCAGACCGGCGCCAGCGGGCACGCCTTCAACGGGCACTACGACGACCAGACCGAGGACTGGGTCAAGGGTCGACAGAACCCGTGGCCCTTCACCGAGAAGGCCGTGCGCGAGGCGGCCGAGGACGAACTGACCCTCGTCCCCAGGGCGGACTGACGCCCGGGATCACCTGGAGCCAGGTGATCCCGTCGACGGTGAGCATGCCGTGGACGGGCTGGTCGTGGTCGTCGCGAGGCAGTCGCACACTGTGGACCTCGCCCGGGTGCAGGACGACGACGACTCGGGCTACGGGGTGCAGGCGCACGAGCGCGCGGTCATAGCTGCCGCCACCTCGCCCGAGCCGGGTCCCGACGAGGTCGACGCCCAGGCCGGGAGTGAGGACGAGACCGGCGGCCGAAATCGTGTCGGGACCAAGCGGCATACGCCGCTCGTCCTTCGCGTCGCACCAGTCAAGATCGTTGTCCGACAACGTGATCGGAACGATGACGCGTATGCCGTGTGCCACGAGTGCGTCGATCGTCGCCGCCGTGGGTGGCTCGGTCCGCAGGGCTTCGTAGGCCGCCACGGTGTCGCCCGGCGCGAGGCCGAGTTCGTGCACGAGGGCGAGCGACTGCGCGGCCAGGGCGAGGTCGTCGGCACCGCGGTCGCGCGAGGCGGCGATCTCACGTCGGGCAGCAAGGAGTGTCGGGCGCAAGGTCGCCTTCTCCTGGCTGACGCGGTCCTGGGTCATTCACACAGTCTGGCCGCAGACAGCCCTGCGGAGGTGCAGAGCGGTCCCCTAGGGTGGCGGCCATGGGTGAAGACGGCCTCCGACGGGGCACCGACCTGATGCGCGCGCGTGGTGTGGATGAGCGGGCGATCATGGCCTTCACCCGGTTCTACGCGATGCTCGAGCACGAAGCGACGGGGCACATCCTCGAGGACACGATCGAACCGCTGGGCGAGGTGCATGCCCTCGCGGACATCGAGCTCACCGATGCCGAGGCGCGCGACGCGCTCGCGACGACGGTCGTGCTCAAGCTCAACGGGGGACTCGGCACGTCGATGGGCATCAGTGGGCCCAAGTCGGCGCTGCCGGTGCGTGACGGGCTCAGCTTCCTCGACATCATCGCCCGGCAGGTGCTCGCGATCCGCAAGGAGTACGACGTCGAGCTGCCGGTCGTCTTCATGGACTCGTTCCGCACCCAGGAAGAGACGCTCGAGATCCTCGCGGCCTACGACGATCTCGAGGTCGAGGGTGTGCCGCTCAGCTTCCTCCAGAGCGCCGAGCCCAAGCTCCGTGCCGATGACCTCACTCCCGTGTCGTGGCCGGATGACCCCGAACTCGAGTGGTGCCCGCCGGGACACGGCGACGTCTACATCGCCCTCCAGTCCAGTGGTTTGCTGGACACGTTGCGCGACAGGGGTTTTCGTCACCTGTTCCTGTCGAACGCTGACAACCTGGGCGCGGTGTGCGATCCCCGGATCCCGGCGTGGATGGCCGACGAGGACATCCCCTACGTCGCTGAGGTCTGCGCCCGCACACGCAACGACCGCAAGGGTGGACACCTCGCGCGACGTCGCGACGACGGGCACCTCGTCCTGCGCGACTCGGCCCAGGTGGCGCCCGGCGAGGAGGGGTTCTTCGCCGACAACGAGCGGCACGAGTTCTTCCACGTCAACAACCTGTGGATCGACCTCGACGTCCTCGCGACCCAGCTCGCCGATCGCGCCGGAGTGCTCGAGCTGCCGATCATCGTCAACCGCAAGACCGTGGACCCGACTCGCAAGGACTCGACGCCGGTCATCCAGATCGAGTCGTCCATGGGCACGGCCGTCGAGGTCTTCGAGGGGTCGCAGGCGATCTTCGTGCCGCGCGACCGATTCCGCCCCGTGAAGACGACGAACGAGTTGTTGCTCGTGCGCTCCGACCTCTATGAGCTCGATGCCGCGAGCAGGGTGGTCTCGCTCATCGACCACGAGGAGCCGTTCATCGACCTGTCGAGCGAGTTCAAGTTCGTCACGGACTTCGAGACGCGCTTCCCGCACGGTGTCCCGTCGATCCGTGAGGCTCGATCGCTCAGCGTCAAGGGTGACGTCACCTTTGGTCGCGACGTGGTCTGCGTGGGTGACGTGACCGTGCGTGCCGACTCGCCGCGCGTCATCGACGACGGCGCCCGTCTCGAAGGTGACGCGTGAGGACGGTCGACGAACACCGGGCGGCACTGCTCGCCCTCGTCGCGACTCTGCCCCCGGTCACGGTGGGGCTTTCGGAGTCCTTGGGGCGGGTCCTGGCTGCCGATGTCGTTGCGGCAGTGGACCTTCCGGGCTTCGACAACAGTGCCATGGATGGGTATGCCGTCCGCTCGGCCGACGTCGTCGGTGCCAGTGACGCTTCGCCCGTGGTGTTGGACGTGGATGGCGACATCGCTGCCGGGGACACCCGCCGCCAGGTGCTGCGACCGGGCGTGGCGATGCGGATCATGACCGGTGCGCCGTTGCCCGAGGGTGCTGACGCGATCGTTCCGGTGGAGGCGAGCGACGGGGGAGTGTCGCGGGTTGCACTGACCTTGGCTGCCGAGGTGGGTCGGCACCTGCGCCTGCAGGGTGAGGACGTGCGGGTGGGCGATGTCGTGCTGCGTGCCGGCACTCATCCTGGGCCCGGGCCAGGTGGCGCTGGCCGCTGCCTCGAACGTTGCCGAACTGACGGTCTCCCCACAGCCGCGCGTCTCGATCCTGTCCACGGGTGACGAGCTGGTGCTGCCGGGACAGTCGCTGGAGTACGGCCAGATCGTCGACTCCAACAGCGTCATGCTCGCTGCCCTGGTCACGGCCGCGGGTGCCGCGGTCATGGGGAGTGGGCATCTCAACGACGACGCTGACGCCATGGCGGCGTTGCTCCAGGACATGCCCGGGCAGCCCGACCTCATCCTCACGACCGGCGGGGTGTCCATGGGGGCCTACGACACCGTGAAGGAAGTTCTGTCGACCACGGGGACGGTGGAGTTCGTCAAGGTCGCGATGCGCCCCGGTATGCCGCAGGGCGCTGGAGTTGTGGGGGAGCGGCGTACGCCGATCATCACGTTGCCGGGCAACCCGGTGAGTTCGTTCGTCTCGTTCCACGTCTTCGTCCTGCCCGTGTTGCGAGCCCTGGCCGGGCTCGATCCCGAGGTGGCGAACGACGGAAAGCGTTGCGGCACAGGGATGGTCGTCGATCGAGGGTCGGGCCGAGTTCACCCGGGTCGTGCTCGGGCCCGACGGCGTCCGACCCTCCGGCGGGCAGGGGTCCCACATGCTTGGTGCTCTCGCCGAAGCCACCCATCTCGCCGTCGTCGACGCCGACGTCACGCAGATCCGGGCCGGCGACGCGGTTCATCTCCTGCCGCTGGTGGGGCAGGATTCATCTCGTGGCCACCGATGACTCCAGCAGTCCAACTCACAGCGGGCTGACGCACGTCCGGGCTGACGGGACGGCGCACATGGTCGACGTCTCGGCCAAGGCCGTCACCGCCCGTGAGGCCAGTGCCCGGGGCCGGGTGCTTCTCTCGTCGGCGGCGATCGCGGCCCTGCGGGACGGAACCGTCCCGAAAGGTGACGCCCTCGCGGTCGCTCGGCTGGCCGGCATACAGGCGGTCAAGCGCACACCGGAACTCATCCCGCTTGCGCACCCGGTCGCGGTCCACGCCGCCAGCGTTGACCTCGACGTCGCCGACGACGGCGTCGACATCAGCGCCACGGTGCGCACCGCCGACCGCACCGGCATCGAGATGGAGGCCCTCACTGCCGTGAGCGTTGCCGCCCTCGCCCTCATCGACATGGTCAAGGCCGTCGACAAGCACGCCCGCATCACCGACGTGCGGGTCACGGCGAAGTCCGGCGGCCGTTCCGGCGACTGGGTCGAGCCGTGAGCACCGCCTCCGGTCTGGGTGGCCGCCGCGCCATCGTCGTGACTGCCTCGACGCGCGCGTCACAGGGCGTCTATCCCGACAAGGGTGGCGCGCTCATCGTCGAGACCCTGCGCGCCTGGGGTGCCGAGGTCGACGATCCCACCGTCGTGGCCGACGCCGACATTGCGGAGACCCTCGTTGCTGCCCTGGCGGCGCGCCCGGACCTGCTGATCACGACGGGCGGCACCGGCATCAGTCCCACGGATGCCACTCCCGAGGCAACCGCCCCGCTGCTCGATCGAGTCATCCCCGGGATCGCCGAGGCGATCCGTGCGGCAGGTGTCGCTGCGGGTGTGCCGACGGCGATGCTGTCGCGCGGACTCACCGGGGTGGCCGGCTCGACGCTGGTCGTCAACCTGCCCGGGTCGACCGGTGGGGTGCGCGACGCCCTCGCGGTGCTCGAACCCGTCCTTGGCCACGCCCTCAGCCAGCTCGCGGGAGGTGACCACTGATGCACTGGAGCCGTCCCCGTCGGGGCTGGTCCCTGCTTGCTGGCCGGCACCACGCCCCAGGGTGTGCCGATCCTGCTGCGGCCGTTGCGATCCGAGGATGCCGACGAATACACGTCGGTGCGCGCACTCAACCGTCACTGGCTCAGCCCGTGGGACGCGACCTCGCCCACGCCGGCGACCTCACCGCGGACCTTTGACGACCTCGTCAACCTCTACCAGGAGGATGCGCTGGCCGGACGGATGATCCCGCTCGTCATCGAGACCGACGGTCGGCTCGTGGGTCAGCTCAACGTCAGCAACATCGTGATGGGGTCGTTCCGGTCCTGCACCATCGGCTACTGGGTGGCGCAGTCGGTCGCAGGCAAAGGGATCATCCCCACGGCGCTCGCGCTCGTCGCCGACCACGTGATCCAGGAACTCGACCTGCACCGGATCGAGATCAACATCCGCCCCGAGAACGCCGCCAGCCTGGCCGTCGTCCGCAAGCTCGGCTTCCGCGACGAGGGTCTGCGCGAGCGCATGCTCCACATCGACGGAGACTGGCGCGATCATCGCTCTTTCGCCCTGACGACAGAGGATCTCGCCGGTGGGACGGTCATGGACCGTCTGACCCACACGTCACAGCAGTCACGTGGGCGACACACCGTAGAGGGTCCGACTGACTGACCCTCTGCACGCATAACGTCGTGTTTGTGCAGCCGAGCAGCCTCATCTTCCTGGTCATCATCGGGATTTGGGCTGCCTATTTCGTGCAGTACTGGGTCCGTCGGCGCGAGCACCTCGCCACGATCCGGTCGGTCGACGCCTTCTCCGAGACGATGCGCGTCCTCCAGCGACGCGCTCCTCTGCCCTCGGTCGACCAGGGCGGACAGGCTCCCCGGACCTATGCCGTCAGCCCCGCCCGCGCGATGCGACCCCAGGTCACCGTCAAGCGCGCCGAGGCCCACGTCGCTGCGCCGGTCGAACAGATCGAGCGCACCGAGGTCGTCGAGCCGATCGCCGCGACCCACGTCGGCATGCGCCCCGGTCGCGCTGCCCGCGGCCTCGTTCGTCCTCGTGGGCCTGGCCGGCACCGTCATCTTCGGCCTGCTCTCCGCGCTCGGTGTGCTGGTGTCATGGTCCTTCGTCGTGCCGCTCGTCATGGCCACCGGCGGTTTCGTCTGGCTGCGCGCCGGTGTCCAGGCCGAGATCAAGGCTCAGCGCGCAGCTCGCGGCCGTGCCCGTCGTGCCAACGCCCGGACGTCAGCACCCGCAGCACGGGTCTCCGCGCCTGCTGCCGCGTCGCGATCCACCACAGCGTCGCCGGAGCGTTCGGTCGACGTCGTCGCCAGCGAGTCGACGCCCGAACCCGTTGTCGCGTCGGCACCCTTCGACGTGGCCTCCGAGGTCGCCGTGGCCGCCACCCCGGCCCCGGCCGTCGTGGAGCCGCTCGAGCTGCAGCCCGTCGCCCAGCACGAAGTGGCCCTGCCCGAGCTCGACGAGGACGACATCCCGCTCACGTGGGACCCCCGTCCGGTGCCGCGCCCGACCTACACGATGAAGGCCAAGGCCGCCGAGCGTCCCGCACCCACTCGGGAAGTCGAGCCGGCAGCGCAGGCCGAGCACCCGGCATACGACGAGGTTCTGCAGCGCCGCACCGCCGGCGGCTGACCTCGCCCCTCCAGCTCAGACGACGAACGCCCCGCGACAACATCGCGGGGCGTTCGTCATTGGGCGGCGCGTTGGCTAGGTGGACTGCTCGGCTTCCTCGAGATCATCCTCGAGCTCGTCGGGCAGCGGCTCGTCGTCGAGGAGGTGGTGGCCCACGGCGTTGAGCACGGCCACGAGCGGGACGGCTATGAGTGCACCGAGGATGCCGGCCACGACGACACCACCAGCGATCCCGAGGATGACGGCCAAGGGGTGAACCCGGACCGCGCGGCCGAGAAGGAAGGGCTGCAGGACGTGCGACTCGAGCTGCTGCACCGCCACGACGCCACCGAGCATGATGAGCGCCTGGACCGGGCCGAGGGCCACGAGGGCGAGCAGGACGGGCACGGCGCCGGAGATCGCGGCACCGATGACCGGGATGAACGCGCCGAAGAAGACGAGCACCGCGACGCCCGAGGCGAACGGCACACCGAGCACGCCGGCCACGATGCCGATGCCGAGGGCGTCGACAGCGGCCACGAGGATCGTCGCGCGGGTGAAGGCCGACAGCTGACCCCAGGCGATGACGCCCGACGAGTGGACGCGGTCGCGGGAGGTGCGTGGGAAGAGGCGCACGACCCAGGACCAGATGCGTTCGCCGTCATAGAGGAAGAAGAAGAGGGCGAACATCGCGATGAAGAAGCCGGCGACGAGGTGCGTCACTGTCAGTCCGGCCTGCGCTGCCGTCTCGCCGAGACTGCCACTGCCAGAGCTCAGCTGCTCGCGAGCCTTGTCGATCCACTCGTCGACCTGGGTGTCAGTGAGGCCGAAGCTGGTGCGGAACCAACTGCGGATCTCGTCGATGCCTTCGCCGACCTGGGCGCTGATGTCGCTGAACTGCGACGAGAACTGCGAGCCGACAAAGCTGAGGGCGCCCACGATGACCGCGAGGGTGCCGAGCACGGTCAGGCCGGCCGCCGCACCGCGCGGGATGATGCGGCCGAGGCTGCGGGTGATCGGCATGAGCAGCGCCGCGAGGAGCAGGGCGATGATGATCGGCACCGTGACCTCGGAGAGGTAGGCGAAGATCCACAGCGCGCCGAGCACGGCCGCCGCGATGATGATGAGTCGCCACGACCACTCGCTCGCGGTGCGCACTCCCATGGGGACCTGCCACGCTGCGGGTTGGTGCGTCGGATCGGTGTCGACACCGGGCTCGTTCGAGGGCAGTGGGGCCGCGGTTGTCGGGGCCGGCATCCCGAGTCTTGGCAGGTCAGCGGGGTCGGCACGACCGACCCGGCCCGACGGCATACGAAGGCGCATGTGGTTGAGCGTATGCCGGGCCGATCCAGTTTCGTGACCGGCCGCCGCCGGTGTTATCGTGAGGCCGCTCAATGGGGCTGTGGCGCAGTTGGTAGCGCGTCTCGTTCGCAATGAGAAGGCCAGGGGTTCGAATCCCCTCAGCTCCACCCGAGTGGGACCCCGTCCGACCTGCACCTTGGTGCTGGGTCGGGCGGGGTTTCTTCGTTGTCATTCGGTCACACGGACTTGAACTCGAGCTGCTCGCAGACCAGAACCAGCTCCTCCATGGCGACGTCCGTGCCCGTGGCCGACAACGCGGGCGAGGTCCACTTCTTCGGCTGTGCCCCATACAGGATCCAGGAGGACACGGGCTTTCGAGCCTCGTCCAGCAGGGTGATCGTCACTGTTTGGGGCGAGGCGGTTCCTTCCCGGGTGGACTTCAACCACGCGAACAGGCGCAGGTCGCCGATCAGGCCGCGCTTCAGGGTCACGTCACCGGTCTTGCTCACGGTCGGGATCTTGCGGGCGTGGTTCTCCTTGTCATTGCCGTTGCGGTACTCGGCGTAGACGACTTCGCTCGAGACACCGCTGACTTCCGAGAACCCGCCAGCGATCTGGTCCTCGCCACCGGTGTTGCCCAGCTTGACCATGAAGTTGAAGCGGCCATAGGGGTTCTCGCGTGTCGCCATGCGCCTTGAAGGTACTCCTGCTGACGTTGCACGGATAGCCTCTTCGACATGGACGGAGACCCGCTCGGCTCGAGAGCGTTCGTGGTCGAACTCGGCGACGCCAACGTCGGCTGCAGCGAGGTGACCGGTCTGGTGCTCGAGCCCGGGGCCGCACCGCCTGCCACGGTGACCCTTCGCCGCGGAGTGAGCGGCGACGGCGCCCTGCTCGAGTGGGCTCGGAACCCCGAACCGCGCAGGGTGACGATCACGCTGCTGGACCCCCGCAACGAACCGGCCTGTCGTTACGTGCTCCTCGAGGCGCGGCCCGTCCGATGGACCGGTCCGACGCTCGATGCACTGTCGACGGGGGTTGCGATCGAGGAGCTCGTGCTGAGCGCCGAGGACCTGCATCCGGCCTGATCCGTCAGGGGACCTCGATGGAGATGTTGGCGCGTTCGGTGCCCGGCGTGGCAGTGGGCAGGGACGCCCAGAAGTCCGTGTTGCGCATCCAGGCCGGGAAGCCGAAGGGGAGGTCCCGGCTGGGGATCTCGGGGAGCTCGGCCACCGTGAAGTCGCTGCCGTAGGGGACGAGCGGCTTGGTGACGTCGGGGTGCTGGAGCGTGGGGTGGAGTGCCTGGAGGGCGACGTTCCAGTTGTCGAGGAGGTCCTTGCGGCTGATCGGCCCGTTGGGCTTGTCGGCCGTGGGGTGCAGGGCCTTGTGGAACTGGATCGTGGCGGCCGCGGCGGCTCCGGCGGGTGTTGCCTTGAAGGCCGTCCACGCGTTGAAGGCGGGGGTGCCGAAGGTGACGACGGTTTCGACGTTGCCCTTGGCGAAGGCGGCTTCCAGCCACAGATTCCGGTATGCCGCGATGTCCGGATCGTTCAGGTGCGGCAGGGCCATGCTCTGGTTGAAGATGCCGTACAGGAAGGCGTTGATCATCAAGTAGCTCTTGGTGTAGCCGAGCTTCTCGACGAAGCCCTGGACGCGCCGACCAGCCTGGCCCGACAGGCATCGGCGGGTGACCGCCTCGGTCTGGGCCGGGTCCTGGCCGATGACGAGCAGGCGCGCCGTGCCGTTGGCGCGTCCCCGGTAGAAGACCGGTCCCCACAGCGAACGGAACCCGTCAGCGCCCCTGAAGACGGTGTCGTCGGGATAGTTCCGGCACAGCGTCCTGAACGTCCCTGTGGGTCCGGTGTCGAACGGATCTGTGATCATCGCGGCCACCCGTTGAAGTCGAGTTCATGCACCACCCACCATCGTGGACCGCCTACGTGTCTCTCGGCTAGGCCTCAGTGTGGTGAGATTCGGGCGTGGCACACGTCGGACGTCTGGACCGCTTCCAGCGCAAGCACCCCGTGGTGGGGTACCCCCTTGCCGTCCTCTACAAGTTCATCGACGACCAGGCGGGCTATCTCGTCGGCCTCATCGCCTACTACGCGTTCCTGTCCTTCTTCCCGCTGCTCATCCTCTTCACGACCGGGCTGAGCATCGTGCTGTCGAACTACCCGGACCTGCGGGATCGGGTGCTCGACTCGGCGCTCTCGGAGATTCCGATCATCGGCGAGCAGCTGGGGGAGCCGCAGACCTTGCGGGGCAGCGCGACGGGAATCATCGTGAGCAGTGTCGTCGCGCTGTATGGCGGGCTCGGCGTCGGGCAGGCCTTCCAGTACGCGATGAACACGGTGTGGGGCGTGCCCCGCAACTCTCGGCCCAACCCGTTCCAGGCGCGGGGTCGCAGCTTCCTCCTGCTGCTGACGATCCTGCTCTTCGTCATCCTCACCACCGCGATCTCCATCCTCAGTTCCCGGGCCAGCGACGACTTCCCCGTGACCACGCGCGTCGCCGTGGCCATCGCGACGTTCCTGGGGACTGCCTTGGTGTTCGCGCTCGGGATGCGCCGGGCGGTCGCCCTCGACGTCAAGCTCCGTCAGGTGGCCATCGGTGCCATCGGCGCCGCGATCACCTGGCAGGTGTTGCAGTACTACGGGGTCGGGCTCGTCGAGAGAGCAGCGAGCTCGACGTCCGCGACCAACGGAGTGTTCGGCATCGTCCTCGGGCTGTTCGCGTTCTTCCACCTGGCTGCCTTCGGCACGGTGTTCTTTGCCGAGGCCGACGTCGTGCGAGAACGTCACCTCTACCCTCGGGCGCTCCTCACGCAGTTCACTGACGACGTGGACCTCACCGACGGGGACCGGCGCGCCTACGCGCAGCAGGCGCGCATCGGCCGCTTCAAGCAGTACCAACAGATTGACGTCGACTTCGAGAAGCCGCTCGAACCCGAACCGGTCGAGGAACGCACACCCAAGGGCGACCCAGCACGCTGATGCGACGCGGCGTCAGGCGCTCTCGACGGGGTGCTTCGCGTGGGTCGTCGTCACCGCTCGCTCGCACAACCCGAGGAACGCGCCCAACGCCGTGAGTTCGTCGGGGGTGCGCGGAGCGAAGTCCGTGAGCACTGTCGAACGGACCAGGTATGCCGCGTGCTGGGCTCGTGAGACCGCGACGTTGATGCGGTGGCGATCGAGGAGAAAACCGATACCCCGAGGAACGTCGGCGTGGGCGGATGCCGCCATCGACACGATGGCGACTGGCGCCTCGCGACCCTGGAACTTGTCGACCGTACCGACCGAGACGTCGAGGAATCCCGCCGCGTCGAGGGCGGCCCGCAAGGTGCCGACCTGCGCGTTGTAGGGCGTGATGACGAGGACGTCGTCCTGCGTCAGCGGTCGCATGGGGGAGTCGGGTGCGAGCTGCCAACCCCGCCCGACATGGTCGCGAACGAGGTCCACGACAACCTCCGCCTCCTCCGGCGACCACTGGGCGCGGTCACGGTGGTCAACCATGCGCACGTGCAAGCCCGGCTCGACACCCTCGAGCACGCGTTTGGCGGTGCGGTCCTCGTGCGAACGCAGCCGACCCTCGTAGGCCAGTCGCGACACCGGCTCGGTGAGGGCAGGGTGCATGCGCCACGTCGTCTCGAGGAAGTAGCCGTGGGACGAGGGCAGCACTCTCTCGTCCTCGCGTTCGGCACGGATGACCCAGCCGAGCGCCGACGCGTCGACGGGCTCGGGGTGGGTGCCCTGCGAGACCTGGGGAAGTTGCTGCGGGTCGCCCAGCAGGAGAAGGCGATCGGCCGACTCCGCCACGGCGAGGGTCTTGGCCAGGGAGTACTGACCCGCCTCGTCGATGACCAAGAGATCGAGCTGTCCGGGCTGGACCCGCTTGGGGTTGGTGAGGTCCCACGCCGTGCCGCCGATGACATAGCCACCCTGCTGCTCGGCCGCAAAGCCGGCGAGGTCGTCAGCCGACGCGAGGTCGGTCCACGCAGGATCCGTCGCCTCCTTGGTCATCTTGCCCACCTGCTCGGGCTCGACGCCGGCGGCGACAACGGCAGCGAGGACGTTCTCGATCGAGGCGTGTGACTGGGCGCACACCCCGACCCGCCACCCGTAGTCGCGCACGAGGTGGGCGATGACCTGCGATGCGACGTAGGTCTTACCGGTCCCGGGAGGGCCTTGGACAGAAAGGACCGAGCGGTCGAGATCGAGCAGCGCAGCCTCGATGGCGCGGACGTAGCGGTCGTCGCCCTCGCCAACCACGGGCAATGAGCCACCGGAATGCAGGCGCGGAGAACGCCGGAGCAAGACATCGACCCCGGCACCGGCCGGCAGCTCGGGCAGCGATGCCTGCACCCGACGCGCGAGTCGCTCGAGCGCCGCGTCGATGTTGGTCGTCCGCACGATGCCGCTCGGGACAAGGGCGGTGGGAGCGTCGGCGTGCTCGTCGCCGTCCTTGGGCATCAGCTCCTCGAGGGTGAGGACCTGATGGACGTGACCGTTGGGGGCGACGACATCGTCGGTCTCGAGGACCTTGACGGAGGCGGAAGAGCGAGCGTTGAGGTGCCCGGGCAGGACCTCTACCCCCAGCGGTGCGGGAGCGGCATAGACAGCCGCGATCTCGGCACCGGGCGCAAGGAGCACTCCACCCATGGGCTCGCCCTTGACGACGATCGTGCGGCGCGGGCGCTGGCGAGGAGTGTCCTTGTGCCAGTCCTCGACCACCTCGCTGTCCTCGATGAGGAAGACGCCGGGGTCGGGCATCCACTCGGTGACGGGCAGGCGCAACCGGTCGAAGTGCTTCCACCAGAACGGCTTGTCCTCACGAGCGTGGAAGAGCAGCGTCGCGGCCACCATGGCGATGGTCTGCTGTTCGGCCGTCCGGTCCTGCGGCTTGACGCCGTCGATCGTCGAACGCAGCAACGTCTCGAGTTCAAGGAGGGCCACTCGTGAGTCGCTCGGCAGCTGCGCCGCAGCGCCACCCGGCAGGGATCCGTCGCCCGCCACAGGTGCAGCCGTGGCTCCGTTGGCGCCGCCCACACCATCGGCCTCGACCCGACGTGACAGCAACCAGTTGCGGAGCAAAAGCGTTGAGACGCAGTCCTCTTCGTTGTAGTTGGCGATGTCCTGGATCTCGCGCTCAGCGGTGGCACGATCCTCCATCTCACCCGCGAGGACGAAGCGGTGGTAGGCCACGATTGAGTCGTCGCCCTTGGCCACGGCCGCCGTGCGGTGACCCATGTAGAGCGGCTCGAGCTTCTTGATGGAGTAGGACCGCTGCGAGACGCGAATACCCGCTCGCACCACGGCATACAGGTCGACGAAGACCCCGTCGCGCAGGAACTGGTCGATGTCGTCCTCGCACACCCCGTGGCGGGCAGCGAGTCGCAGCAACGCCGTCTTCTCGTAGGGCGCGTAGTGGTAGACGTGCAGGTCGGGCCACTGGCGCCGACGCTCGTGCAGATAGGCGACGAAGTCGAGGAGCGCCTGCTTCTCCTGCGCGCGGTCGTGCGCCCAGAACGTCACGAACCGCGGCTTCTCGCCCGCCTCGACGTCGATCCCGTTCACTTCTACGAGACCGAACAAGTACTCCAATCCCCAGTCGTGAGAACCCCGCTCACTCCACAGCGGGTCGCCCTCGAAGTCGAAGAAGATGTCGCCATCGCTCGGCGAGGGCAGCGCACGCAAGGCCGCAGCAGACGTCACCTCGGCGACGACGCGCCCCTCGGGATCGGACTCCTGCACGAGCTGCAACCGGGCCTGCTCGCGCAACCGATCGAGCGTCGACTCGCGCACGTCGGCCACCGGCTCGGTGCGCACGGCCAGCTGCTCGATCGTCGTCACTCCGGCCTCGAGCAACCGGCGCCGCTGTGGCAACCGCACGCCCGCCACCAGCAGCACGTCGCGCGCCGCCTCCGACTCGGCCTCGCACACCTCGCACCGACCACACGCCAGCCAGCGCGGGTCGCCCCACGCGGCCAGTCCCGCTTCGGCCGTGTGCTCGGCAAGCACTGCTTCCAACCGTGCTCGCCGCGCGGCATACACCGGGAGGATGTCGTCGAGCAGGTGGTCGGTGGACACGCCACTGCCCAGGACCAACCGGGCCACAGGAGCAGTCGGCACGCCCGCGGAACGCAACTGGGCGGCATACGCCGCGATTTGAAGCAACGCTGGGACGCTCGCGGACCGCGCAAGCTTGGTGTCGCAGACGAGCCATCCGTCAGAGGTGCGCTCGAGGAAGTCGGCGTGACCCACGAGGCCCCCGTCGAAGAAGGTCGCCTGGAAGACGACGTCCGTGTCGTCACCCCGCAGCGTCGCAATCGTCGTGTCGTGAGCCGCGGTCAGCGAAGCCAGGTCATAGGCCGGTCGCGGGAACTGCTTGACCCGACCCGGGTGCGCGGCCGACAGCCGCAGGAGTTCTTGGCGCTCGTGCGCGTCGCCGAGCTCCTTGAGGCGCTCCATCATGAGCTCCTCGGTCTGCGGCGGCTTGGGCGCGCGACCCAGCGTGACGTCGAGCTCGCGCACCAGAGCGAACTCGCACTGGGAGGCGAGGCGCAGGTCGCTCGGGCTGAGGATCAGACGCCCGTCGTCACGAAGGAGGAACATGACTCACACGATAGGTACGTGCACTGACAGGTCCGCGGACCTGCTCCGGTTCGGCGGGACTGCCGGGCCCAACGGCCTAGCCTGAGCTCATGGTCACGCCGCAACGAGAGCCGGTCAGCCTCGCCGCAGACGGTCTGGTGCTGCGGGAATTGTTGGAAGCGGATCACGCCGACCTCATCAGCTCGTCCGCCGATCCCGACATCCGCCTGTGGAACCCGCAACTCGTCGGCGACCAGGACGTCGCGGAGTTCGTCAGGGCTCGCAACGACTGGAGCGGGGGGACCCACGTGTCCTGGGCCATCGCGGAGCCGGGGCCTGCAGGTCGCCTCGTCGGCTATGTGTCCCTGCACCACATCGATGACGACAACGAGAACGCGGAGATCGGCTACTGGACCGCGCCGTGGGCACGCCGTCGCGGGTATGCCGTGCGGGCCGTCCGCGCCGCCGTCACCTTTGGCTTCGAGACCGTCGGTCTCGTGCGCATCCAGTTGTTCCACGCCGCCGAGAACGAAGGTTCGTGTCGCGTGGCGCAGGCGACAGGGTTCCTCCTCGAGGGCATCTCCCGCCAGTCCCACCGGTTCGGCGATGGGCTCCTGCACGACGAGCACCTGCATGCCCGCCTGCGCACCGACTGACTGCCCTCGGATCCAGCTTCAGATCCAGCGTCAGATCCAGCTCGGGAACCACATGAGCCGCAGCCAGTGCGAATAGGGCACGACCTGCGCCGAGTAGATCGGGTAGAACCACGCGAACAGCGCAATCGTCACGAGCAGATAGCCGCCGACCACGATCGCGCCCCACTTTCGCCGCTCCCGCGTCGCCGACCTGCCCCCGAGCACCAGCCCGGCGCAGAACGTCAGCCCCAGGATCACCCACGGCTCGAACGCCACCGTATAGAAGGCATAGATGGTGCGGTGCTGATACATGAACCACGGCGCATAGCCCGCGAGCATCCCGGCGAGCACCGCCCCAGCACGCCAGTCCCGACGCACCACCCAGTAGAACGCGCACACGAGCAGCGCCACGATCCCGACCCACCACACCGACACGGTGCCGATGGTGTGAACCGCCTGCGAGCACGAGTCGACGGTGCACGACCCCTCGCCGCGCTTGGTGCCCTCGTAGAAGAACGACGTCGGCCGCGCCTGGACCATCCAGCCCCACGGGTTCGACGAGTAGGAGTGCGGCGTCGACAGCGTGGTGTTGAAGTCCCACATGTCCTGGTGGTACTTCACGAAGTTGCGCAGCACCGCCGGCAGCCACTGGATCCCCTCGCCGGGGTGGAAGGTGTTCCACTGCCGGTGATAGCCGTTCGACGACGCGAACCAGCCCGACCACGACGCGACATAGACGACGGCGGAGGTCACGACGAGCTGCACCGCGGCATACGGGCCGTCCTTGAAAAGCCCCTCGCGAAGCCACGGCCGCACCCCCACTGCCCGCCGCGCGCTCAGGTCCCACAGGACCGTCATGAGTCCGAAGACGGCGAGGAAGAACAGGCCGGACCACTTCGTGGAGACGCACAACCCGAGTGAGAGCCCCGCGAGCCAGCGCCAGGGCCGAACTCCCAGCCACGGTCCCCTTTTGAGGGGTATGCCGGGTGCTCGCTTTCCCACGATCCGCGCCAGCTTCTCGCGGCTCTTGTCGCGATCGACGACGAGCGCGGCGAAGCCAGCCAGCGCGAAGAACGACACGACCATGTCGAGGATGCCGGTGCGCGACATCACGAAGTGCGTGCCCTCGACCGCCAGCAGCAGTGCGGCGATGCAGCCCAACAGCGTCGAGCCGAACATGCGCCGGGCCACGCGACCCACGATGAGGATCGAGAGTGTCCCGAGCGCGGCAACGGCGAAGCGCCACCCGAACGAGCTCTGTGGCCCGAACAGCCACTCGCCCGCGCCGATGAGCCACTTGCCCACGGGTGGGTGGACGACCATGTCGCCCTGGTCGCTGAAGACGTTGACGTTGCCGGCGTTCCAGAGCTTGTCCGCGTCCTCGTTCTTGCCCTGGACGCGCAGCTCGACGCCGTGCTGGATGAGCGACCAGCCCTGCTTGACGTAGTAGGTCTCGTCGAAGACCAGCGAGTGCGGCCGGTCGAGGTGCCAGAAGCGCAGGAACCCGCCGATCGCCGCGATGAAGAGCGGTCCGACCCAACCCCAGACGACGTCGGTGGGACGGGTCCCGAGCAGGCGGTCGCGCAGCTCGTCGGTCCGGGTCACCGGGCCATCGTAGGCAACACTCCTTGGGAAACCCCGTGGGAGGATCGCGACATGACTGCTGAGCCGCGTGACGGGGTACTCGTGCTGGCAGCCACCCCTATCGGCGACCCGCGCGACGCGGCCCCCCGGTTGGCGGACGAACTGGCCACGGCCGACGTCATTGCGGCCGAGGACACGCGCCGGTTGCGGCGGCTGTGCCAGGCCCTCGACGTCAACCCGACCGGCAAGGTCATCAGCTATCACGAGCACAACGAGGCATCCCGGACCGCGGATCTCGTCGAGAGACTTCGCGAGGGCGCTCGCGTTCTCGTCGTGACCGATGCGGGTATGCCGTCCGTCTCCGATCCGGGGTATCGCCTGGTCTCGGCTGCGGTCGGGATCGACATCCGCGTGACGTGTGTCCCTGGGCCGTCGGCGGTGTTGATGGCGCTGGCCGTGTCGGGGCTGCCGGTCGACCGGTTCTGCTTCGAGGGGTTCCTGCCGCGCAAGGGTGGAGAGCGGTTGCGGACCCTCAAGGGTTTGGCCAAGGAACAGCGGACGATGGTGTTCTTCGAGGCGCCGCACCGCATCGCCAAGTCGTTGGCCGCGATGGAGGAGGCGTTCGGTGGGGACCGCCGGGCGGCCGTGTGTCGTGAGCTGACCAAGACGTATGAAGAGGTCCGGCGAGGTTCCTTGGTGGAGCTCGTGGCCTGGGCTGATGACGGGGTGCGCGGTGAGATCACGGTCGTGGTGGCCGGTGCGGCCGCGGTCGCAGGTGATGTCGACAGCAACCTGACGTCGATCCTCGACCGGGTCGCGGCGGGGGAGCGGCTCAAGGACGTGTGCGCCGACGTCGCCTCGGCAACCGGCCTGTCCAAGTCAGCCCTCTACAACGCCGCCCTCGCCGCCCAAAAACCCTGACCCCGCCTGAGCCCCATACGAAGTCGAGTCAGCAGGTGACGCAGGTTCGTGCTGTGGGTCGGGCCTCGAGGCGGGCCTGTGGGATCTGGCCACCGCACCTCTCGCACCTGCCGTAGGCGCGGGTGGTCACTCGGGCGAGCGCGGCCTCGATCTCGGTGAGGTGGGCGCGTGCCTGGTGAATGAGGGCGTCGACCTGGGATCGCTCGTACGCGATCGTCGCCCCCTCGGGGTCGTGCTCGTCGTCGGCGTTGCTGTCACGCGAGCTGTCCACAATTCGGTCGAAGTCGTCGGTCAGGGCAGCCAACCGCTCGAGCGTCGCCCGACGGTCGAGCTCGAGAACACGGCTGGTTTCCTCCACCACCGCATCGTGTCAGCGGGTACCGACAACGGGACCGGACGGCATACGCCGCTCGGTGCGCTGTCGGGCACCGTCTATAGGTTGGAGCCATGCAGACACGCAACGTGGGAGACCAGCAGGTCGGCGCGATCGGCCTGGGCCTGATGACCTTCGACCAGAGTGGGACCCAACCTCGACAGCAACTGCTCGACACCGTGCGGGCGGCCCTCGATGCGGGCGTGACCCTCTTCGACACTGCCGATGCCTACGGGCCCGGCGAGGAGAAGGGCATCGACGCGCAGGGCGCGAACGAACTGCTCATTGCCTCGATCCTCGACGAGCTCGGGGTGCGGGACCGGGTTCTCCTCGCCACCAAGGGCGGCCACGTGCGCACCGAGGGTGGCGGCTGGGACACCGACAGCTCTGCCGACCACCTGCGTCAGGCCGTCGACGCCAGCCTGGGCCGCCTCGGCATCGACCAGATCGCCCTGTGGCAGCACCACCGCCCCGATCCCGACGTGTCCTATGACGAGGTCATCGGCACCCTCAAGGACATCGCCGACAGCGGCAAGGTCGCGAGGGTTGGCCTCTCCAACGCCAATCCCGAGCAGATCCGGGCCGCGCATGCCGTCCTCGGCGACTCGCTCGTCAGCGTCCAGAACCAGTTCAGCCCGGCCTTCCGCAGCAGCCGCCCCGAGATCGACGTCTGCGAGGAGCTGGGTCTGGCCTTCCTCCCGTGGAGTCCGCTCGGCGGCCTCAGCGGTGCCAAGGGCCTCGCCGACACGTTCCCGGCTTTCGCCGAGGTGGCCGATGCGCGCGGGGTCAGTGCCCAGCAGATCGCCCTCGCGTGGGAGCTGGCGCAGTCGCCTGTCGTCATCCCCATCCCCGGCGCCAAGCGTCCCCAGTCGATCACGGACTCGGCAGCCGCAGCCGACCTCGCGCTCACCGAAGCCGAACTGGCCCGGCTCAACGAGTGACGGCCACGGCACGAGAACATGAGCGCACCGGCATACGCATCAGTAACGTGCCTATCTCACACGTGAGTTAGGTCTGCCTGAGCGCAGATCGGGTCGTGGCGCGCGGTACCTTTCGTCCATGCCCACGACGACTCTCTCTCCGCGCGGGACCACTGCGCGGGGCACGACGATCGCGCTCAAACTGCTCATGGCAGTGACCGGCCTGGTCTTCGTTGGATACCTGCTCCTGCACATGTACGGCAACCTCAAGGCGCTCACGGGGGAGGAGGGTTTCAACGAGTACGCAGAGCACCTGCGGACCTTCGGCGAACCGATGCTCCCGCACGAAGGCCTGCTCTGGATCGTGCGAGTCGTGCTCCTGCTCTCGATCGTCGGACACGTGTATGCCGCGTTCAAGCTGTGGAGTCGCGCAGGCAGTGCGCGCCGCACGAAGTACGCCGCCGTCAAGACTGCCGCGACCTCCACGTGGATGCGCTGGGGCGGGGTCTTCCTGCTCACCTTCATCGTGTGGCACCTGCTCCACTTCACGATCATCAAGATCTCGCCCAACCCCGACAAGCAGGGCGTCGACATCACCGCGAACCCCTATCAGCTCGTCGTCGCGAGCTTCCAGGTGTGGTGGATGGTGCTGATCTACGTCGCGGCGATGATCGCCCTGTTCATGCACATGAAGCACGGCGTCTACAGCGCGCAGCAGACCCTCGGCTGGACCGGTTCGCCCAAGGCGCACGCCCGGGCCAAGACGATCAGCCTCGCCGTCGCGGCGCTCATCGCCGTCGGGTTCCTCATCCCGCCGCTGTCCATCGCATTCGGCCTGATCGACTGAAGGTGTCGCAGAACATGACTGAGAAGACCACCAGCTCCGCTCCCCTCGTCCACGGCATGTACACCCTGGGCTCGTCGATCGCCGACCACAAGGCGCCCGACGGCCCGATCGAGAAGAAGTGGACCCGCCGCAAGTTCGAGGCGTCCCTCGTCAACCCGGCCAACCGCCGCAAGATGTCGGTCATCATCGTCGGCACCGGACTCGCGGGTGGCGCTGCCGCCGCGACGCTCGGCGAGGCCGGCTACCACGTGAAGTCCTTCTGTTTCCAGGACTCCCCGCGGCGCGCGCACTCGATCGCCGCGCAGGGTGGCATCAACGCCGCCAAGAACTACAAGGAGGACGGCGACTCCGTCCAGCGCCTCTTCTACGACACCGTCAAGGGTGGCGACTACCGCTCGCGCGAGGACAACGTCTATCGCCTCGCCGAGGTCAGCGCCAACATCATCGACCAGTGCGTCGCGCAGGGCGTTCCGTTCGCCCGTGAATACGGCGGCCTGCTCGACAACCGCTCCTTCGGTGGTGTCCAGGTGTCGCGCACGTTCTATGCGCGTGGCCAGACGGGGCAGCAGCTGCTCATCGGTGCCTACCAGGCGCTCGAGCGTCAGGTTGCCGCCAAGACCGTGGAGCAGTTCACCCGCCACGAGATGCTCGAGGTCATCGTCGATGGTGAAGGTGCGAACCGTCGCGCCCGCGGCATCATCGTGCGCGACCTCGTCACCGGCGAGATCGAGACCCACCTCGCCGACGCCGTCGTGCTCGCGTCCGGTGGCTACGGCAACGTCTTCTTCCTCTCCACCAACGCGATGGGCTCCAACGTCACCGCGTCGTGGCGTGCGCACCGCAAGGGCGCCCACATGGCCAACCCCTGCTACACGCAGATCCACCCGACCTGCATCCCCGTCTCCGGTGAGCACCAGTCCAAGCTGACGCTCATGTCGGAGTCGCTGCGCAACGACGGTCGCATCTGGGTGCCCAAGAAGCGCGAGGACTGCGACAAGGCCGCCAACGACATCGCCGAGGACGACCGCGACTACTACCTCGAGCGGATCTACCCGGCGTTCGGCAACCTCGTTCCCCGCGACATCGCCTCCCGCCAGGCCAAGAACGTCTGCGACGAGGGTCGCGGCGTCGGCCCGGTCGTGGCCGACTTCCGTCGCGGCGTCTACCTCGACTTCGCCGACGCCATCAAGCGCCTGGGCCGCGAAGCCGTCGAGGAGAAGTACGGCAACCTCTTCGACATGTACGCCCGGATCACCGGCGAGAACCCGTACGAGACGCCGATGCGCATCTACCCGGCCGTGCACTACGTCATGGGTGGGCTCTGGGTCGACTACGACCTGCAGTCCTCGATCCAGGGACTGTTCGTCGCCGGTGAAGCCAACTTCTCCGACCACGGTGCCAACCGACTCGGCGCTTCGGCGCTCATGCAGGGTCTGGCCGACGGCTACTTCGTCCTGCCCAACACGATCCGCGACTACCTCGCCAAGGTGAAGCCCAGCGACCTCACCGAGGACAGCCCTGTCGTCGTCGCAGCTCGGGCCGAGGTCGAGGAGCGCACCCAACGACTCCTCGCCATCAATGGCGACCGCAGTGTCGACTCCTTCCACCGCGAACTCGGCCACATCATGTGGGAGTACTGCGGCATGGAGCGCTCCGAGGAGGGCCTGCTCAAGGCCATCGACCTCATCCGTGGCCTGCGCGCCGAGTTCTGGCGCAATGTGCGCATCCTCGGCGCTGCCGACACCCTCAACCAGTCCCTCGAGAAGGCCGGCCGTGTCGCCGACTTCCTCGAGCTGGGCGAGCTCATGTGCATCGACGCCCTGCACCGTCGCGAATCCTGTGGCGGTCACTTCCGGGAAGAGAGCCAGACCGAGGACGGTGAGGCGCTGCGTCACGACGACGAGTTCGCCTACGTCGCGGCCTGGGAGTTCACGCCTCCCAGTGAGACCGAGGGCGTGGGCGCCGGAATGGGCGCACCCGTCCTCCACAAGGAAGACCTCGTGTACGAGTTCATCGAGCTGAAGCAGCGGAGCTACAAGTGAGCAACATGAACCTGACCCTCAAGATCTGGCGTCAGACCGGCCCGAACGACCAGGGCGGCCTCGTCACCTACCAGGTGTCGGACATCAGCCCCGACATGTCGTTCCTCGAGATGCTCGACGTCCTCAACGAGGAGCTCAACGCCAAGGGCGACGAGCCGATCGCGTTCGACAGCGACTGTCGCGAGGGCATCTGCGGCATGTGTGGCCTGATGATCTCCGGCCACGCGCACGGCCCCGAGAAGACCACGACCTGCCAGTTGCACATGCGCTCGTTCAAGGACGGCGAGACGATCACCGTCGAGCCCTGGCGCGCCGAGGCGTTCCCGATCATCCGCGACCTCGTCGTCGACCGTGGCGCGTTCGACCGCATCATCCAGTCCGGTGGCTTCATCTCCGCCAACACGGGTTCGGCCCCCGACGCCCACGCCGCGCCAGTCCCCAAGGACAAGGCCGACCGCGCGTTCATGGCTGCCGAGTGCATCGGTTGTGGCGCGTGCGTCGCGGCCTGCCCCAACGCCAGCGGCATGCTCTTCATGGGCGCCAAGATCACCCACCTCGGTGAGCTGCCCCAGGGCCAGCCCGAGCGCGACGCCCGCGTCGTCTCCATGGTCAACCAGCACGACTACGAGGGCTTCGGCGGCTGCACCAACATCGGTGAGTGCTCGAATGCCTGCCCCAAGGGCATCCCGCAGGACGTCATCAGCCAGCTCAACAAGGACCTCCGCACGGCCCTCAAGAACGGCAACTGACCCTCCTTCCCGACCAGTCGGGGGTCCTGTGACGAGTCGGGCGCTCCGTGGGTGGCGACTGGTCACAGAAGCCCCGACTGGCGGGCCGGTCTGGCGTCTTGGGGATAACCGCGAGGCGAGGTCGCGGGTTCCTGCCATCCTCGGGTGATGCTCGGACCGCCTCGCCACCCGCCCTTCGACCCGAGCCAGTTGCGCCGGACCGCCGATCTGCGGCGCGTCGGTACCGAGCCGAGTCGCGGTGGGTGGCAGCAGATCCGGACGGGCGTGTGGTTGCCGGAGTCGAGTTTCGCAACCCTTTCCCCGGTCGACCGCCACGCTTCTCTGGTGCATGCCACGGCGCTCGCGCATCGCAAAGGTGAGACGTTGCGGCTCGCCGGAGAGTCAGCGGCCGCGGTCCTGGGCGTTCCGCGGATCAGTGCTTGGCCCCCGACGGTGCGACATCTGGTGACGCGACGAGGCGTCAGTGGATCATCGGTGCTGCGCCCTCTCCTGGGCGGTGAGGTGGAGTGCATGCTCGTCCAAGGGTTGCTGGTCACGCCACCAGCACGCACGGTGATCGACCTCGCTCGCTTCGGCACCCTGCAGGATGCGGTGACAGCCGCTGACTACTGCCTCAGGCATGACTTGTGCACTCCGGCCGACCTTGAGGAGGAGCTTGCCCTCGTGCCAGTTCGAGCGGCTGGGCGGGCGCACGCCAAGACGGTGGTGGGGCTCGCCGACGGGCTGAGCATGTCGCCGGGGGAGAGCTTTTCTCGGGTCCAGATGTTCCGACTGCAGATCCCGAGGCCGAGGTTGCAGGTCTCATTCGCCGACGACCAGGGACTCATTGGTGATGTCGACTTCTGGTGGAAGCAAGCGGTGGGGGAGTTCGATGGCAGGACCAAGTACCGCGTGCCCGCCGGCGCCGACCACGAGGAGGTTGGCCGGGTCCTGTGGGCGGAGAAGAAGCGCGAAGACCGGCTCCGGCGCAAGACGCAGGTGGCGCGCTGGGTGTGGGCCAACCTCCTGAAGCCGGAGCAGCTGCTCGCGATCCTGGCCGAGAAGGGCGTTCGGCCCGAACGGCGCTCGACGTGGCTAAATCGGGGCGACGAGTCGGGGGTTGCGTGACCAGTCGGGGCATCCTGCACCCCCGACTCGTCACAGAACCCCCGACTGGTGGGCCCCCCCGGGCTCAGAGCCAGCTGAGGTGGTCCTTGAGGAGGGCATAACCCACGAACGCGACGACGTCGAGGATGGTGTGGGCGACGACGAGCGGCCCGACGCGCTTCGTCTTGGTGTAGATCCAGCCGAAGAGCAGCCCCATGATCGCGTTGCCGACGAACCCGCCGAAGCCCTGATACAGGTGATAGGACCCACGAATCAGCGCTGAGGACACCATGATTCGCCCCGTCGACCAGCCAGCCTGCGACCAACGGGTGAACAGGTAGCCGATCATCACCACCTCTTCGAGGATGGCGTTCTGCGCGGCGGCCAGCACCAGCACGGGCACGGCCCACCAGACGTCTGTCAGGTTCGCCGCAGCGATGGTGGTGTTGAGATCGAGAGCCCGCGCGACGGCATACAGGCCGAGGCCGGGAATCCCGACGAGGGCCGCGAGACCGAGTCCGCGCACGACATCTCGCGCGGGTTGGGTCAGGTCCCAGCCGATGGTGAAGCGGGCGCGCTCGTCATCGCGCGACAGCAGGTGCAGGGCCAGCGCGACCGGGACGAGCGCGAGGCCGATCCCGACGAGCTGATACGCCAGGTCGAGCCAGGGCCGGTCGGGTGTGACCGAGGAGTTCATCGCGGTCGTCTGCTGGCTCAGGGCCACCTGGGCGGTGAGCTTGCGGATGAGCGACAGCGCGCTCCAGATGGCCGACGCCCCGAGTGAGACACCGAGGACCAACCATGTCTCAGTGAGGTGCCGACTGCGCATTGCCGCAGCCTATGGCGCCCCGCTCAGGAAATGCTGTGAGGTCAGTGCGCGGCGGCGGTGTGGAAGTAGAACGCCGGGATGCTGAGGTGGCGTGCGCGACGGAGGGTGCGCGACTCGAGGAGCGCGGGGACTGCGGCGAACGCGGTCAGACCGACGACGAGGACGCCGGCGACGGCGACGAGGACGGTGAGGTAGGTGGTGATGATCGAGAGATCGGTGAGCTGGCCCATGGTGGGCCTCCTTTCATTTCTACGTCTGTAGAAGACTCTACATCTGTAGAAGAACGGGTGCAAGTCGGGGTGGCGCGCGTGGTCCACCCGGTGCGCAGAGCCCGCGACCGGCACAATGACGGGATGACCTCACGCCAGACTCCTGCCGCAACGGGGCGGCGGGCGGAGTTGCTCGAGGCGGCCGTCGAGGTCGTGGCCGACTTGGGGCTGCGAGGCCTCACGCACCGCTCGGTCGACGCCCGGGCCGGGCTGCCCGAGGGCACGTGCTCGGCCTACTTCCGTTCTCGCGAGGCGCTGCTCATCGGTCTGGCCGAACACGTCGCCGCGAGCATGTCGCGTGACGTCGACGAGATGGCGACGCTCGCGTCCACCCATGCCGACGACACCGACGCCCTGGCCAGCGAGGCCACCGACCTGCTCCTGCGCTGGCTGGACCGGCCCCAGGTCGTCCGCACGCAGGGGGAGCTCTCGCTCGAGGCCGTGCGCCGCCCGGAGCTGATGAAGGTCTTCCAGAACTGGCGCGCCGGGCTCGACACGCTCGTGGCCGGCATCTCGGAGGCGAGCGGGACAGCCGATTCAGCGATCCGCGCGTCGGTCGCCGTCGCAGCGCTCGAGGGGGTGCTCGGCTCGGCCACGCGGATGCCGGCGGACAAGCGGGAGGACTTCGTCAGGGCCGCCGTGCCCATGCTCGTGCGCGGGCTGCACGCCGACCGCTGACCTCACCTTCCGGGGTCGGCGCCCGTCACGACGTCACAGACGCGGGTATGCCGTGTCCGGGCCGCTGCGTTCGAGTCGCCGCTTCTTCCACGTGCGGACCTTGAGCCACATCCACACGAGGAACCAGGCAAGGGCGATCAGGGCGACGATCACGAGGATCGGGATGAAGATCGCGACGAGAGACAGGCCCAGTGATGCGCCATCCTCGGCGGTCGAGACCACGGGTGCGCCAACGCCCAGAGTCCCGACGTTGATCGCGGGGCGGGCGGCCATCTTGCCGGAATGGACGAGGCCGGACACGACGATGCCGAGGACGACGCCGACCCAGGGGTTGTCGCCCATCCAGGTCGACTTGTCGAGGGACTCGGCGGCATTCGTCGCCGCGAAGATCAGCCCGCCCATGCTCGGACGGATGAACGTCTGGATCGCGTCGTTGACCGTGTCGATGGCAGGGATCTTGTCGAGGACGAGCTCGGTCATGAGCAGCAGGGCGCCCGACGCCGATGGCCCACGGCGACTCGATCCACTGGAAGCTCGAGGGCAGCGTGATGACGTCGGTGAACCGGGCGATGAGCGCGACGATCATGAACGGGATGTAGGCGTTGAGTCCCGCGGCTGCGGACAGCCCCATGCCGGTGAGTGCGGCAAGCATCGGCCACCTCCTGTGCTGGTCCGGTGAATCTGTCGAGACATGTCTACTGGACGCGCGGCCCGGGTTGCGCGTCGCTCCAGCGCGGGCGGGCCGTTCGCCGATCGCGCCGGCCTACTGGCCGGTCGGGTGCCGGAGTCTGGTTGAGTCGTCGCCATGTCCAATGTAACCGCTTACATCCTGCCTGTCCAGGACTGCGACGTCCGGAGGCCACTGCGCTGACCTCCCCCGTGCCTGGCGTGCTCGTGGCCTGCCTGCTCGCGCGCGGCCTCGCGCCGGCTGGCCTCCGCCGGCGAGCACGGCGCGCGACCGCGCCCCGACGTCGCGGTCATCGCCCACCGCGGCTCCGGCGCCATGGCCCCCGAGAACACCCTCGCCTCCGTGCGGCTCGCCCTCAAGCAGGGCGCCGACTACATCGAGAACGACATCATGCGCACCAAGGACGGCGCGCTCGTCGATCACCCACGACCTGCAGCCTCGCGCGGACGACCGACGTCGAGCAGGTCTTCCCCGACCGCGCGCCGTGGAACGTCGCCGACTTCACCCTCGCCGAGATCAAGCAGCTCGACGCCGGCTCGTGGTTCGCGCCGCCGTTCGCCGGCGAGCGCGTCCTCGACCCTGCGCGAGTGGGTCGAGGCCGTCGGCGGCGCGCCGGGATGCTGCTCGAGGCCAAGGACCCGTGGGCCTTCCCGGGCATCGAGCAGGACATCGACAAGGAGCTGCGCTCGATCCCGGCGTTCAGCAAGGCGCTCGCCGCCGGCCGGGTCCTCATGCAGGCCGGCGACCAGCCGTGGCTGCGGGCCTACCACGACCTGGCCCCCGACGTCCCGGTCGCGCTGCTGCACTACGCGCGTCCCGACCGACGAGGAGCTGGTCGCCGGCAGCCTCTGGCTCGACGCCGTTCAACCCGGCCCTCGGCAACATGAACCAGGCCATGGTCGACCGCATCCACGAGCTCGGCATGGAGACCCACGTGTGGACCGTGAACTTCGGCGGCGACATGAGCCGCGCCATCGCCTGGGGCGTCGACGGGATCATCACCGACTACCCCGAGCGTGCTGCGCGACATCCTCAAGGGCTGAGCTCCCGCTCTCGCACAGCCGCATCCACGCGCGTGTGCCGTGTGGTCCGGCAGTCACCACATCGGCATCGACGTCCGCAGTGCGTGGCATCTGCGTGGACCCAGCTGAGGTCGCACGTCGTGTCGGATGGCGCAGAGTCGGCGGGTGCACCGAGCCCAACCCGAGGAGTCCCTCGTGGCCACCCACCTCGTCGTCACCAGCACCGAGCAGCTGACTCCGCGCCTGCGCCGGCTGTGGTTCCGCAGCGACGACCTGTCGGCGTTCGAGGGCAACGTGTCGACCGACCGCTACGTGAAGCTGGTCTTCCCCAAGCCCGGCGTCGCCTACCCCGAGCCCCTCGACATGCGGGCGCTGCGCGGCACGATCCCGCCGGAGGACATGCCGGTGGTGCGGACCTACACGGCGCTCTTCCCCGACGTCGCCGCCGGCACGCTGGCCATCGACTTCGTCGATCCACGGCGACGAGGGCATCGCAGGTCCCTGGGCCGCGGCCGCGCAGCCCGGCGACACCCTGCTCGCCAACGGCCCGGGCGGTGGCTACCGGCCTGACCCTGACGCCGACTGGTACCTGCTCGCCGGTGACGAGTCGGCCGCGCCCGCCATCACCGCGGCCCTCGCCGACCTGCCCGCCGACGCGGTGGCGCGCGTCGTCCTCCTCGTCGACGGCCCCGAGCACGAGCTGGACCTGGCCCTGCCCGTCCGGCGCCGAGCTGACCTTCGTCCACCGCGACGCCGGGGGAGACCTCGTCGAGTCGGTCCGTGCACTGGACTGGCCGGACGGTCGCGTCGACGCCTTCGTCCACGGCGAGGGCAACGCGGTCATGCACGGCATCCGCCCCTACCTGCTGCGCGAGCGCGGGCTCGCTCGCGACCAGGTGTCGATCTCGGGCTACTGGCGCCAGGGCCGCACCGAGGAGGGCTTCCGCGACTGGAAGTCCGAGCTCGCCGCAGCCGAGAGCGCCACCTGAGCGGACGGCATACCGGCGTGTCGTGCGCCCATCGCGGGAACTGGGTGAGCTCGGCACGCAGGTGAGCGGCGGCAAACCGGGTTGCGCGCGCCGCCTAGGATTCACGGTGAGCAAAATCCTGTCTGCTGTCGCCTGGCCGTACGCCAACGGCCCGCGCCACCTCGGCCACGTGGCCGGGTTCGGTGTGCCCTCCGACGTCTTCAGCCGCTACATGCGGATGGCCGGCCACGACGTGCTCATGGTCAGCGGCAGCGACGAGCACGGCACCCCGATCCTCGTCCTCGCCGACAAGGAGGGCGTGACGCCGCAGGAGCTCGTCGACAAGAACCACGCGATCATCGCCCACGAGCTCGCCGACCTCGGCTGCTCCTACGACCTCTACACGCGCACGACGACGGCCAACCACTACTCCGTCGCGCAGGAGCTGTTCAGGCAGGTCCACGCCAACGGCTACATGATCGAGCAGACCACGCGCGGCGCGATCAGCCCGAGCACCGGCCGCACCCTGCCCGACCGCTACATCGAGGGCACCTGCCCGATCTGCGGCTACACCGAGGCCCGCGGCGACCAGTGCGACAACTGCGGCAACCAGCTCGAGCCGACCGACCTCATCGACCCGAAGTCCAAGATCAACGGCGAGACACCGGAGTTCATCGAGACCCAGCACTTCTTCCTCGACCTGCCCGCGCTCGCCGACGCCCTGCGCGAGTGGCTCGAGGGTCGCGAGGCGAGCGGCACGTGGCGTCCCAACGTCATCAAGTTCAGCCTCAACATCCTCGACGACATCCGCCCGCGCGCGATGACCCGCGACATCGACTGGGGCATCCCCGTGCCGCTCGAGGGCTGGGAGGACCAGCCGGCCAAGCGCCTCTACGTCTGGTTCGACGCGGTCATCGGCTACCTCTCCGCCTCGGTCGAGTGGGCCCGCCGCCAGCGGCGACGCCGAGCGCTGGCGCGAGTGGTGGAACGACCCCGAGGCGTTGTCCTACTACTTCATGGGCAAGGACAACATCACCTTCCACTCGCAGATCTGGCCGGCCGAGCTCCTCGCGTATGCCGGCCGCGGCAGCCAAGGGCGGCGAGCCCGGCGCGTTCGGCGTGCTCAACCTGCCGACCGAGGTCGTGAGCAGCGAGTACCTCACGATGGAGGGCAAGCAGTTCAGCTCGAGCCGCGGGCACGTCATCTACATCCGCGACGTCCTCGAGCGCTACGGCCCCGACCCGATCCGCTACTTCATCTGCGCGGCCGGGCCCGAGAACCAGGACAGCAACTTCACCTGGGCCGAGTTCGTCCAGCGCAACAACTCCGAGCTCGTCGCGGGCTGGGGCAACCTCGTCAACCGCACCGGCGCGATGATCGCCAAGAACTTCGGCGAGATCCCGCAGCCGGGCGCGCTCGAGCCGGTCGACGAGGCCGTGCGCGCCGCGACCCTCGCGGCCTTCGACACCGTCGGCGACCTCCTCGCCAAGCAGCGGATCAAGGCCGCGGTCAACGAGGCGATGCGGGCGGTCGGCGACGTCAACAAGTACGTCACCGACACCGAGCCGTTCAAGCTCAAGGGCGACGACCAGCGCGAGCGCCTCGCCACCGTGCTGCACACGCTCATCCAGTGCGTCAGCGACCTCAACACGATCCTCGCGCCGTTCCTCCCGCACGCCTCCAACCGCGGTGCACGCGCTTCATCGGCGGCGAGGGCGAGTTCAGCCCGATGCCGGTCATCGAGGACGTCAACGGTCTCGACGAGGGCGACGCGGACCGCAGCTACCCGATCATCACCGGCGACTACAGCGTCGACGCCGCGCTGGGAGTCGCGCCCGGTGACGGTCGGGGCCCCGATCGCCAAGCCCACCGGTGTCTTCGTCAAGCTCGACGAGTCGGTCGTCGAGGAGGAGCTCGCGCGGCTCCAGCAGTCGTGACCGCGCCGAGCCGACGCGGGTCGACGCGCGAGCTCGACCACGCGGGTGTCCCGGACCTGCCCGACCCGCTGCCCATCGCCGTCGTCGACAACCACACCCACCTCGACATCGAGCGTGACGGGGTGCCGGTCGACGTCGCCGACCTCCTCGCCGCGGGCCAAGGCGGTCGGGGTCGACCGGGTCGTCCAGATCGGCTGCGACCTCCCGGGCGCGCGCGCCACCGTCGAGATGGTCGACACCACGCCGCGATGCTCGGTGGCGTCGCCCTGCACCCCAACGAGGTGCCCGCGCTCGCCGAGAGCGGAAGTCTCGACGCGGCATACGCCGAGATCGAGGAGCTCGCCGCGGCACCCACGGGTCCGGGTCGTCGGGGAGACCGGGCTCGACTACTTCCGGACCGGGCCCGAGGGGTCGGGGTGCAGCACGAGAGCTTCCGCTGGCACATCGACCTGGCCAAGCGACTCGGCAAGGCGCTGCAGATCCACGACCGCGACGCCCACGCCGACGTCCTGCGCATCCTCGAGGAGGAGGGAGCGCCGGATTCGACTGTGCTGCACTGCTTCTCGGGGGACCTGACGATGGCGCAGGAGTGCGTCGAGCGCGGCTACTACCTGTCCTTCGCCGGCACGGTGACGTTCAAGAACGCCCACGGACTGCGTGACGCCCTCTCGGTGACGCCGCTGGACCGGCTGCTCGTCGAGACCGACGCGCCCTACCTCACGCCGCACCCCCGGCGGGGCGCGGTCAACGCACCGCACCTCGTGCCGCTGACGGTGCGGGCGATGGCCGCGACCCTCGGTGTCGCGGTGCCCACCCTGTGCGCGGCGCTGTCGGCGAACTCGGAGCGCGTCTACGGTCCGTGGTGAGCCCGCAGCCGTCACAAGCCGCCTCAGTGGTGACACCCGCGTGGCCACCGGTCACCGTTACCGAAATTTGACCTTTGCCGCTTTCTGGTCATGGTTGATGGGTTGGCCGGAGCTGGGCTTCGGGCGAAGAGCAGGGGCGAGGACGCCGGCGGTGACGCCTGGCGGACCTCGCTCTCCTGTTGTCGGGACTCCTCCCCTGTGGGGTCTCGCGGCCCTCCCTGAGGGACTGTCGCTCGTCCTGGTGTCCGGAGAGTTCGATCATCGGAGCGCTCTTGATTTCTCGTCCCCTGCGTCTCGCTGCCCAAGGTGCTGCTGCACTCACGGTGGCCGCCGGTTCCTTCGGCGTCGCCCACCTCGACAAGGCCGTCGCGCTGTCCGTCGACGGCCAGTCCTCGTCCCTGCACGTCTTCGGCTCGACCGTGGGCGACGCGCTCGCCAAGAAGGGCATCACGGTCGGCGAGCACGACCAGGTCGTCCCCTCCGCCGGCAGCCCGATCGAGGACGGCGACACCATCTCGGTGCGCTACGGCCGCAAGCTCATCGTGACCATCGACGGTGTCAACAAGGAGTACTGGACGACGGCCACGACCGTCGACGCCGCACTGCGTGACCTCGACATCCGCGCCGGCAGCGACGCCAAGCTCTCCGCGTCCCGCTCGCAGGCACTCGGCCGCCAGGGCCTCGCCCTGACCCTGACCACGCCCAAGACCGTGACGGTGAACGTCGACAAGAAGAAGCTGTCGCACACCACGCACGTCCGCCACCGTCGCCGACGCCCTGCGCGAGCTCGGGGTCACGACGACAAGGACGACCGCGTCTCGCCCGGCCGCCACGACCCCGCTCAAGAACGGTCTGGCCATGGCCGTCCAGCGCGTCTCCCAGCAGCGCTGAAGACCACGCAGGCCATCGCCCACACGACGACGACGAAGAAGGACGCGTCGCTCTTCGAGGGCACCCGCAAGGTCGTCACCGAGGGCCGGACGGCGCCCGGTCCTTCGACGTGCTCCGGACCCTCGTCGACGGCAAGCCGGCCGGTGACCGCATCCTCGGTCGCAAGGTCACCAGGACGCCCGTGACGGAGGTCGTCGTGGTCGGCACGAAGGCCAAGCCGTGCCGGCGCCCAAGCCGAGCGCCTCGACGCACGCCCGGCCCCCTCGGCCGGCAACACCTCCGGCGCTGGCATCAACCTGTCGCAACGCCGCGATGTGGGACCGCATCGCCGAGTGCGAGTCCAGTGGCAACTGGTCGATCAACACCGGCAACGGCTACTACGGCGGCCTGCAGTTCGACATCCGCACCTGGCTCGGTGCCGGCGGTGGCGACTTCGCCTCGCGCGCCGACCTCGCGTCGCGCGCCGAGCAGATCACCGTCGCCAACCGCGTCTACGCCGACCGCGGCCTCCAGCCGTGGGGTTGCGGCCACGCAGCCTGACCTCGCGCGACGACACCCTCGAGGCCGTGCCTCCCACTTCGGTGGGGCGCACGGCCTCGTGCTGTGCCGGCGCGACCCGGCCGGGGCCATAGGGTGGCGGCCATGTCGACGACCGGGCTCCTCGGGGCCGCCCAGATCCGCGAGCTCGCGGCCCGCTTCGGCATCCGCCCCACGAAGTCGTGGGGGCAGAACTTCGTCATCGACGCCAACACCGTGCAGCGCATCGTGCGGGTGGCCGGTATCGGCGCCGACGACGTCGTCGTCGAGGTCGGCCCGGGCCTGGGCTCGCTGACCCTGGCCCTGCTCCCGGTCGCGCGCCACGTCACCGTCGTCGAGGTCGACCCGGTGCTGGCCGGCGCCCTGCCCGAGACGGTCGAGCCGGTCGCCCCGGCGTCGCTGACCGGCTCACCGTCGTGCACGCCGACGCCCTGCGCGTCGAGGAGCTGCCCGGCGAGGCGCCGACCGCGCTCGTCGCGAACCTGCCCTACAACATCTCCGTCCCCGTCGTCCTCAACTTCCTCGAGCGCTTCCCGAGCCTCGAGCGGATCCTCGTCATGGTCCAGCTCGAGGTCGCCGAGCGGCTCGCGGCCCGCCGGGCTCGAAGATCTACGGCGTGCCCAGCGTCAAGGCCGCCTGGTACGCCGACGTCGCGCTCGCCGGCAACGTCAGCCGGTCGGTCTTCTGGCCGGTGCCCAACGTCGACTCCGGCCTCGTCTAGCTCGTCCGGCGCGAGCCGCCGGTCACCGACGCCACCCGCGAGCAGGTCTTCGCCTGCGTCGACGCCGCCTTCGCCCAGCGCCGCAAGACCCTGCGTGCGGCGCTGGCGGGCTGGGCCGGCTCACCGCAGGCGGCCGAGGCCGCGCTCGTGGCCGCCGGCATCGACCCGCGCACGCGCGGCGAGCAGCTCGACGTGCACCAGTTCGCCGCGATCGCCAGCGCCCACCGCGCCGCTGACGGTTGCGGCTTCGCGAACTGATCCCGGATCGAACGGAGTCTCACTTCGCTGTCCGAATTGGGCCGAGCTACGGGACATGCGCGCCAGACCGGAACCGCGACGCCAGCCTCAGCGCATGAAGGGGCGGGAAGAGGTGCGCGTCAGTGGCCGAGCAGGCCGAGGAGCCGCCGTTCGGTCTCGTCGGAGAGCCCGCACCGTCGCGGGTCGGTCGGCTCGCGACCCTCCTCGTATGCCGCCGCGTCCCGGAGCGTCTCCGCCACCGGTCGGCAGGTCAGACCGGCAGCCCGGGCCGCGGCCCCGGTGTGCCCGCCGAAGCCGCGCCACTCCGGGTCCGAGATCCACAGCGGCAGGCTGTCCGGGCCCATCCACTCCTGCACGCCGTGCTCGGCGAACCACGCCGCCGGCGCGGGGACGACCGGGCCGTCGTGACCCGCGACCTCACGCGCCGCGGACAGCAGCCCGCCCAACGTGTCCGGCTCGCCCACGGCGTCGAACACCCCGGAGGTCCGCGGACGCGGCGCACCGCACGAGCCAGGCGGCGAGGTCGCGGACGTCGATGACGGCCATCGGCAGGTCCGGGTCGTCGGGCGTGAGCACGGCGCCGTCGGCGCCCACGGGGTGCGCGAACCGCCACGGCCACCAGCCCGAACGCCCCGACCAGTCGCCGGGCCCACCGATGAGCCCGGCCCGGGCGATGAGCGCCCGCGTCGCCGAAGCCCTCGAGCACCGCCGCCTCGCAGGCCACCTTGGCCTCGCCGTAGACCTCATGTCCGCCATGACGTCGCCGTCCAACGGCGGCAGCAGCGGCACGGACTCGTCGGACGCGGGACGGGAGTGGTCGGCATACACGTTGCCGGTCGAGACGAAGACGAAGCGGTCGGTGACCGGCTCGAGGGCGGCGACCGCGCGCCGGACCTGCCGGGCTGGCGGGAGACGTCGACCACCGCGTCCCAGCGGGCGTCGCCGCCCGTCACCTCGGCAGGCCGTCGGGCTGTCGCGGTCGCCGCGGACCCACCGCACCCCGTCGGGCGCCTCGCCCGCGACGCCGCGCGCCAGGCAGGTCACGTCATGACCCTCGGCGAGGGCGTGCGTGGCCACCGCGCGTCCGAGCATCGCCGTCCCACCGAGCACGAGGAGTCGCATGCCGCCAGTGGACCCGGCCGGCGCCGCGGCGCCACCGTGTTCGCGGAGAGCGTGGATGTGGCGCGCCCGCGCCATGACTAGGGTGGCGGCATGACCTCGGCCCACTCGGACCCCGCGCCCGTCACGGTGCGCGTCCCCGCCAAGGTCAACCTCGAGCTCCTCGTCGGGCCGCTGCGCGACGACGGCTTCCACACGCTCTCGACGGTCTATCAGGCGGTCAGCCTCCACGACGACGTCACGGTCGCGCTCGACGACGACTGGGGCTGCAGCGTCGGGCCCTACGCCGACGCCGTCCCCACCGACGCGACCAACCTCGCGCTGCGGGCCGCCCGGCTGCTCGCCGACGAGACCGCGTCGACACCCCCGTCCACGTGAGCATCGCCAAGTCGATCCCCGTGGCCGGGGGCATGGCCGGCGGCTCGGCCGACGCCGCCGCGACCCTCGTCGCGTGCGACCGGCTGTGGTCGCTCGGGCTCACCACCGAAGAGCTGGAGGAGTATGCCGCCGAGCTCGGCTCCGACGTGCCCTTCCTCATCCGCGGTGGCACGGCCATGGGCAGCGGACGGGGAGAGCGGCTCGCGCCGGTCCTCGCCCGGGGCAGCTACCACTGGGTCTTCGCGATCAGCGACATCGGCCTGTCGACCCCGAGGTCTACGCCGAGTGCGACGCCCTGCGCGGCGACGCGCCGGTGCCCGACCCCGCCCCAACGCCGAGCTGATGAGCGCCCTGCGCAGCGGCGACCCGCACATCCTCGCGCCGCAGCTGACCAACGACCTCCAGGAGGCGGCGATCTCGCTGCGCCCCGAGCTCGGCGAGGTGCTCGCGAGCGGCATGGAGTTCGGCGCCCTCGGGGGCGTCGTGTCCGGGTCCGGGCCGACCGTCGCCTTCCTCGTCGAGGACGTCGAGTCCGCCATCGACCTCACCGTCGCCCTCACCGCGACCGGCGCCGCCCGCGAGGTCCGCAAGGCCGTCGGGCCCGTCCACGGCGCCCACGTCATCCCGGCCCGGGTCGACTAGTGGCCGTCCTCATCTCGGTCGAGCGCGCTGCCCTCGCGCTCGGCACCGCCCAGGTGCTCGACGGCGTCTCGCTCGGGGTCTCCGGCGGCGACCGCATCGGCATCGTCGGCCGCAACGGCGGCGGCAAGACGACCCTCCTGCGCGTCATCGCCGGCGAGCTCGGCGTCGACAGCGGCGCGTGGCGCGGCTCGGTGGCGCACCGTCGGCGTCCTCCACCCAGGACGACTCGCTCGACCCGGAGGCGACCGTGCGTGAGGCCGTCCTCGGGGACCGCGCCGAGCACGTCTGGGCCGGCGACGCCCGGATCCGTGACGTCCTCACCGGCCTGCTCGGCGGCATCGACGCCCCCGCCGTGAGCGGGCTCGACTCGACCGTGGCCGGCAAGTCCGGTGGCGAGCGGCGTCGGCTCGGCCTGGCCAAGCTGCTCGTCGACGACCCCGACGTCCTGCTCCTCGACGAGCCGACCAACCACCTCGACGTCGAGGGCGTCGCCTGGCTCGCCGAGCACCTCGTGCAGCACCGGTCCCGGCCCGACAACGCGCTCGTCGCCATCACCCACGACCGCTGGTTCCTCGACGCCGTCGCCACCCGCACGTGGGAGGTCGTCGACGGCCAGGTGAACGGCCTTCGACGGCGGTTACGCGGCATACGTCCTCGCCAAGGCCGAGCGCGAGCGGATGGCGGAGGTCACCGCCGAGCGCCGGAACAACCTGCTCCGCAAGGAGCTCGCCTGGCTGCGCCGCGGCCCGCCAGCCCGCACGTCGAAGCCCAAGTTCCGGATCGACGCCGCCAACGCCCTGATCGAGGACGAGCCGGCGCCGCGCAACGACGTCGAGCTCATGGCGTTCGCGACGAGCCGGCTCGGCAAGGACGTCATCGACCTCTCGACGCGACGGTGACCGCCGGCGACCGCGGTGCTGCTCGACCCCTCACCTGGCACCTCGCGCCCTGCTCCCGCATCGGCATCGTCGGCGTCAACGGCTCCGGCAAGTCGACGCTGCTCCGCGCGCTCGCCGGCGAGATCCCGCTCGGCGTCGGGCAAGCGCAAGGAAGGAATCACCGTCCGGATCGGGCACCTCACCCAGGAGGTGCGCGAGCTCGACCGGCTGCGCGACGCCCGGGTCATCGAGGCCGTCGAGGAGGTCCGCAAGGTCACGGTGCTCGGCGGCAAGGAGGTCAGCGCCTCCTCGCTCGCCAAGCGCCTCGGCTTCCCCGGGCCGCGCCAGCAGGTGCGCGTCGGTGACCTGTCCGGTGGCGAGCGGCGCCGGCTCCAGGTGCTGCGCCTGCTCATGGACGAGCCCAACGTGCTGCTCCTCGACGAGCCCACCAACGACCTCGACATCGAGACGCTCACCGCCCTCGAGGACGTCCTCGACGGGTGGGGCGGGCACGCTGCTCGTCGTCTCGCACGACCGCTACCTGCTCGAGCGGGTCGCCGACCAGCAGGTCGCGCTGCTCGGCGACGGTCGGGTGCGGCAGCTGCCGGGCGGCGTCGAGGAGTACCTCAGGCTGCGCGCCAGCGTCACGCCCCACGTATGCCGTCAGCCGCCTGCCGCGTCGGCCTCGTCCTCGGGGCGTCTGCGGCGGCGCCCCCGAGCCGGCTGCGGCGCAGCCGGTCTCGTCGGCGCAGCCCGGCCGAGCTGCGCGAGGCCCGCAAGGACATGGCGCGGGTCGAGAAGCAGCTGTCCCGGCTGGCCGACGCGCGAGGAACGGATCCACGCGGAGATGGCCGAGTCGTCCACCGACCACGCCAAGGTGCTGACCTCAACGGAGCTGCGCGACATCGTCGACGAGCGCGAGACGCTCGAGCTCGAGTGGCTGGCCGCAGCCGAGATCGTCGGCTGAGCCGGCGGGTCGGGGCGTCAAGTCTCGAACGGTGACAGCAGCCGCCGCAGCATGGCGGCGAAGCTCGTCGCGGTCGCCTGCCGAGAGCTCCGCGAGCAGGTCGCGCTCGCGGTCGAGCAGGTCCGCCATGGCGTCGTCCACGGTTCGCTGGCCGGTGGGCGTGAGCCGCACGATGACGCCGCGGCGGTCGGGGGGTCGGGGCTGGCGACCGACCAGCCCGCGACGTTCCAGCCGGTCGACCCGGTTGGTCATCGTGCCGCTCGTCACGAGGGTCTGGCGGATCAGCTGGCCGGGGAGAGCTCGTAGGGGCGCCGGCCCGGCGCAGCGCGGACAGGACGTCGAACTCCCAGCCCTCGAGCTGGTGCCCGGCGAACGCCTGGACGCGGGCGAGGTCGAGCCGGCGCGCGAGCCGCGAGACCCGCGACAGGATCTGGAGCGGCGCGACGTCGAGGTCGGGACGCTCGCGCCGCCAGGCGAGACGATACGGTCGACATCGTCCTCGGGCATGAGGGCGACTCGTACTCTCCGTCAAGTATCTTGATATCAAGATAGATGCCACGAGAGTTGGGGAGGGCGGCCGACGCCGCTCGTCACGGCAAGAGGAGCAACGATGCGCACCAGCCGAGCTGGGACCCCGGCAGTACTCACAGTTCGCTGAGCACCGGTCACGTCCGTTCGCCGACCTCGTGGCGCAGGTGCGTGCCGACGACCGGAGCTGGTCGTCGACCTCGGCTGCGGCAACGGACCGGCCACCCTCGCCCTCGCCGAGCTGTGGCCCGACGCCCGCATCGTGGGTGTCGACCACGCCGCGTCAGATGCTCGACGCCGCCCGCGCGCTGGACACCGGCGACCGGGTCGAGTGGGTCGAAGCCGATGAGGGACTGGGACCCGGCGTCGCTCGGCCAGACGCCCGACGTCATCGTCACGAACTCGACCCTGCAGTGGGTGCCCGGTCACCTCAACCTCCTGCCGACGTGGATGGCCGCCCTGGCTCCCGGTGGTTGGCTGGCGATGCAGGTGCCGAACAACTTCGACGCGCCAGCCACGCGCTCATGCGCGAGACGCCGCGGCCACCCCGCCCGCGCCAACGGCTGCTCGCCGCGCTCGACCGCCGGCGGTGGGCGAGCCCGGACCTACCTGACCTCCTCGGCCGGGTCGGCGCCGAGGTCGACGCGTGGGAGACGGTCTACTAGCACATCCTCGATCCCGAGGGCGACAGCGAGGACCCGGTGCTCGACTGGGTGCGCGGCACCGGCCTGCGGCCGGTCCTCGACATCCTCCCCGAGGGCGAGGAGCGCGACGCGTTCCTCGAGCCGTATGCCGCTGCGCTCCGTGAGGCCTACCCGCGCGCCGAGGTGGGCGTGCTCTTCCCGTTCCGGCGCGTCTTCGCCGTCGCCCGCAAGAACGACGCCGTCCCCGTCGCCGACACCGCCGAGGCAGGTGCCTGATGTCCGTCGTCGGGATCCACCACGTCCAGATCGCCTGTCCCGCAGGCAGCGAGGACCTGCTGCGCCACTTCTACGGAGTGGTCTGCGGCATGCCCGAGATCCCCAAGCCGCCGGCCCTCGCAGCGCGCGGTGGCGTGTGGTTCGGCGCCGGCGAGCAGGAGCTCCACTGCGGCGTCGAGGACGGCTTCGCGCCGGCCCTCAAGGCGCACCCGTGCCTCGCCACCGACGACGTCGACGAGCTGGCGGCGGCCATCGCCGGTGCCGGGGGAGAGGTGCGCTGGGACAACGCCATCCCCGGCGTGCGCGCGCTTCCACACCGACGACCCCGTGGGCAACCGCGTCGAGTTCCAGCAGGTGACCAGCGACCAAGATCGACTTCATCGTCTGAGGCATCGACGCGCGTCGTCCGGGCCGGCTCAGCCGTGGTGATCTCGGGCTTCGCCTCGAGGCCGGTCAGCCCGTTCCAGGCCAGGTTCACCAGGGCTGCCGCGACGTCGCGCTTCTTGGCCTTGGGGTTCTCGAGCCACCACTGGCCGGTGAGCGCGACCATGCCCACGAGCATCTGCGCATACATCGGTGCCTGCTTGGGGTCGAGCGCGCGGTTGGTGAACTGCGCGGCCAGCAGGTGCTCGACCTGCGAGGCCACGTCGGACATGAGCGAGGCGAAGTTGCCGGTCTGCTGACCAGGGGGCGAGTCGCGCACGAGGATCCGGAACCCGTCGGTCGAGCCCTCGATGTAGTCGAGCAGCGCCATCGCAGCCCGTTCGAGCAGCGCTCGCGAGCCTCCCCCGAGGTCAGCGCGCCGGCGATGCCGCCGAGGAGCGCCTGGATCTCGCGGTCGACGACCACGGCATACAGGCCCTCCTTGCCGCCGAAGTGCTCGTAGACCACGGGCTTGGACACACCGGCCGCGCTGGCGATCTCCTCGACCGTCGTCGCCTCGTAGCCCCTCTTCGCGAAGATCTGACGACCGATCCCCACGAGCTGCTCACGACGCTGGGCCCCCGTCATCCGCCCCCGTGGAGCACGCCCCCTGGCCGCAGCCTCGTTTCGACTCACACGCTCCATTGTGCCCCCCGGTCCCGGTGAGTGCTGGTCGGACCGTGCGCGTGGTCGCGCGCGGGTCAACTACCCTGTGCGTCGTATGCCGTGGGCTCGCCCCTCGCATCGTTCCCCGGTTGGTCTGCCGGCAGGGCCCGCCTGACTTTGAATCAGGACTAGCGACGTAGGTTCGACTCCTACCCGGGGAGCACCTCCTGGCACGTGCCGGGATGCTGCTGCCTTGGCGGCGGCGGGCCACTGCACGGGTCATCTTTGGGCGTTTCGCGCGCACGAGGGCGACGGGACTGTGAAGGTGTGCCCAGCGGCATACCCAAGAAGTCCTCGGCTGCGGGCAACCTCGTCGGCCTCTGCCGCGTCCTGCTGTGTGCAGGGTCCGTCAAAGGGGAGGTTTGGCATGAAGATCAGTCGTCGATCCGTGGCTGTCACCGGGGTGCTCGCACTCACGGCAGTCGGTGTGGCCCAGGGGTGGAGCGCCATGGCGGCACCGGGTGACCCGCAGCTGAGCCTGCGCGTCGCAGCACCGCACCTGCTCGTCGAGAGGATGGAGGGCGACCCCTACATCTTTGCCGAGCTCGGCACCTACGTCGGGGTCACCAAGGCGGCGCTGCAGGTCGAGGCCGTGCCCGCGGCCGACGGCGCCGCGGACCTCTGGCTCGTCCGCCGCGACGACAAGGGCAGGATCACGCGGGACCGCAAGATCGAGACGCCCTCGCGCGGACCGATGTCCCTCGGGCTCCCGGACTTCCTCGATCTCGAGCTGAGGACTGCGGCCGGCAAGGTGGTCTCGCAGCAGAAGCTCGGCTTCTGCCCCGGTGGGGACTGGGGCGAGTCGTCCCAGCAGCGACTCGACACGACCGGACCGGCCGAGGCCGCAATGGCGAACAGCTGCGGTACCGAGCTGACCAAGCACATCGTCTACGGCCTCGACAAGGGTTGGGCCGCCGGCGTCGGCAACGAGCTGCTCAGCAACTTCGACGGGCCCGATGGCGACTACCGGCTCAGTCTCAGGATCGCGCCGACCTATGCCCGGCAGTTCGCGATCCCCGCGAAGCAGGCGTCGGCGTCGCTCACCATGACGGTGAAGACCGTGCCGTGCCCCTACGAGCCCGAGTGGTGCTCCGGCGGCGGGGAGGAGCCTGCGACCACCGGCTCCGCTGCGACGGCCCGTCTCGCCGAGGGCGCGCACGCAGGTCACACGACGGCGGCCTCCCCCGAGGCCCACGGGTCCGGCCCCGGTCACGGTCCCGCCAAGCTCGACCCGGTGGTCCGGGCGGCCGCTGCCGACGTCAACGCCAGGACGGCCCGCACCGCCACGCTCCAGACGTCGGCAGCCCTGCGGATCGCCCAGGCCCGCAGCCACCCGGAACGGACCAACCGTCCGAAGGCCGACAAGACGGGCAAGGCGGGCGGGCTGCCCGACATGGTGGCGCTCCCAGCCTTCGGCATGTTCGCCGGCGTGGACGAGGAGGGCAACGACCAGCTGACCTTCGGGGCCAACATCGCCAACCTCGGATCCGGCCCCCTCGTCGTCGAGGGCTACCGCGTCAACGAGAGCACGATGACGGCCACCCAGTGGGAGTACCGCAACGGCGTACCCGTGAAGTCCTCTTCCGCCGGTGAGTTCGAGTGGGACGCGCGTGAGGGCCACATGCACTGGCACTTCGAGGACATCGCGCAGTACGACCTCGTCGCCGCCAACGGCTCCATCACCCGCAGTGGGAAGCAGGCCTTCTGCCTCGCGCCCACGGACCCGATCGACCTCACGATCCCGGGGGCCGAGCAGCGCGTGGACACCGACCGGCTCTGGTCCGCCTGTGGCGGCCAGTCGGCTCTCTGGATCCGCCAGGTGCTCCCGGCGGGCTGGGGTGACACGTACTACCAGGGGCTGCCGGGCCAGGCCTTCGACATCACCGGTCTGCCCAACGGGACCTACTCGGTGCGGGTGACGACGAACTTCCGCAACCGCCTCAAGGAGGCGACCGCGAGCAACAACGTGTCCAACGCCAGGATCCTGCTCGGCGGCAGCCCCGGCGAGCGCACGGTGACCCAGCTGAGGTGACCCCGGGGCGCCCCTGAGGCGTCCAGCTCCTGGCGGCGCGACCATGCAGAGGTGGTCGCGCCGTCAGGACCTGCTCGTCTCGCGCCCGCGCCGGTCCACGGGAGCGCATGGAGGGCGGGGTGGAGGCCGGAACGGGCGTGGACGGCATACCCGCTGGTCGTCGGTAGAGTGGCGCGGTACGCCGCCGCGAACCCCGGGAGCCCCACTCGTGACCACTGCTCGGCCCACCGCAGTCATCATCCTCGCCGCAGGCGAAGGAACCCGGATGAAGTCAGCCACCCCCAAGGTGCTGCACCGGATCGGGGGCCGAACCCTCCTCGGACACGCCCTCGTCGCCGCCCGGGGGAGCAACGCGGAGAGCGTCGTCGTCGTCGTCCGCCACGACCGCGACCGGGTCGCCGCCCACGCCACCGAGGTGGATGCGGCCGCGATCATCGCCGACCAGGACGAGATCAAGGGCACCGGCCGCGCCGCCGAGTGCGGCCTCCTGATGCTCCCGGCCACGGTGAGCGGCACGGTCCTCATCACCTCGGGCGACACGCCCCTGCTCACGGCCGAGTCGATCACCGCCCTGTATCGCCGCGCACACGGCGTCCGCCAGTGCGGTCACCGTCCTCACCGCGCGGGTCCCCGACCCCACGGGCTACGGCCGGATCCTGCGCGCCGACGACGACTCCGTGCTCGGCATCGTCGAGCACAAGGACGCGACCGACGACCAGCGCGCGATCACCGAGATCAACTCCGGCATCTGGGCGTTCGACGCCGACGTGCTCCGGGCCGCGCTCGGCAGCGTCGGCACCGACAACTCGCAGGGCGAGAAGTACCTCACCGACGTCCTCGCCATCGCCCGCGACGGCGGCCACCGGGTCGGCGCGCACCTCATCGACGACCTCTGGCAGACCGAGGGCGTCAACGACCGCGTCCAGCTCGCCGCCCTCGGCCGCGAGCTCAACCGCCGCAACAACGAGAAGTGGATGCGCGAGGGCGTGACGATCGTCGACCCCGCGACGACCTGGATCGACGCCGACGTCACCATCGGTCGCGACGCGACGATCCTGCCCAACACGCAGCTCCTCGGCGCGACGTCGATCGGCGCAGACGCCCGCATCGGCCCCGACACCACGCTCACCGACACCGAGGTGGGCGAGGGCGCCGAGGTCAAGCGCACCGAGGCCAACCTCGCGGTCATCGGCGCGCAGGCCACGGTCGGCCCGTTCTCCTACCTCCGGCCCGGCACCGTCGCTCGGCGTCAAGGGCAAGATCGGCGGCTTCGTCGAGACCAAGAACGCCAAGATCGGCGACGGCGCCAAGGTTCCGCACCTCACCTACGCCGGCGACGCCACGATCGGAGACGGCGCCAACATCGGCGCCGGGACGATCTTCGCCAACTACGACGGCGTCAACAAGCACCACACGACGATCGGCAAGCACTCGTTCGTCGGCTCCGACAGCGTCCTCGTCGCGCCCGTCGACGTGGCCGACGGTGCCTACGTCGCGGCGGGCACCACCCTCACCGGTGATGTCGAGCCCGGCCAGATCGCCGTGGGCCGCGGTCGTCAGCGCAACGTCGACGGCTGGGTCGCCCGGGCCCGCGCCGGCTCCCAGACCGCAGCGGCAGCCCAGGCGGCCACGGACGCGGGCACCCGGCATACCGGCACGTCTGACAACTCAACCGACAGCGCAACCGACGAGAAGAAGGCCTGACGATGAAGGAAGACCGTCCCAAGTCGGCCAACATCCGCAAGAAGCCCAAGAAGAAGCTCATGGTCTTCTCGGGGCGCTCGCACCCCGGGCTCGCGCAGGAGATCGCCGCGCTCATCGGCACCGAGCTCGTCCCGACGAGCGCCTACAACTTCGCCAACGGTGAGATCTACGTGCGCTACGAGGAGTCCGTGCGCGGGTCCGACGCGTTCGTCATCCAGAGCCACGCCGCCCCGCTCAACGAGGCGATCATGGAGCACCTCATCATGATCGACGCGCTCAAGCGGGCGTCCGCCAAGCGCATCACCGTGGTCATGCCGTTCTACGGCTACGCCCGCCAGGACAAGAAGCACCGCGGTCGCGAGCCGATCTCGGCCCGCCTCATGGCCGACCTCTTCCGCACCGCCGGCGCCGACCGCCTCATCGCCGTCGACCTGCACACCGACCAGATCCAGGGCTTCTTCGACGGACCGGTCGACCACCTCATGGCGCAGCCGGTGCTGTCGGACTACGTGTCGGCGAAGTACGGCCACGAGGACCTCGCGGTCGTCTCGCCCGACGCCGGCCGCATCAAGGTCGCCGAGCAGTGGTCCAAGCGCCTCGGTGGTGCGCCGCTGGCCTTCATCCACAAGACGCGCGACGTGAACCAGCCCAACCAGGCCGTCGCCAACCGCGTCGTCGGTGAGGTCAAGGGCCGCGTCTGCGTGCTCGTCGACGACATGATCGACACCGGTGGCACCATCACCAAGGCCGCCGACGCCCTCATGGCCGACGGTGCCAAGGACGTCATCATCGCCGCGACCCACGCGATCCTCTCGCCGCCGGCCATCGAGCGGCTGCGCGACTGCGCGGCCCGCGAGGTCATCGTCACCAACACCCTGCCGATCGCGCCGGAGTCCGAGTTCGAGGGCCTCACGGTCCTGTCGATCGCCCCGCTCATCAGCGCCGCGATCAAGGAAGTCTTCGAGGACGGCTCGGTCACGAGCCTCTTCGGCGGCCGCGCCTGAAGCTCCGACTTATTGCGCGATCCGTCGACTGCACCGTACGGTGGCGTGATAACCGCCACTCTGACGGATGCGCAATAAGTCGCGTTGTGCGTTCAGTCAGGTGTTCTGACGTGCCCGGTATGCCGCGACGTGGGCCTTGTTGGCGCACGTCCCGTCGCAGTAGCGCCGGCTCCGGTTCTTGCTGAGGTCGATGACGACGTCGTCGCAGTCGTCGGCAGCGCAGACGCGTAGCCGCTCGGTCTCGCCGGCACGGATGAGGTCGATGAACGCCATGGCGGCCTCGACGGCCATGCGCCGGGCGATGGGTGCGTCGTCGCGGGTCGCGTGGATGTGCCAGTCGAGGTCGTCGTGCTTGACGAGGCGGGGGACCGCCTGGTGCTCGGCGAGGAGCTCGTTGACGCCGACGACCAGGTCCTCGACGTCGCGGGTCCAGAGGTCCAGCAGGCGGGGGCGCAGGGCATGGACCTCCTCGAGTGCGGCACGGGTCCGCGGGAGGTCACCGCTCCACTGCCACCCGTTCATGTGGGTCACGAGCGACTCCACCGTGGGCAGGTCCTCCGCCATCGAGTCGCCGTGTCCGGGCGCGGTGTTGATGAGCGACGCGGCGTACTGCAGCGCCAATTCGGTGTCATGGGCAAAAAGCATCTTGACTCCTGACAGGGCAAGGCCCTAGCGTGATCCATGTAAGGGTCATAGACCTAGTTTACTCCTGACAGAGGTGAGTGCCGTGAACGCCGGAATCCAGACTCGATCGGCGCGCACGCTGCTGCTCGGCCTCATCCTCGTCGTGGTGTCCTCGGCCGCGTTCGGATCGTCCGGGGCCTTCGCCAAGTCTCTCCTCAGTGCCGGCTGGACTCCTGCGGGCGTCGTCACCTGGCGCGTCGGATTCGCCGCCCTCGTCCTCGTGCCCGTCGCGATCTGGGCGCTGCGTGGTCGCTGGAGTCTCCTGCGCCGCAACGCCGGTCAGGTCATCGCCTTCGGGGCCGTGGCCGTCGCCGGGTGCCAGTTCGCCTACTTCAACGCGGTCGAGACCCTGTCCGTCGCCGTGGCCCTGCTCCTTGAGTACCTCGGGATCGTGGTCGTCGTCGGCTGGATGTGGGCGCGCCACGGACACCGTCCGTCCCGCCTCACCCTGGCCGGCGTCGGCCTGTCCGTCGCTGGGCTCGTCCTCGTCCTGGACGTGTTCTCGGGCATCCAGATCTCCTGGGCCGGTGTCGTCTGGGGTCTCATCGCGGCCGTCGGCCTCGCCACCTACTACGTCACCTCGGGCCACGAGCACGAGGACTCGCTGCCGCCCCTGGCCCTGGCCGGGTTCGGTCTGGGCGTCGGCGCGGTGCTCCTCGTCGTGGCCAGCGCCACGGGGCTCATCGACTACGGCACCGCCCGCGAGAGCGTCGAGATCGCCAGCATCACGACGCCCTGGTGGGTCCCCGTCGCCGAGCTCGCCCTCGTGGCCGCGGCCCTGGCCTATGGAGTCGGGGTCATCGGCACCCGCCTCGTCGGCGCCACCGTCGCGAGCTTCGTCGGGCTCTCCGAGGTGCTCTTCGCCGTCCTCATCGCCTGGCTCCTCCTCGGCGAACTCCCCGGCTGGATCCAGTTGGCCGGCGGACTCCTCATCCTCGGCGGCGTCGTCGCCGTCCGTCTGGGCGAGTCAAGCGACGCCGAGGACGACGGCGACGGGCACGACGAAGGCGAGCAGGCGGCATACGCCGATTTCCCTGCCCCGCACCCCGTCGCCTAGACTTCCCGGGTTGCCTCGGCGAGGGACGCTGCACCGGCCAGAGAAGTTCCGGCCCTGCGTGTCCGTGATCGACGCGGTGGTCATTGAGCATCCGGTTCTTCTGACTCTGAGATGTTCCGTGGACCAGCGCGCCTGTCCGTGCCGTGTCCCGCGTCGAGGCCACCGCAGACGTCGAGTCCCCGCCGACGTCGTCTCTGACCGATTCGCCCCACATCTTCAGGAGTTCCCCGTGGCCAACGACACCATCAAGCTGCAGGCCGAGGCCCGCACCAAGTTCGGCAAGGGTGCTGCCCGCACCATTCGCCGCGAGCACAAGATCCCCGCCGTCATGTACGGCCACGGCTCCGAGCCGGTGCACATCACCCTCGTGGGCCACGCGCCATGATGGCGCTCAAGAACCCGAACGCCCTGCTCACGATCGTCCTCGACGGTGAAGAGCAGCTGGCTCTGGCCAAGGACGTCCAGCGCGACCCGATCAAGCCGGTCATCGAGCACATCGACCTCGTCATCGTCCGCAAGGGCGAGAAGGTCACCGTCGACGTCAACGTCCACCTCGAGGGCGAAGCCGCTCCCGAGACCGTCGTCAACCTGGACCACTCGAGCCTGCAGCTCGAGGTCCTGGCCACCAACATCCCCGAGTCGGTCACCGTCTCCGTCGAGGGCCTCGAGGCCGGCACCCAGATCCTCGCCGGCGCCGTCGAGCTGCCCGAGGGCGCGACGCTCATCACCGACGCCGAGGCGCTCGTCGTCAACGTCACCCAGCAGATCTCCGAAGAGGCCCTTGAGGCCGAGCTCGCCGAGGCCGAGGCCGAGGCCGGCATCGAGCACGAGGAGTCCGACGAGGACGCCGAGGCCACCGAGGGCGACGACGCTGCTGCCGAGGGCGACGCGGAGAAGTCCGAAGACGCCTGAGCCACTCGCTCAACTGCTTGAGCAAGCGGGCCCGGTCCATTGCGGACCGGGCCTGCTTGCGTCCCGGCAGTTGGGGACGAACGGGAGCGGACGGCATACTCGTCGGTTGTGAGTGAGACGTGGATGGTCATCGGGTTGGGCAACCCAGGACCGACGTATGCCGGAAACCGCCACAACGTCGGAGCGATGGTTGTCGACGAGCTGGCTTCGCGGACGAAGAGCGCGCTGCGCACGCACAAGGCGCGCGCGGTCGCGGCGCAGGTCCGGATCGGCACGGGTCCCGGGGGAGTGCCGGGTCCGAGTGCGGTCATCGCCGTGCCCAACAGCTACATGAACGAGTCGGGTGGGCCGGTCAAGGCGCTCATGGGCTTCTTCTCGGTGGAGCCCGACCGCCTCGTCGTCATCCACGACGAGCTCGACATCCCCGCGGGTGACGTCCGCCTCAAGCTCGGTGGTGGCGAGGGCGGCCACAACGGGCTGCGCTCGATCTCGAAGTCGCTGGGCACCAAGGACTATCTGCGGGTGCGCGTGGGCATCGGACGCCCGCCGGGACGTCAGGATGCGGCCGACTTCGTGCTCAAGGACTTCTCACCGGTCGAGCGCAAGGAGCTGCCCTTCCTCCTCGGCGACGCGGCCGACGCGGTCGAGATGCTCGTGACCCACGGACTGCTCGACACCCAGCAGAAGTTCCACGCGCCCGCGGCCGGGAACTGACGTCACACCCCGGCGTTAGGCTGAGCGGCGATGCCCACGTTGCAACCGGTTGTCGATCATTTCGGCGCCGCCCCACAGATCCACTCCTTCCTCGAGACCGCCACTGGTCCTGGCACGGAGACGCTCGACGTCTCGGTCAGTGCTGGTGCCCGCCCGGCGCTCATCGCCGCTGCGGTCGAGCGCCTGCGCGCGACCGCTCCCGACCGCCTGCCGCTGCTCGTCGTCACCGCGACGAGCCGCGAGGCGGAGGACCTGACCAACGCCCTCGGCTGCGTCCTCGACCCCGACCTCATCGCCGACTTCCCGTCCTGGGAGACGCTGCCGCACGAGCGCCTCAGCCCGCGCTCCGACACCGTCGGTCGCCGCCTCGCCGTCCTGCGCCGTCTCGCCCACCCCGCCTCGGTCGCCGATGACGACGTGGCGCACGGTCCGCTGTCGGTCGTCGTGGCACCGGTGCGCGCCGTCCTGCAGCCGATCTCCATCGGCCTCGGCGACCTCACCCCCGTCGCCCTGCGCGCCGGCGAGGAGCACAACCTCGACGAGGTCGTCGAGGCGCTGGCGGGCGCGGCCTACTCCCGCACCGACCTCGTCGAGCGCCGTGGCGAGTTCGCCGTGCGCGGTGGCATCCTCGACGTCTTCCCGCCGACCGAGGAGCACCCGCTCCGCGTCGAGTTCTGGGGCGACACGATCGAGGAGATCCGCTGGTTCAAGGTCGCCGACCAGCGTTCGCTCGAGGTCGCCTCGCACGGACTGTGGGCCCCGCCCTGCCGCGAGGTGCTCCTCACCGACGCCGTCCGTGACCGCGCTGCGAGCCTCGCCGACCAGCTGCCCGGTGCCGCTGACCTGCTCCACAAGCTCGCTGCCGGCATCGCCGTCGAGGGCATGGAGTCGCTGGCCCCGGCCCTCGTCGACGGCATGGAGTCGATGCTCGACAGCTTCCCCGCGGGCTCGCCCGTCGTCACCTGCGACCCCGAGCGCGTGCGCACCCGTGCCCACGACCTCGTCGCCACGAGCCAGGAGTTCCTCGAGGCCGGCTGGGCCAACGCCGCCGCAGGCAACGCCGTCCCCATCGACCTCGAGAAGATCCTCGGATCCGCCTCGTTCTGGTCGGTCGGCGACCTGCGCGACCACGCCCGCGCCACCGAGCACCCGTGGTGGGACCTCACCCCCTTCGTGCTCGACCTGGAGACGACCGACGGCAACGCCGTCGAGACCGGCACCGAGGACCCCACGGCATACCGGGGTGACATCGAGTCCGCCGCCGCCGACCTGCGCACCTGGACCGATGACGGTTGGCGGGTCCTCGTGGCCACCGACGGCCAGGGCTCGGCCAAGCGCATCGTCGAGGTCCTCGGCGAGGCCGAGGTGCCCGCGCGGCTCGAGACCGTGCTCGACACGTTCGAGCCCGGCATCGTCCACGTCACGACGGCCCAGCTGGGGCGCGGCTTCGTCCACGCCGCCGGCCGCCTCGTCGTCCTCACCGAGACCGACCTCACCGGCACCCCGTCGACGGGTCCGTCGACCAAGGACATGCGGCGTATGCCGTCGCGCAGACGCAACCAGGTCGACCCGCTCCAGCTCAAGCCGGGCGACTTCGTCGTCCACGAGCAGCACGGTGTCGGCAAGTTCGTCGAGATGATGCAGCGCACCGTCCAGGGCGCGACCCGCGAGTACCTCGTGCTCGAGTACGCCCCCGGCAAGCGTGGCCACCCCGGCGACCGGCTCTTCGTGCCCACGGACCAGCTCGACCAGATCACCCGCTACGTCGGCGGCGAGCAGCCCACCCTCAACAAGATGGGTGGCTCGGACTGGAAGACGACCAAGTCCAAGGCGCGTCGCTACGTCAAGCAGATCGCCGCCGAGCTCATCCAGCTCTACTCCGCCCGGATGGCGACCAAGGGTCACGCCTTCTCGAAGGACACCCCCTGGCAGCGCGAGCTCGAGGACGCCTTCGCCTACATCGAGACGCCCGACCAGCTCAGCTCCATCGACGAGGTCAAGGCCGACATGGAGCGAGAGGTCCCGATGGACCGACTCATCTGTGGTGACGTCGGCTACGGCAAGACCGAGATCGCGGTGCGCGCGGCGTTCAAGGCGATCCAGGACGGCAAGCAGGTCGCCGTCCTCGTGCCGACGACCCTGCTCGTCCAGCAGCACCTCCAGACCTTCACCGAGCGCTATGCGCCGTTCCCCGTGACGGTCAAGCCGCTGAGCCGGTTCCAGTCCAAGAAGGAGACCGACGCCGTCCTCGAGGGCCTGGCCAACGGGTCCGTGGACCTCGTCATCGGCACCCACCGACTGCTCTCGGACTCGGTCCACTTCAAGGACCTCGGACTCGTCGTCGTCGACGAGGAGCAGCGCTTCGGCGTCGAGCACAAGGAGCAGCTCAAGCAGCTCCGCACGGCCGTCGACGTTCTGGCGATGTCGGCCACACCGATCCCGCGCACACTCGAAATGGCTGTGACCGGCATACGCGAAATGTCCACTCTCGCAACGCCTCCGGAAGAGCGGCACCCCGTCCTCACCTACGTGGGCGCCTACGAGGAGAAGCAGATCACCGCCGCCGTCCGGCGCGAGATGCTGCGCGAGGGGCAGGTCTTCTACATCCACAACAAGGTGTCGACGATCGAGCGCGCCGCTGCCCGGATCCGCGAGCTCGTGCCCGAGGCCCGCATCGCCGTGGCCCACGGCAAGATGGGTGAGCACCGGCTCGAGCAGGTCGTCCTCGACTTCTGGGAGAACCGGTTCGACGTCCTCGTCTGCACGACGATCGTCGAGACCGGCCTCGACATCTCCAACGCCAACACCCTCATCGTCGAGCGCGCCGACCGGCTCGGCCTGAGCCAGCTGCACCAGCTGCGCGGACGCGTCGGGCGTGGTCGCGAGCGCGCCTACTCGTACTTCCTCTACCCGCCCGAGAACCCGCTCACCGAGACCGCGCACGACCGCCTCCAGACGATCGCCAGCCACACCGACCTCGGTGCCGGCATGCAGGTCGCGATGAAGGACCTCGAGATCCGCGGCGCCGGCAACCTCCTCGGCGGCGAGCAGTCCGGCCACATCGCCGGGGTCGGGTTCGACCTCTACGTCCGGCTCGTCGGTGAGGCCGTCTCGAGCTTCCGCGGTGACGTCGACGAGGAGATCGGCGAGATCAAGATCGAGCTGCCGGTCGACGCCCACCTGCCGCACGACTACGTGCCGGGGGAGCGGCTGCGTCTCGAGGCCTACAAGAAGCTCGCGACCGTGGCCGACGAGGCCGCCCTCGACGAGATCGAGGCCGAACTCCTCGACCGCTACGGCAAGCCGCCGGAGGCCGTGCGCAACCTCTTCGAGGTCGCCCGCCTGCGCACGGTCGCTCGTGCCGCCGGAATCAAGGACATCGCCGTGCAGGGCAACACGATCCGCTTCGGTCCGGTCGAGCTGCGCGAGAGCCAGGAGCTGCGGCTCCAGCGCCTCTACCCCGGCTCGATCATCAAGGAGTCGCTCGGCACGATCCTCGTGCCCAAACCCATGACGGCCCGCGTCGGGGGGCAGCCGCTGCGCAACCACGCGGTCCTCGAGTGGGCGGGTGCGGTCATCCGCACCGTCGTCATGGACAATGTCGGAGAAGCAGCAAGGGTGGCGACGTCCACCCGATGACGAAGGGACACCCTGTGAAGGCCGTGAAGGCTCGCACCACCGCTCTCGCCCTCGCGGGCGTCCTCGCACTCTCGGCCTGCTCGGGTACGTCGTCTGCCGAGACCGCCGCGGTCGTCGACGGTCGGGTCATCACCGAGCAGCAGGTCCGTGACGCGACCGAGCAGATCAACGACGCCTTCAAGCCGGAGCAGCCCCTCACTGCGGCCCAGTCGCTCACCCTGCTCATCCGCGCGCCCTACATCAACAAGGCCGCCGCCGATGCAGGCAAGGCCCAGAGCGAGTCGGCGGCGCGCGCTGCGTTCAAGGACTACGACGGGACTCCGTCCGACAGCACGGTCGAGGTCCTCCAGGCCGAGGCCAGCCTCCAGCAGATCGACGACGCCGGTCGCCAGAAGCTCACACAGGAATTCGCGGCTCTCGACATGACGATCAACCCGCGCTACGGCACGTTCGACCCGCAGCAGGCATCGGTCGTCGCCGACGAGCCCAACTGGCTCGTTCCTGCCGCTCCTGCCGCTCCTGCCCCCAGCGCGAGCTGACGCGGTGGGGCGCCTGAGCCTCCTCGTCACCAGTCCGCGCGTTGCGCCGGGTCTGTTGTCCCGCAGTGCCTGGTATGCCGTGGAGTCGGCTTCCGCGCGCCTGTGCCGTGACCTTTCGGAGCCGGTCGTGGATGCGATCGTCGAGTCGGGCCTCACCGTGGACGCGGTCGGTCCCGAGCCGACGGCACCGGACCTCGCCCGCCTGCTCGTGAGTCATTCAGTGGACAGCGATGTCGTCTGGCTCGGCTCGTCGGACGCAGATCCCGGGCTCACCGACGCGATCGCCTCCGAGGTGTCCCGGCTCGAGGTGCCGCCGGAGGTCGAGGTCATCGTCGGGTCGTGGGACGTTCCGGGGTCCCGCCTGCTCGACGCCGTCGCCGTCATGGATCGGCTGCGCTCACCGGGTGGGTGCCCGTGGGACGCCAAGCAGACCCATGAGTCGCTCGCGAAGTACCTGACCGAGGAGGCCGGCGAAGCGGTCGAGGCCATCGGGTCAGGGGACCGTCAGCACCTCGCGGAGGAGTTGGGCGACGTCCTGCTCCAGGTGCTCTTCCACTCCCGGGTCGCCGAGGACGCCGATTCGGCGGAGGACCAGTTCGACATCGACGACGTCGCTGGCGTCCTGGTGGACAAGCTCGTGCGGCGCCACCCCCACGTCTTCGCCGACGGTGACGCCTCGACGCCCGAAGAGGTCGAGGCGGAGTGGGCTCGGATCAAGGCCGCAGGAGAAGGCCGCCAAGCAGGCTCGCTGAATTCGGCGTTCCCGGTGGTGGGTGCGTGGGACGCTGAGGCGAACGCACCTCAGGAGGCCGCGATGACCGCCCAGATTCCTCAGGTCCCCCAGAGTTCACCCGTCCCGCAGGGCTCACCCGTCCCGGCGGGCTCGTCGTCGCGGACGCAGTCGACCTGGGCCCTTGGCCTGTCCATCGCAGCGCTTGCCATCTCCTGCGTCGTGGCCGCGCTCCTCGCCGCTCAGTTCTTCCTCGGGTGGGGGCTCCAGCAGCAGGGCTGGTTCGCGTACGCCCCGGATGGGGTGGACGCGCGAGAGCCGAGCCCGCTCCTCAATGAGGGCGTCGTCCTCGTCGATGCCGAGGGTGGTGTCGCTGGCGAGGCGATCGCCGGTTCGGTCCTGCGCGCCCTCGACCCAGGCTCCCGGCCGCTCGTCTGTCAGGACGTCCCGTTGGTGGTGGCGGATGCGACCTCGGTGTGCACCTGGGAGGACGAGCCCGGCCTGAAGGTCGTGGTCCTGTTCGTCAACGACCGTGGCCGCTTCGTCTGGTCACAGGTGACCGTGGACCCCGGCGCCTACCCGCCGCCGCAGTGACTCGGGCGGGTCACGAACCGGCCAATGCCCGGACACGATCGCAGGCTGCGTGCGACTCTGAGCCACCCGTTCGCCTTCGAGGAGCCCACCGTGTCGTACCAGCCACCCCTGCCTCCCGGGCCCGGCCCCGGCCCGGACCCCGCTACCGGACCGGGCTACGGCCCCGGGCCCCACGCGTACTACGGCCAGCCCACCCAAGGCGCGCCGCCTCCGTACGGCACGCACCCGGCATACCTTGGAATGCCTTCTCCTGCACCGCAATCCGCCGGTATGAACCCGTGGATCGCAGGTCTTCTCGGAGCGATCGCTGGAGGGGTGCTGACCATCATCGGCACGACCCTGATCCCGATGCTCTTCTTCGGGCTCTTCATGGCGGCGGGTTCCGGTGGCGCGTTCGACGAGGGGTTCATTGACGGTCCTCAGCGCGTGACCGTGGCTGCGGATGGCTCCGTGTCGGGAACGGCACTGGCGCAGGCGCTCGAGGAAGCTGAATGGTACGAGGACATGACCTGTCCCGACACGGCCAAGGTGGCCACCGACGTGACGACGATCTGCCGAGGGTCGGATGGGTTCGAAGACATGCGGGTCGTCGTGATCTTCGAGGGCAGCGGCGGGAAGTTCAGCACCGCCGACCTCTTCGAGTGAGCCCGATGGCACCGCTTGACTTGTAGAACCAAGTAATGCTTAACTTTACAACGTGAAGCTGACTCCCCAGGAACAGACGATTCTCCGGCTGCTCCGTTCCGACCCGCTGCTCGACGCGGCAGGTCTCGCGGACCGCCTCGGCACGACACGGGCCTCGATCTCGGTCGCCCTGTCGAACCTCACCCGCAAAGGCGCCATCCTCGGTCGCGGCTACCTCGTGCGCGGCGAAGCAGGGGTCGTCGTCGTGGGGGGAGCGGTCATGGACGTCAAGGCCCGCTCGAGCGCTCCCCTCGACCCCGCGACCAGCAACCCCGGCGAGGTCGACACCGACCCCGGCGGAGTCGGTCGCAACATCGCCGAGAACCTCGCCCGCCTCGGAACCCCAACCCATCTGGTGGCGGCCGTCGGGAGTGACTCGTTCGGCGAAGCACTCCTCGCCCACACTCGCGGGGCCGGCGTCCAGCTCGACCACGTCGTCACCGGCAGTCGGCCCACGGGCACCTACCTCGCGGTCCTCGACCACGACGGTGACCTCTCGGTCGCGGTCTCCGACATGAGCGCCACGGACGCGCTCACCGTCGCTGACATCGAACCGGCTCGCTCGCTCATCCAGAACTGCGACCTGCTCGTCGTCGACGGCAACATCCCCATCGAGGTCGCGACCTGGCTGTGTGACATCGCCCGCAGCGGGGACGTGCCGGTGGTCATCGAGCCCGTGTCCGTCGTCAAGGCCAGACGGTTGCGCCCGCTCCTGACGCCGGGGCGGCCGGTCCTCGCCGTCACCCCCAACATCGCCGAGCTCGCGGCCCTGGTCGACCACGACGTCGCCGACACCATCCCCGAGATCAGCCGCGCCACCACCGAACTGCACGCCCTCGGCGTGCGGCACGTGTGGGTGCGGCGCGGCGCTCGCGGCAGCCTCCTCTCGTCGGCCCCGGACGTCTCGGCTGCCAACGCCGGCGCCTCCCGCCCGACCGTCACCACGAACACCGCAGTCAGCGCCGACGTCGTCGATGTCACCGGCGCCGGTGACTCGATGACCGCCGGTTTCGTCCACGCCCTGCTCCGCGATGACGACGCCGTCTCCGCCGCAGCCTTCGGCCAGGCCACTGCCGCCCTGACCACCGAGTCCGCGCACACCGTGCGCCCCGACCTCACCCACGCGCTCGTAGCCGGGCGCCTCACCACCCAGCAAGGAACCTCATGAACGCCCCGACCCCCTCCTCTTCGCACCCGCACCCCGCCCTTGCCCTCGCACCCGAGGTCGCCGAGGCCATCGCCCACGGCCGCCCCGTCGTGGCGCTCGAGTCGACGATCATCAGCCACGGCATGCCCTACCCGCGCAACGTCGAGATGGCCCGCGAGGTCGAGCAGATCGTCCGTGACGGCGGCGCCACCCCCGCGACGATCGCCGATCCTCGACGGCGTCGCCCGCATCGGCCTGTCCGCCGACGAGCTCGAACTGCTCGCCACCCACGAGGACGTCGCCAAGGTCAGCATCCGCGACCTGCCGCACATCATGGCGACCAAGCGCCACGGCGCCACGACCGTCGCGAGCACCATGCGCCTCGCCGCACTCGCGGGCATCAAGGTCTTCGTCACCGGCGGACTCGGCGGTGTCCACCGCGGCGCCGAGAACTCGATGGACGTCTCCGCCGACCTCACCGAGCTCAGCCTCACCGACGTCGCCGTCGTCTCCGCCGGCGTGAAGTCCATCCTCGACATCGGCCGCACCCTCGAGGTCCTCGAGACCCTGGGTGTGCCCGTCGTGACCTTCGGCTCCGACGAGTTCCCCTCCTTCTACTCGCGCTCCTCGGGCTTCAACGCACCGATGCGCTCGAACACCGTCGAGGAGCTGGCCGAGATGATGCGGGTCAAGTGGGACCTCGGTCTCGCCGGCGGCATCGCCGTCACCAACCCGGTCCCCGCCGAGGACGAGATGGCACCCGAGGCGATCTCGGCGCTCATCGATCAGGCCGTCGCCGAGTGCGGCGAGCGTGGCATCACCGGCAAGGACATCACCCCCTTCCTCCTCGGCCGCATCGTCGAGCTCTCCGACGGCGCGAGCCTGGAGACCAACATCGCCCTGGTGCGCAGCAACGCCCGCCTCGGCTCCGCCCTCGCCCGGGCCTACGCGGCAGTGGCGCCGGTCGCCTGACCCGAGCCACCCGGCATACCCAAAGTGGTTCGCGAACTGAACCTGCTCTCGCAAACCTGATCGATCAGGTCTGCGGGTAGCAATGCGGTTCGCGAACCACTTTGTGCGTATGCCGTCCGCCCACCTCTCAGCGTGCCTGTGGACAACCCTTCGGCGCCTGTGGCCAGATCCGGCAACCTCAGCCCATGACATCGCTCGACCCACAACTCGCCAGAATCGCCCGCGAGTACGACGGACTCATCACCCGAGCGCACACCTCCGCCAAGCACCTCTCTCCGAGTCTGCTGCGGGCAGCCGTGGGTGCGGGAACCGTGCATCGACTTCGACCCGGTGTCTTCGTCACGGTCGATCGTTGGGCTGCGGCCGAGCCCCATGAGCGCTATTGCCTCACGGTGAGGGGTTTGCTGCTCGCGCACCCGGCATGGCTTGCGTCCCACCACGCAGCGTTGGCGATCCACGATCTCCCGCTCTACGGAGTCGACGTCAAGATCATTGATGTCGCCGCAGAGGTGAAAGCGAGCAAGGTCAGGCCCGGGCTGCACGTCCACGTGGCCAGTTCCCAGCACCTCGAGATTGCGGCGAAGACGCAGGTCGCGGCCGTCCCGATCAGTGCGGCCTCCATCCTGACGGCTGCCGCGAGTGGTTTCGAGGCGGGCGTGGTCGCCATGGATGCGGCCCTCCGCCGTGGGCTCACGACCCGCGAGCAGCTGACCGCAGCGTTGGCCCTTCCCGGTGCGCGCTACGGGATCGCACAGGCCCGCGCCGCTGTCGACGCAGCAGATGCCAAGGCGGAGTCGCCCGGGGAGTCGCTCACCCGACTCATCCTGCGTGCTGCGGGAATGACCGTGCGACCCCAGGTCGTCATCACGGACAGCGCTGGCGACATCGGACGGGTGGACTTCTTGGTGGGCGCCAACGTCGTGGTCGAGTTCGACGGCCTCGTGAAGTACGAGGGCGCTGACGGGAAGCTTGAGCTCGCACGGGAGAAGGCGCGCGAGGATCGTCTGCGGGAGGCCGGGTATCGCGTCATCAGGGTCACGTGGGCGGAGCTCCGACACCCGCAACGCATCGTCAGTCGCGTGCGGCGGGAGCTGGCCAAGGCCGCGTGACGTGAGCGGCCGGCATACCCGATGCGGTTCGCGAACCAGCACGCGACTCGTGGGCCGGATCGATCCGGTTCACGAGTGCCTGAGTGGTTCGCGAACCGTTCCGTTCAGGCGGGTATGCCGGGATGCGGGTCGGTCGGACGGGTCACCTCCCGGATTGGCTAGGCTCGGGGCGAAACCCGTCTTCCCCACCCCAGGAGCACAAGTGGCCAGCATCGACGCCGTCGGCGCACGCGAGATTCTTGATTCTCGCGGCAATCCCACCGTCGAGGTCGAGGTTGCCCTCGACGACGGAACCATCGCTCGCGCCGCGGTCCCCAGCGGGGCATCGACCGGAGCCTTCGAGGCCGCCGAGCGTCGTGACGGCGACAAGAACCGCTACGGCGGCAAGGGTGTCGAGAAGGCCGTGGACGCCGTCATCGACGAGCTCGGCCCCAAGCTCCTCGGCTTCGAGGCGCACGACCAGCGCCTCATCGACGCCGAGATGATCGCCATCGACGGCTCCAAGAACAAGGAGAACATCGGCGCCAACGCGATCCTCGGCGTGAGCCTGGCCGTTGCCAAGGCCGCGGCCGAGTCCGCTGGCCTGCCGCTGTTCCGCTACCTCGGTGGCCCGAACGCGCGCGTCCTGCCCGTGCCGATGCTCAACATCCTCAATGGTGGCTCCCACGCCGACTCCAACGTCGACATCCAGGAGTTCATGATCGCGCCGATCGGCGCCGAGACCTTCCGCGAGGCCCTGCGCTGGGGCACCGAGGTCTACCACTCGCTCAAGGCCGTGCTCAAGGAGAAGGGCCTCGCGACCGGCCTGGGTGACGAGGGTGGCTTCGCGCCCAACCTCGACAGCAACCGCGCCGCGCTCGACCTCATCCTCGAGGCCATCGAGAAGGCCGGCTACACGGCGGGCGAGGACATTGCGCTCGCACTCGACGTCGCCGCCAGCGAGTTCCACAACGACGACGACGGCACCTACAACTTCGAGGGCGGCAAGAAGACCGCTGCCGAGATGGTCGACTACTACGCCGAACTCGTCGACGCCTACCCGCTCGTGTCCATCGAGGACCCGCTCAACGAGGACGACTGGGACGGCTGGAAGGCCATGACCGACCGCCTCGGCGACAAGGTGCAGCTCGTGGGCGACGACCTCTTCGTCACCAACCCCGAGCGTCTGGCCCGCGGCATCGAGACCGGCACGGCCAACTCGCTGCTCGTCAAGGTCAACCAGATCGGCACGCTCACCGAGACCCTCGACGCGGTCGAGATGGCCCAGCGTGCGGGCTTCCGCTGCATGATGAGCCACCGCTCGGGCGAGACCGAGGACACGACGATCGCCGACCTCGCCGTCGCGACCAACTGTGGCCAGATCAAGACGGGTGCACCTGCTCGCTCCGAGCGCGTCGCCAAGTACAACCAGCTCCTGCGCATCGAGGAGGAGCTCGACGACGCGGCGGAGTATGCCGGCGCCGGAGCCTTCCCGCGCTTCACCGCTGGCAAGAAGGCCTGAGGCGCAACCCATGGCGCGCGGCAGCAGTCGAGGACCCGGATCGTCAGCACGACGACCGGCATCTTCGCGACCCTCGCCGCGCGCCCGGGCCGCCCGCTCGTCGGTCCTGAGCCAGGTCGGTGAGCGCGCCGCCAACGGCTGGCGTGAGCGGCTCAACGCCGCCCGCGCCAACCGCCGCACCGTGCGTCGCATCGGCGTCGGCGTCGTCCTGCTCTTCCTCGTCATCCTCGTCGCGCCGACCCTGCGCGCCTACTGGCAGCAGCAGTCCGACATCAGCGCCCTGCGTGATCGGGTGGCCCAGCAGAAGGTCACCGTCGAGAAGCTGCAGTCCGAGCAGGCCCGCTGGGAGGACCCCGCCTACGTCGAGCAGCAGGCCCGCACCCGCCTGAAGTTCGTCAAGGCCGGCGAGAAGTCCTACACCGTGCTCGACCCGGTGGTCGACAAGCGCAACTCCAAGGTCGCCCACGCCGGCGAGAGCACCGACCCCTGGTACGACAGCATCTGGTCCTCGATGCAGGCGGCCGACGTGCCTGCCAACCAGCGCCGGTGACCGCGACGCCCGACCGCGCACCGGTCGCCCAGGAGGATCTCGACGCCGTCGAGCGTCAGCTCGGTCGCACCCCTCGCGGTGTCGTCGAGGTCTCCCACCGCTGCCCGTGTGGGGAGCCCGACGTCCTGCGCACCCTGCCGCGACTGCCCGACGGCACACCGTTCCCGACGTCGTTCTATGCCACCTGCCCCCGGCTCACCGGTGCGATCAGCACCCTCGAGGCGCAGGGCGTCATGCGAGAGATGACCGACCGTCTCGGGCAGGACGATGACCTCGCTGCCCGCTATGCCGCTGCCCACGAGGACTACCTCGCCCGGCGCACCGAGCTCGGTCAGGTCGACGAGATCGACGGCATCAGCGCTGGCGGCATGCCCACCCGCGTCAAGTGCCTCCACGTCCTCGTCGCCCACTCGCTGAGCGTCGGTCCCGGCATCAACCCGCTCGGTGACGAGGCCCTCGACCTGCTCCCCGACTGGTGGCGGACCCATCCGTGCACCGAGTTGGCCGACGACGCGGCAGCCGCCGAGGGCACCCAGCAGTGACCCGCGTCGGCGCCATCGACTGCGGCACCAACTCGATCCGTCTGCTCATCGCCGACATCGACGACGAGGGTCGGCTCACCGACGTCGTGCGTCGCACCGAAGTCGTCCGGCTCGGCTACGGCGTGGACCGCACCGGGGTCATCGACCCGGTCGCCATGGAGCGCACCCTGGTCCAAACCCGTGAGTATGCCGCCCAGTGCCGTGAGCATTCCGTCGAACGTGTGCGCTTCGTCGCCACATCGGCCTCGCGCGATGCCAGCAACGCCTCCGAGTTCGTGACCGGAGTCGAAAACGCCTTTGCCGCAGCGGGATTCGACGTCTCGCCCGAGGTCGTGAGTGGCGACGCCGAGGCCAACCTGTCGTTCACGGGCGCGACCGGCGACCTCGTCGCCGCCGACGTCCCGGGCCCCTATCTCGTCATCGACCTCGGTGGTGGCTCGACCGAATTCGTGAGGGGAACGGCCAGCGTCGAGAGCGCCCGCTCCGTCGACATCGGCTGCGTCCGGATCAGCGAGCGCCACCTCACGAGTGACCCCGCGAGCGACGAACAGATCGCCGCAGCAACGGCCGACATCACCGCCGCCATCGACCGCGCCGAGGAGGTCGTCGACCTGTCCGGCATCGCCACCGTTGTCGGTCTTGCCGGCAGCATCACGACGATCACGGCGCACGCACTGGGGCTCACGGCATACGCACCGGATCTGCATCCATCTCGCGCACCTCACGCCGGAAGCGCACCGGGAGTCAGCGCAGAGTCTCCTCCACGCGACGACGGAGGAGCGCGCCGAACTCGGCTACATGCACCCGGGTCGCGTCGACGTCATCGGAGCCGGAGCGCTCGTGTGGCACGAGATCCTCGGTCGGGTGCTCGAGCGTTCGCCGCAGGCCCAGGTCGTGACGTCCGAGCACGACATCCTCGACGGGATCGCGCTCAGCTGCGTGGACTGATCTCGACAGGCGGGACCGACTCGGGCGTGTAGGAGCCGAAACCGTTCCAGAGCACGGCCATGACGATCTCCACCGCTGTGTCGAGGTCGATCTCGGGGTTGCGCAGCCGCCAGGCAGCGACCCGCTCGTTGGTCGCGATCATGATCTCGGCCATGGCCTCGCGGTAGACCATCGGGTAGGCCGCGATCGCCGCGTTGCCACTGAACCGTTCGGCGATCTCGCGAGCCTGGGCCTGGCGGAGGTTCTCGATGTCCTGCCCGGCCACGACGGCGACGGCGGATTCCTGCATGTAGACGCGGAAGCTGCCGCGGCGCGCCTCGAAGAACTGCATGAACGAGCGCACGCCGGCCCGGAAGTGGGCCTCGACGGGGGAGTGCGGCGGGAGGGCGTCGAGAGCGGCCGCGGTCGAGGAGAGCAGGTCCTCGCGGGCGCGCGCGACCACGGCGACGAGGAGGTTCTCCTTGGAGCCGAAGTGGTCGTAGATGACCGGCTTGGTGATGCCCGCGGCGGCGGCGATGGTCTCCATGGTCGTGTCCTGGTAGCCGTGCTCGGCGAAGACCGACTCGGCGACATCGAGGAGCTGGCGTTCCCGTTCCTCACGCTTCATCCGGGGCGCGCGGGGAGTGCCCTTGGCGGGGCCGCGACGTCGCGAGGCGAGGGAGTCCTGGGGCTTCGAGGAATCCTGGGAGCCGGGAATGGCCGGGGAGCTCATGGGGGCTGTCATCCGTTCTGAGTGCTGCGCGGGTGAATCCCTGAGCCTACCGGGCGGCAACGAGCCTGCTCGGAGGCTCGGCCGAAGATGGCGACACGCGGTCACTGCTGCCGTTGGCGCACTAATGCGGAGTGCGTAGTAGTGTGCACTGTGCGCCATCAGAGGGATGGCCGTCATTGGGTGGAGGTGGCTGGCGAACATGGACGCCACGCAGCTGGTCAAGGGAGTGCTGGACCTCGCGGTCCTTGCCGTGGTCGCCCGCGAGGACGGCTACGGCTACGACGTCGTGCGCCGGTTGCGTTCGGCGGGGCTTGAGGACGTCGGGGACGCGTCGGTCTACGGCACCCTCCGTCGCCTCTACAGCGCCGGGGCGCTCACGTCCTACGTCGTCCCGAGCGACGAGGGCCCGCACCGCAAGTACTACGGGATCAACGCGCAGGGCCGCGACGCCCTCGCGAGCCAGGGCAAGACATGGGCCGCCTTCGCAGGGACGATGGCCGGCCTCCTCGACGAGGCAGGAGTGAAGGCATGAACGACACCGTGGCGATGGAGGTCCGTGACTACGTCGTTGGCGTGCGGGCGGCCCTTGCTGACCTGCCGCCTGAGGACGTCGAGGAGTTCACGACGGGGATGGAGGCCGACCTTGCGGAGCGGTTGGCCGAGCCGGGTGACGGCACCTTGCGTGACCGCTTGGGAGAGCCGGACGCGTATGCCGCCGAGTTGCGTTCTGCTGCTGGCCTCCCTCCGCGTGCAGCCCTGGTGCAGTCGAAGAAGCCTGTGGCTCAGCGTCTTTCGGACCGGTGGGCGAGCTTGCAGCGCGAGCATTCTTGAGGCGATGCCGTGGCTGAGTGACCTCCGCCCCATGTGGTGGGCCCTGCGCGGCTTCGCGCTCGCCGCGTATGCCAGCGCTCATGATCGGTGTCGCGAATCACGTGGCTCGGCTCTTCGGAGCGATCGTCTCCGTCGTTGCGGGACTGCTTGCCCGCCACGGCAAGCTCACCGGCGGACTGGGTCGGTCCGGTCCGCGTCATCGGAAACATCGTGGCCGTGCTGCTGCTGCCTTTCGCTTTCGTGCTGCTCGTGGACGGTCCCTCCTACGACGAAACCGCGTACTCCGACCCCTATGCCGGTTCAGGTGAGGGCATTTCGTACCTCGGGGAGCCTGTCGCGAACGTCTACGCCTACGACGAGACCGGGCGACGCCTCGACAAGGTCCGCCTGTACGACCAGAACGGTCGGGCTCTTGGCATCTCACCCGAGTCCGTCATGTACGGCCCCCTCGATTCCACCGGCGCCATCGATCCGCAGACGGGCCAGGTGACGGCCGAGCTGGATGTCTTCCCGCTGCGCTGGCCGGGGCATGATGCCTGGTTGAAGTACAACGAGTGGGAACCGCCCGTGGCGATCACACCGTTGCCGGGGCCGGTGCCGAGCGTTGAGGTCTCCCCGACTCCCACAGTGACGACCACTCCGACGCCGGGTGCCAGCGTCAGCCCGTCACCCACGGCCTCTCCGAAGGCCCCACCCACGTCGCCGAGCTCAGGGGTCTCGGCGACTCCCACCCCGACGCCCACCGCGTCGAGGTGAGCCCCTCGCGTCCGCGGTTCTGGTCGCAGGGGCGACCAGGACCGCGGACGCGAGCGGGCGGCATACCCACGATGTCCGCAGCTCTGGTCGCGAACCCAACCACGGTTGCGGACGCCAGCGGGGGCTTAGGGTGAGTGCGCCCCCGTGGCCCAACTGGCAGAGGCAGGCGACTTAAAATCGCTCCAGGTACGGGTTCGATTCCCGTCGGGGGCACCAGCGCTCAGCGGTCGAGGTCGTGGCCCACCCGGCAGGCGCCCTGGCTGTCGCACCTGACGTCGGGCGCTCCGTAGCGGATCGGACCAGCGACGAACAGCCCGCAGGCCACCAGTGCCACAGCGGTCCCGGCCACGCAGGCGCGGGTCATGAGTCGCCTCGCCCTGGGGCCGATGCCGTGCTGGACCAGGGCGACCAGACCCATCCCGACGACGGCCCCGGCGGTGTTGACGATGACGTCCGTGGTGTCGGTCCGCCCGACTGCCAGGACGTACTGGGCGATCTCCATGGCCGCGCTCGTCCCGAGAGCAAGCGCCCCCAGGCCCCAGCGCGACCACGTGGGCGCGAGCAGCGAGAGATAGACGCCGAAGGGGACGAACAACAACAGGTTGCCCCAGACCTCGATGGGCTGGCTGGCGCCGTCCCCGTTGCTGCTCGTCACGAACGGCATGAGCTTGAGGTTGCGCACGCCTCCACCCACGCTCGGCCACTCGAGCTTCCACATCACCACCCAGATGAGGAGCACGAGATAGACGACGAAAAGACCGGCAAGGAGGCCGCGTCGACCGGTGGAGGGGTGACTCATGAGCCCAGTCAAGACCACGCGGTGTTGCCCCCGCGTATGCCCCTTTCGATACGCGGGCGATATGTCGCGCGGCGGATTGTTGTCCACAGGAGACCGTGGCGCGGGAACACAGCGGGCCTCGAACACGATTGAATGGGTAGACGACGCAGTGGATCGCCACCGCGCCAGACAAACGGAGGACACGATGGCCAGCAACCCGGCCTTCAACCGACTTGAGAAGGACGCCCAGTCCGGCTATGCCGGATTCCAGGGCCAGCTGAGCCAGGGCGCGAACCCCGGCAACGTCTCCTACGCGCAGCAGGGCGCGACCGACACGTTCTCGCAGCAGCAGCTGAACGACATGTACAACCAGCCGTCCGCCGGCCCGGTCGACACCGGCCGCGTGACGATGGACGACGTCATCATGAAGACGATGGGTCTGTTCGCCCTGGTCCTCGGCTTCGGTGCCGTCGGCTGGATCGTTGCAGCGCAGAACCAGCAGCTCGGCTTCATGCTCCTCATCGGCGGCATGATCGGAACCCTCATCCTTGGGCTCGTCATCGCCTTCAAGAAGACCCTGAGCGTTCCGCTCATCGTCGGGTATGCCGTCCTCGAGGGTTTGTTCGTCGGTGCCGTCAGCCAGGTCTTCGAGAAGCTGTACGACGGCGTCGTCCCCATGGCCGCCATGGCGACCGTCGGCGTGTTTGTCGGCATGTTCCTGGCCTACAAGTTCGGCCTCATCAAGGTCACCGCGAAGTTCCGCCGCATCGTGACGATGATGATCTTCGGCTACGCGATCTTCGCGGTCATCAACTTCATCTACGCGATGGTCACCAACACGCCGTTCGGCATCGGTGGCAACACGATGTTCGGCATCGCCATCTCGGTGTTCGCGGTTGGCCTGGCCTCGGTCTCGCTGGCTCTCGACTTCGACATGATCGAGCGCGCCATCGCGACGGGTGCGCCCCAGAAGTACAGCTGGCTCCTGGCGCACGGCCTCATCGTCACGGTCGTCTGGCTCTACATCGAGTTCCTGCGTCTGTTCGCCCGTATGCGCGACTGATCAACTCGGACATGCACCGCCTTCCCGACGATGTGTCGCGGGAGCTCGAGCGCGTGGTCCGCAGATGGCGAGAGCTGTCCGTGGACCACGCGCTCGCCGCATCCGGGGACGTGCGCGAGCTGGTTCAGGACCTCGCCGCGGTCACGGCGAAGCAACCGGTGCCGGAACTTGGCCCCGTCGTCCTCATCGACCAGCTGCGCGTCCTCGTGTGGGACGCAGCGTCAGCTGGCGTTCCCGACCTCACCGACCGGCTCGCCGACCTTCGGCGTCGCCTCCCCTGACTCGTCGGCCTGCGGGTTGCGCGAGGCGGGCACGGCGTCGTGGCGCCGACGCAGCAGCACCGCCCAGCGGCCGCGCGGACCGCGAGCCTGGCCGCCGACCTCGGTCGGCGAGACCTCGGTCCCCGGGTCCTTGACGGCCTGGCCGGCCGCCACTGCGACGGGTCCGACACCCTCGCCACGTCGGGCCTCGGGCGGGCGGTCGGCCGTGTCATGACCCCACACGCCGAGCGCAGCGCACACCGACGGCAACAGGGCCGCCGCGGCCCGGGCATAGCCAGCAGCAGACGGGTGGAAGCGGTCCTCGCTGAACATCGTCTTGGGGGAGGCCGCGAACTCCTTGCCCAGCAGGTCGCCCAACGACACGGTGCGACCACCGGCCTCGACGACCGCAATCGTCTGGGCGGCCGCGAGGTCGCGACTCCACCGACGGGCCAGGAGCCGCAAGGGCTGGGCCAGCGGCTCGATCGTGCCGAGGTCGGGGCACGTCCCGACGACGACCTCGGCGCCAAGAGCGCGGACGCGCCGCACCGTCACCTCGAGGTGGCGCACGGCTGTGGCCCGGTCGACGCGGTGGGTCACGTCATTGGCGCCGATCATGATGACGACGACCTTGGGGGTCACGGACTCCAGGCCCTGGGCCAACTGGCGCTCGAGGTCGCTCGACTCGGCGCCCACGACGGCGCTGTTGGTGAGATGCACGCTGCGCCCCATGAGGGCGCTCACCCCACCCGCGACGATGGCGCCGACGGTCTCGTGCGGGTGGTGGGCGCCCATGCCGGCCGCACTGGAGTCGCCGATGACGAGGATCTCGATGGGTTCACCCGGGCCGGCGCCATAGGTGCCGTTGTCGTCGGGGGAGGTGTCGAACGGGTTGCCCACGAGTCTGCGAGCCAGCAGCGCCTCGCCGCGGATGACTCCGTAGCTCACCACCCCCAGCGCAGCACTCGCCGCGGCCAGGCCGCCACCCCCGTATGCCGCAGTTGCTGCGATCTTGCGTGCCCGTCGTGCGCGTCCCATGACTGTTGCTCGACCTCCTCGATCTCTCCAACACGCTAACGCGAGGTAGCGACGCTCGTGTTCCCACCCGGCATACCCGCAAAATTCGCGGCGTCCCGGGGCTCGTGCGTGAGATGGGAGAATGGGCCCATGAAGTATGCCGAGCACATCGCCGACCTCGTGGGCAACACCCCTCTCGTGAAGCTGAACTCCGTCACCGACGGGATCGCCGCGACGGTTCTTGCCAAGGTCGAGTACATGAACCCGGGCGGGTCCGTGAAGGACCGCATCGCCCTCAAGATGATCGAGGCCGCCGAGGCCTCGGGCGCGCTCAAGCCGGGCGGCACCATCGTCGAGCCGACCAGTGGCAACACCGGTGTCGGCCTCGCCCTGGTCGCCCAGCGCAAGGGTTACAAGTGCATCTTCGTGTGCCCCGACAAGGTGAGTGAGGACAAGCGCAACGTCCTCAAGGCCTATGGCGCGCAGGTCGTCGTCTGCCCGACCGCCGTCTCCCCGGACCACCCGGACTCCTACTACGAGACCTCGGACCGCCTCGTGCGCGAGACCGAGGGCGCGTGGAAGCCGGACCAGTACTCCAACCCCATGGGCCCGGCCTCGCACTACGAGACCACCGGCCCCGAGATCTGGAACGACACCGACGGCACGCTCACCCACTTCGTCACGGGCATCGGCACCGGCGGCACCATCACCGGCACCGGCCGCTACCTGCGCGAGCAGAGCGAGTCCCGCGAGGGTGGCCGCGTCCAGATCGTCGGCGCCGACCCCGAGGGTTCGGTCTACTCCGGCGGCACGGGTCGCCCCTACCTCGTCGAGGGTGTCGGTGAGGACTTCTGGCCGACCGCCTACGACCCCAAGGTCGTCGACCAGATCGTCGCCGTCTCCGACGCCGACTCGTTCGCCATGACGCGTCGCCTCGCCCGCGAAGAGGGCCTGCTCGTCGGTGGCTCCTGTGGCATGGCCGTCGTCGCCGCCCTCGAGGTCGCCAAGGACCTGCCGGCCGACGCGGTCGTCGTCGTGCTCCTGCCCGACTCGGGTCGCGGCTACATGTCCAAGATCTTCAGCGACGACTGGATGAGCTCCTACGGCTTCATGCACTCCGACGAGGGCACGACGGTCGGCAACATCCTGCGCGCCAAGTCCGGTGAGATTCCGGCCCTCGTGCACACGCACCCCAACGAGACCATTCGCGACGCCATCGAGATCCTGCGCGAGTACGGCGTCTCCCAGATGCCCGTCGTCAAGGCCGAGCCGCCCGTCATGACCGGTGAGGTCGCTGGGTCGGTGAGTGAGCGCGAGCTGCTCGAGCTGCTCTTCGTCGGCAAGGCGCACCTGTCCGACTCGGTCGAGAAGCACATGGGCAAGGGCCTGCCGCTCGTCGGTTCCGGTGAGCCGGTCTCGACCGCGCGCCACGAGCTCGAGCACGCGGACGCCGTCCTGGTCATCGAGGATGGCAAGCCGGTCGGCGTCCTCACCCGGGCCGACCTCCTGGGTCACCTCGTCGACTAGTTCGACCCAGCCACAAACACAGACGGCGTATGCCGGGAGCGTGCTTCCCGGCATACGCCGTCTGTGTTTTTGGGTTGGGTATTTCTGGTTACCTCTTGCCAAGTTGGCACTTTACAAGTCATAGTGGTTTGTCAAGTGACCTGGGCAAGGAGGCCTGCACCATGGCGATGAACGCGACCGTCCCGATCGGCTCGACCGAGCAGTGGCGTGACCCGAAGCGGTATCTCTGGTTGATCGGACTCGTGGTGCCGTCGCTGGCGCCGCTCGGTCTGGGGATGTGGCTGCTGACCGACTGGTCGGCCTGGTTCTGGCTCGGGCCGATCGTCATCCTCGTCGTCGTGCCAGCCATCGATCTCGTTGCCGGCCTGGACCGCTCGAACCCGCCGGACGACCTCATCGAGGCGCTCGAGAAGGACCGCTACTACCGGTGGATCACCTATCTCTATCTGCCGATCCAGTACGGCGGGTTCATCGGGGCCATGTGGGTCGTGTCTGGCGCGAGCCCGTGGGAACTGTCGCTCATGGAGAAGATCGGGCTCGCGATCTCGATCGGCTGCATCGGCGGCATCGGCATCAACACCGCGCACGAGCTCGGCCACAAGCGTGAGGAGAACGAGCGCTGGCTGAGCAAGGTGGCGCTGGCGCAGAGCTTCTACGGGCACTTCTACATCGAGCACAACCGCGGGCATCACGTCCGCGTCGCGACTCCTGAGGACCCGGCGTCGAGTCGGGTGGGGGAGAACTTCTACCAGTTCTGGCCGCGCACGGTGTGGGGGTCGCTCAAGAGCGCGTGGCGGCTGGAGAAGCGGCGCATCGGTCGGCGCAAGCAGCACCCGTTCCGGCTGTCCAACGACGTCCTCAACGCCTGGCTCATGTCGGCGGTGCTGTGGGGTGCACTGATGGTCTGGCTCGGCGTGGGGATCCTGCCGTATCTGGTGATCCAGGCCGTCATCGGCTTCTCGTTGCTCGAGGTCGTCAACTACATGGAGCACTACGGGATGCTGCGGCAGAAGGTCGGCTACGGCGATCGGCAGCGCTATGAGCGGGTCGATCCGTCGCACTCGTGGAACTCCAACAACATCGCGACCAACGTCCTGCTCTATCACCTGCAGCGACACAGCGACCACCACGCGAACCCCACCCGCCGCTACCAGACCTTGCGCGACTTCGAGGAGTCGCCGGCCCTGCCGACGGGGTATGCCGGGATGATCGTTCTCGCACTGGTGCCGGCGGTCTGGCGTCGGGTCATGGACCCGCGGGTGCTGCGCCACTTCGATGGCGACCTGAGCCGGGCCAACCTGTCTCCGCGCAAGCGGGACCGGATCCTGGCGAAGTACCCGCCGCCCGTGGCTGCGCCGGTGGGTGCAGGTGTGGGCGACGATGAGCTCGGGTCTGCGGGCGTGCGCGACGAGGTGTTGGCCGCGCGCTGCCCGGGCTGTGGCTACACCTATGACGTGGTTGCGGGGGAGGAGCGAGAGGGCTTCGCTGCCGGGACCGCGTGGGCGCAGATCCCGGCCGACTGGTGCTGCCCCGACTGCGGCGTGCGCGAGAAGGTCGACTTCGTGGCGGTGGCACCGCGCGCGGCATGATGTCGTCCGTGACGAGCCACCCGACGACCTCCCTGCGCGAACGCATCATCGAGGCCACCGCGGGCCTGACCGTCGAGCAGGGTTGGGCCGCGGTGACGATGAGCGAGCTGGGCACCCGCGTCGGGGTCAGCCGGCAGACCGTCTACAACGAGGTCGGCACCAAGTCCGACCTCGCCGAGTCCCTTGTCCTCTGGGAGCTGGGGCACTTCCTCGAAGCGGTCAACTCCGGCTTCGACCACCATCCCGACGACCTCGTCGCGGCTGCGCGCGAGGCGGTGCTCCGCGTGCTGCAGCGAGCGGAGGTCAACCCCCTGCTGCGGGCGGTCGTGTCGGGTTCGCAGGGTGCGGACACCGGGCTGCTGCCGCTCCTCACGACCGACTCCCACTCCCTTGTCGGGGCAGCCGCCGTGGTGGTCGAGCTGCGGTTGGGCGACTACGACCACGGCATCGAACCGCACCGCCTCGGCGCCCTCGTCGACACCATCGTCCGCCTCGTCGTCAGCCACGTGATCCGCCCGACGGGCACTCCTGAGGAGTCGTCGGAGCTCATCTCCTGGATCATCGCCCAGGTGCTGGGTCTGCCTGCGCCTCGCGCCCATCTCCTGCCGCCGAAGGGTTAGCGTCGAAGGCGAGGTGGACACAGGCGGTCACTCGGTCGCCCCACCGGCCCGAGGAGTGAGCACAGCATGACCACTGCACGTGACCTCATGACCAGCCCCGCCGAATACCTCAACGCGAGCGACACCCTCGACGTCGCGGCCCAAGCCCTCAAGACGAGCAACGTCGGCTCCATGCCGGTGCGCGCCGAGGACGGCAGCCTCTGCGGCATCGTCACCGACCGCGACCTCGTCATCAAGGGGCTCGCGGAGGGCAAGGACCCGCTCACGACCCGCGTCGACGAGGTGTGTTCCGGGACCGTCGTCAGCGTCGGCCCCGATGATGACGCCAACGCGGTGGCGCAGACGCTGTCGGACAACCAGATTCGCCGGGTGCCCGTCCTCGACGGGGACGACCTCGTCGGCATCATCAGCCAGGCCGACGTCGCCCGCGAGCTGTCCAACGACCAGACCGGCGGCATCGTCCAGGCAATCTCGCGAAGCTGAGCACGCGGCATACCCATCGAGATCAGGAACACACCCGGAGGCCCTGACGGCGCCTCCGGGTGATTCCGTACTCTCGAGTAATGACTGGCTACCCGCACCTGCTCGCGCCGCTCGAGCTCGGCCATGTGACCCTGCCCAACCGTGTGGTCATGGGGTCGATGCACACCGGCCTCGAGGATCGTGCGCGTGACTTCCCGAAGCTGGCGGCATTCTTCGCCGAGCGCGCGCGGGGTGGGGCGTCGCTCATCATCACGGGCGGGTTCGCGCCCAACATCGCCGGGACGCTGTTGCCCTTGGCCTCGAAGCTGACGACGTCGCGTGAGGCCAAGCAGCACAAGGTGATCACCGATGCGGTGCACGCCGAGGGCGGACGGATCGCGCTGCAACTGCTGCACGCCGGCCGCTACGCCTACACGCCCTGGTGCGTCGCCCCGTCCGCGATCAAGAGCCCGATCTCGAAGTTCAAGCCCCGTGCCCTGTCGGCGCGTGGTGTGGAACGGACGATTGCCGCGTTCGTCCGGGAGGCGCGGCTGGCGCGCGAGGCCGGCTATGACGGGGTCGAGGTGATGGGGTCGGAGGGGTACCTCATCAACCAGTTCCTCGCGCCGCGCACCAACAAGCGCACCGACGCGTGGGGTGGGACACCTGAGAAGAGGCGTCGCTTCGCGGTCGAGATCGTGCGCCGGATCCGTGAGGAGGTCGGGTCGGACTTCCTCGTCATCTATCGCATCTCCGCGGTCGACCTGGTGCCGGATGGGCAGACGTGGGACGAGGTCGCTGCTTTGGCCCGCGAGGTCGAGGCGGCTGGCGCCACGGTGCTCAACCTCGGTATCGGCTGGCACGAGGCGCGCGTCCCGACGATCGTCACCTCCGTGCCCCGCGCCGCCTTTGCGTCGTATGCCGCCCGCCTCAAGTCCGAGACGTCGCTGCCGGTCATCGCGACCAACCGGATCAACATGCCAGAGGTGGCCGAGGGGATCCTCGGAGCGGGCGATGCGGACCTGGTGTCGTTGGCCCGCCCGTTCCTCGCTGACGCCGAGTGGGTGCGCAAGGCCGCCGAGTCGCGCTCGGACGAGATCAACACGTGCATCGCCTGCAACCAGGCCTGTTTGGACCACACCTTCGGCAGGAAGCGGGCCACGTGCCTGCTCAACCCGCGCGCCGTCTACGAGACCGAGCTGGTGCTCGGGCCGACCCGCCGGATGCGTCGCGTCGCCGTGGTGGGGGCCGGGCCGGCGGGTCTGTCGTGCGCGACGGCGCTCGCGGAGCGCGGACACTCGGTCGAGCTCTTCGAGGCTCGGGACGACATCGGTGGCCAGTTCGCCATCGCTCAGCGCATCCCCGGCAAGGAGGAGTTCTCCGAGTCGATCCGCTACTTCCGTCGGCGCATCGAGGTGACGGGCGTGAAGCTGCACCTGGGGCGTGCGGTGACTGCTGCCGAGCTGCGTGACGGCGGGTTCGACGAGGTCGTCGTCGCCACCGGTGTCTCGCCTCGGGTGCCGTCGATCCCGGGCGTGGACCACCCGTCGGTGATGACCTATGCCGAACTGGTGCGCGGCGAGCGTGAGCCCGGGCCCCGCGTGGCGGTCATCGGTGCCGGAGGGATCGGCGTGGACGTGAGCGAGTTCCTCACGGCGCAACCGTCGCCCACTTTGGACCTCGCCCTGTGGCGTGCCGAGTGGGGAGTCGGTGACCCGGCGGTGTCACGCGGTGGGCTCGCGACCGCAGTGGTCGAGACGCCCAAGCACGAGGTGATCCTGTTGCAGCGCAAGGCTTCTGGCATCGGCAAGGGCCTGGGCAAGACGACCGGATGGGTCCACCGGGCCGCGCTCAAGGCCAAGGGTGTCGAGCAGGTGACCGGCGTCACCTACGACCGCATCGACGACGACGGACTCCACGTGTCGTTCGGTGGCGACGGCAAGGACGACGCACCGCGCACCAGCCGGATCATCCCCGTCGACAGCATCGTGCTCTGCGCCGGCCAGGAATCGGTCCGGACGCTGGCCGACGAGCTGGGGGACAGCGGCATACCCGTCCATGTCATCGGCGGAGCCGATGTCGCCGCCGAACTCGACGCCAAGCGCGCCATCCGCCAAGGAACCGAACTCGCCGCCCGGATCTGACCGGATCCGCCGCCCTCAACACCCTCCCGCTCCAGACGTGCCTTTGCTTCACCTGCTGGAGCAAAGACACTTCCTGAGCGGACCCACGCTGGACCCGGCGATCCGCTGGATTTGGTGGGCGCCGACAGCCCGAGCGCGGCGCCGACCGTGGCACGCTGTCAGGCATGACCGGATGGTGGTGGCTCGTCGTCGTTCTCGCCGTGCTCGGCGCCATCCTGTTGGTTGTCGGCTTCCTGCAGATGCGGGCCGCGCGACCCACGGCCGAGATCAAGGGCGGCTTCGGCGGTCCGGCCGGGAGTTCCGACGTCGGGTCGCACCCCGGGTTCAATGCGCCCGGTCCGCGTGATCACTGGAAGGTCGGTGCCCCGCTGCGCATCGCCGGGTTCGCCTGCCTTGCCGCCGCCGCAACGGTCGGCCTGATCCTCACGCTCGCCAAGGCCTTCTGACCCTCAAGGTGACGTCCCGGAGCACGGGTCGGGGCTGCGTGACGAGTCGCCAGTCCCTGAGGTGGCGACCCGTCACAGAACCCCCGACTGATCGAGCTCAGGCGGGCGGGACGATGTCCGTCTGGGCGGGGAGGTTCGCGACGCCGATCGGGCAGGTGAGGCCGTTGGGGCCGTGGTTGCAGTAGCCGTTGGGGTTCTTGTGGAGGTACTGCTGGTGGTAGTCCTCCGCGTACCAGAACGGCCCAACCTCCTCGGCGGGCGAGAACTGCGTCGTGATCTCGCCGGCGTTGACGCGGGTCAGCTCACCCTGGAACGCCTCACGCGTCGCGCGAGCGGCTGCCTCCTGCCCGGGCGTGGTCCAGAAGATCGCGGACCGGTATGCCGTGCCGATGTCGTTGCCCTGCCGGTTGCCCTGGGTGGGGTCGTGGTTCTCCCAGAAGGCCTTGAGGAGCAGTTCGGGCGTCGTCTGCTGGGGGTCGTAGGCGACGAGGACGGCTTCCGCGTGTCCGGTGCGGCCGGTGCAGGTCTCCTCGTAGGTCGGGTTCGGCGTGAACCCACCGATGTAGCCCGCCGCCGTCGTGACGACACCCGGCAGCTTCCAGAAGATGCGCTCGGCGCCCCAGAAACAGCCCATCGCGACATAGAGCACCTCGGTGCCCTCGGGCCACGGTCCCTCGAGCGGCGTGCCGAGGACAGCGTGGGTCGTCGGCACCGTGAACGGGCGGGTGTCACGACCCGGCAGGGCCTCGGCGGCAGTGGGCAGGGTGGTCTTGGCGCGCGATCCGAACATGGGGCACTCCTGATCTGTGAGTCTGTCCCGAGCTGAGGGCTCTGCCCGTGCAATGCTCCGGAGCGACTCAATGATTCCCGAACGGTTGCTGCGTCTAGGTGGGTATGAACAACGAACGAGGGGTCGGGGGATCTCGATGCGTGGCTCGATGGGGCCATGCCGCGGATCTATGGCCTGGCCTACGCGCTGACCGGGGATCGCCATGCCGCCGAGGACCTCAGCCAGGAAGCGCTGGCAACTGTCGTGAGCAAATGGCGCACGGTCTCGCGAGCGCAGAACTCCACGGCATACGCGAGAAAGATCGTCGTCAACACCTTCCTGAGCCAGAAGCGCAAACGGTGGACCAAGGACGTCGTCTCCGATGCCGCCGTCACCGAACTCGCGCCCGCGACGGACGACCACGCCGACGATGTCGTCGACCGCGACGCCCTCATCGAGGCACTGAGCGGGCTGCCGCCGCGACAACGCACCGCCGTGACGTTGCGCTACTTCGAGGACCTGCCCGATGCCGAGGTCGCCGCGCTCATGGGCTGCTCGGTCAGCACCGTCCGGTCCTCCATCCACCACGCCCTGGCCGCATTGCGCGCGGGCTCGGTCATTCACACCTTCAAAGGAGTCTCGTCATGACCACCCAACTTGAGGATCAGCTCCGCGAGGTCCTGCGTGATGCGCCCGAACCCGACTGGCGCGCCCTGCGTGCAGCGATCGACACAGGTGCAACAGGCAAACGACGCGCTCGTATGCTGCGCGCCACCGTCAGCGGGGCGGCCGCCGCTGCCGCCGTGGTCGCCATTGCCGTGGGCGCGGCGAACTCCTCGATGTTCGAGGGCCAGCGGGTGACACCGGCGGAGTCGAGCAGCCCCACTGCCAGCGGGTCGCCTTCCCCGACAGTGCCGGACTCGACGGCGTTCGCGCCGCGAGTGAAGCTGCCCAATGGCGACTACCGGATGCCGATGGCCTTCCCCGACGTCGCGCCCAAGGGCGCCGCAGCGCCAGCGGGGCTGGAGCGCGCTGCCACCAGGTTTGGCATGTTTCCTCTGGCCCGGATGGCCTCCGTCGGCTGCCTGACAAACCCCGAAGCAGCGACGCCCCAGCCTTGGGGGAGCGACTCCTGGGACTACCGCCCGAAGGGAGAAGCGAAGGCGCCGCCCAGCGCGGAGGTCACCCTGACCGGCTGGCCCACGACAACGGCCATGACAGCGATGCAGCAGCTCGCGGACAACTCCGGCGCGTGCGCCTTCAACCGGCCCTTCCGGAAGGTCGCGTGGCCCGGACTCGCTGCCACTGAGGCGAACCAGTTCGTCGTCGAGGAGCCGCTGACGCCCGGCGACAAGCGGTTCGTCGCCATTCGCCGAGTCGGAGACGTGACGGTTGACGCGTGGACCTCCGGCTCGGACGAAGCGCGTGCCCTCGCCGAGTCCCGTCGGCTCGTGGACGCAAGTGTGGACGCGCTCGTGACGAGCAAGGCACTCGTCGAACCTCAACCCGCAGTCTGGTCGTGGCCCGAAGGTCGGAGGGAAGCCGCTTCCGACCGGGCCGCCTTCATCCTGCCCGCCATTGCTCCGTCACCCGAGGCGGTCGGCACCCCCTCGCTCACCCTCGACGAGCCCTGGGGCTACTCAGCCATGGGGACCGTTCCTGTCTTCGGAGCACAGGTGGGAGACCCGGGGTATCCGGGTCAACGGGCCGTGGCCGTTCGCGAGGCCATGTACGTCCTGTCCGGGCCGGGTCTGGACCCCACCAAGGAGGTCCTGCCCACGACATCCGTCCTGTGGTCGTCCTTCCCCGATGGGCAGAAGGCGTTCGACGAGATCGTTGCGAACCGTGGCACCGCCCGCTGGTTCAGCGCGCCCGTTCGAGAGGCGTGGGCGGGGCACGACGAAGCGACCACCTTCCTCGCCCATCAGGCCGACGCGTTCGATCCTCCTTTTCCGAAACAGATCGCCCTCCGACTCGAGGGCGACGTACTCATAGCGGTGGTGTCACAGGGGCGGACGCAGGCCGAGGCTCGCACGATCGCCACGAAGCTCGCCGACGAGGCAGCCAAGAACCTCGCGAGCTTCGGTCGAGGCCCGGACGGTCGACCCGGCAACGGCAAGTAGCCGGGGGAGCGCAGGACAGGGACGATGGCCGCATGGGTATCCGCATCGTTCCTGTCACCACGCTCGACCCCGACCAGGCCGAACTGGCGGAGGCGTGGAACGAGGCATTCATCGTCTCGACCGCGGCCACGATGGGCGAGGACCACGACGCCCGATCCATCGCCTGGCACCGCGCCCGTGAGGAGTCGCCGAACTGGGACCTCCGCTACCTGTCGGCCGTCGACGATCACGAACGGGTGGTCGCCAGTGCCGCTCTGGCCATGCCGCAGCGGGACAACCTCCAACTGGCGCTCGTTCGCATCGACGTCACCCCTGACCACCGCCGCCGGGGCATCGGCACCACGCTGATGGACCATCTCACCCAGCACGCCCGGGAAGCCGGGCGGACCTCGCTCGCCGCGGAGACGGCATACCCACAGAACGGCACGGATCCGGGTGAAGGGTTCGCACGCCGTCACGGGTTCGACCTGGCCCAGACGAACCACCGCAACGACCTGGATGTCACGGCATTCTCGTTCGAAAACGCCTCGGAGACAGCGGGATACGCGATCGAGACCTCGACCGACGACACCCTCGACGAATGGCTCGACGACCGCGCCATCCTCCAGCAGCGGATGAGCACCGACGCTCCGATCGGCGAGCTCGACCTCGAGGAGGAGGTCTGGGACGCCGAGCGGCTCAAGAGGTGAGCGTGAGGCGGCGAGCAAGAGCGGGCGCCGCGTCGTCGAGTCCGTGGCCCGCCACCTCGGCACCAACACCCTCGTCGCCTTCAGTCAGCTCCAGGTCCCGATCGCCGCACCGGAACTCGCCTACCAACAGGACACGCTCGTCCTCCGAGAGCACCGCGGCCATGGGCTCGGCGCCACCCTCAAGGCCGCCAACATGCTCGCGCTCCGCACCGAGTTCCCGCAGACCCGCACCGTCCGCACGTGGAACGCCGTGGAGAACGGGCCGATGATCGCGGTCAACGAGGCCCTCGGCTACCGGACCACTGCCATCCAACGCGAGTGGCAGAAGCGCCTCGCCTGAGCGAGCGGAACTGGCTCGCCTGAAGCGGTGGTGACCACGCGGCATACGCTGTCGGCATGACTGACGACACCCTCGGCTTCTCCACCCGCGCCCTCCACGCCGGGCAGGACCCAGACCCCACGACGGGCGCCGTCGTCACCCCGATCTACCAGACGTCGACCTACAAGCAGGACGGCATCGGGGGCTTCCGCAACGGCTACGAGTACAGCCGCTCGCGCCAACCCCACCCGCACCGCTCTCGAGACCGGGTTCGCCGCCCTCGAGCAGGGCGAGCGCGGCTTCGCGTTCGCCTCCGGACTGGCCGCCGAGGACGCGATTCTGCGTGCCCTCCTCAGCCCCGGTGACCACGTCGTCGTCCCGTCGGACGCCTACGGCGGCACCTACCGTCTCTTCAACAAGGTCCTCAAGCACTGGGGCGTCGAGCACACCATCGCGGCCATTGCCGACAACGATGCCGTTCGCGCCGCGATCCAGCCCGGCAAGACCAAGATCATCTGGGTCGAGACCCCGACCAACCCCATGCTGAGCATCGCCGACATCAAGGCCCTCGCCGAGATCGCGCACGAGGCCGGCGCCCTGCTCGTCGTCGACAACACGTTCGCGTCGCCCTACCTCCAGCAGCCGCTCGCCGACGGTGCCGATGTCGTCATGCACTCGACGACGAAGTACTGCGGCGGCCACTCCGACGTCGTCGGCGGCGCTGTCGTCGTCGGCCACGGAGTCACGGTGCCGTGGTTCGACAACGAGTCCGCGAGCGACCGGATCGGCTTCCACCAGAACTCCATGGGTGCCATCGCCGGCCCCTTCGACTCGTGGATCGTCCAGCGCGGGCTCAAGACCCTGGCCATCCGCATGGAGCGCCACTGCGACAACGCCGAGAAGATCGTCGAGTTCCTCCAGGGCCACGACGGCGTCACGGCGGTGCACTACCCGGGTCTGCCCGAGCACCCCGGCCACGAGGTCGCCAAGCGTCAGATGAAGCGCTTCGGCGGCATGGTCGCGTTCCGCGTCAAGGGTGGCGAGGACGTCGCCGTCAAGGTCTGCGGCGAGACCCAGATCTGGACCCTCGGCGAGTCCCTCGGTGGCGTCGAGTCGCTCATCGAGCACCCGGGCCGCATGACCCACGCCTCCGTCGCCGGCACCGAGCTCGAAGTGCCCTCGGACATGATCCGGCTCTCCGTCGGCATCGAGGACGTCGAAGACCTCATCGCCGACCTCAAGCAGGCTCTCGACCGCCTCACCTGACGTGTTCGCTCGTCCTCTGCGTCGACGTCGGGTCGACCTTCACCAAAGCCGTTCTCGTGAACGTCGATTCGGGCACCTTGGTGGGTGCGGCGTCGTCTCCGACGACGATCGACACGGACGTCATGGACGGAGTCGATCGGGTATGCCGTGAGCTCGCCTCCCACGGTCCCGTCACCGAGACGCTCGTGTGCTCGTCCGCAGGCGGCGGGCTGCGCATTGCCGTGGTGGGCTACGAACGTGAGGTGACGGCGGAGGCCGGGCACCGGGTGGCCCTGTCGGCCGGTGGGCGCGTGGTGCACGTGTCGTCGGGATCGCTGACGGGCGAGGGTGTGCGCGAGCTGCGCGCGGCTGCACCTGACCTCGTGCTCCTCGTCGGTGGCACGGATGGCGGCAACGCGGATGTGTTGCGACACAACGCAACTCGCTTGGCCAATGCTCGGATCACGGCGCCGATCGTCGTGGCTGGCAACGCCGAGGTCGCTGGCGAGGTGTCGGCCGAGCTGACCCGCACCGGACGGCGGCACACCGTCACGAGCAACGTCCTGCCGCGGATCGGCGTCATCGCACCGGACGCAGCGCGAGCGGCGATTCGGGCGGCGTTCCTCGAGCACGTCATCGGCGGCAAGGGTCTGTCGCGCGGTCGCGGCTTCACCGAACTCGTCCGTGCGGCGACCCCCGATGCCGTCCTCCAGGGTGTCGAACTCCTCGCCGACGTACGCGGTGAGGACGTCATGGTCATCGACATCGGCGGCGCGACGACCGACGTCTACTCGGTCCTCCGACCCCAGGGCGAGGACGCCGAGATCGAGCGCGACGTCGCCGGCTCCATGTGGCACGAACGCACCGTCGAGGCCGACCTCGGCATGCGCTGGAACGCCCTCGGCATCGTCGAGGCCGCTGCTCGCGAGCACCTCCCGCTGTCGTCAGAAACGGAGGCGTATGCCGTGCAGGTCACCTCTGACACGGCGCACCGGGCGTCGACGCCGGGGGAGTGGGAGCACGAGGCCGACCTGGCCCGGGTGGCGGCGGTGGTGGCCGCGCGTCGTCACGGTCGAGCGCGGGTCGTCGGCGATCGGCCGCGCCCCCTCGCCGATGTCGGACTCGTCCTTGGCTCCGGCGGCGTGCTGAGGCACGGTCCTGAGGAGCTCGCGCAAGGTGTGCTGGGCGCGGTGGTGACCGACCACGCTGGTGGGTGGACGGTCCCGGCGGCCGCGACGCAGGGCGTCGACACGGCATACCTGCTCTTTGCCTGTGGTCTGCTCGCCGAAGCACACCCGGTCGCCGCCCGCGCGCTCGCCGCGACCCTCGCCTGACGAGCGGGTTCGAAAAAGGGGTGAAGGCTGTCAGTGGTCCGTCATACGCTCGCAGGCATGAGTGAAGACGCCGCTCGATCTCCCCTTCGTCCCCTTCTCGACCTCGTGGTCCTCGACTGCCCGGACGCCCTTGAGCTCGGTCGGTTCTATGCCGAGGTTCTCGGCTGGAGCCTCGAAGCCGAGTCCGACCGCGACTGGGCCACGCTTGAGCCCCCTGGTGGGGGCGTTTCCCCCGACCGGCTCGATGGTCGCACCACGCTCGCCTTCCAGCGCATCGACGACTGGACGCCGCCGACCTGGCCCGGTGGCACCCACCCGCAGCAGTTCCACCTCGACTTCGCCGTGCCGGTGATCGCCGACGCGGAGCCCGCGGTGCTCGCGGCAGGCGCGACCGTCCACGAGCACCAGCCGAGCGAGGACGGCGGCTTCAAGGTGTATCTCGACCCGGCCGGACATCCGTTCTGCCTCTGCCGTGGGATGAACTCATGACCAACGATCCCGTGATCGAGGCAGAGAACCTCGTCAAGACGTTCGGTGACTTCACCGCCGTCGACGACGTCAGCTTCGCCGTGCCCAAGGGGTCGGTGTTCGGCCTCCTCGGGCCCAACGGCGCGGGCAAGACGACGACCGTGCGGATGATGACGACCCTGGCAATCCCCACGAGTGGGTCGGCCCGCGTCGCTGGCCACGACGTCGTCAAGGAACCCGAAGCCGTGCGGGCGAGCATGGGGCTCACGGCCCAGAGCGCGACCGTCGACGACCTCCTCACCGGGCGCGAGAACCTCCGCCTCATCGGCGACCTCTACGGGCTGGACCGCAAGTTCGTCCGCAAGCGATCCGACGAGCTGCTCGAGCAGTTCTCGCTCACCGACGCCGGAGACAAGGTCGTCAAGGACTACTCCGGTGGCATGCGGCGCCGCATCGACCTCGCGGTGAGCCTCATCGCCCACCCGCCGGTGCTCTTCCTCGACGAGCCCACGACCGGGCTCGACCCGCGCAGTCGAGTCGAGCTCTGGGATGTGTTGCGGGAGCTCGTGCGGGACGGCACGACCCTGCTGCTCACGACTCAGTACCTCGATGAGGCCGACCAGCTGGCCGACAACATCGTCGTCATCGACCAGGGCCGGATCATCGCCCAGGGCACTCCGCTCGAGCTCAAGAACCAGTCCGGCGCCGCCAGCCTCGTCGTGACGGTGTCGCGCCACGACGAGGTCCACCAGGCCGCCGAGCTGCTGCGGGGCGTTGTCGGCGAGGTCCACGTCGACGCCGACGCGCGCAAGCTCGTCGCCCCGGGTGGCGACGTCGCGGCCCTGACGCGCATCGCGACTCAGCTCGATGACGCCGGCATCGAGGTCGACGACCTCGGTATGCAGCGACCCAGCCTCGATGACGTCTTCCTGGCCCTCACCGGCCACAAGGCCGAAGACACGAGCAACAAGGAAGAGGTGTCGGCATGACCACCCCACGAAGTTCCGCCCACGCAGAGCGTGGGACCCGCCCCGCTTCGCTCCTCCAGATACTTCACAGGGACCCCGCATGAGCGCCGCCGCAGAAGTTGCGGTCCTCGACCGCACCGCCCCACGACCCAGTGGGGCGGGCCAGGTCCGCCAGATCACGACGTTGGTCCGGCGCAACCTCACGCACATCAAGCGTCAGCCCGAGATGCTCACGGACGTGACGATCCAGCCGATCATGTTCGTGCTGCTCTTCGCCTTTGTCTTCGGTGGATCCATCAACGTCCAGGGTGGGGACTACAAGGCGTGGCTGCTCCCCGGGATCATGGCCCAGACGATCGCGTTCAGCGCCTTCATCGTCGCCATCGGGCTCAACACCGACATCGGCAAGGGCATGGTCGACCGGCTGCGCTCGCTGCCGATCCAGCGATCCTCCATCCTCATCTCGCGTTCGATCGCCGCCCTCATCCACTCGAGCATCGGCGTCGCGGTCATGTCGGTGACCGGGCTGTTCATCGGGTGGGGGATCCACGAAGGGGTTCTCAAGGGGCTGCTGAGCTACGGACTGCTTCTCCTCTTCGGATTCGCGATGATCTGGATCGGCATCCTCGTCGGCTCGGCGATGCGTTCGGTGGAGGCGGTCAACGGGCTGATGTTCACGACGATCTTCCCGATCACGTTCCTGTCCAACGCGTTCGCTCCCACCGAAACCATGCCTTCGTGGCTGCGCACCATTGCCGAGTGGAATCCGATCAGCTCGCTCACCCAGGCCATGCGCGACAACTGGGGCGTGGGCGGTTCCGTGCGAGCGGACGCGCCGTGGTCATTGCAGAACCCCGAGCTGGCGACGATCATCTGGTCGGTGGCCATCACGGCGATCATCGCGCCGCTCGCGCTGCGGGCCTTCAACAAGCGCACCACCGACTGAGAGCCACCGACTCGATCAGGGACTCCGTGGGTTTCTCGCCCAATTCCCCTGATCCTCACACCTCGCCCCGTCCGGGTCTCCCGGGCGGGGCGACGTGCGTGTGCGGAGGTCGATAGCCTCACGCCCATGACACCCACATCGTCGTCGGTGACGGTGGCCGAGATCCGTGCCGCCGCTGACCTGCTCTCCACAGTCATTGCTCCCACACCCATGGAGTTCAACCGCGGTCTGTCGGCACGAGTCGGCGCCGACGTCTTCCTCAAGTGCGAGAACCTCCAGCGCGCCGGGTCGTTCAAGATCCGCGGCGCCTACAACCGGATGTTCCACCTCACCGAGGAGGAGAAGGCGCGGGGCGTCGTCGCGGCAAGCGCCGGCAACCACGCCCAGGGCGTCGCCCTCGCCGGACAGATGCTCGGCATCGCGGTCAAGGTCTACATGCCGGTGCGGGCGCCCATGCCCAAGGTCCAGGCGACCAAGGCCTACGGCGCGACGATCGAGCAGATCGGCGAGACCCTCGACGAGAGCCTCGTCCACGCCCGGGCCTGGGCTGAGCAGACCGGCGCCATCCTCATCCACCCGTTCGACCACGACGACATCGTCGCCGGGCAGGGCACCTGTGGCCTCGAGATCCTCGAGCAGTGCCCCGACGTCAAGACGATCGTCGTCGGACTCGGCGGCGGCGGGTTGCTCGCCGGCATCGCGGTGGCCGTGCGCGAGCTCAAGCCCGACGTCCGCATCATCGGCGTCCAGGCCGAGCAGGCCGCGGCCTACCCCGCGTCGCTGGTGGCTGGGCACCCACTGGCCGCCGCCAAGATGTCGACGATGGCCGACGGCATCGCGGTGGGGCTGCCCGGGAACGTGACCTTCCCGCTCGTGCGCGACCTCGTCGACAGTGTCGAGACGGTCAGCGAGGGCGGCATGTCCCGCGCCCTGCTCTTCCTCATGGAGCGCGCCAAGCTCGTCGTCGAACCGGCCGGCGCATCCGCCGTCGGCTGGCTGCTCGAGAACTCCGAGTCCGAAGCCAAGGAGACGATCGAAGGGCCCGTCGTCGCCGTGCTGTCCGGAGGCAACATCGACCCCCTCCTCATGCTGCGGATCATCCGCCACGGGCTCGTGGCCGCCGGGCGCTACCTCCAGTTCTCGGTGCGCGTCCCCGACACCCCCGGCTCACTCGCCGCGATCCTCGCCGACTGCGCCGGGGTCGACGCCAACATCCTCGAGATCGAACACATCCGCACGGGTCCGCAGATCAACGTCGACGAGGTCGAGATCGCGCTCCGGCTCGAGACCCGCGGCCCCGAGCACTGTGAGCGGGTCCTCGCGGCGATGCGCGCCAAGGGCTACACCGTCATCCACGACGAGGCAGCCCAACTCTGAGGCGTTTCCTGACCCCTGCCCTGCCAACTGGCTGTCCTGGCGACCGGCGCACAACGAGGGCGATGCCCAGACACTGACGGGACGACCACCCAAGGTGGTCGTCCCGTCAGGAACTGCTTGTGTCGAGCCGCAGGGGCTCGGTCAGCCGGTGAAGGGCTTCGCGTCGAGGATCTTGACGTCGACCTGCTTGCCGTTGGGCGCTTCGTAGCTCACGGTGTCGCCGGCCTTGTGGCCGGTGACGGCCGAGCCGATGGGCGACTGCTCGCTGTAGACCTGCAGCGACCCGTCGGCGATCTCGCGGGAGCCGAGGAGGAAGGTCTCCTTGTCGCCGAAGATCTCGACCGTGACGAGCATGCCGGGCTCGACGATGCCGTCGTCGGGAGGGGTCTCACCGATGATGGCGTTCTCGAGCAGCTGCGTCAGCTGGCGGATGCGGGCCTCGTTCTTGCCCTGCTCCTCGCGCGCCGCGTGGTAGCCGCCGTTCTCCTTGAGGTCGCCCTCTTCGCGGGCAGCCTCGATCTTGGCGACGATGTCGGCCCGACCCGGACCGGAGAGCTCTTCGAGCTCGGCCTTGAGGCGGTCGAACGCCTCCTGGGTCAGGTAGCTCGTCTTCACGACGGTCGCGCTCACTGAATTCACTCCTCGGGTGCCCGAGTCGAGACGGCGTCAGCCGCCCGGAACGCGGGGATGATGGTCCTACGTGAAAGGGTCCAGGGCCTGAACCTCGTGCGGTTCGGTGGGCCCCAGACCCGTTGGTGCAAAGAACAAGGATAGCAACGTCCCCGCAGGAAAGCACGTTGTTACGGACACGTGGACCCGCAGAGCCGCAGGTCAGGGCACTCTGACGCAGGACGACACGACCCCGACGACGGCGCGGGCACTGGTGCGCACGGTCACCGTGCGCGCGACGGACTTCGCGCCGGCCGGCACGTCATCGGTGATCGTGCCGACGCGTCCGTGGCGCGTGTCCTGCGCCTCGACGGTGCAACGCACCGCCGCGCCATCGGGCCGGTGCACGTCGTAGGACACCGAGATCTGGGCGTCACTGTCGACTTTGTATGCCGTGACGGTCGCCCTGAGCGCGTTGGCCGAGGCGAGCGCGAACCACACGATGACGGCCACGATGAGCGAGATGCCGATGGTGCCGATCACCCACCAGCGAGTGGTGCCGGGGGCCGGGCGAGGAAGTGGCATCGAGGGTCCTGGGTCGAGAGTGGCGGAGCGCACAGCGAGTGCGAAGATGGAGCGAGCCCATTGTCGCTGGTGCGACCCCCGATTCTTAAAGGACCCTCTCGTGGCAGACCGCCTCCGTCTCATGTGTGTGCACGCGCATCCCGACGACGAGTCGAGCAAGGGCGCCGCGGTGATGGCGAAGTACGTCGACGAGGGCCATGACGTCCTCGTCGTCTCGTGCACGGGCGGTGAGCGCGGCGACGTGCTCAACCCCAAGCTCGCCCACGACCCGCACATCCTGCGCGACCTCGCCCAGGTGCGGCGCGACGAGATGCGCCGCGCCCAGGAGATCCTCGGCGTCGACCACACCTGGCTCGGCTTCGTCGATTCCGGTCTCCCCGAAGGCGATCCGCTGCCGCCGCTGCCCGAGGGCTGCTTCGCGCTCGAGCCGGTCGAGGTGGCGACCGAAGCCCTCGTCCGCGAGATCCGTCGCTTCCGCCCGCACGTCATGACGACCTATGACGAGAACGGTGGCTACCCCCACCCGGACCACATCATGTGCCACACCGTCTCGATGGCGGCCTTCGAAGCGGCAGGCGACCCGGCGGCATACCCCAATGCTGGTGAGCCGTGGCAACCGCTGAAGGTCTACTACAACCAGACGTTCAGTCGCGGACGGGTCGTCGCGTTCCACGAGGCCCTCACCGCACTCGGTGAGGAGAGCCCGTATGCCGCGTGGCTCGAGAACTGGGACTCCTCCCGTGAGCGTGTGCTCACCACGCGGGTGAAGTGCGACGCGTGGTTCGAGAGGCGCGACGAGGCGCTGCTGGCGCACGCGACGCAGGTCGACCCCGACGGCAACTTCTTCAAGGTCTCGCGCGAGGAGCAGGCGCGGGTCTGGCCGTGGGAGGACTACGAGGCGGGACTGTCGTACGTGCCCATCGTCGACGGCGAGGACGACCTCTTCGCCGGACTGCCCACGGACGTCGCCGAGGCCGATGCGCTCGCGACGTCGACGGACCTCACCATCGCGCACGACGGACGCAAGGAACGCACCGCATGATCGCCCCACTGCTCACCCACATCGCCCTGCTGCCGTTGTCGGTGACGCCCTCACCCAGTCCCAGCACCGCGACCGATGGCACCCCGAGCCAGCAGGCAGCGCCGGGCCTGTGGGCCTTCGTCGCGTTCCTGTTCCTCGCGATCGCGCTGTGGCTGCTCATGCGCAACATGAACGCGCGGCTGCGCCGGATGTCCTACCGCAGCAAGGCTGCTCAGGAGGGCGCCGCGGGGTCAGACGGTGTGTCAGACGCGGTCGTAGAGCGCGATCGAGGCGGCGATGTAGTGCGTGATGAACGCGAGGATCGTCAGGGTGTGGAAGATCTCGTGGAACCCGAACCATCGGGGCGAGGGGTTGGGGCGCTTGATGCCGTAGACGATGGCGCCGATCGTGTAGAGCGCGCCACCGGTGATGACCAGGGTCACGACCGTGGGCCCGGCGTGACGAAGTAGCGGGCCGAGGAAGAAGACCGCCACCGAGCCCAGCGCGACGTAGACGGGTACGTACAGCCATCGGGGCGCGTGGATCCACAGGAGTCGGAAGGCGACTCCGGCGATCGCGCCGCCCCAGACGATGGCGAGCAGGGTGATGGCCTGGTTGCGGGGGAGGAGCAGCGCGAACGGCGTGTAGCTGCCCGCGATGATGAGGAAGATGTTGGAGTGGTCGATCCGCTTCAGGGCATTGCCCCAACGAGGTGACCAGTTGCCGCGGTGATAGACCGCCGACATCGCGAAGAGCAGCACTGCCGTGAGGGTGAACACCGCAGCGGCGGCGCGTGCCTCGACGGTGTCGCTCAGGACGACGAGGACGAGGCCGCCGATGAAGGCGATCGGCGCCATGGCCAAGTGGAGCCAGCCGCGCAACTTGGGCTTGACGACCTCGAGCACCGCATCGACGCGCTCTTCGAGTGCGTCGATGGTGCGGGGTTCACGTCGCTTGTCCATGTTCCCTACAACGATACCTACGTTTGCGTAGGTTCCGAGCCGGTGAGGTGGTCTACATCTCGCTGTGCGCCCAGCGGTACGGTGACGACATGGCGCTCAGCGATGTTCTCTATGCGGCATACGAGCGTCGGCTGACCAAGCGACTGCCGCCGGAGAGTGTTCCTCGCCACGTTGGGGTCATGCTCGACGGAAACCGGCGCTGGGCCAAGGCGCGAGGGGCCGGGACGAGCGAGGGTCACCAGGCCGGCGCCGACAACATCGCCCACTTCCTTTCCTGGTGCGAGGAGGTCGGGGTCGAGGTCGTCACCCTGTGGCTGCTCTCGACCGACAACCTCAGCCGCGCCGAGTCCGAGTTGCGTCCCCTCCTCGGCATCATCGAGCGGACCGTCGATGAGCTCGCCGACTCGCACCAGTGGAGGCTCAACCCGGTCGGAGCCCTGATCGCTCCTGCCGGCGGCCACCCGCGAGCGGCTCGAAGACGCCGCAGCTCGCACGGCCGAGGTCGATGGCCTGCTGGTCAACATCGCCGTCGGCTACGGGGGCCGTCGCGAGATCGCCGATGCCGTCCGGTCGTTGCTCCTCGAGCACGCCGATCGCGGCACGACGATCGAGGAACTGGCCGAGTTCCTCGACGTCGAGCACATCGCCGACCACCTCTACACCAAGGGCCAGCCCGACCCCGACCTCGTCATCCGCACGTCGGGGGAGCAGCGGCTCGGCGGCTTCCTGCTGTGGCAGAGCGCCCACTCCGAGTTCTACTTCTGCGAGGCCTACTGGCCCGACTTCCGCAAGGTCGACTTCCTGCGGGCCCTGCGCGCCTATGGCGAACGCAATCGTCGGTTCGGCACCTGAGCACACCTGCCACTCGAGTCACATTGGCATCACCCGCCGCAGGCGTTTCACGGCCGCCGTGTAAAGCCTGCGTGAACACCTCGACACGCGGCGCGCCTGCGTGACAGCTGAGCGTGTGCCGGTCGTAGCGTCATTCCCAACGCGTCACCCTGATGCGTTCGGGAGGCCCATCGCATGGAGCACACCACGCTCCGGAGGAGGGACCGGTCCCGGCTCCCTGCTCGTGGCAGTGGGCCGACCGGGATCCACACCTTCGAGTCAGCGCACATCCAGATCGTGCGCGCCTAGGAGCCCCGCCGTGGCCACACCCTCGAGTTCCACCGCTACCTCACCGACGACCAGCGCCGGCATCACCCGCCAGCGCAAGCGCGCGAGTGCGACGGGAGCGGCCACCGAGGCTGCGACCTCTCCTGAGTCCGTGGAGGTCACGGAGTCGCCGATGCTGACCTACGTCCTGGACACGTCGGTCCTGCTCTCCGATCCGCGGGCGATCCTGCGGTTCAAGGAGCACGAGGTCGTCCTCCCGATCGTCGTGATCACGGAGCTGGAGGGCAAACGGCACCACCCCGAGCTGGGCTTCTTCGCCCGCGCGGCGCTCCGCCTCCTGGACGACCTGCGGATCAAGGCCGGTCGCCTCGACGCCCCCGTGCCCGTCGGTGACGACGGCGGCACGTTGCGGGTGGAGCTCAACCACACCGACTCGTCGTCGCTCCCGGCGGGCTTCCGCCTGGGCGACAACGACACCCGCATCCTGTCGGTGGCCAAGAACCTCTCCAACGAGGGTCGCATCGTCACGATCGTCAGCAAGGACCTGCCGATGCGGGTCAAGGCCTCGGCGTGCGGCATGGAGGCGCAGGAGTACCGCGCGGAACTCGCGGTCGACTCCGGCTGGACCGGCATGGCCGAGGTCGACGTCACGGTCGAGGAGATGGACCACCTCTACGAGTACGGCCGCCTCGAGCACGTGGGCGCGGCCGAGATGCCGTGCCACACCGGCCTCAAGCTGCTCTCGCCGCGGGGAAGCGGTCTGGGTCGCGTCGGCGCCGACAAGCAGGTGCGTCTCGTCAAGGGCGACCGGGACGCCTTCGGCCTGCACGGCCGCAGCGCCGAGCAGCGCATCGCGCTCGACATCCTGCTCGACCCCGACATCGGCATCGTCAGCCTCGGCGGCCGCGCGGGCACCGGCAAGTCGGCGCTCGCGCTGTGCGCTGGCCTCGAGGCCGTCATGGAGCGCCGCCAGCAGCGCAAGGTCGTGGTCTTCCGACCCTTGTATGCCGTGGGCGGCCAGGAGCTGGGTTACCTCCCCGGCTCCGAGTCGGAAAAGATGAACCCGTGGGGCCAGGCGGTCTTCGACACGCTGTCGGCGCTCGTCTCGCGTGAGGTGGTCGAGGAGGTCCTCGACCGCGGGATGCTCGAGGTCCTGCCGCTGACCCACATCCGTGGTCGCTCCCTGCATGACGCCTACGTCATCGTCGACGAGGCCCAGTCGCTCGAGCGCAACGTCCTCCTCACGGTCCTGTCCCGCATCGGCCAGAACTCCAAGGTCGTCATGACCCACGACGTGGCCCAGCGCGACAACCTGCGCGTCGGTCGTCACGACGGGGTCGCCGCGGTCATCGAGAAGCTCAAGGGGCACCCGCTCTTCGCGCACGTCACGCTCACCCGCAGCGAGCGCAGCCCCATCGCGGCTCTCGTCACGGACCTGCTGGAGCAGGAGCACGGCGACCTCTGAGGCCGGCTTTCAGCCGAGCACAACCGTTCGGTATGCCGGTCGCTCACCTCGCGCGACCGGCATACCCACGCTGTGGGAGAGTGTGGGCCGAGTCACTGCCCGTTCGGTGGGTGTGCGCCCTTCGGGGAGGCCACCGGCGAAGGGCCCAGTTTGGCCATTCGCGGGTCATCGCGTAAATTGGTCTCGATTTGGTAACGCAGCCCGACTGCTCCGTCAGCCGGGCTGTTCTGCGTCCTGAGAGGAACCCCTTCGTATGAGCCGGTACCGCGGAACTCACCGCGGGCGCCACGCCCGTCCATCCGAGGGACCCCTGGCGCAGGCGCTCGGCGTCGCGCGTCGCCCCGCTGTCACGGCCGGGATGGCCCTCGCCCTCGTGGGGACCGGAGCGGTCGGTGTCGGCACGAACGACGCCGTCGCCGAGTCCGAACCCTTCACGCTCAGCGCGGCCGCCATGACCCAGGCCGCACAGTCGGCCAAGGAGAGCTTCGCCGACAGCAGCCGCATCTCGACCGAGCGGGCCGGCGCCAACGCGCAGCGTGCCGCCGTCGTGGCCAAGGCGCAGGCCGAAGCCAAGGTCAAGGCCGATGCCGCCGCCGCAGCCGCCAAGGTCAAGGCCGACGCCCTCGCCAAGGCCCGCTTGGCCGCCGCCCAGAAGGTGGCCCGCGACAAGCAGCGCGCCTCCCTCATCGCCGGTGCGCAGGCCGACCCGCGTGGTGCGGCACGTGCCCTCATGAGCGACTACGGCTTCAGCGGCGACCGCCAGTGGGGCTGCCTCAACCTCCTCTGGGAGGGCGAGAGCGCCTGGAACTACAAGGCCGAGAACTCCTCCTCGGGCGCCTACGGCATCCCGCAGAGCCTGCCCGCACGCAAGATGGCGACCGTCGGCGCGGACTACCGCACCAACCCGGTCACCCAGATCAAGTGGGGCCTGAACTACATCAAGCAGTCCTACGGCACCCCGTGTGGCGCCTGGGACTTCTGGAACAACCGCTACCCGCACTGGTACTGATCGGGCCGGGGCCTTCGCCCGCGCTGTTCGGTGGCTCGCTCACGCGCTGAAGAGCGGGTGCGTCCCCTTCGGGTGGGCTCGCTTGTCGTCAGACGCCTCGATGTGTCCGCCGGCGGACTCCACTCGAGCCGCCAACTGCGGCAGGAAGTCCTCGACACCCACGGCTCCCGCCTTGCCGTACTGCGACACCATGCGCAGGTAGAAGGGGCGACCCTCGCGCGGCTGGACCCAGATCCGGCTCAGGGGCGAGAGCCCGCCGTCGGTGAGCTGCGAGAGTGCGACCTTCTTGCTCGTCACCCGACCACGAGCGCTCAAGGTCGTGTCCGAGACGGTCACCTTGCGCCACAGGTCGGCGAGGACGAAGAGGGCAAACAGCGCCAGCGGTGCACCGAGCCACTCGCCCTTGAAGAGGACGATCAGACCGATCACGAGGAAGAGGCCACCACCGACACCACTGGCAAAGCGCTGGCTCCAGTGGGGGCGCCCGACGAGCGGTGCGTTCGTGAGTTCCACTCGGCCCACCCTAGGGAGGGGAGGTCAGAGACGGCGCAGGCGGATGTTCGTCACGGCGTGGTCGGCACCCTTGGACAGCACCAGGGTCGCCCGGTCGCGGGTGGGCAGGACGTTGCGCAGCAGGTTCGGCTCGTTGATCCGCTCCCAGATGCTGGCCGCGGTCTCGCGGGCCTCGGCATCGGTCAGCGCCGCATAGCGGTGGAAGTAGGACTCCGGGTCCGCGAACGCGGTCTCGCGCAGCCGGAGGAAGCGCTCGATGTACCAGCTGCGCAACTGCTCGACGGGGGCGTCGACATAGACCGAGAAGTCGAAGTAGTCCGACAGCACCTGGCGCGTGCGCAGGTCCGAACGCACCGTTGCAGGCTGCAGCACGTTGAGCCCCTCGACGATGAGCACGTCCGGTTGGTCGACGACGATCTCGGCGCCAGGAACGATGTCGTACGTGAGGTGCGAATACACCGGAGCGACGACACGCGGCATACCCGATTTCACGTCTGCGACGAATCGCAAGAGCGCACGGCGATCGTAGGACTCGGGAAAACCCTTGCGCTGCAACAGTCCTCGCGCCTCGAGGTCAGCGTTGGGTCGGAGGAAACCGTCGGTGGTGATGAGGTCGACGCGGGGCGTCTGCGGCCAACGACGCAGGAGCTCGCGCAGGACGCGCGCCGTCGTTGACTTGCCCACGGCGACGGATCCGGCGATGCCGATGACGAACGGAACCTTGGCCGGTCGGTCGCCGAGGAAGTCGGTCGTGACCCGGTGCAGGCCCGCCGTCGCGTTGACATAGAAGGCGAGCAGCCGCGACAGGGGGAGGTAGACCTCCTCCACCTCTCGCAGGTCCACGCGGTCGCCGATCCCTCGGATCCGGGCGATGTCGCCAGGGGTGAGGCTCAGCGGGTGGTTCTCTCGACGGGCCGCCCAGTCGGCGCGGGAGAAGTCGAGGTACGGCGAGGGCACGAAGGGCGCGGACGCCGTCGGCTCGGACCCGGACGGGAGAACTGGCCCCGACGGGGGAACTGCGGGCGTTGCAGACACGCGCGCCATTGTGGCGCACATGCCGGCTGAGTGGACGGCATACGCGTCCTCCGGCGCGCGACGCGGTGGTTCGGGAAGCGCGATCCGAGCCATTACGCTTGCGGCCATGTGTGGAATCGTCGGATATGTCGGCAGTGCCATGGATGATCGCGCGGAAAGCGTGATCATGGAGGGCCTGGCTCGCCTGGAGTACCGCGGCTACGACTCGGCCGGAATCGCCCTCGTCACCGAGGACGGCGTCCAGTCGGAGAAGCGCGCGGGCAAGCTCGAGAACCTGCGCAGCGCCCTGGAGTCGCACCCCCTCGCGGGCTCGCGCACGGCGATCGGTCACACCCGCTGGGCGACCCACGGTGGACCCACCGACGGCAACGCCCACCCCCACCACGGCGGCGCCAACGACAAGCTCGCCCTGATCCACAACGGCATCATCGAGAACTTCCACTCGCTCAAGAAGGAGCTCCTCGCCGAGGGCGTCGACTTCCTCAGCGAGACCGACACCGAGGTCGCGGCCAAGCTCGTCGGCCGCGCGTTCGACGAGACCGGTGACCTCACGAAGGCCATGCAGCAGGTCGTGAACCGCCTCGAGGGTGCGTTCACCCTCCTCGCCGTGCACGCCGACCAGCCCGGCGTCGTCGTCGGCGCCCGTCGCAACAGCCCGCTCGTCGTCGGTCTCGGCGAGGGCGAGAACTTCCTCGGCTCCGACGTCGCGGCCTTCATCGGCTACACCCGCCACGCGCTCGAGCTCGGCCAGGACCAGATCGTCACGATCACCCCCGAGGGCCACGAGGTCATCACCTTCGACGGCGAGCCCGCCGAGGGCAAGGCCTACGAGGTCACCTGGGACGCCGCGGCCGCCGAGAAGGGTGGCTACGCGACGTTCATGGAGAAGGAGATCTACGACCAGCCCCACGCCGTCGGCGACACCCTCCTGGGTCGCACCGACGAGAGCGGCCGCCTCGTCCTCGACGAGCTCCGCATCAGCGAGGAGCAGCTCAAGAACGTCGACCGCATCACCGTCGTCGCCTGTGGCACTGCCGCGTATGCCGGAATGGTCGCGAAGTACGCCATCGAGCACTGGACCCGCATCCCCGTCGAGGTCGCACTGGCGCACGAGTTCCGCTACAGCGACCCCATCGTCAACGAGCGGTCGCTCGTGGTGAGCATCAGCCAGTCCGGCGAGACCATGGACACCCTCATGGCGGTCAAGCACGCCCGCGAGCTCGGCGCTCTGACGATCTCGGTCTGCAACACCCACGGTTCGACGATCCCGCGTGAGTCCGACGCCGTCCTCTACACGCACGCCGGCCCCGAGATCGCGGTTGCCTCGACCAAGGCGTTCCTCGCGCAGATCACCGCCTGCTACGTCCTCGGCCTCTATCTCGCCCAGCTGCGTGGCGGCACCTTCGCCGACGACGCGCAGTCCGTGATGAAGGAGCTGCACGGAGTCCCCGCCAAGCTCGAGGAGCTCCTGGGCAACATGGACCGGGTCAAGGAGATCGCCCGCTTCATGGCCGACACCCGCTCGGTGCTCTTCCTCGGTCGCAACGTCGGCTTCCCCATCGCCATGGAGGGCGCGCTCAAGCTCAAGGAGCTCGCCTACATCCACGCCGAGGGCTTCGCGGCCGGGGAGCTCAAGCACGGCCCGATCGCGCTCATCGAAGCCGGCCAGCCGGTCTTCATCGTCGTCCCCGGACCGGACACCCCGCACGACCTGCACAAGAAGGTCGTCTCCAACATCCAGGAGATCCGCGCTCGCGGCGCCCGCACCATCGTCATCGCGCAGGAGGGTGACGAGGACGTCGTGCCCTTCGCCGACGAGGTCATCCGCGTGCCCCAGACGTCGCCGCTCCTCCAGCCGCTCCTGACCGTCGTGCCGCTGCAGATGTTCGCCCTGCACCTCTCGACGGCCAAGGGCCTCGACGTCGACCAGCCCCGGAACCTCGCCAAGAGCGTCACGGTCGAGTGACGTGATCGTCGGCACCGGGATCGACGTCGTCGACATCGCGCGTTTCGCTGAGACGCTCGAGCGCACGCCGGGGTTGCTCACCCGCCTGTTCACCGAGAGTGAGCGGGGATTGCCGATGCGTTCTCTCGCAGCGCGATTCGCTGCGAAAGAGGCTCTGGCCAAGGCCTTGGGTGCTCCGGTCGGGCTCGCCTGGACCGACGCCACGGTGGTGCGCGACGAGACCGGTCGGCCCAGCATCGAGATGATCGGGACGGTGGCCGCGCGTGCCGCCGAGCTCGGCGTGAACCACATGCACGTGTCGCTGTCCCACGACGCAGGGATCGCCTCTGCCGTCGTCATTGCGGAGTCCTGAGTTCCCCAACTGCAGAGGATCCACTCGTGATCGAAGCGTGGTCGCCCGAAGACGTGTATGCCGCCGAGGCCGTTCTCGAGGAGGAGCTCGCTTCGGGTGAGCTCATGGCGCGCGCCGTCGAGGGGCTCGCCGACGTCGTCGCGGCTCGCGTCTCGCAGCTCGGCGCCGAGACGGTCGTTGCCCTCGTGGGCGGCGGAAACAACGGAGCAGACGCCCTGTATGCCGTGGCTCAGCTCGCGGAGTCCGGTGTCAGTTGCGCTGCGGCACTGGACCTTTCGCGGGTCCACGAGGGTGCGCTCGAGGCTGCGCGTGCTGCGGGTGTCGTGCTCGTCACTGGAGCCGAGGCGCTCGAGGACATCGCCGAGGCCGACATCGTGCTCGACGGGATCGTCGGGCTGGGCGGACGTCCGGGACTGCCGGAGCAGGCGGCGGCGTGGGTCGCGGCCATCCCCGACGACGCGCACGTCATCGCCGTCGACCTGCCGTCCGGCCAGTCCGCGGACGGTTTGGGCTTCGACCCCGACGGGGTCCTCGCCGACGAGACGGTGACGTTCTCGGTGGCCAAGCCCGTCCACCTCCTCCCACCCACCGAGCAGGCATGCGGCATGCTCACCGTCGTCGACATCGGTCTCACCTTTGACACCGCTCCGGCCGTCGTGCGGCTGACCTTCGACGACGTGGTCGACCTGTGGCCCGTTCCCGGTCCGGACGACGACAAGTACTCGCGCGGCGTCGTCGGCATCGTGGCCGGAGGCGAGAACTATTCCGGCGCAGCGGTTCTCGCCGTCACGGCTGCGGTCGAGGCCGGTGCCGGGATGGTGCGCTACGTCGGCACGCCCACGCCCGAAGGGCTCGTCCGTGCCGCCGTCCCCGAGGCCGTCCACGGTGAAGGTCGGGTCCAGGCCTGGGTCATCGGACCCGGGCTCGACGTGACATCCACCCGACGTGACGCCACGACCCAGCTCGACGTCGCCCGGTCGGCGCTCGCGGGGGAGCAGCCCGTCCTCGTCGACGCCGGGGGACTCGACCTCGTCGACGATGACGTCATCGACGCCCGTCGTGGTCGCCCGACCCTCCTCACGCCCCACGCCGGCGAGCTCGCGACCCTGCTCACGCGTCTCGGTGCCAGCCGTCGGTCGCGCAAGACCATCGCCGTCGAGCGGGCCGCCGTCGAGGCCGAGCCCCTGCGCCACGCTCGCGCCCTCGCCGAACGCACCGGCATGACGGTGCTCCTCAAGGGATCGACGACGCTCGTCGTGCCGGCTGACCCGAGCGAGCCGGTCCGCTCCCAGGCCGACGCGCCGCCGTGGCTCGCGACCGCGGGTGCGGGCGACGTCCTCGCCGGGCTCATCGGCACCCTCCTCGCCGCCGGGCTCTCTCCCGCCGACGCCGGCGCCCTCGGGGCCCTCGTCCACGGGGTCGCCGCCGACCGAGCCAGCGCGGGAGGTCCGGTGCGAGCGCTCCGGGTCGCACACGGCATACCCGAAGCAGTGGCGCACCTCCTCACCCGAGGGTGAACCCCAGCGCCGTCCCCGGCAGCCCCCACCTAGACTTGATCGCCTCATGACCACGCCAGCTGCCCCCGTCTCCGCCGCACCGCCCGAGGGCGTATCGGCGTGGGTGACGATTGACCTCGACGCGATCGCCGACAACGTCCGCGAGCTCGCCCGCCGCTCACCCGGCGCCGAGGTCATGGCCGTCGTCAAGGCCAACGGATACGGCCATGGTCTGGTCCCGAGCGCCCGGGCTGCCGTCGCCGGTGGCGCGACCTGGCTCGCCGTCGCCCAGCTCAACGAGGCCCTCGAACTCCGTGCGGCCGGCGTCACGACCCCGTTGCTGACCTGGCTCTATGCACCCGGGGTCGACTTCGGTGCGGCCATCGACGCCGACATCGACATCTCGGTCTCCGCACCCTGGGCCCTCGACGCGGTCGTCGCGGCGGCCCGCACGCGCGGTCGCTCCGCCCGCATCCACGTCAAGGTCGACACCGGCCTCGGGCGCAACGGGGCGCTGGGCCAGGGCTGGACCGACCTCATCGCCGCGCTCGGGCCCGTCGTGGCCGAGGGTGCCGTCGAGGTCATCGGCGTCTGGTCGCACTTCGCCCGCGCCGACGCGCCGCAGGACCCCACCGTTCTGGGCCAGCGCGACCGCTTCGTCGAGGCGGCCGAGGAACTCGAGCGAGCCGGCATACGCCCGCAGTTCCGCCACCTCGCGAACTCCGCCGCAACGCTCACCAACCCCAACGCCCACTTCGACATCGTGCGCCCCGGGCTTGCCGTCTACGGTTTGTCGCCCGTGCCCGACCTGGGATCCCCGCAGGACTTCGGGCTGCGCGAGGCCATGCGGGTCACGGCGCGACTGGCTCTCGTCAAGGAGGCCTCGGCGGGTCAGGGCGTGAGCTACGGCCACATCTACACGACCGCGGAGGACACCGTGCTCGGGCTTGTGCCCATCGGCTACGCCGACGGCATTCCGCGGCACGCTGGCAATGTCGGACCCGTCAAGGTCGGCGATCGTCGGCTGACCGTGGCCGGCCGGGTCTGCATGGACCAGTTCGTCCTCGACCTCGGAGCCGGGTATGCCGGCGGCGCCGGTGACGAGGTCGTCATCCTTGGGCGTGGGGTCGACGACGAACCGACGGCGCAGGACTGGGCGACGGCGATCGACACGATCAACTACGAGATCGTCACGCGCATCAGCGACCGGTTGCCGCGGGTCTTCGTCGGAGGAAACGCCTGATGGTCAGCGTGGGCAAGGCGATTGGATTCGGCGCGGCTGCGGCGGCTGCGGCCGGTGCTGCTGCCGCGGGTGTTGCCGTGGATCGCGCGGCTGCTGCCCGGCGTCGCCTGGGTGCGCTGGATCCGGCCGACGGGTTCGCGCACACGGCCGACCTCGAGCTCAAGGTCATCGCGAGCGATGGGCTCAACCTCCACGTCGAGGTCGACACCCCGGACGACCTCGACCCCGCCCTCCCGACGATCGTCATGTCGCACGGCTACTGCCTCAGCCTGCGTGGGTGGGTGCTGCAGCGGCGAGCGTTCGTGCAGGCCGGCTACCGCGTCGTTCTCTGGGACCAGCGCAGCCACGGTGAGTCCGAGATGTCGGAGCTCGCGCACTGCACCATCGACCAGCTCGCCAACGACCTGCGCGCCGTCATTGACGCGACCTGCCCGGAGGGCCCGCTCGTCCTCGTCGGCCACTCCATGGGTGGCATGACGACGATGGCCTTCACCCGCCTGCACGCCGACCTCGTGCGCGAGCGCGCCATGGCCGTGGCATTCGTCTCGACCGCGGCCGGGGGAGAGGGCCTCACCGACCTCGGGATGGGCCCGCTCGTCGGGCGCGCGATCGGTCAGGCCGGGCCCCGCGTGCTGTCACGCCTGGCACCCCACCAGAAGTGGCTGGCACCCGTGCGCCGCATCGGGCGCAACGTCGAGGACCTGCTCGTCGACCGCTTCTCGTTCGACTCGCCGGTGAGTGAGGCGACCGTGCGCTTCGCTGCAGACCTCATCCTCGCCACACCCTTCGAGGTCATGGCGGCGTTCCTCCCGGCATTGCGCAGCCACGACGAACACGAGACTCTCGCGGCCCTGGTCGACAAGCAGGTCCTCGTCATCAACGGCACCGGAGACCTGCTCACGCCACCGCAACGCAGTGAGGAGATCGTCGAACTGCTCCCGGGAGCCGAGCACGTCGTCGTCGAGGACTCCGGGCACCTCATCATGATCGAGCACCCCGAGGTCGTCACCGGCCAGATCCTCGCCCTCATCGACCGCGCCGAAGCCGCTGCGGCCGCGGGTGTCGCGGCGAGCGACAAGCCTCGGGTGCGCCGCAAGGTCATCGACATCGCCAAGGGCCGCCTCGTCCGTCGGGCGCGGGCCGCGTCGAAATCGCACGCGGAGCCCAAGGCCGAGAGCACGAGCAAGGCGAGTTCGTGAGCGAGCACCTGCTCACGACGGCCGATGACACTCGGACGTTTGGCGAGAGCGTCGCCGCCGGGCTTCGGGCTGGCGACCTCGTGATCCTCACCGGCGGCTTGGGTGCTGGCAAGACCACGCTCACCCAGGGCCTCGCGGCCGGGCTGGGCGTGCGCGGGCCGATCACCTCCCCGACGTTCGTCATCGCCCGTGTCCACCCTTCCCTCGTGGGACGGGCCCGCGCTCGTGCACGTCGACGCCTATCGCCTGGGTGGCTTGGCCGAGCTCGATGACCTCGACCTCGACACCTCCCTCGAGGAGAGCGTGACCGTCGTCGAGTGGGGACACGGCTTGGCCGAGGAACTGTCCGACGACCGGCTCGAGATCTTCCTCGACGCCGACGCGGCGACCGAGTCGCGCACCATCACCGTCACCGGTCACGGCGAACGCTGGAAGGACGGTCTCCCGTGCTGATCCTCGCCATCGACACCTCGACCTCGGCCATCACCGTGGCCCTGCACGACGGGACCCGGGCGATCGCGCAGGGTTCTCACCTCGATGCGCGCGCCCACACCGAGTGGCTCGCGCCCCTCATCGAGACCTGCCTGTCCGACGCGGGCAAACGGCCGTCCGACCTCACCGGTGTGGCGTTCGGTGTCGGTCCCGGGCCGTTCACCGGGCTTCGTGTCGGCATGGTCACCGGTCTGACGATGGGGCACGCTCTCGAAGTGCCGGTGCACGGCGTCTGCAGCCTCGACGCCCTCGCCGCGCAGGCAGCCGAACTCGTCGCCGACGGTGAGTTGCTCGTCGCCACCGACGCGCGCCGCAAGGAGGTCTACTGGGCTCGGTATGCCGTCCGCTCCGGTTCCGTGGACCGGCTCACCGATCCCGCCGTCGACCGTCCCGCCGACCTCCCCGACGAGGTGCGCGCCCTGCCGACGGCCGGGCGTGGGCCCGAGCTCTATCCCGAACTCTTCGCCACGGCCCTGCCGATCCTCGACGTCGACGCCGCCGTGTTGGCGCGCGTCGCCGTGGCCCGGATCCAGGCTGGGGAGCCGATGCCGGTCGAGCCCCTCTACCTCCGTCGCCCCGACGCGCTGACGACCGCCGAACGGGCGGCAAAGAAATGACCACCGACGTCGTGACCGGACTGCGGGAACTGGCGTGGACCGACATCCCCGACCTCGTCGCCCTCGAAGCCGAGGCCTTCCCCGACGACGCCTGGACCGAGGCGTCCTGGTGGGGCGAGCTGGCCGGAAGGCCACGCCGCGACTACGTCGTCGTACACCGCGAAGGTGAGCTGGCGGCATACGCCGGTCTGGATCACGGTGGCCAGGTCGCCGACCTGATGACGATCACCGTGGCGCCCGGATACCGGGGCACGGGCCTCGGCGGCGAACTCCTCGACGAGCTCGAGTCGCGTGCGGTGACGGCCGGAGCCGACGCCCTGATGCTCGAGGTGCGCGCCGACAACGCCCCGGCACGTGCGCTGTATGACCGACGTGGTTATGACGTGCTCAACGTCCGGCGCGGCTACTACCAACCGGGCAACGTGGACGCGATCGTGATGCGAAAAATGTTGGCACAGAACGGAATTGAGTCATGAGCGCCGAGCAGCCGCTGGTCCTCGGCATCGAGACCTCCTGCGACGAGACGGGCGTCGGCATCGTTCGCGGCGAGACGCTGCTCGTCGATGCGGTCGCGAGCAGCGTCGACGACCACGCGCGCTTTGGCGGAGTCGTGCCCGAGGTCGCCAGCCGCGCGCACCTCGAGGAGATGGTGCCCACGATCGAGCGGGCCTGTCGCGAGGCTGGCGTCCGGCTGCGTGACCTCGACGCCATCTCGGTGACGTCCGGGCCGGGCCTGGCCGGGTCGCTCATGGTCGGCGTGGCCTCGGCCAAGGCGCTCGCGCTGTCCCTCGGCATCCCGCTCTATGGCGTCAACCACCTCGCGTCGCACGTCGCCGTCGACATCGTCGAGCACGGCCCGCTGCCCGAGCCGACGATGGCGCTGCTCGTCTCCGGCGGGCACTCGTCGCTTCTGCTCGTCCCGGACGTCACGTGTGACATCCGCAGCCTGGGTTCGACCATCGACGACGCCGCCGGTGAGGCCTTCGACAAGGTGGCGCGGGTCCTCGGTCTGCCGTTCCCCGGTGGACCGCACATCGACCGCATGGCGCGCGAGGGTCAGGTCACCATCGACTTCCCGCGAGGGTTGACGACGGGCCGCGACATGGAGCGCTACCGCTTCGACTTCTCGTTCTCGGGGCTCAAGACCGCTGTCTCACGCTGGGTCCAGGCCAAGGAGGCTGCAGGGGAGCCGGTGCCCGTCGCCGACGTCGCGGCGTCCTTCCAGGAGGCCGTCGTCGATGTCCTGACCCGCAAGGCGGTCCTGGCCTGCCGCGAACAGGGAGCCGAGAACCTGCAGATCGGTGGCGGCGTTGCGGCGAACTCGCGACTGCGTGCCATGGCCCAGTCCCGCTGCGATGCGGCTGGCATCGAGCTCCGTGTCCCGCGACCCGGGCTGTGCACCGACAACGGCGCCATGGTCGCCGCCCTCGGCGCCCAGATGGTCCTCAAGGGCCGGGACGCCTCGCGCCTCGACCTGCCCGCCGACTCGTCGATGCCGGTCACCCAGATCCAGAACTGACCGACGTCCAGGCGCCCGATGCTCGTCCGTCGCCGCGTCACAGCGGGTCCAGAACACGGCGACCAGCGCACCGTTGCAACGGGATACCACATTCCCGCTGCCGATCCGGACGAGCGATCCCGCCCAAGGCGAACAGGTGCGCATGCGCTCCAGCGCCTTCCGCCGCGCTCGGAAGAGGTGGCTGACGGGCTCAGCTGCAGGTGATGAGGCCCATGCGTTCCTTGAGGGCGATCACGCGCAGCACCGAGGACTCGAGCTGGGTGGCGAATGCCTCGTCGGCCCGGGCCTTGTCCGCCAGAGCCTTGGCCATGGTCGGCACCGACTTCGGGTCGCCGGTGAGGAGGATGTCGCCGCCGGCCGCGATGTAGTCCACGGCGCGCTTGGCGGCCGGGATCGAGCGGACGGACTTGGCGTTGATGTCGTCGGTGATGACGACACCGTCGAAGCCGAGCTGGCCGCGGAGCAGGGTGGTGATGATCGGCTTGCTGAACATCGCCTGCGTCTTGGTGGCGTCGAGCCCCGGGTAGCGCGCCGAACTCACCATCACGAGACCGGCGCCCGCCTTGACCCCGGCAGTGAACGGCGCGAGGTACGGGTCCTTGGGCGTCGCGACGGTGTCGGTGATGCCGGTCGTGTTGAAGTCGGTGTTGTTGCGGATGCGTCCGAGGCCGGGGAAGTGCTTGACCGTCCCCATGACGCCGCCCTCGTGCATGCCCTTGAGGAAGGCCGTCGAGGCCTTGGTGACGGTCGCCGGGTCGGAGCCGTACTGACGGCCGTACTTGCCGATCGGCTCGTTGGCCGTGCCGATGTCGGCGGGGACCGTGTCGGTGACCGGTGCGAGGTTGACGTTGATCCCGACCGCCTTGAGTTCGCCCGCCCATCCCTTGGCGGCCGCAGTCAGTTCGGTCGACGACATCTGCGCCTGCACCTTTGCCGACGGCGGACGCGTAGAAACCTTCTCCCCGCATCTGGTGGACCTCGCCGCCTTCCTGGTCGGCAGCGAGAAGCAGGGGTATGCCGGCCGTGGCAGTTTTCGTGGCCTGCGCCTGCAGGTGGGCGCTCGTCTCCTTGACCCGCGTCTGCGCCGTCCCAGCCGCCGAGGTAGATGACGTTGCCGACGTGCTGCTCGGCGATGAGGCCGTCCAGTGAGCCGTGCGTGACGCAGCGGTGTCGAAGGCGACCATGAAGAGCTGCCCCAGGGCCTGCTCCTCCGAGAGGGCGTCGGCCTTCTGCCGGGCGCAGGCACTCACGTTGGCCGGTTCGCCCGACGCGGACGAACTCGCGCTCGCTGAGGCCGACGTCGACGGCGTCGAGGAAGCCGAACTCGGCGCGGTCGTGCCCACCGTCGACCCAGAGCCCGACGGGCTGCTGGAGGCGTCGCCATCAG
>CAWEDC010000018.1:0-282143 GCA_963807825.1 uncultured Actinomycetota bacterium
AGGTCGGGGAGCTGCACGGCATGGGGCCCAAGGCTCTGCGGTTGCTCGACGAGGCCCTGACCGAAGCCGACCTGGAGTGGAGAGCATGAGCATCGACGAGCGCACCGACCAAGGCAAGGACCACCGCATCTCGTCCGACGCCGAGCTCACCGAGCTGCTCGGCGAGCCCACGGACGCGGCCCGCGACAAGGTGCGGACCTCGTTGCTGGAGATCGACCGTCAGTGGCTCGCGGCGTCTCCCTTCTGCGTGGTCTCGACGTCGGCTCCGGACGGTTCGTGCGACACCTCGCCCAAGGGCGACCCCGCCGGGTTCGTCCACGTCATCGACGACACGACCATCGCCATCCCGGAGCGCAAGGGCAACCGCCGGGCCGATGGCTACCGCAACGTCCTCGTGAACCCGCACGTCGGGCTGATGTTCGTCATCCCCGGACGCGGCGACACGTTGCGGATCAACGGACGCGCTCACCTCGTGTCGGACGCGCCGTGGTTCGACGAGATGGTGGTCAAGGGTCACCGGCCGGTGCTCGCGCTCGTCGTCGAGATCGACGAGATCTTCGGTCACTGCGCCAAGGCGTTCATGCGCAGCCAGCTGTGGCACCCCGAGACGTGGCAGCCGGGTGCAGTGCCTTCGCGCGCCAACATCGCCAAGGTCACGGAGCGGCCGCTGGACAGCGTCGAGGCGCTGGAGAAGTACTACGGCGAGACCTACGCGAGCGGTCTCTACTGAGCGTTGCCTCCGGCACTTCGGCGGGTATGCCGGTGAGTCGCCGAACGCTGCCGCGTCGCGTCAGCTTCGGCTCGGCTCAGCGAAGTCGGCCGCTGGCGCGCAGGGCGGTGCGGATGAGGGGCCACTGCAGGGGCAGTCGCGCCACGGTGCCCGCGAAGAATGCCCTGGAGCCGGTGTCGCCCTTGCGCTGGGCCCGCTTCGCCTGGTCGGCACTCATCTGCACATTGGCCGGGAACACCCCCACGAGGAGGGCGGCGCTGGCCAGGCCGGCAACCTTGCGCGTGCGCGGGTGGAGCAGGCCGAGGGCGCACACGATCTCGGCGACGCCGCTCACGTAGACGAGCTCCCGAGCACGCGGCAGCGCCTTGGGCACCATCCCCTCGAAGGTCTGCGGCCGCACCAGGTGGGTGGCACCGGAAGCCAGGAAGGCGGTCGCGAGACCGATGGTGGCCTTGTCGAGCGGCGGGGTCGTGTGCGGCATACCCGTCATCGTGTCAGAAGGGACGCGAGTGACGAGCCTTGACCAAGTGCAGAACCGCTGTTGACCGGGCGTTGGCCTGCGCCCTCATAGCGTCGAGACGTTGGCTTCATTCATCGATGCAGGAGGTTCCATCATGAACATGCTCGCCACGCGGGGCGCACGCTCCGTTGCGGTCGCCGCCGTGTCCGTCGCGGCCGTCCTCAGCGCCGCACCATCCGCCTCGGCAGTCACCAAGCTGACCCACGCCCAGGCCACGGCCCAGCTCTCGTCCGCCGGCATCACGTGGTCGTCGAGCGGAGGCTGCAGCAACCGCAACGTGTCGACCTGCACGTCCTTCGACCAGATCAACTCGAGCACCATCAGCGGCATCGTCACGCTGAAGCAGGCCAGTGGGTGCGCCATCAACATCACCGGCGGGACCGAGGTCGGTCACGCGTCGGGGACCTACAGCCACTACAACGGCTACAAGGTCGACATCACGCCCTACACCTGCATCAGCAACTACATCACGGGCACGTTCGCCTACGCGGGCGTCCGCGGCGACGGCGCGACGATGTACAAGTCAGGCGCGGGCAACATCTACGCCCGCGAGAGCAACCACTGGGACATCCTCTACTACAACTGCGGCGGCTGCTGACCCCCGCCCACCAGCTCCAACAAGGTCATGCCAAACGCGTCAGATCTGCCCCGTTTGGCATGACCTTCGTTGTCCACAGGACGCCGATGCGGAAGCGCTCGTCCACAGATCGTCAGACCCGCCTTGCCCTCGACCTGCGTGTTGTCGAGCCTCAGGGGATGGCATCCCTCACCCCTGCCCAGCGCACCGCACTCGCGGAGCAGTTGGCGAGGGATCACGGCGGCGTTGTTCATCGGGACATGCTTCGTCAAGTGGGCATCGACCGACAGGCGGTGCGGACAGAGGCGCGCGCCCGACGGTGGCAGACAAGTGGCAAGCACACGGTGCGGATCCTCTCCGTACCCGAGGCACCCGAGGCCAAGTGGTGGGAGGCCGTGTGGGAATCGGGGTCAGGCGCCGTGCTCGATGGCGCAACGTCTCTGGTCGCGCAGGGCATGACCGGTTTCACCCTCGACGGCATCGACGTGTCCATCCCCCGGGAGTCCACGCGACACGACGTCCTGGGAGTGCGGCCGCACGTGCGGCGCCACCTTCCACCGATCGTGCAGGCCGGGATCCCCCGGGTCCGCCCCGAGTTCGCCTTGGTGCACGCGGCCCAGTGGGCTCGGTCGGACCGCCAGGCAGCGCTCCTCATCTGCATGCCGGTCCAACAGAGGTTGGTGCGACCCAGCTCGGTGCTCGAGGCGTGGCGCGGGATCTCTCGTAGTCCCCGGCGTGACCTCATCGGGTCCGTCATCCACGACGTGTGCGACGGGGCTCACTCCCTCGGCGAACTCGACTTCACTGGTTGGTGCCGCCGATACGCCATTCCACCCCCGCGGCGACAGTCGGTCCGCGTCCTGCCTTCGGGGCGAATCTATCTCGACGCCGAGTGGGACGGGTTGGTCGTGGAGATCGACGGTGGCCACCATCTCCTCGGGCTCAACCCTGTGGACGACGCGTTGCGCGCCAATGAGGTCGTGCTCGAGGGTTCTCGCGTCCTCAGACTGCCGGTGCTGGGCCTGAGGCTCGAACCGGACGCGTTCATGAGTCAGATCCGGCGAGCTGTCGCCCTCTATGTCATGCCAAACGCGGCACATCTGCCCCGTTTGGCATGACCTTGCTGCGGAAGCTCAGTTGGTTGGGGGCGGCGGGGGCGGGGTCACTCCGGGAGCGGGCGGGGTGGGAGTGATGCCGAGGCCGGAGCGGACGGCCTGGCCACCCTTGCCGACCTGGGCGGCGTACTTGGGGCCGACCTTGCGACTCACCGCGGCCTCGACCTTGCCGATCTTCGACGACACGGAGTCGGGGTTCTTGCGGGCGTAGTCGCGGGCCTGCTTGGCCAGACCGGCCAGGGCCGCGAACTTGATGGCGCGTGCCATGAGGGCTCCTTGAGCTTGGGGGTGAACTGAGTGAACTCGCGGGCGGGCCGCAACGTTCCCCCTCATCCTGCCCCGGCTCGGAGGTCAGCCTTCGAAGGGCCACATCTCCCGGACCTCGATGACACCACCGTGCGCCATCGAGTGACCGGACGCGATCTGCACGGCCTCCTCCATCGAGTCGCACTCGAGCACGTCGAACCCGGCGATGAGCTCACTCGTCTCGGTGAACGGCCCCTGCGTGGCAAACACCTTCCCGCCGCGCACGCGCACACTGCGCGCCTCCTCCACGGGCCGCAGCCGCTCACCCATGACGTACTTCCCGGCGTCGTTGGCGCCCTGCCACCACTGCATGATGTCGGGTGCTCCGTCGCGGTCGGCCTGCGAGGGCGGCTGGGGAGAGTCGGCGCGGTCGCGGCAGACGAGCATGAGGTACTGCATGGTGGGGCCTTTCATCGTGGTGTGCACGGGTCGTGCACTGGTCACTGGGGTGACGAGCCAGGCGCGGGCGATTCGACACACGCGACCAAGATTTCCTGGAGGCCGCACCCCAACTCAGAGGAGGACGGTGGTGAAGTCCCCCACGGGCGCGAAGCCCAGCCGCTCATACGTCGCGAGCGCGGGCGCGTTGAAGTCGTTGACATAGAGCGACACCATCGGCGCGGGCCCGGCCATGACCTGCTCCATCACCGACGCCAGCATCGGCCCGGCCAGGCCCTGACCGCGCAGCCGCGGCGCCAGCCATACCCCCTGCAGCTGCGCACACCCGAGCGCCAAGGACCCGATGTCGGTCTTGAAGATCACCTCGCCGTTCTCGACGACCACATACGTGTGGCCCTGCGCGACCAGAGCCGCGAGCGACCCGCGATAGCCACGCGAGTTGCCGGTGTAGGGCGCATAGCCGATCTCCGCAGTGAACATGTGCACCGCGGCCGGCAGGATCAGCTCGACCTCATCGGCCCGGGCCACCCGCACGCGCGGATCCAGCTCGATCCCGAGGGCGGACGGTGGCGTCGACGTCGCGAGCAACGGCTGGTGGGCGCGCACGGCCCGGGGCGCTCCCCAGTGGGGCTCCACCGCATTCCACAGGTCGACGACCTCGTCGCGCGGACCCAGCAACGACGCAACGCGACCTCGCCAGCGACGGATGCGCTCGGCATACAGGATTCGTGCCTCGGCCGACGTCTCGACAGGGACGACGTTCGCGCTCGCCCAGCAGAGCGATGTCAACCGCCCGTCCTCGCGCACACCCATCGCCGCCGAGAGCGTCCCCGTCGGCACCGACTCGAGGATGCGCGCGGCCACGAAGACGTGCGCCGCGACATTGCGCGAGCAGAGCTCGAGCGCGTCGTCGACGTCGGATCTGGTGAGCGACCTCACCGGGGTACGGGTGCGAAGCACCGCATCAGCCTAGAGGCCGAGACCGCATCTCACTGGCCGTCGTGCATCAATTCACCAACGAGGCGTATGCCGCCCGCTCACCAACCAGGTCAGCTGACGGTCACGCTCGGCGCACCTGCGGAGGCCTCGTCCATGGGCTCGCCCATCTCCTCGGCGATGCGCATGGCCTCTTCGATGAGGGTCTCGACGATCATCGACTCGGGGACGGTCTTGATGACCTCGCCCTTGACGAAGATCTGGCCCTTGCCGTTGCCGGACGCGACACCGAGGTCGGCCTCACGCGCCTCGCCGGGACCGTTGACGACGCAGCCCATGACGGCAACGCGCAACGGGCACGGTCATGCCCTCGAGCCCGGCGGTGACCTGCTCGGCGAGCGTGTAGACGTCGACCTGGGCGCGGCCACACGACGGGCACGACACGATCTCGAGCTTGCGCGGCTTGAGGTTGAGCGACTGCAGGATCTGGTTGCCGACCTTGACCTCCTCGACGGGAGGGGCCGACAGGGAGACGCGGATGGTGTCGCCGATGCCCTTGGACAGCAGCGCGCCGAAGGCCGTGGCCGACTTGATGGTGCCCTGGAACGCCGGCCCGGCCTCGGTGACACCGAGGTGCAGGGGCCAGTCGCCGCGCTCGGACAGCAACTCATAGGCCTTGACCATGACGACCGGGTCGTTGTGCTTGACCGAGATCTTGAAGTCGTGGAAGTCGTGCTCCTCGAACAGGCCCGCCTCCCAGACCGCCGACTCGACGAGCGCCTCGGCGGTGGCCTTGCCGTACTTCTTGAGCAGGCGCGGGTCGAGCGATCCGGCGTTGACACCGATGCGGATCGAGACGCCCGCATCCTTGGCCGCGGCGGCGATCTGCTTGACCTGGTCGTCGAACTGGCGGATGTTGCCGGGGTTGACGCGCACCGCGGCGCAACCGGCGTCGATCGCGGCGTAGACGTACTTCGGCTGGAAGTGGATGTCCGCGATGACGGGGATCTGCGACTTGCGCGCGATGGCCGGCAGGGCCTCGGCGTCGTCCTGGGTCGGGCAGGCCACCCGCACGATGTCGCAGCCGGACGCGGTGAGCTCGGCGATCTGCTGCAGCGTCGCGTTGATGTCGGTCGTCGGGGTGGTCGTCATCGACTGCACCGAGATGGGTGCGTCGCCTCCGACCTCGACCTTGCCGACCTTGATCTTGCGGGTCTTGCGACGCGGCGCCAGCACGGGTGCGGGCAGGGACGGCATACCGAGACCAACAGTCATGTCAGCAAGTATCCCTCACCCGGCTGTGACGACCGACGCGGTAGCCGTGCGCCCCGAGCAGTCGACGCCGCGACGCACCCAACGTCCCGCCGCGACGAGGGCAAAGCCCGGCCCCGAAGATCGCGGCCGTCGACCAGCGCCGTAGTCCCACGGGAAGGCGTCGACGCTGAAGGCCGCGCCGTCGTTGCCGAGGTCGAGCATGAGATAGACGCCCTGGAAGACGAACGCCCAGAGGTAGGCCACGGCATACAACGTGTTCGCCGCAAGGTGGCTCTTGAGGAAGTAGCCGGCGGGGAAGGCGATCAGCACGGTGACGATGGCGATCATGACGCCCTCGCTTCGGTGCCCACGACGCTGCGACGGACACCGCTGAACATCAGGACGACGGCCACGATGCTGAAGAGGACGGACGCGGCTGAGAGGAGCTTGACCACGACGTCAACGTCGACGAAGAACGCCGGCAGCGCGGCGAGCACGTTGATGATGAGGCACCCGGCGGCGACCCGGATGGCTGCGCTGCTGTGGCGGACCCACGCGATGACGACGGCGACGAGCCCGACGACTCCGAGGACGGTCCCGAGGACGAGGATCCCGAAGGGCGGGCCGACCTCACCGTCGGGCGTGGGGACGAGCACGGACGGGATGGAACTGAGGCTCAGCAGTCCGGCCAGCACGAAGCCGACCTTCTGACGAGTGGAGGTGGTTTTCATGGCTGCTCCTTGTTCGGAAGTGGATGCCTCCACGTTCTGCCCAGAGGTCTTCCCACCTCCAGATGCCGAGTTCCCGTCGTCGTTCCGTGCCCTTCCCGGTTCCGAAGGAATCTGTTCCCGGGTCACACAGCCACTCTGCCCCTCATCATGGGATTCGTGGACGCGATCCGGATCCTCATCGCGGACGACCACCCGGTCGTGCGGAGCGGTCTGCGCGCCCTGATCGGCACACTCGACGGGCTCGACCGTGGTCGGCGAGGCCGCCGACGGCGAACAGGCCGTGCGCGAAGCGCAGATCTTGCGGCCCGATGTGGTCCTCATGGATGTGCGTATGCCGGGTGTCGACGGTGTCGAGGCCACTCGCCGGATCCGTGTGGTCCAGCCGGAGACGGCGGTGCTCATGTTGACGATGTACGACGATGACGCGACGGTGTTCACCGCCATGCGGGCGGGGGCGCGCGGCTACCTGCTCAAGGGTGCGAGCCAGGACGAGATCCTCGGGGCCATCAAGGCGGTCGTCAGCGGTCAGGCGATCTTCGGCCCGGGCGTGGCCGCGCGGATGCTCGCGTTCTTTGCCGAGGTACCCGAGCAGGCGCCTGATCCCTTCCCCCAGCTGACCGAGCGAGAGCGGGCGGTGCTGGACCTGTTGGCGTCCGGGCTGCGCACGGCCGCGATTGCGCAGCGCCTGTTCCTTTCTCCGAAGACCGTGAGCAACCACCTCACGAGCATCTTCACGAAGCTTGAGGTCGCCGATCGGTCCGCTGCGATCATCCTGGCTCGTGACGGAGGCCTGGGCTCTCCCCCGTGACCGCCTATCCCGGTCCTCGTCGCCCTGACCGCGGTCGGTTTCTCCCTCCTCTGCGGCGGGATCGCCCTGCTGGTCAAGGGGACGGCCTTCGCGTGCGGCCAGTTTCCTGATTGGCCTCGGGGCTCACCTCTTTGGTCGGCAACGTCCTCGAGACACGAACCTCGACGAGCGCAACGGCGAATGGCGCCGCGGCCAGCGCGTGGGCCGTGAGTGCTGGCCTGCTCGTCCTCGCGGTGGTCGTCTATCCGCGACTGTCGTGGCGCAACCCCGTCGATTTCATCACCCTGACGACAGTTGTGGCGGCCACAGGTCTTGCCGCGTCACAGTCCCAGGACGACCAGGCCCTCGGTTCTCTTGGGCCTCGCCGTGGGCACCGTGCTCATCGCCCACACGTGGTGGCGGATAGAGCGCACCACCGAGACGGAACGCCGTGCCCTCGTGTGGCTCGCCCTCGTGGGTGGATCCGCGGCCCTCGTGTCCGGGTTCCTGCGTCTTCCTGGCGCCGACGACGTCCGGCGCCGTCGCGGGGTCCCTGATCTGGGCGCTGCTGCCACCCGCGATGTATGTCGGGGTGGTGCTGCCCGACATCGTCGATGTCAGAGCCCTCGTGGTGCGGGTCGTGGTGTATGCCGTCGCAGGGATCACCTATCTGTCGGCCCTGGTTCTCGATGAGCTCGTTCCTCGAGATCCTCAGGGGCCGCCCACCGGCCATCGGACTCCTCGCCACCGTCGGGGCGCATCGCGGCGCTTGGCGCTCCATCCGCTGCAGGTCGTGCTGCGAGGCGCGTTCGACCAACTCCTCTTCGGGTCGCGACCAGATCCGCTGACGGCGGCGACCCACCTCGCGGACCGCCCCTGGACCGACCCCGTCCAGGCCCTCGACGCGGTCCGGGCCGAACTCGTCCCTGCCCTACGTGTCCTTGGTGGTGGCCGGCGTGGGTGAGGCGCATCGTCGGGGGCGCCTGTCGCCCCACACGCGGGTCCTCGCGCTCGACGCGGCGCTGAATTTGTCGTCGGGTTTGCGCGCCGGCGACCTTACTCTGGCCGCGCGTGGACGAGCAGGTGCTGCGACTCGTCGCTCCGGTCTTCGTCCAGCTGCTGCGCGCCGAGGCCCTGACCGAGGACCTCAAGGAGTCACGCGCCCAGAGCATCCGGTCACTCGAGGACGAACGCCGCCGACTGCGGCGGGACCTGCACGACGGACTCGGGCCCGCGACTGTCAGGGATCGCGATGACGGCGGACGCGGCCGGCAACACCCTCCGCAGCGACCCCGAGAGTGCCGAACAGCTGCTCACCTCGCTGCGTGCCGAGACGACCGCCGCCATCGCCGACATCCGCACCCTCGTCTACGGGATGCGCCCTCCCGCGCTCGACGAACTCGGCCTCGTCGGAGCCCTGCGGCAGCAGGCCGGCACACTTCGGTCCCACGACGGGGCGCATCTGCCCGTCACCATCACGGCTGCCGAGCTGCCCGCGTTGTCGGCCGCTGTTGAGGTCGCGGCCTACCGGATCGTCGTCGAGGCTCTCGCCAACGTGGCGCGACACAGTGACAGCGCGTCCGCGACGGTCTGCCTTGACGTGCGGGACGACCAACTCTGGTGGACGTCAGCGACCTCGGCTCACCGACCCCACGGTGGTCACCGGGTGTGGGGCTGGCGTCCATGCATGAGCGCGCCGTGGAGATGGGCGGTCAGGTCAGCGCCGCCCCGACACCGCAGGGCGGACGAGTCCACGCCTCACTCCCGCTCACCTGACGACCGGGCGAGTCAGCTCGTCAGCCGCCGAGGTTGATCGGGTTGACCAGGTCGGCATAGATCAGCAGAGCCGACATGACCAACAGACCCAGCGACACGGCATACGCAACGGGTAGTGCCTTGGCGACGTCGACGTGACCGGGGTCGGGGTTGCCGCGAGCCTTGGCCCAGCTCTTCTTGACGCCCTCCCACAGGGCGCCCGCGACGTGGCCGCCGTCGAGCGGGAGCAACGGGATGAGGTTGAAGACGAAGAGCATGAAGTTCAGCGAGGCGATGAGCATGACGAGGAACCACGCCTTGTCGCTCCACGACTCCCCCACGAACTCGTCGAGCTTGCCCGCGGAGACATCGCCCGCGACCCGGCCCACGCCGACGACCGACATGGGGCTCTCGACGTCGCGCTCCTGACCGGAGAAGGCGGCATTCCAGACCCCGACCATCTTCTGCGGGATCTTGACGATGGCCCCGGCGGTGCGCCAGAGGTTGTCGCCGATGATGCCGGGAACCGCCGTGACCGGCTGCGTCTCGTAGTCGAGGACGCTCGCAGAGGAGATGCCGAGGTAGCCGGTCTCGACGACCTTCTGCGTGCCGTCGGCGTCGAGGATCGGCTGACCCGCGTCGTCATAGGCGGGCAGGGTGTTGAGGATGGGGGTGACGGTGAGGGTCTTCTCGACGCCGTCGCGCAGGACGACGATCGACGTCGGCTTGTCGACCCGGGGCCGCACGATGCGGCCCACATCGGCCGACGTCTTGACGGCCACACCATTGATCGTGCGGATCTCGTCCTCGGGGAGGATGCCCGCGGCGTTGGCCGGCGTGTCGGGGGCGCCCGCGCAGTTGGGGTTGGTCTTGGCCTCGTCGACGGTCTTGACGCACTGGGCCACGCTGGCGACGCGGGCGCCGTCCTGCAGGGCCAGCACGCCGTGGGCGGTCACGAGAACGGTGAGGAGAACCGTGCCGATGACGAAGTTCATGAACGGGCCACCGAGCATGATGATGACCTTGCGGAGCACGGGAAGGCGGAAGAACACGCGCTTCTCGTCGCCGGGGCGCATCTCCTCGAGCGAGGCCTTGCGGGCTTCGTCGGCGAGCTGGCTGAAGCGGCCGGTCGACGAGACCCGGATCTTGGTCGGGTCCTCACCGGCGCGGGGCGGGAACATGCCGATCATCCGGATGTAGCCACCGAGCGGGATGGCCTTGATGCCGTACTCGGTCTCACCGCGCTTGCGCGACCACACCGTCGGGCCGAAGCCGACCATGTACTGGGTGACGCGCACGCCGAACCGCTTGGCCGGCACGAGGTGACCCACCTCGTGCAGCGCGATGGACGCAGCCACGCCGAAGGCGAGGACGAGCACGCCCACGATGTAAGCGACAACGGTCATGTAAACGCACACCTTCGTGTCTTCGGGTCTGAGTGGACTACAGCCCGAGCTCGGTGGCGGCCTGCCCCCGGGCCCAGGCGTCGGCGCTGAGCACTCCCTCAACGGTCGACGAGTCGAAATCACTCCCAGTATGCGCGCTCGCGTGCGCGTCCACGACTCGCTCCACCGAGTCGACGATGTCGACGAAGCCGATCCGCCCCTCGTGGAAGGCGTCGACGGCGACCTCGTTGGCGGCGTTGTAGACGGCGGGGAACGTCCCGCCCGCCTCTCCGACGCGTCGGGCCAGCCGCACGGCGGGGAACGCCTCGTCGTCGAGCGGCGCGAACTCCCACGACTGCGCCTTGGTCCAGTCGCAGGGCTCATCGATGTCGTCGAGCCGCTCCGGCCAGGACAGTCCGAGCGCGATGGGCACGAGCATCCGCGGCGGTCCGAGCTGCGCGATCGTCGACCCGTCACGGAACTCGACCATCGAGTGGATCTGCTGCTGCGGGTGGACGACGACGTCGATCCGGTCGTAGGGGATGTCGAAGAGCAGGTGCGCCTCGATGACCTCGAGCCCCTTGTTGACGAGGGTCGCGGAGTTCGTCGTGATGACGCGCCCCATGGAGAAGTTCGGGTGAGCGAGCGCCTGCTCGGGCGTGACGTCCTTGAGCTCGGCGCGGGTCCTACCGCGGAAGGGTCCACCGCTCGCGGTGACGACGAGACGGCGCACCTCTTCGGCGCGGCCTCCCCGCAGCGACTGGGCGATGGCGCTGTGCTCGCAGTCGACGGGGACGATCTGGTCGGGCTTGGCGGCGCGCCGCACGAGGTCGCCGCCGATGATCAGCGACTCCTTGTTGGCCAGGGCCAGGATCGAGCCCGCCTTGAGCGCCGCCAGGGTGGGGCGCAGGCCGATCGAGCCGGTGATGCCGTTGAGGACGACATCGGCGCCGACCGCTGCGGCCGCTTCGGCGGCCGTGTCCCCGACCACGATCTCCGGTGCGTATGCCGTCTTGCCCAGCTCCGCGGCATACGCACGAATTGCGGTGCGCACGTCGTCAGGCGAGCCGGACGCGACGGCGACCAGGGGTACGTCGAAGTCGACTGCCTGGCGGGCGATGAGGTCGATGTTGCTGCCGGCGCTGATGGCGACGACGGTGAAGCGGTCGGGGTTGCGGCCGATGACGTCGAGGGCCTGGGTGCCGATCGAGCCGGTCGAGCCGAGGAGGGAGACGGTGCGCTGGGTCACGCGTTGTCCTCGGTCAGCTCGGCCTCGCGCGAAGCCGCGATGGCGGCGCGCATGGCGAGGCGGTGCTCGCGGCGGATCTCGGCCTCGCGGAAGCGGCGGCGCTCCTCGGGTGTCTCCAGGTCAAGTGGCGGGATGGTCTTGGGCTTGCCGTCCGCGTCGACCGCAACGAACACGAGGTAGGCGCTGGCCACGTGGACGCGCTCGGTGACGGCATCCCAGCGGTCGACCTCGACGCGCACCCCGACCTCCATCGACGAGCGGCCGGCCCAGTTGAGCTGCGCGCTCGTGTGGAGGACGTCGCCGACCCGGACGGGGGTCAGGAAGCTCATCTCGTCAAGGGCAGCCGTGACCGCCGGTCCGCCGGCATAGCGGTTGGCGACGACGCCCGCGGTGCTGTCGACGGCCTTCATGAGGTTGCCGCCGTGGACCGTGCCGAGGAGGTTGGCGTCGTAGGCACGCATGATCTCGGACAGTTGCACGTTGGTCTCGGTGGGTGTCGTCACACCCCACATCCTGCCAGCGGGGCTCAGCTGGATTCGGGTGCCTGCCAACGCGGGTCGCGGCCGGTGCGGGCGATGACGCGTTCGAAGGGGGTGGGCCAGCGGACGTCGACTGCCGCACCGAACATTCCCGGGGTGCCGCTCGGGTCAAAACCCTCGACGTATGCCGTGAGCGCCTCTGTCGTTGCTTCGTCCACCTCGAGCTGTTGGCCGGTTGCGGTCGCGAGGTCCCAGGCGTGGAAGGTGATCTCGCCGAGGGCGACGAGTCCCAGGACCTCGGCCGGTGCGTCGAAGCCGCCAGCGCGGGTCATACCGGTCCAGGCCTCGGGGTTGTTCCAGGCGGTGGCGAGCCGGTCGGACTGGGCGGGGATGTCGTTGCGCCACGTGGGCGCGGCTTCGGGCCAGCCCTCTTGGTCGGGACTGGTGTCGGTGAGGGGGCCGAGCTCCTTGTCGGCTGCCGCGCGGAACGCGACGGTGAGGCCGCTGAGGTGGGCCAGCAACTGGGAGACCGTGCGCCCCTCGCACGGCGTCGGGTGGTCGAGCTGGGCATCGGCGACACCGTTCACGAGGTCGCTCAACCGGTCGGCGGACGGACGCAGATCAGGTGGGTTCGTCATGCCCTTCACCGTCCCACAGCCCCCGGACACCCGCACCCCTTGCGCCCCCGCGCATGTCGTTCTCGCCGGTCCATGTTGATCTCGCCGGGCCATGTCCCCACAGCGCCATGGCCCAGCGAGAACGACATGGCTGGGCGAGACCTGCAGGGTCAGCGGTTGATGAGGGTGACGTGGACCTTCGGGTGTTCCTCGTTGAGCTCGCGCAGGATGCTCTCGATCCCGGCAGCGGCTCGCGGGTCGTCACGACGGAGCTCGGCGATGCCATCCCAGACGATCTCCCACTCCCCCTCGCTCTCGCGGGCCAGCGTGTCGAGGCAGTCGGCGAGCGCGTCGAGGTTCATGCCGAACCACTCGGGGAAGTTCAGGGTCTCCGAGAACGACTCCAGAGTCGCCTGCTTCGTCGCCCGCCCCGGGATCACCTGGACCTGTCGACCCTCCTCGACGGCATCGGCGATGAGCCCTGCGAGGTCGACCTTGTCATTGAGAACACGCATCACTGACCCTCCTGGATCTGCCGGAAGCTGTCGTAGTGGTCGTCCGTCCAGTACTTGTCGCCGCCACTCCCCGCGATGATCCGCCGCGCACCACGATCGCCCGATCCCGGTGTCTCGACGGTGTATTCGCGGTAGTAGCCCTTCTTCTTGCTGGGCAGGATCCCCTCGCGGTTCTGGAACGTCTTGTCGTCCTGGTCGTACTCGTACGGCCCGCCAGCCCGGATGAGACCCAGCGTCTCCTTGGCCTGCTTGGGCAGCTTCGACTCGGCGATCGTGTCCAGTCCCGAGTCGGGAGTGTTCGACGGGTATGCCGTCCCGCTCGGTCCCGCAGTCGCCGTCGCCCGAGCGCCCGTCGCGTCCGTGGTCCGTCGAGTCGTCGCGGTTGACGACCCACCACAGACCCACCAGCAGCACGATGACGAGCAGCGGGGCCAGCCAGCTGAGGGAGGAGCGCGCTCCAGTCAGGGGTTTCGACACGTGCGCCATTGTGCCCGGTACGAGGGCCTTGTCAGGGAAGGGCGTTCCAGGTCTCGACGAACTTCTCCGGCAAGGCGCGCGACCCCTTGCCGTCCGACTCGAGACGACGTGCGACGTCGAAGGAGTAGTCCTCATCGCCCAGGTGCAGGTTGAGCTTGGTCCCGACGGGCACGCGCTCCTTGACCAACGGCAACACCGTGCGCAGGTCCCCACCCGCCGGTGCCGAGATCGTCACCATGGGGGCACCGTCACGACCGCTGCCCTCACGCCACCCGACGGCGCTCAACTTTCCGTCTGCGACGAGCGCCGCGAAGTTGTCAAGATGCTCGAGTTCGTGGCCGGCGTAGATCTCGAAGTCAGCGCCTGACGAGACCGTCCAACGGGGGTCGTCGCTGTCCTGGGTGGTGACGTGAAAGTTCATCGATTCGAGCTTGAGCACCAGCGGCAGACCGGACGCCACTGTCGGCGCGACATCAGTCGGACGAGCGACACGCACGATGATCTCGACGGAGGAGGTGAAACGCACGCCCTCGACTCCCGGGAGTGCTGCGAGGCCGGACCGCACCGCCGCGGCTCCCGCGGGCAGTGGCGCATCGGCACCGCGCGCGTCTCCCTCCGTCAGCGTGAGCACAACCTTGGGGTCGACCGCCGCGACAGCCGCGCGCAATCGGGCGAGATCGAGGCCGGGCTGGACGCCGATCTCCAGGGCGCTGCCGTCGAGGTCGAAGTCGTTGAAGTCCGCCACTCCCACGGCACCGATGGCCTCACCCAGTCGTGGTGGCAGCTCGCGCCACAGCCCGGTCACGTCACCAGCAGGCTTCGAGATGCGGCCGTCGATCCGAAGGTCCGTGAGTTCAGGCGCCCCGGCGATGGCGGGCTGGACCACAGCGATGTCCGCGGACAGATCAGCCAGCTCACCGGCATACCCGTCCTCACAACTGAGCTCACCCCGCAGCGACGCAGAGGCAGCAAGCAGGCGCGCCCTCAACGCGAGGCGCTCTGCGCGAGGACCTGCGCCCTCTGGGCAGATCTCAATTCCGTTGGCCCACACCACTGCCGAGTCCCCCGAGTCCTCGATGAGGTCGGCGATGGTGCGTTCGACCGCGTCGAGGTCGGCCGTCGAGGCGGTGGGCTGAAGGGTGACCTTGGCGTCGAAGTTCCCCACCCAGGGCAACGCGTTGGTGGCGCCGATGGCCACGTCCTCGATCAGTGCGCCATGGTGTTGCGTGATGGCGCGCCTGAAGTCGGCGCCCTTGGCCTCGCCCTTGTTGACGTCACCGCAGCCCCCGAGGAGCAGCGCCGCCACCAGCAGCACCACGGGTGCAGTCCCCCACCTCACACGATCCACAGGTGAAGTGGACCATACGATTTCGGGCGATCCCGGACCTGCTTCGCCCAACGCTCCCAGTGCGGGTCGCAGCAACCCCTCCCAAGATTTCCCCAACAGGCGGTATCGCAGTCCGCGCGGCAGGATGTCCACATGGGGGAAATGAAGAGGTCTGACAGCGTACGACCCGCACTCGGTCGGCGAGTGTTCCTCGCCGGGTCGGGTGCCGCAGTGCTCGCGACCATCGGCGCCCGGCCCGCGAGCGCGGCGCTCCCCGCGGTCGACATGGAGAAGGTCCTGCTGGCTGCCCAGTGGGACCCGGTCAAGGCCGGCACGGGCATCACCCCGGGCGCCGGACCGAGCGTGACCCTGGTCGAGCAGGCCCTCGTCGCGCGCGGCTTCCTGGACAGTCAGTACGTCGACGGTCACTTCGGAAGCGTGACCCGCACGGCCTACGCCGCGTGGCAGCGTTCGCTGGGCTACACCGGGCTGGGTGCCACCGGCCTCCCCGGCAAGGCATCACTGACTTCCCTTGGCGCGCAACGGTTCTCGATCACTCGGCCGGTGACACCCGGCGCCCGGACGACCTTCCAGGGCTTCCCCTTCAACACGCGCACGGTGGCGATGCTCGCTGAGGCGCGGCTCCTGGCCGGCAAGGCGTTCGTCGTCGAGCAGGGCTCCTACTCGCCCGACGTCGACCCGACCTCCGCAGGGACTCACGACGGCGGAGGAACGGCCGACCTCGACGCCGAGGCGCTGACCACCACGCAGCGCACCGCAGCCGTCTCGGCGCTGCGTCGCGTCGGCTTCGCGGCCTGGCTGCGCAACCCGAGCCAGGACGACTGGCCCTGGCACATCCACGCCGTCGCGACCAACGACACGGACCTCCCGCTGTCAGCACAGAAGCAGATCGGCGCGTACTACGAAGGCCGCAACGGCCTGGCGGGCAACGCCGTCGACGACGGACCGCAGGTCACCAAGGTCACCTGGGAGCAGTACCTCCGCAACCAGCCCTGACCCCACCCCGGGTCAGACTTCCCCTTCGCATTCAGCCCCGGAGAGAGAATCGATGAGCACCCGCCGATCCGCACGACGCACCGCGTTCCTCCTCGCCCCACTTGCCACGTTCGTCATGATCCTGGCTGGTGTCGTCCTCCCGTCGAGCGCCCAGGCCGCCGACCGTGACGGCGTCTGCAACGACGGCGAGTTCTGCTACTACTACAACAGCAACCAGGCGGGCTCCGTCTCCGACTTCACCGGCTCGATCGGCGACTACGGCGCAACCCAGCCAGCCTGCTACGAGTTCCGCGGCCCCGGCTCTGGTCAGGGCGTCTGCGTCAAGAACAACGCCGCGTCCGTCTACAACCGCAGCACCAAGCCCGTCACCGTCTACTACAACAGCGACTACCAGGGCACCTCGCAGACCATCGCCGCAGGGGCAAGGGCCAACCTGATCACCGCCCTGAAGAACAACAACGCCTCGCACAGCTTCTCGCTCAACAACCAGCAGGCGGCGTTCAACTACTTCGTCGGCGCGGGCTACACCAAGGTGCAGTCCGCCGGCATCGTCGGCAACCTCATGCAGGAATCCGGCAGCAGCATCGACCCGCGGGCCGCACAGCCCGGCGGCGCCGGTCGCGGCATCGCCCAGTGGAGTGTCAATGGCCGGTGGGATCGCTACGCCAACGACAACGCGGTCTGGTACGCCGGCCAGCAGGGTCAGTCGGTGTGGTCGCTGAACCTCCAGCTGAAGTTCATCACGTACGAGCTGAACACCTTCTCGGGCTACGGGAAGTCCACGCTGAAGGCGGCGACGACCATCGACGCGGCCGTCAAGGCGTTCGAGTCCAAGTTCGAGATCTGTGGCGACTGCCAGCACGCCACCCGGGTGCGCTACGCCCAGCAGGTCTACAACGCCTACGCGTAGACGCGCGCTGGTCGGCCGGCTCATACACCTTCAGAGGTATGCCGGTCCGTCGCCTGACGGACGACGCGCACCCTCCGCGCGACCTAGCCTTGTGGGATGACCGATGTGTGGGGTGATCAGCGCGCGACGCGTCGGCAGCTGACCCTCGACATCGTCGGCGCCGTCCTCTTCGGGCTCGTCATGCTGGCGATCCACGTGAGCCTCGGCATGGGCGCGGCCGTCGCCACCGTTCTCCTGGCTGTCGCGCTGGCGTTCCGACGCGTGTCGTGGCAGGTCATGTCCGGCTTCGCCTTCGCCGGCGCGGTCTCGCAGGTCGTCGGATCGGACATCGCCTACCTTGCCAATGCGGCGTATGCCGTGTGCTTCTTCACGCTCGGATCTCACCGGAACGCTCGCGTTCGCCGTTTCGGACTGGCCGCGGCGGGGGTCGCGGTGCTGGGGGCAGCGACCTATGGCGCGATCCGCGGCGCCGGCTCCATGACCACCATCGGTGGGTGGGCCACGGCCATCGGTCTCGGCTCGATCGCAGCGGTCTTCGTGTTCGGCGGATGGGTCGCGGGCTACCTGCGCTGGCAGAGCCGCCAGACCGTCCAGGCGCGCATCGACGCCCAGCTCGAGGCCGTCGAGCGTCGCCGCGTGACCGAGCTCTACGACATCGAACAGGAGCGCCGACGCATCGCCGCCGACATGCACGACGTCGTCGCTCACTCCTGGGCGGTCGTCGCGGCGCAGAGTGATGGTGCGCGATATGCATTGCAGGACAACCCTGCTGGCGCCGAGCGCGCCCTCGAGGTCATCGGCGAGACCGCTCGGACCGCCATCACCGACCTGCGCACCATCGTCGCCCAGCTGCGTGACCCGGCCCTCCAGCCGAGCACCCCCGGCTATGCCCAACAGGCCGAACTCGAGGAGCGCATGCGCGCCTCCGGCATGGACCTCGTCCTCACCGAGACCGGCACTCGCGACGAGTCACCGCTCGTCGCTCTCACCGCGCATCGACTCCTCGGCGAGTCGCTCACCAACGCCCTCAAGCACGGCGACCTTGCGGCTCCGGTCAACGTCGCCATCGACTGGACCGACGGCTACCGTCTCCACGTGACCAACCACGTGAACGGATCGGCGACCGGTCAGCCGTCGGGTGGGCATGGTCTGGTCGGCATGGCCGAGCGCACCACGGTGGCCGGCGGCACGTTCTCGGCCGGACGCGACGGCGACTCGTGGATCGTCAACGCACACATCCCGGGCAGCCACGCATGACGATCCGCGTCGCCCTCATCGACGACCAGGCCCTTTTCCGTGCCGGGATCGCCATGGTCGTCGGCAGCCAGGACGACCTTGAGGTCGTGGGCGAGGCGGGCGACGGCGGGGAGGCGGTCGCCCTCGTCGAGACCTCCCGACCCGACGTGGTCCTCATGGACGTCCGCATGCCGCGTGTCGACGGTGTCGAGGCCACTCGCCGGATCGTCGCGCAGTTCGGCGAAGACGCCCCACGGGTGCTCGTCCTCACGACCTTCGACCTCGACGAGCTCGCCGCCGACGCCATCGAGGCGGGCGCGTCCGGGTTCGTCCTCAAGGAGACCCGGCCCGAGTTCCTGCTCGCCGCGATCCGAGCCGTTGCCGACGGGACGCAGGTGGTCGCGGCCGGTGCGACCCGCGCGGTGTTCGAACGCTTCCGCGAGCGCGCCACGGCCGTGCCCGGCGCCGACTACGACCGACTCACCCCGCGCGAACGCGAGATCCTGCTGCGTGCCGCCCAGGGCCTGTCCAACGCCGAGATCGCGGCCGCGGAGTTCCTCTCCGAGGCGACCGTGAAGACCCATGTCTCACGCATCCTGGGCAAACTCGCCCTGCGCGACCGGGTCCAGCTCGTCGTCTATGCCTACGAACACGGACTGCTCTAGGCGCGTGGCATCCGTCGCGGGCGGTTGATGAACCCGTGGATCGGGCGCAGCTGCCCCAAGGGTGCAAAGAAGCCCAGCACACCCTGGTCGATGACGAGACGCTCCACGCCCTGGGTCGTGAACTGGTCGCACAGGTCGAGCACGCCGCTCGTCGGGACGCCGAGGACCTGACTGGACTCCTCCTCGCTGAAGCCGCTGGCGAGAGCGAACTCGCGTGCCCGCGCGCCGGTGGTGAACGCGAGGAGCGATGGCACGCCGTCGACCACGCCCACGAGCGGTGCCACGTCGGGCAGAGTCCCGCGGGCCACGAAGTACCACTGCTCGAGCTCGAACATCGCCTGCCACAGGGTCGTCTGGGCATCGACGTCGCTGCCCGCAGCGCGAGCCGCGTCAGAGAGGGCGTCGATCGGGTTGGTGTCCGGTGTCTGGCTCATGCGTCGAGCCTACGTTCCGCTGCGCGGCATACACCCCACGATGTATGCCGGTTGGTCCTGTTGCCGGATGTGCTGCGGTCCCAGCGTCCCTAGCGTTGCAGGCATGAACTCAGAAACGTTGCAGCACAGCACTGCTCAGCCCGTCGTCTCACTTCGCCGGGTCTCGAAGATCTATGGCGAGGGCACCGGCAGGGTGGCCGCCCTCGATGAGGTCACGGTCGACATCCACCGCGGCGGCTTCACCGCGATCATGGGTCCGTCCGGCTCGGGGAAGTCGACCTTCATGAACGTGGCCGCCGGCCTCGACGACGCCACCAGTGGCGAGGTCATGCTCGCCGGCGCAGCCCTCACACACCTCGGGGACGACGCCCGGACCACGTTGCGCCGCACCGAGGTCGGCTTCATCTTCCAGGCCTTCAACCTCGTGCCGACCCTGTCGGCGCACGAGAACATCCTCCTGCCGTTCGAACTTGCGGGGCGTCGCATCGATGCCGACCAGCGAGCCTGGATCGACCATCTCGTCGGCACGCTCGGTCTCGCAGACCGCATCACCCATCGCCCGAGCGAACTGTCCGGAGGCCAGCAACAGCGCGTGGCCATCGCGCGCGCCCTCGCCTCTCGCCCCTCCGTGATCTTTGCCGACGAGCCGACGGGCAACCTCGACTCACGCAGCTCGCGTGAGGTGCTCACGTTGTTGCGCACCGCTGCTCGCGAGTACGGCCAGACGATCGCGATGGTGAGCCACGACCCGGTTGCCGCGTCCTACGCCGACCGGATCCTCGTCATCGCCGACGGACGCCTCGTCGGCGACCACGGTGCCCTCACCCCGCAGCAGATCTCTGACCTGCTCATCGGTTTCGAGGTCGGTGCAGCATGAGACGCAACCTCACCCTCGGCAGCCTTCGCGAGCTCGGCACCGTGGGTCTCGTGGCCGGGTTGTGCGGGGCGTACGCCGCCATCCTCATCATGACGTCGTCGATCCTCACGACGCTGAGCAGCGAGTCCGGTGGCACCATGTCGCTGATGCTCGGCATCGTGGCGGGTGTCTTCATCCTCATCGCCCTCTACGTCGGCGCGGTCGTCATCGTCAACGCCGTCGACACGGTCATCTCCGGCCGGTTGCGGCACATCGCCCTGCTGCGCCTTCTCGGTGCGCGCGGACGACAGCTCCGCACCTCCGTCATGCGTGGCACGGCCACCGTCGGGGCGCTCGGGGCACTCACCGGAGTCATCGTCGGAACTCTCCTGACCCACCTGGTGCGAGCGGTCCTCGTGGCACGCGGCACCCTGCCCGAAGCGGCATACCCCTGGATTGACCCGCAACTCCTCGTTGCTCTGGGCGCCATCACCGTCGCAGCCACCGCCGCCGGCTGGCTGGGGTCACGCCGCGTCCTGCAGGTGACACCGGCCGCCGCCCTCGCGGGCACCGCCGCGCACTCGCCCGCACCCCGCAAGGCCTCCGTCATCCGCGCGGTCTTCGCCGGGCTGGGCATCATCGGCGGGCTGCTCGTCCTCGCTCTGGGTGCGCTGCTCGGTGAGTCCAACCCCGGCGTCGGATTCGTCCTGGCCTTCTTCGGAGCGGCCGGGTCCGGCACGGGCCTGCTCATCGGTGCCCGCTTCGTCATCCCTCGGGTCGTCGCCGCCTTCAGCCGGGTGCTGGGCACCGACCCGGCGAGCGTCGTCGCCCGACGCAACGCGCTGCTCGACCCGCTGCGCACGACGCGCTCCACGATGGGGCTCGTCATCGGCGTCACGCTCGTCACGACGTTCGCGTCCGGGATGTCGGCCCTCCGGGCGTCGGTGACCTCCTGGGAGATGGACCCGGGCCAGGCCGCGGAGGCCGATCAAGCTCTTGCCGTGACGTCGACAATCCTCATCTGCATCATCGTCATCTCGGCGATCATCGCGGCCGTCGGATTCGTCAGCACCATGTCGCTCACGGTCATCCAACGTCACCGCGAGATCGGGCTGCTCCGCTCGCTCGGCTTCACCCGTCGACAGGTGCGCACGATGATCACGAAGGAGTCCGTCGCGCTGTCAGCATCGGCCGTGCTCTTCGGGATCGTGTTGGGCCTCGTCTACGGGTCGGCAGGTGCTCAGGCCCTCATCGGAGCACCGACCGAGGGCTTCGTGTGGGGTATGCCGCTCGCCGTCCTTCTCGTCATCGCCGCCGCGGGCGCTGTGCTCGTCCTCGTGGCGTCCCAAGGACCTGCCCGCCGAGCCGTCGCCGTGGCCCCCGTCGAGGCCCTCCGCATCGACGCCTGAACAGACCTCTTGCCCGTTAGGGGTTGAGGGAGACGTAGGTGGTTTCGAGGTACTCGTGGATGCCCTCGAAGCCGCCCTCGCGGCCGAAGCCCGAGTGCTTCACTCCACCGAACGGGGCGGCGGCGTTGGAGACGATGCCGGTGTTGATGCCGACCATCCCGAACTCCAGCGCCTCGCTGATGCGGATCACCCGGCCGTGGTCGCGCGTGTAGGCGTAGGCCACGAGGCCGTACTCCGTGGAGTTCGCCGCCCGGATCGCCTCGGCCTCGTCGGCGAAGGTCGTGATCGGCGCGACCGGCCCGAAGATCTCCTCGGTGAGGACCCGTGCCCCGGCGGGCACTCCGGTCAGCACGGTCGGTGCATAGAAGTGTCCGCGGCCCGCGATCTTCTCGCCGCCCGTCAGCACGGTGGCGCCACGGTCGACGGCGTCGCGCACGAGCTCGTGGACACCCTCCCGCGCCTTGTCGGTGATGAGCGGGCCGACGTCGACACCGGACTTCGTGCCCTTGCCGACGGTGAGGCCACCCATCCGACGAGCCAGGGCTGCCGAGAACTCCTCGGCCACGGATTCGTGCACGAGGAACCGGTTGGCCGACGTGCAGGCCTCGCCGATGTTGCGCATCTTGGCGAGCATCGCCCCATCCACTGCGGCATCGACATCCGCGTCCTCGAACACGAGGAAGGGCGCGTTCCCGCCCAGCTCCATCGACACGCGCAGCAGCTGCTCCGCCGACTGTTCGACGAGGCGCCGTCCGACGGCCGTGGACCCGGTGAAGGTCAGCTTGCGCAGGCGAGGGTCGCGGATGATCGGTTCCGACACCACCGCGGTGTCCGACGTCGTCACGACGTTGAGCACGCCCGCCGGCAGCCCCGCCTCCTCGAGCAGCGCGGCCAGCGCGAGCATCGACAGCGGCGTCTCGTGGGCCGGCTTGACGACCATCGTGCAGCCGGCCGCGATGGCCGGCCCGATCTTGCGCGTGCCCATCGCCAGCGGGAAGTTCCACGGCGTGATCATGAAGGTCGGCCCCACCGGCCGCTGGAGCGTCAGGAGACGTGAGCCCCCGGCGGGATTGACGGCATACCGGCCGTGGATCCGCACGGCCTCCTCGCTGAACCACCGGAAGAACTCGGCGCCATAGGCGACCTCACCGCGGGCCTCGGCGAGCGGCTTGCCCATCTCGAGCGTCATGAGCATCGCGAACTCGTCGGCGCGCGCAGTCAACAGGTCAAAGGCGCGACGCAGGATCTCGCCGCGCACCCGAGGAGCCGTCGCAGCCCAATCCGCCTGTGCCGCAACGGCTGCGTCGAGGGCAGCGGCCCCGTCGGCCACCGTCCCGTTGGCAACCTCGACCAGCACGGAGCCCGTCGCCGGGTCCTGCACGGGGAACGTCGTGGCACTGAGCGAGTCACGCCACTCCCCCGCGATGAACAGCTGGGTCGGGACGGAGGAGAGCACGGACTTCTGGGTCACTGCGGGCATACCCCGACCCTATCCACCGGGCACGCAACGCAGACAGCCCGACCGCAGGTTGCGGCCGGGCTGTCGGTCACACCTTCAGGTTCAGCGTCGGTCGAGCTTGAGCGCCCGCGAGATCGTGAAGAAGAGGTCCGTCTGGTCGGTGAGGCCGACGACGTTGGCCGCCTGCGGACCGTAGCCGGCAACGCGCAGCTGCGTGCCGGTGTGCTGCTGCGAGCCACCCGCGGCGGCGGTCGCGTAGTTGAGGGTCAGCGGGCTGCCCTCGGTCGTGAGCAGGTTGGCCGTCAGGCCCGGGGTCACCGAACCGGCTTCGACGATCTGGCTCGTGTGCGCGTGGTCGGCGGTGACGATGACCGTGGTGTGGCCGTCCTTCTTGGCGAACTTCAGCGCGGCCTGCACGGCCTCGTCGAGGTCGATCGCCTCACCGATCTGGCCACAGGCGTTGGCGGCGTGGTCCTGCTTGTCGATGCTGGCGCCCTCCACCTGGAGGAAGAAGCCCTTGCTCTGCTTGCTGTCGAGAAGCGAGATCGCCTTGCTCGTCATGTCGGCGAGCGAGGGCTGGGTCGCGGGACGGTCGGGCGTTCGTGCACGCATAGCCCTGCTCGCCCGGGCGCGTGGCGTCTGGACACGATCCCGAGCAGGGGGAGGTTGCCCGGCCGGTGTCACGAGACGGGCTGATCCTGCTTGGCCACCGGTCGGCGTGGCGTGCCGGACCGACCAACGCACGGGCGAGCGTTGCCCTGCCGAAGAGTCCGAGGACCGGCTTCTTCTGGTCGGCGCTGGTGACACCAGCGAGGCCGGCCTTGTCGGTCACGGTCTGGAACCTCGCGAACCTGCGGCCTGCTGCGCAAGGGTGAGACCGGCATACTCGCCGGCCTTTGCCGTTTCGGCGAACGTCGCCGCCCACCGCGAGGGGGACGTCGGGGCGGGTCTTGAGGAGCTGCTCGGTGATGGACCCGAGGCCGCCGTTCCTCGAGCGCGGCCTGGCCGACGGCACTTGGCGCTCGTCGGCGAACAGGGCCGTAGCAGGAGCGAGCCGAGATGTGCGAGACCTGCGACGGCGGGGGTGGCGTCCTGCAGCTCGGAGGTCGTCACGTTGCCGGTCTTGAGGCCACGCGCCTTGGCCAGCTCGAGCAGGGTCGCCTGCGCCTTGCCCTTGATGTCGACGGACACGGCGTTGTCGTAGGTCTTGGTGCCGGTCGCGCGCTACCCGTGGCAGCGGAGTCCGGCACGTAGTCCGGCTTCCCGTCCTTGGTCAGCGAGTAGGTCGTGTACTGACCGGTGAGCGGGAGGGCGTCGATGCCGGGGAGGCGACCGGCCGCGCCGTACTGGTAGTAGCGCGCCGACGTGATCTCGGAGTCGCCCATGCCATCGCCGATGAGGAGGATGACGTTGTCGGACGTGCCGCCCTCGATGGCGTTGCGGACGCTCTTGGTCTGGTCACCATCGAGACGCGCCGCGCCTCCGTGGGAGGACAGCGAACCAGCGGCGTATGCCGTGGTGCCGGTGAGTGCGACGGCGCCGACCACTGCGAGCGCGACGGTGGATCGACGGGTGAAGGGGTTTCGTGAGTGCATGGCGCACACTCCACCGCCCTTGCCGAGAGCCCGGGTCGCCATCAGGCGAACTCAGCGCAAACGTCAGGCGTCCTTTGTGGTGACGTCACGGGGCAGGATGGGAACCATGAACGAGATCGAGTCCCTGCGCGACCTCGACGCGGCCCTCCGCAACGGCGCCCCGCTCTCGGGTCTGCGCCTGCAGGACCTCGACCTCACCCGCCACGAGGACCGCCTCCTCGCCCGCACCGACCTCGACGGACTCGTCGTCCTCGGCGGCCGCCTCTCCCCCGAACTCGACGAGCACCTTCGCCTGCACGGTGCCCTCGTCTTCCCCACCGACCCGCATGCTCCCGTGAATCCCTACCGCGCGAGCCTCTACCAGCCGCACGAGCTCTACGCCGGGCTCAGGAAATACGGCTACGAGCAGACCCCGGATGCGCGTGCCTACGCATGGTCGCGCGAGGCCGACCTCCATCGCGACGTCTTCGTCACCCTCCTGCGCGCCATCCACGACGACTCCATCAGCGACGCACTGACCGAGTTCGTCGGCGACGCACCCGTCGTCGGCGTCATGGGCGGACACGCGCTGACGCGCGACAGCGAGGCGTATGCCGGTGCCGCACGTCTTGGACACCAGCTCGCCTCCGCGGGTCTCGTCGTCGCCACCGGCGGTGGGCCCGGTGCCATGGAGGCGGCCAACCTCGGCGCGCTGTGCCCGTCGGGCGCGGCGGTGAGCGAGGCACTCGGGCGACTGGCCGGCATACCCTCGTTCCGTCCGTCGATCGCCGACTGGGCCGGGCTGGCACTGGACGTCCACGACGACATCGTGCGAATCCCGGTGCCGGACAGGGCAGTTCGCTCGATCGGCATCCCGACGTGGTTCTACGGGCACGAGCCGCCCAACGTGTTCTGCAACGGCATCGCGAAGTACTTCAGCAACGCTATCCGTGAGGACGGACTGCTCGCCCGGTCGACCGCTGGTCTCGTCGTCCTCCACGGTGCGGCGGGCACCGTGCAGGAGATCTTCCAGGCGATCACGCCGCTGTACTACGCCGAGGCCGAGCGCACTCTCGCGCCGCTGGTCCTCGTCGGCATCGACCACTGGTCACGCGAAGTGCCCGTGTGGAACGCCATCGAGGCGCTCGGGCGCGAGCGCGGCATGGGTCAGGTCGTGCACCTCGTCGACACCATCGACGAAGCCGCCGAACTGGTGCTCAGCTCGCGCGCGTGAACAGGACGATGCCGAGGCACATCTCGTCGGTCGTGCCCTCGCCCCAGGCGACGTAGCGCTCCTTGGTCCCCTTGTAGGCCGGGAGGACGTCGCGCAGTGCCTGGTCGTGGGTGCACGTCACGGTGAAGGTGTCGCCCTTCTTGACCGCGACGGCCTTCTTGAGCGGGATCGCGCCCTGGTCGTCGAAGTTCCAGACGGGGATGTCGAGGACTCGCTGGGCCTTCGGTGTGCCCTTGTTGACGTCGACGGTGATCGACCTGCCGAGCAGGTGCATGTGACCAGAGACGGCGCGGATGAGTCCGGGCTGCGTGACGGGGCGGGTGCACGACTGCGTCGGCCCGGGCTTGAGCTCACCGCAGAGGAGGTGCAGGAGGTCGGCGGTCGCGACCTCTTCGCCGAAGCGCTTGCGGATGTCGGCAACGGCGGGCGTGCGGGCGCACAGCTCACCGGGAGTGCCCTCGCGGCACGGGAGCTCGACCGGGGCCGGGAGCAGCATCGTCTCGAGCGGGGTCTTCTTGCCGGCGCTGGCCGGCGTGAGGCGCAACCGAGCCTTGCTCTGGTCGGCGCCGCCCCCGGCGAGGAGGTTGTAGTGCATCTGGATGATGATGCGCGAGCCCTTGGCCAGCGGGATGCCGATGTCCTCGGCCATGACCCGCTCGCCGCCACCGGGCGCCCAGGCGCCGACCCACTCGGCGTTGTTGAGCTGTGCGCCCGGGCCGTTGTCGACGCCCGAGCCACCGAAGCAGGTCCAACCCTGCTCGGCGTCCTTCGCGTCCCTGGCCTCGGCCGCGGCGACGTTGGCCGGGTCGACCTTGTAGAGGATGACGTGGTGGACGGCCGCCGGGTTGTCGGGCTGGATCTTGACGCCGCTGACGATCATGTCCTGCGCGAACTTCGGATCCACGAGGAAGCAGCGGTAGTCGTCGGTGCCCGTGCCGAACGGCGCCTTGGGGGTGTACTTCGCCGCCATGGACAGCTCTTCGAACGTCTCGCCGGGACGCAACGCGACATCGGCCGGTTCGGGCTTGCTCTTGGCCTTCGCCGCTGCCGGGGACGCCGCGTGGGTGGTGCTGTGCGAGTCCTCACCGCGAAGGTTGTCGGGCAGCGCGCTGCCACAAGCAGAGAGGGTCAGGGCGGCGACGATGCCGACCGCAGCAGTTCGCAGGCGCATTACCTCAGGGTAGCCTCTCCCGGCCCAATGACCGAGGGAACCGCAATCCGTGCGCCAACGTCACACCATCGCGCGACGAGGGCGAACCATCCGAGAGAGCCCGAGTGAGAGGGGGGAGGTCGTGACGAGAAGAGAATTGCGAGAAAATAAAAAAAAAAAAAAATAAAGATAAAAAATGTGAAGGGTAAGAAAGAGAAAAGAAAAAAAAAAAGAAAAAGATGAGAGTGATAATAGCAATGCTAGAAAAAAAAAAGGAAGATAGGTGATAGGAATATCGGAACGACGAAGCTACGCAAGAAGATGTCCGAGCGATAGAAGAAGACGCCCCCAAAACAACACGATGGACACACTCACCGCCGCGTGCCACCGGGCAGAGCTGGCCTCCTTTCGACTCGTCAGGGCGATGAAGTCTCACCGGGCGACGACTTCGGAACCGAGAGGTGACGGCGAACGTCGAGAGGGTGGTCTACTAGTCGACGGGGTGGACGGGGAAGCAGGTAAACATTCGAGAAGAGGAGAGAGCTAGGGGCGAGGAGATATCCATCCAGGGTAGCCCGTGGACAGCGCTGCGGCAATCGGCGAAATTCTACTAGCGGTACAGTGCATCGCAACCGGGAGCATTCATCTCGTGGGTAAGAAAGGGCGAACCACAGCGACTCCAGTGGCGCGATGGCTCGCGATCTGGGCCCAAGAACAGTCTCACCGAGAGCTCGAGAGGCAAGACAGCGAGGGGCTGAGAAGGCCGACACGCAGGCTGGTGACCGCGTACGGCAAGGGGAACGAGCGGCCCAACACATAGGAGATCCTCAATAGCGACATGCTGCCCACCAAGAGGAGCCTGCCAGAGACAAAAAGCACCGCGATAGACCTACTGGGCGCACTCGCCTCGCTGCCGACGGACCACGGAGACTTGCTTCCGCGCGACAACACAGACGAGAACGTCACGTCACCCAGATTGACGCCACGCGGCGTCGTTGCCCGGAACCAGGGCATGGCCCAACTCAACCGAAGCGACATCAACACCGCCTTAGGCTCTGGTGACATCTATGTCGCCGACAACTTCTACGACGATACCTGGAGGGGATACGCGAAGTGAAAACAGCGCACGAAAAATATACTGCGATGCGACCGTGGACCGTGTCGTTCAACGAGCGCACGCTGCCTGCGGACGACTACTGGTGGCGCAAGGTCGGTCGTCACGAGTTCGGCCACACAGGCGGCCTTGGCCATCGCCCTCCGCGGACGACACAGACACAAACTCGTGCATGCGGAAGGGAAAGATATCTGTACAGCAACTCGAATAACAAGACTCGAACCAGATCAACAGCCGCGTGTGAGCGACCATCGAAAGATCCAAGTGTCACGAGCGCAGGATCCGAAATCTGATCTGCTGAAGAGCGACGGAGACGCAGCCGGGTACGCGACTCACGACCTCCTCGAATGGCGTGACCTTCGCCGGTCGCGGAGCCCGATGCAAGGCCCCTAGGTCCCCGTGCAGCTCGGAGGACTCCGCTCAAGGCCCGGTCGCCTCTCCTTGTCGGAGCGCTTATGGGGACCTTCACCTGCGACCGCAGGTGGCGGTCAGACACGAAGGTCGTGCGGAGCGGTTGACTTCGGAGAGCCAGTTTGGCCGAGCCGACAAAGGTGAACTGGTTAGCGCCTCACCAGACGACAGGCACTAGGCGCGGCGCTTTGCCGGAAGCGAAGGCGAGCGGGCGGCATACTCGCCGCCGTGCGAACGTGGCGAGCGTCAGGGAGTCGCGGCAGCGAGCTGACCGCAGGCGCCGTCGATGTCGGAGCCGCGGGTGTCGCGGACCGTCGTCGGGATGCCGTAGGCGCGCAGGCGCTCGACGAACTGCTGCTCGACCCCACGACGCGACGCGGTCCACTTCGAACCTGGTGTCGGGTTGAGCGGGATCGGGTTGACGTGCACCCAGCCCTTGCCGCGCGCCGTCGAGCTTCTTGCCGAGGAGGTCGGCGCGCCAGGCCTGGTCGTTGATGTCCTTGATGAGGGCGTACTCGATGCTCACCCGACGTCCCGTCGCTTCGAAATAGCGGTAGGCCGCGTCGATGGCTTCGTCGACCTTCCACCGGGTGTTGATCGGGACGAGTTCGTCGCGCAGCTCGTCGTCGGGGGCGTGGAGGGACAGCGCGAGAGTCACCGGGATGCCCTCGGCAGCGAGCTTGTCGATGGCCGGCACGAGACCGACGGTCGACATCGTGATGCCGCGAGCCGACATGCCCAGGCCATCGGGCGTCGGGTCGGTGAGGCGGCGGATCGCGCCGATCGCCGCCTTGTAGTTGGCCAGCGCCTCGCCCATGCCCATGAAGACGACGTTGCTCACGCGCTCGGGGCCGAGCTTCGTGGCGGTGTCCTCGTCCTCGGCTTCGTCGCCCAGACCGGCCTCGGCCGGGTGGGTCGCGCCGATCGCCGGGAGGGCGCCGTGACGGAGCTTGCGGTTGGCGTCGACGACCTGCTCGACGATCTCGGCGGCCGACATGTTGCGGGTGAGCCCGGCCTGACCGGTGGCGCAGAACGGGCAGTTCATGCCGCAGCCCGCCTGGCTGGAGATGCAGATCGTGACGCGCTTGGGGTAGCGCATGAGCACCGACTCGACGAGCGCACCGTCGTGGAGGCGCCACACCGACTTGAGCGTCGCGCCGCGGTCGGCCTCAAGGGTCCGCACCGGCGTGAGCAGGGTCGGCAGGAGGTCGGCGACGAGCTGGTCGCGCACGGCCTTGGGGAGGTCGGTCATCTCCTCGGGCGACTCGACGAGCCGCTCGAAGTAGTGCGTGGACAACTGCTTGGCCCGGAAACCCTTGTGGCCCAGCTCCTCGACGGCAGCCTTGCGCTCAGCCGGGGAGAGGTCGGCGAGGTGGCGCGGCGGCTTGCCGCGGCGGGGCGCGTTGAAGGTCAGCTGCCCGGGCACCGGAGGGCCGACGGTGGGTTCAGGGAGAGAAGTCATCAGGATCAAGTGTCCCACTGTTGGGACAATGACCTCGCATCCGGTTAGCGTGACCGGACCGTCGATCTGGGAGTGGGATCATGGGAATCTTTGGCAGGCGCAAGGGGAAAGAGCGAGAGGCGCAGCCGGGAGAGATGGAAGAGTCGCTGACGATGTTCAGCCGGAGCGAGGCGGATGACTTCCGGATCTGCGTGCGCACCCGGTTGGCGGAGATGGGATTCGAGGTCGAGGTCGACCCGGACTGTGTCCGCACCGATGACGGGCGGGTCTGGGGACTCTGGAACGTGGCGGCCAACTGCCACAACAGCGAGGACGGCGCGCCTCCTGGGGCGAGACGATCAGCACCCACTTCGGCACACTGTTCGCTGCCAAGAGGAGAAGTCCCGCTCGACCTCGGGCTCGAGGCCACTCTCGAGAGCATCCACGCGCGACTCGTCGACGCTTCCAACTGCAGCAACTCGGCGCTGGCTGGTTCGCTACGCCACCGAGTTCGCTCCGGACGTGGTGCGCCTTCTCGTCCTGGACACTCCGACGATGGTTCACACCCCGGCCGAGGACAAGCTGGTCGAGGTCGCGCCCTTGGCCACCTTGCTCGACCAGGGCTGGCGCAACACGCGGGGCCTGCTCGACTCGGAGGAGTTCGAGATCGAGCAGCTAGAACATGAGGGCCACAGCTTCACCTGCGTCTTCGGCGACTCGGTGTTCACGGCCTCGATGGCGCTGTTCCTGCCGGAAGCGGTTGCGAAATGGCAGCCCGACGCCGACCTGTCCGAGGGGATCATCTTCTCGATCCCGTATCGCAACCAGCTCAACTTCGCCGCGGCGCAGCCAGCCGCGTCCGCACTGGGCGCTCTCATGCTGATGTGGCTCGCGAGCATGGGTACTGGAAATGGTGGCGCCATGACGCCGCACCACGACACTGGCGCGACGGCGTGGTGACCCAGCTGACCCAGTTCACAGAGGAAGGTGCCTCTATCACGCCTGGCCCGGATCTGGAGCGCATCCTCGGGACGGTGCAGTAGTGCTGCCGAAGGAGCGCGCCCTCGAGCACGTCACGTCCCTCGCGACGGGTGGGCCGGTCGACCCGTCCCTTCGAGTCACCCTGAACTTCCACCCCGACCGGCTCGTGGGTGGGCCCACGGGCGCTCCGATCCTCGACCTCATGGCATCGGACCGCCGCTACCGGTCGCAGTTCGAGACCGGCACGAGCAACGGTGGGCTCACGGCATACGCAGGTGGGAGCCGTTGGCTGTGGGAGAGCCGCATCTTCGCCGGCGCCTACGACGACGCCGATGCGGCCCACCGGCCCAAGTACGGCTCGCTCAACTTCCGTGGTCGCGCGATCGGTGGCTCCCCGCGCTTCGGTTCGGCTCATTTCCGCCTCTCCGCGGACACCCTGAGCCGCACGACGTTCTGCTACCCCGACAGCTACGAGGAACCGGAGCACTTCGGGATCGCGGCGCGGGTGTCGACCCTGGTGGCCATGGCCGAGGCGGACGACCGTGGCCGGGACGAAGTGCTCGACGACTACGTCGAGGCTCACGTGCACGGCGAACTCGTCATCGACCGTGACGTGGAGGCGCTCGTGCTCGACCCCTGTTATCGGGGCACCTCCATCGAGGCGTCGGCCAACCGGCTGGGATGCCCGGTCGAGTGGCACGGCGGCTTCCGGCTGTCCCTCGACGAGATGCGGCGCCATCCGGACTACCGGGGCCCCGAGTTCGTGTCGCTCGGCGAAGAAATCGCTCGTGATGGCTGGCTCGACCCAGCGATCATCGGCGACGCGTCACGCACTGGCCGCTACGACGAGCAGTCCCTCAAACGGGTGTGGCACTACGTCGCCAGATTCGGCAGCCAGGAGATGCCGCCCGCCGACACCACGGTCAGGGAGTAGCCCAGAGGAGCAGGGCCCAGACGACGGGGACACAGACCACGAGGGAGTCGAGGCGGTCCATGAGGCCGCCGTGGCCCGGGAGCAGGGTGCCCATGTCCTTGACGCCGAGGTCGCGCTTGATGCTCGACTCGATGAGGTCACCGATCGTGGCCGTGGCTGCGACGACGCCACCGATGACGGCGCCCTTCCACCAGGGCCCGTCGAGCATGAAGGTCAGCCCGAGCGCGCCGACCACTGCGCAGGAGAACACCGAACCCGCAAAGCCCTCCCAGGACTTCTTGGGCGAGAGCGACGGAGCCATGGGGTGCTTGCCGAGGAAGACCCCGAACGCGTAGCCGCCGATGTCGGAGAACGCCACGACGAGGACGAAGTAGATGATGCGCAGGTGGCCGTCATCGGCAGAGAGGAGCAGCGCGGCGAACCCGCCGAGGAAGCACGGATAGAGCGTGACGAAGAGGGCGCCCGCGATGTCGCGGATGGCCCCATCGAGCCCGTCGGCGACGCGCCAGACGAGGATCCCGGCACAGGTCAGTCCGAAGGTGAGGAAGAGCGACTCGGCGTCGTTGAAGTAGGCCGAAAGCACCATCGACGCAGCACCGATGACGACCGGCACCAAGGGCACCTCGATGCCGGCCTGGCGCACGGCACGGCGCATCTCCCACGCACCGATCGCCATGGCGGCGACGAGGATCACGAGGAAGGCTTCGCGCCGGATGAGCAGCGACGCGAGCACCACCGCAGCCATCCCGACGCCGACGCCGATGGCGGCGGGCAGGTTGCGTCCGGCCTTCGGCGTCTTTTGCGTCTTGGGGTCCTTCGAGGCCGACCGAGTGGGCTGCCGAGCCTCTGGCGCCACCGGGCCGTCCGTCGTAGGAGTCTCGCTCATCGTTGAGCCGTCCGCTCGAGGTCAGACCTCGAGCAGCTCGGTCTCCTTGCCCTTGAGCACCTCGTCGATCGTGTCGACGTACTTCTTCGTCGTGGACTCGAGGTCCTTCTCGGCGCGCGAGCCCTCGTCCTCGCCGACCTCGCCGTCCTTGACGAGCTTCTCGATGGACTCCTTGGCGGTGCGCCGAACGTTGCGGATCGCGACCTTGGCGTCCTCGGCCTGACCGCGCGCCATCTTGATGTACTCCTTGCGACGCTCCTCGGTGAGCTGAGGAAGGATGCAGCGGATGATGTTGCCGTCGTTGGACGGGTTCACCCCCAGGTCGGCGTCGCGCAGGGCCTTCTCGATGCCCGCCATCGAACCCTTGTCGAACGGGGAGATGAGGATCGTGCGCGCTTCGGGCGTCTGGAACGACGCGAGCTGCTGCAGCGGGGTCGGCGCACCGTAGTAGTCGACGATCACCTTGTTGAACATGCTGGGGTGGGCCCGACCGGTGCGGATGGCGGCAAAGTTGTCCTTGGCCACCTCGACGGCCTTGTCCATCTTTTCCTCGGCCTCGAGCAGGGTGTCGTCGATCATGCGGTCAAATCTCCTTCGGTATGCCGTCCGCTGAAGTCAGGCGGCAGGGTCCAGTCTGTCAAACAAACCGATGAGCGCGTGAGCGACTCGTCAGCTCGGGCTCAGGCAGTGACGAGGGTTCCGATGCGCTCGCCCAGGATGGCGCGGGTGATGTTGCCCTCGCCCTCCATGCCGAAGACCATCATCGGCAGGTCGTTCTCCATGCAGAGGCTGAACGCGGCAGCGTCGACGACCTTGAGGCCCTTCTGCAGCGCCTCCCGGTAGGTCAGGGTCTCGAGCTTGCGGGCGTCCGGGTTGGTGCGCGGGTCCGAGTCGTAGACCCCGTCCACACCGCTCTTGGACATGAGCACCATGTCGCAGTGGCACTCGAGGGCGCGCTGGGCGCTCACGGTGTCGGTGGAGAAGTACGGCATACCGGCTCCTGCCCCGAAGATCACCGCACGCCCCTTCTCGAGGTGACGGATCGCGCGACGCGGGATGTAGGGCTCGGCGACCTGGCCCATCGTGATGGCGGTCTGCACGCGGGTGTCGATGCCTTCCTTCTCGAGGAAGTCCTGCAGCGCGAGGCAGTTCATCACGGTGCCGAGCATGCCGATGTAGTCGGCGCGCGAGCGATCCATGCCCTTCTGCTGGAGCTCGGCTCCTCGGAAGAAGTTGCCACCACCGACGACGATGGCGACCTGCGTGCCGCTGTTGATGGCTGCGGCGATCTGCTTGGCGATGCCGCGCACGACCTCGGGGTCGACGCCGATGCTGCCGCCGCCGAACACCTCTCCGCTGAGCTTGAGAAGCACCCGTCGAGCGCGCTCACCGGTGGTGGTGGGAGCGAGTTGGGTCTGGACGTCAGTGGTCACCGTGCCTCCTCGGCAGTGTCTTCTGGCGGTGCCCCGAATCCTCGCACACCGCGACGCCGTCGGCCGCCTCCGGGGTTGGCACACTGTGACCCGTGAGCGGACCCGTGAATGACAAGACTGCCTCGGCCCCAAGCACCTCCGGTCCCGTCACCGTGGCCATCACGCGGCGGGTGAGCCCCGAGGACGAATTGCTCATGCGAGCGTGGGCCGATGCCGGCACGCAGATGGCCAACCACTTCCCGGGATTCCTGGGGTCGGGGTGGGTCCGTCCCTCCCCGGGCTCGCACGACTGGCACATGCTCTATCGCTTCGACAGTCGTGACTCGCTCAAGGTCTGGGAGGAGTCCAGCGAGCGCACACGTTGGCTGTTTGCCGGCGCCAACCTCGTGCAGGACACCCGGATCGAGCACCGCACCGGCATCGAGGGCTGGTTCGACGAGCCCGAGGAACGGGACGTCGACGACCTGACTCCTCCTGCCGGCGCGTTCCACCCCGCTGGAAGCAGATGACCGTCATCTGGATGGCCTTCTTCCCCACCAGCGTGGCCCTGAGCTATCTGCTCGCGCCGCTGACCCCCGGCTGGCCCATCGTCCTGCGGGTCCTGCTCACCACCCTGATCGCGACGCCGTGGATGACCTACCTGCTGCTCCCCAGGATGACCAAGCTCTTCCACCCCTGGCTCACCCGCACCCGCGACGCCAGGGCCTGACTGCGGGGCTCTGCCTTCGCCCGGGCGTCGAGATCGGGCGACACGCAGAGACCGAGGCTCGACCCCGCGCGTGTCTCCCGATCTCGATGCCCCGGGCCCGCGGCGCCGGAAGTGCCCCGGACCCGAAAAGTGCCCCAGACGCACGTATGCCGCCCGCTCAGTGAGCGGACGGCATACGCAATGCGTGTGGTTCAGACCGAAAGGTCAGCCACCGACGCGGAAGCGAGCGAAGGACGTCGCCTTGGCGCCGGCCTCCTCGAGGACCTTGGCAACGGTCTTCTTGGGCTCCTTGGCGAACGGCTGCTCGAGCAGGACGTTCTCCTTGAAGTAACCGTTGACGCGACCCTCGACGATCTTGGTGAGAGCAGCCTCGGGCTTGCCCTCCTCCTTGGCCGTGGCCTCGGCGACGCGACGCTCGTTCTCGACCGTCTCGGGGTCGACCTCGTCACGCGTGAGGACGGTGGGGCTGAACGCTGCGACGTGCATCGCGACGTCACGAGCAACCTGCTCGTCGCCACCATCGGTCGCCACGAGGACGCCGATCTGCGCGGGCAGGTCGGGGCTCGTCTTGTGGAGGTAGGCCGCCACAACCGGAGCCTCGATGCGGGCAACGCGCTTGACCTCGATCTTCTCGCCGATCGTCGCGTTGGCGCCGTCGAGGAGATCCTTGACCGACATGGCCGTCGGGCAGGGTGCTCGCGAGGAGCTCGTCGGCCGAAGCCGACTTGGTGTCGACGGCCTGCGTGAAGACCTGGTCGGCGAGGGCGATGAAGTTCTCACCCTTGGCGACGAAGTCGGTCTCGCAGAGGACCTCGACGAGCGTGCCGACGCCACCCTCGGCCTTGGCGATGACGAGACCGTTGGAGGTGGAACGACCCTCGCGCTTGGTCACGCCCTTCTGGCCCTTGACCCGCAGGATCTCGGTGGCCTTGGCCTGGTCGCCGTCGGCCTCATCGAGAGCCTTCTTGACGTCGAGCATGCCGGCACCCGTGGAGGCACGGAGCGCCTTGATGTCAGCGGCGGTGTAGTTCGCCATGTGTGTGTGCGCTTCCTTTGCGTTGAAAGTCGGACAGAGAAGAGGTGGAACAGGGGGTGGGTCAGGCCTTCTCGGCCGGAGCGGCCTCAGCCTCGACGGGAGCCTCGACAGCGGCCTCAGCCTCGACGGGAGCCTCGACAGCAACCTCGGCCTCGACCGGGGCAGCCTCGACGGGAGCCTCAGCGGCAACCTCGGCCTCGGCCGGAGCGGCCTCGACAGCGTCGGCTGCAGCAGTGGCGCCGGCCTCCGGGGCAACGGCCTCGGCGGTCTCGGCAGCAGCGTCAGCGTCGCCACCGAGGAGCTCGCGCTCCCACTCGGGCAGGGGCTCGTCGGCTGCACCCTCGGCGTCAGCAGCGGCGTTGTTGCCACCCGAACGCGAGATGAGGCCCTCGGCCACGGCGTCGGCGATGACTCGCGTCAGCAGGGTGACGGAGCGGATCGCGTCGTCGTTGCCGGGGATCTTGTAGTCGACCTCGTCGGGGTCGCAGTTGGTGTCGAGGATCGCGATGACGGGGAGCCCGAGCTTGCGAGCCTCGTCAACGGCGAGGTGCTCCTTCTTGGTGTCGACGATCCACACGGCGGACGGGACCTTGGCCATGCCACGGATGCCACCGAGGGTCTTGTCGAGCTTGTCGCGCTCACGCTTGAGGAGCAGGAGCTCCTTCTTGGTGCGGCCGGAGCCGGCAACGTCGTCGAAGTCGATCTCGTCGAGCTCGACGAGGCGGGTCAGACGCTTGGAGATCGTCTGGAAGTTGGTGAGCATGCCACCGAGCCAACGGTGGTTCACGTACGGCATGCCGACGCGCGTCGCCTGCTCGGCGATGGGCTCCTGGGCCTGCTTCTTGGTACCGACGAAGAGGATGCTTCCGCCGTGGGCAACGGTCTCGCGAACGAACTCGTACGCGTTGTTGATGTAGGTCACCGACTGCTGCAGGTCGATGATGTAGATCCCGTTGCGCTCGGTCATGATGAAGCGCTTCATCTTCGGGTTCCAACGACGGGTCTGGTGCCCGAAGTGGACGCCGCTCTCGAGGAGCTGGCGCATGGTGACAACGGCCATGCCGGTGTTCTCCTTGTGCTGGTGTTTCAGTTACGTCGGCTGCGCACAGGTCGTGCACTGCCTGCCTGGCGTCTCGACGCAAACCCCGCCGTATGCCGTGTGCTCCTGTGGAGCAGGCACATGGACTGCCGTGGTTGCGCCCCGCTTCGTGGTGGTCCAGTCAGCGGCGATGAGACGCGCGAATTAGGTCACCGAGGGCACGCACGCATGCGGGCACACGAAGACCGCCGGCAATCCTACGCGTGAACGGCCCTGCCGAGAAATCCGCTGTCGCGCAGGAAATGGGGTATGCCGCCCGCTCGCCTCCCGCGTAGCGTCACCTCTCGTGTCACGTCTGGGGGAAGCACTCGCACCGTCGCGTCTGGGGACGCCGTTCCGGTGGCTCATGTCGGCGTCGTGGTCGAGCAACATCGGGGACGGCATCGCCCTGGCGGCCGGGCCCCTGCTCGTGGCGTCGCAGACCCGCAACCCGACTCTCGTGGCCATGGCCGCGCTGCTCCAGCGCCTGCCCTGGCTGCTGCTCGGCCTGTGGGCCGGGGCGGTCGCCGACCGGCTCGATCGCAAACGCATCATCATCACGGCGAACTGCCTGCGGGTGCTCGTCGTCATCGCCCTGTGCACCTTCATCGCCACGGACCACATCTCGATCGGCATCGTCCTGGCGACGATGTTCGTCTACGGGGTGTGCGAGGTCTTCGCCGACTCGACGACGGGGACGCTCCTGCCGATGGTCGTGCGAGCGCGACGACCTGCGGACCGGCCAGGTGCGGCTGCAGGCGGGGTTCCTCACCGCGAACCAGCTCGTCGGTCCGCCGGTGGGTGCCTTCCTCTTTGCCGCGGGAATGGTCTGGCCGTTCGTCACCCAGGTCCTGCTCGTCGTGCTGGCCATCGGGCTCGTCAGCCGCATGGAGCTCCCCCGAGGTGGAGTGCGCGGGACCGTCGACACCCACATCCGGGCCGACATCGTCGATGGCCTCCGCTGGGTCCGACACAACGCGGCGATGCGCACCCTGGCGCTCGTCATCCTCACCTTCAACATCACGTGGGGTGCGGCGTGGTCGATCCTCGTGCTCTATTCGCTCGACCACCTGCACATGGGCGCCATCGGCTTCGGCCTGCTCACGACCGCGAGCGCCGTGGGCGGTGTGCTGGCGACGACGAACTTCGACCGGCTCTCGCGGCGGTTCTCGCTCGCGACCCTCATGAAGGTCTGCCTCCTCGCCGAGGTCGTCACCCACCTCGCCCTGGCGCTGACGACCAACGGCTGGGTGGCGATCGGCATCATGACGGTCTTCGGCGCCTACGCCTTCACCTGGGGGACGGTGAGCAACACGATCCGACAGCGGTCGGTCCCCACGGCATACCAAGGTCGGGTCGGCAGCGTCTACATGACCGGACTCTTCCTCGGGCTCGTCATCGGGCAGGCCATCGGCGGGCCGATCGCCGAGCAGTGGGGGCTCACGGCGCCGTTCTGGTTCGCCTTCGTCGGCACCGCGGTGATCCTCGCGCTGGTCTGGCGCCAGCTCGACTCCATCGCCCACGCCGGCGACGACGACCCAGACGCATCTGACCTGACAGCGCACCCGGCTCGGAGCCGGGCCGACCTCGAGCCTCATCAACTCGGCTCGGGAACGCCATCGGCTCGCGAGCCGACGTGGCGCAAGAAGGGAGACTCAGGTCATGGACGACGTCATCCGGGTGGTTCTCATCGCCATCGCCGTGCTTCTCGGCCTGTTCGTGCTCGTGGTCGGACTGCTGATGTGGCGCTACAAGATTCCGCCGCGCGGGCTGGTGGCCCTGGCGACGGCCGGCTTCTACCTGGTCATCCCCGTCGACGTCATCCCCGAGGCCGTGCTCGGCCCGCTCGGTCTGCTCGACGATGCCGGCGTCGTGGGCGTGGCCGTGCTGTTCGCCCTACGGATCGCCCGAGCGCGCAAGGTCCTGCTCGACTCCGGCGTCGACTTCAACCGCCGCAAGCGCGTGCGCGACACCTGATCGGTCAGGCGGGGCGGCGGAGGAGGCGGCCATCCCATGCGCCTCGAGCCGTGCGGAAGGCGACGGTGGCCCACGCAAGGACGAGACCGGCATACAGGGCAAGAGCGGTGAACCCGAGGAACGTTGCGCCAGTCGCGGCAGCGAGCCCGGACGTTCCCGTCACGACCGTGCCGACGGGGAAGGTGAAGGACCACCAGGTCAGCGAGAAGGGCAGGCCCGAGCGCGCCGTGCGGACCGTCACCGTCGCGGCAATGGCGAGCCAGAGCATCGCGAAGCCCCACATCGGCAGTCCGAAGACGAGGCCCATGGCCTTGAAGGCGGATCCGTACGGCTCGGGCAGCACTGACGGCGCCGCGGCACCGAGGCGTGTGGGCGGCGGTGACGGACTGGCCGAGCGGCCCGAGGACGATCCACAGCGTCGGGACAGCGGCGGCGGCGCCGACCTTGTGGTGGACGAGCTTCCCCCAGATGAGGGTGATGACGATGAGGCTCGCGACGAGGGTCAGACCGAACATCATCGTGCAGGCGAGCTGCATCGCGAGCTGCCACTGACCGGCCGGCAGGTGCGGCAGCAGGAGTGGTCCGGTCGCGGCGCTGACCATGGGCGGAACGACCGGCATGAGCCAGCCGCCGAACGCAGCGTCGGGCGCGACCTGGTGCGTGGTGAACGCCTTGACCGGGACGGCGACCGCGGTCCAGAGGCCCATGAGCGTCCCGCTGAGCCACAGCACAGAGGCCATGGCGATCGCGACCGATCGGCCGACGACGGGCTGCCCGACGAGAAGGGCCCCTGCCCCCACTGTCATGAGCGCCATGGCCGGGGCTCCGTAGAAGTGCGACATCACCGGGTTGTCGAGGTGGCTGCGCGCGGTGTCGCGGTGCTGCACCCAGTGGACCGTGGTGGCGGCGAGCACCAGGGCGAGCAGGAGAACGTCGAGCGCCCAGACGGTGCGGGCGAAGGCGAGGAGCCCCGGCACGTGCACCGGCAGGGTCGCGACGGCGTTCGCCACGATGCCCGTGCCCATGACGGCGGCGAACCAGTTCGGGCCGATGAAGGCGAACGGTGATTGGCCCTCGAGGGTGGAGAGGAAGCGAGGCCCGGTGGAGCCCTCCTTGTGGGAGGGGGTGCGGGTCAGGGTGATCGTCATGGTTTCCACTCTGGGGTCCAGACGTCGGGCCCACCAGAAGCCACAGACCTGTCCATCCACAAGGCTGCCCTGTGACTGGAGTACGGTGAGGCTTGTGCCTTCTCGAGTCCCTGACGTCACCGGCCTGCGCCTCATCGTGGGCATCGCCCGCCACGGCAGCATCGCCGGGGCGGCCCGCGACGCCGCCATCAGCCAGCAAGCGGCGTCCGAGCGACTGCGTGGGATCGAGGCGCAGATGGGCCTGACGCTGGTCCATCGAGGAGCCCGAGGCTCGCGTCTCACCCCCGCCGGCGAGGTCGTCGCCCAGTGGGCCGTGCGCCTGCTCGACCTCACCGACGAGATCGACGGGGCGATCGACGGCCTGCGCGGCGATCGCGGACGGGACCTCACCGTCTGGTCGAGCATGACGATCGCCGAGAACCTCCTCCCCCGGTGGCTCGTCCTGCTGAGGGAGCGCCAGCTGGCTGCCGGAGAACAGGCCACGACGGTGAGCCTCACAGCCGACAACAGCGGACACGTCATCGAGGCTGTCAGGTCCGGGGCCGCCCACCTCGGCTTCGTCGAGGGGGTCGAGCCACCGACGGGTCTGCGCCACCTCGACCTGGCTCGCGACGAACTCGTCCTCGTCACGGCCGCCGGCTCACCGCTGTCCCGACGGCGCACGCCCCTCACACCGACCGACGTCTCGCTGCTCCCGCTCACCAGCCGCGAGCGCGGGTCGGGCACGCGTGACGTCATCGAGCACGCCCTGGCCGCGCACGGTCTGACGATGGCGGACTCGGTCGTGGAGCACACCACCGCGACCGCCGTGCGTGAGGCCGTCCTCGCGGGTGGCTCGCCAGCCTTCCTCAGTCGTCGGGCCATGGCCCGTGAACTCGCCTCCGGTCACCTCGCCGTCGTGCCGACGCCAGGGCTCGGCCTCGACCGCGTCTTTCGCGCCGTGTGGGTCGGCGGCCGCAACCCACCCGCAGGCCCGGCCCGCGAACTCGTCGGCATCGCCCGCACCGCGCTCAGAGGTGCTTGAGCGCCTCGCGTCGACTCAGCCCGGAGAGCCGCTGCCCGTGGGCGTCGACGAAGGCACGCACCCATGCCGGGTCGGTCCGGGCGTACTGCCGCAGGGCCCACCCGATCGCCTTGCGGACGAAGAACTCCCGGTCGTCGAGGTTCGGCTCGATGACGTCCACGAGGAGCCCGGTGTCGGTGCGGTCCTTGTGGCGCAGCTGGCTGATGATCGCCGAACGGCGCAGCCACATGTCCTCGTCCTCGGCCCATGCGCGCATGCGCAGCCCCTCCCCCTCGGGGTCGAGCATCAGCACGTCACCGACGACGTTGCCGACCTCGTCGACGTAGTCCCACCACGCGCCCGTCACGATGATGTGGCGCACGAGCGGCATGACGTCCGGGTCCCGCCAGGAGCGGTAGGTGCGGTGGCGGATCAGGGCGAGGGCGGCATACCTGTCCTCGCGGTATTCGGCCCCGTCCCAGAGCTCACGGACCGCACGTTCCCAACCGGAGCGGGTCTCGATCCGCAGAGCGGGATCGGCGAGCAGCGGCCGGAGCAACTCGTGGCGCTGCGGGGAGGTGAGCCCGAGGAACGGCATCTCGCTCTTCATGTAGCGCTGCTGCCCGACCGCCCGCTCGGCGTTGGCGCCCGACCGCAGGGCGCCGCGGATCGCGTCGAGGAGTTCGGAACCGTCGGACATGACGCCGAGCGTAGGCCCGACCACTGACGCGTAGCCTGCGAACATGGATTCGCCTCTCGTGCACCGGATGCAGGGCTTCGGGTCGACGATCTTCGCGGAGATGACAGGGCTGGCCAACGAGCACGGCGCCCTCAACCTCGGCCAGGGTTTCCCCGACACGGACGGGCCGCAGGAGATCCTCGACGCGGCGAAGGCGGCCATCGACAGCGGGCGCAACCAGTACCCACCCGGCCCCGGCGTCCCCGAGCTGCTCGACGCGATCGCCGCCCACCAGAAGCGTTTCTACGGACTCGACGTCGACGCGCGCTCCGAGGTCCTCGTCACCGTCGGTGCCACCGAGGCCATCGCCGCGACGATCCTCGCGCTGTGCGAACCCGGCGACGAGGTCGTCACCTTCGAACCGTTCTATGACTCGTATGCCGCGTCCATCGCCTTGGCGGGAGCCGTGCGGCGGACGTCGGTGTTGCGTTTCCCCGACTTCGCCGTCGACGAGGAGTCGCTGCGGGCGGCGTTCTCCTCGAAGACCCGGCTGGTGCTGCTCAACACGCCGCACAACCCGACGGGCAAGGTCTTCACGCGCGCCGAGCTCGACGTGATCTGCGCGCTCGCCCGCGAGTTCGACGCCTGGGTCGTGACCGACGAGGTCTATGAGCACCTGGTCTTCGACGGGTTGGAGCACGTGCCCGGTCGCGAGCCTGCCGGGGATGGCCGACCGCACGCTGACCATCTCGTCGGCGGGCAAGACCTTCTCGGTCACGGGCTGGAAGGTCGGCTGGGTGAGTGGCCCGGCGGAGGCCATCGCGGCGGTGCGGACGGTCAAGCAGTTCCTCACCTATGTCGGGTCGGGGCCGTTCCAGCCGGCGGTCGCGCTCGGGCTGGGTCTTGGCGATGACGTGTATGCCGGTCTGTCCCGTTCCATGGAGGGCAAGCGTGATCTGTTGGTCTCGGCCCTGCGTGGCATCGGCCTCGACGTGTCCGTTCCGGGCGGGACGTACTTCGTCATCGCCGACGCGGCACCGCTGGGCGCGACGGACGCGTTGGCGTTCTGCCGCGAGCTGCCGGTGCGCGCCGGGGTCGCTGGTGTCCCGGTGTCGGTCTTCCACGACGACGTCGACGCGGCGCGCACGCTCGTGAGGTTCGCCTTCTGCAAGCGGGACGAGGTCCTGCGCGAGGCCGCTCAGAGGTTGTCCGTGCTCCGCTCCTGACTGTCCACAGGCGGCCGGTCATCCTCCCTCTGTCCACAGAAAGGGGTTCGGGGATGGCGACGGCGCTGGCGGAAGTCGCAGGGTCGGGACATGTCGACTCCCTCAGCCCTCCGCCGCCTGCTTCTCGCCCTCAGTGTTGCGGGCAGCCTCGTGCCGGGTGCGAGTCTCGGCCCATCCATGGAGCCACCGGCTGCACCGGCTGCACCGGCTGCCGTGACGTCGGCGCGCGCTCCCGCGGGGTTGGTGGACCCTGTCGGCCTCCGGCGCACCTGGTCCTGGCCACTCGCCCCTCGGCCCGCTGTGCTGGCGCCCTTCGTTGCTCCAGCGTCCACGTACGGACCGGGCCATCGGGGCATCGACCTGACCGCGTCGCAGGGACAGGCGGTGCAAGCGGTCGATGCCGGAGTCGTGACCCATGTCGGCGTCATCGCTGGTCGCGGCACGATCAGCGTCACGCACGAGTCAGGACTGCGGAGCACCTACGAACCCGTGCGGGGCGCCGTCGGCACGGGCTCACGGGTGTCCAAGGGCCAGGTCATCGGCTCAGTCATGGGCCGATCGCACTGCGGCGGCTCGTGCCTGCACCTCGGGGCCCTCATCGGCTCGGGCTACGTGGACCCGCGTCCACTGCTCGGCGGAGGTCCGGTCATCCTGCTGCCCTCTGGGTGGTCAGCCTGCGGTTGGCCACGGGTTCTGAAGGCAACCGTCCAGGCCCTTGCTCTGCTGCAGCATGACCGGGGCCAGGGCGCCCTTGCGGGGGCACTCGACATGGCCGTGGTAGAGCCCGTGACCGGTCTCGTGGTTGACCATGTACTGCCGGTAGGCCGCGAGGTTCGTGCCGTAGCCCGGCACGCCTTCGGTCCAGCGGCGCACGTTGAGCACGACCTTGCGCATGTTGAAGCAGGACACCTCGCCCTGGGTTCGCAGGGGCGCGCAGAGCTTGTCGGTGAGGTCGGGACTGGCCAGCACGATCGTGATGTCGACGTCGCCTGCCCGGACCGCGGCTGGCGACACGGCTCGGAAGCGGACCTGGTCGCGCGTCTGCCAGCCACGCTTGTCGCCGAGCGTCGTGGAGATGATGGCCGCGGCCTCGGCTGCGTTGACACCGGCACCGCGCTCCACCTCGAGCCCAACCCGGACGGTCCTCAGGGGGTTGATCTCCGGCGCAGCGATGGCGGGTAGCGCCACCGAGTCGAGCTTGCCCGTGCCAGATTCCGGTGCGGGCTTGGCGCCACGGATCAGGGGTGGTGGCCGGAGCAGACGCCAACTCCTCCGCCGCGGGCATCGGATCAGACCTCGGTTGCAGGGCCCCTGCGGTGAGGTCGCCCGCCTGACGCTGCGGCGAGCTCGAATTGCGGCCACATGGACCACAGGAGAAGCGCGAGCGTCGTCGTCAGGGCCAGAGCAGCCAGCACTCGGCGCCGCGCGAACGTGGCTCGGGTGGTTCGGGTGCGCGGGCCGGACGCGCGACGTCGCGACCTGGTCTCGAGCTCGTCAACGTGAGTGGGAGGAACCATCTCGACCGGGGCGGCGCCGCGACGTGCGGCGAACTGGCGCCTGGCGTTCTCAATTTCCAGGCGACGTCGGCGTTCTGCACGGGTGAGCCAGGCGGAGTCTTCGATGACGACGGGTGGGACGGTCTCGACCTCAGGGTCTGGCCGTCGTTCACCCCGGTTGCGGGGTGGTTCCGCACGATGGTGGTCCCGCCGGTCCCGGCGCGAACGCTCCTGGGACGCTTCGTGGCGGGGGGCGCGCTCGTGACCGCGGTGCTGGTCACGCCCGGCGCGCCGACGGTCGGCCCGGCGCGCGGGAGGGGCGGTGTCTTCGCCGGTGAGGGAAGAGCGGGGTTCGCTCACCCAGTCGGGGAGTCCCAGGTCGTCAGGCACGGGGGTGGGCCTGGGCGTAGGAGGCAGCAAGTCGTTCGATGGATACATGCGTATAGATCTGGGTCGTCGCGAGTGACGCGTGTCCGAGGAGCTCCTGGACCATGCGCAGATCGGCGCCTCCTTCGAGGAGGTGCGTCGCTGCACTGTGGCGGAGTCCGTGAGGGCCAAGATCCGGCGCATCGGGCACGTGGGTCAACATGTCGTGGACGAGGGTACGCACTTGTCGGGGGTCGATGCGCCTTCCCCGCTGTCCGAGGAAGAGACCTGCGCCACTTCCGTCCACTGCGAGACGTGGTCGACCCTGTTCGAGCCACTCGGCCAGGGCAACTCGGGCCGGGCCGCCGAAAGGCACGCGCCTCTCCTTGTCACCCTTGCCGATGACGCGCACGACGTTCGAGTGGAAGTCCACGTCGTCGATGTCGAGGCCGGTCAGCTCGCCGACCCGGACCCCTGTCGCGTAGAGCAGTTCGAGGATCGCGCGGTTGCGCAGGTGCACCGGATCGTCGTCATCGGCCGCCACAGCCGCAACGTCGAGCATTCCGGCAGCGTCGTCCTTGGCGAGGACGGGTGGGAGGGTGCGGTGGCGCTTGGGAGCGACCAGACGCAGTGAGGGGTCGACGTCGACAAATCCCTGACGCGTCGCCCAGCCGAAGAACGTCCGCAGGGAGGCCGATCGGCGAGCGACGCTCGAGCGAGCCGCTCCTGCCGCAGCGAGAACGCCGAGCCACGCCCGCAAGTCCGCCAGGCGGATGTCCTGCAGCGGCGTCTGTGGACGCTGCTGCATTGCCTCCCCCGGGGCGTCCGCGCGAGACGATTCTCCGGTCTCGCCCGCAGCACTCCCACCGTCAACGTGGGCGAGGAAGTCCCGCAGGTCCGCACGATAGGCGCGGATGGTGTGTGGCGACCTGCTCCGCTCCAGCCGCAGATGACGCTCGAAGGCGTCGATCACGGCTGGCCGGGAGGCACTCACACCCTGCACCGTCTCATCACGACGCTGAACGATCAACCACCTCGGCGGCAAGTCCGCCCAACCGCGGGACCTATCCGCGCGAGACGGGGACCTTGCGCCACCGCTCCCCCACCCGCACGACGAGCCCGAGCAGGGTGAGCTGGCCGAGCACGCTGAGCAGGGTCGTCGCGTCGAGCGCGGTGAGGCGCTGCAGCTTGGCCAGATCAGCCGGCGTCCGGACCGGGACCGCCGACCACACGCTGCGAGCCACCGGGTCCAGCTCGGACTCGGGTGTCACGGGGGCCCGCGCGAGACCGACGGCATCGAGGCTGAGTCGACCCATCACGTCGAGCACCTCCGCAGCATCCGTCACGAGGGTCGCTTCGGTCTCGCGCAGGAGCTTGTGGCACCCGGCGGACTGGACGGACGTCACAGGCCCCGGGACCGCGGCGACGTGCCGCACGAGGGATCGTGCGTGCTTGGCCGTGTTGAGCGAGCCCGAGCGGAGCCCGGCCTCGACGACCACCGTGCCGACACTCATGGCCGCGATGATCCGGTTGCGGGCGATGAACCTCGCGCGATAGGGCGCCCAGCCCAGCGGGAGTTCGCTCACGACAACGCCGCTGTCGGCGATCTCGCGCAGCAAGCCCTCGTGGGCCTGCGGGTAGGCCCGGTCCAGACCGCGGGCGAGAACGGCGATCGTCGGCCCTCCACCAGCGAGCGCGCCTCGGTGCGCGGCCGCGTCAATGCCGAACGCTGCACCGGACACCACCGTGACTCCCCGCTGCGCCAGGCCCTCGCCGAGGTCTGCGGCGACGTTGAGTCCGTAGTGCGTTGCCGCCCGGGAGCCCACGACGGCCACGCTGCCCTCGGCGACGGACAGGTCGCAGCTCCCTCGTGCGTAGAGGCAGATCGGTGGCGCGTCGAGCTGGTCGAGGCCGAGGGGCCATTCCTCGTCGCCGGGGATGAGGACCCTGCACCTGAAGTCGGTCGAGGGCGCGTCGTGCCTGGTCGACGTCGAGGGCGGCGATGCGTTGGTCGTAGCGCCCGTCCCGCACCAACGATCCGGCGAGCAGTCGCTGCATCGACTCCACGGCGCCGTGCTCGGTGATCCAGTTGTGCACCGAGACCGTCTCGGGCTCGGCGATGCGGCTCCAGGCCATCCGCGCCCACCGCTCGCTGACCAGTGCAGCACCACCGGGAACGCCACGCCGGAAGGCCACCGGGGATGGACCCGCTCATGCCGCCGCCCTCCCCTGGCTGCGCAGGGTGAACGCCAGACCGACGTCCTCCGCCGTGGGCGACGTGCGCCCGAACAGGTCCGCGGCGGACCACGCGAGCCGCACCGTGCGGTCGTAGCCACGCAGCGTCAGCTGCCCCAGGTCGAGCGCCCGGTCGATCGATGCGGTCGCCCGGCCCGGCAGTCGCCAGGGCTGACGTCGGAGCGCGTGTCCAGGCACTCGGGCGTTCGTCGCCCAGCCGTGTCGGGCCCACCGCTCACGCTGGGCGCGCGCGCGCCTGGAGCACCCGCTCGAGGACGACGGCGCTCGTCTCGCCCGCGTCGTCACCGAACGCAGCACGGGACACCGGGGGCACGACGACCTGGATGTCGACGCGGTCGATGAGCGGCCCCGAGAGCTTGGCCTGGTAGGACTCGCAGCTCCAGAGCGCTGCACATGCAGTCGATGCCCTTGCCCCACGCACGGCCACACGGGCAGGGGTTCGTCGCCAGGACGAGCTGGAAGCGTGCTGGATAGCTCACGAGCTGCTTGGCCCGGGCAATCGTCACCTCGCCCGACTCCAGAGGCTGCCGAAGCTGCTGCAGCACCGAGGTCTTGAACTCCCCCGCCTCGTCGAGGAACAGCACACCGCAGTGCGCCCGCGAGATCGCGCCCGGCAGCACGACACCCGAACCGCCGCCGGTGATCGAGGCCATCGACGCGCTGTGGTGCGGTGCCACGAACGGCGGCGTGAGGTCGAGCTCGCTGGCCCGGATCTCGTCCCCCGTGAGTGAGCGGATGGCGTGGGTCTGCAGCGCCTGCTCCCGCGACAGTGGCGGCAGGATCGTCACGAGCCGCTCGGCGAGCATCGTCTTGCCCACGCCCGGCGGCCCGTTCATCAACAGGTGGTGGTCGCCCACAGCGGCGAGCTCCACCGCCAGTCGGGCCTCGGGCTGACCGAGGACATCGGCGAGGTCGCCGTGATGGCGCACCTCCTCGACCTCTTCCTCGACCGGCCCGGCAACCGGGAGCGGATCGACACCGCCGCGGACGGCATACCAATGAACCAACGTTGCCAAGGTGGGCGCGCAGTGCACGGTGACCCCGTCGACGAGCTGCGCCTCGGCGACGTTCTCGGGAGGCACGACGACGTGCGTGACGCCGGCGCGCGCGGCGGCGAGGACAGCCGGCAGGATCCCGCGCACTCCGCGCACCCGACCGTCGAGGCCGAGCTCGCCGAGGTGGACCACCCGGGAGATGCGCCGCGCATCGACCACCCCGGCTGCGGCAAGCACGGCCAAGGCGATCGCGACGTCAAAACCGGTGCCCTGCTTGGGGATCGAGGCCGGAGAGAGGTTGACGGTGATGCGCTGCGGCGGCAACGGGAAGCCGCTCGTGGCGGCCGCCGAGCGCACCCGGTCAGGTGCCTGCCCGCACGCCTTGTCGGGCAGCCCGGTGACGCTGAAGTTCGGGAGCTGCGACGAGATGTGCGCCTCGACGTCGACGAGTGCGGCCATCGAGCCCGCTGAGGGCCACGCAGAGCGTGCGACCCAGCTTGGCGCTCACGCACCCACCGCCACGACGTGGCGCAACGACCGGTTGTCGACCACGCGCGCGCCACGATGCCGATGACGTCGATGCGCACCTGCGGCACGGCACCGGGCCGAGATCGCAGGTAGGCCGCGGCGAGACGCCGCAGCCGACGCGCCTTCTCCCAGGTCACCGCCTCGAGCGGGTCACCCGCTCCCGTCCCGCGCCGGGTCTTCACCTCGCAGACGACGAGGCAGTCACCGTCGAGCGCCACGAGGTCGATCTCACCCTCGGCACATCGCCAGTTGCGCTCGAGGATCTGCATGCCGCGCTCGCGCAGATAGCGCGCAGCGAGATCCTCGCCGTACTTGCCCAGGGCCAGGTGTTCGTCCATGCCGAGCAGCGTCCGTGCGACGGCGGGTTCGGCGCCATGGCCTCAGGCGGATCTGTGGACGACGAGGCGGGGATCGTCCGCCTGTGGATGAGCAGGCGTGCTCAGTGGCTCAGAAATCGCCCTTGGGGAGCTCGAGCTCGGACTTCGCGAGCTCCTCGACGTTGACGTCCTTGAACGTCACGACGCGCACCTGCTTGGCGAACCGCGCCGGCCGGTAGATGTCCCAGACCCAGGCGTCCTGCATGGTCACGTCGAAGAAGACCTCGCCGCCGTCGCTGCGGACCTTCACGTCGACGGAGTTGCACAGGTAGAAGCGTCGCTCGGTCTCGACCACGTGCGAGAAGAGGCCGACGACGTCGCGGTACTCGCGATAGAGCGAGAGCTCCATCTCGCTCTCGTACTTCTCGAGGTCCTCAGCGCTCATGCGTTCCAGCTCCGTCTTCGTGTGGGCCGGCGGTTGCCGACACCAGGGGTGGTGCGATCACCGCGACGGCATCCGGCTCGGCGAAGACTCCATCATCGTCCATCGTCCCCGGCAGTCTCCACGAGCGTCGGTGCAGCTCGGTCGGGCCGTGCTCGCGCAGGGCGTCCATGTGCTCCGGCGCCGCGTAGCCCTTGTTGAGTTCCCACCGGTATGCCGCGTGGTCCGGTGCGAGGTCGACCATCATGCGGTCTCGCTCGACCTTGGCCAGAACGCTGGCCGAGGCCACCGACGAGCACTTCATGTCGGCCTTGATCATCGTCGTGACCGGTGGCGTGTGGACCTCGTCGGAGGTGAAGGCCAGGAGCCCCACCTCGTCGGGAGCGGTGAGCCAGTCGTGGTTGCCGTCGAGGATGACGAGGTCGGGCACGACATCGAGCGAGGCGAGAGCGCGGCGCCCGGCCAGACGCAGCGCCGCGATGATGCCGACCTCGTCGATCTCGGCAGGTGACGCGTGGCCGACGGCATACGCGAACGCCCAGCGCCGGATCCGCGGCACCATGAGCTCGCGCGCGCTCGGCTGGAGCAGCTTGGAGTCACGCACTCCCTGCGGCGCCGAGCGGCAGGTCTCGTCGATGACGACGACGCCGACCGACACCGGGCCCGGCGAGCGCCCCGCGGCCGACCTCGTCCATGCCCGCGAGGAGTCGGTAGCCGTCGCGCTGGAGGGCGCGCTCGACCCGCAGACTCGGTTTGCGGGAGCGACTTGCGGGGGCCATGACAGGTGGTGCGGTCTCTTTCGAACGGTGGAGGCTGAGGTGGAGGTCAGCGGCAGGTCAGGGGCTGGTCGGACGGCGCAGGCTGGGTCGACGCGGCGGTCGGAGCGGGCACCTTGTCGAACGTCGACTCGGGGTGGCTCAGCCAGCCGCCCCGACCGAAGGGCCAGACGATGGCGACGGCGCGACCGGTGATGTGGTCGATCGGCACCGAGCCCTGGGCTCCCGTGCCGTCGGGGTCGTGGAAGCGGGAGTCCTCGGAGTCGCTGCGGTGGTCACCCATGACCCACACCTTGCCCGCGGGCACGGTGATGCTCGAAGGTGATCGAGCTCGGGACGTCGCCGGGCTTGATGTAGGGCTCGGTGATCGGGACACCGTTGACCGTGAGGTGGCCCTGGGCGTCGCAGCAGACGATCTTGTCGCCGGGCAGGCCGATGACCCGCTTGATGAGGTGGTTGTCGGAGGTGTTGGGCAGCAGTCCCACGAAGGACAGCACGCGCTCGACACCGTCACGCACCGGACCGTGGCTCACCTCGGGGATCGACGAGAGCCACTCACCCGGGTCCTCGAAGACGACGACGTCGCCGCGCTGCAGGTCGATGACGCCGGGGACGAGCTTGTTGACGACGACCCGGTCGTTGAGGATCAGCGTGTCCTCCATCGACCCGGAGGGGATGTAGAACGCCTGGATGAGCCACGTCTTGACGACGAACGACAGCGCCAGCGCCATGGCCACGACGACGACGAACTCGCGGATCGCCGCACCGGCAGCACCCGCCGCGGAGCGGGCGCGGTTGGGCCCGTCGCCGGATCGCCCGACCGTCCGCCGTCCGAGCTCGCGCGGCTGCGCGCCGGGTCGGCCGGGGTCCCCTGAGGCGCGTCAGGTTCGAACTGGCCCGGCTCGAACCGGGCCTCGTTGCTCGTCATCACTGGGGTCCGCGCTCTCAGGGCTGGGTGGTGGTCGGTGTGGATGGGGCGCCCATCTGGCTCAGCGGCCAGATGCGCGTGACGACGGTACCGATGACGGCGTCCGCGGCGATCGTCCCGTCCGTGGTGTCGGAGCCGGCACCGACGTGCGTGCGCGAGTCCATGGCATCGGCTGCCGTGTCACTGAGAAGGAAGTATCGACCCTGCGGGACCGTGATCCGGAACGGTGCGGCGTTGTCGGCGAGCCGCGGGCCGACGGGACGGCCATCGACGGTGAGGTGTCCCTCGGTGCAGCAGACCACCTCGTCTCCGCCGGTCGGCGACGACGCGGCCGAGGACCGAGCGCTCACCGAGGTCGATGCCCAGGGCACCCGAGGCCGAACCGAGCGCCCGACCGAGCAACCCGTCATCGATGTGGGTCGAGCGGTCCGGACCGGGCCACGCCTGGGTGACGTCGGCGACGACGACGTCACCGACGCGACGGCGAGCCGACCTTGGCGACGAGAACCCGCTGGCCCTGCTCGAGGGTGGGCGACATCGAGTCGCTCGCCACGGCATACGGCTGCATGAGGAAGGCGCGCACGAGCATGACGGCGAGGACGCCGGCCGCGAGCAGCACGGGCACCCGGTGGGCATGACTCGACCCGGCCCCCGCCGTGGTGGCGGGAACCGGGTCGGTGTCTGGGGTGGCCGCGGACGTCATCGAGACGATGCTATCCGGCGAGCCTGAAAGCGTCGTGCCGCGGCTCAGCTGGCCGGGGTCTCGCGCTTCTCCTTGATCTTGGCAGCCTTGCCGCGCAGGTCGCGGAGGTAGTAGAGCTTGGCGCGACGGACGTCACCGCGGCTGACCAGCTCGATGTGGTCGATGACCGGCGTGTGGAGCGGGAAGGTGCGCTCGACACCGACGCCGAAGGAGACCTTGCGGACCGTGAAGGTCTCGCCGAGGCCGCCACCGTGGCGACGGATGACGATGCCCTTGAAGACCTGGACACGCGAGCGCGTGCCTTCAATGACCTTGACGTGCACGTTGACGGTGTCGCCGGCGCGGAAGGCCGGGATGTCGTCGCGCAGGGACGCCTTGTCGATCTCGTGGAACAGCTGCATGGCTGGTTTCGCTTTCTCGTGCGGTGCCACAGGTCACCCACATGTGCTGGTGCTGCAATGAATGGTGGTGCGGCGTCGTGCCTCGTGCCTCATGACTCACGCGAGGTGAATCGGCACTCCCCCTGTGGCAGGGGCGTTTGTCGACGGACGCAAGGAGCAAGTTTGCCAGAGCACACGGCATACCGAGAAATCGAGCGTGGCCGACGCGATCCGCTAGGGAGTGACGGGTTCGGCGGAACTGGGTCGCGAGCGCCGTTGGGCATTCGCGATGAGCACGATGTCGGGGTCCACCTTGTCCTCGCCACCGCGCAGCCGGATGAGCAACTTGGCGGACTCGATCTGGTCACGGGTGACCTTGACGATGCGCTCACTCATGTGCGGCTCCTCTCGGGTGGTTCGTCTCCATCATCCTCCACAACGCGGACTCCGTCCACGAGCATTCCTTCGGCGCCGAGCGCCGACCTCGTCGCCCTCCTGGTCGAACCGGGCATGGGCGAGGAGGACGTCCTCCAGCGAGCCGGCGGTCCTCGGGTGAGGTGAGGTCGCTGTTGACCAGCTCTCCGAGCACGATGCGGCCGAAGTGGCGGCGACGGAACGATTCGTCCGAGTTGAGGTCGGCCAGTGCCGCGGTGAATCGGCGCCCCCACTCCTCGCGGGCGCTGGCCCGCTCGCGCTGGGTGAGGTCCTTCGCTGCGGCGTCGGCCTGCGCCTGCGTGTCGCGGCGCGCGGCATAGAAGCTCGCACCCGAGCCGACCGCTGCGCCGACGAAGGCGAGGATCGCTGGCCACCACTCCCCTGACATGGCCCAAGCATGCCAAGGCGCGCCGACACCCGCGCGTCGGAGCGCGCGGCCTACCTTTGCGACATGAGCATCGATCCCGGGTGGCCGGTCGCCCTGGCGTGCGTCGCCCTTCTCGTGCTGACGCTTGCCATGTATGCCGTGGGGCAGCTTCCGAAGCCCGCTGCCACTCTCGTTGCGGCCGGGCGCGCTGTGGTCCAGCTCGGGGTGGCGGCGCTCGTCATCACGGCGGTGGCGCAGAACCTGCTGCTGTCGGTGCTGCTGCTGTGCGCCATGTTCGCGGTCGCGGTGTTCACGACGACTCGCCGGGTCGAGGCCGTGCCCGCGTGGCCGTGGACGACGCTGGCGATGCTCGCCGGACTGCTGCCGGTCGTCGCGATCATCCTGCTGACCCGGACCGTGCCCCTCGAGGGCATCGCCCTCATCCCCGTCGTCGGGATCATCCTCGGCAACACGATGAACGGGCACACCCTCGTGGGGCGGCGTTCGTTCGCGGCGCTGCGCGAGGAGACGGGTCAGTACGACGCCGGGCTGTCGATCGGGATGACCCGCGCCCAGTCCATCGACGAGATCGTCCACCGCCGACTGCCCGAGGCGCTCATCCCCGGGCTGGACCAGGTGAAGACGGCCGGGGTCGTGACGCTGCCCGGGGCGTTCATCGGCGTGCTGCTCGGTGGCGGGACGCCGGCCCAGGCCGCGGCGGCCCAGGTGCTCGTCCTGCTCGGGATCATGGCGGCACAGACGACGACCACGGTCGTGGCCGGGCGGCTCATCTCCACCGCGCGACTCCTCCCCGAGGACCTGCGCGCCCGCCTCCGCCCCTGAGCCCAGGGGGCGAGCCCAGAAGGTCCCACACATCGCGGTCAAGAGACCGCGTTCGTGGGACCTTGACCAACTCGTCGGGGTGGCGAGTGGCCCGCACCTTGGGGTGCGGGCCACTCGTTCTCGGGTCGGATCAGGCAGGACCCGAGAGGGTGCTCACTTGCCGATCTTCACGGAGCGGGTGACCGAGTTGTTGCCCGCCACGGGATCGCTCGTCGCGGAGGCAACGGTGGCCGTCGTGTCGACGACTCCCTTGCTGCCCTTGACGAGCAGGTGGACGTTGAACGACCACGTGCCGCCCGCGACCAGCGAGGTGGGTCGCGTGCAGGTCAACGTCTGCCCGGACTTCGTGCAGGCCGCCGTGTCGAAGACGTAGACCGCCGCCTTGATGGGCGGCAGCGCCACGGTGACGACCGGGTTCTGGGCGTCGGAGGGACCGATGTTGGTCACCGTCGCCGTGTAGATGATCGTCGACGAGGGCTTGTAGACGTCCTTGTCGGCGACGAACGCCAGGCTCAGGTCGGCGGCACGGTTCACCGTCGTCTGGGCTGTGGCCGAGTTGTTCGCCGGCACGGGGTCGGCCGTCACGGACGACACCGTCGCTGTGTTGGCGATGAGGCCGCTCGGTGTTCCCGACTTGACCAGGCCGCGGATGACCACGGTGGTGGGTCCGGCGGTCGGAGCGATCGTGCCGAGGTTGCAGTCGACCCGGTGGGCTGGTGGGTCGACGGGAACCGCGACGTAGGAACACGTCGCCGTGCCTGCCGTCGCCGATGCCGAGACGAAGGTGACCTCGTCAGGGAGCGCGTCGACGAGCTTGACCTGGCTGGCGGTCGACGGTCCGTTGTTGCGGACGTCGACGGTCCAGGTGACGGTCCGACCGGCCAGGATCGGGTCAGGCGTGTCGACCTTGGTGACCGACAGGTCCGCCGAGGCGGAGACCGACGTGGAGACCGTGGCGGTGTTGTCCGACATGTCCGGGTCCGGAGTGGACGCGCTGACCACGGCGTCGTTGTGCATCAACCCGCTGAAGCCGGGATCGATGGTCGCGACGACCGTCATCGTCCGTGACGCACCGGACGCGAGGTTTCCGAAGGAACAGGTCGTCGGCTGGGACGCCTGACCCGGAACGCCGGCGGTGCACGATGCGCCGCCCGAGCCGGTCACGGAGTTGACGGTGACCGCCGCCGGGAGGACGTCGCGAACGACCACGTTGGTCGCCGTCGACGGACCGGCATTGCTCACCGTGCTCGTCCAGGTGATCTGCCCTCCGCTCGTCGCCGTCGGCGGCGCGCTCTTGGTGATGCTCACGTCGGCCGAGCCGACGAAGTGGAGCGTGTCGGAGGCGACGTTGTTGGCGAGGTTCGGGTCGATCGTCCCGCTGCTCACCGTTGCCGTGTCCGCGAGGTCCTGCGGCTCGTCCGACCGCTCGCTGATGACCACCGCGACGGAGGCACCCGAGGCGAGGTCACCGAGGGCGCAGGTTGCCGTGGCGGATCCGGTTTGGACTCCGCCGGGGGCGGTGCACCCGGGCGAGGTCGTCGCGAGGGTGAAGCTGCCGCTGCCGAGGACCTGGTCGCTGAGCGTGACCGACCTGGCAATCGCCGCACCGTCGTTCGTCACCGTGATGGTGCACGGATAGGAAGCACCGGCTGCTGCATCGCCGTTCGGAAGGCAGTTCTTGGCCACCCTCAGGTCGGCGCGGTTGGTCGCTGCGGAGTAGGCGTCGAGCACTCCCGCTCCCCAGGCGTTGTCCGCGCCTGCTGGGCCACGGTCCGTGGCGTTGGCGTTGAGGACCGCGGTGAGGGCGCTGCTCGTGAGCGATCCAGGCCCTCCGGACGCGTCGAGCACGAGGGCTGCAACACCGGCCGACGACGGGGTGGCCGCCGACGTCCCGAAGAATCTGCAGTCACCCTGGGCGACGGCCGGACAGGTCCCGGACCCGAAGTTGCCCACTCCACTGACCGACACTCCATCGGCGGCCGTGTAGGTCGGTGCGATGGCGGTGCGGCCCGGGGCTCCGGCCACACTCTGGTTCTGCCCCGCGGGGGCGGAGGCAGGGCACGGGTAGCTGGTCGAGCAGACGGTCGTTCCGAGCAGGGTCACCGGACCCTGTCCGCTGAAGTTCTCGAGGCCAACCGTCGTCGGGTCCTGGCTGGCCCCGGCGTTGACGGCTCCCGCGGACGTCGCGAAGTCGGTGTAGTTGCTGTCCGGGTTGAGCGATCCCGGACTGCCGAGGGCGTCAATGGCGTTGACGTTGCCGCGCCAACGGAGGTCGAGGGTCGGGACCGCCTTGGCGCCGGTTGCGCCGGTGCGGTTCACGACGAGCTTGACCGTGACCGCGGCTGCACCACCGTTGGTCCAGGAGGCCTGCTCGATCGTGTCACCACTGCCACCGCCCTGGGCTCCCGTGCTGGACGCGACGCAGTTGGCGCCGGCCGCATCGAGGATGTAGAGGTCGAGGTTGGTGAAACCACCAGCACCGGCCGTGGGGAAGATCGCGCGCGGTTCACTCCACTGCAGGGTCGCGCCGACCGTTGCCCCGGCGCCGACACTGACGTCGAACGTCGTGTCCGCCCCGTTGAGGGCCACCGCGTTGGCGTTGATGCCCGGGCACCCGGCGGGCGCGGCTGCAGCACCATCCGGGAAGGTCCCCGTGCTGTTCGCGGCAACTCGCGGTGCGTGGCTGTCGTTGAGGTTGCCGGACGAGGAGCTGACCCAGACACCCGAAGCGGCAAGCGTCTCACCGTTCGTCGCGGCCAGACCCTTCTGGAAGGCCGGCTCCCCGTCGAAGGGGATGTCCTCCGTGATGATGTCGACGCCCGCTGCGGCCAGGGCGTTCTGGGCCGTCACGTGTGCGCCCACACCGCCACCCGTGCCGTGGAAGAGCAGACCAGCACCGGGTGCCATGTCGTGGACGATCTCGAGCATCGACGTTCCCTCGTCGCCACTCCCGGCGTTGAGGACGTTGACTGCTGCAGGCAGGTCACCCAGAGCCTGGGCGTCCGCGATGCTCGTGACGCCATCGGAGATCACACCCACGTCGATGCCTGAGCCGTCGACGCCGATTGCCTGGGTGTCGTCAGCCCGGTGGAGTGGCACTCCCTCGCTGAGGAACGAACCGGCATCCGGCGGCGAGATCTCCGTCGGTCGGACGGCGGCCACCCATGGGAGCGCCGCGACAGTCTCGACCTTGTCGTAGGGGACGAGCGCACGCAGGATCCCCGCATTGGGCAAGGACTTGACCTTGGAGGGCTTCACCCACTGGTCGGAGCCGTTGAGGACCGATGCGCCGAGCTTGTTGAGGTCCGCTCGCTCACGGCCCTTGAGAGTCGTGAGGGCGTGGAGCTCGAGGTCGAGCCGCGCCTGGCCATCGACCCTGAGGGTGGAGTCACTCAGGGAGCGTTGCGCCTTGGCGTCGAGAGAGTGCCGATTCCCAGCCGCAGCCGTGACCTTGGCGATCCGCTGACTGACCAAGGACGGCACCTTGGAGGTGGGCTTGTTGGCTGCCGCGGACGGTGCGGCAGAGGCCGATTGGGCCACGGGCGCCGCGAACGTGGGAGCGGCTCCTGTCGTGGCGAGGGCGATGACACCGGCGGCGAGCGCTACGCGCCCGAGCGGTGTGCGAGTGATGGACATGGAGATCCCCTGACTCGAAATGGGAAGGTGTGCACGAAGTTGGTGAGCGATGGCCCGTGACGCATCGCCGAGAAGGACACGGGAACGCTGCCTGCGGGCGCTGACGGCCACGGCAGTGGAGTCACCCGGACCTGGCCGACGGCCGTCGAGTGGGCGAGAAGTGCGAAGGGCGGGAAGAGCGGGCACGAGGCCGCGCTGACGGGGCCATGCAGGCGCTGCGCGACGAAGCCCTCGAGCCCTCGCGCAAACGCGCCTTCATCCGACCTTCGACCACCACAAAGGCGTCATGTGGCGACGAGAAGTCTAGAACCACAGCCCGCAGCCGGTCCGGCAAATGGCGGAACTGCGCTCGGCCGATCAGCCGACCGCGGTACCTCCGGGGATCGCCCTCAGAACGGCGTTGGCAGTGGCGCGGCTGCGCCCTCTGTCGCCCATACCCCACCCCGCACCAAAGGAGAGATCGGGCCGCGCCCACACGGTCACGAGAGCGACCGCCTCCCCCGCTCCTTCCACCCTCACGGTGACGAATCGACGGACTCCCCTTCGCCCAGTGAGGCAGCCCTCCACCGTGTTCGGATCGACCAGCAGAGGAATCGACGATCCCTGCGCCGCCAGCGCCGCGTTCACCGCGATCCAGATGTCGTGACCACCCACCCGCGTGGCCACCTGACCGAGGGAGGAGGGTCCGCGTCCTGCCGGTCCAATCGACCGTCGGTCGAAATAGGCGTCCAGGGCCCGGCCCAGACCGAGCAGCTGCAGGACCCCGAGAACCCCATTCACAGCCCAGCCCAGTCGAGGTAATCCATCCAGTACAGCCGGGCCAACCGGGTCAAGATCCTTGACGAGGAACCAGTTGAGAAGGCTGAACAGGGCGAAGGCACCCCAGCCGAGCTGGGACCAGCGTTGACGCTTCGCAATCGTCAGCGCCGCGTCCGCCCGGGCACGATGAAGATCAGCCAGCCAAGGGCCGGCCTGCCTCACGGCGGGGATCGTCATGCAGTGAATCTAGCGATGACCCCAACGCAGCAGAGCGTTTCTGCTGAAAGTCAGGCGACCGGTGTCGCTCCGGGGATCGCGTTGAGGACGGCGTTCGCGTACCCGCGGTTGCGTCCGTAGTCGAGCCACTGCAGCGGGTATGCCGGCCTCGACCAGACGGTGACAAGTCCGCGGCCATCGGTGGTTCCGACGATCCGGATCGTCACCGTCTCGCCCCAACTCGACATCGAGAGCGACCGGCTGGAGACCACGGTCTGCGGGTCGATGGGCCGACCGGGCGCCACGAACTTCTGCGCCCGCAGCGCCGAGTTCACCGCCTCCCAGACCTGTGGACCCGGGAGCACTCGTCACGACCTGACCGAAGCTCGACGGACCATTGCTGGCCGGACCGGCCTGACGACGCTCCTTGGAGTCGGACAGTGCGATGAGGCCCAGGAAGAGCGCCCCCACACCCAGCAAAATGAGGACTCCGGCCACGAACCCGCCGACACTCGGATTGGCCAGTGCGACCACGGCACCGATCAGCAAGCCGACGACCCCCAGGATCGACAGTGCCGCGATCTTCCCCAGACGGAACTGCTTCTGGACACGTTCGTGCTCGAGTCGGAGATCGACGAGATACGGCTGGGTCGCGGGCTGGTGCGGCTGAGAAGTCACTCAGGCAGGTTAGTGCTCACGTGGCGCTTGGTCAGGTCAACCGTGCCCGGGAACTCGCCCTCGCCGGGGCGCACCTTGTAGCCGGCCTTCTTGTACATCCGCAGGTTCTCGGTGCTCTTGGCGCCGGTGTTGAGCCAGAAGGTGCGGACGTCCTGCGAAGCCAGCGACTCGGCATACTCGAGAAGTTCTCGTCCCAGACCACGACCCTGGAGATACGGCGCGACCATGAGGCGACCGATCTGCCACGTCCTGTCCTGCGTCGGGTGCGACCGCACCCGCACGGACGCGAGCAGCTGTCCGTCCTTGCGCCAGACCCGTGTGTCCCAATCCTGTATGCCGTCCCGCACCGTTTCGAGGTCTTCCTCGCCTGCGCCGAACATTCCGTAGCGGGCGAACTCCGGCGCCCAGCAGGCGCGGGTGAGGACCTGGAGGTCGGGGGCGTCGGCGGGAGTGGCGATGCGTTCCTCCAGCTCGCTCAGCGCGGAGGCAGCGGCGGTCGGAGGGAGCAGGTCGGGGCGGCGCTCGGCGGTGCGCTGGACGCGCTGCTCGTGGCGCCAGGCAGCAATGGCTTTGTGGTTGCCGCCGAGGAGCACGTCTGGCACGGCGCGCCCGTCCCACTCGGCGGGCTTGGTGTAGACGGGGTACTCGAGCAGGCCGTCCTCGTGCGACTCCTCGACGAGGGATTCGGCGTTGCCGATGACGCCGGGCAGGAGGCGGGCGACGGCCTCGACCATGGCGAGGACGGCGACCTCACCGCCGTTGAGCACGTAGTCCCCGAGGGACAGCACGCGCACCGGCATCCGCTCGCCGGCCCATTCGTAGACGCGCTCGTCAATGCCTTCGTAGCGACCGCAGGCGAACGCGAGCCACGGCTCGTCGGCGAGCTCGCGCGCGATCTGCTGCGTGAACGGCTCACCGCCAGGTCCGGGGATGATGAGCGTGGGGACCTTGCGTGGCTCGCCACCAGAGTGCGAATCCCCCTGTGCCACAACGTGGTCGAGCGCCTCACTCCAAGGACCGGGCTTCATGACCATGCCGGCGCCACCGCCGTAGGGCGAGTCGTCAACCGTGCGGTGCTTGTCGTGAGCGAAGTCGCGAAGGTCATGCACCTGCAGGTCGATCAGCCCGTCACGCCGCGCCTTGCCGATGAGCGACAGGTCGAGCGGCGCGAGGTACTCCGGGAAGATCGAGACGACGTCCAGGCGCATGGCGGTGCCCACTCCTCAGCTCTCGTCGAGGTCGAACAGGCCCGCCGGCGCATCGACGACGACGTGCCCGGCCTCGATGTCGACCTCGGTCACGATCGCCTCGACGAAGGGCACGAGCACGTCACGACGGTTGGTCAGGCGCACCTCGAGCAGGTCCTGCACGGCACCGAGGACGAGGCCGGTCACCTCGCCAAGAACGGCACCCGAGGGGTCCTGGACGGCGAGGCCGACGAGGTCGTGTTCGTAGAAGCCGTCGTCGTCGTCGCTCTCGGGTTCGTCGACCGTGTCGAGGTCGAGGAACAGCTGCGTTCCGCGCAGGGACTCGGCCCCGGTGCGGTCGGGGATCTCGGCGAAACCGAGCAACCAGATCTGGCGGTGCAGGCGCGCTGTGCTCACGGTCAGCGTGCGCGGCACGCCCGTCCCCGGCTTGGCCTCTGTGTCGAACACGGCGCCCGGCACGTAGCGGGTCTCCGGGTCGTCGGTGTGCGTCTGGACGGTCACCTCACCACGCAGCCCGTGGGGCTTGCCGATGCGGGCGATGAGAAGGGGGTCGGTGCTGCTGGCCATGGGTCAGATCCTCTCAGGCGGTGCACAGCACGAACGCGCCGCGCCCCTTGGGGGACACGGCGCGTTCGGGTTGTTCAGCGTTCTCGCGTACGGGGCGGAGGGGCACGTGTTGTGTTCCGGTGTGGCGGGAATTCAGCGCACCCGGTCGGTGTCGACGATGTCGATCCGGACGGGGCGACCACCGGCGAGCGCGGTCAGCACCGTGCGCAGTGCGCTGGCGGTGCGGCCGGAGCGGCCGATGACTCGACCAAGGTCATCCGGGTGAACCCGGACCTCGATGATCTCGCCGCGACGGAGCTCCTTGCGCTGCACCGCGACGTCGTCCTTGTGGTCGACGATCCCGGTGACGAGGTGCTCCAGCGCCTCCTCGAGCATTGTCAGGACCCAGCCTTGACGAAGCCAGCGGCCTCGGCGTCAGCGGCGTTCTTGAACCAGACCTCGGCGACGGTCTGCTCGAACCACTGGCCATCGGGCTCGTGGAACTTCATCGAGTCGGCGTTGCCCTTGATGGTGTAGCCCTCGGGAGCGGCGCCACCCTCGAGCGCGGCAGCCGCACCCTTCGGCAGGTCGGCGACGGCGGCGGGAGCAGCAGCCTCGGTGGTCTCCTCGGCGGCGGGAGCCTCGTCAGCCTTGGGGGCCTCCTCGACCTTCTCCTCAGCCTTGGGGGCGTCAGCCTTGGGCGTCGGCCTTGGGCTCGTCGGCCTTCTTGGCAGCAGCCTTCTTCTTGGCGGTGGTGGCGCCCGAGGCGTCGTCGCCCTCGGTCTTGCCAGCAGCGGCGAGAGCGGCCTCGTAGAGGTCCTTCTTCTTCGGCTTGGGCTCGGCCACGCGGAGCGTGCCCTCGTCCATGATCTTCAGGAGAGCGGCGACAGCCTCGGTCGGCTGGGCGCCGAGCGAACGCCAGTGGTTCGCGCGCTCCATGTCGATCTCGATGAGCGACGGCTCCTGGTTGGGGTCGTACTTGCCGATCTCCTCGATGGCCCGGCCATCGCGCTTGGTGCGCGAGTCCATGACGACGACGCGGTAGATGGCGGTACGGATCTTGCCCATACGCTTGAGACGAATCTTGACGGCCACGTGAGTGACTCCGTTTCCTGTTGTGGGCACGGCGAGACCGCGGTGAGATTTCACGCGGGGTACCGATGCCCGGGGTAGGCATCCGGCCGACATCGGTGCGGCCAGAAGGTGTACAGCCGCCCATTCTGCCAGACCACGCGACGTGGTCCGAACCGCGCAAGGTGGGCACACGGCATACCCACTGCATTTTGGGTATGCCGTGTGCCCTGTCCGTGGGCCCGTTCCGGTCCTACGGTGGTGACGTGACCATCACTGCCCGCCCGGCACCAGCTCCGTGGCTGCTCTTCGCGCTGTGGGCCCTCACCGGGCTGGCGCTGGTCGTGACCGTGCTCGGGATCCTCAGCATCGGCATCTTCGTGGCGCCGTTCGCGATTGCGCTTCTGGTGTGGGCGATCGTCCTCACCACGCGTCGGCCTGACAATTGGCCGGCGGTCGCGGGTCTCGGGCTGGCGCTGGCAGTTGGCTTCGTCTGGTTCGGGGTGTTCATGGGGACGGGCAGCCCGTCCTCGGGGTCCTGCTCGTCCTCGCCGAGTGGCGTGGAGACCTGCACGTCGGGCGGCCAGCCCTACGACCCGGGTGCCTTCCGCACGAGGGAGGCGGCCCCGTGGCTCGCAGCGGGCGGCTCGATCGCGTTGCTCACCTTCGTGACCTATCGGGCTGCGCGCAAGCTCGTCACCGCGACCGGGCAGCGTCCAGAACCCGCTCCAGGGCACTGAGGCTCGGCAGGTAGCCGTCCAGCGCCTCGATGATCTCGTCGTGGGCCTGCTCCCGACGTTCGGCCGGTGCGCTGGTGTCGAGTGCGAGCCGGATCTGGCTGGCGAGGAAGTTCGTCTCGCTGCACAGCACCATCGCGAAGTCCTCTTGACCCCTCAGCACCCCGGGGCCACCCGCATTCCGGTATGCCGCAGCGGTTTTCGCGACTGCGACCTCGTCGACGTCATCGCCGAGCACGTGCCACTGCAAGAGGGTCTTGGCCAGCTCGCGCGCCGGGTCCAGAGGACCGGAGTCCTCCCAGTCGAGGGCGCGCAGACTGCCATCCGGCGCCGCGAGCGCGTTGTCGGGGTGGAGGTCGCAGTGGCCGAGGACGAACGGTCCCGTTCCCGGGCCGGCCCGCTCCACGAGCTCGGCGTATGCCGTGAGGTCGCCTCGGCGTGAGGCGAGCCTTTCGTGCCAGGGCTGGCCCGCGGTCCGCTCGATGAGCGCCGTCCATTCGTCGAGCGGCACCATCTTGGTGTGCCACGTCCGGGGCAGTTCGGCAGTGGCCGGCGCGGCCGAATGCAGCTGCGCCAGAAGGGCGCCCAACTGTTCGGCAACCTCTCCGGTGCGATCCGTGACGGACGTTCCCGCCACCCAGTGGCTCACTCGGGCACTACCGCCACCGAGGTCGTCCGGGACCTCGGCGACCAGGCGGCCGGCCGATGTCGCGACATGGGTCGGCACCTCGACCCCGCGTGAGGCGAGGTGGTCGAGCAGCTCCGCCTCTCGGCGCACGGCCTCGACGTCGAAGTCTCGGTAGGGGCGCTTCACGGCATACTCCCGGTCCCCGACGCGCAGGCGCCAGACGTCCCCGTCGGCGCCGCGGCCCCCGACCGTTCGGACGAGCGGGCCGTCACCCAGACCGAAGGTGTCCCGGACCCACTCAGCGAAGTCGTCCATGCGGCATACCCCGTTCTGTCACCAGGGACTGGGTTCGAAGTCCTTGACGAAGGCGCCGTAGAGGTCCTCGCCGGCCTCGCCGCGCACGATCGGGTCGTAGACGCGGGCGGCGCCGTCGACGAGGTCGAGTGGTGCGTGCCAGCCCTCGGCGGCCATCCGCAGCTTCTCGTGGTGCGGGCGCTCGTCGGTGATCCAGCCCGTGTCGACGGCCGTCATGAGGATGCGGTCGGTCTCGAACATCTCCCCCGAGCTCGTGCGGGTGAGCATGTTGAGGGCGGCCTTGGCCATGTTGGTGTGCGGGTGGCCGGGGCCCTTGTACTTGCGGGAGAACTGGCCCTCCATCGCCGACACGTTGACGACGTAGGCGCGGCGGGCACCAGCCTGCACCGCCGCGCGCATCGACGGGCGGAGCCGCGAGATGAGGATGAAGGGGGCCGTGGAGTTGCAGAGCTGGACCTCGAGGAGCTCGAGCGGGTCGACCTCGTCGACGACCTGGGTCCAGCTGTTGTTGCGCTGGGTGTCGGGCAGGAGGCCACCGGCGTCGACAGCCGTCCCGGCGAGGTGCGCCTCGAGGCTCGCATGGCCAGCGGTCAGGGCCATCTCGGTCATCGAGGCGGCAGTGCGCTGGGCCAGGGAGCGGGCGGCGTCCTCCTCGGACTCCCCCTCGTGGTGCGCGACCTTCTGGTTCGTCAACGTGCCGAGCAGGTTGGCCGGGTGCGCCTCGCTGATCCGGTCGAACGTCACGAGCTCGGGGTAGCGCACGTTGCTCTCGAGCGGCACCTGCTCACCGTCGACGAGGTGCGAGTAGGACCCGGGCGAACGCCGGACCGTCTGCGCAGCGTTGTTGATGAGGATGTCGAGCGAACCGGCCGCGGCGACCTCGTCGGCGAGCGCGACGACCTGGGTCGGGTCGCGCAGGTCGATGCCGACGACCTTGAGCCGGTCGATCCACTCGTGCGAATCCTCCTGTGCCGCAAACCTTCTCGCGGCGTCGTGGGGAAAGCGCGTGGTGATCGTGAGGTGGGCACCGTCGCGCAGGAGCATGAGCGCGATGTACATGCCGATCTTGGCGCGGCCACCCGTGAGGAGGGCGCGCTTGCCGGTGAGGTCGGCGCGCTGGACTCGCTTGAGGTGGCTCTTGGCGGCGCACGGCGGACAGAGCCAGTGATAGAACGCGTCGACGAGCGTGAAGTCGTCCTTGCAGATGTAGCAGCCGCGGGGCTCGATGAGCTCGCCCACGGTCGTCCCGACGGCCGGCACCTCGAGCAGGATGCCCTTGGTCTCGTCGTCGATGCGCATCGGCGAGCCGGTCGCCGTCTGCGCCAGGATCGCCTCGTCGTGGTCGATCTGGGGCTGCTTGGCCTCGCGGCGACGGGCCTTGCGGACCTGCTTGTACATGCGCCCGACCGCGCGCTTGACGACCTGGATGTCGGGGTGGTCGCCGTCGAGTCGCGGCAACTCGTCGAGGACCCGCAGCAGCGTCGCGAGGTCGTCGGGGTCGACGCCGGGCCCGAGGTCGTGGACCCGCAGGCTCGGGTCGGTCGGGTCGTTCTTGGCGGGTCGCTCAGTCATGTGCGGTTGATCCAGGCGTCGGGGTTCGCGGTGAGTTCGCGGACGGGCTCGGGCAGGTCGCCGCCGAGGACATCGGCGAGCGAGGTCGTGTCGAGGACGGCCCGCAGGGCGGCGCGGACCGCGACCCAGACCTGGGGCAGGTGGACAGCAACGCCTTCGTAGGCCGTCTCGTGCGGCCGCAGTCCCCTCACCTCGGCGAGGGGTCCGTCGACGGCACGGAACACGTCACCGAGGACCGTCTCGGTCGCAGGGTGGGCGAGCGAGTAGCCGCCGCGAGCGCCGCGGGTGCTCGTCACGAGCCCGGCGGTGCGCAGGTCGGCCACGATCTCCTCGAGGAACTTGCGCGGCAGGCTCTGCCGTTGGGCCAGGGTCTCGACGCTCACCGGCCCCGAGCTCGTCGAGCTGGGCCTCGGCGAGGATGAGCATGGCCCGCACTGCGTAGTCCGTGCGCGCCGAGATGTCCACGCCCGCATTCTGCCCCCACGCGTGCCCGACCCGCGGGGAGGCACCGCGAATCGCCGCAGGGGGCGTCAGATGGCGAGGGCGGGCTCGGTCTCGGCGGGGTTGACGACCTGCACCGTGTGGGCGAAGACGGTGTCCCCGGCTGCGAGTCCGAGAGCGTCGGCCTCGGCCCGGGTCAGCTGGGCCGCGAACCGCTCGCCACTGGTGGCGCGCAGGTCGACGCGAACCTCGAAGCCGAGCCTGACCACGCGCTCGACCACCGCCTCGATGACGCCGGGCGATCCGCCGACCCGGGCGTCGAGCTGCACCGCCCGCTCGAGAGTGCGGTGGAGGGCGATGTCGTGGGGGCGGACGAGCTGCCCACCGAGGCGCGCGACCGACCCGAGGAAGGACATGACGAAGTCGTTGGCCGGACGGTCATAGAGCGACACCGGGTCGCCGACCTGCTCGATCTGTCCCTTGTTGAGGACGGCGATGCGGTCGGCGACGTCGAGCGCCTCCTCCTGGTCGTGGGTGACGAGAACCGTCGTCACGTGGACCTCGTCGTGGAGGCGACGCAGCCACTGGCGCAGGTCCGCGCGAACCTTGGCGTCGAGGGCGCCGAACGGCTCGTCGAGCAGCAGCACCTCGGGGTCGACGGCGAGGGCGCGGGCCAGGGCCATGCGCTGCCGCTGCCCACCCGAGAGCTGGGCCGGGTAGCGGTGCTGGAACCCGTCGAGCCCGACGATCTCGAGCAGGTCGTCGACCTTGCGCTTGATCTCGGCCTTGGGGCGCTTGCGGATCGTCAGCCCGAAGGCGACGTTGTCGCGCACCGTCATGTGCTTGAACGCGGCGTAGTGCTGGAAGACGAAGCCGATCCCCCGCTTCTGAGGGGGTATGCCGGTGACGTCCGTTCCGTTGATGACGATCCGTCCGCCGTCGAGACTCTCCAGACCGGCGATGGCGCGCAGCAGGGTCGACTTGCCGGAGCCACTCGGACCCAGGAGGGCCGTGAGGCTGCCCGGCCGGGATCTCGAGCGAGACGTCGTCGAGGGCGGTGAAGTCGCCGTAGTTCTTGCGGGCGCCGGTGACGCTGATCATCGTGTGCTCCTCTTGCGGTCGAGCAGGGTCATACCGAGCAACGTCGCAACGGCAAGGCCCATGAGAAGGGTGGCGGCGGCATACGCGCCGTAGGTGTTGTGGTCGTCGATGTAGCGGGAGTGCACGAGCAGGGTGAGGGTCTGCGAGACGCCGGGGAAGCCGGAGCTGACCATGATCACGGCGCCGAACTCGCCGAGGGCGCGGGCGATCGTCAGCACCACGCCGTAGGTGAGGCCCCACCGGATCGCCGGCAGGGTGATGCGCCAGAACGTCTGCCACGAGCTGGCGCCGAGGGTCGAGGCCGCCTGCTCCTGCTCGGTGCCGATCTCGTGGAGCACGGGTTCGACCTCACGCACGACGAACGGCAGGGTCACGAACAGGGTCGCGATGACCATGCCGGGCAGGCCGAAGATCACCTGGAAGCCGAGGCTCTCGACGCCACCGAACCAGCCGCCGGAACCCCACAGCAGGATGAGCGCGACGCCGACGACGATCGGTGAGACCGCGAACGGCAGGTCGACGACCGCCTGCAGCAGGCCCTTGCCGGGGAAGCGCCCCCGCACGAGGGCGAGCGCGGTGCTGACCCCGAAGATCACGTTGAGTGGAACGACGATCGCGACGATGAGCACCGAGAGGTTGAGCGCCGAGATGGCCGCGGGTGTCCGGATCGAGTCGATGAACTCGCCGATGCCCGGCTGGAAGGTGCGCCAGAGGATGAGGACGATCGGCACCGCCACGAGGAGGGTGAGGTAGCCCAACGCGATCGTGCGCAGGGCGAGCTTGGCCGGTGTCCGGGTCGAGCGGTCCAGTGCGGGTCGGCGGTGCTCATGACGCGGTCTCCTCACGGCGCAGCGAACGCCCGGCGAACCAGCGCAGCACCGCCAGCGTGACGAACGCGATCGCCAGCAGGGCCACCGAGACCGCCGCCGCGTTGACCGGGCGGTCGATCTCGATCTGCTGCTGGATGTATTGCGAGGCCACCTGGGTCTCGCGCGGGATGTTGCCGCCGATGAGGACGACGGAGCCGTACTCGCCGATGGCGCGCGCGAACGCCAGCCCCGTGCCGCTGATGATCGCGGGCAGCAGGGTCGGCAGGACGACGCGGCGGAAGGTGACCCAGTTCGAGGCACCGAGGGACGCGGACGCCTCCTCGACCTCGCGGTCGGCCTCGATGAGCACCGGCTGCACGGACCGCACGACGAACGGGAGCGTCACGAAGGCCAGGGCCACGACGAACCCCGGCTGGGTGGCGTTGAGATGGATCCCGACGGGGCTGTTGGGCCCGTAGAGCGAGAGCAGCACGATGCTCGCGACGATCGTCGGCAACGCGAACGGCAGGTCGATGAGCGCGTTGACGATGCGCTTGCCCGGGAAGTCGTCGCGCACGAGGACCCAGGCAATGAGCGTGCCCATGACGGCGTTGATGAGGGCCACGATCAACGCGGCCACGATCGTCACGCGCAGGGACGCGAGCGCAACGGGCGCGGTCACGGCCTCCCAGAAGCCGCCCCAGCCCTCCTCGAACGAGGTGACCGTGAGCGCGGCCAGCGGCAGCAGCACCATGACGCTGAGCCACAGGCCGACGACGCCGACGCCGAGCGGGCGCCCGACCACACCGAACCGCGAACGCCCCACGGGGCGTGACGGTTCACTCTCGGCAGCACCCGGTTCGGTCTCCGGTGGCTGCGCGCTCGGCGGCAGGGCCGACACGTCGGTGTCGTCCCTGCCGCCGGTCACGGTTGCCGTCATGTCAGGACGTCGCCTTGTCGTAGATGACCGCGATGGAGCCGGTGTCCTTCTTGAAGAGCGTGCCGTCGACGGTCTTCCAACCACCGAGGTCGTCGATCGTCCACAACTTGGTGGGCGCCGGGAAGTCCTTGGTGAACTCCGCGGCCACCGTGGCGTCGACCGGACGGAATCCGGCCTCCGCCCACAGCTTCTGCGCTGCTGGCGTGAAGAGGTAGTCACGGAACTTCGTGGCCTTCTCGACGTTCTTGCCCTTGGTCAGGACGGCGACGGGGTTCTCGATCTTGAACGTCGTGGGCGGCGTGACGTGCTCGACCGGGTCGCCCTTGCGCTCGGCGAAGAGGGCCTCGTTCTCATAGGAGAGGAGCACGTCGCCCGTCCCCTGGAGGAAGGTCTCGGTGGCCTCGCGACCCGACTTCGGCTGGACCTTGACGTGGCCGGTGACGAGCTTCTCGATGTAGGCCAGACCAGCGGCGGCGTTCTTGCCACCGTCGCTCTTGGCGGCATACGGAGCGAGGAGGTTCCACTTCGCCGAACCCGAGCTGAACGGGTTGGGCGTCACGACCTCGACGCCCGGCTTGAGCAGGTCGTCCCAGTCCTTGATGGCCTTGGGGTTGCCCTTGCGGGTCACGATCGTCACGACCGAGCCGAACGGGATGCCCTTGTGCTCACCGGCGTTCCAGTCCGCGGCGACGAGGCCGGCGTCCACGAGGCGGGTGATGTCGGGCTCGACCGAGAAGTTGACGAAGTCGGCCTCGGCTCCGGCGGCCACCTTGCGCGACTGGTCACCCGACGCGCCGTAGGACTGCTGGAACGTCACGCCCCTGCCGTCATCGGTGGCGTTGAACGCCGGGATGAGCTTGTCGAAACCGACCTTGGGCACGGCATACGCAAAGAGGTTGAGGGTGCTCGTCGAGGCGGGGGCTGCTCCCTCGGCCTTGGCCGCACCGGCCGTGTCGCTCGCGCCTCCGCCGGCACAGGCCGACATCACCAGCGCACCAGCGGTCGCAACGGCGGCCAGGGCGATGCGGGGATGACGACTCATGACAGAACTCCTTCATTCGGGGTCTGGCAGAGCGGGCCCAGGGTGGCCGCAATTCCTACCGGACACCTAGGAGTTTTGATAGTCAGGCGTTATCCGTCAAATAACATCGCATTATGTCTCGCATCGTGGATGCGGCTCAGTACGTCACGCCTCGCAGCACGATGGCGCTCGGCTCCCCCAGCGCCGTGATGTCCACCCGGGGGTCCCGGTCGAGAGCCAGGAAATCGGCGTCCGCACCCTCCTCCAGCCCCGGCCGACCGAGCCACTCGCGTGCACCCCACGTGGCGGCGCCCAGGACCTCGGTGTTGGTGAAGCCGATCCTGCTCAGTTCCACGGCTTCCTGCGCCGCGAGTCCGTGGGCGATCGAACCTCCCGCGTCGGTTCCGAGATAGATGGGTATGCCGGCCTCTCGCGCTGCGCCGAACGTCTCGTAGCGTCGTGCGTGCAGGTCGAGCATGCGCCGGTGGTAGTCGGGGAACTTCTCCTTGGCGGGCTCGGCGATCGCGGGGAACGTCGCGATGTTGACGAGGGTGGGAACGATCGCAATCCCCTGTGCCGCAAAGGAATCGATGGTGTCGGGCTCGAGTCCGGTGGCGTGCTCGATGCAGTCGGTGCCAGCGGCCGCGAAGTCGCGCAGGGAGTCGGGGCCGAAGCAGTGGGCCGTCGTGCGGGCGCCTTCCTCGTGGGCGGCGGCGATCGCCTCGATGAGCACGTCACGTGGCCAGCAGGGCTCGAGGTCACCGGTGTCCCGGTCGATCCAGTCGCCGACGAGCTTGACCCAGCCGTCGCCGGCGCGGGCCTCGATGCGGACTCGCTCGACGAGCTGCTCGGGCTCGACCTCGTGGGCGAAGTTGCGGATGTAGCGCTTGGGGCGGGCGATGTGGCGGCCGGCTCGGATGATCTTGGGCAGGTCGTCGCGTTCGTCGATCCAGCGGGTGTCGGTGGGTGACCCGGCGTCGCGGATGAGGAGGGTGCCGTTGTCACGGTCGGTCGTGGCCTGCTCCAGCGCGGTCTCGTCGTCGACGGCCCCGTGGCGATCGAGCCCGACGTGGCAGTGCGCGTCGACCATGCCGGGCACGAACCAGCCGCGCAGCGTCTCGACGTCGTGGCCTGCACCGGTGGGCCGTTCAAAGGTCAGCCGTCCCCCGACGACCCAGGCCTCGGGTCTCACGTCCTCGGGCCCGACAAGGACTTCGCCCAACAGGTGCAGCACCGGTGCCGTCATGGCTCCGACACTATCCACTCGCCCCGACCCACTCGCAGCCACTGCCAGCCCCAGCCAGCCCCTGCCAGCACGGCCGATCCGTAATCTGGGCCCATGGACTCCCCCACCGGCCGTCGTCGACTCCTCGTCGTCCACCACACGCCGTCTCCCGGGATGCAGGCCATGCTCGAGGCGGTCCTCGAGGGCGCGCGGCACGAGGACATCGTTGGCGTCGAGGTCGTCGTCCGTCCCGCCCTCACGGCTGGGGTCGTCGACGTCCTTGAGGCCGATGCCTATCTGCTCGGCACACCGGCCAACATCGGCTACATGTCGGGTGCGCTCAAGCACTTCTTCGACCAGATCTACTACCCGTGCCTCACGGCCACGACCAAGCGTCCGTATGCCGCGTACGTGCACGGCAACGAGGGGCTCGAGGGAGCCGTCCGAGGCATCACGAGCATCGGGTCGGCCCTGGGATGGGAGGCCGTCGCTCCACCCCTCGAAGTGATGGGGGCACCGGATCGGGCGGCCCTGGAGTCGTGCCGCGAACTCGGTGCGGTGCTTGCGGCCACGATCATGCCGGGAGCCTGAAACCCCGCCTCGGGTCAGGGGCGAGGTCGATGGCCGAGCGTGTAGCGGATGTCCTGCCACACCTCGATCTCACCGTCGGCGTTGAGGGCGCCAGCGAAGTGGTTTGCAACCCGCTCCCGAACGCCGGCGACCTCCTCGGCAGGAATGCTGGCCCACATGGCCCTCTGGCCGGTGCCGCGCGAGAACGCCTCCCACCGCTCCAGGGATCCGAAGGGCACAGGAAGCCGCAGGGTCGTTGTCCCAACGTCGGTCGCGCCGGCACCTTCCATGAGTTGCTCCATGCCCTCATCGGAACCGAACGGACTCTGCGGCCCCATCACCCGGGGATCGCGCATCGCGGGTGGCAGCCACGGACCGAACTCCCGGTCCACGGATGACCAGACCGGATCCTGATCACCGAAGGTCGCCAGACCGATCCGACCGCCTGGCGCGAGCAGCTGGACCCAACGGGCAAGTGCCGCAGCTGGATCCGGCAGGAAGAAGAGGACGAGCGAGGAGGCCACGACGTCGAATTCCCCCTCGGGGAGTTCGGGTTCCGACGCGTCCCCGACCCGCAAGTCGACGTTCAGCCCTTCGTGAGCCATCGCCGTTCGGGCGTGGGCGAGCATGCCGTCACTGAGATCCAGCCCCACGACCGATCCGGTCGCACCGACGCCTCTGGCGAGCAGGACCGTGGCCGCACCCCGACCGCAGCCCAGGTCGACTGCACGCTCGCCGGGGGCTGGCGCGAGTTCGTCGACGAGCCCCTGGGCGATGGGCGCGAAGAAGTCCACACCGCTCTGGTCGTAGTCGTCGGCGACCGCGTTGAACAGCGCGCCCACCCCAGGTCTTGCTCCCGAATCGGTGTCCGCCATCTCGCCAGTGTCCGCCCGTTCAGCCCCGAATGGGCCGGGTTTGGACAAGGTGCGCGAGGGGCCTGAACTCAGGCAGAGGCAGCAACGACGCGGCGCAGCGCCTCGATGACGACCTCGGGGGCGTCGGTGTGGACCCAGTGGGAGGCACCCTTCACGGTCACCTGACGCACGCGCGGGAAGAACGCTCGCATCGTCTCGGCGTCCTCGTCCTTGATGTAGCTCGACTCGGAGCCAGCGATCCACAGGACCTGCCCGCCAAAGGGCTCGACCGAGCCCACGGCCAGCGGCCAGTCGGCGATGACCGATCCGCTCCCCCGCGCAGCGTCAGCAGCAAACAAGCGAGACGTTGGCCTGCCACCGCCAGGACGAGCCCTCGCGCCGCAGGTTCTGCAGGAGGAACGCCTTGATGCCGGGATTCGGCTCCTCGAACCGCGCCTCGGCATCGGCCCGGTCCGACAACTCCCCCAACGGCAGCGCCTGCATCTCGGCGATGTAGCCGCTGAAGCGTTCGAGGTCCCCGTATCCCTTGGGGGCGATGTCGACGACGACGAGCCGGGACACGAGCTCGGGCTCGGTCAGGGCGAGCACCATCGCGGTCTTGCCACCGAGTGAGTGGCCGACGACGATCCACGGCCCCGGGTCGATGGCGCGCAACGTGGAGGCGACCGACGCGGCATACGCCGCGAAGGAAAAGTCGGCCGACCACGGACTGCGACCGTGGTCGGGAAGGTCGACCAAGGTGCACCGCGCGAGGTCACCAGCAGGTCCGGCGAGAGCCTTGGCGATCGTCGACCAGTTGCGTCCCTGACCGAACAGGCCGTGGAGGAAGGCGACGCGAGGGCCGGCCGTGCCGACCGAGAGCGTGTGCAGCGGCCCGGTGTCCGCGGCCGCAGCGCTCACTTGCCCAGGAACTTCTCGAAGCCCTTGGGCAGCTGCGACGGGTCCATGGCGGCCGGGTCGATGCCACCGGCACCGGCACCCGCGCCACCGCCGAACGCACCTCCGGCCGGCTTGGCCGTGGCGCGCTGGGCGTCCGCCTGCGCGTCGGCCGCCCGCTTGGCGGGGTTGCCGGACTTGGACTTCTTGCCGCGGATCTGTTGCTGCTGCTGGCGGGCCTTCTTGCCGCCGCCACCACCCGTGCCCGGCATCCCGGGGATGCCGCCACCGCGGGCGAGCTGCTTCATCATCTTCTGCGCCTCACCGAAGCGCTCGAGCAGCTGGTTGACCTCGGAGACGGTGACACCCGAGCCGCCGGCGATGCGGGCGCGACGGGAGCCGTTGATCTGCTTGGGGTGGTTGCGCTCGAACGGCGTCATCGAGCGGACCATCGCCTCGACGCGGTCGAACTCACGCTCGTCGATGTTGTCGAGCTGGGCCGACATCTGCCCCATGCCCGGCATCATCTTGAGCATCGACTTGAGCGAGCCCATCTTCTTGATCGCCGACATCTGCTGGAGGAAGTCGTCGAAGGTGAAGTCCTCGGCCGCGAGGAACTTGCGCTCCATCTCGGCGGCCTGACCGCGGTCGAACGCCTTCTCGGCCTGCTCGATGAGGGTGAGGACGTCACCCATGTCGAGGATGCGCGAGGCCATGCGGTCGGGGTGGAAGACCTCGAAGTCCGTCACGCCCTCGCCGGTCGACGCGAACATGATCGGCCGGCCGGTGACCTTGGCGACGGACAGCGCCGCACCACCGCGGGCGTCACCGTCGAGCTTGGACAGGACGACACCGGTGAAGTCGACGCCTTCGAGGAACGCCTCGGCGGTCTCGACCGCGGCCTGACCGATCATCGCGTCGATGACGAAGAGGACTTCGTGGGGGTTGATGGCGGCGCGGATGTCGCCGGCCTGCTTCATGAGGTCGGCGTCGACCGCGAGGCGTCCGGCGGTGTCGACGATGACGACGTCGTGGTGCTTGTTGACGGCTTCGCGTATGCCGTCACGCGAGACCGTGACCGGGTCACCAAAGCTTCGGGTGCCTTCGCCCGTGCCTCCGACGGCGTCGTGGCCGCCGACGTTGCCCTGCTCGGGAGCGAAGACCGGGACGCCGGCACGCTCACCGACGACCTGGAGCTGGGTCACGGCGTTGGGTCGCTGGAGGTCGGCGGCGACGAGGATCGGGGTGTGGCCCTGGTCCTTGAGCCAGCGGGCGAGCTTGCCGGCGAGGGTCGTCTTGCCGGCACCCTGCAGGCCCGCGAGCATGATGACGGTCGGACCGGTCTTGGCGAAGCGGATCGTGCGCGTCTGCCCGCCGAGGATGTCGACGAGCTCCTCGTTGACGATCTTGACGATCTGCTGCGCCGGGTTGAGCGACTGCGAGACCTCGGCGCCGAGGGCACGCTCACGGACGGCGTGCGTGAACTCCTTGACCACCGGCAGGGCGACGTCGGCATCGAGCAGCGCCATGCGGATGTCGCGGACGGTCTTGTTGACGTCGGACTCGGACAAGCGCCCCTTGGTACGGAGGTTCTTGAAGGTCGCTGTCAGGCGGTCGGAGAGGCTCGTGAACACCGCCCAAGGTTAACCGGAGTCACGACCACCGCTGACTTCGTGGTCAGACGGTGCCGTCGCAGGTGTCGATGACGGCGGCGACGACCTGCGCGACCTTGCCCGGGTCGAGGGGGCGACCCGAGAAGTCCGAGACATAGAACGTGTCCAGGGTCTGACCGGCATACGTCGCAATGTGCGCCGACCGGACCGACACCCCCGCCTTGGCGAAGCACATGCCCAGCTCGTGGAGCAGCCCGGGCCGATCGTGGGCGCGCACCTCGATGACGGTGGCGTCGGTGCTCGCACCCGGCACGACGAGGGCGCGCGGTTGGCCCGGCGTCCCGATCGTCGACGAACCACTGGGGCGGGTGGCGAACTGACGACGGCGGTCGAGCAGGCTCAGCGGCGCGCGGTCACCGGTGGCCAGGCGCATGAGGCCGCGCACGAGACGGGCCTTCTCCGGCTCGGTGTCGCTCGGGCTCTCGACGTGCCACTCGTTGACGGCGATCCCGTCGACGGTCCGCAGCACGGCCGTCCGGACCACGAGCCCTTCGGCAGCGAGCAGCCCAGCGGTGTCGGCGAAGAGCCCCAGACGGTCGCGGTCGGCGATGTCGATCCGGTAGGAGCCGCCATTGGACACGACCTCGACATACGGCTCCCCCGTGGCGAGGGTGCTGATGAGGTCGTCGGGCACGAGGGACGGCTCGGCGTGCCCGACCGCAGGCGTCGAAGGGCTGAGACGTGCCCGCACGGCCGTGGCGAACTGGCCCAGGAGCGCAGCCCGCCAGTCGGTCCAGGCCTTGGGCCCAGCAGCGACCGCGTCGGCCTCGGTGAGGGCCAGGAGCAGCTCGAACTGGTCGGCTTCCCCGTCGACTGCGGCCAGCGCAGCGTCGATGGTGCGCGGGTCCGAGTGGTCGCGGCGGGTCGCGAGCTCGATGAGGGTGAGGTGCTCGCGCACCAGTGAGGCGACGACGGCGACATCGGCCTCGGAGTGCCCGAGTCGACGCATGACCGTCTCGGCGATGGGACCGCCCGTCGCCGAGTGGTCGCGAGCGCCCGGGATCTTGCCGATGTCGTGGAGCAGGGCGGCGAGCAGCAGGAGGTCGGCCCGACCGACGCCGCGCAACAGACCCGTGGCGTGGACGACGGTTTCGATGAGGTGGCGGTCGACCGTGTGGCGGTGGACGGCGTTGCGCTGTGGACGCGACCGGACCGAGGCCCATTCGGGCAGCCAGCGCTCGATGATGCCCTGCTGGTCCAGCCCTTCCCAGACGGTGACGAGTCCCGGGCCGGCGGCGAGGAGATCACTGAAGAGTCCTCGGGCCAGGGGCGACCAGGGAGTGGGCAGGTCGGCGCACTTCGTCGCGAGGTTCTCGAGGGTCGTGGGTGCGATGGGGAGGTTGGCCCGGGCGGCGAGCACGGCCGCGCGCAGAGGCAGGTGGGGGTCGCTGTCGATGAGTCGCCCGGAGCCGAGGACGACCTCGCCGTCGCTCTCGAACAGCCCGTAGCCCAGCGGTGTCATCTGGGGACGGCGCGGACCGACGCGCAGGACGCGGGCGCGCTGCGACTGGCTCGCTCGACGGACCGTTCCGTCGAGGGCGTAGGCGATGGCGCGGCCAGCGTTCGACACGTCAGCGAGCAGGTCGTCGGGGTCGTCGTAGCCCAGGAGGGCGGCGACGGCGTCGTGGTCCTCGCGTCCGAGGCGGTCGCGTCCGCGACCGGTGGTGACGTGCACGGCGTCGCGCACATCGAGGAGGAGCCCGTATGCCGTGTCGACCTCACCTCGCGGTCGGTCGGCGAGCCAGGCCTCGGCGAGGGCGGCGAGGACGGTCATGTCGCGCAGGCCGCCGTGCGCCTCCTTGAGCTCGGGCTCGATGGACTGCGCGAGATCTCCGTGGCGGTGGTGGCGCACGGCCATGGCCTCGGTGAGCTGCGGCAGTCGCTTGCGGGCGTTGGCGCGCCAGTCGTGGCTGACCGTGGCGCGTGCCGCTGCGACGACCTCGGCGTCTCCCGCGACAGCCGAGATGTCGAGCAGGCCCACGGCCGCGGTCAGGTCCTCGGCCGCGACGGTCCGGCACTGGCTCACCGTCCGCACGCTGTGGTCGAGCCGCACCCCGGCGTCCCAGATCGGGTACCAGATGCGGTCGGCGAGCCGGGTGATCTCATCGGTCGAGAGCGTCCGGCCGTAGTGCAGGAGGACCAGGTCGTAGTCCGAGAGCGGTCCAGCGTCTCCCCTGCCCACGCTGCCCACGGCGGCGAGGGCGACACCCTCGACCCGCTGTCCCTTCGTGGCCTCCTGCCAGACGCCGTCCAACCACTCACGGTTGAACTCCGCGAGCCGGAGTCGGCGCTGCACGCCCGAACCAGCAGTCTCGAAGGCCCGCGTTCCCGCGAGGTCGAGCCGTCGAGCCGCAACGTCCGTGACGTCAGTCATGCGTTCACTCCCCTAGATCTGTCGTGCCTGCCTGACCGAACCTGCCTTGTGTGCCTCAGCGGAAGACAGGACTTCCGCTGAGGCACACAAGGCGAGGGTTGAGCGTCCGATCAAATCGCTTCGGAGCCGCGTTCTCCGGTGCGGACGCGGACGACGTCCTCGACCGGCACGGTCCAGATCTTCCCGTCGCCGATGCGACCGGTCTGGGCTGCCTTGAGGATGACGTCGGCGACGCTGGACGCGTCCATGTCATCCACGAGGACCTCGACGCGGATCTTGGGCACGAAGTCGACGTTGTACTCAGCGCCGCGGTAGACCTCGCTGTGTCCGCGCTGACGGCCGTAGCCGGACGCCTCGCTGACCGTCATGCCCGAGATGCCGTAGGCCTCGAGAGCTTCCTTCACCGCGTCCAACTGGTGGGGCTTGATGATGGCGGTGATGAGCTTCATGCCTTGACTCCTTCGGAGGTGAGCTCGTCGTGGTGACGGGCATCGTGGGACAGCGCGCCGGACGACGTCGTACCCAGGCGTCCACCACGGGACACGAGGTCGTAGCCGGACTCAGCGTGCTCGGACTGGTCGATGCCCGCAACCTCGTCGTCGTCGGAGATGCGCCAGCCCATCGTGCGCTTGAGCGCCAGACCGATGATGGCCGTGACGATTCCGGAGACGATGATCGAGGCGAGCGCGATGACGATCTGCACGACGAGCTGCTTCGGGCCGTCACCGTAGAACAGGCCACCAGAGGTCGCGAGGAGGCCGGCACCGACGGTGCCCCAGATGCCAGCGACGAGGTGCACGCCGACGACGTCGAGCGAGTCGTCGTAGCCGAAGCGGAACTTCAGGCCGACCGCGAGGGCCGCGAGGACACCGGCGACTGCGCCGAGGACGATCGAGCCGACGGGCGAGAGGGCGCCACAGGCCGGGGTGATGGCGACGAGACCGGCGACGACACCGGAGGCGGCACCGACCGAGGTCGCGTGACCGTCACGCAGCTTCTCAACCACGAGCCAGCCCAGGATCGCGGCGCACGTCGCCACGGTCGTGTTGACCCAGACGAGGCTGGCGACGCCATCGGCGGCGAGCTCGGAGCCGGCGTTGAAGCCGAACCAACCGAACCACAGCAGACCGGCACCGAGCATGACGAGCGGCACGTTGTGCGGGCGCATGGCCGTCTTGCCGAAGCCGAGACGCTTGCCGACGATGAGGGCGAGGACGAGGCCCGCCATACCGGCGTTGATGTGGACCACGGTTCCACCCGCGAAGTCGATGGGCAGGACGTTCGCCGCACCGTCGGTCTCACCGAAGATCTTGGCCGAGATGCCGTCAGCGGAGCCGCTGAGCAGTCCGCCGCCCCACACCATGTGCGCGATCGGGAAGTAGGCCAGGGTCACCCAGAAGGCGCTGAAGACCAGCCAGGTCGAGAACTTCACCCGGTCGGCGATGGCACCGCTGATGAGCGCGACGGTGATGATCGCGAAGGTCAGCTGGAACCCGACGAAGAGGACCTCCGGGATCCAGGCGCCGGAGCCGAAGACGTCGATGACGGCCGTGCCGTTGGCGTCCAGGGTTGCGCCGGTGGCGTCACCGACGACGCCCTTGAGGCCGAAGTTCTCGAACGGGTTGCCGATGATGCCGCCGATGTTGGCGCCACCGAAGGACATCGAGTAGCCCCACAGCACGTAGATGACACCGACGACGCCCATGGCGCCGAACGACATCATCATCATGTTGAGGACGGATTTGGCGCGCGTCATGCCGCCGTAGAAGAGGGCGAGGCCCGGCGTCATCAGCAGCACCAGGGAGGAGCAGAGGATGACGAAGGCTGTCGCCGATGCGTCGATCGCGGGAGTGTCCGCGAGAGGGAGGAGTGTTGGGCTCATGGGGAAGGAGTCTGCGATCGGCCCGTTTCACCTCGCGCCGCCTTGTGTTACAGCCATGTTGCACGTTCCCCGTGCGCGTAAGAAGTGTGTTTCGCAACCGCGTTGGGTATGCCGCCTGCCCCCGTTCGAGGGTCGGCTCACCGGTGCGACACTGGAGTCATGGCCAATTCGGTACTCATCTATGACGGTGACTGCGGCGTCTGCACGAAGTTGTCCCGGTTCGTCACCACGGGGGTGCGCAAGACGACCGGCGACTTCGCCGTGAGCGCCTACCAGGACGCCGACCTCGACGCGCTCGGCCTCACGGCGGAGCAGTGCGACGAAGCCCTTCAGTGGGTGTCGTCCACGGGGCGGGTCAGCTCGGCGCAGGACGCCGTCGCACGAGTGCTGCTCGCGGGCCGTCTGCCGTTCAAGCCGCTCGGGGCCGTCATCCTCGTGCCGGGCATCAACGCCCTCGCCGGAGTGGTCTACCGCTGGATCGCGGTCAACCGGCACCGGCTGCCCGGTGGGACACCGGCGTGCTCACTTCCGGCTGCTCAGCGCCCGAGCTGACTCCTCGCTCCACCCACCACCGGCCGGGCCGGCTCCTCCCCCAGCGCGCCCGCAGCCGATCCGCGTACTCCTCCAGCGGGAGGAACGCGAGCATCATCACGAGGTGCGGCCAGAACGCGATCGTGATCGCGGCATACGTCATGGCGTGGAAGACGAACCACCCCGCGACGGCACGTCGACGCCATTTCTCGGACAGCAGGAAGATCACGGGGGCCGTGAGCTCCGCGATCATCAGACCCCACTGCGCCCAGTGCAGGGTCCACGGAACTTCGAGGAGCCACTCGGCCCACGGGGTGCCGCGGCGAACGACGGCGCGCACCATCGTGGCCGAGTTGACCCACTCGACCCCGCCGAAGCGGAGCTTGGCCCACGCGGACAGGAAGTAGGTCGCGATCGCCGCCATCTGCACGGCGCGCAGGGCGAAGCCGGCTGCTTCGGAGCGGCGCCGGTCCGAGAGGTGCGCGAGACCCACGGTCGGCAGCAGGGCGAGCGCGACGACGAAGTCCGCTCGGTCGTGGTCGACCTTGCCGTAGCTGAAGGCGATGTACTGGTACCAGATCCACCCCACGGCGACGGTCCAGCCGAGCAGTCGTGGAGCCCTGCCGGTCATGGCCGCGAGCGCAGCCAGGACGCAGCCCCACTTGAGCCCCTGGACGAGCAGCACCGAGGCTGCGGGCAGGTGCAGCACCTTGCCCATGACCAACGGTTCGTACCAGACCGGGTCGGCATAGCCGTGGTACCAGCCGGACGTGTGGAGCAGCAGGACGTCGATGATGACGAAGGCGAAGACGAGCCAGCGCAGGACGGCCACGCGGGCCACGGGCATGGGGGCGAACAACCACCCGGACAGGCGCGTCATGACGCCGACCATTCGGCGAGGACGTCGGTCTCGACCTCACCGGTGGGTTTGCGATCGACCACGATGATCTTGTGGCGCACGACGCGCAGCCCCAGCCAGGCTGCCGAGTGCGGTCGCAGCTCGGTGTGGCTGCGGGCCAACGTCCCCAGGCGTGGACGGGTCAGCCTCGATCTGAGGAAGCCGACCCTCGATCTCGGCCCGGTTGACACCGACGTTTGCCGGGTTGAGCGGCGCAGGCACCCACTCGGCGGGAGCGTCGGCCGTGCGCACCTCGATGCCGGTCGACCACACCGATCCGGTCGCGGCCTGCGAGGTCGCGAACATCCGCCAAGGGCTGAACGGCCACCAGTGGTCGTTGCCGACGAGAGAACCAGCGCAGAAGAGGCCGACGAGCACAACGGTCAGGACGGCCCGCCACGCCTTGGCGACGCCGCCCAGTCGCAACGGCTCCGCCGTCGCAACCCCCACACTCTCCCCCGCGCTCATAGGGCGAGAGATTACGCGGCCTGCGACGAAGCCGGGCAACGAACACTCAGAAGGCGGAGATGCTCCCGGTCAGCCGCTGCGGGACGACTCAGCGCCCGGACCAGCGCCACCTGCCCGTTGCGCGCCAGTGAAACATCGGCAAGCAGGCCGAGGACGGCGGCCACCACGGTGGGCTCGTGCTCGGGCGTGGGCAGATCGACACTCGACGCGAGGTCGTCGCCGTGGACGACGAGCTCCATCATCCGGGTCGTGAGGTAGTCAGGGGTCGCGAGCGACCAGCCCTGCCATGGGATGTGGATGACGTCCGGTTCGCGCGGCTCCGCGAACAGCGCCGGCAGCTCGGCGAGCGCGCGTCGACCCAGCTCGAGCACCGCGTCGGGCCCGGCCTGGGCCGCGCCGTTGTCCTTGGCGTTCTGGTCCGGTTCGATCGCACCCTCACGTGAGGCGGCGACCCACGGGGCCTGCGCGTAGTGGTCGAGCAGGCCGATGACAGGGGCGTCGGCTGGCGCCGGAGAACTCAGCCCCGTGGCGCAGTGCACGAGCTGCTGGAGCAGGTGGTGGGTCAACCCGCCCACCGTCATGCCCTCACAGGAGCTCTCGTCCGGCCAGGCCGCACGCACCTCGGCCCGCGAGGCGAGTTCGAGCGACACCGCGGCACACGACAGGAAGGCAGCCGCCGCCACGTCGCGATCGAGGATCGGCCCCAGCCGGACAGGGTCGACCCGGTTGACGCGGTTGACGGGAGCGGTCATCAGTCGATGATGGCGTCGACGAAGCCCTCGGGGTCGAAGGGCGCGAGGTCATCGGGACCCTCGCCCAGCCCGATGAGCTTCACGGGGACGCCGAGCTTGCGCTGCACTGCGACGACGATGCCGCCCTTGGCAGTGCCGTCGAGCTTGGTGAGGACGATGCCGGTGATGCCGACGACCTCGCTGAAGACCTCGGCCTGGCGCAGGCCGTTCTGTCCGGTCGTGGCGTCGAGGACGAGGAGGACCTCGTCGATGGGGCTCTGCTTCTCGATGACGCGCTTGACCTTGCCGAGCTCGTCCATGAGGCCGACCTTGTTGTGGAGTCGGCCGGCGGTGTCGATGATGACGACGTCGGCCTCGAGCTCGGCGGCACCCTTGACGGCGTCGAAGGCGACGGCGGCCGGGTCGGCGCCATCGCGGTCGGAGCGGATCGTGGGCACGCCCACTCGCTCACCCCAGGTCTGGAGCTGGTCGGCGGCGGCGGCACGGAACGTGTCGGCCGCGCCGAGGACGACGTCCTTGTCCTCGGCGACGAGGACGCGGGCGAGCTTGCCCACGGTCGTCGTCTTGCCGGTGCCGTTGACGCCGACGACGACGATGACCGCCGGGCGTCCGTCCACCCGGGACGACGCGATCGAGCGGTCCATCGACGGGTCGACGAGGCTGATGAGCTCATCGCGCAACCACCCGCGCACCGTTGCCTCGTCGGCGTTGCCGTGGACCTTGACCTTGGTGCGCAGGGCGTCGACGAGCTCGGTCGTGGCCTCGACGCCGAGGTCGGCAGTGAGGAGGGTGTCCTCGACGTCCTCCCAGGCCTGCCTCGTCGAGTTCGCCGCGCGAGAGCAGCGCGAGCAGGCCCTTGCCCAGGGCGGTGTTGGAGCGGGCGAGTCGGGCGCGCAGTCGCTGGAGCCGGGTCTGCGGGGATTCCGGCCGCTCGAGGTCCGGGACCGTGGTCGTCGGAAGGGTCTCATCGACTGCCGTGTCGTCGACGGGCGCCGGAAGGGTGTCGACGGATGACCCGCCAGCAGGCAGATCGTCACCAGCGTCGGAGCCCGTCCCGGCTGGCGTCGTCGACGCATCGGCCGGCCGCTCACGCGGCAACTCCTTGGTGGCCCCACCTCGCCCTCGAAGGAGGGTCGCAGCAAGCCCGCCGAGGACGACGAGCAGGCCGAAGCCGACGGCAATGAATTCCCAGAGGGTGTCGATGGCGCTCACTGCGCCATCCTCCCATCACGCCGGGACAGCTCCGTCAGAAGATCCGAACGCGGTCCTTCTCGGGCACCCACATGCCATCGCCCTCGACGACGTCGAACGCCTCGTGGAACTCGCTGAGGTTGCGCACCGCGTTGGCGCGCAGATCCATGGGCGCGTGCGGGTCGATCGCGATCAGGCGCACGGCCTCGGCCTCGCGGGCCAGACCGCACCACACGCGAGCCCAGCCGACGAAGAACCGCTGGTCACCCGTGAGCTCGTCGAGGACCGGCGCTTCGCCGCCTTCCGTGGAGATCCGGTATGCCGCGTGCCCGATCGTGAGCCCGCCGAGGTCTCCGATGTTCTCGCCGACCGTCAGCGCTCCGTTGATCTTGTGGCCGGGTGCGTCGCGCGACTCCAGGTCGTTGAACTGGGCGATGAGCTGCTGGGCGCGACCGTCGAAGTTCTCGCGGTCGGCCTCGGTCCACCAGTTGCGCAGGTTGCCCGTGCCGTCGAACTGCGAACCCTGGTCGTCGAAGCCGTGACCGAGCTCGTGCCCGATGACGGCACCGATGCCGCCGTAGTTGACCGCGTCCTCGGCGTCGACGTCGAAGAACGGCGGCTGCAGGATGGCGGCCGGGAAGACGATCTCGTTGAGACCCGGGTTGTAGTAGGCGTTGACCGTCTGCGGCGTCATGAACCACTCGTCACGGTCGACGGGGCCGCCGAGCTTCGCGAGGTTGCGGTCGATCTCGAAGGCGGAGGCCCTCGCGACGTTGCCGATGAGGTCGTCGCCGTCGACGGCGAGCGCGGAGTAGTCGCGCCAGTCGTCGGGGTAGCCGATCTTGGGGGTGAACGCCTCGAGCTTGGCGACAGCCTCGCGACGCGTGTCGGCGCCCATCCACTCGAGGGTCTCGAAGTTGCGTCGGAACGCCTCGACGAGGTTGGCGACGAGCTCGACCATCCGGTCCTTGGCCCGGGGCGGGAAGTGCTGGTCGACGTACAGCTGGCCCACGGCCTCGCCGAGGGCGTCCTCGACCAGACCGACGCCGCGCTTCCAGCGCTCACGGATCTCGGGGACGCCGGAGAGGGTGCGGCCGAAGAAGTCGAAGTTCTCGGCGACGATCGCGTCGGCGAGGTAGGGCGCGAGGGCGTGGACGACGCGCCAGCGCAGCCAGTCCTGCCAGTGCGCGAGCTCGACCTCGGACAGGGCCGCGCTGATGGCACGCAGGAAGTCGGGCTGGCGGGCGATGACCTGGTCGAACGCACCGTCAGGCGCCTGCGCTCCCTCGAGGTAGGCGTCCCAGTCGACGCCGGGCGTCAGCTCCTCGAGCCCGGCCCGGTCGACGAGCGTGTAGGTCTTGACGGCGTCACGGTTGGCGACGGTGTCCCAGTGCGAGGCCGCGAGGCGGGTCTCGAGGGCCATGACACGGTCGGCGGCAGCGGTCGCCGCGTCACCGGCATACGCGCCGGAGAGGGTGAGCATGCGCGCAACGTGCGCCGGGTAGGCCGACCGGATCGCCTCGTGCTGCGGCTCGCGGTAGTAGGCCTCGTCGGGCAGCCCGATACCGGCCTGCTCGAGGTAGACGACGTAGCGGCTGGAGTCGCGGTCGTCGGTGTTGACGATGGGGTGGACCAAGCCGTCGACGCCGGCGCGCAGGAAGCGACCGAGGACCGCGAGGACGTCATGCGCGCTCGTGACCTCGTCGATGGCGGTCAGGAAGGGCGCGAGCGGCTCGACACCGAGCTGCTCGATGCGCGCCTCGTCCATGAACGAGCGGTAGAGGTCGCCGACCTTGAGCGCGACCGTGCCGGCTTCCGGCTTGCCCTCTGCGACTGACGTGATGATGTCGCGAACCTGCTGCTCGGCGTTCTCGCGCAGCATGTCGAACGAGCCGTAGCGACCGCGGTCAGCGGGGATCTCGGTGCGAGCAACCCAGCCGCCGTTGACGTGCCCGAAGAGGTCGTCCTGGGGACGAATTTCGGGGTCGCTGGCGGAGTGGTCGATCCCGGAGCGCATCAGGAGCGGGCGGGGTCGACGGGAGCGGTCGGGGACACATCCGTGTCGGTCGCCGCCTCACCGTCATCGGGGTCGCCGCGCTCCAGGCGCTGACGGGCCGACTGCTGACGCTCCTTGAGGGCAGTCACGACCTCTTCACCCTTGGGCGTGAGCAGGTCACGACCATCACGCCGTGCAGGCACCGCGACGAGCGCGACCACTGCCAGGGCGAGTCCGACGCAGACGAGCATGCCGATGATGAGCGCAACCATGGGTCAAGGGTCTCCCAGTGGAGCCCCAACCTGCAAAACGACACCCCGTAGTGAGATGACGCGCGTGCACGGCAACGCTCCGCGTAGGCTCTGCCGCGTGACGGCGACGACTTCGGCAGGGGCCCCTCGACGGACCCGCCGAAGACTCCCGGTGGGGTTCGAGATCTTGCTCGCCATCCTCGCCGTCGCACTCGTCCAGGGTTTCGTCGTCAAACCGTTCGGGGTGCCGTCGCAGTCGATGGAGCAGACCCTGCGGATCGGCGACCGCATCATCGTCAACCGCACGAACTCCACCGTGGAGCGCGGCGACATCGTCGTGTTCGCCCACGGTGCGACCTGGCAGGATGCGCAGCTCCCCGAGTCGCCCAACCCGTTCGTCAAGGCGGCCCGCAAGGTCGGTGACCTCACCGGGATCGGTCCGTCGAACACGGCATACACGGTCAAACGGGTGATCGGACTGCCCGGCGACCGGGTGGAGTGCTGCGACGAGGACGGCCGCGTCCTCGTCAACAACAAGCCGCTGGTGGAGCCCTACATCTATCAGGACCACACGTTCCGCGCCCCCGAGCTCACGTGCGACACGACGCCCCGGTCCTCACGGTGCTTCCCGGAGGTCCGGGTGCCCACCGATCGACTTCTCGTCCTCGGCGATCACCGCTCTCAGTCGGCCGACTCCGTCGTCAACTGCCGAGGCGGCACCGTCGCCGAAGGGTGTGCGCGCTTCGTGCCGCTCAACCGCGTCGTGGGCCCGGTCGTGTTCCGCATCTGGCCGCTCGAGACCTTCGGCCGCGTCAACAACCACTGACTGCTCTTCAGGCAGAGGCGGCGACGTCGCGGATGCGCTGCGACACCACCGTGGTGATGCCGTCGCCGCGCATGCTCACGCCGTAGAGCGCGTCGGCGATCTCCATCGTCTTCTTCTGGTGGGTGATGACGATGAGCTGGCTGCTGTCGCGCAGCTCCTCGAAGAGCGTGATGAGCCGGCCGAGGTTGGTGTCGTCGAGCGCCGCCTCCACCTCGTCCATGATGTAGAACGGGCTGGGCCGCGCCTTGAAGATCGACACGAGGATGGCCACGGCGACAAGGGAGCGCTCGCCACCGGAGAGCAGTGAGAGGCGCTTGACCTTCTTGCCGGGTGGGCGGGCCTCGACCTCGATGCCCGTCGTGAGCATGTTGCCCGGGTCGGTGAGGATGAGCTGGCCGGCGCCTCCGGGGAACAGCCGCTGGAAGACCTGCTCGAACTGCGCGGCCGTGTCGTGGAACGCCTCGGTGAAGACCTGCTCGACGCGCTCGTCGACGGACTTGACGATGTCGAGGAGGTCGCGCTTGGAGTTCTTGAGGTCCTCGAGCTGCTCGGTGAGGAACTTGTGCCGCTCCTCGAGCGCCGCGAACTCCTCGAGCGCGAGCGGGTTGACCCGACCGAGGGCCGACAGTCCTCGCTCGGCCCGACGCAGGCGCTTCTCCTGCTCGTCACGCACGAACGCCGACGGCATGGGCAGGTCGCCCTCGTGGTCCGGGCCGGCGATGAACGGGATGAGCTGGTGCGGCCCGAAGTCCTCCATGAGGACCTCGGGGTCGACGCCGAGCTCCTCGACGGCCTTGGCCTGCAGCTGTTCGATGCGGGCCAGCTGCCGTGCCCGGGCGACCTCATCGCGGTGGGCCGAGTCGGTGAGTTCACGCAGCTCGTCCTGGTGGGTGCTCATCTCGGCGCGCAGTCCGTGGACCGCCGTGTCGCGCTCGGTGCGCTGGCGTTCGGCGTCCTCGCGCAGTCGAGCGGCGCGTTCCAGCGCGCTCGCCATGCGATCGGTGGCGTATGCCGCCGCGCGGCTCACTGCGTCGGCGATCGTCACCTCCCGACGGCGTCGTTCCTGGCGCTGGCGCAGCTTCTCGCGGGCCTGGATCTCGTTGCGGGCGGCGCCTTCGAGCGAGTCGGCTCGGCCCTTGAGGGAGCGGGCGCGCTCCTCGCGGGTGCGCAGGGTGAGGCGCAGTTCGGTCTCGGCGGTGCGGGCCCGGCTGGCGGCGAGCTCGAGGTCGTCGCGCTCGTCGGTCGAGGGCTCCTCGGACTCGGTCGGCTCGGCGCTCGCCTCTTCGAGACGAGCGGTCAGGGCGGTGAATTCCGAGCCGGTCGGTCTCGAGCGCGGCCTCGGCGTCGGCGACGGTCCGCTCGGTGCGCTCGACCTCGGCGCGGCTCGTGCGGATCGTGGACTGCAGCCCGCCGAGCTGTTCGGCGACGGCGGCCATGCGGGCGTCACTGTCGTGGAGCGCCTCGAGGGCGGCCTCGACCCGCTCGGTGACTGCGGCGGCCTTCTCACGCTCGGTGGCGAGACCGAACCGGGTCTGCTCGCTCTTGGTCGTGGCGGCTGCGACGGCACCCTGGGCCTCCTCGAAGGCCGACTGGATCTCGAGGAGGGACTCGCCGGCGCTGGATCCACCGCGGACCCAGCCCGGAGCGAAGACGTCGCCGTCCTCGGTGACGGCGGTGATGCCGTCGCCACGTGCGACGAGCGCGAGGGCGTGCTCGACGGTGGAGACGAGAGCGACGCGGTCGAGGAGCTGTTCGACGGCCGGCAGCACGTCGGCCGGAGCGGAGACCACGTCTCGCGCCCACACGCCGGAACCGTCGAGATCGGGCCACGTGCTGGGGTTCGACGACTTCGCGGTGTCGCCGACGAGCAGCGTGGCCTGGCCCTGGTCGTCCTGGCGGAGTCGGTCGACGGCGCTGGCGGCCTGCTTGGCGGAACCGACGGCGAGTGCTTCGGAGGCCCAGCCGAGGGCAGCGGCAACCGCGCCCTCGTGGCCGCCGGTGACCTGGAGCAGGGAGGCGACGGTGCCGACGATGCCGTGGTCGGCGTCCGAGGCGGCGAGCAGGGCGGCGGCGCCATCCTTGCGTCGCAGGCTGAGGCCGAGGGCCTCGACGCGGGCCGCTGCGGACGAACGGTCACGCTCGGCCTCGCGTTCGGCGTTCTCGAGGGCGGTGATCCGGCCCTCGATCTCGGCGAGTTCCTCGGCGGCGGTCTCGTAGGCGCTGTCGAGACCTTCTTCGCCTTCTTCGTCATTGGCGACGGTGCCTTCGAGTCGTGCGAAGGACTGCTCGGCCTCGGTGGCACGAGCCTGCGAGGCCTCGATGACTCCACGCAGGCGACCGATCTCGGCCTCCCCCGCTTCGATACGGCTGCGGCGGGCGCCGACCTGGCCGGCGAGCTTGGCGAGGCCCTCGCGACGGTCGGCCGCGGCGCGGGCGAGACGGGACAAGCGATCCTGCTCCGCGGCATACGCCTTCTCTGCGTCTTCGCGTGCGGTGACGGACGCGGCGAGCTGCTCGGCGGCCGTCGCAACCTCGGCGAGGAGCTTCTGCTCCGCCTCGCGGGCCTGCGCCGCCTGGGCGCGCAGCTCCTCGGGGTCGCGGCCGGTCGTCGTCTCGTCGACGTCGTCCTGGCTGAGGAGCCGAACGCGTTCGCGGGCGACGGACGCCGTGGACTCGAGGCGGTCGCGCAGGGACTGGAGCTTGACGAAACGGTCCTGCGAGCGCCCGAGTTCGGGGGCGGCGTCGGCGGCCTGGCGCTCGATCTCGGTGATGCGCGAGCGGTAGGACTCGAGGGCGTTCTCGACCGTGGTGCGGCGCTCGATGAGGGCGGTCTCGTCGGCGACCTCCTGCTCGAGGGTCGAGGTGAGCTGGACGAGGTCGTCGGCGAGGAGGCGCTGGCGCGCGTCGCGGGCTTCGGCCTGGATGACGGCGGCCTTGCGGGCGGCCTCGGCCTGGCGTCCGAGGGGGCCGAGCTGGCGACGGATCTCGCCGGTGAGGTCGTGGACGCGGGTGAGGTTGAGCTCCATCGCGTCGAGCTTGCGGAGGGCGCGCTCCTTGCGCTTGCGGTGCTTGAGGACACCGGCGGCCTCCTCGATGAAGCCGCGGCGCTCCTCGGGGGTCGCGCGCAGCACGGCGTCGAGCTGGCCCTGGCCGACGATGACGTGCATCTCGCGGCCAATTCCGCTGTCGGACAACAGTTCCTGGATGTCGAGGAGTCGACTGGGGGTGCCGTTGATGGCGTACTCGGACCCGCCGTTGCGGAACATCGTCCGGGTGATCGTCACCTCGGCGTAGTCGATCGGGAGCGCGCCGTCGGTGTTGTCGATCGTCAGGCTGACCTCGGCGCGACCCAGGGGCGGGCGCCCGGCGGTGCCGGCGAAGATGACGTCCTCCATCTTGCCGCCGCGCAGGGTCTTGGCACCCTGCTCACCCATGACCCAGGCGAGGGCGTCGACGACGTTGGACTTGCCGGAGCCGTTGGGGCCGACGATGCAGGTGATGCCGGGCTCGAGGCGCATGGTCGTGGCCGAGGCGAAGGACTTGAACCCCTTGAGGGTCAGGCTCTTGACGTACACGCGATGACTCTCGGTTCCTCGGGGGCTGCTGGCTGACCGCTCACTGTACCGGCGGGTCGCAGCGCCACCGGGGAAGCGGGATGACCCCTGCGTTGCCTGTGACGCGAGTGACTGGTGGGACCAAAGTGGCCCGGCTGGTCAGCCCTTGGCGATCGACTCGTGGTGGTGGATGACCTCGGCGATGACGAAGTTGATGAACTTCTCGGCGAACTCGGGGTCGAGGCCGCTTTCGTCTGCCAAGCCGCGCAACCGCAGAATCTGACGCTCCTCGCGCGCGGGGTCTGCGGGCGGCATACCCTCGTCCGCCTTGAGTTCGCCGACCTGCTGGGTGCACTTGAAGCGCTCGGCGAGCAGGTGCACGAGAGCCGCGTCGATGTTGTCGATGCTCGAACGCAGGCGGGCCAGCTCCGGAGGGACGTCACTCATCAGCTCCATCGTAGGAACGAACACCCCGCGTGGTCGCTGTGTCCCACGACCCGGTATGCCGCCCGCCCCTGTCTTCCGCGCGTCACTTCTCGACGAAGCCGGTGACCTCGGGCCGTGGGGCACTTTCGAGGGGCGTCGAGACGGACAGGACCTGGCCCGGCCGGTGCGTCGTCGAGGGCTGCTCGGAGAGGACGTCGAGGAAGCGCGCGATGGCACCGCGTGAACCCTGGGCGACCACCTCCACCCGCCCATCCGAGGTGTTGCGGGCATGCCCGACCAGTCCGAGTTCGAGCGCTCTGGCTCGCGTCCACCACCGGAAGCCCACGCCCTGAACCCTTCCCCGCACGTTGACGGTCACGCGGACGGACTGCAGCCCGTCGCCGGCGGGGTCGAGGCTCGTCTCCATGGCCGCGATGCTAGGTCGCTCCCTCCCCAGCGCGCCTCCCTGACCCTGTCAGTGCCCCTCCCTAGCCTGAGGACATGAGCGTGGAGAGCTCGCACGCGGGACCCGGGGCGACGAGCGCGTCGACTTCGTCCCGCAGCGCACCGGTGCGCCCGGCAGGTCGCCTGCCCGGGCTCGATGGGCTGCGCGCAATCGCCATCCTCGCCGTCCTCGCGTTCCACCTCGACCCTCAATGGCTGCCCGGTGGATTCCTCGGCGTCGACGTCTTCTTCGTCATCTCCGGCTTCCTCATCACCACCCTCCTCGTGCGCGAGCACGAACGCGACGGGCGGGTCGACCTGCGCGGCTTCTGGACGCGTCGTGCTCGACGCCTCCTGCCCGCCCTGCTCGTCCTCGTCCCCAGCGTCATCCTCCTGGCCCGGCTCGTCGAGACCGACCTCCTCGTCGGCATCCGACGCCAGGCCGTGGGTGCACTGACCTTCACGAGCAACTGGCTCGAGATCGGCGCCGGCTCCGACTACTTCCACAGCACCGCACCGCAGCTCCTCATGAACCTCTGGTCGCTCGCGGTCGAGGAGCAGTTCTACCTCGTGTGGCCCGTCGTCGCCCTCGTGCTGCTCCGGCTCGCGCCGTCCTCCCGCGTTCGCGCAGGCGTCGCCGTCGCCCTCGCCCTGGGTTCCGCGGTCCTGATGGCGAGCAGCTACGACCCGTCGATGGGCGCGACCCGCGTCTACTACGGCACGGACACCCACCTCATGGGCCTCATGCTCGGCGCGGCCCTGGCCTTCGCGTGGGCGGCACCACACCGCGCCTGGACCTCGACGGCCACGTGGCAGCGGGTTCGCGTTCCCGTTGTCGCGCTTGCTGGCCTCGTGCTCGTCGCGCTCGTGGCCCTGCTCGACGAGTCGACCCCGTTGACCTTCCGCGGCGGCATCCTCGCGGCGTCGCTCGCGACCACGGTCCTGGTCCTGGGCGTCGTGGAGCGTCCCACTCCCCTGCGTTCGGTCCTCGACCTGCCCGTCCTGCGGTGGATCGGCGAGCGGTCCTACGGTCTCTACCTCTGGCACTGGCCCGTGATCCTCATCGTCGAGGCCGACCTCCCGTGGGCCTCACGCGGCGCCGACGACTACCTCTGGTCGCGGCTCTGGTGCGTCCTCGTCACCGCAGCCATCGCCGACCTGTCCTACCGCTTCATCGAGACGCCAGTGCGGCGGCGCGGCTTCCGCGGGTCTGCCAGCCACCTCCTCCACACGATCCGCTACGCCGGCACCCGCACCGCTCGGGCCGTGTGGGCCGGGGTGGCTGTCCTCGCCATCGTGCTGACCGTTGTCCTCATCACCGTCCCCAACAGGACCCGAGTCGAGCAGCTCCTCGACGCAAACGCTTCTGCCGCAACGGTTTCCGCCCCACTCCCCACGTCGAGTCCCAAGCCGTCAACCTCCCCGTCGTCCGGGTCGAAGACACCGGCTCCAGCCTCGTCTGCCAAACCTGCCGCCCCCATCGCCCAGTCGTGGGCAATGCCTGCCGGCAACGAGATCGACGGATACGGCGACTCGATGATGGTGGGCAGTGTCCCTGCCCTGCGCTACTACTTCCCCGGCATCCGCATTGACGCCCGCTCCAACCGTCAGTGGGCCGAGGGACTCAAGGTCGTGAACGCCCGCGGCGCCGCCAACCGTCGCGCGGTCGTCCTCGCGCTCGGGACCAACGCCGGGACCGACCTCGACCGCGCTCGGCAGACCCTCGACGCACTCGGCCCCGATCGCATGGTCGTCCTCGTCACCCTTCACGGCCGCATCAACCGCATCGCCTCCGACAACAGCGCCCTCAAGGAGCTCGTCGCAGGTCGCGACAACGTCGCCCTGGCCGACTGGGACAGCGCCCTCAAGGGCACAACCGGCCAGCTCCAGTCCGACGGGATGCACCCCTCCCTCGTGGGCGCACACCTCTATGCCAAGACGATCCGGCAGGCGTTCGCGGACCTGAGCACACGGCATACCGGCAAGCCCGTCACTCTCAAGGAGCTCCCGATCCCGTGACGCCGTCCACGCCCGCCGACCACGGAGATCGCCTGACCCAGCCGGGCTCGGCCGACGTCGACGCCTACCTGGCAAGCGTCGAGCCTGTGGGCCGACGCGAGGACGCCGAGAGGATCCTCGCGATGATGCGCGAGATCACCGGCGCCGAGCCGGTGATGTGGGGCGACTCGATGGTCGGCTTCGGTCGCCAGCCCTATTCGACGGCCGACGGCAAGCAGCGCGAATGGTTCGCGCTCGGGCTCGCACCACGCAAGGCCGCGCTGACGCTCTATGGACTGACCTACTACGGCTCCAACGCCGAGCTGCTCGGGCGGCTCGGCAAGCACACGACCGGCAAGGGCTGCCTCTACGTCAAGGGACTCAGCGACGTCGACGCCACGGTGCTGCGAGAACTCATCGCGAAGGCCTGGGCCGACAACCACACGCCAGCCTGACCCGCGCCACCCGATCGTCGTCGAGATCGGGTGACGCGCCCGGCATCGCCATTCCGCCCCCGCGCGTCACCCGATCTCGAGGACGTCAGGCGCTGCGTCGCGTCCGCGGACGAGGTTGGCAGGTCGGGCACGAAAAGGACGACCGGTTCATGAAGTGCTCGCGCCGAATCGGGGTACCGCATCGCGCGCACGGCTCGCCCTCCTGACCGTAGGCGTGCAGCGAACGGTCGAAGTAGCCCGAGGCCCCGTTGACGTTGACGTAGAGCGCGTCGAAGCTCGTCCCGCCCTGGATGAGCGCGGCCGCCATGACCTCGCGAGCGTGGTCGAGGACCCGTGAGATCGCCGGCTTGGTGAGGCTGCTCGAGGGCCGCTCACCGTGGACCTGCGCACGCCACAGCGCCTCGTCGGCATAGATGTTGCCGATGCCCGAGACGACTCCCTGGTGCAGGATCATCCGCTTGATCGCGCTGTCGCTCGCCTTGATCCGCCGAACCACCGCCGCCTGGTCGTAGACCGGCTCGAAGGGGTCGGGCGCGATGTGCCGGATCTGGTGCGGCACGCCGTCGTCGGCCAGGTCATCGAGCGCGAAGCCACCAAAGGTCCGCTGGTCGACGAAGCGCAGCTCGGGGTCGCCGTCAGCGAAGGTGAACCGCGCATGCAGGTGCTTCTCGTCCGGGGCGTCGGCCGCCTCGACGAGCAGCTGACCACTCATCCCGAGGTGCGCGATGAGGCCGTGGACCGGCTCGCCGTCGTGGCTGAGGACGAGCCAGAGGTACTTGCCGCGGCGGCGCGCCTGCGAGACCTCGAGCCCGATGATCCGCTCCGCGAGGTCGACCGGCCCCGGGACATGGCGCCGCGCCACTCGCGCGCCGGTGAACGAGGCAGCAACGATGCGGCGGCCGACGACGTGGTCGGCGAGTCCGCGACGGACGACCTCGACCTCAGGCAGTTCGGGCATGGGTCAGCTGCTCAGACGGTCAGGACAGGTCGGGCAGGGGCGCGGTCGACAGCCCATCGCCGTGACGGTCACGCAGGGTCTGCCACGCCTGGGCCGCGGACTGCTGCTCGGCGTCCTTCTTGGTGCGGCCGACGCCGGAGCCGTGCTCCACGCCGCCGATGAGGACACGGGCGCTGAAGGTCTTGGCGTGCTCGGGGCCGTCCTCCTCGAGGACGTACTCGACCGGGCCCACGGCGTGCAGGGCGCAGATCTCCTGCAGGCTGGTCTTCCAGTCAAGTCCCGCACCCAGCGTGGCTGAGCTCGCCATCAGCGGGTCCAGGAGGTGGTGCACGAGCGCACCCGCGGCCACGAGCCCGGCGCTGCAATAGGTCGCACCGATGACGGCCTCGACCGTGTCGGCCAGGATCGAGTCCTTGTCGCGCCCACCGGTCGACTCCTCACCGCGACCAAGGTGCAGGTAGTCCCCCAGACCCAGCGTGCGCCCGACCGCAGCCAGGGCACGCATGTTGACCACGGCGGCCCGCAACTTGGCGAGCTGCCCCTCCGTGAGGTCGGGGTGGGTCACGTAGAGCGAGTCGGTGACGACGAGCCCGAGCACCGAGTCGCCGAGGAACTCCAGGCGCTCGTTGTGGGGAATGCCGCCGGCCTCGTACGCGTACGAGCGGTGCGTCAGGGCACGCCCGAGCAGCGCCACGTCGATGTCTTCACCCGTCACCTCAAGGAGGTGCTGGTGAAGCTCAACGACGGGGCGCTGTGGCGTCTTCGCCACCGGGCCGTGCGAGCCCCTCCCCATGAGGAGTGGGATCAGCCCTGGTGTTCGGTGCGCTCGGCAACGCCGTAGTGGCGGCCGTTGTAGGTCCCGCACGACGGGCACGCAACGTGCGGCTGCGTCGGGGCCTTGCACTGGGGGCACGTGGTCAGGGTGACCGGCGTGGCCTTCCAGTTGGCACGGCGGTGGCGCGTGTTGGAACGCGAAGTCTTCCGCTTCGGAACAGCCACGTCAGGTCCTATCTGAAGTCTGTGTCGTGGACGACTCGGACGCGAGGTCCGTGAGAGCCGCCCACCTGGGGTCGATCACGTCATGTGCGTGGTCCGGATCCTCCGCGAGGTGCATTCCACATTCGGAACACAACCCCGGGCAATCCGGGCGACACACGGGCTGGAACGGCAGTGCAGGCACCACCGAGTCCCGGAGCACCGTTTCGAGGTCGATCAGACCGTCCTCGACGAGGTACTCCTCGGCTGCTTCTTCGTCGCCCACCTCTTGGTGGTGAGCGTTGCGATCGGCGTAGGCGAACAATTCCTGGAAGTTCCCGGCCACATTGTGGCTGATGGGATCCAGGCACCGCACGCAGGCGCCGGTCGCCGTGCCTCGCACCGAACCAGTGACCAGCACGCCTTCGACAACGGACTCGAGCCGCACGTTGACCGCCAAGGGTTCCCCCTCAGCGACGCGCAGCACCTCCGTGCCGAACTCAGCTGGTGCCCCGACCTCGCGAGAGAGCTCCGCCATCGAGCCGGGTCGCCGGCCGACCTCCTTGGTGTCAAGCACCAGATGGAGACCGAGGATCGAGACGAGTCATTGCCTTATGCCTTGGTCGAGTGGTTCGGTCCGTCGTCACGGCTGACGCAGACCGAAGATCAAAGGTACCGGAGGTGGTGCCACCTCCCCAAATGCACCCTTTTCGAGCACAGGGTATGCCGCGTGCGCACCTTCCGTTCAGTGCTGCGCCAAACGCTCCTTCAGGGCGGCGAGAACCTCGTCCGGGACGAGGCCGGAGACGTCGCCACCGAACTTCGCGACCTCCTTGACCAGCGAGCTCGACACGTGCTCGAACTCCGGGGCGCCGGGCAGGAAGACGGTCTCGACACCGGTGAGGTGGCGGTTCATGAGCGCCATCGGCAGCTCGTAGGCGAAGTCGGTGCCGCCACGCAGGCCCTTGAGGACGACATCGGCACCCACGTCACGGCATACGTCGACAAGAAGGCGACCCGCGAACGCCTCGACCCGCACACGATCGGCGACCGCTGAAGGAAGGGCGCGCTCGATGAAGCCGATGCGCTCGTCCACCGTGAAGGTGCCGCTCTTGGCCGGGTTGTGCAGCACCGCGACGACGACCTCGTCGTAGAGGGCCGCGGCGCGCACGAGGACGTCGACGTGCCCGAGGGTGATCGGGTCGTAGGACCCGGGACACACTGCTCGCCTGATCTGCTGCTCGCTCACGTGCGCAACCCTACGTTCCGCAGAGGGGCCAGCCTCAGTCCTTGGCCTTCACTTGGCCTTCTCCTTGGCCGCCTCTTCGACCTTCTTGGCCTCTTCCTTGGCCTTCTCCTCGATCTCCTCGGCCTTCTCCCGGGCGGCAGGGGTCGCGATGACGCCCTCCTTCTCGGCGCGGTGCAGCAGGGCCTTGACCTGCTCGAGGCTCGCGCACCCCTGCTCGAGCAGCTCGTTGCGGCGGGTCGCCCAGGCTGCGCCGAGCTCCTCACGGACCTTCACGGCCACGTCCTCGCGAGCGGGGTTGATGATCGTCTGCTCTTCCTCGTTGGTGTGGTGGTTGACCACGGTCGCCAGGTCCTCGAGGGCGGCGTCGTACTTCTCCGTGTCGGTGCCCTTGGCCTCGAGGAAGCCGACGATCGCCTCGGTGATCTCGGCGTGCTCCTCCTCGCCGTGCTCCTCCTCGTGCGCCCCGATCGCACGCTTCTTGCGCAGCGTCGGGTAGACCTTCTCCTCCTCGGCCTCCGCGTGGGCGACGAGCAGCTCGGTCAGGGCCTTGCGTGCGGCCTCACGGTCGACGTCGTTGCGTCGGGCCGCACGGAGCAGGTCTTCGAAGAGGCGGTGGTCGTCGAGGATGAGCTCGAGGACGTCACCACTGGTCGGACGGGGAATCTCAAAGTCGCTCATGACCTCATCCTTGCAGGTCAGGAGGTCTGCAACGGCTCTAGCAGCGTCAGCAGCCGTCGGTCAGTGGGTGGCGTACCAGATGACGGTCTCGCCGTACTTCTTGACCCGCTCCGGCTCCAGCCCCTTCGGCCAGGTCGGCTCGGCCGAGCGCTTCGAACGCTCGATGACGACGAGGGCCCCGTCGGCCAGCCAGCCGCGTGTTGTGAGCGCCTCGAGGTCGGCCGCGAGGGCTTCCTCGGACAGGTCATAGGGCGGGTCGAGGAAGACGAGGTCGACCTCGCGCGCCGTGCCCGCGAGCGCCGACGCCACGGTCACGGGAAGCACGGTCGCCTTGAGACCGAGCCGTCCGGCGTTGTCGCGAATGACGCCGGCAGCGGTCCGGTCGGACTCCACGAGCGTCACCTCCCCGGCACCACGACTGGCAGATTCCAGACCAAGGGCGCCGGACCCGGCATACAGATCGATGACCCGCGCACCCGAGAGCGCGTCACGCGCCTGGAGGGCGGAGAAGAGCGCCTCGCGCACGCGGTCGCTCGTCGGTCGCGTGCCTTTGCCGGGAGGAGTCTTCAGCTCACGTCCGCCCGCCGTCCCGGCGATGATTCGGGTCACGTCAGCCTCGTTCCAGGTATGCCGCTTGCTCGGCGTCCACGCGTGCGTGGACCAGCTCGGCGAGTCGGGGATGCGCCCCCAGGTCCGGGTCGTCGGCGACGACGGCGAACGCATCCTCGCGTGCTGCCTCGATGAGGTCCTCGTCCTCGAGGACGTGGAGGAACTGCAGCTGGGTGCGCTTGCCGTGCTGGGAGGACCCGAGGATGTCACCCTCGCGGCGTTGACGGAGGTCGATGCGGGCCAGCTCGAAACCATCGGTCGTGCCCGCGACGGCGTCGAGGCGTTCGTGGGGGGCGTCGGCCTCGCCGGAGTGCACGAGCAGGCAGAGGCCAGGCAGTCCACCACGACCGACGCGACCTCTGAGCTGGTGCAACTGGGAGACACCGAAACGATCGGCGTCCATGACGACCATGACGCTCGCGTTGGGGACGTCGACGCCGACCTCGATGACCGTCGTGGAGACGAGGACGTCGATGTCGCCCGTCGCGAAGTCACGCATGATCGCGTCCTTCTCGTCGGCGGGCAGACGGCCATGGAGGATCTCGATGCGCAGGCCCTCGAGCGCCGGGTTGGACACGAGGTCCGCATGGACGCGAAGGACCGAGGCAAGGGGCCGAGGCGGAGGAGCATCGCCCTCTGCGCCATCCCCTCCTCCGTCGCCGTCGGAGTCGGGATCGCCGGCAGCATCGGGCGCGAAGATCTCGGCGTCCTCGTCCGGTTCGTCGTCGTCGCCGATGCGGGGACACACGACGTAGGCCTGGCGCCCCAGGGCGACCTCCTCGGCGATGCGAACCCACGTGCGTTGGAGCCAGCCGGGCTTGGCCTCGGGGACGACGTGGGTCGTGATCGGCGCGCGTCCCGCCGGCAGCTCGCTCAGCGTTGAGGTCTCCATGTCACCGAAGACGGTCATCGCAACCGTGCGCGGGATCGGTGTGGCCGTCATGACGAGGACGTGTGGGGGCTGAGCAGCCTTGCCCCGCAACGCATCTCGCTGCTCGACGCCGAAGCGGTGCTGTTCGTCGATGACGACGAGAGCGAGATCCTGGAAGCTCACGTGCTCCTGGATGAGGGCGTGGGTGCCGATGACGATCCCCGCGTCGCCACTGGCGATGTCGAGCATCGCCTTGCGGCGCGACTGGGTCGACATGCTGCCGGTGAGGAGCGTGACCCGGGTGCCGATGTCGCTGCCGCCGAGCATGCCGCCCTCGGCGAGGTCGCCGAGCATCGTCGTGATCGAGCGGTGGTGTTGCGACGCGAGGACCTCGGTGGGCGCGAGCAGGGCGGCCTGTCCCCCGGCGTCGACTGCGGCCAGCATCGCGCGCACGGCGATGACGGTCTTGCCCGAGCCGACCTCACCCTGGAGGAGTCGGTGCATGGGGACGGCGCGGGCCATCTCGGTCGCGAGCGTCTCGCCGATGTCGACCTGGCCGGCCGTGAGGGTGAAGGGCAGTCGTTGGTCGAACGCATCGAGCAGACCCCCTGGGCGGGGCACCCGAGCCAGCGTCGACTCCTGCGCCTGACGCGCCCGACGCTGCGCCAGGGCGACCTGGAGGATCAGCGCCTCCTCGTAGGACATGCGCTTCTCCGCCGCGTCGACCTCGGCGTGCGAGTCCGGCGTGTGGATTCCGCGCAGGGCAGCCATCCGGTCCACGAGGTCCCGACGGTCGAGGACGTCCTCGGGGATCGCCTCGGGCATCTCGTCCAGCAGGTCAAGGACCATCCGGACGCACTCGGTCACCGTCCAGGTGTGCAGGTTTCCGACGGCCTTGTAGATCGGGATGAGGTTGCGTCGCTCGCCCCGGTCGAAGTCGCTGAGCAGCGAATACCCCGGGTGGGCGAGCTGGAGTCGGTTGTTGAACGAGGACACCTTGCCCGCGAACAACGCCCGTGCGCCCGGGATGAGCTTCCCCTCGTGCCCGTGTGAGGAGAAGAAGGTGATCTCGAGGTCCTTGGATCCGTCGGTGATGATGGCCTGGAGCATGCGTCCGCGACGGTTCTTCATCGAGCGGGTGGTCGCCGTCTTCACCTCTGCGACCGCGACGATGTAGGAGCCGATGTGGGCGGCCGCAAGGTTGCTCTCGGGTGACTGGTAGCGCCGTGGCCAGTAGGCCAAGAGGTCGCCCACGGTCTCGATCCCGCGGGAGTCCATGAACTTCTTCGCCTCGCGCTTGCCCAGAACCTTGGTGAGCGGAGTCGACTCGTCGTACACCGGGCTACTCCACCCCCACGAGGAGTGGGTAGACCTGCTGGCCGCCGTCGATGCGGACGACCTCGACCTCGGCGTGGTTCTTGCTCAGGCTCTCCTCGACGGCATCGATGAAGGCCGGGTCGGCGTCGGCGCCGACGACGAGGGTGACGAGTTCACCGCCACCGGACAGCAGTCGGTCCAGGACCTCGACGGCCGTGGCGGTGAGGCTGTCGCCGATGAGGGCAACGTCGCCACTCACAATGCCGAGGATGTCGCCGACGGACACCGAACCGGCCCAGGTGAGCACCTCACGCGACGCGATCGACACGGCGCCGTGGCGCGTGGCCACGGCAGCTCCGGTCATGCCGATGGCGTTCTCGCGCAGGCCCTTGTCGAAGTCGACGACGGCCAGTGCCGCGAGGCCCTGGACAGCGGTGCGCGCCGGGATGATCGCGGTGACGATGCCGTCGTCGGTCGCGGCTCGGCAGGCCACCTCGGCGGCCATGAGGGTGTCCTTGTCGTTGGGCAGCACGACGACCGAGGCCGCACCCGTGCGACGGATGGCGTCGAGGAGCTGCCCGGCCGAGGCCCTCGCGCCGGGTGCACTCGACACGACCGTCGCTCCGGCCTGCGTGAGGATCGAGGCCATGCCCGGACCGGCGGCGCACGCCACGACAGCGAACTGCTGAGGCTCGCGGGCCGCGATCTGCGTGGCGAAGTGCGTGACCTTGATGCGGTGCGGGCGTCCGGCCAGGATGCCTGCCTCGACGGCGGCGCCGACGTCGTCGACGTGCACGTGGACATTCCAGAGGTCCGGTCCCCCGACGACGAGGAGCGAGTCGCCCAGGCCGTCGAGCGCGGTCCGCATCATCGCCACCGCGCCGACGTCGCTGCCGTCGAGCAGGAACATGACCTCGAAGGCGGGACCGTCGAGCCCGGTTGCCGGTGCATCGAGCGGGTCGTGGGCGTCCAGGGAGCGGGGCACCCCTCCGGCGGTCGCCGAGAACGTGCCGTCGGCGGACGCCTCCGCGTGCCAGGACGCCCGCGGCACGAGGTCCTCGGACGCGTGGTGCAGGCTGCCCGACTCGCTGGTCCAGTCGCCGGTCAGCGCGCGGTGCAGTGCCTCGATCATGAGCAGGCAACCTGCGCCGCCGGCATCGACGACCCCGGCCTGAGCGAGCGCCGGCAACTGTTCGGGGGTGCGGGCCAGGGCGACCTCGGCAGCGGCGACGGCTGCTCCGGCGACCTCGGCCGCGTCCCCACCGGCTTCGGCACTCTCGCGAGCGGCCTGCGCGATGGCGTCCGCGACGCTGAGGATCGTGCCCTCCTGAGGATGGGCGACGCTGGCTCGCGCGAGTTCGGCGCCCCGCGTGACGGCCCGCGCCAGGGCGGCCCCGTCGACCTCGACGAGGTCCCCCTCGACGATGACCTGACAGATGCCCGCCACGAGCTGACTCACGATGACCCCGGAGTTGCCCCGCGCCGACATGAGCATGGCGCGCGAGAGGTCGCGGGCCTCATCCACCAGGGTCGCCGTACCGATCGTGCCCTGCGCGCCGTGGAGGCGGTTGAGCTCGTCGATGGCGGTGTCCATCGTCAGATAGAGGTTGGTGCCGGTGTCACCGTCAGGAACCGGGAAGACGTTGAGTGCGTCGATCTCCGTGCGGCGCAGCGCGAAGGCAGCGCGGGTGAGTGCCGCCCAGAGGCGGGCTCCATCGGCATCGAGAACGGCAGGCACGGTGGCAGGCTATCGGGCCTCCCGGACTCGTTTTGGAGCCACACCCGAACTCGGCTATTCTTTGACGGTTCCGCGTGAGCCCCATCAGGGGCGGGCACCGGAATCCACTGACCTGAGACGGCTGGCATTCCAGCCGTTTCGTATGACACGACTCAAGGAGATCCACCGTGGCTGCCAACTGCGATGTCTGCGGCAAGGGACCCGGCTTCGGCCACAGCATTTCGCACTCGCACCGCCGCACCAAGCGTCGCTGGAACCCCAACATCCAGCGCGTGAAGGCTCTCGTCGGTGACAAGGGTGTGACCCCGAAGCGCCTCAACGTCTGCACCTCCTGCCTCAAGGCCGGCAAGGTCAAGCGCTGACCCCTTCGCTGTAACCCGAAAGGGCGCCGTCCATCCGGACGGCGCCCTTTCGCATGCCCAGCGTGGTTCGGAACGAAAAGATCGGGGTATGCCGGTCAGCCGGCGAAGTGGTCCCAGCCGGTCACGCTCGGCACGGCTCCACCGACCGTGAGCCGCGGGCCGGCAGGCCCGGCCGCGACGACCTGCCCGATGACGGTCCACGGCGCGTGCGGGTCGTCCGGCACCGAATCAGCGGGGAAGGTCGCGAGCAGCGAGTGCTCCTCTCCCCCGGACAGCACCTGGCGCCAGCCGACGTCCGTCCCCGACCGCCAGCTCGATGGGTCCGGCGAGGAAGTGCTCCCGCAACTGGGCCTCGTCGAGCGCGAGCTCCACACCGCTGGCGACGGCGATCCGTCCCCCGTCGCGCACGAGCCCGTCGGAGAGGTCGATCATCGAGGTCGCACCGGCATCAGCAGCAACCGGCCCGGACTCCCACGGAGGCCGAGGTGAGCGGTGGAACCACATGAGCACCGACGTTGCCCGCTCCATCGCCGTGAGGTGACCCGCCCCCGCGTTCGGGGCGATGGGGTCCGGAGTCCCCGCCTCATACAGAGCCAGCCCTGCTCCGGACCAGCCGAGCGAACCCGCGACCGCCACGACGTCTCCCGGGCGGGCACCCGAGCGCAGGACCGGCATACGCCCCTGGAGGTCGCCGAACGCCGTCACGGCGACCATGACGACACCAGCCGGCGCCGAGGACAGGTCTCCGCCCACGACAGGACAGCCGGCGTCCTCGGCAGCGTCGGCGATCCCGCGCGTGAGGTCGATGACCCAGTCGAGCTCGGTCTGGGGATCTGCGGCGACGGACACGAGCAGGCCGGTCGCGACCGCACCCATCGCGGCGACATCGGCGACGTTCTGGGCGACGACCTTGAGGCCGACGTCGTGACCGCTGGACCAGTCGTCGCGCCAGTCGCGACCCCGGACCATCGAGTCGGTGGTGACGACGACGGACTCTCGTGCCGTGATCACGGCGGCGTCGTCACCGGGTGCCACGAGCACCCCGGAACCGGCAAACGGGCTCTCCCCGAACATCGGGATGATCCGTGCGAGGAGATCGGACTCGCTCACCGAACCGATCGTCGTGTGCGCGACCACACGGCCACCTCCTGAACCACCCGAGACTTGCGGACCATCGGCACGGTACCGTGCAGACACCATCGCCTCGGCGACGGTCGACCCAGACTCAGAAAGACTCAGGCGGAGCGGCGTACCGAGCCTCTCCCTGACAGTGAGGTGACACCCAGTGGTCCAGGCCTACATCCTGATTCAGACCGAAGTTGGTCGCGCAGCAGCCGTGGCGACCGCGATCGCAGCGATCCCGGGAGTGGCCCTCGCCGAGGACGTCACCGGTCCCTACGACTGCATCGCACGCGTCGAGGCCGAGACGGTCGACGAACTCGGCAAGCTCGTCATCGCCAAGATCCAAGAGGTCGAGGGCATCACCCGCACCCTCACCTGCACGGTGGTTCACGTCTGACCGTGACATCACGGAAGCGTTCGATGACGGCGGTGGCGCTCGGCGCCACCGCCGTCGTCATGCTGTCCGGGTGTTCGTCGTCCGTCGAGATCGAGCCCACGTCCCAAGCAACCAGCGGCGTATGCCGTGAGGTCACCTCCGCGTGGCCGGCGAAGGTCGGCGACAACGCGCGACGGGAGGTCTCGGACGCGAGCGCCGGTGCGGCATACGGGGATCCGGCGATCATCGCCCGCTGCGGCGTCCCCGCCCTGGCCCCGACGACCGACGACTGCATCGAGGTCGACGGCATGGGATGGGTCGCGGAGAAGCTCAGCGACGGGACCCGCTTCACGACGTTCGGGCGAGACCCCGCGCTCGAGGTGCTCATCCCGAGCGACTACGCGCCGGAGCCGCTTCTCCTCCCGGCCTTCACCGCGGCCGCAGAGAAGCTCCCGAAGAACTCCCTCGCCTGCAGCTGAACCCCGACTTATTGCGCATTCCGACGCTCGTCGCTGCGCTCCTCACCGTCGGAATGCGCAATAAGTCGGGACAAGGGCAGTCAGCGCAGGCCGACGCGGCGTTCCATCGCGAGCGAGATGAGTTCGTCGATGAGCTCGGGATAGGACAGTCCGGCCGCCGCCCACATCCGCGGGTACATCGAGCTCGGCGTGAAGCCGGGCATCGTGTTGATCTCGTTGATGAGGATGTCGCCGGTCTCGGTGAGGAAGAAGTCGCAGCGCGCGAGACCCTCGCACCCGGCCGCAGTGAAGGCGGTGACGGCCATCTGCGCGATCTGCTCGGCGATGTCCGGAGCGACGTCGGCCGGTGCCTCGAGCCGAATGTCGTCGTCGGCGAGGTACTTCGCCTCGAAGTCGTAGAAGGCGTGGCCCTTGACGACGATGCACTCCCCCAACGGGCTCGTGCGCGGCTCGTCGGTTCCGTGGCCGTCGAGGACACCGCACTCGATCTCACGACCGACGATGCCCTGCTCGATGACGACCTTGGGGTCGTGCTCACGGGCCGCTTCGACGGCGGCACGCAGTCCGTCGGGTGAGTCGACCTTGCTGATGCCCATGCTCGAGCCGGCCCGGGCGGGCTTGACGAAGACGGGGAAGTCCAGGGCTCCGACGGCGTCCAGTGCGGCTGCGGGGTCGCGCAGCCACTCACGGTCGGTGATGACCGTGTAGGGACCCACGGGGAGGCCCGCGGCCGCAAAGACGACCTTCATCATGTGCTTGTCCATCATCACCGCGGAGGCCGTGACGCCGGAGCCGACGTAGCGGACGTCCGCGAGGTCGAGCATCCCCTGGATGGTGCCGTCCTCACCGAACGGGCCATGGAGCAGCGGGAAGACGACGTCGACCTCATTGAGCTCGCGCGGTGCCACACCCGGCTCGTGGACGATGAGGTGCCGTGCGGTCGCGCTGGTGGGGACCAGCACGCTCGGGCCGGACGCGTCGACCTCGGGGATGTGACCGGGCGCCAGGCGCAACGGTTCCGGGTCGTTGGGCGCAAGCACCCAGCTGCCGTCCTTGGCGATGCCGATGGGGATGACGTCGTAGCGCTCGGGGTCGAGCGCAGACATGACGCTTGCGGCCGTGGCGCAGGACACGGCGTGCTCGGAGGAGCGACCCCCGAACACGAGGGCGACGCGCAGTCGGCGCGGCGCGTCGGCGGTGGAAGCTGTCGGCGTGAGATCGGAGTTCATCGTCTTGGACCCTATCCCGCAGGGGTGAGCACACGGCATACGCTCGCTTGCGTGGATTCCGAAGAGTTGAGCCCTGCCACCCGCGTCGTCTCCCTGGGGCGCGTCGCCCGCGAGCCCGGTGAGCAGGTCGGCGCACCGCTGACCTTCACCTCGACGTACCACGCAGACGGAGCGGTCAACTATGCCCGCGCGGGCAATCCGACGTGGACGGCCTTCGAGGAGGCCCTGGGCTCCCTCGAGGGAGGCGAAGCGCTCGTCTTCGCGTCAGGGATGGCCGCCGTGGCCGCGGCGCTCTCCCTCGTGCCGCACGGCGGGCGGGTGGTCGTGCCCACCGCCGCCTACAACGGCACGCTCGTCACCCTCTCCGATCGGGCCGAGGCCGGTGAGGTCGAGGTCACCGCCGTCGACATCACCGACACGGCAACCGTGGTGTCGGCGCTCGACGGCGCAGCGATGCTCTGGATCGAGTCCCCGACCAACCCCCTGCTCGACGTCGCCGAGGTGGAGGCACTCGCCCAGGCCGCCCGGGACCGCGAGGTCCTCGTCGTCGTCGACAACACGTTCGCGACTCCCCTGCTGCAGCAGCCGCTCGCCCTGGGCGCCGACGTCGTCGTGCACTCGGCGACGAAGTACCTGTCCGGCCACAGCGACCTCCTGCTCGGCGCGACGGTGACGGCCACCACCGATGAGGGACGGGCGCTCTTCGAGCGCCTCCGCCGCCATCGGCAGCTCCAGGGAGCCATCGCCGGGCCGATGGAGACGTGGCTCGCCCTGCGCGGACTGCGCACGCTGTCGGTGCGGCTCGAGCGCGCCTGCGCCAACGCTGCGGTGCTCGCGTCGCGCCTCGCCGGGCACGCCGGGGTCGAGCGCGTGCGCTACCCCGGGTTCGGGGCAATGGTTTCCATCGACGTCGCCGGAGACGCGGACGCAGCCGAACGCGTGGCCGCGGCGACGCAGTTGTGGGTCCACTCGACGAGCCTCGGCGGCGTCGAGAGCCAGCTCGAGCGCCGCCGACGTCAGCCCGGTGAGCCCGAGGTCGTGCCCGAGAACCTGCTGCGGCTCTCGGTCGGCATCGAGGACGTCGAGGACCTGTGGCGTGACCTCGACGCAGCGCTCGGCGCGATCTAGCTGGACCTAGCCGGTCTCGGCCTTGCGGGGACGCGAGAGCAGCGCCTCGACGACCTCCTGGGCCGACCGGCCCTCGGTGATCATGGCGTTGACCTGCTCGATGATCGGCACGTCGACGCCGTGGTGACGAGCCAGGTCGAGGATCGAGGTGCACGACTTCACGCCCTCGGCGGTCTGGTTCGTGACGGCGATGACCTCGTCGACCGTCATGCCCTGACCGAGGCGCACGCCGAAGCTGTGGTTGCGCGACAGCGGCGACATGCACGTCGCGATGAGGTCGCCCACCCCAGCGAGACCGGCGAACGTGCGCGAGTCGCCACCCAGGGCCATCCCCAGCCGCGTCGTCTCCGCGAGTCCGCGCGTGATGATCGACGACTTGGAGTTGTCACCCATCCCGAGACCCTCGGCCATGCCGACGGCGAGCGCGATGACGTTCTTGGTCGCCCCGGCGATCTCGGTCCCGACGACGTCCGTGCCGGTGTAGGGCCGGAAGTATGCCGCGGCGCACGCGTCCGCGACCCGCTGCGCCACCTGCTCGTCGGCTGCAGCGACCACACTGGCTGCGGGCTGCTTGACCGCGATCTCACGGGCGAGGTTGGGGCCTGAGACGACGACGATGCGACCGATGTCGACCCCGCCCGCGTCGGCGATGACCTCGCTCATCCGCTGGGTCGTGCCGAGCTCCACGCCCTTCATCAGCGAGACCACGGCAGCGCCGCTGGGCAGGACAGAACCCCAGGAGCCCAGGTTGGCGCGCAGGGTCTGCGACGGAACGGCCAGGACGACGATGTCGGCTCCGGACGCCGCCTCTTCGGGGTCGATCGACGCCGAGATCCGCTGTGGCAGGGGCAGTTCGGGGAGGTACTCGTCGTTGCAGCCGGCGTTGATGGCGTCGACCACCTCGCCCCGTCGGCCCCACATCGTCACGTCGGTGCCAGCATCGGCGAGGACGGCCGCAAAGGCCGTCCCCCAGCTACCGGTGCCGAACACGGCTGCTTTCGTCACGCGTCGTCCTCCACTTTGTCGGGGTGGTCGTGCGCCCATTGTGGGGGCTGTTCACGCTCACGGGGGCCTGAACGCTCGGTTGGCTTCGCGGCACGGGGACGACCCGTGACCGTGATCCCCTGCTCGCGTGGGTCGAAGCGGCCAGGTGGCGCCGTGTCACCCCTGAGTTCCTCGACTCCCCGCGTGAGGGCAGCCATGATGCGCTCTGTGGCATCGGCCAGGACCTCGGCGGTGACAGGTTGGTCGTAGAGGTCGGAGAGGTCGACCGGGGCGCCCGCGCGGACCTGCATCGTGTGCCGTGGCAGGACGCTCGGTCGGTGGCCGTAGGGAGCGAGGATCTCCTGCGCTCCCCACTGGGCGATCGGGATGATCGGGCACCGGGTCTCCGAGCGCGATCCTCGCCGCTCCTGTCTTGCCTCGCATCGGCCAGAGATTGGGCTCGCGAGTGACCGTTCCCTCGGGATAGATCGCGATGCACTTGCCCTCACCCACGGCCTCGACCGCGGCGCGATAGGCATCCGATGCCTGACCCGTCTCGCGATAGACGGGGATCTGCTGAGCTCCACGAAGGATCGCCCCGATGACAGGAATCCTGAAGACCTCGACCTTGCCGAGGAAGTGCGGCACGATCCCTGCGTCGTTGAGGAAGTGGGCGAAGATGAACGGGTCGACGTGCGAGACGTGGTTCGACACGGCGACGAATCCCTGATCCCGCGGCAGGTTCTCGGCGCCCGACCAATCCCGCCGCGTGAGCGACATGAGCAAGGGCCGTAGGACGGAGGCCGCGAACCGGTATGCCGGTGGGGAGTGGCGTGGTCCGATCCTCATGCAGGCCTTCCGTCTCGTTCACCGCGTCCACGGTGCTCGCCGTGCGGTCTGCGCACATCTTTGTCCGCGCAGGGGGCGATGTCGAGGAGGTTCGGGCCGGGTTGGAGGATCGAGTCATGGAGTCGCCCCGCGAGACCGACTGGCACGTCGTGGTCCCCGTCAAGGGTGGTCGAGCTGCGAAGTCCCGGTTGCGCCGCTCACTGGACGACGAGGTCCTCGTGGCGGCGATCATCCACGACACGCTCGAGGTCGTCTCCCATGTGGTGACGCGGGCCAGAGTCGTTGTCGTGACCGGCGACCCCGACGAGACCGACCGTGCCCTTGCGGCCGGTTTCACCGTCGTCGCTGATCCCGGGACCGGCCTCAACGAGGCCTGCCTGTCCGGTGTGCGGTCGGCGCAGGCGGACGGCGCGAGCGCAGTGGCCATCCTTCTCGGTGACCACCCGGCCCTCACCCCCGACGAACTGCGCGCAAGCCTGAAGGCGGGCGCCGACCACGCGACGTTCTTCGTCCCGGACGCCGACGGGCTCGGCACCGCCCTCGTGGGGACGACTGTCGCCCGCGTGCCCGGACCTCGCGTTCGGCCCCGGAAGTGCGGCCCGGCACCTCGCTCTGGGGCACACCCAGTTGGACCTCGACCTCCCGGGCCTGCGTCATGACGTGGACGACGAGGCCTCCCTGCACCACGCCGCAACCCATCTCGATCTGGGCCCTCGCACGCGCCAGGCGCTCGGGCGATAGCGTCAGAGGGTGCAAGCGAGCATTCACACCTTCGCCGAGGACGGCTCCGGCTCTGCCCTGCTCGATGACGGGCAGGTCGTCTCGTGGCCCGGCACCGTCTTCGCGGACAGCTCCCTGCGCCACGTCCGAGTCGGCCAACGCGTCAGCATCGAGGTGGACGGGAAGGCCGTGACCCGACTGTGGATCGTCGGCATCGGTGAGGGCGAAGTCATTCGCTGAGCCGGCATTCGCGTAGCCGTACTCAGGCGCACGACTGGACCGACTCTCTACCTTGGCTCCCATGGCCACTCTCACGCGCGTCCTCGGCGTCGCCCTCAAGGTGATGGCTGCCCTCGTCGCCGTCGTGGTCGCGCTCTATCTCGTCGTCAACCTCGCGGGCCTCGCCTCCGCGCACAGCAAACGCAATGCGCTCGGCAACCAGATCACCGAGCGCATTGCCGAAGTGCTCCCCACCTCCCAGGAACGGATCGGCATCGTCGCCCAGCACATCGACGTGCCGCCGGACCACACGTGGGTGGCGCAGCGCTGCGACTTCGAGACGAACGACTCCGGATGGATGGTGAACAACTACCGGGAGGCCTGCACGTTGGAATCCGTTCACACGTGGCAGGTCGACAGCGAGGCGCAGGCCCGCGGCCTGCTCGGAGTCATGGGACTGGCTCGCGACCTGCCCTCGGGATCCGACGCCTGTGTCCGATTCGATGTGTCATCCCGGTTGGGTGAGCAGGACCCGTTCGCCGACAGCCGCATCGAGGTGACCTTCGCGGTGCCCGGTGAAGCCGACAGCCACTGGTGCCTTCCCACCAACCAGAGCTACCAGTCCCGCCGAGGGGTGGTGGGCGCGGTGCCAGACCTCGACGCCTCACAGGGCTGGCTCGTCGTGGTGCAGAGCGACAAACTCATTGACGAGGACATCGGCTGCGCACACTGGTCGGTCATCTTCTGCGACAACCCGTTCGGTGACGACCTCGCCTGGGGCAAGCCTCCGGCCTGAGTCGCGATCGCCGCGCGACCCGCCACCACGACAGGGCCGGCGCCTGAGGCGCCGACCCTGTCTCTGTACGTGCGTGCCGCTTGGTAGCGGCGGGAAATCACTTCTTCTTGGCAGTGGCCTTCTTGGCCGGAGCCTTCTTCGCAGCCGCCTTGGCCGGAGCCTTCTTGGCTGCGGCCTTGACCGGTGCGGCCTTCTTGGCGGGCGCCTTCTTGGCTGCGGCCTTGACCGGTGCGGCCTTCTTGGCTGCGGCCTTGACGGGGGCAGCCTTCTTGGCGGCGGCCTTGGCCGGAGCAGCCTTGGTCACAGCCTTCTTGGCTGCCGCCTTGACCGGAGCGGCCTTCTTGGCTGCGGCCTTGACGGGTGCAGCCTTCTTGGCCGGAGCCGCCTTGGCGGGTGCAGCCTTGGTCGCCGTCTTCTTCGCGGCCGCCTTGGCGGGTGCAGCCTTCTTGGCGGGGGCCGCCTTGGCGACGACCGAGACCGTGCCTGCGCTCGCACGCTGAGCAGCCGGGGCCGCCTTGGGCAGCGCGGACGGCTTCTTCACATAGGTCTTGAAAGCGGCGCCGGCGCGGAAGCGCGGAGCCTTGGACTTCGGAATGCGGACGCTGGCACCGGAGTGCGGGTTGCGGCCGGTACGTGCGGCGCGCTCGACGCGGTCGAAGGTACCGAAGCCGGTGATGCCGACCTTGCCACCCTTGGTGACCTCACGGACGATCGTGTCGAGGACCGCATCGAGGGCCTCCGTCGCTGCCTTGCGGCTGCCGAGACGCTTCTCGAGCTCCCGGACGAGTTCTCCCTTGTTCACTGTCTCTCCATCGAGTGTGCCGCCGGGGCTACCCGACGATGTGTGTGATCAGGCGATCGCCTGTTCAGTCACGACGTTAGGCCGGACGCAGAGCGGAGTCCATCACCTCTGGGTCGCTTTCCGTTGTCCCACAAGGGCATTCGGGCGCATCTCTGGTTCCGCTGCCCGGCCACAGTGCGCTCGACGAATCCAGCCCACCGGGCGCGAGAATCGAGGCCAATTGCGTTGCAGCACAACCTTTTTGAACATTTCCAGGGCATTCGGCACCGGATCAGAGCCCGCGCATCGATGCGGAAGACCAGTCACATGAGTCACATCAGCCCCAACGTCCCGCGCTGGAGGTTGGCGCGAACTGCCCACTCCCACACGGCGTGTCGCGCGCTCAAAGCCTCAGATCGTGACGGGCTTCCAGGCCGGACGAGTGCTCTCGTATGCCGTGATGTCACCTTCGTGACGCAGCGTGAGGGAGATGTCGTCCAGTCCCTCGAGCAGTCGCCACCGGGTGTATTCGTCGACCTCGAAGGCCGCAACGAGCTCACCCGCGGTGATCGTGCGCGACACGAGATCGACGACGACCGGAGTGCCGGGCTCGTTCTCGAGGAGCTTCCAGAGCAGCTCGACGTCGTCCTGGCTGCACTGCGCCGTGAGGAGCCCAGACTTGCCACTGTTGCCACGGAAGATGTCGGCAAAGCGCGATGAGATGACCACCCGGAAGCCGTAGTTCATCAGGGCCCAGACCGCGTGCTCTCGAGAACTGCCCGTCCCGAAATCGGGACCGGCGACGAGAACCGAGCCCGCGGCATACGTCGGGTCGTTGAGGACGAAGGTCTCGTCCTTGCGCCAGGCGGCGAAGAGGCCATCCTCGAAGCCGGACTTCGTCACGCGCTTGAGGTACTCGGCGGGGATGATCTGGTCGGTGTCCACGTTGCTGCGGCGCAGCGGGACACCGGTTCCGGTGTGCGTCGTGAAGGCTTCCATGTCAGGCCTCCTGGGTGGCGAGGTCGGCGACCGGTGCCGCGAGAGGCTCCAGGTCGGACGGGCTGGAGAGAGTGCCGCGCACCGCCGTGGCGGCGGCGACCTGGGGGCTGACGAGGTGGGTGCGGCCACCCTTGCCCTGACGACCCTCGAAGTTGCGGTTGGACGTCGACGCGCTGCGCTCACCCGGAGCGAGCTTGTCGGGGTTCATGGCCAGACACATCGAACAGCCGGGCAGTCGCCACTCGGCACCGGCCTCGGTGAAGATCGCGTCGAGCCCCTCTGCCTCGGCCTGCAGGCGCACGCGCGCCGAGCCGGGGACGATGAGCATGCGCGTTCCGTCGGCGACCTTGCGGCCCTGCACGACCTCCGCGACCGCGCGCAGGTCCTCGATCCGGCCGTTGGTGCACGACCCCACGAAGACCGTGTCGACGTGGATGTTGCGCAGCGGCGTGCCGGCCACGAGGCCCATGTATTCGAGCGCACGCTCGGCGGACTGACGCTCGGTGTCGTCCATCATCGAGGGGTCCGGGACGCTCTCGCCGAGCGGCGCTCCCTGGCCCGGGTTGGTGCCCCACGTGACGAAGGGCGTGAGGGTGGCCGCGTCGAGGATGACCTCGTTGTCGAACTCGGCGTCGTCGTCGGTGCGCAGCTCGCGCCAGTTGACGACCGCAGCGTCCCAGTCGGCACCCTGGGGCGCGTGGTCGCGACCCTCGAGGTAGTCGAAGGTGGTCTCGTCGGGCGCGATCATGCCGGCGCGCGCACCGGCCTCGATCGACATGTTGCAGACCGTCATTCGCGCCTCCATGGACAGGGCGCGGATCGCGCTGCCACGGAACTCGAGGACGTAGCCCTGGCCACCGCCGGTACCGATCTTGGCGATGACGGCGAGGACGATGTCCTTGGCCGAGACACCCGGCTGGAGGTCGCCTTCGACGGTGATCGCCATGGTGCGGAACGGCTTGAGCGGCAGCGTCTGCGTCGCGAGGACGTGCTCGACCTCGGACGTGCCGATGCCGAACGCGAGGGCACCGAAGGCGCCGTGGGTCGAGGTGTGGCTGTCGCCGCACACCACGGTCATGCCGGGCTGCGTGAGGCCGAGCTGCGGGCCGACGACGTGGACGATGCCCTGCTCCGCGTCGCCCATCGGATAGAGCTTGATGCCGAACTCGTCGCAGTTGGTGCGAAGCGTCTGCACCTGGGTCAGGCTGATGGGGTCGGTGATCGGACCCGGCGTGGTCGGGACGTTGTGGTCCTCGGTCGCCAGGGTGAGATCGGGCCGGCGGACGGGCCGCTCGGTCAGGCGCAGTCCGTCGAAGGCCTGCGGGCTCGTCACCTCATGGAGCAGGTGGAGGTCGATGTAGAGGAGGTCCGGTTCGCCCTCGCCACGTCGCACGACGTGCGACTCCCACACCTTCTCTGCCAGGGTCTTGCCCACGGCCAACACCTCCACGAAAACGGTTCCGGGGCGCCGCCTCGCACAGGGTCGGCACCATCGCTCTCATCGAGATTGGCACGCGGTCTCGAACCCGGGACTTGCGTCTCACCGCTTGGGACGGCAGTATCAAGACATGGACAACACCAGTGGGGTGGGCGTTCTCGACAAGGCAGCCATCGTCTTGAGCGCACTCGAAGCAGGCCCCTCAACTCTCGCCCAGCTCGTCACTGCCACCGGGCTGGCCCGCCCGACGGCACACCGTCTCGCGGTGGCCCTTGAGCACCACCGCCTCGTCGGTCGCGACATGCAGGGGCGCTTCGTGCTCGGCCCGCGCCTCGGCGAACTCGCCGCTGCGGCGGGCGAGGACCGCCTCCTGGCGGCCGCGGGACCGGTGCTCGGCGCACTGCGGGACCACACCAACGAGAGCGCGCAGCTCTTCCGCCGCCAGGGCGAGCACCGCATCTGCGTCTCCGCCGCCGAGCGCCCCGTCGGCCTCCGCGACTCGATCCCGATCGGCGCCAGCCTGACGATGCTCGCCGGCTCGGCCGCGCAGATCCTGCTCGCGTGGGAGGAGCCCGACCGGCTCCACCGCGGGCTGCAGGGTGCGGCCTTCAACGCCACCACCCTCTCCGGAGTGCGCCGTCGAGGCTGGTCCCAGAGCGTCGGTGAACGCGAAGCCGGAGTGGCGTCGGTCTCGGCACCGGTCCGCTCCCCCTCCGGTCGCGTCATCGCCGCCGTGTCGATCTCCGGACCGATCGAGCGCCTCTCGCGTCAGCCCGGCCGACTCCACGCCGCGACCGTGATCGCCGGTGCCAACAAGCTCACCGAGGTGCTCGCCCGCCACGCGAAGACGGCAGAGGAGCAGCACTCCGCCTGATCGCGAGTCGCCTCCGGGTGGCCCCACCAACGCGAAAGTCCCCGTCACCTGGAGGTGACGGGGACTTCGTCTTGTAGCCCCGACGGGATTCGAACCCGCGCTAACGCCGTGAGAGGGCGCCGTGCTAGGCCGCTACACAACGGGGCCCTAGCTGGTGCTGTCGGAGCGAACTCCGGACAGCGGGTGAAAGAATACCGCAGAACGGCATTTCCTTCGAATTAGCCTATGCCACAAGGGCATTGGGCTGGCTGGGGTACCAGGACTCGAACCTAGAATGACGGTACCAGAAACCGTAGTGTTGCCAATTACACCATACCCCAAGGGGGTATCACTGCCGCCTTGGTCCGAAGACCTCATGCGCCGGTGAACCGAGGAGTGATACTACCGGGCGGCTCCCCCCACTCCCAAATCGGTCGCGCGGACGGGGAAGACGGCGGCTCGAACGAGCCGATCCACGACCTCGTCGAGGCCACGAATGATGGGTATGCCGTGTGCCGCCACAGCCTTCCGGCCCTCCTCCGCGACGTGACCGTCGCGCACGAGCCAGGCGGCCGGCATACCCGCGCCTGCCGCTCCGAGCGGATCGGTGTGGAGCTCGTCGCCGACATAGAGCGTCGACGCCGGACTCGTCCCGAGCTGGCGGCAGGCCTCGTGGAAGGCGCGGGGATCGGGCTTGCCGAAGCCGAGGGTGTCGCGGCTGCAGATGACGTCGAAGACCCCGTCGAGACCCGCGGCGGACAGCTTGGTCGCCGTGTAGTCGCCAGACGAGTTCGTGAGCACGCCGACGACGAGGCCCGCGTCGCGCAAGGACGCCACAGTTGGGCGGACGTCGCCAAAACCTTCGAGGGCCTCGTGGAACGCCGGCTCGTAGAGCGCGAAGAACGTCTCGGGAGATACCTCTTCGTCACCCTCGAGCCAGCGGCCGATCTCGGCCACCCGACGCTCACGCATCTCGACGAACTCGAGCTCACCGCGGGTGTAGGCCGCGAACCAGCCCTCGGGGTCGTCACGAAAACGCACGCCAGCGATGGCGATGCGGTCGGGATCTGCGTTCGGCCAGAGCTGACCCGCGGCCACGGCACCCGCGACGTGCATCGCCGCGCGGGTGTCGTAGAGCGTGTCGTCAGCGTCGAACAGGACGCCGGTGACGTGCGACCAGGTCGTCTCCGTCACAGGGTGTCGCGCAACGCCTGCAGGCGCGTGAGGGTCGAGGTCTTGCCGAGAATCTCCATCGACTCGAACAGTGGCGGGCTGATCCGCGCACCCGAGACGGCGGTGCGCAGCGGCCCGAAGGCGAACTTCGGCTTGATGCCGAGGCCCTCGACGATCGCGTCTCGCAGCGTCGCCTCGATGGCCGCGGCGTTCCAGCCGCTGTCGGTGCCGAGGACCCCGGCGCCGTGGTCGTCGATGTCGCCCAGGGTGGACAGGGCCGCGTCGAGAACCTGGCCCGCGTCGTCCTTGAGCTGCCCGCGGGCGTCCTCGGCGATCTCGAGGGCGTCGTCGGCGACGAAGAACGGGCGCACGAGGACCGAGGCCTCGGACAGGTGGGCGATGCGCGTCTGGATGAGTTCGGCCACGGCCTTGAGCCGGCCCAGCTCACCGAGCGAGGGGTTGCCCGAGAGGACCTCGTCGCGCTCGAGGAACGGCAGGAGACGGGACGTGAAGTCTCCGAGCCCCAGCTCGCGGATGTAGACGCCATTGAGCCAGTCGAGCTTCTTGAGGTCGAAGATCGGCCCGACCGGGTTGACCTTCTTCCAGTCGAAGCCGTCGCTGAACTCGCGGAACGTGAAGACCTCGCGCTCGGTGCCGTCCTCCTCGAGGATCGGCGGATAGGCAAGCAGCGCAAGGAAGTTCACGAGGGCCTCGGGCAGGTAGCCCTCCTCGCGGAACCACGTGAGACGCGCGGCCGGGTTCTTGCGCTTGGAGATCTTGGACTTGTCGGTGTTGCGCAGCAAGGGCATGTGCGCGAACTTCGGGGGCTCCAGTCCGAGCCACTGGTAGAGCAGCACGTGCTTGGGCGTGGAGCTGATCCACTCCTCACCGCGCACGACGTGGGTGATGCCCATCTCGTGGTCGTCAACGACGACGGCAAGGTGATAGGTCGGGAACCCGTCGGCCTTGAGGATGACCTGGTCGTCGGGGCGCGGCGCCGAGACCGTGCCGCGGATGAGGTCGTCGAAGGTCAGCGGCGGGTTCTCCGGAATGAGCATCCGGACGACCGGGTCCTTCTCGCTGAAGCCGGGCAGCTCGGCCCGCTCTTCGCGCGTCTTGCCGTAGCAAAGACGGTCGTAGCCGGTCGGCTGCTTCGTCTTCTGCTGGACCTCGCGCATCTGCGTGAGCCGCTCCCCCGAGCAGTAGCAGTAGTAGGCGTGGCCGGCGGCGAGCAACTGCTCGACATAGGGCTTGTAGGTGTCGAGCCGCTCGCTCTGGCGGTAGGGCGCGAAGGGCCCACCCACGTCGGGGCCCTCGTCCCAGGTCAGTCCGAGCCAGTGGAGGGTGTCGTAGACCTGCTGCTCACTGTCGGCCTGGAAGCGCGCGCGGTCGGTGTCCTCGATGCGCAGGAGGAAGCGCCCACCCTGCTGTCGCGCGAACGCGAGGTTGAACAAGGACATGTAGGCCGTGCCGACGTGCGGGTCTCCCGTGGGTGACGGGGCGACGCGAAGTCGAGGGCTGCTGGCTGCGGGGGTGGGCTTTTCGCTCATGATCCCCCGATTCTAGGGTCTACGTTGAGGGCAGGACCGGGCGACCGGCGTCCGGCACGACGTCCGGAGGAACCTCATGGCCAATCACGTCTATGCCATCTCGGAGCTCGTCGGCAGCTCACCGGAAAGTGTCGAGGCCGCGGTGCAGAACGCGATCACCTCCGCCAGTTCCAGTGTCCGCAACCTCGACTGGTTCGAGGTGACCGAGATCCGCGGTCACCTCGGCGACGGCGGTCAGATCTCCGACTGGCAGGTCGGCATCAAGCTCGGCTTCCGCGTCGAGAAGTAGCCCAAAACTCAGGTCGCGAGACCACGAGCCGACGGTCTCAGCCCAAAGTCTCGCGTCGCGAAGCCAACCACGCACGCTCGGCGGGATTCTCCGTGGTCGCGATGGCGGCGGCATACGCGCGTCGTGCGTCGTTCGTGCGTCCCAGACGGCGCAACAGATCCGCTCTGGTTGCGTGCCATGGTGCGTATGCCGTGAGCTCCAGTCCGTCGACGATCGCCAGGGCGACCTGTGGTCCGTCGAGCTCGGCCACGGCGACTGCTCGGTTGAGCGCGACGATCGGCGAGGGGCGGACGTGCATGAGCTGGTCGTAGAGCGCGGCCACCTGACTCCAGTCGGTGAGTGAGGGGTCGAGCGCGTCCGTGTGCACCGCCTGGATCGCGGCCTGGATCTGATAGGCGCCAGGAGCGTTGCGGCGCAGGCATTCTCGAACGAGCGCGTGTCCCTCGTCGATGAGGTCCGCGTCCCAGAGCGTGCGGTCCTGGTCGTCGAGAGTGACGAGGCGTCCGTCGGCGGCAATGCGCGCGGGGCGGCGGGCCTGGCTGAGCAGCATGAGGGCGAGCAGACCATCGACCTCGGGTGGCGATCCGATGCCGTCGGCGATCGACCGCACCGCCCGGGTGAGCCGGATCGCCTCGTCGGCGAGGTCCTGACGGTCGGCGTTGTCGGCGGTCGAGCTGAGGTAGCCCTCGTTGTAGACGAGGTAGAGAACCGCGAGGACGCCGTCGAGACGCTCGGCCAGGTCCTGGTGCTCGGGGATGCGGTAGGGAATGCCGGCCTTGGCGATCTTGGTCTTGGCGCGGGTGATCCGCTGGGCCATCGTCGTCTCCGGCACGAGGAAGGCATTGGCGATCTCGGCGACCGTGAGACCCCCGAGCAGGCGGAGCGTCAGGGCCACGCGGGAAGCTTCGGCGAGAGCAGGGTGGCAGCAGGTGAAGATGAGGCGGAGCCGGTCGTCCGAGATCGGACCGGTCGGTTCCGGGAGCGTGTCGTCGGTGATCATGGCGGCCTCCGCGTACTTCTCGTCGCGGACCTTCTCGCGGCGCAGGTGGTCCAGCGCCTTGCGACTGGCCGTGGTGGTGAGCCACCCAGCGGGGTTGGGTGGGACGCCGTCCTGGGGCCACCGCTCGAGCGCGATGACGATGGCCTCACCGAGGGCGTCCTCGGCGAGACCGATGTCGCCGTAGCGACGGATGAGACCGGCCACCACACGGCCGTACTCGGCGCGGACGACGTCAGCAACGGCGTCCGCACCGAGGGCGGCTGGGGTCGTGCCGGTCACGAGCTGAAGGGATCAGGCCATGCCGTTGAACGGGCGGACCTCGACGGCTCCGCCACAGGCGGCGGAACCCTCCTTGGCCCACTGCAGGGCCTCGTCGAGGTCAGCGGCCTCGATGACCCAGAAGCCGCCGAGGAACTCCTTGGCCTCCGAGTAGGGGCCGTCGGTGACGGTCGGGCTGTCCCCCGTGGCGTCGACGACCGTGGCGGTCGTGATCGGCTCGAGGCCACCGGCGAAGACCCACTTGCCGGCGTCGCGCACCTTCTGGTTGAACTTGTCCACGTCCGCGAACATCTGCTGGATGACCTCTTCCGAGGGCGCTGCATCGTCGACGGAGCCGGGGACCGAAAGCATGTACTGAGTCATGGTGGTTCTCCTCTGGTGAGCGACCGGCCGCCTTCAGTGGCGTCCTGCGGTGTCGTTCATCCTCTCCACGAACGGCCCCACATGGATACGACACCTCCGGCAAAGTTTCTTCAAACTTTTTTCGGCGGGCAGTGGCTGGGCTGCCTCGGCGATCGGGTCGAGCTCGATGTCGACGCCTCGGCTGGCGCACCAATGGACATGCAGTGCCCTCGCGTCGTCCGGCTCATCAGGTGCGCGTGAGCGTGGAGCGGTCCCCTGGGAGACACGACTGCATGTCCGTTGGACCGGCAGTGGTTGGACCGGCGGAGGTCACTCAGCGTCGACGAAGGGGTTGCTCAGGGTGCCGATCTGGTCGATCTCGATGTCGACGCGCTGACCTGCCACGACCTGACCCACACCGGCCGGGGTGCCGGTGAGGATGACATCACCCGGCAGCAGGGTGAACGCCTGCGAGGCGTGCGCGATGAGCTCGGCGACGCCGTGGATCATGTCGGAGGTGGGTCCGTCCTGGACGACATCGCCGTCGAGGGTCGTCCTGATGCGGCAGGCCGACGGGTCGAGGCTGGTCTCGATCCACGGGCCGAGCGGGCAGAACGTGTCGAGGCCCTTGGCCCGCGCCCACTGCCCGTCGCCCCGCTGGAGGTCACGTGCGGTGACGTCATTGGCGACGGTGTAGCCGAAGACGACCGAGAGCGCCTGGTCCACCGGCACGTCCTTGGCGACGCGGCCGATGATGACGGCCAGCTCTCCCTCGTAGCTCACCTCCTGGGTGAAGCCCGGGATGACGACGGGGTCGCCCGGACCCACGACCGCAGTGTTGGGGATGAGGAACATCAACGGAGTGGCCGGCGCCTCGCCACCCATCTCCTTGGCGTGGTCGGCGTAGTTCCTGCCGATGCCAATGACCTTGCTGCGCGGGATGACCGGCGCGAGCAGGCGCACGTCAGCCACGAGGTGGGTCGCGCCCGTCAGCTCGATCTTCGTGTAGAGCGGGTCGCCGGTGATCTCGGCGATCTTCTCGCCGGCTCCGTCGACCAAGCCATAGACGGGGTCTTCACCTGTCGTAAATCTCGCGATGCGCACGCGCTCACTCTAGGACCCGGGCTCATCGGAGCTCGGACGAGTCCCAGGTCCACACCTCCAGCGGCAAGTTCTCAGGAACCGAACCCGAGCCGTGATCGTGCTCGCCCATCCGGCGGATGGCGTCCGCGAAGTACTCGTGCAGCGCCGAGGCCAGGCGTGGGTCGTCCGTGAGCCCGCAGTCCGAGAGCGCCTCGTCCCAGGCGACGAGCGCCAGGCGGTCCATTTCCTCCTCGCGACCCTGCCCCGAGTGCAGGCGCACCACGTCGGACTCGGTGCTCATCGAGTCGGTGAAGGTCGGTGGCCCGCCGAGCGCCTCGCCCAGATAGGCGGCGAGGCGCTCCGTGTGGTCCTCCCTGAAACCGTGCGAGAAAGCATGCGAGACAACGGGATCCGCGAGAACCCTCTGGTGCCACGCGTCGGCGAGGCGGAGCATTCCGTCCGCTCCGCCTGCGGCCTCATAGATCGACTCCGTCATGACTCTCCCGGGAACGTCACTCGAGGCGACCGGCAACGGTTGTCCGCGAGGACGGCATACCCCGCGTCGTTGGCGTGGATGTCACTCTTCGTGCACATCCAGGTCCACGCGCAGATCGTCGCGACGTTCGTCGGGATCGTTCCGTATGCCGTGGCAACAGGTGTCGTGTCAGCGGACTTGAACGCCGTGGCCACGTCGGCGACGTCGGCTCCGACGGTCGCGGCCGAGCGGGCAACGGCGCCGTTCAGAAGGGTCTGCAGGAAGCTCGACAGTCCGGCCGTCTGCTGGCCAGCAGGTCCGGTGAGCCACACGGCGAGGAACGGGTTGTAGTAGTTGAGGACGACGATCTGGGTGTCCGGCCCGGTGGCGGCCCGCAGCTGGGCAAGGGTCGAGGTGAGGTTGCGCTCGACCGTGCCGAGGGCAGCGAGGGCGCAGGTCACGTCGACGGTGGGGCGGGCACACGGGGTGACGTCGTTGGCGCCGATGTCGATCGTCACGAGGTCGACCTTGCCCTTGTGGGCCTTGAGGAACTCGACACCTTCAGCAAGCTGGCTGCCGGCCTCATAGGTGCACCGGTCCGTGCCCATGAGGGACGTGGTGGTCGCGCCGGAGCACGAGATGTTGCGGAGCTTGGCCTTGGGAGCGGTGTCCTGCAGGGCATCCAGCACTCCCCCGACATAGCCACCCGCTCGGTCATCACCCACACCCGGTTGATAACCCGCAGCGAGGGAGTCACCGAGGGCGAGGTACCAACTCGTCGCCTTGTCGGCTCCCTGGCTCGGTCCGGCGTAGGCCGCGGACGGCGCCACGAGGGCGATGAACGACGCAATGACAAGGGTGAGAATTCGACGCACGACATCAGCTCCAGGGCAGGTCACGGCCCGCGGCTCTGCGGGCCTCATCGGATCGTTGCACAGCGAACTGACACTCAGCCGGAGGTCGGACGAAGTTGCTCGCCTACGCTTGTCGGGTCATGAACGCTGCAACCCGCCTCACGCAGGCCCCCACCCACCTGGATCCCGGGACGTGGTCGGCACTGGAGGCAGCGCACCAGGAGCGCGTCGACAGGGCCACGGCGGACCACCGTTCGCGACGGGGTCAGGGAGTGCCGCATCCGATCGAGGACTTCCTCTTCAGCTACTACTCCACGAAGCCCTCGCAGCTGCGTCGCTGGCACCCCGGTGTGGGGGTGCGCCTCGAGGGAGCGGCGCACGCTGGAGCGAGCGTCGTGGAAGCACTACCGCGTGGTCGGTGACGCGGTTGAGGTGGATGCGGATGCCTTCGTCGCTGCGCGAGGTCGCGCCGTCGAGTTCATCGGCCGCCTGCTGGCCGCCACTGCTTCGCGACCTGCCCGGCTCGGGTGTTTCGGCCTCCACGAATGGGCGATGGTCTACCGCGCCCGGGAGGGGGACGTGCGCCACGAGCAGGTGCCGCTGAGGCTGAGTCAGAGCGAGACCGACGAGGTGGTCGAGCGGCACCAGATCACCTGCAGCCACTTCGACGCCTTCCGCTTCTTCACGCCAGATGCGCTGTCCCGCAATGCGATCCAGCCAACCCGCGAGACACAGCTGGAATTGGAACAGCCGGGCTGTCTGCACGCCGGGATGGACGTCTACAAGTGGGCGACCAAGCTGACGCCGATCGTCCCGAGCGACCTCACGATGGACTGCTTCGATCTCGCGAAGGAGATCCGCCTGCTCGACATGCAGGCGTCGCCGTACGACCTCTCGGACTATGGCGTCGCACCGGTGAGGATCGAGACTGCGGCCGGCAAGGCGGCATACCTGGAGCGTCAGCGAGCGTTCGCGGAGCGCTCCAACGTCCTGCGCCAGCGCCTCCTTGCAGTCGTGGAGAGCCTCCCCGCTCCCGTCGACTAGCTGGGACGTCGGTCAAGTGGGATCGGGGCGGCCTCGGCCCACACCTCGACGATCTCGACAAGCAGGCCAGCGCGCGCGGTCGCAAACGTCGCCACGAAGTGGGTCTCGTCGGACGCACCCGTCGCGTCGGTGACCCGAGCCCGGAGCACGCCCCGTTCCCCTGCGTCCACGATGTCCTCGCGTTCGAAGCGCCACCGGCCGGGATAGTCGCGATTGACCGCGACGAAGGCGCCCTTGTCGAAGCTCTCGCCCGTGGTCGCGTAGCGGCACACGAAATCATCGGCGAGGAGTGCGCCGAGACCCTCCCAGTCCGCCGTGTCGATGGCCGTGGCGAAGGCGGCCAAGAGGGAACCCACAGTGGGGACGGTCGCGTCGGTGCTCATGCGGTCAGCGTGCACCCCACCGCCGACACCGCTGGCGCGGCCACACCGAACTCCTTGTGAACCATTGACGTACAAAGCACCAGCAGCGTTGGATAGTCCCATCTCCCGGGACTTCCCCGGGGCCTTGCTGGAGGGGTCGAGACGATGGCGCGCAGGTTTTCACGGTTCGGGGCGGGGGCGCTGGCGGCGACGCTGGCCGCGACCGGACTCACGCTCAGCGGCACCTCGGCAGCATCGGCCACGGACTGGGGTGCCTGCCTCACGGGTCCGGACGACACACAGGCGGTCTTCGCCCGGGCCGCGCAGGTCAGCGGGGTCCCCGAGGACGTGCTGCTCGCCGTCGGATATCTCGGCGGCCGGTGGAGCCACCACGCCGGGCAGCCGAGTGTGTCCGGCGGATACGGCGTGATGCATATGACCGACGCACCGGTGACCCCGGTGTCGGCGCCGGAGAAGGGCGACAGCAACAGCGGGCTGCCCAGTCGTGCGGGCACGCTGCAGGTCGCCCGTCAGCAGACCGGGCTGTCGGCCGAGCAGCTGCGCACCGACCCTGTCGCCAACATCTGCGGGGCGGCGGCCGTGCTGGCGTCGTACCAGCCGGGCACCACGGCGAAGAACCCGGCTCGGTGGAGCAAGGCGGTCGCACGGTATGCCGGCACCGCCGACCGGAAGGAGGCGCTGCACTACGCCGGCCTCGTCTTCGACGTGCTCCGGTCCGGCGCCACCGAGACCACCGACCTCGGCGACACCGTGACGCTGGTGGCGGAGCGGGGCGCGACCCTGGACACCGCCGCTGTGGTGGACGACCGTCTGCTCCAGCCCGGCGTCCAAGAACTCGAGTGCCCCACGACGATCGAGTGCGACAAGGTGGAAGCGCAGTACCGCAGCACCGGACCTGCCGTCACGCAGTACGTCAACTACGACCTCGCTGACCGCGAGAAGGACCTGTCGATCGACTACCTCGTCGTGCACAACACCGAGTGCACCTACGACGTCTGTACCAAGCTCATCAAGGGCGAGGCCGAACCGAACCGGTTCGTGTCCTGGCACTACACCGTCCGATCCAACGATGGGCACGTCGACCAGCACGTCGCCACCCGTAACGTCGCCGCGCATGCCGGCAACTGGTACCTCAACATGCACTCCGTGGGTGTCGAGCACGAGGGCAAGGCCGGCGAGCCGGGCACGTGGTACACCGAGGCGCTCTATCGCTCCTCGGCCGAGCTCGTGACCTACCTCGCCGCGCAGAAGGGCATCGAGCTCGACCGTGCCCACGTCGTCGGCCACGAGGAGTTCATGTCGAGCAACTACAAATGGGACCCGGGGCCGTACTGGGACTGGGAGCACTACATGGCGCTGCTGGGTGCCCCGATCCGGCCCGACCGACGCGGCCCCAGCCAGGTGTTCACCGTGAAGCCCGGGTTCACGGACAACGCTCGCAGCCTCGACGGGTGCTTCGCCACGGAGACGCAGCCGGGCCGGCCCTGCCCGTCCTTCGGCACCAACTACGTCGACGTCCGCACGGCCCCGAGCGACTCGGCGCCGCTCGCGTGGGGATCCTCCGACCTGGTCTCCGACCGCGACGCTCGCGCAGTCGCCGGTCACAAGTTCTACGTCATGGGGCGCCAGGGCGACTGGCTGAAGGTCTGGTGGGACGGCTCCGCCGCGTGGATCAAGAGCCCGAAGGGCGACCAGGCCAACGTCGTCCCGTCCCAGGGCGAGGTCGTCGAACCGGTGCGCCCGTCCGTGCCGGTCTATGCGCGCGCCTACCCCGAGGCCTCGGCCTACGCCGGCACTCCGGTGCCCTACCAGGGGCAGCCCACCGTGACCGCGCCCGACGGCTCGGTGCTCACCCTCCAGCCGGGTCAGCGGTACGTCGTCGCCGACCGGAAGGTTCCGACCGACTACTACTACGCGAAGTCCTTCGACAACTCGCTCCCCGGCGACAAGACCGTGGTCACCGGGACGGAGGAGTACGTCCAGGTCTGGGTCGGGCACCGCTTCGGCTACGTGAAGGCCGAGGACGTGAGGGTTCTCTCCGGCCGTTGACAGGGCCAGCTCTGGCGATCTCGTGGCGGTGCTCGGGAGCGGAGCCGCCCGACGCGCTGCGCCACCGTCTCCTCGAGATGGTGCTCGACGTGCTCGGTGTCAGCCCAACTTCAGTCCGGGGTGACGCGGCCGCGGCCGGACTTCACGTTGCCGCGTCGCTTCTTGGCGTCGAGTCGGCGCCGTTGCGAGCCCCGCGTTGGTCGCGTCGGACGCCTGGCCGGCGGCGCGGGTGCCAGGGCGTCACGCAACAGGTTCCCAAGACGCTCCCTGGCGGCAGCGCGGTTGCGCAACTGCGAGCGGTACTCGGACGCGGCGACGACGATTCGGCCCTGGACCAGGCTCGTGTCCAGCACCTCGAGAACGCGCTCGATCTGGGTCGGGGTCAGCGAGGTCGAGGCGCTCGGGTCGAAGACGAGTTCCACCCGGCTGTCCGTGGTGTTGACGCCCTGGCCGCCCGGACCCGACGACCGGCTGAACCGCTCCAGCAACTCGCCGGCGTCGATCACGAGACCACCCGGCATACCCGGTCCCGGCCTCACCACGAGATCACCCACTCCGGAGGTCACAGCAGCGGCGCAGCCCTGGACGGCAGTGAGCTCGGCCATGATCTCGTCGTCCACGGGGATGTCGGACTCGATGAATCCGAGGTCCACGTACATCGTTGCGCGCGGCGACGTTGTCGCGGCTCGATAGGAGAGGCGCACGGCCGGTACGTCCGGCTTGGCGAACAGCCAGCGGATCAGCGTGACCATCGCCGCTCGCCCGACACCCTTGCCCTGCTCGCCCGCGTCGATGAGCACTCCACCGATCCAGTGCAGCTGGTCGTCGTCGTCCCAGCCCCACATGACGTGGCCGACAATCGCGTCGTCGGCGCGGACACCGAGCGAGTGCCAGACACCTTCGCGCGCTGAGAGCAGCAGATAGCGGGCCGCGCTCGGTGGCACGAAGTCGCGCTGGTCGTCGCGAGGTGCGACGTCGGCGATGTCGCGCCAGTTCGTGTCGGACACCTCGACCAGGCTCACGCGTCGACCAGTGCCGTCGACGACTCCCTCGTCAATGTCCACGTCAATGTCCACGTCAGGAGATCCAGTAGCGGCGGGTGCCCTGGCGGCTGTCTTCGTACACGCCGCCATTGGCCTCGATGGCTTTGCGTGACGCGGGGTTGTCCTCGGCGCAGGTCACCAGTACGGGCCCGATGTCCAGCGTCTGCGCTACCTCGAGCGCCTGGCCCAGGGCCTTCGTCGCGATGCCTTCGCCCCGACGGCTCGGCCTCACCGAGTAGCCGATGTGCCCGCCCTGCTCCAACAGGATAGTCATTGAGGCCGTGCCTGATCGCCACGAACCCGACGAGCTCGTCACCGTCCGCGATCCACCGGAAGGAGCACGGGACATGACCGTCTGGACGCGGTGCATCGGGCAGCTCCTGCGCGCGGCGGTCCACGACGATCTCGGCCATCGTCTCGACATCGAGGTCGTGGTCGACCGGTGCGAAGTAGCCGCTGCCATCCATCGGCCCACCGTCGAACTCCTCGATCATCCGCTTCCACGAGGGGTGGAATCGGACGTCAGGCAGTTCCAGGGTGAGGGGCACGGCGCCAGTGTCGCTCACCACGGGCAGCGCGATCCACCCATATTGGCCGCCGGGAGTGGTCAGCGCGCGGGCACCCCGGCGCGGAGCAGCCCATAGGTCACGCTCTCCACGAGGGCCATCCAGCTGGCCTCGAGGATGTTGGGTGCGACCCCGATGGTCTCCCAGGTCGTCTCGCCGTCACTGGTCTCGATGAGGACGCGCGTCACGGCATCGGTGCCGTGCGCCGCATCGAGGATGCGCACGCGGTAGTCGATGAGTTCGAGGTCCTCCACTTCCGGGTATGCCGTGGCGAGAGCGAGCCGCAACGCGTGGTCGAGCGCGTTGACCGGACCGTTTCCCTCGCCCGTGCGCAGGACACGCTTGCCGCCGGCGGTGAGCTTGACCGTCGCCTCGGAGAGCGCGTTGCCCTCCGACTGCGAGTCGGTGATGACCCGCCACGACTCGATCTCGAAGAAGGCCGGAAGCGCACCCTCGATCTCGCGGCGCAGGAGCAGCTCGAAGCTCGCGTCCGCTGCGTCGAAGGTGTAGCCGCGCAGCTCGAGGTCCTTGACCCGCGCCAGCACCTTGGCCACGAGGGCACTGTCCTCCGCGTTCTTGGCGTCGAGCTCGAAACCCAGCTCACGCGACTTGAGCTCGATCGACGCGCGCCCGGCCATGTCGGAGATGAGCATGCGCATGTCGTTGCCGACGGCCTTGGGGTCGAGGTGCTGGTAGAGATCCGGGTCGACCTTGATCGCGCTCGCGTGCAGCCCCGCCTTGTGCGCGAACGCACTCGCCCCCGTGTAGGGCTGACGCGAGTAGGCCGGGACGTTGGTGATCTCGCTGATGGCGTGGCTGATCCGCGTCGACTCCTGGAGCAGGTGCGGGTCCATGACCTCGAGCCCCTCCTTGAGCTGGAGGTTGGCCACGACGGTGACGAGGTTGGCGTTGCCGGTGCGTTCGCCGTAGCCGTTGATGGTGCCCTGCACGTGGGTGACCCCGGCGTCGACGGCGGCCATCGAGTTGGCGACCGCGCAGCCGGTGTCGTTGTGGCAGTGGATGCCGAGGCGCGCAGCCCCATCCACGGGTCGAGCCCGAGGGCTGCGACGACGTCCTTGACGACGTCCCAGACCTGGCCGGGCAGCATCCCGCCGTTGGTGTCGCACAGGGCGGCCACCTCGGCACCGGACTCGAGGGCCGCCTGCAGGGCCTCGATCGCATAGGCGCGGTCCACGGCATACCCGTCGAAGAAGTGCTCCGCGTCCAGGAAGACGCGCCGCCCCTCCCCACGCAGGAACGACACGGTGTCGCGGATCATCTCGAGGTTCTCGGCGCCCGTGGTGCGCAGCGCGCGCTCGACGTGGCCGATGTGCGACTTCGCGACGAGGGTGACGACGGGCGCCTGGCTGTCGATGAGGGCGCGCACGAGCGGGTCCGTCGCCGCCTTGCCGCCGACCCGTCGCGTGGCACCGAAGGCCGCGAGCGTGGCGTTCTTGAGCGTGAGTTCGGTGGCGGCCCGGGCGAAGAACTCCGTGTCCTTGGGGTTCGCGCCGGGCCAGCCACCTTCGATGAAGCCGACTCCGAGGTCGTCGAGGTGCGACGCGATCGTGAGCTTGTCCGCCACGGAGAGGTTGAGGCCCTCCTGCTGGGCACCATCACGCAAGGTGGTGTCGTAGACGTGCAAGTCGCTCATTCGTGTCGCCTCGATCTGTTCTCGTGCGTCGGCTTCGCCAAAACGTGTGTCTCAAGTGTCGCTGTCGACCTGCGCTGCTGCTCGGGCGGCCGGGGGTGTGGCGGCCGAGCCTTCTGTCCGGCCGACTCAGGCTCACCGTCGTCGACCAAACAAAAAGACCCCCCAGGTGTGGGAGGTCTGCGCGACGAACGGTGAAGTTCGTCGCGCTAGTCGATAATGACGGTGGCGGTGGCCACGGACATGAGAGTCACGGGGAGAGACTGACATGACCGACCAGCATCCGGGAAGCCCTGTCCACATCGCGGTCAGTGCAGATTCTTTCGCGAGTATGCCGCCCGCTCGCCTTCGTCGCTACGCTCACCTTCCATGGGAGAGACGTTGCATCTGACCGCCATCCTCGAGGCGCGCGGCCCGGCCGGTGGGTTCGCCTTCACGGATGAGCAGGTGGCCGCGATGGGTGATGGCGCCAAGGTCTTCCCCGTGATCGTGACCATCAAGGGCAAGGCCATCCCGTTGCGCCTGGCCCGTATGGGCGACGAGAACCTCGTCGGCTTCAGCAAGGCGGCGCGCGCCGAGGCGGGAGTGGAACTCGGCGAAGAGGTGACCTTCGACATCGCCGCCGACCTGACTCCACGCACCGTTGAGGTGCCGGACGACCTGGCCGCTGCGTTGGCGGCGGACCCTGCGGTGGAGAAGGCGTTCACGGCGATGGCCTACTCGCACCGCAAGGAGTACGTCCGCTGGATCACCGAGGCCAAGCGCGAACAGACCCGGATGGATCGCGTGGCCAAGGCCGTCGAGATGGTGCGCGCCGGCCAGACCCGCTGACGCTCAGCGCCGGCCTTTGCCCACTCGCCCTCGGGACGCGGTCCCGTCGAGCGAGGCCTGGTCGGCGGCCGCCCGGCCCACGTTCCACCCCTCGGCGTCGCGCACGGATCCGACCGAGCTCTTCTTGACGACCGGGAACCACTCGCCCATGACCTCGTCGACTTCCTCCGCGCGGGCGGCCAGGAGCGGCACGAGCTCCTGTCCCCGTGAGCTGGCGGTGGCCCGGGCCGACTCGACCTCGGCATCCATCACCTCGCGCAGGCGCTCACCGATCCGATGGGCGTAGGCGGTGAGGAAGGACTGGCGGAAGGAACGGGTGCGGCTTCGGCCACGGTGGTCCGCGCGTTTGCCCTCGGCCATCAGCCTGGCGTTGGCCTGCACGAGGAGCGAGGTGAAGAGCAGCTCGACGCTGTCGAGGTCGGCCTCGAAACCCATGACCGTCCCGAACCCGAGCTCGCGGCTCCACACCATCCGACAGCGGTTGGCCGTCGCCACCGCGTCGAGCAGCACGGCCTTGGGCCCGTCATAGGGGGTGTCGATGCCGATGCGCCGACCGTGCGGCCCGTCGCTACTGCGACCTTCTCGGCTCTCGTCGGCCGCGAGCAGAGCGGCGTCGATGCTGTGTCGGGCCATGAGGGCCTGGGCGCCCGCCGTGAAGGTCTCTGCCTCGGCCTCGAACGTCGTCGACTCGGCCTTGGCGAGCAGCATCCGGACCCGGGCGAGGATCCGTGCGTCGGCAGGTGGCGCAGGTGCATCAGATGTGTCCGATGCGTCCGATCCGTTGGATGCACCCGGCTCGGGAGGACGAACCGTCCCGGGAAGTGGCGAGAGCCGCTCGATGGTCGGCAGGGTCCACAGCAGATGCAGGACGGTCAGGGCCTGGGAGAGCAGGGTCAGCCAGTCGACACCACGGTCGCGGCGGGCATCGAGCCAGGTCTGCGAGCGCGGCCACCAGACTCCCCCGTCGAGCTCGTCGACCTGGGCCAGCCAGCGGTGGTCCACCGTCGAGGCGGCGTAGCGTCCGAGCTCCTCACTCATCGCGTCGACGACGAGCGTCTGCTCCTCGCCGCCCACGGTGCGAGCGGCGACCCGATGCACGTCGGCCGGCTGCCACCCGCGTTCCCAGGCCTGGGTCGTCGCAGCGGCGACGTTCTCGACGAGCGTGGAAACCACCGACCGACGACCGTCGGCGTCACTGCACCGCTGCGCCAGCGAGACCGCCGCATCATCGAAGGCTCGGCCACGCCGTGATGCCAGCGCTGAGAGAGCGAGCGCGATGAGTGCCTCGGTCGACCTGGCACTCCCGTCACCCCAGTCACTGCGCTGCTGCCGCGCCCGGCTGTCCTGACTCATCGGGCCTCCCCCGTCGTGGTGTGAGCGCTCAGCATGGCACCGAACCCCGACCGCTCCGTCGCCTCAATCGCCATCTGTGGACGAGCGAGGGTCCCGGCGCCGGGCTGTGGACAAAGAGCAACGCGTGGCCGAGCCGCGCCAACGCCCAGCAGCGTCAACTCACGGTTGACATGTCCCTGTTGTCAACCTACCGTTGACGCATGGAACCTCGACTCACTCTCCACCCCAAGAAGAGCACTTCGCTCTCGACCGGCATGGTCTTCGTCCTGCTGGGATTCGCCTCACTGGCCTTGTCGCGAGGCCGCGACGGGTTCGACAAGGGCCTGTTCACCGGCGCCTGCGTCGCGTTCATGGTCCTCGGCGCCTACCTCCTGGGATCCGGGACGTTCCGCAAGCCCGCCGACAACGAGTCGGGCGACGCCTGGCTTCCCAGCCGTGACGAGCCCAGCCGTGACGAACGCTGATCCGGGCCGCAAGGCCACGGTGAGCAGTGCGACCGAGGTGAGCGAGCGGCATACCCAACTGGTCGACGCGATCGGCTCCGCGATCCTCGACGGCGCCCCCGAGGACGACCCTTTGGGACTGGTCCGACGCGTCGCCGACGCCGAAGGCTCTGTGCGCCACCTGCTGCACCAGTCGGTCGGTGCGGCTCGCGCAGCCGGCCACAGCTGGGCCGCGATCGGTTCCGCGCTCGGCATGAGCCGCCAGGCCGTGCAGCAACGCTTCGGCGAACGCACCGACGATGCGCTGACTCCGGAGCAGCGATGGCTCGGACCCGTCACGGCGTTCGACGAGATGGCCGAGCTCGAGATCGCCGGCCGGCTGGGCTGGCACACGATCCAGGCCGGAATGCTGCGCCACCTCGTCGTCCGCACGCCCACCCAGTGGGAGCACAAGCGCATCGTGTGGACGGGTTCGCTGAGCCGCCACGAGAAGGCCGGCTGGGTCGTGGGATGCCGCGCCTTCCCCTGGGTCTACCTCGTGCGCGACACCGGCCGGCCCGTCGAGTCCTGACTAGGAGTAGTCCGGGACACCGAGCGTGAGATAGGCGAAGCCGAACGCGTTGCGATAGCCGTGCAGCCACCGCTTGCGGTGCTCGTCGGCACGCGCGCGCACCGTCGGCGTCGTCGTGGTGGAGCAGCCACTCCTCGAGGTCGGCGAGGTAGCCCGACTCGAACGCGAACAGCTCGTCCTCGTTGGCGGTCTCGATCCACAGCGGCCGGAATCCCGCCTCCACGGCCAGGTCCGTCAGCACGGCGACTGAGGGCAGGGCCACAACGTCGTCCCACACGAGGTCGGGGTCCGCCGGACCGCGCACCTCCCACGTCCCCTCACCAAGGACGAGACGACCGCCGGGTCGCACGAGCGGCTTGAGGGCCGCGAGCGCCTCGGCCGGGGTGTCGCCGAAGGCGTGGGAGGAGCCGATGCAGATGACGACGTCCGCGGGCTCGGTCAACTGGTCACCGGGCAGGTTCTCGAACGTCACCCTCGTCGACACATCGAGCTCGCGAGCGCGCACCCTCCCTCGAGTCAGGTGGCGCTCCTCGGTGTCGACTCCCAGCGCACTCGCGCCGGGAGCCTGCGCGGCGACCCGGATCAAGAGCTCACCCCAGCCACACCCGACGTCGAGGACGGTGGAGGGTTCGGCCGCCGCCAGACGTCCGGCGAGGGCGTCGGCCCGCGCATCGGACAGCGGGGCGTTGAAGGTCAGGTGCTCATAGAAACCCGGGGCGTCAGTCACCGGGCGAGTCAACCAGCGCCGCCCGCACTTCGCGAACGGGTTTCATCGGCACGCGTCACCACACGCCGAGCTCAGGTGATCGAGCGCCACCAGAAGTTGGGCTCCGCAGGAAGTGCTGCGACGTCGATGCGCTCGCCGGGACGCGGCACGACGACCTTGGCCCCACGGCGCTCGGCCTCGACGAGGACTCGCTCGATCGGCTCGCTCCACGGGTGGAACGCGAGATTGAACGTGCCCCAGTGCACCGGCACCATGACACCGGCCTTCACATCGAGGTGGGCCTCGACACCGTGCTCGGGCGTCATGTGGATCGTGGGCCAGCCGTCGTCATAGGCACCGACCTGCACCAGCGACACGTCGAAGGGCCCGTAGCGCTCGCCGATCTGGGCGAACCCGACGAAGTAGCCCGTGTCACCCGAGTAGAAGACCTTGTGCGAATCCCCCTCGATGACCCATGAGGCCCAGAGCGTCCCGTCACGCGACAGCCCACGACCGGAGAAGTGCTGGGCCGGGGTCGCGACGAGTCGCACGCCCTCGACCTTGGTGTCCTCGTGCCAGTCCAGCTCGTCGATGCGGTCGAGAGGGATGCCCCACTTCTCGAGGTGGGCACCGACGCCGAGCGGGACGACGAACCGGGTCTGCGGCCGCAGGGCCGCGAGCTCCTTGATCGAGTCCATGTCGAGGTGGTCGTAGTGGTCGTGCGAGATCACGACGGCGTCGACGGGCGGCAGGTCCGTGATCGCGACCGGCACCTCGTGGAGGCGATGGGGGCCGACCTGCTGCGACGGTGAGCAGCGATCGCTCCACACGGGGTCGAGCAGCACGACGGTGCCGTCGACCTGGACGAGTGCGGTCGAGTGTCCCAGCCACGTGACATGGGTTCCCTCCGCAAGGGGTCCCAGTGGTTCGCGCACCAGCGGCACGTCTCCGACCGGGTGTCGCTCCTGACGGCCAGCGACGAGTTCCTTGACGCTGCCCGCGATGGAGCGCGAGGACGGCTCGAATCGCAGCTGCTGGTTGTGGAACTTGCCGTTCGACCACTCGGGCGACTCCGCCATCCGAGCGGCGCGCGCGCCAGTGGCCCGCCCGCCCATGGCCTCCGGTATCGGACGTCCTGCGCGCACGACCCACGCCGCGAGTCCGACACCACCTGCAGCGATCGCCAGTCCTGGGATTTTCACTCGTCCAGTGTCACCCACGCTGCTGATTGGCGCTGCATGCCTGCACCAAAGCGTCGAAGAGTCGGGTGTCCGTCCCCGCCTCCGGGTGCCACTGAACAGCAAGACGGAACGGGTATGCCGTGTCCTCCATTGCTTCCAGCGTCCCGTCCTCGTGCCACGCCGATGCCGCGTAGCCGGGGTGGGTGCGCACCGCCTGGTGGTGGTAGGTCGGGACGTCGAGGACCTCGGTGCCGAGGATCGAGGCAAGACGTGTGCCCTCGACCGGTGTCACGTGGTGCGAGGCATAGACGCCAGGCGTCGGGCTGTGCGCCTCATGACCCACGCGGTCGGGGACATGCTGCTCGAGCTCTCCCCCAGCCGCGACCGCCATGACCTGCATCCCGCGACAGATCCCGAGCAACGGCTGGCGCGTCCCTGCCGTCACCCGGGCCACCGCGAGCTCGAAGGCGTCCCGGTCCGGCCGAGGTGACTGGACGCGGGAGTCGGGCACGGCGGCATACCTGCTGGGTTCGACGTCGGCTCCGCCGGCGATGACGACACCGTCGAGACGCGCGAGCAGGCCTGCAACGAGGGCGTCGTCGGCATCGAGACGTGGCGGGAGGACCACCGCGATGGCGCCGGCGCGTTCGAGGTGGTCGACGTAGGCGTGCGGCAGGACGGTGCTGTGCTGCCCCGCCCAGTCACCTCGACTCACCGGCTCGACGTAGCTCGTGACGCCGATGACCGGCTCGGTCTGTCACCACGACTCAGAGGGGCGTGACGTAGGCACCGGAGATGCCGCCGTCGACGAGGAAGGTGTTGGCCGTGATGAAGCTCGACTCGTCGGAGGCGAGGAAGAGGACGGCGTTGGCCATCTCCTCCGGCTCACCGAAGCGACCCATCGGGACGTGGATGAGGCGACGGGCGGCGCGCTCCTCGTCCTTGGCGAACAGCTCACGCAGGAGCGGCGTGTTGACCGGGCCGGGACACAGTGCGTTGACGCGCACCCCCTGGCGGGCGAACTCGACGCCGAGCTCACGCGACATCGACAGGACGCCACCCTTGGACGCGCTGTAGGAGATCTGCGACGTCGCCGCACCCATGACCGCGACGAAGGACGCCGTGTTGATGATCGAGCCCTTGCCCTGCTCGAGCATGTAGGGCAGGGCCGCCTTGCAGCACAGGTAGACCGAGGTCAGGTTGACCTCCTGCACCTTGCGCCAGGCGTCGAGGTCGGTGTTGAGGATCGAGTCGTCCTCGGGCGGGCTGATGCCGGCGTTGTTGAAGGCGATGTCGACGCTGCCCCAGGTGTTCTTGGCCGTGGCGAAGAGCGCGTCGACCTGGTCCTTGTCGGTGACGTCGCAGTGGACGTAGGTGCCGCCCACCTCCTCCGCGATGCGCTCACCGTTGGCGTCATCGAGGTCGCCGATGACGACCTTGGCGCCCTCCTCGCGCGAAGCGGCGCACCGTCGCGAGCCCGATGCCGGAGCATCCTCCGGTGACGACGGCGACCTTGCCTGCGAGCCGATCTCCCATGTCTTGCTGACCTCTCAGAAATGGTCTGTTCTGTGTTCTCAGTTGTCCGTGCTGATGAAGACGTTCTTGACCTCGGTGAAGGCGTCGAGGGCGTCGGGGCCGAGCTCGCGCCCGATGCCGCTCGCCTTGTAGCCACCGAACGGTGTCGAGTAGCGCACGCTGCTGTGGCTGTTGACCGAGAGGTTGCCGGCCTCGACGGCGCGCGAGACGCGGATCGCTCGACCCACGTCGCGCGTCCAGATCGAACCCGACAGCCCGTATGCCGTGTCGTTGGCGAGGCGGATCGCGTCGGCTTCGTCGTCGAACGGGAGGACTGCCACGACGGGTCCGAAGATCTCGTCGCGCCAGACCCGGTCGTTCGTGCTGCCCGGGAGGACGACGGTCGGTGGGTACCAGTAGCCGGCCCCCTCGGGCGCAGTGCCGCGGAAGGCGACGTCGACGGTCTCGTCCGGAGTTCTCGACGAACCCACGCACGGCGTCGCGCTGTCCGGCGCTGATGAGCGGGCCCATCTGGGTGGCCTCGTCGTTCGGGTCGCCGACGCGCACGGCCCGCATGCCAGCCTCGAACCGCTCCATGAAGGCATCAAAGACGCTGCGCTGCACGAGGATTCGCGTCCTCGCGCAGCAGTCCTGGCCGGCGTTGTCGAGGAAGGACATGGGTGCGGCGGCTGCGGCAACGTCGAGGTCCGCGTCGTCGAAGACGATGTTGGCGGACTTGCCACCGAGCTCGAGCGTGACCCGCTTGAGCTGGTCGGCGGCCTTGCGCATGATGCCCTGGCCGACGGCCGTCGAGCCGGTGAAGCAGACCTTGCGCACGTCGGGGTGGGTGACGAACCGCTCCCCCACGACCGAGCCCTTGCCGGGGAGCACGGTGAAGACGCCCTCCGGCACACCGGCCTCGAGGGCGAGCTCACCCAGGCGCATCGCGGTCAGCGGGGTGAGCTCGGCCGGCTTGAGGACGACCGTGTTGCCGGCCGCGAGCGCCGGGCCGAAGCCCCAGCCCGCGATGGGCATGGGGAAGTTCCACGGCACGATGATCGAGACGACCCCGAGCGGCTCCTTGAAGGTCAGGTCGATCCCGCCGGCGACGGGGATCTGTTGCCCGAAGAGGCGTTCCGGGCGCGGCGGAGTAGTAGGCGAGGACGTCTCGGACGTTGCCCGCCTCCCAGCGCGCGTTGCCGATGGTGTGGCCGGCGTTCTCGACCTCGAGGGCGGCGAGCTCCTCGAGGTGGTCGTCGACGACCTCGCTGAAGCGGCGCAGCAGTCGGCCCCGGTCGGCGGGCGCCATGGCGCGCCAGGTGGGTCCGACCTCGACGGCGCGAGCAACGGCCTCGTCGGTCTCCTCGACCCCGACGAGGTCGATGGTGCGCACCGACTCCTCGGTCGCCGGGTTGATCACGTCATGTCGATCGAGTCGCAGTCGATGCCTGTCAGCTCACAGCCTTTCGAAGCCTCGGATGCGTTCCCAGTCGGTCACTGCGGCGTCGAAGGCCTTGAGCTCGACGTCGGCAGCGTTGACGTAGTGGTCGACGACGTCGTCGCCGAAGACCTCACGGGCAATGGTCGACGCCGCGAGCAGCTCGCGGGCCTCACGCAGGGTCGCGGGGACGGTGTCGACGTCGGAGTTGTAGGCGTTGCCCTCGAAGGCCGGCTCCAGCTCGAGCTCGTGCTCGATGCCGTAGAGCCCACCGGCGAGCATCGCGGCCACCGCGAGGTAGGGGTTGACGTCGCCGCCCGGCACCCGGTTCTCCATCCGCAGGCCCGCTGCCGTGGCCGACCACGCGCAGGGCGCAGGTGCGGTTGTCACGTCCCCACGCGATCGCCGTCGGCGCGAACGATCCGGCAGCAAAACGCTTGTAGGAGTTGATGTTCGGCGCATAGAAGTAGGTGAAGTCGCGCATCGTCGCGAGGACACCAGCGAGGAACTGGTCGTGCAGGATGCCCTGCCCGCCCTCGCGCTCCTTGTCGGCGAAGACGACCTCGCCGTCGAGCCCGCGCAGGGACAGGTGGATGTGGCACGAGTTGCCTTCGCGCTCGTCGTACTTCGCCATGAAGGTCAGCGACATGCCGTGCTTGGCCGCGAGCTCCTTGGACGCCGTCTTGTAGATGACGTGGTTGTCGCACGTGCGCACGACCTCGTCATAGAGGAACCCGATCTCGTGCTGGCCGAAGTTGCATTCACCCTTGGCGCCCTCGACGGTGACGCCCGCGGCATACATCTCGTTGCGGATCTCGCGCAGGAGGGGTTCGACGACGGTTCCGCCCGTGATGGAGTAGTCGACGTTGTAGCGGTTGGCCCCCGTGAGCCCGACGTAGCGGCGGTCCCAGGCGGAGTGAAACGTGTCCTCGAAGACGATGAACTCGAGCTCCGTGCCGGCAATGGCCATCCAGCCCTTCTCGCGGGCGCGCTCGACCTGGGCCTTGAGGATGCCGCGAGGCGACTGCCGCACGGGGCCGGAGCCGTCGAGCCAGGCGAGGTCGCACTGGATCGTCACGGAGGTGGGCTGCCCGGGCGTGCGCCGCAGGGTGTCGAGGTCGAGCACGAACTCGAAGTCGCCGTAGCCCTTCTCCCACGACGACATGGCGTAGCCGTCGACGGTGTTCATGTCGACGTCGACCGCGAGGAGGTAGTTGCACCCCTCCGCTCCCCCGTCGAGGACATGATCGAGGAAGTATGCCGCGTGCAGCCGTTTGCCGGTCAGGCGACCCTGCATGTCGGTGAACGCGACGATGACCGTGTCGATCTCGCCGCTCTCGGCGCCGCTTCGCAGGTCGTCGAGGGTCAGCTGCTTGGGGCCCCCAGCGTGGATCGAACCGCTCATGCCTTGATCTCCTTCGTCATCCGATGAGTCCTCTGAGCAGGGCGGAGGTCGCGTCGCAGTGCTCCTCCATGACAGTCCTGGCGCGTTCGGCGTCACCGCGAAGGATGGCGTCGACGATGTCGTGGTGCTGCTGGTCGGAGTGCTCGATGTTGCGCCGCAGCACCGGAATGGCGGTCAGCATCTCGTGCAGGGCCGCCTGCGAACGCGTCACGGCGTCAATGAGCATGGGCGAGCCGGACAGGGCCGCGATGGCGAGGTGGAGTCGTGAGTCCGCCACCCGGCGCTCGGCGTCGTCGGGAGCCTCGTCGACCTCACGCAGGCTGTCGGTGAGCCAGACCCGTTGGTCGCGGGCCAGTGATCGGGTCGCGGTCAACCAGGCCGCTCCGGGCTCGACGACCCGACGGAAGTCGATGGCGTCGGCGAGAGCCGCGCCGCTGCGGACGAAGGCACCCTTGGGCGCGGCGGTCGAAGCGGCAGGGAACTCCGCGGCATACGTGACCCAGGTTCCACCGCCACGGCCTCGTTTGGTCGTCACGAGCCCGCTCTCACGCAGGGCGGCGATGGCGTCGCGCAGGGTGTTGCGGGCGACTCCGAGACGCTCCGCGAGCTCGCGTTCGGGAGGCAGCTGCTCACCGTTGGCCAGAACGCCCAGGCGGATCGCGCGGGCCAGCTGCTCGACGGTGTTCTCGAAGGCGTTGCCGGCCGAGGGCTGGAGCACGACATCGGGGAGCGAGGCCTTGTCGAAGGCTCTCATCGCGTCCATGCGTCAACTCCCCTGCCCGACATCAAAGGTCCGTGAATGAACCATTGCATCATGTCACACGCCCCGTCCGAGCCGCAGGGAGTCAGGGTCGAACGGCGGCCGCAGCGTCACCTGCGCGTCGAGCCGCTCGCCGGCGAGGTCGACCTGCCACCGCCCGGACGCGATCCAGTCGGCCGTGGCCGTCCCGCTGGCACGGTCACCGACGAGGGCGAGGCCCACACTGCGACCGAGCGCCGCTCCCCACCCGGCCGACGAGACCTGGCCCGCGGGCAGTCCGTCGCGCAGCACCAGCTCTCCACCCCAGAGGTAGGCCGTGGGGTCAGCGACGACGACCGACGCGACCCGTCGCTCCGGCCCTCGCGCCTTCGCCCGTTCCACCGCTTCCCGACCGAGGAAGTCGATGCTCGTCCTGAGCTTGCACGCGAAGGTCAGCCCCGCCTCGACCGGACCCCAGTCCGTCGTGAGCTCGCGCGCGAAGGCGCGGTAGCCCTTCTCGAGGCGCATCGCCTCGATGGCGTAGTAGCCGGCCGGGACGACCTCCACGCCACCCGCGCCGCCGAACAGGTCGGCATACACGCCAGCGGCCAGGTCCGTCGGGACGTAGAGCTCCCAGCCCAGTTCGCCGACATACGTGATCCGGGTGGCCCGCACCGTCGCCCGGCCCAACCGAACGTCCCGGCTCGTCGCGAAGGGGAAGCCTGCGTCGGAGAAGTCGTCCGGAGACAGGGCAGCCAGGAGCTCGCGCGATCGCGGACCCATGACACCGAAGACCGCGATCGCGCTGGTCAGGTCGGTCACCGTCACTGCTGCCCCGACCGGCGCGTGCCGCCGCATCCAGTCGAGGTCCCGATCGGTCGTGGCGGCGCTGCTCACGACGAGGAACTCCTGTGCCCGGACGCGGGTCACGGTGACGTCCGCCTCGTAGGTCCCGCGGGCGTTGAGCATCGCCGTGTAGACCGTGCGCCCCACCGTCACGTCGACGTCGGCCGTGCACAGCCACTGCAGGGTGCTCAATGCGTCCGCGCCGGCGACGGCGTACTTCGAGAACGAGGTCTGGTCGAACACTGCGACCGAGGTGCGGCAGGCCACCTGCTCGGCCACGCACCAGTCCACCCAGTCGGGCCGCTCCCACGAGTAGCCCAGGACAGCCGGAATCCCCTGTGGCGCAAAGACATTGGGCCGCTCCCAGTGGTTCCGCGTGCCCAACACGGCCCCTTGCCCCACGACCTCGTCATGCACCGGTGAACGCCGCATGGGCCTTCCCGACTCGAGCTCACGGTTGGGCCACGGCACCGCGTAGTGGAGCCCGAGGACCTCCACGACCCGCTCGCGCAACCACGTGTGGTTCCCCGCCAGAGGCGAGAACCGCCGGATGTCCGCACTGATGAGGTCCATCGTCGGGTCGCCCTCGACAATCCACTCCGCGAGCGCGCGACCCGCACCACCGGCCGAGGCGATGCCCACCGAGTTGAACCCGGCGGCGACGAAGAAGCCGGCCACCTCCGGCGCCTCGCCGATGATGAACTGGTTGTCGGGGGTGAAGCTCTCGGGGCCGTTGTAGAACTTGCGAATCCCCGTCTCGGCGAGGACGGGCAGCCGGTGGATGGCGCTGTCCATGAGGATCCCGAAGTGTTCCCAGTCCTCGTCGAGCAGCTGGAACTCGAAGGGGTGCGGCAGCTGGTCCGGTGACACCCACGGCTTGGCCTGCGGCTCGAACCCACCGACGAGAAGGCCCCCGACCTCCTCCTTGACGTAGGTGTAGCCGTCGGGGTCTCGCAGCACCGGAAGGTCTCGGTGCACACCCTCGATCTGGTCGGTGACGACGTAGAAGTGTTCGGCGGAGTGCAGCGGCACGCTCACTCCCGCCATCGCGCCGACGGCATTGGCCCACTGCCCGGCACAGTTGACGACCACGTCGGCCTCGACATCGACGACGTCACCGTCGACGTCGACCCGGACACCGTTGGCCCGACCCTTGTCGGTGTGCACCGCGGTCACGCGGGCCCGCTCGGTGACGGTGACGCCGAGCTGGCGCGCCCCCTTGGCCAACGCCTGGGTGAGGTCGGTCGGGTTGGCCTTCCCGTCGCCCGGGAGCCAGATGGCTCCGGCGAGGTCGTCGGAACGGATGAGCGGGTAGCGTTCGGCCGCCTGTCCCGCTGTGAGGAGCTCACATTCCAGCCCGTATGCCGCTGCGCTGGCTGCCGTGCGTCGCAGCTGGGTCAGGCGGTCGCCGGACCGGGCGAGGGTGAGTCCGCCCGTGACCCGATAGCCGGTGCCGAGACCCGTCTCTGCCTCGAGTCGTGAATAGAGCTCGGTGGAGTACTGCACGAGCCGGGTGCTCGCCTCGGTCGCGCGCAGCTGCCCGACGAGCCCGGCCGCGTGCCAGGTCGTGCCACAGGACAGGGAGCCCTGCTCGAGCAGGACGACGTCGGTCCAGCCGAGGTGGGCCAGGTGGTAGGCCACGCTGCACCCGATGATCCCGCCGCCGATGACGACGACTCGTGCACGCCCGGGAAGCGGCGTCAGGGAACCCACGGGTGGCCCTCCTCCGTGGCGGCCTGGTCGAGCAGCGCGTCGAGCCGGGCGCTGGTCAGGAGCTCGCTGGCCAGAGCGTGGCGCTCCACGGTGAAGTCCCAGAAGTCGTGGTCAACGTCGGAGACGCCATGGGAGATGGCCCCCCAGAGCGTCCAGGCCCAGCGCCCGGCGAGGCCCCAGAGCTCGGCGCGCGCCAGGTGATGGTGCGTGACTCGCCCGTAGTAGAGGCCGACGAGCTCGACGAGGTGGTCGTGGTCGAGCTGCGACTCGTTGATGAGGTTCCCCAGCTCGAAGGCTGGTTCGTTCATCCCGGCGTACTCGTAGTCGATGATCCGCAGCGCCCCTCCGTCGTCGAGGACGTTCGCGGCCAAGAGGTCGTTGTGACACGGCACCAGCGGCTCGGGATGACGCCGTAGTGCCTTCTCGACCTGGGCCATCCGGCCCCCGTGCGACTCAGTAGCCGTCGGGCACAGCGAAGCCGCGTTCCCTGACGATCGCGGCATACGCGCGCTGACTCGCGAACATGTCGAAGCGGTTGACGAATGCAGGACCGGCGTGGAGTCGGTGAACGGCCTCGACGATGCGGGGAAGGTTCTCACCCACGTCGCGGGCGGCATACGTGCGCCCTGGAAGGAACTCCACGACAAGGACACCCTGACCGGGAAGGTAGTCGACCACGGGGGCGCCCACCCCGACCTCGGCTGCGGTTCGCGAGTTCAGCCACTCGTGTTCGCGGTCCACGCCGAGCAGTCCGGTGTCCGCCGACGAGATCCGCACGACGAGGTCACGGCTGGAGGATCGGACCCGGTAGTTGTGGTTGGTGAGGCCACCGGGGAGTTCGGAGACCACGCGGTCCTCGCCCAGCCACGAGAGCTGGGCGAGGGCCGCGTCGAGCCGGTTGTCGTTCACTCGGTGAACGCGTCGATGACCGCCTTGTCGATCGTGTGCTTCGGACCGGTGAACCACTTGCGCGCCGACAGCTGCCACCAGACGGCCAGCAGGATGAGCGAACCGATGGTGAGGATCGGCGCGTAGTTCACGAACTTCCAGGCGAAGTCCTTGTGGCCCGGCCACCCCGACGGATAGAGCGGAAGGATGAAGTAGACGCAGATGATCGCGATCTCGGCGACCGCCACGAGGTTCATCCACTTGTACTTCTGGCCGTTGTTCCAGCTGCCCGGAACGAAGGCGTCACCCATCTTCCAGCGCAGCCAGATCGGGATGAGGAAGGCCAGGTAGAGCCCGATCACAGCGACCGAGACCACGGCATAGAACGCCGTCGGCAGGATGATGGGTGCCTCCTCGGTGCCGAAGTTCACCTCGATGAGGGCCGGCAGCGTGATCAGTCCGGCCACGAGGGCCGCACCCATGACCGCGTTGGCCGGAACCTTCCGCTCGGTGACCTTGGCCCAGATGCGCGACCCGGGGATCGCGCCGTCGCGGCTGAAGGCAAAGCCCATGCGCGAGGCGCTGGTGAGGCAGGCCGTGGCGCAGAACAACTGCCCGAACGCCGAGATGACGATGATCGTCGCGTGCCAGAAGGTGCTGAGCGACTGGCCGAGGATCACGTCGGAGCCGTAGAGGCCCTGGTTGATCCCGGTCGTGACGGCGTCCTTGTCCTGGACGGCGAACAGGAGGGCGAGCAACAGGAACCACCCGCCGACCGCGGAGTACGCGATCGAGCGCCAGATGCCCTTGGCCGCAGCATTCGACGCCGACTGCGTCTCCTCGGAGAGGTGGGCCGAGGCGTCGAAGCCGGTGATCGTGTACTGCGTCAGCAGGAAGCCGAGCGGAAGGACGAGGAACCAGTAGGTGGCACCGCTCGCCGACCCCGCGGCATACCCGGAGTTGTTGATGCGCTCGGTGAAGACGAACCCGAGGTCCTGGTGGTGGTCGGGGACGAACACGAGGATGAGGATGACGATCGCCGCGCCGGCCACGTGCCACCAGACGGAGACGTTGTTGATGACGGCGAGCAGGTGGCTGGAGAAGATGTTGACCACGGCCGCGAGCACGAGGATCACCACGAAGATGATGAAGACGCGGGTCAGGCTCCAGTTCGCCGCGTAGTCCTCGGAGAACAGTCCGATCATGATGTCGACGAAGTTGGCGGCGCCGTAGGCCACCGACGCGGTCACGGCGATGAGGCCGATGAGGTTGAGCCACCCGGTGAAGAAGCCCGCGGCAGGACCGCCGAGCTTCGCAGCCCACCAGTAGATGCCACCGGACGTCGGATAGGCCGAGACGAGCTCGGACATCGTGAAGCCGATGATGAGGATGAACACCGAGATCAGCGGCCAGCCCCAGGAGATGGCCACCGGGCCACCGTTGCTCCAGGCCTGGCCGAAGGTCGTGAAGCACCCGGCCAGGATCGAGATGATCGAGAAGGAGATCGCGAAGTTGGAGAATCCCGACCACGATCGGTGAAGTTCCTGCTTGTAGCCGAGCTCCGCCAGGCGGCGTTCGTCGTCGGACATTTCGGTCACATCGGACATGCGCGCACTCCTTGCCCACACACTGAGCCTTGAGACTTGACCATCGACTTCGGTCTGAAGTTGAGCCGATAGTAGACCCGGAGTGACCCACGACACAGGGATTTGGCGGTCGCCGATGCAGTTATGGCGTCGAAGCGGACCTTTGGGTCGGGGGCAACGCAGGAGTCGCAGGTGAAGCACGTGCGGCAGACAGCTCAGGCGAGCTGGGTGAGCCACCCTCGGGTGTCCTCGGCGCGGCCGTACTGGATGTCGAGGAGGCGCGAGCGAATGGTGCGCGTGACCTCGCCACCCTCGGGTCCACCGACGGCGGGGGCCGAGCCACCCTCCCAGCGGAGCTCACCGACAGGCGTGATGACGGCTGCCGTGCCGCAGGCGAAGATCTCGACGATGTCGCCGGAGGCCACGCCGTCCTTCCACTCCTGGATCGGCACGGTGCGCTCGACCGGCGTGAGGTCGAGGTCCTTGGCGAGCTCGAGGATGGAGCTGCGGGTGATGCCCTCGAGGATCGAGCCGGTGAGCTCGGGCGTGATGAGCTCGCCGTCCTTGGTGAGGATGAAGAGGTTCATCCCACCGAGCTCCTCGATGTTCTGCTGCGTTCCCGAGTCGAGGAAGACCGCCTGGTCGCAACCGTTCTCGATGCCCTCGAGCTGACCGGCGAGGGACGAGGCGTAGTTGCCACCGCACTTCGCGTTGCCGGTGCCACCGGCGCCGGCGCGCGCGTAGTCCTGCGAGATCCACAGGGTCACCGGCTTGAGGCCGCCCGGGAAGTAGGGGCCGGCCGGCGACGCGATGACCGTGTAGGTGACCTCGTTGGCCGGGCGGACGCCGAGGAACGCCTCGGACGCGTACATGAACGGGCGCAGGTAGAGGCTGGCCTCGCTGCCGTCGGCCGGCGGCACCCAGGCCGAGTCGACGGACAGCAGCGCCTTGAGCGAGCCGATGAAGTCGGCCTCGGAGATCTCGGGCAGGGCGAGGCGGCGGGCGCTGCGCGCCATGCGAGCGGCGTTGGCCTCGGGACGGAAGGTCCACACCGAGCCGTCCTCGTGGCGGTAGGCCTTCATGCCCTCGAAGATCTCCTGGGCGTAGTGCAGCACTGCAGCGCTCGGCATGATCTGGATCGGGCCATAGGGCACGACGCGCCCGTCGTGCCAGCCGCCGTCCTTGGTCCACGTGGCCGTGGCCATGTGGTCGGTGAAGTGGACACCGAATCCGGGCTTGGCGTGGATCTCGGCGCGACGCTCGTCGCTCACCGGGTCCGGACGTCGCTCGACGTTGAACGAGAGGTCGGTCATCTCAGGGGGTCCTTCCAAGAGCGGGTGCAAACGGCAGTGCGAGGCTCGCTGCGGCTTGTGGCTGAGCCTATGACAGGCGCGCGGTGACGGCGTCACCGATGGCGCTCGTCGTGCGTACCTCGCGGCCGCGCGCAGCAAGATCTGCGGCGACTGCGGCCTCGACCCGCTCTGCTTCCTCGGTGCGACCCAGGTGCTCCAGGAGCATCGCGACGGAGAGAATCGTCGCCGTGGGGTCGGCCTTGCCCTGGCCCGCGATGTCGGGCGCGGAGCCGTGGACCGGCTCGAACATGCTCGGCGCCGAACCGGTCGGGTTGATGTTGCCGCTCGCCGCGAGGCCGATGCCACCGGCGATGGCCGCGGCAATGTCGGTGATGATGTCGCCGAAGAGGTTGTCGGTGACGATGACGTCGAAACGACCCGGGTCGGTCACGAGGAAGATCGTCGCGGCGTCGACGTGCTGGTAGGCGATCTCGACGTCCGGGAACTCCGTGCCGACCTCGTCGACCGTGCGTCGCCACAGGTGGCCGGCGTGGGTGAGGACGTTGTGCTTGTGGACGAGCGTGAGGTGCTTGCGCGGGCGGGCCTGGGCGCGGGCGAAGGCCTCGCGCACGACGCGCTCGACACCGAAGCGGGTGTTGACGCTGACCTCGGTCGCGATCTCGTGCGGGGTGCCGGTGCGCAGGGCGCCGCCGTTGCCCACGTAGGGACCTTCGGTGCCCTCGCGCACGACGACGAAGTCGATGCCGTTCGGGGCGACGCGGTCCACGGCGAGGGGGCTCTCGACGCCCGGGAAGAGCTTGGCCGGGCGGAGGTTGACGAAGTGGTCGAGGGCGAACCGCAGCGGCAGCAGGATGCCGCGCTCGAGGACGCCGCTCGGGACGCTCGGGTCACCGATGGCGCCGAGCAGGATGACGTCGTGGCCGCGCAGCTCGTCGAGCACGCTCTCGGGGAGCGTCTCACCGGTGGCGTTCCAGCGCTTCGCGCCGAGGTCGTATGCCGTGCTGGTCACCTTGGTGCCGCTGCCGGCGGTCACGGCCTCGAGGACCTTGAGACCCTCGGCAACGACCTCGGGTCCGATGCCGTCGCCGGCAATGACCGCAAGGTTGATGTCCTTGGCCGTGGCGTCCCCTGCACTGCTCTGCGTCATGCTCACACCTTAGAAAATGATCTCGAAATGCGGGACCGTGGTCCCACAATGCGAAACCCCGCCTGCACAGGGCTCGGCGGGGTCTCGCAGGTGGTGGCTGGGTCAGGCGTCCGTGTGGTCCTGGTCGCGCAGGTCCAACGACTCCTGCAGTGCCTGCTGTGCTGCCTTGGCTTCTTCGCTCATGGTGTTCAGTCCTTCAAAGATCGAGATGTGGGTGGGACGGTCGGCTCCAGCCCGTGGTGTGGGCGAACCGGTCAGCGGCGTCACGGGGTCTCCGCGACGAGGGAGCTGACTACCGAACCTCGCCGCGGCTGGCGATGAGAAGACCTACCTGCCGCTGCATGCTTCGAGGTTATGAGGACGTCCAACTATCGGGAAGAGGCTGCTCACGCACTGAGACGCCGTCTCAGCGTGGCACCCGCACGGCAGCCCGCGCGGCCGAGCCTCCTCCCCCGAAACGCACGTATGCCGTGTGCCCACCAAGGTGGGCACACGGCATACGTGATGGGGCTTGGGTCAGCTCTTGGCGAGCTTGCGCTTGAGCTCGGCGGCCGGCTTGAACGCGGCTGCGGTGCTGGCCTTGATCTCGAGAGCCTCGCCGGTCTGCGGGTTGCGACCGGTGCGCGCTGCGCGCTCGCGCGTCTCGAAGATGCCGAAGCCGGGGAGCGACACCTTGTCACCGGCGACGAGCGCGTCGGTGATGGCGCCGAGGACGGCGTCGATGGCGCGGTCAGCGTCAGCGCCGCTGAGCTCTGCCTTGTCGACAACCTTGTTCTTGAGCTCCGTACGGTTCACAAATTCTCCTGGGTAAGCGTGGTCAGTGACGGCCCACGATAAGCACACGCACTGACATTCCCTGACATCGGGCAGAAAGCACGTATGCCGTGTGGTCACCTTGGGAGGTGACCACACGGCATACGTGATGTGTGTCAATGGCGCTGTGCCACAACGGAACTGAAGGAGAAGTCACTCCACCAGGTCGACGACACGCACGTCCGCCGAGAGCTCGGAAGCGATGGCGGTCACGACGTCGGCGGGGATCTTGTTGTCGACGGTGAGGGCCACCAGAGCCGTGCCGGCAGCGTCGTCGCGGGCGACCTGCATGCCGCCGATGTTGACGTCGGCCTCACCGAGGAGACGGCCGATGACACCGACGACGCCCGGGCGGTCCTTGTAGGAGAAGAACGCCATGTGGTCGCTGATCGGGACCTCGAGGTCGAAGCCGTTGACGCCGATGACCTTCTGGACCATCTTGGGTCCGGTCAGGGTGCCGGCGACGGAGACCGTGGTGCCATCGGCGAGGGTGCCGCGCAGCGTCGTGACGTTGCGGAACTCCTCGGAGACGGCGTCCGTGAGCAGGCGGACCTCGCAGCCGCGCTCCTTGGCGAGCAGGGGCGCGTTGACGTAGGTCACGGCGTCCTCGGTGACGTCGGTGAAGACGCCCTTGAGGGCGGCGAGCTCCCAGACCGAGACGTCGTGCTCGGTGATCTCACCGCGGACGTCGACGTCGAGCTGGACCGGGACGGACCCGGCGACACCGGTGAAGATGCGGCCGAGCTTCTCGACGAGGTCGATGCCGGGGCGGACCTCTTCGGCGACGATTCCACCGGCGACGTTGACCGCGTCGGGGACGAGGTCTCCGCCGAGGGCGAGGCGCACGGACTTGGCGACGGCGACGCCGGCCTTCTCCTGGGCCTCGTCGGTGGACGCACCGAGGTGGGGCGTCACGACGACGGACTCGAACTCGAAGAGCGGGCTCTCGGTCGTCGGCTCGATCGCAAAGACGTCGATGCCGGCGCCTGCGACGAGACCGTCACGCAGCGCGTCGGCGAGCGCCTGCTCGTCGACGATGCCACCGCGGGCGGCGTTGATGATGCGCACCGACGGCTTGACCTTGCTGAAGGCCTCCTTGCCGAGGAGACCGAGGGTCTCGGGCGACTTGGGGAGGTGCACGGTGATGAAGTCGGACTCGGCGAGGAGCTCGTCGAGGGAGACGAGGCGCGCGCCCAGCTGGCCGGCCTTCGCCGCGGAGACGTAGGGGTCGTAGGCGAGGATCTCCATGCCGAAGCCCTTGAGGCGCTCGGCGACGAGCTGGCCGATGCGACCGAAGCCGACGACGCCGACCTTCTTGTCGAGCAGCTCGACACCGCCGTACTTGCTGCGCTTCCACGCACCGTTCTTGAGGGCCTGGTTGGCGGGCGCGATGTTGCGCGCGGTCGAGAGGAGGAGGCCGACGGCGAGCTCGGCGGCGCTGGTGATGTTGGACGTCGGGGCGTTGACGACCATGACGCCGGCCTGCGTCGCGGCGGGGACGTCGACGTTGTCGAGTCCCACTCCGGCGCGAGCGATGACCTTGAGCTTCTTCGCGGCCGCGATGGCCTCGGAGTCCATCCTGGTCGCGGAGCGGATGAGCACGGCGTCGACGTCGGCCAGGGCCGGGAGGAGCTGGGACCGGTCGGATCCGTCGATCTGACGGATCTCGAAGTCCGGCCCCAGGGCGTCGATCGTGGCGGGGCTGAGTTCCTCGGCGATCAGGACGATCGGCTTGCTCACGTGCAGTCCTTAGGGGTTCACGGGATGGGTCCGCACGACGCTGTGCGGGAGCCAGAGTCTAGGACGGCGTTCAGCATGTGGATGGTCCCGACCGCTATGTGAAACCCCACAAAGGCGGGCAGGATGGCTGCATGCGCATCGTCGTGACTGGTGGTTCCGGCGACCTCGGAGGTCGCGTCGTCCGTGAGCTCGAGGCCCGTGGGCACGTCGCGGTGTCCGCAAGTCGGCGCACCGGAGTCGACCTCGCCACGGGCGACGGGCTCGACGCGGTGCTCGACGGTGCAGATGCCGTCATCCACACCGCGAGCTCCCAGACCAAGCCGCAGACCGTGGATGTCGCGGGTGCTCAACGGATCGGCCAGGCCCTGCGCCGCGTCGACTCCCCCGCGCACGTCGTGTCCATCTCGATCGTCGGGTCCGACCGGGTCCCCTACGCCTACTACCGCGCCAAGGTCGACTCCGAGCGTGCCCTGGCGGAGGCCGGCATCCCGGCGACGGTGCTGCGGGCGACGCAGTTCCACTCGCTGGCTGCCTTCTTCGCCACGGCGGGGCGCGTCGGCCCGCTGACCTTCGCCATCGGCAGCATGCGGATCCAGCCGGTCGACATCGACTGGGTCGCGGAGCGCCTCACCGACTACGCCACGGGACCCGCCCCGAGCGGCTACCGCCGCGCGACCGACATCGCCGGCCCCACGGCATACACGGCCGATCAGATGGCCGCGATCCTGGCGGCGCACGACGGACGCAAGGCCCCACGGGTCGTGCGCATCCCGCCGGTCCTGCCGGTGATGCGCGGCTTCTCCGACGGCGGGATCCTGCCCGGACCCGAGGCCGAGACCGGGGGCCGGACCTTCGAGGACTGGCTTCGAGAACAGCCGACACCGATGCCGCGCCGATTCAGGTCCCCCACATGAGCACCGACGACCACGTCCTCGCACCCGGAATGGCCCCAACTCCGTTCTCAACAGCCGAGATTCGCGACGGCTGCCCCAATGGACGCACCGTCGTCGTGCGGGTCGAGGACGGCGAGGGTGTGCGTCATCGGCTGAGCCGGTTCGCCGAGGGTGATGACGAGGGTGCGCTCTACGAACGTGCCGACTGCGACGCCGAGGGCGCCGTGATCGGCGAGGTCTCCGGGGCACGCGTTGCGTGGGGTGACCTCCAGGCGCACGCGTCCTTCCCCGCCGCTGCGACGGTCATCGACAGAGAGTCGGTGTCCCTGCCCGTGGGGGTCGAGGAGTGCGTCCGCTACGTCGTGACCGACGGCGACGACGTGACGACCTTCTGGTTCTCACGAACCCGACCGGGTATGCCGGTCCAGGTCACCTTCGCGCGTGGCGGTCAGGTGCTGAGCACCACTGTCATGGTGTCGGATCGGGTGGCGTCGGCTCCGGATGAGGCGACGCCGCACGAGTGAGCCACCGCGTCGCTCCTGCGACGAGGGCCGCTGCGGCGACGATGACGAGCAGCCACCACCACGCTCCCCCGGTGATCGCCTCCCACAGCGCGACCCCGACCGAGGTGTAGAGCGTGGCCCACAGGAGCGAGCCCACGATCGTGGCGGGGACGTAGCGCGACAACGGCATGCGCAAGGCTCCGGCGGCCGCGTTGATGAGGGTCTGCACGCCGACGGTGAGGAAGCTCAGGGCCACGAGCGGGGCGCCCCACCGATCGACGAAGGCCTCCGTGCGGATCACCGCGGGGCGGTCGAGATGCCGGGCCAGACCGGTGCGCGCTCCCCCGGCGCGCAGTCCGCGCCCCGCCCAGTAGGTCCCGTTGGAGCGCAGCATCGCGATGACGAAGAACGCGCCGAACACCGCCCACACGGGCCAGCCGTCGACGAGATCACTCACGCGCACACTCTATGGACGCTCGCCCGTGCCACCCACTCCTGGTCGAAAGGAGAGAACACGCCGTCTGGGCCCGGGCCCACACGACGTGTTCTCTACTCTCGACTGGTTGTGCTGGGGTTGGGGTCAGCGGGCGGCGGAACCCTCGACGTAGTCGCTGTCCGTGTCGCTCTTGACCCAGGACATGAGCTTGCGCAGCTCCTTGCCGGTGGTCTCGATCGGGTGCTGGGCACCCTTCTCGCGCAGGGCCTTGAACTCGGGGCCACCGTTGTCCTGGTCCTCGATGAAGCGCTTGGCGAACGCGCCGTTCTTGATGTCGGCGAGGACGGCCTGCATGTTCTCCTTGACCGACGGGTCGATGACGCGCGGACCCGAGACGTAGTCGCCGTACTCGGCCGTGTCGGAGACCGACCAGCGCTGCTTGGCGATGCCGCCCTCGACCATGAGGTCGACGATGAGCTTGAGCTCGTGGAGGACCTCGAAGTAGGCGATCTCGGGCTGGTAGCCGGCCTCGGTCAGCGTCTCGAAGCCGTACATGACGAGCTGCGATGCGCCACCACACAGGACGGCCTGCTCACCGAAGAGGTCGGTCTCGCACTCCTCCGTGAAGGTCGTCTTGATGCCGCCGGCGCGCAGGCCACCGATGGCCTTGGCGTAGGACTTCGCGAGGTCCCAAGCGGTGCCGGACGCGTCCTGCTCGACGGCGAGGAGCACGGGGACACCGCGGCCGTCGACGTACTCACGACGCACGAGGTGGCCGGGGCCCTTGGGCGCGACCATGATGACGTCGGAGCCGGGCTCGGGCTGGATGTAGTCGAAGCGGATGTTGAAGCCGTGACCGAAGAGCAGCGCAGCGCCGTCCTTGAGGTTGGGCTTGATCTCGTTGGCGTAGACCGTGCGCTGCACCTGGTCGGGCGTGAGGATGACGACGAGGTCGGCGTCCTTCACCGCGTCAGCGACGCTCGAGACGGGCAGGCCCTCGGCCTCGGCCTTGGCGCGGCTCTTGGAGCCCTCGGCGAGGCCGACGCGCACGTCGACTCCGCTGTCGCGCAGGCTCAGCGCGTGGGCGTGGCCCTGGCTGCCGTAGCCGATGACAGCGACCTTGCGCCCCTGGATGATCGACAGATCGGCGTCGTCGTCGTAGAACATTTCAGCCATGATTTCGCGTTTCTCCTTGTGGGTATGCCGGGTGCTTGCGTTCTGGGGGTACGAAAAAGACTGGGTCAGGCTCCGCGCAGGGCGCGGTCGGTGATGGAACGGGGGCCACGTCCTATGGCGACGATGCCCGACTGGACGAGCTCGCGCACGCCATACGGCTCGAGGACGCCCAGCAGGGCGGTGAGCTTCTCGCCGTGACCGGTGGCCTCGATCGTCACGGACTCCGTGGCGACGTCGACGACCTTGGCGCGGAACAGGTGGACCAGCTCGAGGACCTGGCTGCGCGTGGCCGCGTCGGCTCGGACCTTGATGAGCATGACCTGCCGCTGGACGGCGGAGTTGGCGTCGAGCTCGACGACCTTGAGCACCTCGACGAGCTTGTTGAGCTGCTTGGTCACCTGCTCGAGCGGGAGCTCGTCGACGTCAACGACGACGGTGATGCGCGAGATGTCGTTGTGCTCGGTCTCGCCCACTGCGAGTGAGTGGATGTTGAAGCCGCGTCGGGCGAAGAGTCCGGCGATGCGGGCCAGGACGCCGGGCTTGTTCTCGACGAGCACCGACAGGGTGTGCTGCGACATCACTTGTCCTCACCTTCGGTCGTGGTGCCGTCGTCGCCGCTGTGGTCGGCGTCGAGCGGCTGCGAGACAGCCTCCGACTCCTCGCGATCCCATTGCGGCGCAGTGTCCTTGGCCACCTGGATCATGTCGTTGCTCACGCCAGCGGCCACCATCGGCCACACCATGGCGTCGCGGTGGACGACGAAGTCGACGACGACCGGGCGGTCGTTGATCGCCATCGCCTGGCGGATCGTCTCGTCGACGTCCTCGGGGCGCTCGCACCGCAGTCCGGCGCAACCGTAGGCGTCGGCGAGCTTGACGAAGTCGGGGATCCGCTGGCCGTCGGCGGAGGTGTGCAGGTCGGTGTTCGAGTAGCGCTTGTCGTAGAACAGCGACTGCCACTGGCGCACCATGCCCAGGCTGCTGTTGTTGATGACCGCGACCTTGATCGGGATGTTGTTGATGACGCAGGTCGCGAGTTCCTGGTTCGTCATCTGGAAACAGCCGTCACCATCGATGGCCCACACGGTGCGCTCGGGTTCGCCGACCTGGGCACCCATGGCGGCAGGCACGGCATACCCCATCGTTCCGAGACCACCGGAGTTGAGCCACGCACGCGGACGTTCGTACTGCACGAACTGGGCGGCCCACATCTGGTGCTGGCCGACGCCGGCGACGTAGATGGACTCGGGACCGGCGATCGCGCTGAGGCGCTCGATGACGTACTGCGGGGCGAGCGTGCCTTCCTCGGACTCGGCGTAGCCCAGCGGGAAGTCGCGCTTCCAGCCCTGGGTGCGCTCGCGCCAGGCCGCGTAGTCGCCGCCACGACCGGCATCGATGTCGGCGTCGACCGAGGCGATGAGGTCCACGAGGACGTCCTTGCACGAGCCGACGATGGGCACGTCCGCCTGACGGTTCTTGGAGATCTCGGCCGGGTCGATGTCGGCGTGAATCACCTTGGCCTCAGGGGCGAACGACGAGAGCTGGCCGGTGACCCGGTCGTCGAAGCGGGCGCCCAGGGTGATGAGCAGGTCGGACTTCTGCAGGGCGGTGACCGCGGCAACGGAGCCGTGCATGCCCGGCATACCGAGGTGCAGTTCGTGACTGTCGGGCAGCGCGCCACGAGCCATGAGCGTGGTGACGACGGGGATCTTGGTCAGCTCGACGAACTGACGCAGCTCCTCGCTGGCGTCGGCGCGGATGACGCCGCCACCGACGTAGAGGACGGGACGCTGCGCCGCGGCGATGAGCTTGGTCGCCTCACGGATCTGCTTGGCGTGCGGGCGCGTCACCGGGTGGTAGCCGGGCAGGTCGATCCGCGGCGGCCACGCGAAGGTCGTCTTGGCCTGGAGCGCGTCCTTGCTGATGTCGACGAGCACCGGACCGGGGCGACCCGTCAGGGCGATGTGGAAGGCCTCGGCGAGGACGCGCGGGATGTCGGCCGCGTTGGTGACGAGGTAGTTGTGCTTCGTGATCGGCATCGTGATGCCGCGAATGTCGGCTTCCTGGAACGCATCCGTGCCGATCGAGGCGCTCGCGACCTGACCGGTGATGGCCACGATCGGGACCGAGTCCATGTGCGCGTCGGCCAGGGCCGTGACGAGGTTGGTGGCTCCCGGACCGGACGTCGCCATGCAGACGCCGACCTTGCCGGTGGCTGCCGCATAACCCTCGGCGGCGTGGCCCGCACCCTGCTCGTGACGCACGAGGATGTGGCGCACCTTGACCGAGTCGAGGAGCGGGTCGTAGGCCGGGAGGATCGCGCCTCCGGGGATACCGAAGACGGTGTCGACGTCGAGGGACTCGAGGGAGAGTACGAGGCTCTGGGCTCCGGTCACCTCGAGGGGCGCCTTGGCTCGGGCCTGTTCGGCGAGCCGCGCCGGGGTGGGCGCTGCCTGGGTCTCGCTCACGTCGTCACCATCTTTGAGTCGGGGTCGTGTTGCTGCTCTGCGGTGCTACTTGTCGGGCTGTGTTGCTGGTCGTGCGGTGCTGCTGTTCGTGCTGTGCGTGACACAAAAAAACCCTCCCGTCCCACGTGCTGGGGGACGATGGAGGGAGGCGCCTGGCCGGACCTGTCAGGAGGGGCCGGGCGCCGAGAGAAGTACGAGGAAGCGAGTCACAGGACGACTCTCCCGCGCGTCTCATGCTGTGTCAACGTGTGAGACGACACATCCCACCATCCGGTCATTTGGCCCGTCGCCGTCACGCCATCAGGCCCGCGAAGGCCGGCTGTCGGTGGTCGGGGCGATGATGGCCGACATGTCCGAGGGCTACGCGCTGTTCGCCACCGCGATCGGCACGTGCGCCGTGGCCTGGAGCGACCACGGCATCGTGCGGGTGCTGCTGCCCGGCGAGAGCGATGACGCGGTCCGCGCCCGGATGTCGCACGACCGTCCGGCGGCGAGCGAGCAGGAGCCACCGCAAGCCGTGGCCGCCGCGGTCGAGCGGATGCGCGCCCTCATGGACGGCGCTCAGGACGACCTCGCCGACGTGCACCTCGACTTGAGTGGTGTGTCCGACTTCCACCGCCGTGTCTATGACATTGCCCGGGCGATCGAGCCGGGCACGACCCTCACCTACGGCGAGGTCGCGCGCCGACTGGGTGATCCCGGCGCGGCGCAGGCCGTGGGCCAGGCGCTGGGCCGCAACCCGTTCCCGATCGTGGTGCCGTGCCACCGGGTGCTGGCGGCGGGCGGGAAGCCGGGCGGCTTCTCCGCACCGGGCGGGGCGCAGACCAAGCTGAGAATGCTCGTGATCGAGGGCGCGCGCGAGCCCGATCCGCCATCCCTGTTCGACGTCTGACCCGATCAGGCGCGGGGAGTGCTCCCCATGGGCAAAACGCCCGCACGTCCCTACCTTTCAAGTCGTCGGCTCCAGGGCCGACGGTGCCTCCGGAGGGGTGGCACCACAAGGGCGGAAGCCCGTGACTGGAGGGACACGAACATGAGAATTCGACAGCTGGTGGTGAGTGCGGCAGCAGTGGTGGGCCTGCTCGCCGTGTCGGCAGGGTCCGCGAGCGCATCGACGATCGCGAGCCCGTTGGGGGCGGCTGACCCGGGCTTCACCCGGATCGGCGCGAACTACTACCTCGCGGCGACGGGCAGCAGCCAGACGGGGACCATGCCGGTCTTCCGTCGTGCCGCACCGACCGGCCCGTACACGAAGATCGGCAACATCAACGCCGCCCGGTCCGGCTACTCGAAGTTCTGGGCGCCGCACCTCGTCAAGCGCGGCAGCTACTTCTTCGCATTCTTCAGCGCGAGCCACAACGGTGCGAAGCCGTGCGTCTACTACGCCTCCTCGAAGACCATCGTCGGCGGCTACTCCGGCCCCCGGCTCCTCACCTGTGGTGGTGGCAGCGGTCGCGAGGCCATTGACGCGACGACCTACGTCACGAGCGAGAACAACACCTACCTGACCTGGCGCAGCGGCGTGCACCGTCTCGGCTTCCCCCGCGGCGACTACGACATCATCGCCCGCATGCTGAGCTTCAACGGGACCACCGGCACGGTCGGCTTCACGAGCGGCCAGGCTGCGGACAACCTTCTCCACCGCACCTCGGACTACGTCTATGAGGCTCCGAGCCTCGTCCGCCATGGCGGCAAGGTGTGGCTGTTCGTCTCACGCAATCGCTATGACACCAACGCCTACTACACGGCCGTCTACTCGGCTGACACGATCCACGGCACCTTCACCTTCCGCAAGAACCTCATGCAGACCGGCCAGGGCTACGGCTACGGTCCCGGCGGCGCCGAGGTCGAGACGGCAGCCGACGGGTCCACCTGGATCGCGTACCACGTCTGGCAGAACAGCAAGCCGACCCCGACCACGGCCGGCAAGCGCATCCTCAAGACGGCCAAGCTCGACTGGGTGAACGGCCTCCCCGTCGTTCGCTGAGCCGCTGAGAGAAACAGAGCACGCGGCATACCGAGAATTCTTCGGTATGCCGCGTGCTCACGTTCGCGGGCTGTGCCCGGTCACGCTGTGGTCAGTCGCAGACGGCGCCCTTGCTGGCCGAGCCGACGAGCTTGCGGTACTTCGCGAGCACGCCGCGGGTGTACTTGGGCTCGGGGTGGGTGACACCCTCGGCGCGACGACGGTCCAGCTCGGCCTCGTCGACGAGGAGGTCGAGCGTGCCATTCGCGACGTCGAGGCGGATGCCGTCACCGTCACGCACGAAAGCGATCGGGCCCTCGTCGACGGCCTCGGGGGCGACGTGTCCGACGCAGAGGCCGGTGGTGCCACCGGAGAAGCGGCCGTCGGTGAGGAGGAGGACGTCCTTGCCGAGGCCTGCACCCTTGATGGCGCCGGTGACGGCGAGCATCTCGCGCATGCCCGGCCCACCCTTGGGACCTTCGTAGCGGATGACGACGACGTCCTGGGGCTTGAGGGAACCCTGCTCGACGGCGTCCATGGCGGCGCGCTCACCGTTGAAGACCCGCGCCGTGCCCTCGAAGACCTCGGTGTCGAAACCGGCGGACTTCACGACGGCGCCATCGGGCGCGAGCGAGCCGGTGAGGATCGTGAGGCCACCGGTCTTGTGGATCGGGTTGGTGAACTCGCGGATGACGCGGCCGTCGATGTGCGGCGGCTTGATCTCGTCGAGGTTCTCGGACACCGTCTTGCCCGTCACGGTGAGGCAGTCGCCGTCGAGCAGGTCGGCCTCGAGGAGCGACTTCATGACGACGGGGATGCCACCGATGTGGTCGATGTCCTTCATGACGAAGGCACCGAACGGCTTGACGTCGGCGAGGTGCGGGACCTTCTTGCCGATGCGCTGGAAGTCGCCGATGGTGAGGTCCACCTCGGCCTCGTGCGCCATCGCGAGCAGGTGGAGGACGGCGTTGGTCGAGCCACCGAAGGCCATGACGACGGCGATGGCGTTCTCGAACGCCGGCTTGGTCATGATCTGGCGGGCGGTGATGCCACGACGCAGGAGCTCGACGACGGCCTCGCCGGAGCGGCGGGCGTGCACGTCGCGGCGACGGTCCGTGGCCGGCGGGGCGGCCGAGCCGGGGATGGACATGCCGATCGACTCGGCGACCGCGGCCATCGTGTTGGCCGTGTAGAAACCGCCACAGGCGCCCTCGCCCGGACAGATCGCGCGCTCGATGGCGTCGACGTCCGCGAGCGACATCTTGCCCGCGTTGGCTGCACCGACGGCCTCGAAGGCGTCGATGATCGTGACCTCCTTCTCGGTCCCGTCCGAGAGCTTGGCGATCCCGGGAAGGATCGACCCGGCATACAGGAAGACGGAGGCGAGGTCGAGGCGCGCGGCGGCCATGAGCATGCCCGGGAGGGACTTGTCGCAGCCGGCGAGCAGGACCGAGCCGTCGAGGCGCTCGGCGCTCATGACGGTCTCGACCGAGTCGGCGATGATCTCGCGCGACACGAGCGAGAAGTGCATGCCCTCGTGACCCATCGAGATGCCGTCGGACACGGAGATGGTGCCGAACTCGAGCGGGTATCCCCCGGCGGCGTGGACGCCGTCCTTGACCGCCTTGGACAGTCGGTCGAGCGACAGGTTGCAGGGGGTGATCTCGTTCCAGGAGCTCGCGACACCGATCTGCGGCTTGACCCAGTCGTCGTCGCCCATGCCCACGGCACGGAGCATTCCTCGGGCCGCGGTCTTCTCGAGACCGTCGGTGACGTCGCGGCTACGGGGCTTGATGTCGATGTCGGGCGTGCTCATGGGGCAACTCTAGGACCCGTGTCCACGAGGTGGGATGCCGATCTCACTCAGCGACTGTTTCGGCGGGACGCGACCTCACGCCAGCCGACGCGGCCACCAGAACCGGTCGCCGAGCACGAGGGCGATCGCGGGCACGAGGACGGTGCGCACGACGAGCGTGTCGAGCAGCACGCCCACGCAGATGACCACCCCGAGCTGCGCGAGCACGACCAGAGGAAGCACGCCGAGCACCGCGAACACTGCCGCGAGCAGGATGCCGGCGCTCGTGATGACGCCACCCGTCGCGGAGAGGGCCCGCAGCATCCCCTCGCGGACGCCATGGCCACGCGACTCCTCAGCGGCACGGGTGACGAGGAAGATGTTGTAGTCGACGCCGAGGGCCACGAGGAAGACGAAGGCGAGCAGGGGGACGCCGTCGTCGAGCCGATCGAAACCCAGGATCTGGGTGAACAGCACCCAGGAGATCCCGAGGCTCGACAGATAGGTCGCGACGACGGTCAACACGAGGATCACGGGCGCGACGACCGAGCGCAGGAGCAGCCCCAGCGCCACGAGCACGAGCCCGAGGATGAGCGGGAAGATGAGCAGGCGGTCACGGTTCGACGCCTCCGAGGCGTCGAGGGCCTCGGCCTCGGTGCCGCCGACATGCGTGTCGGGAGTGGTGGCGATGGCCGCCCGGATGGAGGTCACGGCTTCCTGCGCCCCGTCCGAGCCCGGCGGCGACTCGAGCACCGCCTGGATCTCACTCACTCCGCCGGCGCTGGCCACCGTGCGAGTGGACGAGACACCGTCGACGGCAGAGACGGTGGACGACAGCACGTCGGCGCCCGTTCCGCGAGAGACGATGACGACGGGGTCTGCGGAGCCTGCGGGGAAGGACTGCGAGAGGCGTTCACCCGCCGCAATCGCCTCGGGCTTCTGGAGGAACTGGTCGGCGCCGTCCAGGCCGGTCCGGATCTGGGTCATCCCCGCACCACCGAGCGCGAGCAACGCGAGCGTGACCATGGCGAAGCGAGCGGGGCGGCGGGCGACCGCGTCACCGACGCGCCGCCAGAAGGACCGAGAGTCGGCCAGACTGGCCTGGCCCTCGCGCGGCACCTTCGGCCAGAAGATCCACCGCCCGAAGACCACGAGGGTCGCGGGCAGCACGATCAGCACGAAGGCGGCGGCGACGACGACGCCCACGGCGCAGGCCAGGCCCAGGCCGCGGGTGGTCGGGAAGGCTGACAGGAGGAGCGTCAACAGTCCGATGACGACCGTCGAGGCGCTCGAGAGGACGGCCTCGGCCGTGCGAGTCAGGGCCTTCGCCATGGCGTCTCGGCGGTCGGCGTGGACCCGGAGCTCGTCGCGGTAGCGGGAGATGAGGAGGAGGGCGTAGTCGGTTCCGGCACCGAAGACGAGGACGGAGAGGATGCCGATGGTGGACTCGTCCCACTGCACGTCGAACGCCGCGAGCGTGTGGGTGGCAAGGACCGCCGCGAGCTGGTCGGCCGCCGCGACCACGGTCAGCGGCACGAGCCAGAGCACAGGGCTGCGATAGGTGATGATGAGGAGGAGGGCGACGACTCCGGCGGTGGCCCCGAGCAGGCGGAAGTTCGCGCCGTCGAACACTGCAGCCAGGTCCGCCTGAATGGCAGCGGGTCCGGTGACCTGGGCGACCAAGCCCTCAGGCAAATCGGCCTTGGCGGCAGTGCGCAGCGTGGTGACGACCTCTGCGGCCGCGGTGGCGTCGTTGGCGACCACGGGGATGAAAACCGTTGCAGCGGTGCGGTCCTGCGCGATGACTGGCGGCGCCCCGGTCGCGCCCGGCAAGGTGCGCGCCCTCTCCTGCACCAGCGCGAGCGCAGCGGCATTCAGCGGCTCGTCGCTACTGAAGAGCACGACGGCAGCAGAGCCCTGGGCCTCGGGCAGCTCGGCGCTGAGTTCGGCTGCGGCCCTGCTGTCCGATCCGAGCGGCAGGGATGCCGTGGCCGTCGGCCCTCGCTCGGCCTGGCCCACCACACCGATGATCGCGCCAGCGCCGATCAGGGCAAAGAGCGCGAGCACTCCTGCGACCCACTTGCGCGTGATGAGGCGGGCGAGACCAGCCATGAGGTCACTCTCCTTGCTAGTGTTGATCACTAGGTGATTCACCAAGTTACTAAGTAGGTGAGCGATATTACGGAAAATGCCGAAGCCCGGCGCAAGCCGAGCCAACTCGGCGCAGGACCCGACCACGACGGTGAACTCCGTCGTGCCGACCTACCGGCCCTCGACCTCTCTGGACGCGCTCCAGGAACTCGTCGACGTGGCGGGACAGGTGCCACACGACGTGGCCCGCAGGGCTGGTCTGTCCGTGTCAGAGCTGCACTCGTTGCGTCACCTCATGGCCGCGCCGATGGGTCCCGTGGAGCTGGCCAAGGCCCTCAACATCACCTCCGCCGCCTCCTCGGGCGTGGTGGATCGACTGGTCGCGCGCGGCCACGCCGAGCGCCACCCCCATGCCGGCGACAAGCGGCGGACCGAGGTCGTCGTCACCGACTCGGGACGACGCGAGGTCTTCACCCTGCTGGCCCCGATGTTTGCCCAGCTCGCAGAGATCGACGCCAGCCTGGACGACGACGAACGCGTCGTGGTCGAGCGCTACCTCCGTGGGGCGATCGCCGCCATGCGTGCTGTCATCTGAACTGCACGGCTCTCACCCGCCAACGCGGTCCTTGGCGCGGGCGACGTGGAACCGGTCGAGGTGCGCCACGCCCGCGGCGAGGTCGCTCCAGTGACCCGAGAAGCGCAGGACCGCCACCCCCGCCGTGGGGAAGCCCTGGCTCATGAGTTCGTGGGCGCGGTCGCTCCCTTCGCCTTCGGCGAGGAGAGAAGCAAGGACGGGTATGCCGGGTGCGTGGCCGACCATCATGACGACGTTGGCGTCGGCGTCGGCCTCACGAATCACCTCGAGCAGGCGATCGGCTGACGCGTTGTAGATGCGGTGCTCGTGGTGGATGTCCGCTTCCGAGCACCCGGCGCTCCAGATGCCTTCGCACGTCTGTTGGGTCCGAGTGGCGGTCGAGCAGAGGACCTCGTCGACGCCGATGCCCTGCTCGTGGAGCCATCGCCCGGCCTCGGCGGCGTCACGGTGACCACGCGGCGTGAGCTCGCGCTCGTGGTCCGCGTCATAGCCACCCTGCACAGCCTTGGCATGGCGCACGAGCACGAGCGTCCGGTCCTCAGCAGCGATGGTCATGCTTCGATCTTGCCCCTCTCCGGCGGGGTTGTCAGGTCTTGACAATCGGCCGCACGAGGTGGTGTGGCGCGTCGCCCGCAGCAACCCGCGTCAGCTGCTCGCGGAGAAGCTCGGCCATGCGCGGCAGCAGGGCCGTGGTGTTGCCTCCGGCGTGGGGCGTGATGAGGACATGGGGTGCGGTCCACAGCGGGTGACCATCGGGCAGCGGCTCCGGATCCGTGACGTCGAGCGCGATGCGCAGCCGTCCGGCGTGACGCACCAGGGCGTCGGTGTCCGCGACGGGGCCACGTGCCACGTTGACCAGCAGCGCACCGTCGGGCATGGCCGCGAGGAAGCCCTCGTCGACGAGCTGGTGGGTCGAGTCGTTGAGCGGGACGATGACGACCACGACGTCATGTTCGGGCAGCAGCGAGGGCAGCTCGTCGATGCCGTGGACCGCATCGACGAGATCGTCACCGGCGCGCGCCCTAGAGGCCACAGCGGTGATCGAGACGTCAAAAGCGTTGAAACGACGGGCAATTGCGGTCCCAACGGATCCGTAGCCGACGATCAACACACGCCGATCGGCGAGCGAGGTCCGCTGACCCAGGGGCGTCCATCGAGCCCGGTCACCAGATCGCACGGCCTCGGGGATGCCTCGCAGCGACGCGATGGTGAGGCCGACCGCGAGCTCGGCGGTGGGCGCGTCATAGACGCCAGCCGCGTTGGCGACGGCGATCGACTCCGGGACGACCTCGAAGACTCCGTCGAAGCCAGCCGACTGCAACTGCACGAGACGGCAGGCGGGAAGGTCTGCAACTGCGCCGAGCGCCTTGGCCGCACCGAGATAGGGCGCCACGACGACCTCGATGCGATCGTCCGCTGCAGGACCGGCAGTGGGGTCCCACATGACCGCCTCCACGCCCGGAATCTCGCCGACGGCATCACGAAGGGGCAGGTCAGGGAAGGAGACGACAACCATGGTCGAGACCCTAGGCGAACTCAGATCCGGATGAGTTCGGCGACCGGGATCGTGCGCTCGGTCTTGGCCTCGTAGCCCGCGAAGGTCGTTCCCTCGGTGAGGAATCGGGCCCAGATCGCGTCGCGCTCGGCCGCGGGAAGCACCCGAACACGAACGCGGTGGGTCGCTGCACCCACCTCGACACTCGCCTCGGTCGCGGCCCGCAGATTGCGGAACCACTGCGGGTCGCCATCGGCGCCGTTCGCACTCCCGGCCACGGCATAGCCACCGTCGATCTCGATGTAGCAGACCGGCGTCATGATCTCCTTGCCACTGCGTCGGCCCCTCACCGTGAGCAGCAGGATCGGCAGCCCCGCGATGCGGCGAACCCTGGGCGAGTCGATCCGGCGATAGAGGGCGGCGTGCAGTCCGGTGGCAGCCCGGGAGAGTTTCGACATGAGGGACATGCTGTGAGTGTGGCCCGCCACCGTGGTTTTCGACAGGGTTTGCGGCGACGATGGGGTATGCCGTCCTCTCGCGTTTCCCACCGACCTCTCGTCCTCGCGTCCGTCGTCGCACTCGGCCTCGCGGGTTGCAGCGGCAGTGCGGGAGACCCCACGCCAACGCCCACTGCGTCCGCCTCCTCCCCGGGTTCCGCGAGTGCAAACGGGTCCGCGACTCCCACGCCTTCGTCGAGCGGCGCGATCCCGGCCGGGTCCCCGTCCGACGTGACCACGGGCCTCGAGGTGCCATGGGCCATCGCCTTCCTGCCCAATGGCGACGCGCTCGTGACCCTGCGGGACAAGGGCGAGGTTCTGCGCGTCACCCCGACCGGACAGAAGTCCAGCCTCGGAACCATCGACGGCGTGAACGCCGACGGCGAGGGCGGCCTCCTCGGAGTCGCGGTCTCCCCCACCTTCGCAACCGACCAGATCGTCCACTTCTACTTCACCGCCGAGAACGACAACCGCATCGTGCGGACGACCCTCGGGGCAGGTGGATTCGGTTCCATGACAACGGTGCTCACCGGCATACCCAAGGCTGGCAACCACAACGGCGGGCGCATCAAGTGGGGACCTGACGGCTTCCTCTATGTCGGGACGGGGATGCAGCGCAAACGAATCGCGCGCAGGAGCGCGGCAATCTCGGCGGCAAGATCCTGCGCATCACCGGCGATGGCAAGGCCGCCCCCGGCAACCCGTTCGGCGGCGGTCCCGTGTGGAGCATGGGCCACCGCAACGTCCAGGGTCTGGCGTGGGGCAAGGACGGGACGATGTTTGCCAGCGAGTTCGGGCAGAACACCTGGGACGAACTCAACGTCATCGTGCCCGGCAAGAACTACGGCTGGCCCGAGGTCGAGGGCATCGAGAACCGTGAGGGCTTTGTGGCGCCGATTGCGCAATGGGCGACCTCGGACTCGTCCCCGAGCGGCATCGCCGTCGGAGCCGACGGAACGGTCTACATGGCGGCCCTGCGCGGAGAGTCGCTGTGGAAGATCAAGGTCGACGGAGGCCAGCGGCGTGGGTGACCCGATTCGGTTGCTGGAGAACAGGTATGGACGGATGCGCGATGTCGTGAGCGCGCCGGACGGAACGCTCTGGGTGCTGAGCAACAACACCTTCCGAGGGGATCCGCGCGACGGCGACGACCGCATCATCCGGGTCCCGATCGGCTGATGCGCGGACCCGTCTGCAGCAAAACCCCCTTCGGGCGCACGCGGTGGGTACGTTGAAGCCAGAGGTGGGCGCCGACGCCCGCCAGACCGATGAGAGGTGGCACCACGATGGCCGCAGTTGACGACATCCTCCAGAATCTGCCGATCGACCAGTTGGCCCAGCAGGTCGGCGCCGACCCCCAGGAAGTCCAGCAGGCCGCCCAGGCCGCACTTCCCGCCCTCCTCGGTGGACTCCAGGCCAACGCCCAGGGTGGCGGCGCGAGCTCGCTCCTCGAGGCGCTCGGCCAGCACACCGACGACGTCGACCCCGGCCAGGTCAACGAGGCCGACGGTCAGCAGATCGCTTCGCACATCTTCGGATCCAACGAGGAGCAGGTCTACTCCGCGCTCGGTGGCACCGGTGCGAGCAGCGGCCTCATCAAGAAGCTCATCCCGATCCTGGCCCCGATCGTGCTGTCCTACCTCGCCAACAAGGTCCTCAAGGGTGGCGGTGGCGGTCTCGGTGGCGGCACGGCGACGCAGCAGACGGCTCCGGCCGACTCGAGCGCTCAGGGCGGGCCCGGCTCGCTCGAGTCGATGCTCCAGGACGTCCTCGGCGGAGCTCTCGGTGGCGGCACGGCCACGCAGCAGGCTCCGGCACCGCAGCAGACTCGCAGCGCGGTGGCGGCATCATCGACATCCTCGGTGGCCTCCTCGGCGGCGGCCGCCGCTGACCACACCTCGTCGACTCAGTGCCCCGCACGGACAGCGAGCGCCACGGCGCGTTGTCCGTGCGGGGCACGAAGACGAGAGTCGTGCTTTCAGCTGGTGAGCTTGGCGAGGATGATCTCGCGGGCCTTGCCGGCGTCGGCCTGACCCTTCATCTCCTTCATGACCTGACCGATGAGGGCGCCCGCGGCCTGGACCTTGCCGTCGCGGACCTTCTGCGCCACATCGGGGTTGGCGGCGATGACCGTCGTCGACAGCGGCTTCGAGGGCGCCGTCGTCCTGGACGAGCTCGAGCCCACGGGCGTCGGCGACAGCGGTCGGGGTGCCCTCACCGTCGAGCACGCCCTCCCAGACCTGACGGGCCATCGAGTCGTTGAGGCGACCGGCGGTCACGAGGCCCTCGAGCTCGACGACGTGAGCCGGCGTGATCCCCCGCTCGACGGCATACGAGGCAACGTCGGCCCCGGCCTCGGTGTTGGCGCGGCGAGCGATCTCGCCGGACCACCACTTGCGGGCGCCGGCCGGGCGTCGCACCTGCGGCGACGGTGTCCCCGATGAGGTCGATGAGGCCGGCGTTGAGGACGTCGCGCATCTCGAGGTCGCTGAAGCCCCAGTCGGACTGGAGGCGCTTGCGGCGCTCGGCCGGCGGCTCGGGCAGCGTGCCCCGCAGGGCCTCGACGCGTCTCGCGCGACGGTGCGACGGGCACGAGGTCGGGCTCGGGGAAGTAGCGGTAGTCGTCGGCGTCGGACTTCACGCGACCGGACGTCGTGACGCCGGTGTCCTCGTGCCAGTGACGCGTCTCCTGGAGGATCGAACCGCCCTGCTGGAGGATCGCGCCGTGGCGGCACATCTCGTAGCGGACGGCGCGCTCGACCGAGCGCAGCGAGTTGACGTTCTTGGTCTCCGTGCGGGTGCCCAGTGTGGTCTCGCCCTTGGGCATGAGCGACAGGTTGACGTCGCAGCGCATCGAGCCCTGCTCCATCTTCACGTCGGAGACGTCGAGCGCCTTGAGCAGGTCACGCAGGGTCGCGACGTAGGCGCGCGCGATCTCGCCGGCCCGCTCCCCCGCACCGCGCAGCGGCTTGGTGACGATCTCGATGAGCGGGATGCCGGCGCGGTTGTAGTCGACGAGCGAGTGCGTCGCGCCGTGGATGCGACCGGTGGAGCCACCGACGTGCAGCGACTTGCCCGTGTCCTCCTCCATGTGCGCGCGCTCGATGTCGACGCGGTAGGTCGAGCCGTCGTCGAGGTCGACGTCGAGGTAGCCCTCGAACGCGATGGGCTCGTCGTACTGCGAGGTCTGGAAGTTCTTGGGCATGTCCGGGTAGAAGTAGTTCTTGCGCGCGAAGCGGCACCACTGCGCGATCTCGCAGTTGAGCGCGAGGCCGATGCGGATGGCCGACTCGACGGCCTTCTCGTTGACGACCGGCAGGGCGCCGGGCAGTCCGAGGCAGACGGGGCAGACCTGGGTGTTGGGCTCGGCGCCGAACTCGGTCGCGCAGCCACAGAACATCTTGGTGTTGGTGCCGAGCTCGACGTGGACCTCGAGACCCATGACCGGGTCGAAGGCGGCGAGGACCTCGTCGTAGGAGATGGTGGCCTCAGTGTCACTGGTCGCTCATGGGTTTCACGCACCCTTCGTCATGGTCGCGAGAGATCGGGGGCCTGGCCGAGCAGCGGACCGCCCCACGCCGCGAGGAGACGCTGCTCGAGAGCGGCGCCCACGGCATACAGGCGGTCGTCGGCAGCGGCCGGCGCGAGGATCTGGAAGCCGGCCGGCAGTCCGTCCTCGTCGGCGAGGCCGCTGGGCAGGGACATGCCGGGGACGCCCGCGAGGTTGGCGGGGATGGTGGCGATGTCGTTGAGGTACATCGCCATCGGGTCGTCCATCTTGTCGCCGAACTTGAACGCCGTCGTCGGCGCGGTCGGGCTGACCAGCACGTCGGCCGACTCGAAGGCCGCGGTGAAGTCGTCAGCGATGAGGCGGCGAACCTTCTGGGCCGAGCCGTAGTAGGCGTCGTAGTAGCCCGACGACAGGGCGTAGGTGCCCAGGATGATGCGGCGCTTGACCTCGTCACCGAAGCCCGCGTCACGCGTCGCCGCCATGACCTGCTCGGCGCTCGGGTCGTCGATGCCCTCGGGCAGGACGCGCATGCCGAAGCGCATGGCGTCGAACTTCGCGAGGTTGGACGACGCCTCGCTCGGGAGGATCAGGTAGTAGGCAGCCAGGGCGCCGTGAAGCTCGGGCACGACACCTCGACGACCTCGGCACCAGCGTCGACGAGGTGCTGGACCGACTCGTCGAAGCGCGCCTGGACGCCGGCCTGGAAACCCTCGCCGGTGAGCTCCTTGACGATGCCGATCCGCATGCCCTTGACGTCGGCGCGACGCGCGGCCTCGACGACGGGCGGGACGGGAGCGTTGATCGAGGTGGAGTCCATCGGGTCGTGACCGCCCATGACCTCGTGCAGCAGCGCCGCGTCGAGGACGTTGCGGGTGCACGGGCCGGCCTGGTCGAGCGAGGACGCGAGCGCGACCAACCCGTAGCGCGACACCCCGCCATAGGTCGGCTTGGTCCCGACGGTGCCCGTGACGGCGGCCGGCTGGCGGATCGAGCCACCGGTGTCGGTGCCGATCGCGAGCGGCGCCTGGAACGACGCGACGACGGCGCTCGAGCCGCCACCGGAACCACCGGGGATGCGGTCGAGGTCCCACGGGTTGCGCGTCGGGCCGTAGGCCGAGTGCTCGGTCGAGGAGCCCATCGCGAACTCGTCCATGTTGGTCTTGCCGAGGATCGGCATGCCGGCCTGCGCGCAGGCGCGTGACGACGGTCGCGTCGTAGGGCGGGATCCAACCCTCGAGGATCTTGCTGCCGCACGTCGTCGGCAGACCCTTGGTCGCCATGACGTCCTTGACGGCGATCGGCACGCCGGCGAGCTGGTGCAGCTGCTCGCCCCGGCCGCGCCGCTCGTCGATGTCGCGCGCACTGGCCAGGGCACTGTCGCGGGCGACGTGGAGGTAGGCGTGGACGTCGCCGTCGACGGCGTCGGTGCGGGCCAGGAGCGCCTCGGTCACCTCGACCGACGACGTCTCACCCTTGGTGAGGAGGTCGGCGAGCTCGGAGGCGCTGGCGCGAGTCAGGTCGGTGGTCACATCGGTCCTTGCGGTCTGGGTGTGCGAGGTGCGGGAAAACAAGCGTTGCGTATGCCGGATGGTCACCACCCGCGCATACGTGCGTCTTTCAGTCTTCGTCGAGGATGCGCGGCACGGAGAAGCGCTGCTGGTCGGCCTCGGGAGCTCCCGACGAGGGCCTCCTCCGCCGTGAGGCTCGGGCGGACGACGTCGGGTCGGGTGACGTTGACGATGGGCATCGGGTGACTCATCGGCTCGACGCCCTCGATGGGCGACTGCTGGACGGTTGCCACGGACTCGAGGATGACGCCCAGCTCACCGACCATCTTGTCGAGCTCGGCGTCGGAGAGGTCGATGCGGGCGAGACCGGCGAGGTGGGCCACGTCGTCGCGGGTGAGTTCAGCCATGGGCCCAGTCTAGGCGGCGAAATTCGCCGTCCGCCCCATGGGTCGCAGCGACGATGGCGGTCACCCCAGGAAGGCGTTGTAGAGCGTGAAACCGCCGAAAAGGACAGCGATGCCGAGGCAGAAAGCCCAGCGAGAGAACAGCCCGCGCGACGTTCTGCGATCACCTCTGGGCGCCCGTAGCGCGGAGAAGTACCTTCCGGCGCGAGGATGCCGTCACGGCCGTTCCCGCGCCTCTCGAAGGGAGCCCAGCGTTGCCGGTGCGGATTGCGAGGACGATGCCGAGGACGACGGGGATGACGAGGAGGGCCCAGACGAGGGCCAGAGCGATGAGATCGATCGGAGTGGCCAGGAGTCAGACCCAGACCAGAACGAGCATTCGGCCGACGGCCAACACCGCGCCGGCCACACCCACCGTCAGTGCCCACTGCCGAGAACATCCAGAAGCCCCACCGCCACGCCAGGGCAGAAGTGGTGCCGCGTTCCGGGGCGCGAGCTGCGCTCCACCAGCGAATGCTCACCAGTGGTCCCCACTCGCCGCGCTCATTCGGGAGGAACGGCAGCCAGAGGTCGTTGGCGCGCCAACCGCGCCGGAACTCAGCGAAGGCCCGGCCCGCGATGACCCACCAGCAGCCCACGAAGAGGGCGACGACAAGCAGGGTCATCAGGACGACGAAGGCACGCGTTGCCCACAGGAGGAGCGTCAGGTCGTCCATCGTCACCTCTTCAGTTCGGAAGCATCGGTGGTTCCGTCTCCAGGCCAAGGGCCGCGGCCGTCGGTTCGTCGCGCATGATCTGGGGACGCATCTCGGCCCAGCGGCGCAGCATCATCACAGCCGCGTCCCAGTCCGTCTCGGCCCGCGTGACCCGGGCGACCAGGGTGCGGGGTTCGGCGAAGATCTCGAACCGCTCCGGCTTGTTCGCCGCGTTCACTGGGCCGCCCTGGGGAACCCATCGCACCATCGCGATCTGTGGCAGCTCGTGACGGCCACGCCCAAAGGGTGCCTCGACGCCGTAGACGTCAAGGACGGAGCGGTACCTGAGCAGCACCCAGATGGAGGGAGGGAGGAACAGGAGGAAGAAGGTGACGAGGATCCACCCGACGATCGCCCCGAAGGGACCGAGCCCGGCGTCGCGCACCGGCGCCATCCAGTCACCCTCACGGAACGCAAAGACGACGACCGACGCCATCCCCAGCCACAGGCCGAGGAGCAGGACGGGTCCGAGCAACCGCATCCACGCAGGCGCTCGGATGAGCACGGGTTTGGGCATGGCTGTGTTGTCCCCCTCAGTGCGTGTCACACCCCCAGTCTGCCTCGCGACAGGGAAGCCACGTTGAGTACCCGACCTCAGTGAGGCGCACGGCAAACCTCGTCACATGTGTCTCAGAGCGTTCACCAGCGTGATCGCGAGAGTGGCTGGGTACCAACCGAGCCCTGCGGTGACGTAGGTCCAGATCACCCACCGTGTGACGAGCCCTGCGCTGGTGCGTCGATGGGGCTGCGGGGCCCGGAAGGAAGCGAACTGCCGGGCTCTGGCCAGGGGCCCGTAGCGGCCCCGCGCGTCTGGCTCGAAGGGTCGCCACCAGTCGCCAGTGCGCAGGCCCACCGCGACCCCTCGGGCGAACGGAATGGAGAACAACAGCCACACCCCGCCGAAGAGCAGCAGGGCCAGCCCGGAGGCCAGTGCCACGGCACGGTCCGGGTGCAGTTCCGCGATCATGCCTCGGGCACGCCTGCGGCAGAACCGGATTCGAGCAAGGTGACGAAGCCGGCCTCGTCGAGGATGGTGAGCCCGAGTTCGCGCGCCTTGGCTTCCTTGGAACCCGCGCCGGGGCCGACGACGACGTAGTCGGTCTTCTTGGAGACCGACCCCGACGCCTTGCCACCGCGCGACAGGATCGCCTCCTTGGCCTCGTCGCGGGTGAAGCCCTCCATCGACCCCGTGACGACGACGGTGAGGCCCTCGAGGGTCTGCTCGATCGAGGCGTCGCGTTCGTCCTCCATGCGCACGCCGTCGGCGGCCCACTGGTCGACGATCGCGACGTGCCACTCGTTGCCCTCGCGGTCGAACCAGTCGCGCACCGATTCGGCGATGATGCCGCCGACGCCCTCGACGCCGGACAGCTCCTCGACGCTGGCCGCGCGGATCCCGTCCATGGTCCCGAAGTGCTGCGCCAGCGCCCTGGCCGCCGTCGGACCGACGTGACGGATCGAGAGCCCGACGAGCACTCGCCACAGCGGCTGGGCCTTGGCCGACTCGAGGTTGGCGACGAGCTTGGCACCGATCGCCGAGAGCACGCGACCGTCGATGACGGCGTCCTCCGGGTCGGTCTTCTTGGCCGCGCGCGTGTAGAGGGGCACCCGCGCGATGTCGGCGTCGGTCAGCCCGAAGAGCGTCGACTCGTCGGTCAGCACGCCCGACTCGAGGAGAGCAACCGAGCCCTCCCAGCCCAGCGCCTCGATGTCGAACGCGCCACGACCCGCGAGGCCCGACAGCCGCTCACGCAGCTGCGACGGGCAGGAGCGCGAGTTGGGGCAACGGATGTCCTTGTCGCCCTCCTTGGCCGGAGCCAACGTCGTCCCGCACGCCGGGCACTCGGTCGGCATGACGAACGCCCGCTCGGTGCCGTCGCGCAGGTCGACGACCGGCCCGAGGATCTCGGGGATGACGTCACCGGCCTTGCGCAGCACGATCGTGTCGCCGATGAGCACGCCCTTGCGGGTGACCTCGGTGGCGTTGTGCAGCGTTGCTCGCTCGACGGTCGACCCCGCGACGACGACGGGCTTCATCACGCCGAACGGGGTGACCCGACCGGTGCGTCCGACGTTGACCTGGATGTCGAGGAGGACGGTGTTGACCTCCTCCGGCGGGTACTTGTAGGCGATCGCCCAGCGCGGCGCCCGCGACGTCGCACCCAGTTGGCGCTGCACGGCGATCTCGTCGACCTTGACGACGACACCGTCGATCTCGTGCTCGACGTCGTGGCGGTGCTCCCCCGTCGAGACGATGAACTCGTTGACTTCCTCGATGGTGTCGACGACCCGGAAGTGGGACGAGATCGGCATCCCCCAGGCCTTCAACGCGGCATACGCCTCGCTCTGTCGGGTGAGGGCGAAGCCCTCGCGCTTGCCGATGCCGTGGACGAGCATCCGCAGTTGTCGACTGGCGGTGACGCGAGGGTCCTTCTGTCGCAACGATCCTGCCGCCGTGTTGCGCGGGTTGGCGTAGGGCGGTTTGCCGGCCTCCACGAGCTGCGCGTTGAGCTCGCCGAACGCCTCGATCGGGAAGTAGACCTCCCCGCGCACCTCGACGAGATCGGGCACCGGATGCTTCTTGGTCCCGGTGAATTCAGTGGGTATGCCGTCAATCGTTTTGACGTTGAGGGTCACGTCCTCGCCGGTGCGGCCATCCCCACGGGTCAGGGCGCGGGTCAGGCGACCCTTTTCGTAGAGGAGATTGATCGCGAGTCCGTCGATCTTGAGCTCGCACAGGTAGTGGAAGCCCGAGCCCCCATCGCGCGTGACGCGAGCGTTCCACTCGACCATCTCCTCGGGCGAGAAGGCGTTGTCGAGACTGAGCATCCGCTCGAGGTGGTTGACCGACTCGAAGTCGGTCGAGAAGATCGCGCCACCCACGGACTGCGTCGGGCTCTCGGGGGTGCGCAGGGAGGGGTACTCGTCCTCGAGGGCGTTGAGCCGCTTCATCACCGTGTCGTACTCGCCGTCGCTGACGGTCGGCGAGTCCTTGACGTGATAGGCGAACTGGTGCGCCGTCGCCTGCTCGGCGAGGTCGGTCCACTCGTGCCGGATCTCGTCGGGAACCTCGATCACCACATCGTTCTCGCTCACCCGCTCATCCTGCCGCACGCCACCGACATCAGGACATGCGGCGAGGTGGCTCGAAGTCCACCGGGTCGTACGCCAGCGGGTCGTCCGCGAGCACGGCCTCGGCGCAGGGCTGTTGCTCTGCTGCGGTGCCCGCCTCCGGGACCTCACGGCGATCCGTGACCACGGCAGCGACGATGCAACCCGCGGCGATCAAGGACATGACCTGGAAAGCCATGGACAGCGATCCGTACAGCGTGGCGTCGAGACCGTTTTGGGCGCCAGCCGAACTGAAGACCATCGCGCTGACGCCCACCTGCCCGACGGTGGACACAAGACCCAGCGCGAAGCCCAGCAGCCCCCACGTGCGCCAGCGCCCCCGTCCGGGGTGTCGATGGACAAGTGCCAGACCGACCGCGGCAGGCACCCCGCCAACCAGGATGCTGATCCCGAACCACATCACCTTGACCGTCCCCCGTTCCCCCACCGCCCGTGCCTGGGTGCACGCGAGATGTTTGACGTGACCCTAGTGCGCTGCGCCGTCTGCGTGTCGCATGACCCTGACCATGGCCGGCGGCACGGCTGTGCCAGAGTGCGCTCACCGATCACACAAGCCAGGGGGCCCACATGACCGATGACAGCAGCATGCTGAACCGCACCGGGACCGGACCCGTGGCCGACTTCCTCGCGTCCTTCGGCGGCGACGTCGACGCGGCCATCGCCGCGTTGCGTGCCCACCACGGCGGCCCGCCCACCGTGAGTCGCGCTCCGCGCAGGCCACGCCGCGAGCGCTCCGGCGATCACATCATCACGGTGACCGACCTGCGCAAGACCTACAAGATGGGGCGGCAGAAGGTCGCAGCGCTCGGTGGGGTGTCACTCGAGATCGACCGCGGAGAGTTCGTCGCCCTGACCGGGGCGAGCGGAAGCGGCAAGAGCACCCTGCTCCAGATCATCGGCGGCCTCGACAAGCCCACTGGTGGAACGGTCCTCGTCGACGGTGTCGACATCGGGCGCCTCGGCGACGCGAAGCTGTCCCGCTTCCGCAACCGCACGATCGGCTTCGTCTTCCAGTTCTTCTACCTGCAGCCGTTCCTGCGACTGGTCACGAACACCGAGGTCCCGGGCATGTTCGCACGCACCCCCCGCAAGCAGCGCAAGGCGCAGGCCCTCAGCCTCATCGACGAGGTCGGCTTGTCGGACCGCTCCCGGCACCTTCCCCGCGAGATGTCGGGTGGTCAGATGCAGCGCGCAGCCATCGCGCGCGCCCTGCTCAACCAGCCAGCCGTCCTCCTGGCCGACGAGCCCACGGGCAACCTCGACAGTGCCGCTGGTGCGTCGATCATCGAGCTGTTCGAACGGATCCGCGACGAGTTCGGGACGACCATCATCATCGTCACGCACGACGACGAATTGGCGCAGCGGGCCGACCGCACCATCCGCCTCAGTGACGGTCTCGTCGTGCCGAGCGAGGTGGTCGCATGATCGGCCTGCGCGACGCCGCCACGCTCGCCCGCACCAAGGTGCGGTCCAAGCGCATCCGGCTCCTCATCACCACCATCGTGTCCGGCCTGCTGTTCGGCCTCATCGGTGGCGGCGTGCTCCTCTTCGACGGCACGGCGGCCAGCGTCAACCGTTTCGCCGACCAGAACTTCGGTGGGCGCTACCTCGTGCAGGGGACCCCGGTGCTGTCCTCCGACCAGATCTACCCGAACCCGGCCGACCCCGCAGTCCGCAAGGAGGTCGAGACCCTGCACGCGGCATACATCGCGGAACGCAAGGCGGCGGCCAAGAAGTACGGCATCACCGACTACGACCCCAAGTCCGAGGTGCAACCGGTCATCGACGACCCCTACGGCGACCCGAGCATCCCCGCAGACCAGCGCAGGACCGCGAACCCCGAGTCGGTGGCCTGGAAGCGACGCGAAGCAGCCGCCATCGAGAAGATCCAACGGGACTCCGAGGCCACACCCGAGAGGTACGCAGCCGACTCGCGTGCGGGCGGTGCCACCGACACCTACCAGCCACGCAGCCTGCAGGCCCTCGGCCTGACCTACCTCAAGGACGGACGCGAGGACCTCACCGGCGCCCCGCAGCAGGACCAGGGTGATCAGAACGGCTTTGCGGGTCCAGAGGGCGATTCCAGCATCTCGTCGTCGAACTTCACGGTCATGGACGACGACCTCGTCAAGGCGTTCATCGCCGAACCGAACGCGGCGCGGGCAACCCCCAAGGGCATCCCGATCCTCGTCCCCATCGACGACGTCGTCACCACGCTCGGCAAGAGCCTCAGCGTGACCAAGCGACCGAAGGACAGTTCGGGACAGGTTGCCTGGTACCGCAACGTGCGCGCCAAGGCCAACGGCGTGACCTTCACCGCCTGCTACCGCAACCAGGCGGAGCGCGATCGGGTCGAGGAGGCACGGAGCACCGCCGCCGAGATCGCGGCCAACAAGAACACCCGCGGGTGGGAGAAGCCCAAGCTCGTCCTCGCGCTTCCCACCACGACCTGCGGCCCCGTCACCGTGGCGTCGGACACGCGGACCACGCGCGAGAAGGAGAGGGCCGAGAACCAGCGGGCCTTCGACGCGATGGCGTCGTCGACGGTGGCGGCGCAGACGGCCTCGCCGGAGCTCCCGAAGGCAGAACTGCTCACGTTCCAGATCGTCGGCGTCCTCCCCACGAGTGAGTCGGGCAGCGGCGGCCTCGAGTCGCTCGTCTCCTCGATCGTCGGGACCTCCTACGGCTACGGGGCGATCATCCCGTCAGGACTTCTGGAGGAGCTGCCCGAGCCGCTGCGCCACACCCAGGTCCTCGACGACAAACCGGCACCCACCCCTGACTCGATGTTGATGTTCGGGCCGATGGGGCCCGAGGCGGCCTACATCTCGTCCTTTCCCACCGTCGACCAGGCCAAGAAGTTCATCTCCGACTCCTCGTGCGAGCAGGGCGGCGGCTTCCTCGGTGGCGCCAACTACTCGGAGTGCAGCAAACCCTTCTCCGTCGGCACCTACGGCACGAGCTACCTCGTCGTCGATGACATCGCCCGAGAGGCGCGTCCCTTCCTCATCGGCATCCTGGGCGCGCTCTTCGGCGTGGCCACCATCATCATCTGGGCCATGATGGGCCGCGTCATCGCCGACTCCCGACGCGAGACCGCGGTCTTCCGGGCCATCGGCGCCAAGCGCGGGGACATCATCAAGATCTACCTGCTCTACTCCCTGTGGGTAGCACTGCGCATCGCCCTGTTCGCGGCGGTGCTCGCGGGCGTGATCGTCCTCGTCATCGAGACGCTGTTCTCGCGGCGCGCGACGGATGCCGCCCAGCTGGCCTACGGAGTCTTCGACGGCGACGCCGGATTCCACTTCTACGGCACGCCGTCGTGGCTGTTCTGGGCGATCCTCGGCGGGATCCTCGCCATGTCGCTCGTCGCGATCACGCCACCGCTGCTGCGCAACATCCGCCGCAACCCCATTCGGGACATGCGTGACGAGTGAGGTTCAGCGCGAGGCGAGAAGGACGTCTCGGGTGACCTCGAGGTGGCCGAGGTGTTGGGCCAGCTCCTCGTAGACGTGCAGAAGGACTGCTCCCTGCGTCGCGTATGCCGTTCGGTCCCGTCCGGTGGGCGGGTTCACCGGCGCTGCCCCGAGGTCTGCTGCGTGGGCGTCCTCGTGCAGCCGCGCGCGCCCCATCACGAGGAGCTCGAGGGCTTCCTCGACCGTCCCGGTCGACGTGAACTCCGCGTCGCGATCGCGTGGGACGACGATGCCGCGGTTCACGGTGCGGCCCCAACGACCCATGACTCCGACGACGTGGGCCACGAGAGCGAAGGCGGAGTTCGAGCCCTCCGCACCGGTGAGCGAACTGTTGACGTGAGCATCGCCCAACTCACGCACGCACGCGGCATACCCGTCCAGGGACCGGTCACAGAAGGTGAGGTACTCGTCGATGCTGATCACCCACGGGAGTGTATGACCGGCTCCGGATCGTCGCTCTCGGCGAGCATCGCCGCTCGGGCCCGCTGCGCACCCGAGGTGCGGGTGAGCTCCCCGGACAGCCGGGCGAGGCGGGCCGAGGTGTCGGGGTCCGGGGAGAGGAGTCGTTCGGCAGCGGCTCGCAGTTCCTCGGGGGTGGCCGAGTTCGGGTCGAGCGCCTCCCCCAGTCCGGCCGTCTCGAGTGCGGCAGCGCCGGCGAACTGGTCGGTCGACATCGGCAGGAGCAGCAGCGGCACGCCCGCGGTCAACGCCTCGGTCACGCTGTTGTTGCCTCCGTGGGACACCGCGAGCACGGCGCGCTCCAGCAGCGTGGGCTGAGGAAGCTCGGCCCGGACCAGCCACGACGGCGGGATCGGGCCCAGTGCGTCACGCGACGTCGACCCGGCGGCCAGGGCGACACGCACGTCCATGCCTCGCAGGGCCTGCGCGATCCGGCCCAGCACGTCCGATCGCACCGAGAGGAAACTGCCGAGGCTCACGTAGACGATCGGCCCGTCGTGGCGCGCCAGCCAGGCGTCCACCTCCGCGTCGGGCTCGTCGGTGCGGACGGCGGAACCGAGGAAGGCGTGCGGGCCCAACAGTGCCGTGCGCTCGGGAGGATGCAGCTCGCCGGGGTAGTTGAGGAGCAGGAGATCGCCCGTCTGCGCGAAGGCGTCCTCGCTGGCGGGTGCTCCCGGGTCGAGGGCGGCAAGCACGGTGTTCCACTCTTGCGTGAAGACGTCGCGCACGCCCTCGCACTGGCGCCGGAGGTCGACGAGAGAGGCACGGGTCGGCTGGAGGCGTCGGGGCCAGGCCGGCGGATAGCCGTAGACCTCGTCGCCCACGGTCAGCGCTGAGGGGTGGCCCAGGACGACGTCGGCGTGCCGCACCCCCGCCCCGGTCAGGGCCAGACGGGCGCTGAAGGCGAGGTGGTCGACGATGACGTGGTCGGGCTGCACCCGCTCCACGACGCGGTGCACCTCGCGGGCGACCCGCAGCGGCTCCCAGAGCAGGTCGGCTCCGCGGGCTGCCGCCTGGAACGCGAGGGTCGGGACGGCCCCGAGGCGGGTCGCGTCGAAGAACCCTCGCAGGGCGTCGTCCTCGCCGCTCGGCTGGTCCTCGGCGCGGATGACGCCGGGGTTGGATCCGCGCCCGAGCTGGAGGTGCTCGCGCTCGAAGCCGAACCTGCGCACGATCGCGTCCGTCGCCGGGCCCGTGGCGACGACGACCCGCTCGCCTGCCTCGGCCCACGCCGTGGCCACCGTGGCGAGGGGCAACAGGTGGGACGCGTAGTCAGGACTGATGACGAGAAGCGTCACGGGAGACCTCCGAGTAGATGGCGGCGAGGGACGAGGCCATGGTGGCGATGCCGAACTCCTTGGCCACCCGGCTCCGGGCGTGGTCGGCACGCGCTGCGGCGTCCGGCGCCGCCGCCAGCTCGAGCGCGGCGACCACGGCCCCCGCGAGGGCGGTCGGCGAGGTGGTGTCGATCAGCAGCCCGGTCACGCCCTGTTCGACGTAGGTCGCCGGCCCGCCCTCTCGGGGGGTGACGACGACGAGCCCGGACGCCATCGCCTCGAGGATGGCGATGCCGAACTCTTCCTTGAGGCTGGCGGAGACGTAGATGCCACCCGGCCCGCTGAGGCCGGGCCGCCCCAGCCGCACTGCCGCCAACCACGTGGCGACCACCCCGTTCGGGCGGTGTCCGGCGAGCAGCAGGCCCCGGTCAGCGGCGTCGACGCGGGCGACCGACGCGCAGATGCGGGAGAGCTGTTCCGCCTCGTCGGACGTCGGGTCGTCAAGGTCACCTCCGACGACGAGCAGGTTGGAGCCCTGGACGGCCGCGGGATCGGACGCCCATGCCTCCACGAGGGTGGCCATGCCCTTGACCCGGTGCAGGCGCCCGACCGTGACCACGAGTGGCAGGTGCCGGCGTTCCGGTGGAAGTGTCGCGAGCAGCGCGTCCAGCTCGGCGAGGGCCTCGACCCGTGGCTTCGGGGACGGCGTGCCCCCGGGCGGCGTCCGCCACCTCCCGGGCCGCGCGGTCGAGCGGGGCGAGGTCGATGCCCTCGGGGACCACCGTGAGCGACCGGTCGCCCGCCTCCGGGTCGAGGTGGAGGAGCTCTCGCAGATCGCGGTCCAGCCGTGGCCGGGGGAAGGCGACGAGGTGGGCCGCCTGGTCCGCGAGGTCACGCAGGAGTCGGACGCGGAAGACGAGGTGCTCCGCGTGGTCCGCCGCGCCGAAGGTGGCGCGGGTGAGCGCGCCCGAGGCCTCCCGTGCGGCGATGAGCGCGTGCGGGTCCGGAGCCAGGGTCAGCACGGTGGGGATGCCCAGCTCCTGCGCCACCTCGGACGCCGCCCACGACCCCACGTCGGCCATGCGCAGGTGGAGGACGTCGACCGGACCCGCGGCGACAAGGGCCTGCCGGAGTCCGCGCCGGATGCCGACCCGCAGCGGCCAGGTGTCGGCGGACGGTCGCGGCGGGCCCGGAAGGGGCAGGCCGAGGTAGTGGTGACCGGGTGCCAGGCAGTCCTCGGGGCTCCGTTCCCCGTGGCGGTGGCTGCGCGAGAGTGTCAGCACCCGCGAGACCCCGGGCTCGGCGACGAGGGCATCCCCGAGGTGGACGAGCAGGGTCGCGATCCCGCCGGTGTCACCCTTGCCGGCGTTGCGCAGGCTCCCGTCGATGTCGGCGTGGAGGAACAGCTGGGCGATCGTCAGGCCGTCCCGGCCGGAGTCGACGGAGTCGGGAGTACGCGCGCCCGGAGGATCCAGGACATCGTCCTCATCGAGCCCGACGAGTCCCCAGGCCTCGAGCGTCGCCTCGGCGAGCATCCCCTCGAATCCGCCCTCCTCCATCAGCCCGCGCAACGGGGCAACGGCCCCCGCCCGCAGCGCGGACGAACGCAGTGCCCACGCTGCGTGCTCCCGGAGGTGGGCCACGGGAGAGGTCAGCAGCGGCACCACGAGGGCTTCCGCCATGGCTGCTCCCCCGGCGGCGGCTGCATGCACCGCCGCGATCGCCGTCAGCTGGTCCGTGCCGTCGTCGATGGCATCACGCAGCGCCGCCGTCGTCGCGTCGCCGTGATCGCCCGCGTCGCCCTCGTCGCGCACGGACGCCACGAGCGGGTCGATGAAGTCGATCGCGTCGAGGAAGGACGGCGCCCTCCGGACCGCGTCGAGGATCCCCAAGGTCGGAGTCGCAAGAGTGTGGGTCACCCTCGCATCGTAGGCCAAACCTTGTACAAACCCTACACGTCGACCCTACTTCTCCCGTCGGCCGGGCTCTCGCCCTCCTCCTCGGGCTCCGGCAGCGCAGCTGTGAACCGGATGAGCAGGTCTGCCGCCACGCCCACCGCGATGGTCGCTGGATCCTTGCCGACAAGCTGCGGGATCCCGATCGGCGTGACGACCCGCTCGAGGTCCTCCTCGGGAAGCCCGCCCTCCGTCGCCAACCGGTGACGCAGCCGGGCCCACTTGGCGCTCGACCCGATGAGCCCCACCGAGCCGATCCCTGCCGTGCGCAGAGCCGCGTCGAGGATGGCGGCATCCTCGGCGTGGTCGTGGGTCATGACGAGCACATGGCTCCCCGGGGGCAGCTCTCCGAGCACGAGCTCGGGCAGGACCGGCACGGGGTGAGCGTGCACCCGTGCGTCCGCGTCGGCCAGCGGAGCAAGGGCCTCGTCGTCCAATGCCTCCGGGCGTGAGTCGACGAGGTGCAGGTCGAGGTCGTGGCGGGCGAGGATTCGGGCGAGCTCATGACCCACGTGGCCCATGCCGAAGATGGCGACGACGGGCGCCACCGCGAGTGGCTCGAGGAGCACGCCGACCTCGCCGCCGCAGCACTGCATGCCGTGCTGGAACGGCGCCTTGTCCGACAGCGACGAGGTGAACGTCTCAGGGACCGTTCGCCCCTCCTCGATCATGGAGCGGGCGCGCTCGACGGCCACCGCCTCGAGGTTGCCGCCGCCGATCGTGTCCCACGTCCGCGTCCGGCCCACGACCATCTTGGCCCCCGCCTCCCGGGGCGCGTGTCCCCGGACCGACGTCAGGGTCACGAGCACGCCCTGCTCGCCACCGCTGCGCAGGTGCTCGACCGCTCGCAACCAGCGCACGGCTCAGGCCTCCGACAGCTGCTGCAGGGCGGACTCGGACTCCGGGTGTCGGGTGGGCGCTGTCGGGTCGGCCTCCGGCGGGGTGGGTCCCGCGCCGGGCGCGACCTCGTCGTCGGGGTCGTGCCCTGCCCGGGCGTCCTGCAGTGCCCAGAACACCGCCTCGGGGGTCGCCGGGCTCGGCAGGTCGACGCTCGTGCCTTCGGGACCGAAGGCCGCGCAGGCCTGGCGCAGTGCTTCTCGGACCGCGAAGGCCAACATGAGGGGCGGCTCTCCGACGGCCTTGGACCCGTAGACGGCACCCTCCTCGTGAGCGCGCGCGAGCAGTTCGACGTTGAAGACCTCGGGCATCTCGGAGAGGCTCGGCAGCTTGTAGGTGCTGGCGGAGGCGGTGGCCAGGCGGCCCCGGTGCTCCCCGTCGCCGGTCTCCCAGCGCAGGTCCTCAAGGGTGAGCCACCCCGCCCCCTGGACGTAGCCGCCCTCGATCTGACCGATGTCGACCAACGGCGACAGGCTGTCACCGACGTCGTGGACGATGTCGACACGCAGGGTGCGGTGGGCGCCCGTGAAGCCGTCGACCTCGACCTCCGTCGCGGCAACGCCGTGCGCGAAGTACTTGAACGGGCTGCCCTGCATGACGGTGGAATCCCAGTGCAGCCCCTCGGTTCGGTAGTAGCCGGCAGCGAAGAGCTGGATCCGCGCGAAGTAGGCCGAGTGCACCAGGTCCGCCCACGGCACGGTCTCATCGGTGCCGAGCCCGGAGACGGTTCCGTCGACGAAGCGCACGTCCGAGGCGGGCACCCCCAGCCGCTGGGCGGCCACCTCGGCGAGGCGTCCGCGGATCTGCTCGCAGGCGTTCTTGACGGCTCCGCCGTTGAGGTCGGTGCCCGACGACGCCGCGGTCGCCGAGGTGTTGGGCACCTTGTCGGTGCGGGTGGGTGCGAGCCGCACGATGTCGAGGGGCACGCCCAGCGCGGTCGCCGCGACCTGGAGCATCTTGGTGTGCAGGCCCTGACCCATCTCGGTGCCACCGTGGTTGATGAGCACCGACCCGTCCTTGTAGACGTGCACGAGGGCACCGGCCTGATTGAAGGCAGTGAGGTTGAAGGAGATCCCGAACTTGACCGGCGTGACCGCGACCGCCCTCTTGACGTGCTCGTGCGCTGCGTTGAAATCCGCGATCTCGACCCGGCGGCGGACGAGGTCTGCGTTCACGGCGACCTGCTCCCAGGCGCGCTGCACCCGGTCGGCCTGGGTGATGAGCTGGCCGTACGGCGTGGTCTGCCCGTCCTCGTAGAAGTTGCGGCGTCGCAGCTCGTGGGCCTCGATGCCGAGCAGGGGCGCGCACCGGCCGAGGATGTCCTCGATCACGAGCATCCCCTGCGGTCCGCCGAAGCCGCGGAAGGCGGTCTGCGACGTCTTGTGGGTGCGGGCGACCCGACCAGTGACGCGGATGTCAGGAATCCAGTAGTTGTTCTCGACATGGCACAGCGCTCGCGCGAGCACGGGTTCCGACAGGTCCAGGCTCCAGCCGCCATCGGACGTCAGCGTCGCCTCGAGTCCCTGCAGGAGACCCTCGTCGTCGAAGCCGACGCGCCACTGCGCGTGGAACCCGTGCCGCTTGCCCGACATCGTCAGGTCCTGGGTTCGGTTGAGCCGCAGGCGAACTGGGCGGCCGGTGAGCGTCGCCCCGAGAGCCGCGATCGCGGCATACCCGTGCGGTTGCATCTCCTTGCCACCGAAACCGCCGCCCATGCGCAGGCACTGGACGGTGACGTGGTTGCTGCTCAGGCCGAGGACGTGGGCGACGATCTCCTGGGTCTCGGTCGGGTGCTGGGTGCTGCTCTGCACGAAGATGCGGCCGTCGTCCTCGACCGTCGCCAGCGCCGCGTGGGTCTCGAGGTAGAAGTGCTCCTGCCCGGCGAGCTCGATCTCGCCGTGGAAGACGTGCGTCGACCGCTCGAGCGCCGCCTGCGCGTCCCCCCTCCGGATCGTCGGCTGAGCGCCCTGGAAGCTCTCGGCGTCGATCGCCTCGGCCAGCGTGATGATCGACGGGAGCGGCTCGTAGTCGACCTCGACGGCAAGGGCCCCCCGACGGGCCGCCTCCAGGCTCTCACCGAGCACCCAGCAGACCGCATGCCCGTGGAAGGACACCTCGCTCGGGAAGAGCGGCTCGTCGTGCTTGATGCCGGCATCGTTGATGCCGGGTACGTCCGTCGCCGTCAGCACGCGCACGACTCCCGGCACGGCGTATGCCGGTTGCACCCGGAGCGCTGTGATGCGGGCGTGCGCGTGCGGCGCCTGCACGGGCCAGGCGTGCAGCACGTCCTTCGTGCGCGGGTGGAGGTCGTCGGTGTAGAGCGCCCGCCCGGTGACGTGCAGGCCCGCGGACTCGTGCGGCAGGGCCCGGCCCACGACCGAGTCGGTCGGTCGCTGCGACAACTGGCTCATCGGACATCCTGCGGTGTCGGCCCGATCTGGGCGTGCAGCTTGAGGAGCGACTGCCCGAGCATGGCGCTGCGGTAGCGGCCGCTCGCCCGGTGGTCGGACAGCGGCGTTCCTTCGGCGGCGAGGATGCTCGCGACGGCTTCGACGCTCTCGCGCGTCCATGGCTGCCCTCGAGGGCCGACTCGGTGCGCAGCGCACGGATCGGCGTCGCTGCCACACCGCCCAGGCCGATCCGAGCCCGCGCCACGGTGCCGTCGACCACGTCGAGGGCGAAGGCGACGGCGACGCCGGAGATGTCGTCGAAGCGGCGTTTGGCGATCTTGTGGAACGCGGTGAGCCCGGCGAGTGGCAGGGGGACCCGAATCTCGCGGATGAGTTCGTCCGGACGGCGGAGGGTCTCGCGGTAGCCGGTGAAGTAGTCCGACAACGGCACGACCCGCTCGCCACCGGAGCCGGACAGCACGAGGCAGGCTTCGAGCGCCAGCAGCGCTGCCGTGGCGTCGCCGATGGGCGACGCGGTGCCGAGGTTGCCGCCGAGAGTGGCACCACCTCGGATGAGGGGTGAGGCGAACTGGGGGAACAGCTGGGCCAGCAGGGGCACGCGCCCGCCGAGCTTGCGTTCGACCTCGGTCAGGGTCAGGGCCGCGCCGATCCTCACCTCGTCGTCGGCGAACTGGAGCTCACGCAACTCGGGCAGCCGGTCCACCGCAATGAGGAGTGCCGGGCGAGAGCCGCGGAGGTTGAGCTCCACGCCGACATCGGTCGAACCGGCCAGGAGGACCGCGTCGGGGCGCTCGGCGAGGAGGCGCAGCGTCTCGGGGAGGTCGGCCGGGCGCACGAACTCGGCGCCGTCGCCCACCAGTCGGGTGTGCCGTGCCGGGGTCGGCTCGGCGTGGCACCGCTGCGCCAGCGGATCCGAGTCGTCCGGCAGGCCGAGCGCGAACGCCGCATCGCGGATCGGTCGGTAGCCGGTGCACCGACAGAGGTTGCCCGACAACGCATGCAGGTCGAAGCCGTTGGGCCCGATCTCCTGGCCCGCGACGGATTGTGGCTCAGCGCAAGCACGCCCGCCTCGGTAGAACTCGGCCGCCATCGAGCAGACGAAACCCGGGGTGCAGTAGCCGCACTGAGAACCTCCGCGGTCGGCCATCTCCTGCTGCACGGGGTGCAGTCGGTCGATGGTCCCGAGACCTTCGACCGTCACGACGTCCTGTCCATCCAGCGCTGCGACGGGCACGAGGCAGGAGTTGACGGCGACCCACTCGGTCGCAGTCGTCCCCTCGACACCGGGGCGAGCAACCATGATCGCGCAGGCGCCGCACTCCCCCTCGGCGCAGCCTTCCTTGCTCCCGGTGAGACCTCGGTCGCGCAACCAGTCCAGGGTCGTCGTGTGCGGCGTGGTCGATTCGCCCAGCGGCACGGACGATCCGTTGAGGGTCAGGGAGGCCGTCGCCGTGCTCGACTTCGTCACGCTCGTCATGATCGACGATCCTATCGACAGCGTGTTCGCACACAGTGGTCCTTTGGACCGCTCCGCTCGCGTATGCCGCCCGAGCTGAGGCTTGCGCATCACCCTTCCGCCCCAAGGGATCGCTGCACGGACCACAATGGCGAGCAACACATCCCGGCAAAGGAGCCACACATCATGGGCAGCGCAGACTCCAACCTCGCATCAGCACTCGTCCGCACGGCGAGCACGATGCCGGACCGGCCGGCCCTGAAGATCAACGGGCAGGACATCAGCTACCAGCAGCTCCACGCCATGTCGGCCAAGCTCGCAGGAACGTTGCGCGCCAATGGAATTGAGCCCGGTGACCGCGTCGCCCTCATCCTCCCCAACGTCCCGGCGTTCCCGGTCGCGTTCTTCGCCACGCTCCTCGCGGGCGGCGTCGTCGTCCCGATGAACCCGCTGCTCAAGTCCGGCGAGATCGACTTCTTCTTCACCAACTCCGGGGCCAAGATCGCGTTCGTGTGGCCGGACTTCGTCGACGAGGCCACCAAGGGGGCCGTGAACTCGGGGACCAAGATCGTGCAGTGCGGCCCCCTCGGCCCGGACGAAGGCGCCCTCGGAACCGGAGAGTCGACGCCTGAGCCCATTGCGGAACCCACCGAGCGCGAGGGCGACGACACGGCGATCATCCTCTACACGTCGGGCACGACCGGCCGGCCCAAGGGCGCCGAGCTCACCCACGACAACGTGAGCCTCAACGCGATGCGGTGCGCCGAGGTCATCCAGGAGCTCACCGAGGACGACGTGATCATGGGCTGCCTGCCCCTCTTCCACGTCTTCGGCCTCGTCGTCGGCCTCAACGCCGCCGTGCGCGTGGGCGCCTCGCTCGCGCTCATCCCGCGCTTCGACCCGGCGGCCGCGATCAAGGTCATCGGCGACGAGAAGGTCACCGTGATGCAGGGCGTGCCGACGATGTATGCCGCGATCCTCAACCACCCGGACGGCGAGAACCTCGACGCGTCGTCGCTGCGCGTCTGCGCCTCGGGTGGGTCGGCCATGCCGCTCGAGGTCATGAAGGCCTTCGAGGAGAAGTTCGGCTGCATGATCCTGGAGGGTTACGGCCTGTCCGAGACCTCGCCCGTCGCGTCGTTCAACCTGCCCGGCCACGAGCGCAAGCCGGGCACGATCGGCCTGGCCATCCCGGGCTGCGAGATGCGCGTCATCGACATCGACGGTGCCGAGGTCGAGAACGGTGACGTCGGCGAGATCGCCATCCGTGGCGACAACGTCATGAAGGGCTACTGGGGCAACCCCGAGGCGACGGCAGAGGCGATCCCGGACGGATGGTTCCGCACCGGCGACATGGCCACGCAGGACGACGAGGGCTACTTCACCATCGTGGACCGCAAGAAGGACATGATCCTGCGCGGCGGGATGAACGTCTATCCGCGCGAGGTCGAGGAGGTCATCTACCAGCACCCCGATGTCCTCGAGGTCGCGGTCGTGGCGGTTCCTGACGAGCTGCTCGGCGAGCAGGTCGGTGCGGGCGTCGTGCTGCGTGAGGGTTCGACCGCGACGACGGACGACATCATCGCGTTCACCAAGGAGCGCATCGCGGCCTACAAGTACCCGCGCAGCGTGTGGCTCCTCGATGAGCTGCCCAAGGGCCCGACCGGCAAGATCCTGCGCCGCGAGGTCAAGGCACCCGCGGCTGAGTGACCGGGCTGTAACACGGTGTTACCGGCCGCGCCCCGCCTCAGGGCTGGGGCGCGGCGGGTGACACCTCGGGGATGGCGACGGGGGGCGCCGGTCGCCGCGCCGGGGCATTGATGACGGCCGCGGCGGCCAGGACGATGACGAAGCCGATGACCTCGAACGGCCCCAGGGACTCCCCGAGGACGAGCACTCCGAGGAGCACGGAGACGATCGGGATGAGGTAGGTGATCGTCGAACCGATGACCGGCCCGGCGCCGCGGACGACGTCGAACTGCAGGATGTAGGCCGCACCCGTCCCGACGATGCCCAGGGCCAGGATGCAGAGCAGCGGCAACCAGATCCAGCCCCCGCCGGCACTGCCGGCCTCGATCTGCGAGGTCCCGAGTCGGCCCCGGTCGTAGGCCCAGATCGAGGACAGTCCGCCGGACTGGAGGGCACCCCACACGAGGATCACGGGCACCATGAGCACGCAGCCCATGAGGAGCGTCGCGGCGGGCTGGCTGAGCCCACCGAGGTCGGCGCCAGCGAGGAAGCGCCGGTTGTAGGTCCAGCCGATGCCGTAGCAGACGCCACCAGCCAGAGCCATCCCGAAGCCGACGAGGTCCGGGCGGCCCGAGGCCCACGGCTGCATGATCGTCACGACTCCGATGAAGCCGATGACGACCGCGATGACCTTCGGTCGGGTCGCGCGCGCGCCGGGGAGGAACGCCATCGTGGCCAGAACGGTGGCGATGGGGGTGGTCGCGTTGCCGATGCCGGCAAGGGCCGAACTGACTCGCGTCTCGGACAGGGCGAAGAGCGTGAACGGCAGTGTGCCGAGCAGCAATCCGGTGACGACGAGGTGCTTCCAGACCCAGCGTTCATGCGGCAGGGATCCACCACGCAACCACAGCAGCGCGAGGATCGTGGCGGCGCCGGTGACGAGTCGCAGCGCCGCGATCTGCACGGCCGAGAGCGACTCGAGGCCGACCTTCATGAGCAGGAAGCTCGAGCCCCAGATGAAGACCAGCGCCATGAACTTGGCCTGCCACGGGACCCTGGGTGCGGGTGACATCAGTCGTGCTCCTTCTCGGTCAGCTCACCGGCGACAGCGATCGCCACCCGTTGAACGTCCACGGCCCCCCGGGGTGTGAGCGAGGGAAGCCCGCACGTCGGCGTAACGGTGACGTCGGCGAGCGCGGACAGCGGCAGCCCGACGCGCGAGAAGCCGTCAAGGACAAGGGCCGTCGCGGTCCGGACCGCATCGGCTGACGAGGTGACGGCGGTCGTCGGCACGACGCCGGCCCAGAGTCGGGTGCCGGACTCGACGGCCGACGCAATGGCCTCCCAGCGCTGTGGCGAGGACTCGGTGAGGTCGAGAGCCAGGGCGGTGACGCCCGTCGAGGCGAGGATCTCGACAGGGGCTCCCGGGTGGCACGAGTGCAGCACGACGTCGCCGTCGTGGGCATCGCGAACCTCCTGTATGCCGCGTGCCACCTCCACGCGATCGACCGCGCGGACGCGTCCGTAGCCGGAGGCGGTCGGCAGCTCTCCACGCAGGACCGACAACACTGACGGCTCGTCGAGCTGGACCGTGATGACTGCGCCGGGCACGAGCCGCTGCACGTCGGCGGCATGACGCCGCACTCCCTCGGCGAGCGACCCCACGAGGTCGCGTCGGGCACCCTCGTCGGTGATCGACCGTTCGCCGCGGTTGAGCTCGATCGACGCCCCGAGCGTCCACGGGCCGGCGACCTGGATCTTGAGCGGGCCGGCATACCCGTCGTACGCCTCGGCGAGCTCGTCGAGGTCCTGGCGCATCATCGCCCGGGCACGCAGCATGTCCCGACCCGGGCGATCGGTGAAGCGCCAGCCCGACGGCTGGAGGTCCACGGACAGGTCGGCGAGCAGCGCCGCGGAGCGTCCGATGATGTCGGCTCCGGGTCCGCGAGCGGGCAGTTCGGGCAGGTACGGGAGGCTGTGGTCATCGGGGAGACCGCCCGCGCCGATGAGCAGGTCGCGGACCGTGACGATGGCCTCGCGCGAGGACTCGCCGGGCCAGGAGCCAACTCCGGAAACGTGGGTCACACGAGAACCCTCGCACCCGCGAAGTCGCGCACCGACTGCGGGACCTCGGAGGTCGCGGACGTGGGTGCGGTGACGGGCTCCAGGGCGACCGTACGCAGCTCGACATGGCCGTGCCAGGCCTCGGTCTCCTCGTCGGGTGCGCTGGCCGTTCCGGTCCGTGTCTTGACGAGGAACGCGCCCTCGGTGATCGGCAGCGACACCACCATGGTCTTGGCCATCTCCTGGCGCGTCATCGGCCTGACCTCGCTCGCACGACCCGGCAGGATGCGCTCCGAGAGGGCATCCAGCGCCGCAGGCCTCTCGTCGTCGGGCAGGGGGGTGAGCTTTCCGTGGACGACGGCAGACCGGTAGTTGGCCGAGGAGTCGAACGTCGTGTGACCGACGATGAGCGCGTCGACCGCGATGACGGCCAGGGCCGCGGGTGCGCCGGCGGCGACGTGCCGCAGCGCCCCAGCCCCGGTGGAACCGTGCAGCAGGATGCGGTCACCCTGGCGGGCGAAGAGCATCGGAACGACCCACGGCTCACCGTCGACGACGGTGCTCAGCGTTCCCGCGAGGATGTCGTCGAGAAGGTCATCGAGGATGAGGCGTTCGGTGCTGCCGCGCTCGCGGTGGCGGTTGAGGGTGAGGTTGGGCATGGACCCATTCTGGGGTCGCAAGTGGACCACACGCCAGAACCACTATCGGCCATGTGACAGGACCAGTATTCTGTGTTCGTGCCCCGTCCTCCCCGCACCATCAGCCTGCCGCTCACGCTCGACGCCTCCGAGCGTCCGCTGCGGCACCGCATCGCTGACGCCGTCGTCGGCGAGCTGCGCGAGGGCCGACTGCGGCCGGGCGATCCGCTCCCGTCGACCCGCGTCCTCGCCTCGGAACTCAAGGTGTCCCGCGGACCGGTCGTCGCGGCATACGACGAGTTGGCGGCAGCCGGCTTCATCGAGACTCGACCGGGATCGGGTGCAGCGATCGCTCCCGGGGCGGACCGCGCCGCTCGGGCCGGTGCCCTGTCGTCGGTCGATCCCATGGAGCCGTGCCCGACTGCTCCGCCTCGTCCCACTCGCTCCCCCGCCCGGTTCGACCTTCGCCCCGGCCGACCGGACATCGGCTTCCTCGACCAGACGGCCTGGCGGCGGGCATGGCGGCACGCGGCCTCCCAGGTGCCGACCACGGACATGAGCCAGGGGCCGCAACACGTGCGACTGCGGCAGGTGCTCGCCGACCACATTCGCCGGAGCCGGGGCATCGCTCTCGAGCCCGACGACCTCCTCATCACCCCCGGCGTGAGCGCCACCCTGCAGGCCCTGCCGGCCGCGCTCGGGCTCGTGGGACGAACGGTTGCGGTGGAGGACCCTGGCTATGTCGAGGCGTGGACAGCGTTCTCCGACAACGGATCTCGCATCTCCCCACTGCCGGTCGACGACGACGGGCTCGACCCGTCGATGCTGCGGCGCGGCGATGCCGCGGTCTACGTCGACCCCGTCGCACCAGTACCCGTTGGGCGCCCGCATGCCCGTCGCCCGGCGCACGGCCCTGCTCGAGTGGGCGCGCGCCGCGGACGGGCTCGTCATCGAGGACGACTACGACGGCGAGTTCCGCTACGACGTGTCACCACTGCCCGCGCTGCGCTCGCTCGAGGGTGCGGACGACCACGTGCTCTACATCGGCACGGCGTCCAAGATCCTCGTTCCCACCCTGCGCGTCTCGTGGCTGGCACCGCCGAAGCACCTGCGCGAGGCGATCCGGGTCGAGCTCGAACGCCGCAGCCTCATCGTCAACGAGATGACCGGCGAGGCGGTCGCCGAGTTCATCGCGAACGGTTCCCTGGCCGCTCACCACGCACGCGCGGCGCGGACGTATGCCGCGCGCCGGGCTCGCCTCGTCGCCGCCCTGGCTCGTCACCTGCCGGACCACCGACTCAGCGGCGTCGACGCCGGGCTGCACGTCGTGTTGCTCCTGCCCGATGACGTCGACGACCACGAGGTGTCGATGACCTTGTTGCGCCACGGGGTGTCGGTCAACCCGCTGTCGGCCTACTGCGTCGAGTCGGTGCGCCGCGGACTCGTCATCGGGTATGCCGGCCTGTCCGAGTCCCACGCCGACGCTGCGGTCCGTGCCCTCGCCCGCGGCCTCACCTGACAACCAGTCTTCGTGCGCGCGGTCGCGCCGACCGGCGCAGATGTCGGCGCTTCGGTCAGACCCGAGAGGACTGGGGTGCACGCGAGGTGGCGGCGATGGTTGCTGAGCCGACGACGCGGGTGCCGTCGTAGAGCACCACCGACTGGCCCGGCGCGACACCGCGGATGCGCTCGTCGAGCCGGACGTGCACGAGCTCCGGGTCGGACTCATCGACCCACGCCAACGCAGGGACCTCTTCGCCGTGAGCCCGTACCTGCGCACCGACTCGAACCTCGCCGACCGGCGCTTCACCGCACCAGCGAGCGTGGTCGGCCACGATGAGGTCGACGCCCAACAGGTCCTGGGTGCCGATGAGCACCCGGTTGGTCGGGGCATCGACCCCGACGACGTAGCGAGGCTCCGCGTCCAGCGAGGACCGCTCCAACCCCAGCCCCCGCCGCTGACCGACGGTGAATCCGTAGGCACCCTGGTGGGCACCGACGACGTCACCGCTCTCGACATCGACGATCTCGCCCGGCTGCTCGCCGAGCTTCTTGGTCAGCCAGCCGCGGGTGTCACCGTCGGGGATGAAGCAGATGTCATAGGAGTCCGGCTTCTTGGCGATGGAGAAGCCTCGAGACGCGGCCTCTTCGCGGATCTGCGGCTTGGCCGTGTCACCGAGCGGGAAGAACGCCCGCGCCAGCTGCTCGTCGTCGAGCACCCCCAACACGTAGGACTGGTCCTTGTTCGGGTCGACGGCACGGTGCAGCTCACGGTGCGTCACACCCGCGGCGTCCACGCGCTCGACGATCTGCGCGTAGTGCCCCGTCGCCACAGCGTCGAACCCGAGCGCCACGGCCCGATCGAGCAGCGCCGCGAACTTGATGGACTCGTTGCAGCGCAGGCACGGGTTGGGCGTGCGCCCCGCCTGGTACTCCGCGACGAAGTCGTCCATGACGTCGCGCTGGAACCGCTCCGCCATGTCCCACACGTAGAACGGGATCCCGAGCCGGTCGGCCACGCGTCGAGCGTCACCGGCGTCCTCGATCGTGCAGCACCCGCGAGCCGACTCACGCAGCGTGGCGGCCGAACGCGACAGCGCGAGGTGCACCCCGACGACCTCGTGTCCGGCATCGAGCATCCGGGCGGCGGCCACGGCCGAGTCCACTCCCCCGCTCATCGCGGCGACGACGCGCATCAGGCAGCCCCACTCGCACGTCGGGCGCGCTCGACGACCCCGGGAAGGGCCGCGATGAACGCATCGACGTCGGCGTCGGTCGACGTGTGCCCCAGCGACAGGCGCAACGCCCCGCGTGCCTGCGCCTCGGGGTAGCCCATCGCGAGCAGCACGTGACTCGGCTGCGGCACACCGGCCTGGCAGGCCGAACCGGTCGAGCACTCCACACCAGCAGCGTCGAGGAGATAGAGCAACGAGTCGCCTTCGCAACCGGGAACGAGCAGGTGGGCGTTGCCCGGAAGTCGGTCGGTCGCCTCACCCGGCGTCCAGCAGCCACTCACGCTGATGCCGAGGTCCAAGCTCCAGCGCGCGGCCGATGAGCTGATCGCGCAGGGCGGTGAGGCGCTTGGCCTCGAGGTCGCGCTCGGCCACCGCTTCGGTCAGAGCAACAGCGAACGCGCGTATGCCGGCCGCGTCGAGAGTGCCCGATCGCACCTGCCGCTCCTGCCCACCTCCGTGGGCGAGCGGGACAAGCTTGGCATCGCGGCGCGCAAGCAGGGCACCGACTCCGACGGGTCCACCGACCTTGTGGGCCGAGACGGTCATGAGGTCGGCGCCGCTGGCCGCGAAGTCGACGGGGAGCTGGCCGACCGCCTGGACGGCGTCGGTGTGGAACGGGACCCCGGCCTCACGCGCCACGGCAGCCAACTCGGCGACCGGCTGGACGGTTCCCGACTTCGTTGTTGGCCCACATGACACTGACGATCGCGACGTCGAGCGCATCCGTTGCTCCTCAGCGGGAGCGAGTGCAGGACGGCGCCTCAGGTCGTCGACCGAGATGTGGCCGCAGCGATCCGGCTCCAGCCAGGTGGCCTCTGCGCCTTGCTTCTCGACGAGGTACTCGACCGGGTCGAGGACGGCGTGGTGCTCGATCCCGCCCACGACGAGACGGTGAGCGCCCACGGAACGCCAGCCGGGCGGCATACGTGCCCTTGATTGCGAGGTTGTCGGCCTCGGTGCCGCCGGAGGTGAAGACGACCTCGGACGGTCGGGCGCCGAGCGCGCCGGCGATCTCCTCGCGCGACTCCTCGACGACGGCGCGGGCGGCGCGACCGGAGGTGTGCAGCGAGGACGGGTTGCCACCGCGCTGCGACTGCTCGACCCACGCAGCACGAGCCGACGCCCGCATGGGGGTCGTTGCTGCATGGTCCAGATACGCGCTCACCCCGCGAATTCTACGTTCGCGGGGTGAGTGCGGTCGTTGCCGCGGTGGAGACGTGGTCAGGCCTTGGCCTTCTTGACGGCCTCGGTCGCCTGCGGCAGGACGGTGAACAGGTCACCGACGACGCCGAAGTCGACGAGCTCGAAGATGGGGGCCTCTTCGTCCTTGTTGATCGCGATGATCGTCTTGGACGTCTGCATGCCGGCGCGGTGCTGGATCGCACCGGAGATGCCCGCCGCCACGTAGAGCTGCGGCGAGACCTGCTTGCCGGTCTGGCCGACCTGGTTGCTGTGCGGGTACCAACCGGCGTCGACGGCGGCGCGCGAAGCACCGACGGCAGCACCGAGGGAGTCGGCGAACTGCTCGACCGGGTCGAAGTCGCCGCCCGTGCCGCGACCGCCGGAAACGACGATCTTGGCCTCGGTGAGCTCCGGGCGACCCGTCGCCTCCTTGGGCTTGGACTCGGTGATCTTGGCTGCCTTGGCGGCGTCCGAGAGGGTGATCTCGATCTTCTCCAGGGTGCCTGCTGCCGGGGCCGGCTCGATGGCAACCGAGTTGGGCTTGACCGCAACGATCGCGGTGCCCTTGGTGACCGTCGACTTGACCGTGTAGGAACCGGCGAAGACCGACTGGGTCGTCTCGACGCCCTCGCCACCAGCGGTGACGTCGACGGCGTCGGTGATGACTCCGGACTCCGTGCGGATCGCGAGACGCGCGGCGATCTCCTTGCCCGACGAGTTGCTCGGGATGAGCACGGCGATCGGTGAGGTCTTCTCGACGAGCGACGCGAGGATCTCGGCCTGGGGGGCCACGAGGTACTCGAGTGCGTCGGGGGCGTCGTAGACGTAGACCTTGGCGGCGCCGTACTTGGCGAGGGTCACCTGAGCGGTCTCGGCACCGGGGCCGATGTAGACCGCGGAGGGCTCGCCGAGACGGCGGGCGATGGTCAGCAGCTCGGCGGTCGCCTTGCGGATCTTGCCGCCAGCGTGGTCGACGAGGACGAGAACTTCAGCCATGTGTGGATTCTCCTCAGAGGAACTTCTGGGCGGACAGGTAATCGGCGAGCTTGGTGCCACCGTCACCCTCATCGGTGACGATCTGGCCCTGCTCACGCGGGGGACGCTTGGCGAACGACGTCACCTTGGTCCACGCGGCGTCCAGACCCACGGCGTCCGCCTGGATCTCCAGGTCCGCCAGGGTCCACGTGTCGACCGGCTTCTTCTTGGCGGCCATGATCCCCTTGAAGGAGGGGTAGCGCGGCTCGTTGATCTGGTCGGTGACCGACACGAGGGCCGGCAGCGATCGACGTGATCGTCTCGGACGCGGCGTCACCATCGCGACGGATGGTCACGGACTGGCCATCGAGCGTCAGCTCGGAGGCGTAGGTGACCTGCGGGAGGCCGAGGCGCTCGGCAACCATCGCCGGCACGACACCCATGACGCCGTCCGTCGAGGACATGCCCATGAGCACGAGATCGGGGTTGTTGCCGCCGGAAGCCTTCTTGATGGCCTCGGCGAGGATGAGGGACGTGGCCGCGGCGTCGGAGCCGTGGATGGCCTCGTCGCTCACGTGGACGGCCTTGTCGGCGCCCATCTGCAGAGCCTTCTTGACCGCGTCGATGGCCTGCGCGGGACCGACGGTCACGACGGTGACCTCGCCCTCACCGGCCTCGGCGAGCTTGAGTGCCTCCTCGACGGCGTACTCGTCGATCTCCGACAGGAGACCGTCGACGCCCTCGCGGTCCGTGGTGCTGTCGGCCTCGTTGAAGGTGCGGTCGGACTGTGCGTCAGGCACGTACTTGACGCAGACGACGATGTTCATGCGTGCCTCGTCCTCATCTCTGGGTGGGATATCAGGTTCACCCCCGAGCGTATGCCGCGTGCTCGCCCTCCGGAGAATTCTCCGGGCGTGATGGTGGGCACAGAAAGGTTTGTCGAGGACGCCTCGCCCACTCACGGCGGCGAGTGAGGGACGATCGAAGAACGACCCGAAGGACCACGCGCAGGACGCGGACGACGAGGAGGAGAGCGCGATGTTCAAGGTGCTGCTGCTCGACCTCGACGGAGTCCTCCGCATCTGGGATCCCGACCTCACCGGGGCGGTCGAGCTGGCCCACGGACTGCCTGCCGGCACCCTCTCGGTCGCGGCGTTCGCCCCTCACCGACTCCAGCCGGCCCTGACCGGCGCCGTCGACGACGAGGCGTGGCGCGATTCGGTCGCCGAGGCGATCGCCGCCGAGCACGGTGAGGCGGCCCACGCCGCAGTCGCACGAATGGATGGTGCCCACGGGCACGGTCGATCCTCAGGTTCTCGACATCGTGCGGCATGCCCGCTCGCAACTGCGCGTCGTGGTCTTCACCAACGCGACGAGCCGACTCGAGGACGACATCGCCCGAGCTCGGCCTCACCGACGAGGTCGACGGGGTGACGAGCAGCGCCGACATCGGGCTGACGAAGCCCGACCCCGACGTGTTCAGCCGCATCGCGCTGCAGAACCGGCTGATGTTCAGCGAGATCGCGTTCGTCGACCGCTCGTCCGAGAACGTCGCCACCGCCGAGATCCTCGGGATCCGTTCACACCTCTACGCCGATGCCGAGGGCCTGAGGGACTTCGTCGACGGCGTCCTCACCTGATCGCGACTAACCCTGAGCCGACCTGTGGTTCTTCAGGCGCCTTCGAAGGTGGCCTTGCCGGGGCCGCTCTCGATGAACGAGGCCATGCCAGCGGCACGGTCCTTCGTGGCGAACAGCCCTGCAAACAGCAGGCGTTCGATCTCGAGGCCACTCTGCAGGTCGGTCTCGAGGCCGGAGTCGATGGCTTCCTTCGCTGCGCGCAGAGCGTATGCCGGCCCACCGGCATACTTCTTCATCATCTCCTTCGCGGCGGTCAGGACAGCTTCACTGCCGCGTTCGCCCGGGTCCACGACCTGGTCGACGAGACCGATCGCGAGCGCCTCGTCCGCATCGATGAACCGGCCCGTGAAGATGAGGTCCTTGGCCTTGGCCGGACCGACGAGGCGAGCCAGACGCTGGCTGCCACCCGCACCGGGGATGAGTCCGAGGAGCACCTCGGGCTGGCCGAGCTTGGCGCCCCTGGCCGCGATGCGGAAGTCACACGCGAGGGTGACCTCGCACCCGCCGCCGAGGGCGTAGCCGGTGATGGCTGCGACCGTCGGCTTGGGGATGCGGGCGAGCGCGCGGGTGAAGTCCTGGAAGAGGTGCGAGTTGTCGACCATGTCCGTGTAGGACCAGTCGGCCATCTGCTTGATGTCGACGCCGGCTGCGAAGACCTTCTCGCCGCCGTAGACGATGACCGCGGAGACGTCCTTGCGCTCGCTCGCCTCCGCCGAGGCGGCGATGATGCCTCGCTGCACGTCGGCGTCGAGCGCGTTCATCGGCGGCCGGTCGAGCCGGATGATGCCGATGCCGTCCTCAACCTCGAGGCGCACGAACTCGGACGCCCCCGACATCAGATGCCCTGGCCCGGAGTGGAGCCGTTGGTGTCGGGCGGTCCGGAAGAGTCTGGTGCGTCGCTGGGGACCTCCTGCTGCTCGACACCCTGGGTCGATCCGGGCTCGAGGCCGAGCGCGCGCTCGTGCCAGAGCTGGACGCCCGAGAGGATGATCGAGGTGCTCACCTGGACGAGGGTCGCGACGTCGGCACCCTCGGTCACGAGGTGCTCACTGGTCACGACGAGCGTGTTGTTGGCGACGCCGGTCTTGACGCAGTTCAGCGACAGGTTGACCTCGTTGCAGGTGGCCGCGACCTTGTCCTGGTCGGCGGCGACCTCGTCGGGCAGGGTCCACTGGCCGAAGATGCGCATGACGGGCAGGTCGCCCTCGGTGACGCGGACGAAAACCGTCTGGTCGTTGGCCTGGAAGGCGACGTCGCCGTCGTTGTCGATGTTGGGCTGGGCCCCTGCATCGACCAGCACGTCGAGGACTCGGCCGCGCAACGGGTGCTCGTTGGCGGGCGGCGGGAAGTTGGGGAGAGAAGTCGGATCACTCATGAGTCCACCTTGTCATGGGTCGCGCGCGACGCGCGCGGGAGTGGGCAGCACAGCGCAAGCGTCAGCGCTCTCAATAGGCTGCCGTCATGACGCCGCTGACGTCCGCCGCCACCGCCTCCTCGTTCCGTGTCCCCCGCGACCTGCCGCCCGCTCCGGGCGTGACTCTGGTCGACGGGGGCATCGAGGTGAGCGTCTATGCCGGACATGCCGAATCCGTGGAGCTGTGCCTCTTCGACGCGGGCGACGCCGAGGGCGCCTCCGAGCGTCGGGTGCCGCTCGTGGACCACGCCTTCGGCTGGTGGTTCGGCTTCGTCCCCGACGTGGGTGTGGGTCAGCGCTACGGCTTCCGGGTCGGTGGCGCCTGGGATCCTGAGCAGGGCCTGCGGCACAACCCGCAGCAGCTGCTCATGGACCCCTATGCCCGCGCGATCGAGGGCGAGGTCCGGTGGGGGCCGAGCGTCTACGGACACATAGTCGACGACACCACGTGGCACGGCGATGGCTCTGCACCGTCGGACACGGACTCCGCACCCGACATGCCGCGCTCGGTCGTCATCGACGGCTCCTTCGACTGGGGTGACGATTCCCCGCCAGCTGTGACACGCAGCGAGACCGTGATCTACGAGACCCACGTCCGCAACCTCACGATGGAGCTGCCGGGCGTCCCCGAGGACCTGCGTGGCACGTATGCCGGCATGGCGCACCCCGCGACGATCGCCTATCTCACCGAGCTCGGCGTGACCGCTGTCGAGCTCCTGCCGGTGCACTCGTTCGCCTCCGAGCCGGCCCTCGTGCACAAGGGTCTGGCCAACCACTGGGGCTACAACACCTTGGGGTTCTTTGCTCCTCACGCTGCGTATGCCGCGTCGAAGGATCCGCAGGGCGCTCTCGACGAGTTCAAGGGCATGGTCAAACTGCTCCACGCCGCCGGACTCGAGGTGCTGCTCGACGTCGTCTACAACCACACGGCCGAGCAGGACGGCACGGGCGCGACCCTGTCGTTCCGCGGGCTCGACAACCGCGCCTACTACCGACTCGACGAACGCGGCCGCGACATCGACGTGACCGGGACGGGCAACACCCTCGACCTGCGGCACCCGGTGATGTGCCGCCTCGCGTTGGACTCGCTGCGCTACTGGGTGCAGGAGTGTCACGTCGACGGCTTCCGTTTCGACCTCGCGGTGGCGCTGGGTCGTGGGCGCACCGACGAGTTCGACCCCGACCACCCCTTCCTCGTCGGGCTCCGCACCGACCCGGTCCTGTCGGCCACCAAGCTCATCGTCGAGCCGTGGGACGTCGGCATGCACGGCTGGCGCACCGGCCAGTTCCCGCCGCCCTTCTCGGAGTGGAACGACCGCTTCCGCGACTCGGTGCGTGACTTCTGGCTCGCCGACCACCGACCCTCCGTCCCCGGCCAGGTGCCGCACGGAGTGCAGGACCTGGCGACACGCCTGGCGGGCTCCCGCGACCTGTTCGGCGCCCGCGACCGTGGCCCCACTGCGTCTGTGAACTTCGTCTGCGCACACGACGGATTCACGCTTGCCGACCTCACGGCATACGACGAAAAACACAATCAGGACAACGGCGAGGACAACAACGACGGCTCCAACGGCAACCACTCCTGGAACCACGGGGTGGAGGGTCCGACCGACGACGAACACGTTCTCGCGCAACGCCGTCGGTCCATGCGCAACCTGCTGGGTACGTTGCTCCTGTCGTCGGGGATCCCGATGATCAACGCCGGCGATGAGTTCGGACGCAGCCAGAACGGCAACAACAACCCCTACAACCAGGACAACGCGACGACCTGGTTCGACTGGGATCTCGCACCGTGGCAGGACGACCTCCTCGCGACGACGCGCCACCTGCTCGCCATCCGCCGCGAGCACCCCGCGCTGCGCCAGCGGACGTGGGCGCTCGGCCATGAGGTCCATGAGGATGGCTCGATCGACCTTGCCTGGTACGGCGCCGACGGCTCCTCCATGGACGACTGGTCCTCGCCCGACAACCGGACGCTGCAGATGCTCGTCAACGGCGCCTGGCTCGGCCACGAGTCGGTCCTCGTGGTGCTCCACGGCGGCCAGCACGAGCAGCAGGTGACACTGCCGACGGCACCCGGCCTCGCGGCATACCGGCTCCTCTGGGACAGCACCTGGGAGCGGCCGGTGGACGGTGAGCAGGCGGAGGCCGGCGCCGAGGTGAGCCTCGCGCCGCTCAGCATGCGCGCGTATGCCGTGACCGACCCGACCTGAGTCCGCTCACCTCGGGCGTCGTTCCGGGTTCTTCGGGGGCTGTGGACAACTCTGCGGCCGATTTCCGGGATTTCTCTAACGTGCTCGTATGCCGCCCTCGATCAGTTTCGACGTCACCCTGCGGTGGCCCAGTCGTCGCGCGAGTGGGCTCGATGTCCGCCTCACAGCGCCCGACGGCGCGACGCTCGCGGACGTCCTGCCGCTCCTCTGGGAGGTCATGGACAGTGCTCCCTCACGTGTCTCCTGCCGTGGTGAGACGGTCAGTCCTGAGGCACGGCTGGGGGTGCCCCCGCTGGTTCACGGCGCCACCCTCGTCCTCGGCGAACCCCGACGCCCGCCCGTCCTGGTCTCCGCGCCGATGGACATCGCTGTGGTCGCCGGACCGGATGCGGGTCGCCGGGTCCCGCTGACGGCGGACGGGGTGGTCATCGGTCGTTCGGCGGGCATGGGCCTGACTCTGTCCGACGAACGACTCAGTCGACGACATGCACGAATCAGCCTCTCCGACAATGGTTTTCGCGTGACAGATCTGTCGTCGACCAACGGGACTCGTTGCGGTTCGGTTCTCGTCGGCGAGGGCGCGGACAGGGATGTCGACGGGACCGAGGTCATCGCGATCGGCGATTCCCTGCTGCGGCTCGTGCGAGCCGTCGGCACCACCGCGTCGACGTTGCCCCGCGGCGAGGGACGGGTCGTGGTCAACCGATCGCCGCGGACACGGCCGCCCGAGCTGTCGTTGACGATCACGGCACCCACTCCGCCGGTGCCGCCGCGACGTGGGCGCATCCCCTGGATCGCTGCTGCCCTCCCCGTGCCGTTTGCCGGGCTCCTCGCCGTCTTCTTCGGTCCGCAGATGCTGGCCTTCGCGCTGCTCTCGCCGCTCATGCTCGTCGGCAACGTGCTCAGTGATCGGTGGGGTGGCCGACGCGAGTACGCACGGGAGCTCGCCGCACACGAGATCGAGTTGGCTGATCGTCAGGGCGAGTTCGACGCGTTGCGCCGGCTGGAGCGGGAGCAGCGGTGGCGGGACCTGCCCGATCCCGCGACGGTCCTCGACATCGCGAGTGGGCCGGGCACCCGTCTGTGGGAGCGCCGTCGGGGCGCACCAGATCTCGGCAGGGTGCGACTCGGAGTTGGTGAGCTCGCCACGCGGACGGCGTGGGTGCCGCCGGGCAGCCACGACGAGGTGCACCCCTCGATGCCGGATCTGCCCGTCGAGGTGGGGTTCGACGACGTCGGTGGCCTGGGGATCGCCGGCTCCCCGTCCGAGGTCGAGGCGATCATCCGACATGTTGTCGGGCAGATCGTCACCCTCCACTCACCTCGTGACGTGCAGGTGATCGTCCGCGCGTCCGGTCTGGATTGCCACGGCGACGAATCTCGTAGCGACGATCCCCACCCCAACACCTCTTCCGGTAGCAGCGTTTCGGACGGAGGGGCCGGCCCGCTCTCCTGGACGCGATGGCTGCCGCACACGGCGGCATACGGGGATCTCGCGACGTGTCTGGACGTGCTGCGACAGGTCGTGGTCTCGCGCGAAGCCGAACGGGAACGCGGCAGTGGCTCGCGCGATCCACGGGTGCTTCTGGTCCTGCCCGAGTCCCAGAGCGACCTCGGCGTCGGCGAGCTGGGCGACCTCATCGAGCGTGGTCGTGACCTCGGCGTGTGGTGCCTCGTCGGCGCGCGGAGTGCATCCGCCCTCCCGTCGTCGTGCCACGCCGTGGTCGGGGTCGGGGCACAGGGAGGCGCCCGTGCGGGCGATCGGGTGGCCCGACTCGACATCGACGGCGCCGAGCCCGTCCCGGCGTTCATCCCCGACCAGGTCGGGTGGTGGTGGGGCGAACGCATCGGCCGATCACTCGCCGCGTTCGTGGATGCCGGTGGCCAGGCCGACGTCGTCCCGGGCTCAGTGGATCTGCTCGACATCCTGAGGTGGCTCGATGGCGCCCAGTCCTTGACGTCGGCCGCGCTCTCCGCGCACTGGCGTGAAGGTGACGGTGCGCCGCTCGCATGTGTCGGACGACTTGCCGGGGACGTGTGGACGATTGACCTCGCCTGCGACGGACCGCACCTGCTCGTCGGCGGGACGACCGGCTCGGGGAAGTCCGAGCTGCTCCGCACGCTCGTCACATCCTTGGCACTGGAGTGCTCACCGGAGGACATGACCTTTGTCCTGGTGGACTACAAGGGCGGCTCGGCCTTCGGCGAATGCGCCGACCTGCCGCACACCGTCGGACTCGTGACCAACCTCGACGAGGGTCTCGCGCGTCGCGCCCTCATCAGCCTGGGTGCCGAGATCACCCGCCGCGAGGGTCTGCTCGCAGCGTCCGGCGCGCGTGACTTCGCTGACCACCGTCGTCGGGTCGGTAACTCCCCAAACCGTGGCCTCCCCCGGCTCGTCATCGTCATCGATGAGTTCCGCCTGCTCGCCGACGAGTTGCCCGACTTCGTCGACGGTGTGGTTTCCCTTGCCGCAGTGGGCCGCTCGCTCGGCGTACACCTCGTGCTCGCCACGCAGCGACCGGCGGGGGCCATCACTGCTGACATCCAGGCCAACGTCAACCTGCGCATTGCCATGCGGGTGCGCGATGTCGCCGACTCGACCGATGTCATCGGGTCCCCGGATGCCGCCCACATCTCCACCGCACTGCCGGGTCGCGGTTTCGGCAGAGGCGGGAACGGCGAGCTCCTCGAGTTCCAGGGAGCCCGCGTCGGCTCCGGCACGGCCACCGCCATCACGACGGTGACGGTTCTCGACCCGATGGGGCGGCCCGACGGCGAGTCCCGAGTGACGGTCGCCGCCGGTGAGGACATCGCCCCGGACGTCACTGGCCTTGGCGCCCTGGCGGCGACCGCTCACGATGCGGCAGCGTTGGTCGGGGTCCGGGCGCCTCACCGCCCCTGGCTGCCTCCCCTCCCCGAAAAGCTGGAGCGTGCGGACCTGACGGTACGGGCCGTCGGCCTGCTGGACTCCCCGGCTCAGCAGCGCCAGGACGTCTTCGAGCACGCGGATCACCATGGCCACTGGCTCGTCGTGGGAGGTCCTCGATCGGGCCGCACCACCAGCCTGCGGACGATCGTTGCGTCCCACGTGGCGCTCGAGAACAGTCCCGTCCACGCGTATGTCATCGACACCAGCGGTGAACTGGCTGACCTCGACGCTCTCCCCCACGTCGGTGCCGTCGTGCGCGCCGACGACGTGTCCCGGGTGCGCCGGCTGCTCGCGCACTTGCGCTCGCGAACGGAACGAGGTCCTGCCACGGGGACCCACGACCTCCCACCCGTCCTGCTGCTCGTCGATGGGTGGGAGCGACTCGACTCGGACGCTGATCTCGCGATCGGCGGACTGCGCGACGAGTTGCTCGACCTGATGCGCGGAGGAGACAGCGGACTGCGGGTCGTGGTCACAGGAGATCGGTCTGCCCTGTCGAGTCGGCTGAGTGGGGTCATCACCGAGACGTTCGTCCTGCCCCTGGCCGACCCTTCCGATGCGACCTATGCGGGTCTGTCCCGCAGCGACCTTCCCTCGAGTCGTGCTCCCGGCCGTGGGCTGCGGCTGCGCGATCGGACCGAGGTCCAGTTCGCGCTGCGCGATCCACTCGCGGAGGCGGTGCCGCGATCAGTTGGGGATTCGCCACCGTTCGCCCTGCCTCAGCTTCCGGACGTTGTGGATCACGCGCTCCTCCTGACACGTCGCCACCCTGGCGATGAGACGTCTCAGGCGGGGGTGTTGCCGATTGGCCTGTCGGCAGAGACCGGCGCCACGGCGACGCTGGACCCCGAGCGGCACGGGCGCCGGATTCTCGTCGCGGGACACGCCCGGTCGGGCCGGTCGACCGCTCTCGCTTCCATCGGGCGCTCAGCAGTGGCAGATGGCTGTCCGGTTGCCGTCGTCGAAGGGCGCGGCGGCGAGGTCGGGCGCACCGTCGGGGCAATCGTCGTCGACCCCTGGGATGCCCAAGGACTGATCAACGCCAAGAACCAGTACCCGGATCTCGTCGTGCTCATTGACGACGCCGAGCGCCTCGACGGCACGCCGGTCGAGCAGGTTCTCCAGGAGATTATCGCCGTCGTCGACCGCGATGCCGGCCTGGTCGTGGCCGCCTCGACCCTCAGTGCCGTGTCCTTGGCGTTCCGCGGGATCCTGCACACGGTGGCCCGAGAGCAGTCCGGGATCCTGCTCAGCCCCCGTGTCCCCAGCGATGGCGAAGCCTTTGCGATCCGGGCGCCGAGGGGTCTCGCCCTCGTGCCCGGACGAGCCCTGCTCGTGAGCGGACGACAGCACGACGAGGTGCAGATCGGTCAGGTGCCGGCCGACGACCGCCTGCCTGTCTGACGACCCATCACGGAACACAATCTGTGGCTGGGTCGTTGCGCGTGGAGGACGTGAACCCGTTGAGGGTCTAGGCTCGAAATCTTGGTCGTCTCGTGAATGAAAATCTCACCCCCCGAAACTGATGCGGAATTGGGATGCGGGGTCTAAACTGAAGGTTCGGACGTCTGTGTGTCTACGTCCGTTTGGTTTGCAAGGACGCAACCCGTCGGTTGGTCCTTGCGTACCCCTGCAAGCGGCCAGCACCACATGTACTCCACGGAACAGGAGCACCACCCATGGATTGGCGCGACCGCGCTGCCTGCCTTGATGAAGATCCCGAGCTGTTCTTCCCCATTGGGAACACCGGCCCGGCGATTCTGCAGATCGAGGAGGCCAAGGCTGTCTGCCGCCGCTGTGAAGTCGTTGACACCTGCCTCAAGTGGGCGCTGGAGTCCGGACAGGACGCTGGCGTCTGGGGCGGACTCTCCGAGGACGAGCGACGCGCACTCAAGCGCCGCAACGCCCGCGCACGCCGCGCAGGCTGACTCACAGCACGACACTCGACGGCCTCGCCATTGCGGCGGGGCCGTTCTTGTCTCCATACCCATGCCACCGGTCGCCCCACTCCGCCGGTTCAGGTGGTGCGGGTGCGTTCTTCGTCGAGCATGGTGGCGAGGGCGTCGTCGAACTGCGCCTCGTACCGCGCTGATTCGTGCTCGAGAACTTCGGCTTCGAGGATCCATTCCTCGACCCATGCGGCGACGACATCGTCGGGTGGCTCGTTGACCCACCAGTCGGGTGGTCCGGTGTCCAGGCGGGCCCGTTCCGCCGCTCGCTGCTCAGCCGTCGCACGCTTCTTGGCCTGTTCGCGTCGGATCTTCGTCAGGCGGGCGGGAACTCTCGGTCGTACGAGCCCGGGGACAGGTCCCAGGTCACGCACCGGCCGTGTTCGTCGGGTGCGTGAACGGTCGCGATCAGACGCTTGTCGTGCACGAGCGTGTGGTGGCGCTGACACAGCAAGGTGGCGTTGGCCAGGTCGGAGTCCCCACCATCAACCCAGTGGATCAGGTGGTGCGCGTCAGCCCACGCCGCCGGGGCATCACAGCCGGGGTAGCTGCAGTGCCGGTCCCGACTCCACAACGCCTTGCGCTGCGGTTTGCTGAACAACCGCACCGTGCGACCCAGGTCCAGGATCTCTCCGTTCGCACCGAACACGACGGGCAGGACATCCGCGTCGCACGCGAGCTGGCGCACGATCGCCGGCGACAGCATCGTGGCCTGCGCCCGCGACACCATCACCCGCCCACACCCCTTGGCCCGAGCCGGCGGATCCTCAGGGCCGTCGGGGGCGTCAACATGCACGTCACAGTCGGCAGACAGCTTCTTCGGCGTCTAGCGTCGGGGAAGCGGGCCAGGAGGTCGTCGAAGTCGATGTTCACGTGCAAGGTCGTCGACGCCCCACCCGGGGTGCTCTTCGCGGCAGCGTCCTGCCCGGCGACCCGACCGCAGACTGCAGCGAGGGCCTCCGCGCGCCGCTGCCCGGCGGGGCGGTGGTCCCGCTCCCCCGTGACGTCATTCGGGGCTGGCTTGGACAGGGGCCCGATCGCAGCCTCCAACATCGCGGCCTGCTCCGGGGTGAGCGCCAACTCGTACGCCGTGACATCCCCATCCTGCAGATGCGGGCTGGACAGGTACGCCCCCGACCGCAACCGGTCCTGCACTTCATCGAACTCACCCTCACGCCCGAACCTGGCGATCAGCTCGTTGCGCAGCTTCGGAACGTCCTGCGCGCCCCACAGCACCCCGAAGTCGGTCATCGCCTTCGCGACCGTCGGCACCGCCTCCGGCTCAAGCATCTCCTCCATCCGGGAGATCTCTCGCAACACCTTGAGCGCCAACTTGGCCCCGACCTCACCGGTGATCACCCGCGCCCACACAATGCCTTCGGGCCGCTGCGGGTCGGCGTACGCGCCCGCGCCCGGGCCAGCGGTCGACCACAACCCGCCCGGCACCGAACACGCCACGTCCTGCGCGAGCTGCGCGAGATGACCAGCACCGTCCTGCTGCAACGACGGGGCGTGTTCGCGCACCCAAGAGTGCACCGATCCCTCCCCGCGACGCGCGGACGTGAACTCACCACGATGCGTCGCCTCCGCGGCGACCCGCACCTGACCGGCAGCAGCACGGGCCTTCACGTCATCCATCAACGTCATGAACTCGGACAACTCGGGGCCGCTCAACCGAGTGAGCACGTCCCCCAACGGGCCCGCCCCGGAACCGTCAGAGGCCAACGCGTCACGGGCACCCTCCAACGCTGCGCGCAGTTGCGCGACGTCGGTGGCGGGTGCGTGGTTCATACCCCCAATTGTCCTAGAACTCACGTTCGATTGTCAAGCATTTTCGGATACGCTCTGGGCTGAATTCACCACTGCCACAGGCGAATTCGCGTGAGGGCAGCCCACCCCAGTCCGAGGCGCAACTCCGACTGAACCCACGCTAACAACGGCCACCGACATCGCCTTTTCGGTCGCCGGGCCTTCCGCTCGGGACCCAGCAACAGATGCCCTGCCCCCTGACCCTGGAGGCCACCAGCGACAGGGGAAGGTGAGTGGGCGGCATACGCCGCAGGGTGGTGTTCCAGCGACAGCGGAAGGTGAGGGGGCGGCAGACGCCGTCATGGATTTCTAGTGGCGCGTCAGCGGACGCAACCGGGCCGTGAACTCGACCCGGGTCCCCTGCGGTGACGCCGGCTCCCAGCGGATCCTGCCCTGAAGGTCCTGGACCAACGACGTGACGATGCGCGTGCCGAGGCCAGCGAGCACCGGTCGGAAACCGGCCGGCAGCCCGGTGCCGTCGTCGGTGATCGTCACGGTGAGCCCGTCGACGCCCTGTTCGACCTCGCCGCGCTCCACCTCGATCGAGATCGACCCGCCACGGGAGGCGAGACCGTGCTCGACTGCGTTCTGGACGAGCTCGGACACGATCATCGCGAGCGAGGTCGCGTCCTCGGCGCGCATGCGACCGAACGACCCGATCACCGTGGAATCAACGCGGTGCTCGGTGACCGCGATGTCGACGACGGCCCGCAGCCCGCGCACCGCGATCTCGTCGAAGTCGACGGTCTCGTCGATCCCCTGGCTCAGGGTCTCGTGGACGAGGGCGATCGTTCCGACGCGACGTACGGCCTCGTCGAGGGCGTTGCGGGCACCCTGGTCGGGTACGCGTCGGGACTGTAGCCGCAGGAGGGCCGCCACCGTCTGGAGGTTGTTCTTGACCCGGTGATGGATCTCGCGGATCGTCGCGTCCTTGGTGATGAGCTCCTGCTCGCGACGGCGCAGCTCCGAGACGTCACGCAGGAGCAGCATCGCGCCGTCCCGAGTGCCTGCCGCGGTGAGGGGGATGGCCCGCAGGGTGACGCTTGCCGACGTGGTCGAGATCTCGGTCCACCAGGGCGCGCGACCGGTGATGACCACGGCGAGCGACTCGTCAACCGCGGACCCCGACGACTGCAGCAGCTCGGCGACAACGGTGGAGAGCACCTCGCCGATGACGTCGCCGCGGTGACCGAGCCGGTGGATGGCGCTGATCGCGTTGGGACTGGCATAGAGCACCGCCCCGTCGACGTCGAGGTGGACGACACCGTCACCGACCCGCGGTGCGCCACGTCGAGCCCCGGTCGGTGCAGCGGTGCTCGGGAACTCCCCCGCCGCGATCATCCGCGTCAGGGCGTCGGCGAGGTGTCGATAGGTCAGTTCGAGGCGACTCGGGGTCCGGCCGGTGACGACGTTGGCGTGCCGGGTGATGACCGCCAGCGCGCGACCTTCCTTGACGACGGGGATGGCCTGCTCGCGCACGGCCATCTCCCCCTGCCGCTCGGGCTCACGCGCCGCGACGATCCGGCGGTGCCGATAGGCCTCATCGAGAATCGGGTCGCGCCAGCGCCCGGAGGTCCGGCCGACGACGTCGTCGTAGAAGACCATCGGGCCCGTGTTGGGACGCACGTGAGCCACGGCCCGCCACCCGTCGAGACCCGAGGGAACCCACAGAACGAGGTCGGCGAACGACAGGTCCGCGATGAGCTGCCAGTCACCGACGACGAGATGCACCCACTCGATGTCGGCGTCCTCCAACGTGGTTGACGCGCGCAGGGATTCGGCAAGGGTGCTCACGAGCCGAGCCTAGATCGTGAGTCGCTCACTTCCCCGAACGGACCATGGATCGGAGCGCACGCAACGCGACCGACAGTGCCGCGATGTTGGGCTTTTCGAGCGAACGTATGCCGGTGAGCTGGCTCGTGGCTCGCGCCAGACCGTCCGCGTTGGCCTGGCTCCACGACTCGATGCGTTCCTCAGCAGTGACCGTGCCGTCGCCGTCGAGGTCCTCCTCGAACTCGAAGGCATTACGGGTGAAGGCCTCGAGCACCCCGTAGAGGTCGTCGCGAAGCGCGCCACGAGCGAGGGCATCCCAGCGGTCATCGCGGGGCAGGCCGGCGACCCGGGTGAGCATGCCGTCGATGCCGAAGCGCTCCGACATCCGGAAGTAGACCTCGGCGACGTCGCTCGGCGTGCGGTCGAGATCGGAGGCGATGTCGACGACGTCGAGCAGCGAGTAGGAGTCGAGGAGTGACGCCGCCCGCTTGGCCAGTTCTGTCGGCACGCCAGCAGCCTCCCAGTGCGCCGCCTGGGCGACGACGCGTTCACGCTCGGTCCCCTGCAGCAGCTCGGGGATGCGGGGCGCGAGTGCGGCGACGACCGGGGCGAACCGCTCCACCTCGGTGGTGATGTCGAGACGGTTGGGTCGCGCGACCAGCAGCCAGCGGACGGCTCGGTCGAGCAGCCGTCGGAACTCGAGGTAGAGCTCCGTCTGCACCGAGGTCGGCAGGACGTTGTCGAGCGCCTCGACGGCTTCGACGTGACCGCGCAGGTCGAAGACCTCACGGCAGACGACGTAGGCACGGGCCACCTGCTCCGGGCTGCCCGCCGCCTCCTCGGTCGCGCGGAACGCGAAGGTGATGCCGCCCCGGTTGACCATGGAGTTCACGACGGAGTTGGTGACGATCTCTCGGCGCAGGGGGTGCTCCCCCAGCTCCGCGGCATACGCCTCCCGCAGTGGCGCCGGGAAGTAGTCGGCGAGCGTCGCCTCGAAGTACGGGTCGTCCGGAAGTTCGCTCTCGAGGATGTCCTTCTTGAGGGCGAGCTTGGCGTAGGCGACGAGGACGGCGAACTCGGGCGACTTCAGGCCGATGCCCTCGGACGCGCGCTTCTCGATCTCGGCGTCGGTCGGGAGGAACTCCAGGGCACGGTCGAGCTCGCCGCGCTCCTCGAGCCAGCCCATGAGCCGCTGGTGCACGGTCACCATGGAGACCTCCTGCGCCCGGGCATTGCCGAGGAGGACGTTCTGCTCGTAGTTGTCGCGCAGCACGTGATCGGCCACGTCGTCGGTCATCGACGCGAGGAGGGTGTTGCGCTCCTCGGTGGTGAGGTCACCACGTCGGACGACGTCGCCCAGGAGGATCTTGATGTTGACCTCGTGGTCGGACGTGTCCACGCCGGCGCTGTTGTCGATGGCGTCGGTGTTGACGCGAACCCCCGAAAGAGCCGCCTCGATCCGGCCGAGCTGGGAGAGACCGAGGTTGCCGCCCTCGCCGACGACCTTGACCCGGAGCTCGTTGCCGTTGACGCGGATGGCGTCGTTGGCGCGGTCGCCGATCTCGAGGTGCGTCTCGCTGGAAGCCTTGACGTAGGTGCCGATACCGCCGTTCCAGAAGAGGTCCGCCGGTGCGAGGACGATCGCGTGGATGAGCTCCGTCGGAGTCATCGTCGTGGTGTCGTCGGGCAGGCCCAGGGCCTCGCGCATCTGCGAGGTGGTCGCGATGGACTTCAGCGTTCGCGGGAACACACCACCGCCCTCGGAGATGAGCGAACGGTCGTAGTCGTCCCACGACGAGCGGGGCAGCTCGAAGAGCCGTGTTCGCTCCGGGAACGACTGGGCCGCAACGGGTTCGGGGTCGATGAAGATGTGGCGGTGGTCGAACGCTGCGACGAGACGGATGTGCTTGGACAGCAGCATTCCGTTGCCGAACACGTCGCCACTCATGTCGCCGACGCCGACGACGGTGAAGTCCTCGCTCTGGCTGTCGACGCCCATCTCGCGGAAGTGACGCTTGACCGACTCCCACGCGCCACGGGCAGTGATGCCCATGGCCTTGTGGTCGTAGCCGGCCGAGCCACCCGATGCGAAGCCGTCGTCGAGCCAGAACCCGTAGGACTGGGCGACGCCGTTGGCGATGTCGGAGAACGTGGCCGTTCCCTTGTCGGCGGCGACGACGAGGTAGGAATCATCGCCGTCGTGCCTGACGACACGCCGCGGCGGCGCGATCTCGGTGCCGACGCGGTTGTCCGTGAGGTCGAGCAGACCGGAGATGAAGGTCCGGTAGGCGGACTGCCCCTCCTCGAGCCACTTCTCGCGTGAGACGGCAGGGTCCGGGAGGTCCTTGGCATAGAACCCACCCTTGGAACCGGTCGGCACGATGACGGCGTTCTTGACCATCTGCGCCTTGACCAGTCCGAGGATCTCGGTGCGGAAGTCCTCGCGGCGGTCGCTCCATCGCAGGCCACCGCGGGCGACCGAACCGAACCGGAGGTGCACACCTTCGACCTGGGGACTGTAGACCCAGATCTCGTATGCCGGTCGCGGAGCCGGGAGGTCGGGTATCGCCTTGGGATTGAGCTTGAGGGAGACGTAGGGCTTGGCTTCCGCATCTGCTTCCGCTTCGCCCTCGGCCGGCGCCGCGTCACCCGCGCGGGCTGCGACGGTCTGGAAGAAGTTGGTGCGCAGGGCTGCCTGCATCACCGCGAGGAAGGACCGGATGATGCGGTCCTCGTCGAGCGAGCTGACGTCGTCGAGGGCGCCAGTGATGCGATCGGCGATCTCCTGCTCAGCAGCCTCGCGCTCCTGCGTCGCGTCGCCCTCGAACAGGTCCGGGTCGAACCGCGTCTCGAAGAAGGCGACGAGGTCCGTCGCGATGCTCGGGTTGGAGACGAGTGCGTCCTCGAAGTAGGACTGGCTGAACGTCGCCTGCGTCTGTCGGAGGTACTTCGCGACGGTGCGCAGGATGACGACCTGGCGCCACGTGAGACGTGCGGCGAGGACGAGCTGGTTGAACCCGTCGGACTCGGCGCGTCCGTCCCAGACGGCGAGGACAGCGCCCTCGAACAGGTCGCGCAGGTCCTCGTGCGACACGCCCGCCCAGATCTGCGGGTCATTGACACGCAACCCGAAGTCGTAGACGTGCAGGGGTGAGCCATCGGATCGCGTGACCTCGTAGGGCTGCTCGTCGACGACCTCGACACCCATGTCGGTGAAGATCGGGAGGATGTCGGTCAGCGACAGCGGGTCGATGCGGAAGAGCTTGAACCGGCGGAGGTTCTCGGCAGAGTCACTCGGGCGATAGAGCGCGACGCTGGTGCGCTGGTCGTCGCCGAGCCGGTCGAGGTGGTGCAGGTCCGCCACACCCTGGACGACGGAGAACGTCTCTTCGTAACCGGTGGGGAAACCTCGCCCGAACTTGTCGAGGAGCCGGTCACCCTCGACCTCACCGAGGCGACCACGCAGCCCGTCGCCGAGGCGGTCCGACCAGTTGCGGCTGACCTCGACGAGGCGGCGTTCGAGGTCGGAGCGCTGGGACTCGTCCAACGGCTGGATGCGCTGTCCGACGGGAACGCGAACGACGAATTGCAGTCTGGACAGGGCGCGCTCGCTCACGCGGGCGGTGAACTCGACGCTCTCGCCGTCGAAGGCGTCCTTGAGGATCGCGGCCATGCGCGTACGCACGCCGGTGTTGTAGCGATCACGGGGAATGTAGACCTGACAGGAGACGAAGCGCCCGAAGTCGTCCTCACGCAGGAAGAGCTTGGTCCGGCGACGTTCCTGCAGTTGGGTGACGGCCATGGCGGTCTCGAACAACTGGTCCGGACTGGCCTGGATGAGCTCGTCGCGGGGGTAGGTCTCGAGCACCTCGACGAGGTCCTTGCCGGTGTGCGAGTCGGCGGCGAGGCCGGAGCGCTCGAGCACCGCGGCAACCTTCTCGGCGACGACGGGCAGGCGCAGCACCGACTCGGTGTAGGCCGTCGACGCATAGAGCCCGAGGAAGCGCTTCTCACCCAGGGTCTGTCCGTCCGGTGAGTACGTCCGGACGCCGACATAGTCGAGGTATGCCGGGCGGTGCACTGTGGATCGCGAGTTCGCCTTGGTGAGAACGAGAACGCCGCGCTCGCGGGCCTTCTTGCTCGACTGCGGAGACAGCGGCACGAGCGGCTTGTCCGCCGGGCGGTCCTGCTGGAGCATGCCGAGTCCGGTGCCGTTGAGCGGGCGGATGACGTCGCCGGCATCGGTCGCCTCGAGCGAGTACTCGCGGTAGCCGAGGAAGGTGAAGTGGTTGTTGGCCATCCACCGGAGGAAGGCGACTGCCTGCGTGACCTCTTCGCGATCGACCCCGGCCGGTGGCTCGCCCTCGAGCTCGGCGGCCATGACGAGGCACTTCGTGCGCATCTTGGGCCAGTCCTCGACCGCTTCGCGGACGTCACCGAGGACGTTCTCGAGGACGGCCTGGAGCTCTTCGCGTCCGGCCTCGTCGCTCTCGCGGTCGATGGTGAGCAGGATCCACGACTCGGAGAGGACGCCGGTGCCGCCGTCAGAGGCGGGGGCGGTGGCGCAGTCCTCGTCGCACGTCTCGATGAGCTTCCCGGCGCCATCACGACGCACGCGCAACTGCGGGTGGACGACGAGGTGGATGTCGATGTCGCGCTGGACGAGCGCGGAGGTGACGGAGTCGACGAGGAACGGCATGTCATCGGTGACGACCTGGATCACGGTGCGCGCACTCGACCAGCCGTCGCTCTCGGTCGTGGGGTTGAACACCCGCACGAGCCCGGCACCCGGCGCGCGGGTCTCGGCGATCTCGAGGTGCGACTTCACCGTCCCCGCGAGGGTCAGCGCGGGTCGCGAGCGCAGCTCCTCATCGGGCACGTGGCGGTAGTAGCGACTCACGACGACAGGCCCGTCCGGGCGATCGTCGAGGTCGGCAAACGCCGTGATGATGGTGTCGAGCGTGGTCGATCGGGGGTGGACCGATGACTCCGTCATGTGCGCTGCAGATCCTTTGAGTTGCGGCGTCGCCGAAGGCCTCGGCGGGACACGTCTCTGTGTCCGAGAACGAGACTACTCACCCTTCGGCGGCTGTGGATGAGGGGCCGGGCGCGTGACGCCTGAGCACTAGAGTGACGAGGTGCCCAGGCCTGTCGACACCCCCGCCCTCACCGAGGTGAGCGCGGTTCTCGCGGGCGTTTCCGCGGCCGCGGCAGGGATCGAGGACGACCTGCTGTCCTGCCTCGTCGTCATGGGCGAGCCCGACCCGCAACGCACCGTCGACGCCTGGGTCGACCAGGTCGTTGACCTCCTGCGTGCCGTCGACGAGGTCACCGGTCAACACCTCTCGACGCTGTCGCGCGTGTCGACCCGACTCGGTGACCACGAGACGTCGCAGGACCAGACCGACGTCGGGCAACGCGCCACCGCACTGCCCATGGAGCACCGATGAGGGGCCAGCTTCCCGGAGACCCCGGGTCACTCACGGCGGCCGGCACGGCCGCCCGCCGAGCATCCCGCGAACTGGCCGGCGCGAGCGAAACCGGCACCACGGCATACACGGCTCTCAAGGACGCCTGGGGCACCTCGACGTCCGTGCGGCTCCGCAAGGAGGGGCAGCGTTCGATGGCGGCCCTCACCGAGGGCGGACGGCAGGCCGACGTTGTCGGCGCTGCACTTCAGACGTATGCCGCGGAGCTGAGTGAGCTGCAGGCCCGCGCACGACGCGTGGTCGAGGCCGCCAACACCGCAGGACTCGTCATCGAGGACGGTCAGGTCGCGCTCGGGTGGGGCGTCACCGGCGAGGCCGACGTCGACACCGCCCGCGACACCGCGGCCCTCGTGAGCACGTTGCAGACCGAGCTCGACGGACTCACCGCCCAGCACCGGCGTCGTCGGGACCGGCTCCTGGCCGAAGTGCTCTCGTCGACCCGCGAGCTCGCCGAGGTCGCGAACAACCTTCGCCTCGGGTGAGTCCCGCCGGTGAGAAGATCAGTTCCTGCCACGTGAGGAGACGTAAGTGAAGTTCATCCATCGAGCCGAGTACCCCGCCACCGCTGACGAGGTCTGGGCGGTCATGAGCACCCAGGAATTCCAGAACGCGAAGTGTGAGGCGACCACCACCGGCGACTGGTCCTCGACCGTGTCCACGCGTGGCGACCAGACCAGGATGGTCAGCGAGCGCGTGCTCCCGACCGATGACCTGCCCGACATCGCCAAGACCTTTGTCGGACCGACTCTGACGGTCGCCGAGGTCCAGGTGTGGGGACCCCCGGCGGCTGACGGTTCGCGGACGGGTGACCTGGCGGTGCAGATCAAGGGCGCGCCGATGACCCTCAAGGGGAAGGTTCGGTTGTCCCCCAACGGTTCTGGCAGCGTTCAGGAGATCGATGGAGAGCTCAAGGTGAGTGTCCCGCTCATCGGCGGCAAGCTCGAGAAGGCCGCCTCGGACCCGCTGATGTTCGCGGCCAGGACCGAGACCGACCTGCTCCGCCAGCGCGTCAGCTGACGGAGCCCAGATCGACTTCGTGCGTTGTGAGGGTCAGACGCCCATGTGCGGGTAGGTGTGGTTCTTCGGCGGCACGAACGTCTCCTTGATGGAGCGAGGGCTCGTCCAGCGCAGGAGGTTCTGCGCCGAGCCAGCCTTGTCGTTGGTGCCGGACGCGCGCCCGCCACCGAACGGCTGCTGGCCGACGACGGCGCCCGTGGGCTTGTCGTTGACGTAGAAGTTGCCGGCGGCGAACCGCAGACGGTGCGACGCCTTGGCGACGGCCGCGCGGTCCTGGGCGATGATCGATCCGGTGAGGGCGTAGGCCGAGGCCGAGTCGATGATGTCCATGACCTTGTCGAACTGGCGGTCCGGGTAGACGTGGACCGAGAGCAGCGGACCGAAGTACTCGGTCGTGAAGATCTCGTCGTGCGGGTCCTCGCCGACCATGATCGTCGGGCGCACGAAGTAGCCCTCGGAGTCGTCGTAGGTGCCACCGGCAACGATGTCGATGCCCTTGGTGGCCTTGGCCCGGTCGATCGCTGCCTTGTGCTTGGCGAACGCCCGGTCGTCGATGACGGCGCCCATGAAGTTGGACAGGTCGGTGACGTCGCCGACGGTGAGGCTTTCGGTGATCTCGACGAGGTCCTTCTTGATGACCTTCCAGACGCTGCGCGGGATGAACGCCCGTGACGCAGCGGAGCACTTCTGGCCCTGGTACTCGAACGCGCCACGGATCATGGCCGTGCGGACGACGTCGGGGTCGGCGCTCGGGTGGGCGAGGATGAAGTCCTTGCCACCGGTCTCACCGACGATGCGCGGGTAGTGGCGGTAGGTCGTGAGGTTGGACCCGATCTCCTGCCACAGCTGCTGGAACACGCGGGTCGAGCCGGTGAAGTGCAGGCCGGCGAACTCCGGGTCCTTGAGGACGACGTCCGAGACCTCGGTGCCGTGACCGGTCACGAGGTTGATGACGCCCGGCGGCATACCGGCTTCTTCGAGGATCTCGAGGACGAACTGGGCCGCGAGCGCCTGCGTGTGCGAGGCCTTCCACACGACGGTGTTGCCCATGAGGGCCGGCGCGGTGGGGAGGTTGCCGGCGATGGCGGTGAAGTTGAACGGCGTGATCGCGTAGACGAAGCCCTCGAGCGAGCGGTAGTCCGTGCGGTTCCAGATGCCGGGCGCGTTGGCCGGCGGCTGCTCCTCGAGGATCTGCCGAGCGAAGTGCACGTTGTAGCGCCAGAAGTCGATGAGCTCGCACGAGGCGTCGATCTCTGCCTGGTATGCCGTCTTGCTCTGTCCCAGCATCGTCGCGGCGTTGACCTTGGCGCGATAGGGACCGGCGAGGAGGTCAGCGGCCTTGAGCAGGATCGAGGCGCGGTCGTCGAAGGACATGTCGCGCCACTCGGGGGCGGCAGCCTGGGCGGCGTCGATGGCGGCGCGCGCGTCAGCCTTGGTGGCGTCGCGGATCGTGCCGAGAACCTTCTTGTGGGCGTGGGGCTGGACGACCTTGATCTTCTTGCCGTTGCCCTCGACGCGCTTGCCGCCGATGGTGTGCGGGAGGTCCCACGTGGTGCTGCCGACCTCGGCGAGCGCGATCTCCAGCGCGGCACGCTCGGGGCTGCCCGGTGCGTAGTCGCGGACCGGTTCGTTGATCGGAGCGGGGACCTGGGTCACAGCGTCCATCGGTGGATTCCTCGATTCCATGGGGTGCAGGGGTTCGTCTCCCATGCTCCCACGCGAGAGACCCACGCCACTCCCCCCGGTCCAGCCCCGGTCCAGCGCGCGGGCCAGCGCGGGGCCTATCCCCGAAGGAGGGTGACGACGTCGTCGAGTTCGGTGACGTCGTACCAGAGCAGGTCGGACACGTCGCCGCCCGGTTCCTCGTCGATGTGGAACGACGCGATCCGTGGCAGGGCGACGACCGAGTCGAGTTCCACGGCAGTCGAGTCGTCGGTCGCACGCTGCACCACGGCGGCGTCGACATCGGCCGAGGCGATGACGCGTCGGCCTCCTCCAGCGGCACGCACGGCGGCGTCGGTCGCGGCAGCCGACCACGCGGCATACTCGCGTTCTTCGTCGTCGTTGCCGATGCCGGGACGGGTGCTGGCCGGGAGCGCGGAGTGCCCGGCGACGGGTGCGGGTCCGACCTCGCCGACCTCGCGCAGGGTCGCGAGCGCGGCGGGATCGAGCGGAAGGTAGACGCGAACGAGCGGCACGATCAGTCCTTTCCGCGGGCTCGGGAGCGCGGGGCCTCGAGCAGCTCCTGGAGGGCATCGACGATCGACTGACCGAGGACGTCGACGTCGGGCAGGGCGTCACGGTCGGCATAGAGCCCGTAGTAGACGCCACCGTCATAGGAGGTGAGGCCGATCGACAGGGCCTTGGACTGGCTGAGCGGCATGACCGGATAGGTCGAGCACATCTGGGCGCCGGCGACGAAGAGTGGGTGCTGCGGGCCGGGAACGTTGGTGACGGCGACGTTGTAGAGGCGACGTGACACGGCACCACCGAGACGTGCGGCGAGGGTGTGCATCGTCGGCGGCGCGAAGCCGCCGAGCCCGGAGAGGGTGTCGGCTCCGACGGCGCGCCCGGCCTCCATCTGCTGGCGCATCGCGAAGGCGATCTGGTGCAGGCGCATCGAGGCACCGGGCTCCCCCACCGGCAGGTCGACGAAGCAGGCCGTGAGCTGACGTCCGGCCGACAGTTCGGAGTCGTCGCCGTGGACGCTCACCGGCACCATCGCGCGCACGGTCGTCCCACCGTGAACGCTCTCACCGCGCGCCATGAGCCACGTCCGGAAGGCGCCGGTGACGGTGGCGAGGATGACGTCGTTGATGGAGACGTCGTCGGCGAAGTTGCCCTTGGTCAGGCGCGTACGGATCTTCTTGTAGTCGTCGAGGTCGGTGCCGACCATGACGTACCGGCGGGCCCGGCCGACGTGGGCGTTGAGGGGTGACGTGGGCGCCGGGCTCGTCGAGGCGCGCGCCAGGGTCGAGGCGAGCTCTCCGGCGGCGCCGAGCAGGCGGCCGGCCGTGGCCTTGACGTCCGTGATGCCGGCCTGGACCGTCTCGACGACCTGGCTGGGGGTGCGCACCGAGTCGGCCACGGCGCTCACGATGAGTTCGGTCTGGGACGGCTCGCGGCTGGGACGCCAGGTGTCGGCGACGCTCTCGGCGCTCCGCGACTTCGAGTCCTCGAGGATGAGGTGGGCGATGTCGACGGCGTGGACACCGTCGACGAGCGCCTGATGGGTCTTGGTGATGATCGCGAAACGGTCCTGGGCCAGACCCTCGACGAGGTAGACCTCCCACAGGGGACGGCTGCGGTCGAGCGGGCGCGGCTGGATGCGGGCGATGAGCTCCTCGAGCTGCTCGTCACCACCCGGGCTCGGCAGGGCCGAACGGCGCACGTGATAGGTCACGTCGAAGCGCTCGTCGTCGATCCACACCGGGTTGGCGATGCGGCCCGGCACGAACCGGACCCGCTGCCGGTAGCGCGGAATGTAGGCGATGCGACGCTCGATGATGCCGACGAGCCGGTCGTAGTCGAATCCCTCGGTGGGCGCGTCGAAGACCATGACCGAACCGGTGTGCATCGGTGTGGTCGGCTCCTCGAGGGCGAGGAAGCTGCTGTCGAGAGTGCTCAGGCGGTCAGACACGAGGCCATGTTCGCAGATCGAACCGTGCCACCATGCCGGACCGCCATCTGGATCAACGTGATCCTCGTCCGAACCGCGGCCGGGCCCGGGCTCGGCCGACCCTCGTCTCGCCCGCCAGGACGGCATCGGGGCGCACGGCGTCGGCGATCCGGGCGACGGCCCGGGTCACGGGTGCGGCAGGTGCGGACTCGACGAGGCTGCGTCCGGCGAGCAGCGCGGCGTCGCATTCGTCGGGTGCCCACGGCACGAAGATCGGCGACTCGAGCCCGGCGAACCGGCCGAGGACGTCGGCAATCGCCTTCTCGGGCTTGGCGCCGGTGGCCGACGCCCGCACCTTGTTGACGACGATGATCGGCTCGGGCGACGGCACGACGCCGACGTCCTGGACGGCGCGAACGAGACGCTGGAGCCCGATGGGGTCGGCACCTCCGACGACGACGAGGCTGTCGCTGACCTCGAGAGCGGTGAGCGTCGTCGCGTTGCGTCGCGGCGCCGCCGTGTCGTAGCTCAGTTCCTCGTCGTCCTCGATGGAGAACCCGCAGTCGACGACGACGTGGTCGACGAGGCCGCGCGACTTCTCGAGGACGTCCTCGATCGCCGCGGCGCGCAGTTCGGGCCACCTCTCAGGCTTGGGTATGCCGGTGAGCACCCTGAGTCCTGAACTCACCTCGGGTGCCACGCGGGAGAGCGAGGCCTTGTCGAGCGTGCCCTGCTCGGACGCGCGAGCGGCCGCGGCCACCCCCGGCGCCTCGTCGATGAGAGCCAGGGCCTGGGCGACACTGGCGCCCCAGGTGTCGAGGTCGACGAGCAGGGTCTGCAGGCCGCGGGCTGCGAGATCGGCCGCGAGCGTGACGGCGATCGTCGTACGCCCGGGTGCGCCGGATGGCCCCCAGACCGCGGTGATGCGTGCCCGACCCAACGCGCCAGCGCCTGCGCCGTTGGCCGACCCCACTGTGCTGTTGCCCGCTGGCTCCACGCCCCGCGCGTCCTCAGCCGCCGGAAGTCGAGAGGCCGCCGCGATCCGTGAAGGCAGTCGGAATCGCCGGGGCCGCTGGCGCCGTCGGGGCGGAGGGATCCTCCAGCCAGCGCGCGAGATCGGCGTCAGTGACCGTGGAGTCACCGTGCGAGGTGGGAGCCGAGGCAGCGGCCGGTCGCCCGGCACCCTCGGTCAGCTCGACGACGATGCGGGCGAGCTCGTCGGGATCGGTGCCGGGCCGGATGAGGGTGTTGACGCCGAGCTGTCGCAGCCGGGCCTCGCCGGCTTCATCACCCGCGGCGACGAAGGCCGCGACGCGCACGCCGTGACCGGCGAGATGGCGCAGGGCATCGCGGTCGAGCCCGCGAAAATCTGCGGACACGATGGCGACGTCGGCAATGCCGGACGCACCGGTCGACAGGAGCTCGGCGACGTCGGCACACCGGCGCACGACACTCACTCCCGGTGCCGACTCGAATGCGCTGACGAGTTCCTGTTCGTGGTGGTGCGTGACCCCCGTGATGACGGCTGTCGTCATGACGACTTGGGCGCCACCGCGCCCGGCACGGCCACGAGCGTGATCTTGGCGCCGAGGTCGACGTCGCCGACCAGGGTCTGCACCTTGTCCTTGGGCACCATGACCTGGACGGGTCGCGTGTCCCCGGAACCGCCCATGACGTTGTCGTCCTGCGACAGGCCCACGACCGTGACGCCCTCAAGAGCGAGGTTGGGGCCGGCGAAGTCCGTTGACCCGACCGAACCCTTCACCGGCGCAGCCGGACGGTTGACATAGACGTCGACCACGGACCCGGCCTGCAGCGTCGACGCCGAGGTCGCGTCGACCTGCAGGGTGACGGGCTGGGCCGTCGCCTTGTCGCGCGGCCCGACGGCACTCATCGGGATGAGCTCGCCGGCGCGGACCTCGCGCAGGACGAAGAACTGCGCGGGCAGCCCTCCCTCGGCGCTGAGGTAGTCGCTTCCGGCGTCACCGAGCTGGGCGTCGACCCGGACGACGTCCTCCGAGGTGAGCGGCTGGCCGGCCATCAGGCCGGCCTTCGCGGCATACATCGGAACACGGTCGTCGGCGCGACTCATCGCGTAGGCGCCGATGGCCGTGGAGGCGAGAACGAGAAGCAACCCGATGAGGAGACGGCTGTCGCGCCACGAAGGCTTGCGCAGCCGTTGGGCCGTGGGATGGGGCAGGTCGCTCATCGGGTGTGCTCCGTGTCGTGAGTACTCGGCGGCCGGACATCGTCGAGGGATCGCCGCACCCATCCCCCAGAGAAATTGTCACCCACAACGACCGGTCGCGCGCGGGGAGACCGGCTCCCTGTGGACAACCTCACGCCGTCGGCGAGGCTGTGGACAAGTCCGGCGGGGCGACCGGCCTGTCGTGGCAGACTGTGCGTCGCAGACGACGAGAGGAGCCAGCCCGTGGCCAAGCGGTTCATCCCGCTCACCGAGGTGTCCGAGATTCTCGACATCTCCTCGGCGCAGGCCTACGCGCTCGTGCGTTCCGGCGAACTCCCCGCGATCAAGGTCGGCGGCCGCGGTCAGTGGCGCGTCGAGACGACCGCCCTCGAGGACTACATCCAGCGGATGTACTCCCAGACGGCCGAGTTCGTCCGCACCCAGGGCGAGGCCTGAGCCCTCACGTCTGAGCCCTGCCCGCCCGAACGTTTGAGGGTTGGAGGATCAGCGGGCCTCGACGAGGACGACCGCCCAGAACGGCACCGTCTGACGGCCGCGCAGGTTCTCGGGTCGGCGACTGTCGCCGATCGCGTGCTCGGCGAGGTCGAGCGAGTCCGCCCCGACGACGTCGATCGTCCCGGTGAGCACCTGTCCGCTCGTGTCGGTCAGGGCCACGGCCGCGCGATCTCGCGACAGCCCGCGCAGGGCATAGCCCAGCGCGAACCGACGGGCCGTGCGAGCCGACGGAGGCGCGCACCGGAAGGCCAGCCACTCCCACGACAGCACGCAGCGGGATCACGGCCTGTCGAGCGTTCTCGAGCTGCACGAGCAACCAGTCCTCGCCGAGGTCGAGCAGTTCGCCGTGCACCTGCGCACCGGAGCTGAGACGCAGGCGGAGGACCGAGCCGACCGCTGACGCCAGTCGTGCGCCGAGCTCGACGGTGGCTCGCTCGCGCCGCGTCCGGTCCGCGACCTCGGAATCCCGTTCGCGTCGCTCCTCGGCGCCGAGCTGTGCCTCAAGGTCGTCAAAGAGCTGGTCCCACCGCATGGTCGGAGCGTATGTCCCCGCTTGCGAGCGGTTCCTGTTGCGTCCACAAGCGACATGAAATATCGTCACTCGTATGCAAACAGCATCAAACAGCACCAAACGACATGAAACACGCACCATCGCGTATGCCGCGGTGCGGGTCATCGTCGTCGCTGCTGCCTCGCTCGTCGTGGGTTCGGTCGCCGCGTGGATCCTCGCGATGGCCTGGATCGCGGCCCGGGCCAACGTCACGGCCCCCGGACCCGCGTCCGCCGACGAGCTGCTCGCCCTGGGCGCGGCCACCCTCGCCCTGGCCATCGCCGGCTGGCTCGTCCTCGGGACCGTCCTCGAGGTGCTGGCACGCGTGCCCGGTCGCGTCGGACGCGCCGCGCAGGTCTGGGCCGATCGCCTGACGCCTGCCCTCGCCCGACGCGTTGCCGCGTTCGTCCTCGGAGTGGGCGTCGGTGTTGCTGGCGGGCCGAGCCAGGCCGTCGCCAGTCCGCGGCCCTCGACCACCGCCGCGTCCGTCGCAGACCCGGGCTTCGTGCCCACCCAGTCGGCGCCTGGTGTGTCCGTGCCCGACCCCGGGTTCTCCCCCGCACCGCCCAGCCCCACCTTCTCGCCCGCCGCCGACCCGCGCCCGCCACGGCCCAGTCCGCGCCAGCCACCCCGGGTTTCGCACCCGGAGCCCACGGCGCCCGGCTTCACGCCCACCGCCCCACGCGTGCGACCGCAGGCCGACCCCGGCCTCCTCGGCGGCCGCGTGGCCCCGAGCACCGACCGCGAGGTCGTCGTCCACCGTGGCGACACCCTGTGGTCGATCGCGGCGCACCACCTCGGAGCGCAGGCCTCCGATGCCGAGATCGCCCGGGCGTGGCCCCGCTGGTTCGACCTCAACCGTGACCTCATCGGTGACGACCCCGACCTCATCCTCCCCGGCCAGATCCTGCGCGTCCCCGGCGCCGACCAGACAGCGAGTGTGCACCGATGAGCCCCACGACCATCTCCCACCTGCGGTCCGTCAAGGTCCACTCCCCTGTCACGACTCGCCCCCCGGCCATCCCCCTGGCCGAAGCGATGCGGCGGTCGGGCGACGAACTCGGCCACCCGGCATACGTCCAGGATTCTTTGGCCGTGGACCTCGCCCATGCGAGCGATGAGCAGATCTTCGGGCCACAGAGCACGTCCCGGAGCGACCTGCCCGACCCCGGACCCTGGGCCGGACAGATCGCGCAGGCCATCGTCGAGGTCATGTCGGGGCTGCGGCCCGCGCCGCAGGTCGTCCGATGGACGACACCGCAGGTGTATGCCGTGATCGCCCGTCGCGGTGCCCTTGCCGCTCGGCGGCGCGCAGCCAGGACCCGTGCCCTCACCCAGCGCGCCGTGGTGCGCTCGGTCCACGTGTGCGAGCCCGCCGACGGTGTCGCCGAGTGCAGCGTCGTCGTCAGCGAAGGCGTGCGAGTGCGCGCCATGGCGCTACGCCTCAGCGGTCAGGACGGACGCTGGCGCGTCGAAGCCCTCCAGATCGGCTGACCCCAGACCAACTCAGTGCGAGTTCTGGCTGGGCCTCTCGAGCCGAGCCGAGCTTCGCCCGACTGATTCCGAAGAAGTGCGGTGCGCGCGTTTGCGACGAAGGAGCAACTGAGCGTGCACCGGACTTGTTCGGAATCGGCACTCAGCGGGTCAGGCGGTCTTTCCGTGGCACATCTTGAACTTCTTGCCGGAGCCACAGGGGCACGACGCGTTCTTGGGCGTGTTGGCCAGCTGGTCCGCGGTCAGGGCACCATCACTGCTGCCACGAGCCGAGTTGCCGTTGCTGCTGGCGCGGGACGCGACGTCGCGCTCCTCGACCTCACCGGTCTCGGACGGCGCCGTGTAGTGCAACTGCGCGGGCTGACGCGGACGCTCGACACCGATGCCGGCGACCTCGACGTGCGGCTGGTGGTCGGGCTCCTGGGTTCCATCGGAGCCAGCGAGCCCACCGAACATGTCGGACACGTGCTGCGGTGCGGCAGCGACCTCGGGGGCCGGCTGGTCCACCTGGACGTCGACGTGGAAGAGCAGCCCGACGGCCTCTTCCTTGACCGACTCGTTCATGGCCTCCCAGAGCTGGAAGCCCTCGCGCTGGTACTCGACGAGCGGGTCGCGCTGGGCCATGGCACGAAGGCCGATGCCCTCCTGCAGGTAGTCCATCTCGTAGAGGTGCTCGCGCCACTTGCGGTCAAGGACCGAGAGCATGACCCGACGCTCGACCTCACGCATGACCTCGCTGCCGAGGAGCTCCTCGCGCTGGTCGTAGGCGTGGTGGGCGTCGGAGAGCAGCTCTTCCTTGAGGGTCTCGTTGCGCAGACCGGAGCGACCTCCGGCGGCCTCGACGACCTGCTCCTGCGTGAGCGAGATCGGGTAGAGCGCCTTCGTGGCCGTCCACAGGCGGTCGAGGTCCCAGTCCTCCGCGAAGCCCGCGGCGGTCTCGGAGTCGACGTAGCCACCGACGACGTCGTTGACGAAGAAGCGCATCTGCTCGTGCAGGTCCTCGCCCTCGAGGACGCGGCGGCGCTCGTCATAGATGACGGTGCGCTGGCGGTTGAGGACGTCGTCGTACTTGAGGACGTTCTTGCGGATCTCGAAGTTCTGCGCCTCGACCTGGCTCTGGGCCGACGCGATGGAGCGCGACACCATCTTGGACTCGATGGGGGTGTCGTCCTCCATGCCCGCGGTGCTCATGACCCGCTCGACCATGGCGGAGTTGAACAGCCGCATGAGGTGGTCCTGCAGGGACAGGTAGAAGCGGGACTCGCCCGGGTCACCCTGACGGCCGGAACGACCACGCAGCTGGTTGTCGATGCGGCGCGACTCGTGACGCTCGGTGCCGAGGACGTAGAGGCCACCGGTGTCGGCGACGGCTTCGTGCTCGGCCTTGACCTTGGCCTCGGCGGCCACGAGAGCGGCATCCCAGGCGGCTTCGTACTCGTCCGGGGTCTCGACGGGGTCGAGGCCCTTGTCCTTGAGGGCGGCGACGGCCATGAACTCGGGGTTGCCACCGAGCATGATGTCGGTGCCTCGACCGGCCATGTTGGTGGCGACGGTGACGGCGCCCTTGCGCCCGGCGTCGGCGACGATCGCGGCCTCACGCTCGTGGTGCTTGGCGTTGAGGACCTCGTGCTTGATGCCGCGACGACGCAGCTGCTCGGAGAGGAGCTCGCTCTTCTCGACGCTCACGGTGCCGACGAGGACGGGCTGGCCCTGCTCGTGGCGCTCGGCAATGTCGTCGACGACCGCGGCATACTTCGCCTCTTCGGTGCGGTAGACGAGGTCGGCCTGGTCCTTGCGAACCATGGGGCGGTTGGTGCGGATCGGCACGACACCGAGCTTGTAGATCGAGTTGAGCTCGGCGGCCTCGGTCATGGCCGTACCCGTCATGCCCGAGAGCTTGTCGTACATGCGGAAGTAGTTCTGGAGCGTGATCGTCGCGAGAGTCTGGTTCTCGTTCTGGATCGTCACGCCCTCCTTGGCCTCGATGGCCTGGTGCATGCCCTCGTTGTAGCGGCGGCCCTTGAGGATGCGACCGGTGTGCTCGTCGACGATGAGGACCTCGCCCTCCATGACGACGTAGTCCTTGTCGCGGGTGAAGAGCTCCTTGGCCTTGATCGCGTTGTTGAGGTAGCCGATGAGCGGGGTGTTCGAGGACTCGTAGAGGTTCTCGATGCCGAGGTAGTCCTCGATCTTCTCGATGCCGGGCTCGAGGACACCGACGGTCTTCTTCTTCTCGTCGACCTCGTAGTCGCCACGGGCCTCGATGCCGCGCATCTGGTCGGCGCCCTCACCGCGCTCGAGGTGCATCACGGCCTTGGCGAACTCGCCGTACCACTTGGTCGGCTGGTCGGCCGGGCCGGAGATGATGAGCGGCGTGCGCGCCTCGTCGATGAGGATCGAGTCGACCTCGTCGACGATCGCGAAGTTGTGGCCGCGCTGGACGAGCTCGTCGGTCGACCACGCCATGTTGTCGCGCAGGTAGTCGAAGCCGAACTCGTTGTTGGTGCCGTACGTGATGTCCTTGGCGTACTCCGCCCGACGCTGGTCCGGCGTCATGTTGGCCAGGATGCAACCGGTCTCGAGGCCGAGGGCGCGGTGGACGCGGCCCATGAGCTCGGCCTGGTACTCGGCCAGGTAGTCGTTGACCGTGATGACGTGGACGCCCTTGCCCTCGATGGCGTTGAGGTAGGACGGCAGGGTCGCGACGAGGGTCTTGCCCTCACCGGTCTTCATCTCGGCGACGTTGCCCATGTGCAGGGCGGCACCACCCATGAGCTGCACGTCGAAGTGCCGCTTGCCGAGGGTGCGCTTGCCCGCTTCACGGACCGCGGCGAACGCCTCGGGGAGGATCTCGTCGAGGGTCTCGCCGTCGGCCAGACGAGTGCGGAACTCGTCGGTCATGCCGCGCAGCTCGTCGTCGCTCATCGCGACGAAGTCCTCTTCGATCGCGTTGATCTGGTCGGCGACGTTCTCGAGCTTCTTGACGATCCGGCCTTCACCGGCGCGCAGCAGCTTCTCGACGATCTTCACCACGGGTGGGACTCCTCGTTACATTGTCTCGCTCGACTGCCTCGTTGACTCTCGACGAGACCTGCCAAGGGTAGTCGAGCCATGCGCGCCGGGCAGCACCTGATACGGCACTCCATCGGAGTCCAACGTGGGGGTCGTGGTAATTCGGTTCCGGGCCTCGTGGCCATTCGTGATGACATTCGGGTATGCCGTTCCCGGACTCCGTCCCGATCCTCACCGATGGTGTGGTGCGCCTTCGCGCACACAGCGAGCACGATGTCGAGCGCATCGTCGAGCAGTGCACCGACCCCGCGAGCGTGCGGTGGACCACGGTCCCGCGCGGCTACACGGCTGAGATGGGTCGTGAGTGGATCGGCGAGCTCGCCAAGGGCTGGGACGAGGGCGGCACCCAGGGCTGGGCGATCGAAGAGGTCGGTGACATCCACAGCAGTGACGAGCAGGGACAGTTCCTCGGCTCGATCGACCTGCGTCCGCGCGCGGCGGGGCGTGCCGAGATCGGCTACGGGCTGCATCCCGAAGGCCGTGGCCGTGGCCTCATGGCCCGGGCGCTCAAGCTCGTCTGCCAGTACTGGTTCGACGCCGGCGGCAAGCGCGTCGACTGGTACGCCGAGACGCGGCAACTTCGCCTCATGGGCCGTGGCGCGGGCTGCAGGCTTCGAGTTCCTCACGACCCTGCCCGAGCACGTCGCCCATGGTGAGGGCGGGCTCGTCGACGCCTGGTTCGGAAGCCTGGGGCGCGACGACGCCATGGAGCCGCGCACCGCGTGGATCACTCCCCCGGTCCTCGAGGCCGATGGGATCCGGTTGCGCCCGTGGCGCGACAGCGACGTCGCGACCGTCGAGGCGCCGAATCACCCCGCGCACTTCCTCCCGCATCGGGCCATCCCGACGCCCGAGACCTGGGCCGACTGGCTCATCCGTCGCCGTCTCTTCATGGCTCGCGGGTCGAGCATCTGCTGGTGCATCGCCGACGCCGAGACTGACAAGGCGCTTGGTGACGCCCTCGTGTTCGTGAATCACGGCGACATCGCCGAGGGCGACACTGCCGAGCTCGGCTACTTCCTGCACCCGAGCGCCCGTGGGCGGGGCGCAGCCAAGACCGCCGCCCGTCTCGCGGTCCAGCACGCCTTCGCCAGCAAGGAAGAGGGCGGCGTCGGACTGCGACGCCTCGTCGCCGAGACCGCTGCCGACAACGCGGCGAGCAATGCGGTGCTCGAGTCGGTCGGCTTCACCAAGTGGGGCCACGAGGCAGCCGCGACCGCACCGGACGACTCCGTTGGCCCCGCCGACCACTGGGAACTCCTGCGTCCCTAACCCACCCGTTCCCCGCACGCAACACATTCGCCCGAACAGCACGCGATCCGGCGTTGGCGACGCGCCATAGCGTCCCTGGGAATTGGGTGGGTTGCGGGACGGAGTGCGAGGTGGGGATTGAGCTCGCGGAGGGTGGGGAGGCGTCGGCCTTCGCGGCCGGTGACCGGTTCGGCGTGGGCGAGTCCGCTGAGGACGGCCTCCTCGACGGCTTCGGCGACGGCACGGAAGGCGCTGTTGAGGAGCTCGACATCGGGCTCCCGGACAGAGGTCGTCGTCGTGCTGAAGGCGAGGACGAGTTCGCCGCTGCCGTGGGTCGTCACGCAGCCCGTGCGGGCCAGTCCGTTCTGGGCTCGCACGGCGACCCGGCGCAGCGTCGCGCTGTCGAAGGGTGCGTCGGTCGCAACGACGATGACGACCGACCCCGCCGGCTCGTCGACCCAGGATCGCCTCGACGGCCGACTGGCCACCAGCTGCGGCCGACCCGACGGTCAGGTCGCCCCACACTCCGAAGTTGCTCACGAGCGCGACGCCCAAGACGTAGTTCGCGTCCGCCGTCTCGATGACGCGGGACGCCGTGCCGAATCCGCCGGCCAGCCCGAACGTCCTCATGCCCGTGCCCGCGCCGACCGTCCCCTCCGCCACCGGCCCGTCGCTGGCCGCAGCGAGTGCCGTCAGCGAATTCGCCCTCACCGCAGGTGTGTTCGCGCGGATCGTTGACGAAGGCGTCGTTGCACTCGAGGACGACGAGGTTCACCGATCGCCCACCGGAGGCACCGCCCACGTCGGGTTCCAGGTCGAGGCGCCGCCGCAACATGGCCGCCTGGACAGAGGGCGCAGCGAACACACTCGACATCGCGATGACGGACTCGAGCGTGCCGAGCTCGTCGACCTGCATCAGCCCCACGGACTTGCCGTAGCCGTTGATGACGTGAGCCGCCGCAGGCAGTGGCCGGGCCTCGACATCGGGCGGCACGACCACGGTCACTCCGGTCGCCACACCGCGGGACGCATCCACGACCGTCGCGTGCCCGACGCGCACCCCGGAACGTCCGTGATGGCACCTGCGGGACCGGACGGCATACGCCAGGTCGGGAGCCGCGGCACCCAACTCACGCGGCGACCTCGACCTCACGCAGGCCGAGCCAGTTGGCCATGGACTCGAGTTCTTCGTGCAGTTCTCGCACATCGTCGACTCCCCCGCGCCCCGGCTCCCACGTCACCCGACGCGCGAGCAAACGCCCACCGGCCCGATCGGCCTTGAGGTCGACGCGCGCCACGAGGTCCTCACCGAGGAGGAACGGCAACACGTAGTAGCCGTAGACCCGCTTCTCCTCGGGCACATAGATCTCGAGCCGGTAGTCGAACCCGAACAGCGCGGACGTCCGATCACGTTGCCACACAAGGGAATCGAACGGAGACAGCAGTGCGCGCGCCGAGATCCGACGTGGTCGCCGTGCGCTCGGATGCAGGTATGCCGGCCGCTTCCATCCGTCGATCGTCACCGGTTCCAGCTCGCCCGCCTCCACGAGCGAGGCAATGGCCGGCGCGGCCTGGTGCGGCTTGAGCCGGAAGTAGTCGCGCAGGCACTGCTCGGTCCCGACGCCATGGGCCCGGGCCGCAATGCGGATGAGCTCGACGAACGCCTCCTCATCCGAAGGACGCGCATCGGAAGACTCAGCCAGCTCGCGAAGGTGCGGCGGCAGCACGCGGGAGGGCACGGCATACCGGCGTTCGAATTGGCTGTTGCGGCCAGCCGAGCTGACCTCGCCGGCCCAGAAGAGGTGCTCGAGCGCGGACTTCACCAACGACCAGTTCCAGCCCCACTGCTCACGGTCGCGCGGCAGGTCGTGGGCCAGCGCGGCCTCGAGCTGACGACTCGTGAGCGGACCGCGGGCAGCGATCTCGACCAGGACGGCATCGACGAGTTCGGGGTGTTCGCGCTTGACGCTCTGCATGCCACCCCAGGACTCGTCATGAGCCCGGCGCATGCGGAAGTCGAGCAGTGGCCAGGTCGACGGCGGGATGAGCGAGGCCTCGTGCGCCCAGTACTCGACCAGGCGACGCGGTGCCCGATCGCGCGCCCGGTCGACGAGCGCGCTGTCGTGCGGCCCGAGCCGCGAGTAGAACGGCAGGTAGTGGCTGCGCGAGACGACGTTGACGCTGTCGATCTGCACGATGCCCACCGTGTCGATGACCCGCTGGACATGCCGAGAGGTCGCGCTCCACGGCTCGGGCTTCGAGACACCGAAGCCCTGTGCCGCGAGCGCGATCCGACGGGCCGCCACGGTGCTGAGTCGCATGGACCCCATCATGGCTGCCCGCACTACGTGCCCGACACGCGACGCGCGTCGTCAGGCCGAAGTCGGGGAGAGGATCAGGCTTCGGGTTCGATCAGGTTGCGCCGCATGGCATACAGCGCCGCCTCGACCCGCGAGTGGAGCTGGAGCTTCTCAAGGATGTTGCGCACGTGGTTCTTGACCGTGTTCTCGCTGATGAACAGCTGAGTCGCGATCTCCTTGTTGGCCTTGCCGCGTGCCACGAGACCGAGCACTTCGAGTTCGCGCTCGGTGAGCCGCGGACCGGCCGTGGCTTCCTTGGGCGGCTCGTTGCTCAGTCGGGAGAACTCGGCGATGAGCTGGCTGGCCATGTGCGGCGGGATCATCGACTGGCCGCTGTGCGCCATGCGCACCGACTCGGCGATCTGCTCGGTCGGCAGGTCCTTGAGGAGATAACCGCTCGCGCCAGCCTTGATGGCAGCGAAGAGGTCGGACTCGTCGTCGGACGCGGTCAGGATGAGGATCTTGGTGCGCGGCGCTTTTTCCTTGATCGCCGTGCAGGCCTCGATGCCACTGTTGCCGGGCATGCGGACGTCGAGAAGGACGACGTCGGGATCGAACTCGAAACACTTCTCGACGGCCTCGCCACCGGATGATGCTTCGGCGACGATTTCGAGGTCGGGTTCGAGACCGATCACCGCCTGCATACCTCGACGGTAAAGGTCATGGTCATCAGCGATGACGATTCGGATTCGTTCGCGTGCCTCCCCCAAGGCGGAGGCCCGCGAACCCTGTTCTGGCGGGGACGGACTCACCGAGTCATAGTGACACGGTGAGTCCGTCCAGGTAGTGCCTTTGAACTATCTCGAAAGCAAGGGAGACAGATGTCACCTTGCCCGATGGGTCAGGACGCCTCGGCGCGCTCCGCGGCGGAGCCCTGGACGGGAGGACCGGGGTCCTCGAGCTCGTCATATCCCTCGTCGTCGCCCTCGCTGGAGGCGTGCGGCACCTGCCCATTGAGGTCGAGGTGGAGGACGCCGTAGGACCAACCGCGCCGGCGGTAGACGACGCTCGCCTTGTCGGTCTCGGTGTCGTGGAAGAGGTAGAAGTCGTGCCCCACGAGCTCCATCTCGCGCAGCGCCTGCTCGAGGCTCATCGGCGCGGACATGTGGACCTTCTCGCGGACCTCGATCGGCGAATCGCCAAACGGGCCAACGTCATCGGACTCTGCTGCTTCGTCGGGACCGGTCTCTGCGGGGACGAAGGCCGTCGCGCTGGCAACCGACTCGGAGGCGTGGCGTCCACGACGCACCGTCCGGTCGTGCTTGCGACGCAGGCGCTCGAGAAGTTTCTCGAGGGCGACGTCGAGGGCGGCGTACTTGTCCTCCTGGCATGCCTCAGCGCGCACGACCGGGCCCTTGATGTGACACGTGATCTCCACGCGGTCACACGCCTTGGCCTGGCGGCGGTTCGCTTCGTGGCTGATGACCACTTCGATTCGGCGCGTCCGCGGTGCGAGCTGCTGGACCTTGTCCAACTTCTCCGCGATGTGCTCCCTGAATCGGTCCGAGACGGTTGTGTGGCGTCCGGTGACGACGATGTCCACTAGTCCTCCAAATGTCGGGTGGGCGTGCCTGTCGTTTTGCCTGTCGAGGGCTACGGGCGGCGGCACCACCTCCCAAGGAGGATGCGTCTCATGCACCGACGTTAGACCTGTCCGCACCCCCTTTCAAGGGGAGGGTCATGGGAATGTCCTGTCAGGGTCCATGCGCTTGCGCGTCGCCCCGATGGCCGCGGCGAACACCTCACTAGCGCCCGCCTCGCGCAGGGCGCGCGCCGCCTCCGTGAGGGTCGCTCCCGTCGTCACGAGGTCGTCGACGACGACGCAGACTGCTCCCTCGAGGATCAGCCGATGGCGTGCCCGCACCGTCATGGCACCGGCCAGATTGCTCGCCCGCTCCCCCGCGTCGAGGGTGGACTGGTCGCGGGTCACGCGCGTCGCCGACAGCACGTCGGCGACGACGACGCGTCCGCCGAATCCGGCCACGGCCGACGTCACCAGGGGCATGAGCGGCACGTCACCGCGTCGTCGACGGGCGCGTGGCGAGCCCGGCACCGGCACGACGACCAGCCCTCGACCGCGCAGCGCCTGGCGCGCAGAAGCGCTGTCTCCCAGCGCTGCTCGCAAGGCCGGCGCCAGCCACGCCCCGAGCGTTCGGCGCAGGTCCCGTCGGTTTTCATCCTTGTATGCCGTGACGACGGCGCGCAGCGCTCCGCTCGCCTCCCCGGAAACCCAGCACGACGGCATACCCGGTGGGAGGGGTGAGGGAAGCGCGAGGCGCGGCGAGGGATGGAGACAGTCGTCGACAGCACGGCGACACGACGGGCACAACGGCCCCATGGGTCGGTGGCAGAGCGCGCACGACGCCGGGAGCACGAGGTCGACGAGTTCCGAGAGCATCACCCGACCCTGTCGTCTGGCCGAGGACGGCGACAGGCGCCACCAGGAGATCTGTGGACAGCGCGTCACCCAGCGAGCGCCTGTGGACGGTTCAGCGGGCGGCGATGGCGACGTCGGTGCCGCGGCCGAGCGAGAGCCACTGCTGTCCGGCCCGGCTGAGCACGGTGCCGTCGGTGGTGGTCACGAGGATGTCGCGCTCTCCCCCGGTGGAGGTGATCGCTGTGCCCTTGGGTACCTCGGTGAGCGCCTGCGCCTGACCGTCGATCGAGATGACGTAGGGGCGGCGCTTTTCGGTGGCCCCGCCTCGGCGAGCGAGCGTGGCGACGGTGACGTCGGAGAGCCAGACGATGCCGACCGGCTCGACGAGGTTGGCGCCGAGGCGCAGGGGTTCGGCCAGTCGTTGCGGCTCCCCGGCACCGGTGCGGACGACCCCGGCAACGTCGATCCGGGCGTCGGTCCCGTTCTCGGCCGTGTGGAGGACGAGCACCCGGTCGCCCTGCGGTGACGGCTTGGCCTCGATGACTCGACGCTTGGCCAGCCAGTCCGCAGCCACCGGCTTGGCCGCCGGCTGGCGCTGCGTGGCCGGGTCGCCGGCGGTGTTGAAGGTCCACAGCCGGAGCGCGGATTCGTCATCGATGCCGATGCCGCCGACCCAGATGTAGCCGCGGGTGTCGTAGGACGGGTGCCCCACCGCAGTGCCGAAGAACGGCATTTCGTACTGCGTCTCGTCGTGGAAGCGCGAGATCCCCTGACCATCGGGGTCCACCGCCGTCATCTCGCTGCTGTCGGCCGACAGCGCGAGCGAGTGGAAGGTGCTCTGGATGTCGGGGAGGCCCGACTTGGTCGGTTCGCGATCGACGGCGCTCGAGGTGGGCAGGACGTAGAGGGTGGCGCCGCGGCGCACGAGGGGGCGACCGGGAACCTGCGTGGGTGTGGTCGGGAAACCCACCTGATCGACGGTGCGCACGGGGAGGTCGACGTCGGGCAGTTCGAGGGTGACGTCCTGGACCCTGATGGTCACGCCCTGGACGCTCGGGTCCTGCAACAGCGTGGACACCAGCTGGGCCCACACGTTCTCGCGTTGCGTCCGGTCGGTGGGGACCCGTCCGGTGATCTCGACCCGCGCGATTCCGTCGGTGACCGAGACCGAGTCGGCCGTGAGACGAGAACCGCGCGGGATGTCGTTGCGCACCGCACTGCCGAGGTATGCCGGTGGGTCGGCCAGTTGGGCCCGCGCCAGTCGCGTGGCCAAGTGGTCGCGAGGGAACCACCGTTGGTCGGGGACGAGTGCCCGACGGTCGGCGGCGAGGTAGTGGAGGGTGTAGGGCTTGAGGAGGCGCCCGAGGTCGGAGGTGGTGATCCAGCGACCGAACTCCTTGGGCAGTTTGCTGATGCGCCACTCATTGTTGATGCGGACGAACTCGAAGGTGACGCGTGCGACTCGCCGTCGGCGCCGCGTTGATGTAGCGACCGTCGGTGCCGATGGTTCCCTCGACTCCACCCTGGAGCACGGCGGCATTGGGCGCCTGCGGTGTGACGACGAGAGGAGTGGTCGTCGAGTAGAGGACGATCTCACCCTCGGCGACCCACGACTTGGCAGCTTCGGGGGTGAGGAAGCTGCGAGCCGTCTCGAAGTTGCCGTCACTCGCGGCACCGGCGCGGACGAAGCCGGCGACGATCTGCTGCTGGGTCGCGCCGATCGACGGGCCCCGGATAGATGGCGCGCACGGGCTCGGGATCGCCACCCCGCACCTCGAGACCGGGCTCCGCATCTCTGGCCCTGCCGACGCTGCTGCAGCCCGCCAGGACGCGTGCTCATCACTGTGAGCAGGATGGCGAGGAGGACACGCGCGCGACCGGTGCCGAACGACCGGACGACTGAAGGACCCGTCGCCTGAAAGTGCCTGTCGCGCAACGGATCTCACGACCGCTCCCCGGGCGACAGGGCCAGCGGTGACGACGTCAGGGACTCACCGGACCTTTGCGGAAGGGTGAGCCTGAAACGAGCTCCCACTCCGGGCTCGCCCCACGCCTGGAGCCAGCCGCTGTGCAGGCGAGCGTCCTCGAGGGCGATGGCCAGGCCAAGACCCGTGCCTCCGGTGGTGCGGGCACGCGCCGGGTCCGCCCGCCAGAAACGGGTGAAGACCATCGCGGCCTCACCCGCGCGCAGCCCGACCCCGTGGTCCTCGACGACGACGGCCACGGCACCATCGCCGTCGCGCAAGGTGCACGGTGATGGGTTTGCCGTCGCCGTGCTCGATGGCGTTGACGACGAGGTTGCGCAGGATGCGCTCGACCCGGCGCTCGTCGACCTCGGCCTGGACCGGCCCCGAATGCGATGACCTCGATCGTCGAGCCCCGCCGGTCCGCGAGGGGCTGGGCCGCAGCGACGACCCCCGCCACCGTGCCGCGCAGGTCGACAGGGGCGAGGTCGAGGGCCGCGGCGCCGGCGTCGAAGCGGCTGATCTCGAGCAGGTCGGACAGCAGCAGCTCGAAGCGGTCGAGTTCACCCTGGAGCAACTCGGCCGAACGGCCCACGATGGGGTCGAAGTCGGTGCGCGAGTCATAGAGGAGGTCGCCGGCCATGCGAATCGTCGTCAGCGGGGTGCGCAGCTCGTGCGAGACGTCGGAGACGAAGCGCTGCTGCACCCGGCTCAGTCCTTCGAGCTGGCGGATCTGCGCCTGGAGGCTGTCGGCCATCGCGTTGAACGACGTGCCGAGCAGGGCGAGGTCGTCCTCGCCGCGCGACGGCCATACGTTCGTTGAGCTTGCCCGAGGCGAGGCGCTTCGACGACCTCGGCGGCGCGTCGCACGGGCGAGACGACCTGCTTGGTGACGACCCAGGCGACGGCACCGACGAGGAAGGTGAGGATCAGCCCGGCGATGCCGAACGCCGTGGAGATCAGGCTCATCGTCCGGAGTTCCTGCGTCATCGGATAGATGTAGTAGAGGTCGTAGCGGCCGGCCGTCGGCACATCGACACCGGTCCCGATGAAGACCGCAGGCACCTGCTTGCCATCGAGGATGACGTCGCCCACCATCTTCTGCTGGTGGGTCGGGTCGGCGGCAACCTTCTCGCGGATGTCCTTGGTGATGGACGACAGGCCGAGCTTGTTGGACTCGAGCGCGTTGAGCTGCGGTGGGTTCGGTGTTCTTGACCCCACGGAGCATGACGACGTAGCGCGACGGCTCGGGACCCGGGGGCCTCAGCGTCGAGCCCATGATGTCCTGGGCCACCTGGTTGAGTTCCTGGGTTTCGTCGCGGTGGTGTTCTCCCACTGCTTCTGGGCGGTGGCAGTGAGGCCTTGGGCTTCGTACTCGCTCGTCTGGATCTTGTCGTTCTCGAGGCCGGTCGCGATCTCGTTGTAGAGGTAGGACCCGAGCAGGGAGACGACGACGAGGCCGAGGATGACCGTGGTGGTGACGACGCGGAACTGCAGCGAGCGCCGCCACGTCCTGGTGAGGGCCCGAGTGGCGGCGACGACGACCCGACCCACTCGCCCCAGGCCGCTCATGGCCTGTCCACCGACGTGCTGGACCTGCCGAGCCAACGTGGGCGACGAGGTGGCCCCTGACGCGACCGACGTCTTGGTCGGCGTTGCCGCCATGGTCAGGCCGGCCCCGCCCGGTAGCCCACGCCACGCACCGTGACGACGATCTCGGGCCGCTCCGGGTCCTTCTCGATCTTGGAGCGCAACCGCTGGACGTGGACGTTGACGAGGCGCGTGTCGCCGGCGTGGCGGTAGCCCCACACCTGCTCCAGCAGCACCTCACGGGTGAAGACCTGCCACGGCTTGCGGGCCAGGGCCACCAACAGGTCGAACTCGAGCGGCGTCAGGCTGAGGGACTCGCCCTCGCGCTTGACCGAGTGACCGGCGACGTCGATGACGAGGTCGCCGATGGTGAGGCGCTCGGGCTCGACGTCGTCACCGCGACGCAGTCGGGCGCGGACGCGGGCGATGAGCTCCTGCGGCTTGAACGGCTTGACGACATAGTCGTCGGCGCCGGACTCGAGCCCCACGACGACGTCGATGGTGTCGGTGCGAGCGGTGAGCATCACGATCGGGACGCCGGACTCGGCACGGATGCGACGGCATACCTCAAGTCCGTCAATCCCCGGAAGCATGACGTCGAGGAGGACGACATCGGGGCGCGTCTCGCGGAACACGGCGAGCGCTCCCGAGCCGTCGGCGACATGGTCAACTTCGAGGCCCTCATTGCGCAGCACGATGCCCAGCATCTCCGCGAGAGCGAGATCGTCATCAACGACGAGCACGCGACCCTTCACGGTCACTCCTTCGTGTGGCACAAGTGATGTGGCGCTGTCCCCGCGCCGATTCCTCATGATCCCACAGCGAGGTGCGTGGGCCGTCCACCTTGGCCTGCGGGGAGTCCTCCCCATGGTCAGGGACCGCGAGGCGGACCTACGTTCGGCCCTGGGCACGCCACCCGGCGTGAGGCTCGAGACATCGGGCAGGCCCACATCCATGGAGGGGAAAACCATGAAGCACCGAAAGATCAGCCGCCGACCGGCTGTCGCGGCACCACTCGCGGTCGCCGCCGTGAGCGCCCTCGCGTTCGGCGTCGTCGCCGCCGCACCGTCGACCGCCGCGACGCCCACCGCCAGCACTGTCACCACCGCCGCCACGGCCCTGCCGACCGTCGACATGGCCCGCGTCCTCGCGGCCGCCCAGGTCGAGCCGCGCTGCGGCCAGAAGGCGGGCCTGTCCGACAACACGTCGACGATCCGCGTCCAGTCCGCGCTCAAGGCCAAGGGCATCGCCACGACGGCCGATGGTTGGTACGGCAACGGCACGACGAGCTCCTACACGACCTGGCAGCGCAGGCTCGGCTACAGCGGCATCGACGCCAACGGCCTCCCGGGCCCCACCTCGCTGACCAAGCTCGGCGTCAACCGCTTCACCGTGGCCCACAAGGTCACCGCGGGCAGCACCACCGACTCCTACGGCGGCAAGCGCGTCAACACCCGCACCAAGAACATGCTCCAGGCGGCCGACAACCTGCTCCCCCGCTGGAACTTCAGCCTCGTCCAGGGCAGCTACAACCCCGGCGGCGTCGGCGCCTCGGCCGGCACCCACGACGGTGGCGGTGTCGTCGACATCTCCGTCGGGGGCCTGTCCGAGACCCAGCGTTGGCAGCAGGTCAAGGCGCTGCGCACGGTCGGCTTCGCGGCCTGGCTGCGCACCCCCGCGCAGGGTTTCAGCTATCACATCCACGCCGTGGCGATCGCTGACCCGGACATCTGGCAGAAGGACGGCGGCCACGTCGCCCGCGACCAGGTCTGCGACTACTACATCGGCAAGAACGGGCTCGCGAGCCACTCGGCCGACAACACCCCGACGTCCTACCGGATGCCGTTCACCTGGTGGGAGCGCTACAAGGGTCTGTGACCTTTCGGTCCCCTGACCGAAACGACAGGACCGGGTATGCCGGAACGCGAGTTCCCGGCATACCCGGTCTTCTCGTTTGCCGCCCGGTCAAGCGGCCGGCGCTGGGTGGGCGCTCATGGCCTTCATCGCAAGTTGTCGCGTCTCATATTTTTGCCGCCTGACACAACAACTTCCGCTACGCTCTTTCAAGTTGATGTGTTTGATTAAGTTGCGCCTTAGCTCAACAAGTTTCACCGTTGCCATATCAGCCAGATCGAAGGGAGGGCACTCATGACTCGCGGACGCCCCTCACGCCAAGCAATCTACGACCGCCTTGAAGAGGCGATCAAAGACCTGCGAACACGCTACGGCGGACTACCCAGGCCAGCTGAAGCCGAGGAGATCTGGGCCGAGCTCTGGCATCAGGAGGCTCACCACTCCACCGCGTTGGAAGGCAACACTCTGATTCTCAACGAGGTTCGCAAGCTCCTCGACGAGGGCCGGACTGTGGGCGCCAAGGAACTCACCGAGTACATGGAGGTCCTTGGCTATGGCGCCGCAGCGAAGTGGGTCTACGGTCAAGCTCTGGAGCCAGGCGAGTGGACGACAGGGGACCTCCTCAACGTCCAAGAGGTACGCACCGTCCACTACGAGGCGATGATGCCGGTCTGGAACGTGGCCCCCCACCAGCACGCGACACCAGCAGAGGCGCCTGGTAACTGGCGGCAGCACGACATCCAGCCTTTTCCAGAGGGGATGACCCCTCCGCCATTCCCAGAGGTCGATCACCGGATGACCGATTGGGTCGCTGACGTGAACAGGCTCCGGCACGTGTCCGAGGCCGCCTTTCCCGAGCGTCTCGCAAAACTGCACAACGACTTCGAGAGGATTCACCCGTACCTCGACGGCAACGGCCGCTCGGGCCGACTCCTGCTGAACCTGATCTTGGTGCGGCTGGGCTACCCACCTGCCATCGTGTTCAAGAACGAGCGCACGAAGTACCTCGACTCAATGCGCAGGGCTGACAAGGGCGACTACGGGCCTCTGGGCGAACACATCGCGCGCGCGATCACCAACAACCTCTACAAATTCGTCGTGCCCGCAGTCGCAGGCCCGGCACAACTCGTTCCCTTGGCGAGCCTGGTCGACGACAAGGCAGGCATCACCATCACCGCCCTACGCGCAGCGGCTGAGCGTGGGCGCCTACGAGCGCAGAAGTTGGACAACGGCATGTGGTTGAGCTCGAAAAACTGGGTCGCGGACTATCAGGAGTCCAAGCACCAACGCGGTTCCAGGACCACAAAGTCCGTGGAGGCGCCGCCGGCGCGGTGAAGCCTTCGCCTTCGCCTTCGCCTTCGGCGACAGAACGACAAGGACCGGGTATGCCGGAACGCGAGTTCCCGGCATACCCGGTCTGTGTCTGTGGTCGGGTCAGCTCACCTCACTTGTGGACGGTGATGTTGCCGCCCTTCAGGGTCAGCTGGCCACCCGTGCTGTAGACGACAGCTCCGGCAGCGCTGCGGACGACGATGGAGATCGTGTCCTTGCCCTTGCCCGGGGTGCCGTTGTCGACGACAACGGCCGTGAAGGTGTAACCACTCGTCCCCTTCCAGCTGCCCGACCCGGACCACGTGGCCGTCTTCCCCGACACGGTCAGTGACGAGACCGTGTTGGCGTGGAACGTGCCCTTGTTGGGCGCCCGCAGCTGGAACTGTCCACCGAATCCGCCCGCGGCCGGCATGGCGTTGAAGCCGAACGAGGAGCGACCCGGGGCTGTGACCCAGCCGCCACCCGTGACCTTCGCGCCGGCGGCCGGGCTGACGGTCACGACCGAGGTGTCCGACATGCAGGGCGAGTAGTACGTGTCGCCGGCAAAGTCGGCCGTCACCGCGTACACCCCCGTTGGGAGTGAGGCGTTGAGGGTGGCGACACCGCCAGCGTCAGTGAGCACTGTCCACGTTCCTGCTGTCGCACCGCCGGCGTCGATGGCGGTGAACATGACCGACTTGTTGCTTCGGTCGCCCAGGGTCGCGTCGTCCTCGCCCAGGGTCGCCATGACAGTCGTGGCTGATCCCTCCACGCCCTGGACTGTGACGGGAACCGTGAGGACACAGGCCTCGCGGGTGATGGTGACCGTCCCGGACGAGGTGCCCGTAGCGGTGTGCGAGTCGGTGGCCGTGTACGTCACCGGGTAGGCCCCGGGCACAGCCTGGGCCAGGCCGGACACGGTCGCAGTGCCGTTGGCGTGGTCAGTCAGGCTCAGTGCGCTCGGGAGGCCGGTGGCACCGATCGTCACCGGATCACCGTCGGTGTCGGACGCGGTGATCGTGAGAGGGCTGATCGGGTCGCTGTACTGCACCGTGCCGCTGGCGCCGGTCGCAGTGGGCGGGTGATTCACCGCGACGGCGGTGACGGTGAGGACTTCATCGCACGCACTGACCGGCGTGTGCGATGTGTCGCCACTGTAGGAGGCCTTCCAGTACCAGAGGCCGGCGGCCAGGGTCAGGGGGTCTGACGCCTGGACCACGCCCGCCGTCACGGTCTTGGTGCCCGCCGAGACGGCGCCGGCCGTGCAAGCGGTGTCGGAGTACGCGGCATACGTCACGGTGCCCGAGGCCGAGGCGACGTTCGTCCCGGAGAGGGTCGCCGTGTCGGTGACTGCGGTACCGGCCGGGACGGTGATCGAGGATCCAGTCTGCCCGCCGCCGCTGAGCGACGTGCTGATCTGGGTGCCACTCACCAGGCTGTCGGCCGCGAGGAAGACGTTGGAGTCCAAGATGTCGTCGCTGCCGTCGGCGATGGCGAGCTTCATGTGGTTGGTCCCGCCCGCCGTGACGTTCGCGTGGCAGGTCAGGATCGTCGTGAGACCGTCCATCTCGGTGCCCAGCGGACTCGAAGCGGCCGGGTCGTAGTGGTTGTCGACGTAGAACTCGGGGTGCACCGCGCCTGTCCCCAACGGATTCCCGCCGTTGATCGTGTTGACGGACACCGGGTCCGTGGTCCCCGGGACCAGCGCGCAGTTCGTCCCATTGACGAAGAAGGCGAAGGTGTCGTTGTAGGAGCTGTTCGCGTACTCCGGGTACTCGTCGGAGGAGAACACGTATTTGAAGTCGATCGTGTTGGCCACCGGGACGAAGTCGAACTGGAGGACACTCGCGTCATACGTGGTCACACCTGACAACGTGTCGAGGTCGGAGTCGCCCACTGCGTTGTTGTCGGTGGTGTTGCCGTCGCAGGTGTTGGGTCCCTCGACGCCGCGACCGCAGGTTCGCTGTGGGCGGCGTCGGACTGCACGCTCCCGCTGGACAGGACGATCCCGGAGTCGAAACCGACAGCGGAGGCACCCCCCGTGAAGGTTCCGGCGGCGTTGGCCGCACCGGTGTAGGCGACGTTGCTCACCGTCACCCCGGATCCACCGAGAGTCGATGCGAGTTGGCTGACCGTCACCCCGTTTTCGGTGCTCGTCACGGTCAGGTCAAGGGGGCCCGCATCCGCTCCGGTCATCCCCTGCGCTGTTCCCAGACCCAGCGTCAACGCTGCAAGCAGCGCAATTCGGCGTCGTACCATGAGATCTCACTCACATTCTCGGCTGATTCCCACGGGTCCCTTTTGCCTTTCCGCCAGGGGCTGCCGCTCTCTTCGCAGGGTAGGGACGGACCGCGTTTCCGCAGCCACAATTCGGGCAAGTCATCCGAATGGGCCACGGGAACGGCTCCACGGGAATCCGTCGACCTGAAAGCGGGCCACGGGAAACACCAACCGGCACCAGTGGGCAGCCGTACCACGGGGCCATAGCGCCTTCACCCCCGCCTGGAGTCCGTTGGCTCCATCGTCGGCCACAGTGCGAACAGGCCGTCGTCGGTGAGTGACGACAAGTTCGGGTATGCCGGGAGCTCGCCTCCCGGCATACCCGGCCTTTGTCTGTGGTCGCGGTGGGCACGTGACCGCGCCGGGGACGTGAATCGCGTCTCTCTGGGCGGGAAACTCGGGCAGGCTACTCGCCGTATCTATAGGTTTCACCCAGGCGAGCGGACAAGGGAGTCCAGTGGGTATGTCGGGTGTGTTGGACAACGAGTGGGTGGCTTTTGCGACCATTCCGCTCTTCACCGGCGCCATCGGCTGGCTCATCAACTGGTCCGGCCTGATCATGCTGTTCCAACCCGTCGCCCTGCACGGGGTGCGCGTGCCGCGACTCGCCGAGATCACCCGCCTGATGCCGCACAAGGTGCAGGAGATCCCGGGGCTGCTCCACGGAGTGCTCGGCTGGCAGGGGATCGTGCCGGCGCGGGCGGCCAAGATGGGGTCGATCGCCGTCGACAAGGCCATCGCCAAGATCGGCACCGCGCGCGACTTCTACGAGCACCTCGACCCGCCCGCGATCGCCGACCACATCGCCACGATCATGGCGCCCAAGATCCCGAGCATCGTCGACAGCGTGATGAGCAGTCAGCACCCGGGGCTGTGGAGCCAACCTGCCCCCACGCGTGCGGGCCACGGTGATCGAGCGCGTGCGGGAGCAGCTGCCGACGATCGTGCGCACCATCACCCGCGAGATCGGCGACAACATCGACCAGTTGCTCGACCCCAAGGTCATGGTCATCGAGCACTTCCGCCGCAACCCGGCTCTCGTCAACCGCATCTTCAACGAGATCGGCAAGCGCGAGCTCAAGCTCATGGTCGACTTCGGGCTCCTCTTCGGGTTCCTCCTGGGCATCCCGGTCGCGCTCGTCGACCACTTCTTCCACCAGTGGTGGTTGCTGCCCCTGATGGGCGTGCTCGTCGGCTGGACCACCAACAAGCTCGGCATGTCGATCATCTTCGAGCCGGTCGAGGAGCGCCGGGTGCTGGGCATGCGGTGGCAGGGCCTGTTCCTGCGACGGCAGGGCGAGGTGGCCGACGTCTACGCCCGCATCATCAGCGAGGACGTCATCACCCTGCAGAACATCGGCGACTTCCTGCTGCACGGGCCGAGGGGCGACCGCACGCGGCAGATGCTCGTCGACGCCATGGGGCCGGCCATCGACAACGCTGCTGGAGCGTCGCGGCACCTGCTCCGGGTAGCGGTGGGCGCCAAGGAGTTCGACGCCATCAAGGCTGGCGTCGCTGCCGAGTCGGCCACCCACACGATCGAGCCCTTCCGCGATCCAGAGTTCGCGCGACGGCAGGGTGAGGCCATCCGCGTGATGTTCGCGCAGAAGACGCGCGAGCTGCCGCCCCAGGACTTCGTCGAGATGCTGCGCTCCGCGTTCAAGGACGACGAGTGGCTGCTCTATGCGCACGGCGCCATCCTCGGGTTCGCCGGTGGACTCGCCCACCTCTTCATCTTCGGAACGGGAGCATCATGACCACAGCAGAGAGCCGACCTGAGAAGGGTTCGGTCTACGGAACGGTTCGGTCCGCCCCGAGAACGGTTCGGTCCGTCGCGGGCAGGCTCCGGAGGATGTGGCCCTCTCGGCCGAAGACATCACCGGGCTGGTCAAGGTGGCCGCCGACTCGTCGATCCGCCTGAGCGCCTGGGCTGCGGTGGGTGGCCTGCGGGCCGCCCGCCGGATCGTCGCCGCCATCGCGGAACCCGCGCAGGCACCCGAGCTGATCGAGGACTTCCGCGCGGCCACTGCGTCGATCACCCACGCGGTGATGGGCGACGGTGACACGTGGGTCCGGCGTGCGGGTGAGTCGAACCCCATCGTCAACGCCGTTCTCGGCGCGGTCGACGCCATCGCGCCCGTCGTGCCCGCCCGGGTGGGGCCGCGAGCTCTTCGGCGGCGGGTGCGCCCACACGGGTTGAGGACGACGACGCCGTTCGGGATCATGCGCGACGGTTGCTGCAGCGATCGCGTGACGTGCATGACCGCGACACGCCGCACCCGGCCTACCTGACCATCGTCAAGCAGTTGGCGCCCGACGAGCTGCGCATCCTTCTCCTCCTGCTGCGCCAGGGAGCGCAACCCATCGTCGATGTGCGACCCGGTGGACTGGGCGCATCGGCCGCGAGCCCCCTTGCGCGTGGCCTCAACATGGTGGGCGCGATGGCTGGAGCACGCTACGTCGCACGCGTCCCGTCCTACCTCCACAACCTCGAGCGCTTGGGCCTGCTCGAGGATCAGCAATGAGGTCCTGCGCGACCCCGTGCAGTACTCCGTGCTCGAGGCCCAGCCCGACGTCCTCGCCCACCTGCACGCCAACCGTCGCGCCAAGGTCTCGCGCCGCAGCCTTCGGTTGACCCCGTTCGGCGAGGACTTCCTCAACGTCGGGCTGGGGCTGGGCGAGCAGCCGACCGACGACCTCGCCAGCCCTGTAGCGGCAGAGCCCGCGCGTCCTGCGGCGGCGGAGCCTGCGACCGAACCCCTGTCGCCGATCATCGACATCCACATCCGGCAGTCGGCCTCCGTTCCGCCCGCCTGGCCCACAGCTGTTGCGGCGGCCGATCCCGCCCTGGCGGCCGTGCTCGACGAGGTTCCGCTGGGCGACGAACCAGTGCCCGACGAGGCGCTGGCCGCGGATGTCCTGCTCGACGACGTGCTCGCGGCAGCCGCGCCCCACCGGCAAGAGGTCCCCTGAACCCAACGACAAGGACGGGGTATGCCGGAACGCGAGTTCCCGGCATACCCCGTCTTTGTCTGTGGTCTGGTGTCCGCGCGCTCAGTCGCTGACCCAGTTCATGTGGTCGATCCACCGGTCGAGCAGGGACTGGTCGCCCTGGATCTCCAGGGTGGGAGCGGTGGCCAGCGGGCGGCGGCGACTGAGGACGAGTAGGAGGTCTGAGGCGGGACCGCGGAGCTCGACGTCGGCCTCCGAGTGCGTGCGCTCGAGGACGACCTCGTCGGGCTCGCGGCGGGCCAGCCACTCCCCCGACGCATCGGTCGCATGGAAGTGGAGGGTCTGTCCGTCGCCGCGCATCGCCTCGGCGAAGTCCGCACGGTGCTCCCAGTAGCCGCGGGACGTCAGCGTGTCGAGCCAGTCGTCGATGGCCTCAACGGCTTGGTGCGGAGCCAGTTCGTAGTCCTTTCCGAGGGTCGCCGCAGCGTCAGCGCGATGGACGGAAATCTCACCGAACAGCCGACGCGACCAGAACGGCACACCGGCGTCAGCGCCGGACGGATCCCACACGGGAGTGTCGTCGGTTGCTGAGTCGACGGCCTGCTTCGCCTGTGCCGCACCGTCATTCAGCCAATCGCCCCATTGGGTCGAGTCCGTCGGCGCCGGCACGTAGCGCGCGAACGCATCGGTCGGTTCGGTCATCCGATCGCCCACGAGCATGGCGACCATCCGCTGGGTCGCGGCGACGTGGTCGACCAGATCGGCAAGGGTCCACTTCGGGCAGGTCGGCACCGGGGCAGCAGGGTCACTGCCGTCCACCCACTCGGCGAACGTGTTCGTCTGCTCGACAACAGCCTTCAGGTACGCGGACGTGTCCATGCCTTCACCCTCCCGGCGACGACGTCGGCTGTCCACCGATCAAGGTCAAGCCCGGAAACCATTGATTATCAGATCTGATAACCTTTTCTCGTGAACGAAGACAACCTGGCCGTCATCGACGGGCTGCGCGACGCACTCGCTGCCAGTGGACTGAGGCAGTCCGAGTTCGCGGCTGCGCTGGAGACGTCTGCTTCTCGCTTCAGCACGTACCTCGCCGGGAAGACCGTCCCGTCAGCGGCTTTCTACCTGCGCGCGTTGCGGCTTGCGGCCAGCCTGAGGTCCGCGCGCGAAGGAGGCTGGATGACTCCGCAGTCCGCCACCCGCGAGATCCGACGTGCCCTCCGCCAGGGCGACACGCTCTGGGCACTCAAGCTGACGCTTCAGGGCCGGGACCACCTGCGCGAACTTCTCGTTGCTCGAGATAAGGCAAGCACTGCCTGGTCGACGACACCTCGCACGACGGGCGACCGCAAGTGGGACGCGCTGCTGGCTGCGCTGACAGAGCAAGAGTTCGAGGCGGCCGGCCTCCAGCCACCCGAGTGGACACGGACGCAGGACAAGCACCTCGACGAACGCGACGAATGGGTTCTGCCGAGCCTCCTGCTTGATGAGTCAGCGGTCCGTGCGGCGACTCCGGACTGGCTGGCCGAGCACGGCATCTACGCCGCCGAACGTGACCTGGTGACGGCGTGAGCATCGTCGAGTTCGAGCGAAGCGACATCGAACGCTTACTCGGGCTCTTGGACGCGCGACTCCAGAAGCGTGGAATTCCCGGCAGCATCTATGTGGTGGGTGGCGCTGCCATTGCGGTCACCGTGCACGACGCGCGCCGGACGATCGACATCGACGCGTTGGCTTCGAGTCGCGATGTCTTGGATGAGGCTCGGCTGCTCGCGGCGGAGGAAGGCATTCCGCCTTCATGGCTCAACGACAATGCCCGGCCATGGGTACCACCCAGGCCGCCCTCAGCGACCAATCCTCCGACGCGACCAGGCCTCACGGTTCACTGGGCGCCGCACGATCACCTGCTTGCCATGAAGCTGGTCTCGATGCGTCCGCAGGACGTGCCAGACATCGTGGCATTGGCGAAGCACGTGGGACTCGAGGCGGATGCCGCCGCTTACGCAGACCTGCTTGAAACGGTCTATGACGGCGAAGGCGTCCTTGCACAACTCTTGGACGTGACCGAGAGCGAGGTGCGGACCGAGTGCCTGCGCCGCGGAGAGATCGCGATGAGATTGGGGGCCAAGAACCGGGATGAACGTTGACCTCGCCACCGGGCGGCTCAGCGGCGCGGGCGGACTGCCAGATAGACGGTGTTGGTCGACTCGCCGCCGGTGATCGGGTTGGGGAACGGGACCACGTGGGCATCGGCGTGCTCGAACGCCTCGCCCATGCGCCGCACGACCTCGGGCTCGGGCGGTTCGTCGGACCACAGCGCGAAGACGCCGTCATCGGTGAGCATCGCGCCCACCCGGGCAAAGCCCTCGACCGTGTAGAGGTCACCGTGGTCGTCGCGCAACAGCCAGTCGGGCGCGTGGTCGATGTCGACGAGCACGGCGTCGTAGGTCCGGTCGGCGCGGCCGGCCCGCACCACGTCGAAGAAGTCGTCGGGCACGAGGCGGACCCGCGGGTCGGCGGCCATCCCCTCGGTGTCGGGCAGCAGATCGCGCACGTGCCAGGAGATGACCATCGGCAGGGCTTCGATCACGGTCAGCTCGGCGACGCGCTCGTCCTCGAGAGCGGCCAGCGCGGTGTAGCCGAGCCCGAGCCCGCCGACGAGGACCGTGAGCGACGAGCCGGCCGACTCGGTCACGGCCGCAAGACCGATCCGCGCCAATTCCCGCTCGCCAGTGGTGAATTGGCTGGACATGAGGAAGTCGTCCCCCAGCTTGACCTCGTGCACGTCTCGCTCCGTGATGCGGTCCCAGCGCCGGCGAAGGCTGATGACGCCCCAGGGCGTGTCGCCGTAGTCGAGCTCCTGGATCTTCACCCTCCGAGACTAGTGCCGAAGCCGCTCCGCATATTTTTTCCACAAAATAGGCCGCGGCCGGGGCTTCCCAACGCGCAGCGTCGGGCCTAGTGTCGATTTCGTTCCCCTCCCTGGGGGTACGCGAGCCCGGAGGTGCCTCATGTTCGATCGGCCAGCATTCACTACTCGTCGCAAGCGGACCTTGGTCCAACTGCCTGCCATCGGCGTCACCGTGGCGATGGCGGCGGCGTTCGGTCCATCCGCGAGCGGCGATCCGGGCAACTCCGGCGACGCGCCCTACCGCGGCAAGATCATCAGCCAGATGAACCACATGACGCTGGAGCAGAAGGTCGGCCAGCTCTTCGTCATCGAGGTGGCCGGTCGCGACGCCAACACGGTGAGCGCCACGGCCAAGGCCACCAACCAGCGGCTCTTCGGCGTCGACACCCCCGCCCAGGCCATCGCGAAGTACCAGCCCGGCGGCGTCATCTACTACACGACCCGCAACAACGACGACAACATCGGCGACCCCGCCCAGGTCGCCACCTTGTCCAACGGTCTGCAGACCGCGGCTCTCGCGCAGCCGACCAAGATCCCGCTGCAGATCTCGGTCGACCAGGAGGGTGGCGCCCTCGTCGCCCGCTTCGGTGCGCCGGCGACGCAGATGCCCGGCAACATGGCGCTCGGCGCAGGCCGCTCCGCCGCGGACGCGCAGCGCTCGGCCGAGGTCATCGGCACCGAGCTCGCCGCCGTCGGCGTGCAACTGGCAACGCCGCAGCACTGTCGGACGCCTCAGTCTCTGGCTCCCTGAATAGCGGTCACGAGGACAACAAGCCGGCCGGCGCTGCACCAGACTGGTCGTTAGGTGGCCGCACCAACGGCCCCGATGCGCTTGGCGTCAAGCCGACAAATTGGCAGCGGAATCGCGGATGGGTCTCACCACCGCTGCCGTGAGAATCCGGTTCTGACGCAGGATCTCACCGACGACGTGAGGCGTCGTGGAGTCGAGATACGCAGCCGCCACGCAACGCCAGCCGGGCATGATCTGACCACACTCGATGGCCACACCGGCCTGGCGGGTCTGCTCGACTACCCGCGCCAACTGCACCCCCGCATCAGGATCGCCACGTCGTGCATAGCCCTCCATCACCGACCGATACACATCCGGCTGGTGCGCCAGTGAGGGCAAGCCGGCGGCTGTCCGGTGAGCATGCCCTCCCGGCTGGGCCACCCTAAGCACCCCGCGCTGACGCCCGCGGGTGTTGTCCGCAGTCAGGGCCATGTTCTCCATCCTGTCCGATGCTCAACCACGTCGCACCGAAAACCCAGCCCCCAGAAATGCGGTATGCCGCCCGCTCAAGGTGAGCGGGCGGCATACCGGATGGCGTTGTGAGAGAACTCAGTAGCGGTAGTGGTCCGACTTGTAGGGACCGGCGACGTCGACGCCGATGTACTCGGCCTGCTCCTTGGTGAGCTCGGTGAGCTCGACCCCGATGGCGGCGAGGTGCAGACGCGCGACCTTCTCGTCGAGGTGCTTCGGGAGGACGTAGACCTGCTTGTCGTAGTCGGTCGTCTTCGTGAACAGCTCGATCTGGGCGATCGTCTGGTTCGCGAACGAGTTCGACATGACGAAGGACGGGTGACCCGTCGCGTTGCCGAGGTTGAACAGGCGACCCTCGGACAGCACGATGATCGAGGTGCCACCGGAGAACGTCCACTCGTGGACCTGGGGCTTGATCTCGGTCTTGACGATGCCGGGGACCTTGGCCAGACCGGCGATGTCGATCTCGTTGTCGAAGTGGCCGATGTTGGCGACGATCGCCTTGTTCTTCATCTGCTGCATGTGCTCGGCGGTGATGATGTTGAAGTTGCCGGTCGTCGTGACGAAGATGTCGGCGATGTCGATGACGCTCTCGAGCTTGGCGACCTGGTAGCCCTCCATCGCGGCCTGGAGCGCGCAGATCGGGTCGATCTCGGTGACGATGACGCGAGCGCCCTGGCCCCGAAGTGCCTCTGCGCAACCCTTGCCCACGTCGCCGTAGCCGCAGATGACTGCGACCTTGCCGGCGATGAGGACGTCGGTGGCGCGGTTGAGACCGTCGATGACGGAGTGGCGGCAGCCGTACTTGTTGTCGAACTTCGACTTGGTGACCGAGTCGTTGACGTTGATCGCCGGGAAGAGGAGGTTGCCGTCGCGGGCAAGCTCGTAGAGGCGCAGCACGCCGGTCGTGGTCTCCTCGGTGACGCCCTTGATCTCGGTGGAGACCTTGGTCCACTTCTGGGGGTCCTGGCCGAGGGTGCGACGGACGAGCTCCTTGAAGACGCCGACCTCCTCGGAGTCCTTCTCGTCGGTGGGCGGCACCTGACCGGCTGCCTCCCACTCGCGACCCTTGTGGACGAGCATCGTGGCGTCGCCACCGTCGTCGAGGATCATGTTGGCGCCCTGGCCGCCGGGCCAGGTGAGGATCTGCTCGGTGCAGTCCCAGTACTCCGGGAGGGTCTCGCCCTTCCAGGCGTAGACCGGCACACCCTGCGGGTCCTCGACGGTGCCCTCGGGCCCGACGACGACGGCCGCGGCGGCCTCGTCCTGCGTGGAGTAGATGTTGCAGGAGGCCCAACGGACCTCGGCACCGAGCGCGGTGAGCGTCTCGATGAGGACGGCGGTCTGCACGGTCATGTGCAGCGAGCCGGCGATGCGGGCGCCCTTGAGGGGCTGGCTGGCGCCGAACTCCTCGCGCAGGCTCATGAGGCCCGGCATCTCGTGCTCGGCAAGACGAATCTGGTGACGGCCGGCCTCGGCGAGGCCCAGGTCGGCAACCTTGTAGTCAAAGGACATGCGAAATCTCTTCCGTTGAGTGTGGGTTTGCGACCCGGCGCAGCCCATCTGGGCGATCTCGTGAGAGCGGGTTATCACCCGCGCCGGCGGCGCCCACTCTATCGGCTGTACACGGTAGACATGGAAATGGCACGGGGAGCGCCCGTGCGACCTTCGCTGAACGGAGCCACACGATGAGTGACACGGACGAGAACACGGGAGCGGACGGCATACCCAACAACGACGGTGAAGGTATGCCGGATGGTCCCGTTCGCGACGAAGTGCGCCTCGACCTCGACGAGGAGAGCATCGAGAAGTGGGATGCGGTCCGCGACGACTACGCCGTCGACCCTGACGCCGAGGTGTCGCGTCCCGCCCTCACCGAGAGCGAGGACGACGACGAGCACGACCTCCCCCTCACGTCCGAGGACGACGAAGAGGACAGCGAGGCCGAGACCGACGAGGGCGACCTCGCCACCGGGAGCTCCGACGAGGAGGAGTAGCACCGCGCGCTGGGTAGGCTGAGCGCGTGGATCACCTCGAAAACCTCGCCGCCGTCAATGTCACAGACCTGCAGGTGAACTGATGGCCGGCGGCCTCTTTGCCCTGCTCGATGACATCGCGGTGCTCGCCAAGGCCGCTGCCGCCTCGGTCGACGACGTCGCCGCCGCAGCCGGGCGCGCGAGCGTCAAGGCCACGGGCGTCATCGTCGACGACACGGCGGTGACCCCGCGCTACGTCGAGGGCCTCTCCCCCGCGCGTGAGCTGCCGATCATCAAGAAGATCGCCATCGGCTCGCTGCGCAACAAGTTCTTCTTCATCCTTCCGGCGGCGCTGCTGCTCAGCCAGTTCCTCCCCCAGGCGCTCACTCCACTGCTCATGATCGGTGGCACCTACCTCTGCTTCGAGGGCGCCGAGAAGATCTGGGAGCGCGTCAGCGGTCACTCCGAGCACGCGGCCGACCAGGCGCACGAAGAGGGCAAGGTCGCCGACGAGGACGAGATCACGAGCGGCGCGATCCGCACCGACTTCATCCTCTCCGCCGAGATCATGGTCATCTCGCTCAACGAGGTCGCCGACGAGGGGTTCGTCGCGCGGCTCGCCATCCTCGCCGTCGTGGCCGTGCTCATCACGACCCTCGTCTACGGCGTGGTCGCGGCCATCGTCAAGATGGACGACGTCGGCCTGCACCTCTCCGAGAAGCCGGGCGTCCGCGCCCCCATCGGCCGTGGCCTCGTCGCCGCCATGCCCAAGCTGCTGTCGACCCTGTCCGTCGTGGGTATCGCTGCCATGACCTGGGTCGGCGGCCACATCCTGCTCGTGGGTCTCGATGACCTCTCCAAGGAGTACGGCTGGTCGATCCTGCACCAGCCCTACTCCTGGGTGCACCACGCCGAGGAATGGGTCCACGACGCCACCGGCCCGCTCGGCGGCATCCTCGGCTGGGTCACCAACACCGTCGGCTCGGCCATCCTCGGTCTCATCGTCGGCGCGATCGTCGTCGCGATCATGCACGTCATCCCCCGCAAGGGCGGCCACGATACGCACGAGGCCACCGAGCCCGCAGTGGCCGACGAGAAGCACTGACGCGTATGCCGTCCGCTCGCGGAACGCTCGACTGGTCACCTGCCGCTTCGCACCCTGAGTTGGTGGCGCCTTCGGTGGCCGCGGCTCTGGCTGCGGCTGCGGCGCCAGAAGCAGCCGGGGACAGCGGAATCGCGGCAGCGGAGGTGGCGCCCATCGACGCAACGCTCGCCGACACGGAAGCCTTCTGTGCGGCATACGACGTCGCTCTGGAAGCCAGTGCGAACTGCGTCATCGTTGCCGGCAAGCGCGCCGGCGAGGTCACGCTACGCGGCCGTCATGGTGCTCGCGACCGACCGGGCCGACATCAACGGCGTGGTCCGCAAGCACCTCGGCGTTCGCAAGATCTCGTTCGCCCCACACGACGACGCGGTGACGCTGACCGGCATGGAGTTCGGTGGCATCACGCCGATCGGTCTCCCGCCGGAATGGCCGGTGCTCGTCGACGCCGCCGTCGTGGCCGCGGGTGCGGTCGTCATCGGCAGCGGCGTGCGCGGCAGCAAGATCCTCGTCGACGGCGCTGCCCTGGCCGCGCTGCCGACCGCCGAAGTCCTCGACCTCGCCCAACACTGACCCGCTCGGCACGACGCATTTCTGCGCGGCTGGCGCCGGCCGCGCAGATCCTGACGCGCCGCGTCCCCATGGGAACGCGGCGGATCACGTTGTGCGCCTTTCGCGCCGAGTGTCAGCCCTGATCGGCGCCGAGCACGTCCTCGAGGGCCTGCTCAAGGCGCGGGAAGGCGAACTCGAAGCCGCTCACCGGCAGGACCGACGAGGTGGCGCGACGGCCGGTCAGGCCGAGTGCGGCATCGGTCCGCAGCATCACCGCTCCCGCCTTCATCAGCGGGACCGGCGTCGGTGGTGACCACGGGCGATGCAGCTGGTGGCGCAGCTGCGCCATGAGCTCGGAGTTGCGCACGGGGAAGGGCGCGGAGGCGATGACGACTCCCCCGGGCAGCTGCACACCTGGCTCGACGCCCAGGGCTGCGCGCACGATGGCGAGCCAGTCATCGATGTGGATCCAGCTGATCCACTGTCGTCCGGTGCCGATCGAGCCGCCCAGTCCAGCCCGGGTGAGTCCGACAAGTCGCGCCACGACGGGAGCGCCACGATCGAGGACGAGCGAGGTTCGCAGGATGTGCAGGTGCTCGGCGGCGGCGCCCTGCACCGCGTCCTCCCACGGCTGGGCCACGCCGGTCATCTGGGGCAGCCCCACGGGGACCGGGCTGGACTCGTCGATCTCGGCCTCGCCCGCGTCGCTGTAGATCGCCGTGGTGCTCGCCTGCACCCACGCGGCCAACGGGGCCGTGAGACCGGCACTCGCGCGCACGAGTGCTCGAGTGGAGTCCACCCTGCTGGATCGCAGTGAGGCGATGTTGGCGGGAGTCGGGCGGAGGTCGACGAGGCGACCGGCGAGGTTGACCACCGCGGTGCGCGAGGCCGGTTCGAGCTCTGCAGCCCAGTCCCCCACGGTTGAGCCGTCCCAGATCGCCTGTCGCACAGGCAGATCCGGCTGACTGCTTCGGGTGAGGACGACGACGTCGTGCCCGCGGCACGCGAGATCGGCCACGAGTCGGCGACCGAGCGTGCCGGAACCTCCAGCGACAACGACCCGGAGCGCCTCCGGGTCGACGACGCCACCGGCGAGACGCCACAGCCGGAGCGCCTGCATCGCGAAGTCGGACCCGAGAGCGCGGCGGGCGACCGGACCCATGCCGAAGGACAAGGGACCCCACCCGGCGAGGCGTTGGGTGAGCAGGGTCAGTCTCGGGAGATCGCGGGTCGGGCGTCACCGTCCACTCGATCGTCAGGGCTCCGCCGGGCTGGGCCTGCTCCAGCACGATCCTGGATCCGGGCTCGAACTCGCGGACCACCAACGGGAGGCGCGGTCGCTCGGTGGATGGGCCCGACCACGGGCAGGCTCAACTCCATCGAGCCCGACTGGCCGACCCGGAGGGCTCCGTCGAAGGAGGCTGCGGCCACCCCGGGACACCATTGCGGCCAGAGCTCCACGGTGGACAGCGCCGTGAAGACCGCGTCCGGCGTGAGCGCCAGAACGGCCCGATTGGTCTGGCTCCAGGACATGACCTTCTTCATGCTCGGACCGCCTTGATGATGTTGGTCAGATCACTCACCAGGGCACCCATCCCCGGCAGCCGACTCATGCGCAGGGCCCGGTCGACCAGCGGCACGACCCGGCGGATGAGCGTGCGGGTGCGTCGTTGCTCCTCGCTCTGGTCGTGGACCCAGAAGAGGACGACCCCCATCTGGAGCAGCCACAACAGCTCGGGCAGGTCGTCGCGCAAGGCCCGCGGCACGGTCGCGCTGGACTCCTCGACGACTCGCGCCTGCAGGGCGATCGCGGCCTCCCGCGCCGGGCGCGACTCGGCGCTGAAGGGCGACAACGGACTCGTGGGCTCGGCGGCGGCCTTGAAGAATGCCCCTGCGAACTCGTGGAACGGCTCGGCCACATCCACCCACGCGAGCAGCACTGCTTCGTAGCGACTCGCGAAGGTGCGGCGCCGTGACAGCGCCGTGGCACTTGCTGCCGCGTGGTCGACCTGGATCTGGTCGTAGAACGCCTGCACGAGGTGTTCCTTCGACGCGAACCAGTAGTAGGCATTGCCCACGCTCACCCCGGCGCGTTCGGCGACGGCACGCATCGTCGTGCGGTCGTAGCCCCGCTCGAGGAACAGCTCCTGCGCAGCGGCGGCAATCGCATCGCGCGTCGCCTCCCCGCGGGAGGGTCGCGTCGCCTGTACTTGAACACGTTCAACATCCATGGTGTGACCATAGCCCCTGACTTGAACGCGTTCAAATTGCGGAGCCATGTCGATCTCGCTGGGCCACGTCGCTATAGCGCCATGGGCCGGCGAGAACGACATGGACGGGCGAGAACTGCAGGTCTCAGCCCGACTTCGTAGCCCTCAGGAAGCGGAGTTGCTTCCGGTCAGCTGGTGCGGTCGCGCAGGTCCGTGACGTGGCGGGACACGGCCGGGTCCAGCCCGAGGCCGAGCGCCAGATAGGTCGCGGCGTAGTCGGTCATCGCGATGAGCGACGCCAGCCGCTCGATCGGGTGACCACCGAGGGCCTCGACCTCCCAGACCCGCACTCCCGCGTCACGCGCCGACTCGGCGACGGCTTCAGCAAGCCGACCCGCCTCGAGCGCGGCCAGGTGTTCGGGCGAGCCGGGCTGAGCAGCCACCTGAGGATGATCGCGCAGCATGAGCAGCCCGAGCTGAGGCGTGGGCGGACCGTCGAGGAACGGGTCGGCAAAGAGGTCACGCCCACCATCGGGCGCACCGCCCCCAATGCCGCTGAACGGACCGTCGAAGCAGGCGACCACCTGCGAAGCCGCATCGGGAAGCGAGCCGTGAGTGGCCGGCATACGCGCCGTGCGGGCAAGCATGGCCGCAGCGCGACCGGCAGCCACCCCCGTGAGCGCCCCGTCTCCCAGGACGACGGGCACCGTCTCCGCGAGGCCGACGGCGAGGATCTTGGCCGGGTTGACGAAGGACTCCGACGACGGGCGGCACTCCTCCGCCCGCTCGTCGAGCAGGTCAGCAACGCGCTCAAGGACGGCCTCGGAGCAGTCGACGAGCCCCAACCCGTCCGCCGCCAACAGGACCGGCGTGAGCATCGACCACAGGGCTGCGCGCGACGTCGGCGCCGGCGTCGCGACGTCCACGTGGACCCCACGTCCGCGAGCGCAGATGTCGGCGAGCGGCGAGTCGGCCGCACCGACGGTGAGCAGCGAGGCGCCGCGACGGGCAGCCTCCGCCGCAAGCGCCAAGGGCCCCTGGGCGCGACCCGACAGGGACACGGCGATGACGAGGTCGAGCGGACCGATCCACCCGGGCAGGGGTGCCTCGCGACGCGTCGTCAGCGGGACCGGCGAACCCGGCTCGGCGAGGACATCGAGGACGTCACAGACGACGGACGAGCCACCGAGCGAGGCGACGAGGACCGACCGCGGACGGTCACCGCCGGCGACCCGGTCGATGCCGGCCTCGCGTGCGGCGACGATCGCGCGACGCACCTGGGCGCCAGCGGTTGCGAGCGCGCGCAGTGAGCCACGGCTGTCGAGAGCCTCGAGGGACTCTGCCGAGTCGAGGAACGCCTCATCAAGGTGCGGCATGTCGCTTCTACGCAGCCGGACGGCCGTCAGGCCGGCTTGCGCGCCTCATCGACGAGCAGCACCGGGACGCCGTCGTCGATCCGATAGATGAGGCCGCAGGTGTCGGACGTGCAGACCAGCTCGGGGCCAGCCTCTCCGGTCTCGTCACGCAGTTCGGCTCGGCAGTTCGGGCAGCGCAGGATCTCGCGCAGCCAGGGCTCCATGGTCGACATCTCAGTTTCCTCTCGCAGTGCCTCGTACAAGGCTCAACACATCGTCGCGTATCGCGGCCATCGTGTCCGCATCGGCTGCCTCGACGTTGAGTCGGAGCAGGGGTTCGGTGTTGGAGGCGCGCAGGTTGAGCCACCACATCGGGTCGCCCTCACCGCCGCTGTGGGTGAGGGTGAGCCCGTCGAGTTCGTCGACCTCGACGCCCTTGTCGCTCGCCCATTCTCGAACTAGGGCGGTCTTGGCGGCCTGGTCGTCGACGGTCGAGTTGATCTCACCAGATGCGGCGTATGCCGTGTAGTCGCGCATGACTGCGCTCAGCGGTTCGCTCTGCTCACCGAGGGCCGCGAGCACGTGCATCGCGGCGAGCATGCCGGTGTCGGCGAACCAGAAGTCGCGGAAGTAGTAGTGCGCGCTGTGTTCGCCGCCGAAGACCGCGTTGGCCCGGGCCATCTCGCCCTTGATGAACGAGTGGCCGACGCGGGTGCGCACGGCCTTGGCGCCGAGGGCGGCGATGACCTCGGGGACCTGCGCGGAGGTGATGACGTTGTGGACGATCGAGACGTCGGCGGCTGGGGTGCCTGCCGCGACCTCGCGAGCGACCTCGCGGGTGGCGATGAGCGCGGTGATGGCGCTCGGGCTGACGGCCTCGCCGCGCTCGTCGATGACGAAGCAGCGGTCGGCGTCACCGTCGAAGGCGAGGCCGATGTCGGCGCCGTGCTTGACCACGGCGGCCTGGAGGTCGACGAGGTTCGCCGGCTCGAGGGGGTTCGCCTCGTGGTTGGGGAAGGTGCCGTCGAGCTCGAAGTAGAGCGGTACGACGTCAAGGGGAAGGGACGGCATACCCGCCTTGTCTTCCAGGACCGCAGGGACCGTGTGCCCGCCCATACCGTTTCCGGCGTCGACGACGACCTTGAGCGGCCGGATGCCGGAGAGGTCGACGAGCCCGCGCAGGAACTCGGCGTAGTCGGCGAGGAGGTCGCGCTCGTCGGTCTTGCCCTCGTCCTCGTGGCGCAGCTCGGCGGTGCCGTCGAGGAGCTCCTGGGCGAGGTCGCGCACGTCGGCCAGACCGGAGTCCTGGCCGACCGGGCGAGCGCCCGGACGGCAGAGCTTGATGCCGTTGTATGCCGCCGGGTTGTGGCTCGCGGTGAACATCGCGCCGGCGAGGTCGAGGTGGCCGCTGGCGAAGTAGAGACCGTCGGTGCTGGCCAGACCGATGTGGGTGACGTCGATCCCGCGGCTCGTCACGCCGGCACCGAAGGCCTGGGAGAGCTCGGGCGACGTGGAACGCATGTCGTGGCCGATGACGCAGCCAGTTCCGTTCTCGCGGCTGATGATCACCTCGGCGAACGCTGCGCCGAGGGCCCACGCCACATCGACATCGAGCTGCTCTGGCACGAGGCCCCGGACGTCATAGGCCTTGACGAATTCAGAGAGGTTGTGGGGAGGCACGCAGCGACCTTACTCGCGCACTAGGTTGGGATTCGTGACCGCCGAACCCCACGTTGCCGACAACCACGACCTCATCCGCGTCCAGGGCGCCCGCGAGAACAACCTCAAGGACGTGAGCCTCGAGATCCCCAAGCGCCGACTGACCGTCTTCACGGGAGTGTCGGGCTCGGGCAAGAGCTCGCTCGTCTTCGGCACCATCGCCGCCGAGTCGCAGCGGATGATCAACGAGACCTACAGCGCGTTCGTCCAGGGCTTCATGCCCTCGCTGGCCCGGCCCGAGGTCGACTACCTCGAGGGCCTGACGACGGCGATCATCGTCGACCAGGAGCGCATGGGTGCCAACCCGCGCTCGACGGTGGGGACGGCGACCGACGCCAACGCGATGCTGCGCATCCTCTTCAGCCGCCTCGGCAAGCCGTACGTCGGTCCGCCCACGGCATACAGCTTCAACGTGCCCACGCGGAAGGCGAGCGGGGTCATGTCGACCGACAAGGACGGCCGCACCGAGAAGGCCGTCGTCAAGGACGCCGTCTACCTCGGCGGCATGTGTCCGCGCTGCGAGGGCATGGGCAACGTCAGCGACATCGACAAGACCGCGCTCTACGACGACACCAAGACGCTGGCCGAGGGTGCGCTGACGGTGCCGGGCTACTCGATGGACGGGTGGTACGGCCGGCTGTTCGAGGGCATGGGCCTGCCGATGGACAAGCCCATCGCGAAGTTCACGGCCAAGCAGCTCGAGACGATGCTCTATGCGCCGCCGACCAAGATCAAGGTCGAGGGCATCAACCTGACCTTCGAGGGGATCATCCCCAAGATCCAGAAGTCGATGCTGTCCAAGGACCCCGAGGCGATGCAGCCGCACGTGCGCCGCTTCGTCGAGCGGGCCGTGACCTTCCAGCAGTGCCCGGAGTGTGCCGGGACCCGGCTGACCCCTGAGGTGCTCAAGTCCAAGATCGGCGGCAAGTCGATTGCGGACCTGGCCGTGATGCAGATCAGCGACCTGGCTGCGTGGGTCCGGGAGCTCGAGGAGCCTTCTGTCGCACCGCTGCTCGCGGGACTGCAGCACCTGCTCGACTCGTTCACCGAGATCGGGTTGGGCTACCTGTCGTTGGATCGGCCCGCCGGCACCCTCTCCGGCGGTGAGGCCCAGCGCACCAAGATGATCCGCCACCTCGGGTCCTCGCTCACCGACGTCACCTACGTGTTCGACGAGCCGACGATCGGGCTGCACCCGCACGACATCGACGCAGATGAACGACCTGCTCCTGCGACTGCGCGACAAGGGCAACACCGTCCTCGTCGTCGAGCACAAGCCCGAGACCATCGCCATCGCCGACCACGTCGTCGACCTCGGCCCCAAGGCAGGGTCGTATGGCGGCGAGATCGTCTTCGAGGGTTCCATCGAGGACCTCCGCAAGAGCGACACCATCACGGGTCGCCACCTCGATGACCGCGCCCAGCTCAAGGACGAGGTGCGCACGTCCACGGGCAAGCTCGAGATCCGCGGCGCCTCGACCCACAACCTCAAGAAGGTGGACGTCGACATCCCGCTCGGTGTGCTGGTGGTCGTCACGGGTGTCGCCGGATCCGGCAAGAGCTCCCTCATCCACGGATCGATCGACGGACGCGACGGTGTCGTCGTCATCGACCAGGCCGCCATCAAGGGCTCGCGGCGGTCGAACCCGGCGACCTACACCGGGCTGCTCGAGCCCATCCGCAAGGCCTTCGCCAAGGCCAACGGGGTCAAGCCCGCACTCTTCAGCTCCAACTCCGAGGGTGCCTGCCAGACCTGCAACGGCGCCGGCGTCATCTTCACCGAGCTCGGGGTCATGGCGACCGTCGAGTCACCGTGTGAGGAGTGCGAGGGGCGGCGCTTCCAGGCGTCCGTCCTTGAGTACAAGCTCGGCGGCAAGAACATCTCCGAGGTGCTCACCATGTCGATGGACGAGGCCGAGACCTTCTTCAGTGACGGCGAGGCGAGCATCCCGGCCGCCCACAAGATCCTCGACCGGCTCGTCGACGTGGGCCTGGGCTACCTCACGCTGGGCCAGCCGCTCACGACCCTCTCCGGTGGCGAGCGCCAACGCATCAAGCTCGCGTCGCAGATGGCGGAGAAGGGCGACGTCTACGTCCTCGACGAGCCGACGACGGGGCTGCACCTCGCCGACGTCGAGAACCTCCTCGGGCTGCTCGACCGACTCGTCGACTCCGGCAAGTCGGTCATCGTCATCGAGCACCACCAGGCCGTGATGGCCCACGCCGACTGGATCATCGACCTCGGCCCGGGCGCCGGCCACGACGGCGGCAACGTCGTCTTCGAGGGCACGCCCGCAGACCTCGTCGCCCAGGCCACCAAGAAGCCCAAGGCAACGACCCTGACCGGCAAGCACCTCGCCGCCTACGTCAGCTGAGTCAGGAGCAGTCGGGGCGCGTCAGGGCGGCTCGAGCGGGTCAGCCTTCGCCGTTGCCGGGGAGCATGCGCAGGTGGCCGCGGCGGTGTTCGCCAGCGACGGGTGCGGGCATCGCGCTGACGACGGCGCTCGCCACGGTGGGCTGCTGCGCCGGACGCTCGCGCACCGCGTCAACCACGGCAAGCAGGTCATCGACCTCTGGAGCGGGCTCGTAGCCGTCGGACTCGAGGCGGACGACTTCCCAGCCCTGCGGCACCGTCAGGCGCGTCGCGTGCTCGGCGCAGAGGTCGTAGGAGTGCGGCTCGGCATAGGTGGCGAGCGGACCGAGAACGACGGCGCGATCGGCATACGCGTAGGTCAGGGTGGCCACCGCGAGCTGGGAGCACGCAGTCTTCGAGCACCTCCGGGACGCATTCACGCCACGACTCTAGGTCACCGGTCCGACAGTGCTGAGTCGGCGCGCCGTAGTCTCCATCTGTGGCCCCCACCGACCCCCGGAACAGCGCTCAGGCACCCCGTCGCGACCGACGTGGGCGAGGCGTGCGCGGCCCACTGGCCTGGCCCCCGGTGCCGGCGATGCGCACCCGACGCGAGACCTTCGACGACGTCGTGATCGATGTCGCCGAGCGTGCCCGGGCCTACCTCGGGACGCGCTACGCCGACGTGGAGTTCGCCGTCGAGGAGGTCCCGCCGACCGACCCGGCACCGTGGGAGGAGCAGGCGGCCGCCGTCGGACGGCTCTTGCCCGTCGGTGGCACCGTCGGGCACCGGATCGTGGTCTATCGCCGCCCGGTCGAGACCCGGGCGCGCGACGTCGGCGAGGTCGCCGCCATCGTGCGTGAGGTCGTGGCCGAGCAGGTCGCGGCCCTGCTCAACGTTCCGCCGTCCGAGATCCAGCTCTGACCCCGGCTTCCCAAGCTGGACACGCGGATTCGGCTCCCCGTCACCGGCCCCCCCAAGGCCACGTGTCCCAGAATGTCGCTCCACGCCGCAACGTTGTCGCGTCGTACAGGTCACGGGCCGACCTCTGTGCCGCCACAGCTCCTCGTGAGGCTGACACCTGCGCTCCGCTGAACATAGGCCCACGACCAAGGACGATGCGGAGTCAGCGCATCTTCAGGGACGGACACAGCCCAGCAAGGTCCGTCACTGAGGCCCACCGGATCCCACCGAGATTGCCAGGACACAGAACTCCATCAGGGTTCGCATCCCCTGTCAGCGCGATCGCTGCCTTCCCGGTGTTTACCAGCTCGGTCATCGCCTTGGCTTTCTCCTCTGTGAGGTCTGACCCCCGGTAGATCCGCCCCTCCGGGTCTCCCGCTTCGATCTCAGCTTTCACGGGAAGGGTCACGGACTCACCCGGCGGAATCGTCAAGGACTCGCCATAGGTCGACGTGTCCGTCATAAACCCGCCGAGTTGCACGGCATCCGAGCAAAGGGCGAGCCCGTCTCCCTCAGATGTCGACTCAGTGACGTAGAACGGAGGCATGCATGCCCCGTCGGCAGGGGGCAGCACGAGCATGACTGCGGAAGCGAAGTGGACCAGCTCGGCGGTGTCGAGCACCACCTCACGAACGGGCGACGTGTTCGTTAGGACCGCCTCCGACGTCGGGTCGAGAAGGACGTAGGCCTGGCCTGCCGGCGCTCGGGCGAGATCGATCGAAGCCATGACGTTGACAGTGGCAGCCACATCAACGACTCGCTCGGCGTCGACTTTGATGGAGCCCAACTTGAGGCTGGCACGCGTGCCTTGAAGGGTGGCTGACACGGCAGGCGAGGCACCTCCCGCAGGCGATCCCGCCGCTGCCTTGGCTGGTGCACTCTGCTGAGGACTTGAGCACGCTGCCACCATGAACGCCAAGCATGAAGCGGTTGCCAACGCCACCCATCGAACCGACATAGCCACTCCAGCATCCGAGCTCGCTAGAGCTCCCCGAGAACCGACTGACACCGACTGGCATCCCGCTGTCACGGACTTTATTAGCGCCGGGCAGGTGGTGATGCCTTTTCCGGAAACATCTCAAATGTCGATGTGTCGGTAGGGCGGCGCGCTCTTGCCTGACTTGCACAGGTCGGACCGCATTTCGAGGATCGGCTCGCGTTTGTAGCGATCGACGGCGTGCTGGGCTGGTTGTTGACCGCACCAATCGCGCGGGCAGGACGCACCTCGTGGTGATGGTTCGGACAATGCCGCCCGTGCCTCAAGGCTCAGGAGATCGGGTGCGCGCTGCTCACCGACGACGTGACGGCACTCTCGACGAGGGGTGACACGGAGACGAGGCGCTCGGCACCGCCCTTGCCTGCCACGGTCCCGACCGAGGCCCGGATCTCTCCTCTGCCCGAGGTGCGCTGCACCCAGACCGACTCGGCAGCACCGAGGTTGAGGGCGACCGATGCGTCCTGAGCGAGGTCGACCGACTTCGTGGTCCACGTGCCGCCAGTACGCCAGGTCACCGACGCCGTGGCCGGGCCTGCGGTCGACACGATGCTGAGGTTGCGCTCACGGGCATCCGCCGACTGTGGGAAGGCTGCTGCCGAGCAGCCCCGTCGAACTCTGCGTGGAGGGCGCCCAGATGAAGTCGCCGGGCGCCTTGTCCACACGCCAGCTGGAGAACAGCGCAGCGGCGATGGGGACGTCGGAAGTCAGCTCGACGGCATACGTGCCCTGTTTGAGACCCGTGAGGGACAACTCGCCGGTGGACCGGCCCGGGACGCGTGTCACGCCCTTGGGCAGCGGCACGGGGCCGTCCTCGCCCAGGATGCGCGCGCTCACGACGGCCTGTTGACGGTCCGGGACCGCGATCCGGATCGAACCGCCGATGCCGACGATGGCCGCTGGGATGACCTGACGGGTGGACGGCGCGGCCGTCGGGACCGTCGTCTCGGCGCCGGCCGGGATGGAGCCGTCGAGCCAGATGTCGCTCATGACCGCCCGGACGGATCCACCCGTGGCCCGAACCCGAACTGCGGGGGACGCCTCGGCGCCGGTGATCGCGTCGACAAGGAGGGCCACGCGACCGCGCGCCGGGACGACCGTGCTGCCGGTCGGTGAGGGCACGACGCCCTTTTGGCCGAGCACCTCGAGGTCGACCGTGACCTCGTTGGCGCCGGGGTTGGTGAGGATGAGTCGTTCCTGGCGCCCCGCGGCGCCGCCACCGGCGAGGAGCCAGAAGTCGGAGCCGGGCTGGCCGCAGGGCACGGTGGCGAGGCCGCGGATCTCTGACCGCGCGACGATCCATTCCTGGGTCGCTGCCAGGCCGGGAGCCAGGGCGCCCGTGCCGAGGACTTCGCTCGCCTTGCCGCCCGGGAGGTCGTCGACCGTGGTCGTCGTGCCGCGCTCGGTGACCGCGTCGTCGGTGTCGCTGCCGGACCGGACGGTCACCGTTGCCCTCGCCCGTGACCTTGACCGACGAGCCGAGGACGGAGTCGGGGGCTGTCGCGACGGCGAGGCTGGCCGGCACGTCGATGTCCTCGACACCCGTGATGCCGCTGAACTCGGGGCCGGGGCAGGACAGGTCTGCCGAGACCACGGGTTCGAGGCTCGCGCCGCTGGTGGGCCGCGCGCTGGCGCCGTCGGAGCCGATCTGGTCGGCAGCCGGTGAGAGCGCCGCGCCCGTCACGAGACCTGCAGCGACCAGTGCGGTGAGGGCCAGACGTCCGGGTCCGACCAGGCGTGAACGGTTCATCGGCGTCTCCTCGATGCGCGAGTCCCGAAGGGGACGGCGAGGAAGCCGACGATCGCGAGCGCGAGGCCCTGCAGGGCGCGCCACCACGGGTATTCGGTCTTCACGTCGATGGTCAGGGTGTGTGTTCCGGCCGGCAGGTCATAGGTCGGCCGGACGGCGTCGGCAGTCGCGGTCAGCGCGCGACCGTCGATCTCGACCGTGGCGTGCGCGGCCCAGGCCGGAGGTTCGGCGACGGTGAGCACGTCACCGCGTTGGGCGGTCACCGTGGTCTCGGTGGCGCCGTGCTCCCCCGTCGTCGCGACGAGCGACGGGTCACCGTCGGTGACGATCGCGAGCCGGGTGGGCGAGACGGGACGGTTGGCGGCGTTGCCCATGGCAGCGATCCGCCAGATGTCGTAGCCATCGCGACTCGCGAGCCGGGACAGTCCCTGGGCCGAGTCGAGGCGGCGGGCCACGTCCTCACCAGCGGTCTGCGCGACGGCGACGAACCCGATGGCCTGCTGCGCCAGCCTCGGGCCCGAGTCGCTGCGGGTGCCATCGAGGAGCTGACTGACGTCACGGGCGATCACGGCGTCGTTGGCCACGCTCTGGGGCACCGAGCGTGCGAGGGAGCCGGTCTCGCGACCGACGATCCGGTATGCCGCCCCGCTGGGTCCCGGTGTCACGAAGACCGTGCGGTTGGCGAGTTCTCCGGCGGCCTGCTCGACGGCGACTGCCGGGCGAGGGTCGGTCCAGGTGCGCAAGGCGGTGCCGAAGCCGAACCAGCCGAGGGCGCCGACCCCGACCAGGGCGGCGAGGCCCAGAGCCGTGACGGCGAGACCGCTCACGCGAGGGCGGTCGCGAAGCGTGCCGACACCGATCACGGCCGACGTGATCAGGGCCAGGGTCAGCGGCAGCATGAAGGTGCCGACCCACGGGGTGACCGGACCCATCTGGCCGGTGACGGAGGCCGAGTTCGCGGTGAGGTCGAGGTGGGGTGCGGCGAGGACCCCAGCGAGGGAGATCAGCGCGACCGCTGCGGCGCCGGTGGACACCGATCGGATCGAGGTCGAGGCGAGCATTCCGGCCAGGCCAAGGGCCACGACGACGGCACCGACCCACCACGGGACACTGCCCGCTCCACCGGGGTGCAGCAGAGCCAGGGCGAGAGGTTCGGTGCGTCGTGCCGCCCCACTGGCTCAGCCCGGGTCCGGTTGCGGCAAGGGTCCAGTCGTCGGCGACGGCGGCCAGCCAGGGACCCAGCAGGAGGGGGCTCGAGGAACGCCGGCACGAGCGCGAGTCGGCGGGCACCGGGGCGTCCGAAGAGCGCGACGCCGAGGCACACGAGCACGACGAGCACGAGCAGAGGCGGGGCGAACGCGCCGAGCACGGCCGCGCCCAGCGCGGTGGCGAACGCACCCGTGGCGGTGCCACTGGGGCGGGCCAGGAGGACGACTCCGGCAAGGACTGCGGGCAGGAGGATGAGGGCGACGAGCGCACCGAGTGCGGCCCTGGGCCACCGAAGCCCCTGCGGCACCGGTCGTGGCCCACGCCACGGCCGCGACGGCGCGCACGCCTCGCGAGGAGCCGAGGACCTTGGCGGACACATAGGCAGAGAGCGCGGCCAACGGCAGGGCCAGGACGAGCAGGGCCCCGACGACGGCGCCGGCCGGGGAGGTGAGATCGCCACTGCCGGGGAGGTGCTCGACGATCCACGTCGGGATCGCCAGCAGGGCCAGGGACGGGCTCGCGGGGCCGTCACCACCAAGACCCGTGCCGTGCCACCCGTCGAAGGCGGCGTGCCAGAGGCTGCTCGAGGTCGCCCGCGTCGTGACGAGTTCGCCACCGGTGACGCCCGAACCGAAGCGGCTCAGCAGTCCCCCACCGATCTCGCGACCGGCGGCCGCGACGACGGCGATCGTGGCCAGCACGGCGAGCACCCCGGGATGCAGGGCGCCACGGGAGATGAGCGCACGGTCGTCCGCCTCGGTCGTGTCCTCCTCGACCAGCGTGGTGGGAGCGACGAGCGCCTCGTGGGCCCGGTCGAGACCGGTGCGCACGATGGCCGAAGCGGGGACGAACAAGGTGGCGATGTCGCGGTGCCGGACATCGCGGCGACCCCGGGTGCGCAACCGGCTGAGGATGCCGCGGACCGGGTCGAGCGAGCCGAGGTCGGCAAAGGCCTCAGCGGCCGGACGCGGGCGCTTGAGCAGGAGCAGGCCCGCTGCAGCGGCGAGCGAGGTGGCCAGGATCCACAGGGCCAGGAAGGGGGCCAACCACCAGGAGGCCCGGGTGAGGGCCACGCGTCGGGCAGCGCGCCGACGGGCCCCGGTCGTGGCGGTGGCGAGGCCGACCGACGCGACCGACCGCATCCGGGCGTCGGGCGCCACGATGACGCGCTGGCCGGCCAGCTGGGCGCGCCAGCCGAGGTCGAGGTCGCCACCGAGGTCACCGAAGGAGGGCTCCCACCCACCGAGCTCGCGCAACAGGCTGGCGGAGGCGAGCATCCCGGCGAGCGGGATCGCGAGGACGTCGCGTCGCAGGTCGTACTGACCCTGGTCGGGCTCGCCCAGCGGCGGGTCCTCGACGATGCGACCGGTGCGGGTGGTGTTGATGCCGACCGAGCGCAGCGTGCGCGGGTTCGTCGCATCGACGTGCTTGGGTCCGACGAGTCCGACCGACGGGCTGCGCCGGTGGGCCGCGAGCAACCGTCCGAGGGTCTGGGGCTCCGGGATGGATCCGACCGGGAGCAGCCAGAGCGAGTTCGTCGTCGGCGAGGTCAGCGTCGGTGAGGGCTGTGGAGGCGAGCCACGACGCAACCGCCGCGCGATCCGGCATACCCGGATCGAGGCGTTCGTGCGTGACGGAGAAGGTGGGCGACTGCGCGGAGGCGACCACGTCAGCGGCTCCGGAAGCCGCAGCGTCCGTGGTGTCGAGCACGACGACGCGCTCGGGGCTGACCGCGGACGCGGCGATGGCGTCGAGGAGGGCTCGCAGTCCGGAGTCGGCGCCGGAGCGGCCGGACGTCAGGACGACCGCCTGGACCACCGGCCCGGCAGTCGGGGCGGTGGCGTGTGGCAGCACAGTGGCAGTCGTCAGCGTCATCGGGTGGGCGCGCGCCCGATCAGACTGCGCGCTTCTTCAGCTTGCGGCGCTCACGCTCGGACAGTCCACCCCAGATGCCGAAGCGCTCGTCGTTGGCCAGTGCGTACTCGAGGCACTCCGACCGGACGTCGCACCCGACGCAGACCTTCTTGGCCTCGCGGGTGGAGCCGCCCTTCTCGGGGAAAAATGCCTCGGGGTCCGTCTGTGCGCACAGACTCCGCTCCTGCCAGGAGAGCTGCGTCTCCTCTTCAACCATGGCGTCGATCAACGTCAACTCGTGCATCGCTGCCTCCTCGACCCTTTTCGCGACCCAACTCTGTGTTCCGACCCCTTCTCCCGAGCCGGGAGAACGCTTTTGCTGGAACACAATGATGAAATTACACGCGTGTCATCCCCATCCGTCAAGCCGAGTTCTGATATCGGTGCGAAATTTCTTGGCGAGACCGGCGTGTCGGCGTGACGCGCGGGTGGTCCAGACTGGCCCCCATGCGAATCACAGCCCTCGCGGGCGGCGTCGGTGGAGCCCGGTTCCTCAGGGGCTTGAGAGCCCATCTCGACGTCGTGGCACCGGAATCCGAGCTCACCGTCATCGCCAACACGGGTGACGACATCAGCCTTTTCGGACTGCGGGTCTGCCCCGACATCGACACGCTGCTCTACACCCTCGGGGGCGGCGTCAACGAGGACCAGGGCTGGGGACGCGCCGAGGAATCGACCCGCGTCCAGGGCGAACTGGCGGCCTATGGGGCGGTGCCGCAGTGGTTCACCCTCGGTGATCTTGATCTCGGCACCCACATCGTGCGTTCGCAGTGGCTGGCGCAGGGACAGACCGCGTCGAAGGTGACGGCGCGGCTCGCGGAGCGGTGGGGGCTGCCGGAGGCGCGGATCCGGTTGCTGCCCATGACGGACACCCCGGTCGAGACGCACGTGGTGATCGACGAGGGCGAGACCCAGCGTGCCGTGCACTTCCAGGAGTGGTGGGTGCGGCTGCGGGCCGAGGTGCCGGCGAACCGCGTTCGTCGTGGCCGGCCTGGATCGGGCTGCGGCTGCGCCGGGCGTGCTGGATGCGCTGCGGGACGCCGATGTCATCGTGCTGCCGCCGTCGAACCCCGTCGTCTCGATCGGGATCATCCTGGGCGTGCCCGGGGTGCGCGATGCGCTGCGCGGCTCCCGGGCTCCGGTGGTGGGAGTCTCGCCGCTGATCTCGGGCCGGCCCGTGCGTGGGCACGCGGACGCGTGCCTGTCGGCCATCGGGGTGGAGTCGACCTCGGCTGGCGTGGCCGGGCTCTATGCCGACTTCCTCGACGGCTGGCTCGTGGACCCGGCCGATGCGTCCGTGAAGGTGCGCGGAGTCGAGACCGCCGTCCACGACGGCCCGCTGCTCATGACCGACGTCCCCGCGACCGCGCACATGGCAGAGGCTCTCCTCGCGCTGGCCGAGCGCGTCCGCACGTGACCCAGCCCCTGTCGATCATCCCTGTCCTCGGGGTACCCGAGGTGCGCAGTGGTGACGACGTCGCTGCGTTGCTGTTGGCGGCGCTCGGTGACGTCGGGCTGGTGCCTGGCGACGTGGTCGTCGTGTCGAGCAAGATCGTGTCAAAAGCGTTGGGGCTCAACGCTGCTGGCTCGGACAAGTCGGAGCTGGTGCTCGGCGAGTCGGTGCGTGTCGTGGCCGAGCGAGCCGTGGGCGATCGCGTGACGCGCAGTTGTCGAAGCGAAGGCCGGGCCGGTCATGGCGGCCGCCGGGATCGACGCCTCGAACACCGGTCCGTCGGGCGCGTTGTTGCTGTTGCCGCACGATCCGGATGCGTGCGCGCGCACCTTGCGCTCTGGCTTGCTTTCCTTGTCGGGTATGCCGCCCAGCGCACCTCTCGCAGTCGTCCTCAGCGACACGGCGGGTCGCCCCTGGCGGGCCGGGCTGACGGACTTCGCGCTGGGTGCTGCCGGGTTGCAGGTGTTGCTCGACCATCGCGGAGAGGTCGACGCCGACGGGCGGCTCATGTCGGTGACGGCTCGCGCCGTGGCGGACGAGATCGCTGCTGCGGCCGACTTGGTCAAGGGCAAGGCGGACGGCGTGGCTGCAGCCGTGGTGCGCGGACTGCCGGAGTCCTGGTTCGCGTCGCCCGACGACGAATTCGCCTCTGGCGCAGGGCGACTCGTCCGCACCGGCGCTGGCGACTGGTTCGCCGTGGGTCATGTCGAGGCCCTGCGCCAGGCACTGGGAGTGGCCCCGGGGTCGGCTGACTCGGAAGCAGTGGGGATCCGCTCCGTCGGTGCTGAGACCTTGGCCGACCGGGTGGCCCGGGTGGTCTCACTGACGCTGTTCGCCGACGAGGACGCGAGTGTCGACCTCGAGATCGACGAGGAGGTCTCGGCAACCGTGACGCTGGGCGCGGCCGACGACTACGCCCTCGGGCGCCTGTCCCAGCGACTCGAGATCGCCGCTGCGAGTGAGGACCTGCACGTCACCGTGACGGGTGACCCCACGGCCGAGCACTCCATCACCGCAACCCTTTCCCCGATGCCCTGACCCACCGCAGGCGAAGTCGTCGGCGCAAATGCGTGGCGGACGTCGGTCGGATGAGCGACGCTCGTACCAATGGCTGATGGCGTCGACTCCCCTGCGACCTGGGTCCTCCTCGAGGGCACCAGCGATGTCGCGGCGATCCGTGCGCTGCGGTCAACGCGAGGCATCGACCCCGCCGACGATCCCTGCGTGCTCGTGGACATGGGCGGCGCAACAAACATCCGACGCCACCTTCGCGCCGCGGCCGAGATGGACCCGTGGCCGAGGGTGATCGGACTGTGCGACGAGCGGGAGGCGCCGTACTTCGTTCGGGCGCTCACGGCATACCGAAGTGTTGTTCGTGTGCCCGCGGAACCTGCGCCGGAAGCGGGAGTGACCGTGGCGACCCTGCCGGACTTCGGCTTCCAGATCTGCCGTCGCGATCTCGAGGACGAGCTCATGCGAGCCCTCGGCGTCGACGGAACCCTCGCCGTGCTGGCCGACCTTGATCTCGACACCACGTTTGAGGCGTTCACTCGGCAGCTGGCCTGGCAGGGGCGGCCCGTGCTGGACCAGCTGCGTCGATTCTGCGGGACGACGTCCGGGCGCAAGGAGTTGCTCGCCGGGGCGATGGCCGCGGCCCTCGACGTCGAGGCGACCCCTCCCCCACTGGCGGCTCTGCTCGGGATGATGCCGGTTCGACAGGGCGTGTCAGACCCGCCTGTTTGACTGGGTTCAGAGGATCGTGAGTCGTGGGCGATCGGCGCGAATTCGCCTACAGCAGAACCGACATTCGATCGACTCCACTGCTTGTGACAGGACGTCTGTTCGAGTAGAATTGGGGCATGAACCTGGGGGCGGTGAAGACAGCGATGGAGCAGCTCTATGCCGCCATTGCTGCGGCCGCGGAACCCGGATCGGACTCGGCCGGATCGCTCGACGCAGATGGCCTGCTGGACACGGTCGAGCGGACCCAACAGGTCATCAACATCGCCTCGGGCATCCAGACCCAGGCCATCGCGCACCTCGCTGCGCATGACGAGGTCCGCGACGACGAGGACGAGTCCGGGTGGTCGTGGCAACGGCACAACTTGGGGTTCACGGCCGAGGACACCGCATCCCTGATCGGCCCCCGCTTGGGTGTGTCCGTCCCCGTCGCGCAGGGCCGAGTCGAGGTCGCCGTCCACCAGGTGTCGGTCACTCCCCGACTCGTCGACGCCATGGGTTGCGGAGACCTCGACCTGTTCCGGGCCCAGATCATCACGCGCGAGATCATGCCCTGCTCCGATGCGATTGCCCGGGAGATCGTCGACCGGCTCCTGGACCACTACTCCGGACCGGAGCGGTTCAGATGACACCGCCGGCCCACTCGGATCCCGCACTCGCCGGCTCGTGGCCCGGCTCGCGCCCGACGTCGCTGCCGCGGCGAAGGAGAAGGCCATCAAGGATCGTGCGCTGACCCGTCGACCGATCTCCGCGGCTGTCGACCTGTGGAATGGACTCGTCCCCGTCGAGCAGTCACTGGTCATGTGGCAGGCCATCGACCAATTGGCCCGCCAACTCCAAGCCGCAGACCTCGACCTCACCCTCGACCAGGCTCGCCTCGACGCCATGCAGCAACTGGTCCTCGGCCAAGCCGACGTCACGATCCACCTCCACGCCACTCACGCCGAAGGTGACGCCGCGAGCACGTGCCGGCTCCGCGCCGAGTGTTGGCCTGGCCGAGCGGGCGATCCGGGGCATCGTCGAGCTCGGCGGACTGGGACGGCCCGGAACCACCGTGGTCGACTTCTCGAAGCTGCCCAAACAGGTCCGGCTTGTCGGGTCCACCCCGCTGACCTGCGATCCCGGCACCGGCGCTCTCGTCGCTGGCGTCGTCCCCAAGAGCCTGGCACCGTGCGACCTGAAGCAGCCACCGCTGGGGGCCATCGAGGAGCGCTACCGGCCTTCACCTGCGCTGCAACGCCTCATCCGCCTCAGGGACGGTCACTGTCGCTTCCCCGGCTGCCAGATCAACGCCCGATCCTGCGACATTGACCATGTCGTGGCCTGGCCGGCTGGACCAACGACAGCCCGGAACCTCATGTGCCTGTGCCGACGACATCACCGCATCAAGCAACGGCCTGGCTGGAAAGTCCGACTCGACACCGACGGCGTCGTGCACTGGACCGACCCCGGCGGCCGCTCCACCGACACCCATGCTGTCGACCACCTTGACCGCCTCGACCTGCCCGCGGAAGAGTCGCGCCCAGGGGCGTCGGCGGGCCCGGTGCCGGCCTCCAGCACGGTCGGCCGACTCACCAGCCGCCATCCCGTCGAGATCACCAGCCTGCTCGAACTCACCATGGCCAGGTTTCTTGAGCTGGCCGACTCGGAGAACCGGCGACCATCACCCACGCGGATCGAGCTCTGGTGGCCACCGCGTCGCCTCCAGCCTGAGATCGACCTGGCCATCGCCTACGCACCTCTGGGCCACGGCGGGTCAAGCCCTCGCGTCGACGATCCGCCACCGTTCTGATCGGCGGCCGGTCGTGTTGCAGTTCGGCAACGGCCGGAACCCGGCACGGGGCAGCACCGTCCGAGCCGCATGAAATCCCTACGTGCAGCGTTGATGACCGCAGTCGTCGTCGTCCTGGCCTCCGGGTGCAGTTCCTCGGGAGGCGACACGTCCGGTGATGCGGACGCGAAGAAGTACTACGACACCTACTCCGAGCAACAGAACGACTCGGCCTCGGGCAACTCCTCGGGCAACTCCGTGGCCGGCTCGGCCCCACGCGGCTCGGCTGTTTCTCCCCAGTCTTCGCCTCTGCCTCCGAGCGAGCGCCGTCCGAACGAACCCGGCCCACTCGACGACAACACCTTCGTCGACGCCGGCACGAGCGGATTCGTCGACCCTCGTGAGCAGCCGCGCTCCACCTTCGCCGTCGATGTGGACGGCGGTTCGTTCCGGGTGGCCCGCACCCTGCTCCACGACGGGCACCTGCCTCCGCCGGAGTCCGTGCGCGCCGAGGAGTGGGTCAACTCGTTCGACAGTGGCTTTCCCTCCCCGCGCCAGGACGACCTGGAGCTGAGGTCCGACCAGGGGCAGGCGCCCTCGGCGAACGACGGCACCCGGCTGGTCCGGATCGGCCTCCAGGGTCGTGAGGTCGCCGAGGACGAGTGGCGACCGGTCGCCCTGACGATGGTCGTGGACACCTCCGGCTCGATGGACGTCCGCGAACGCCTCGGCCTGGTGAAGTCCTCGCTGGCCCTGCTCGTCCAGCACCTGCGCCCGAGCGACACGATCGCGATCGTGACCTACGAAACCAACGCCACTCCCCTGCTCGAGCCCACGCCCGTGCGCGACGCCGACACGATCCTCAGCGCCATCGATCGGCTCCGTGCAGGTGGCAGCACGAACCTCGAGGCCGGGCTCCTGCTCGGCTACGACCAGGCACGTGAGGCCTACAAGGAGGGCGCCACCAACGTCGTCCTGCTCGCCTCCGACGGCGTCGCCAACGTGGGTGTCACGGATGGCGGCACCCTGGCCTCGGCCATCCGCGACAACGGACGACGCGGGATCCACCTCGTCACTGTCGGCTACGGGATGGGCAACTACAACGACCACCTGATGGAGCAGCTCGCCGATCAGGGCGACGGCTTCTACGAGTACGTCGACACCTACGAGGAGGCCAGGAAACTCTTCGTCGAGGACCTCCGCGCCACCCTGACGCCGGTCGCGAAGGATGCCAAGATCCAGGTCGAGTTCGACCCCAGGACCGTCTCGGCGTATCGCCTCATCGGCTACGAGAACCGCGCCCTGGCCGACGAGGACTTCGACAACGACGCCGTCGACGCCGGTGAGGTCGGCGCCGGGCACAAGGTCACCGCGCTCTACGAGGTTCGCCCGACAGCCGAGGCGGACGAGGGTGACGCCCTGGGAACGGTCCGGGTTCGGTGGCGCTCCGTCGACGGTGACGAGCAACGAGAGGACTCCCTCCCGTTGACGCTCAGTGACGCTGGCAGGGCGACGGGCGCGCTCGGAGTCGCCGCCGCCGTGGCCGACCTCGCACAGCTCGTCAAGAGTGGCAACGAGGCGTATGCCGTCGAGTCGCGAGGCGTCGAGGGGACCACCCTCGAAAGCCTGCAGGATCGCGTCTCGGCCCTCGTCAAGCAGGAGGCACCGGGTGCTCGCGAAGCTCGCCGCGGTGCTGGCCGACGTGACCGCCGCGTCTCGCTGACGACTTCGTGCCCGAGACGGACAGCCGAGCCCCCGGCGAGGATGTCCGTCTCGGGCACGAAGTCGATGTCAGCGGCCGGGAAGGTGTGTCGGCAGGGTGAACCGGGGCCCGCGTCGGGGCCGCATGGCGCCGGACAGTTCGAGAAGGCGCTGGACCCGATAGCGGTGCCCGGCATAGGGCTCGAGCAGCTCCGCGAGTCCGTCGTCGTCCACCGGCGAGCCGGTCAGCGCCCAGCCGATGTTCTTGGCCACGTGGTAGTCCCCGAAGCTCACCGCATCTGCGTCCCCCAACGCCCGATGCGCCACCTCGTTCGCGGTCCACCGCCCCACACCGGGCACGGTCTCGAGACGACGACGGGCCTCGAGGGACGGCATACCCACGATCTGTTCGAGACGACCCGCGCGTCCGGCGACCATGACAGCGGGACGGGAGCGGGCGCCATCCACCCCGGCTCGCAGCCACTCCCAGGACGGGATGAGAGCCCAGGTCTTCGGGTCCGGAGGGACCACGAGGCCCAGCTCAGCACCGACGCCTGGCGCGGGAGTTCCGCTGCGGCGCACCAGAGTTCGGTATGCCGCGAACGCCTCTTTGCCGGTCACTCGCTGTTCGATGATGGTCGGGATGAGCGCCTGCACGACGAGCCCCGATGCCGGAACCCTCCATCCCGCGAAGCGACGTCGGGCCTCCCCGATCACGTCGTGGTGGCTCTCGAAGCCGGCGTCGTCATCGTGTTCACCGAGGAGGTGCGGGAGCCTGTCGAGGATCCATTCGGCGCCCTCACCCCACGCCTGGGCCTCGATCTCGCCCAACCGCGGATGGTCGATGAGCCGCAGGGTCGCCGGCCCCGTCGGCACGCGCCAGGCGAACACCCACGTGCGCCCTCGATCGGTCCACGAGGTCGGATCGCCGCCCCCGCGTCGGAAGACACCCACGACCGCGCCAAGGGGCACCGGTCGCGACGGGACGAGCACGCGCTTCAGGGCGGCAGTCGAGTCGGGGCTCATGACCCTCCTTGGCGGGCAGCTGGCGGAGTCAGGCGCGCCGGAAGGTCAAAAGGATGAACGTGTAGTCCAACCCGGTGCGCTTCCAGTGCACGGGCCGCTCGGCATGGCTGAAGTCGGGTTCGCCACCGACGAGTTCCAGGCCCACGGATCGCGCGTCGGCGATGAAGGTGCGGATGTCGTCGGGCCCGAAGATGCGCACGGGACCGCCATAGGCGGTGATTCCCCGGGTGTCCGGCGGGGTCTGGTCGTAGTCGGTCGAGACGCACAGCACCCCACCGGGACGCAGCACTCGGGCCGACTCCGCGAGGAAGGCGGTCAGGGGCACGCCGTGCTCGATGACCGACATGCACGTGATCGCGTCGAGCGACCCTGCCGGGAGCCCGGTCGCGGTGACGTCGCCCTGTCGGAACGCCACGCCGTCGCGGTGCACCGTGGAGCCGAACTCGAGGTTGATGCCCAGGAGACTGCCGGGGGCGTCACCCAGGCCATAGAGGCGCAGCCACGGCAGGACCGAGCTGTAGCGCGCCGAACCCGCATCCATGACGCGCAGCGTGCGGGCGTCGTCGGTGCCGGTGAGAGTGAGGACGGCTCCGACGGCACCGAGGGCATCCCAGTTCTTGGGCAGGTCGCGGTGCAGCGGAAGCCGGAGCCGGCGAGCCTCGTCGGTGGCGGACTTCCATTGGGCCGTGGAGCGCAGCACGTCGGTGGGAGGCACGCTCTTCGGCGCTTCGCGGGTGGTCGGCTTGCGCGCCTCGGCCCGACGCTGGACAGCGACGCGGGCCCACAGCAGCCGTTCGGCCACGATCTTGGCGACGCCCAGGAGGCGCCCTCCGGGCGGGGCGGCCACCTGGGCCGCGGGCGAGGACGAGGGCTCGGGGACGGTCATGGACGCAACCCTAGGTGTTCAGCGACCGACGACATCTCGGTCCTTGGTCGGCAGCAGGTGGTGCGCTCGAGCCCACAGCCAACCGACCGCGGCCCACAGGACGTCCGCGAGGACGGTGAAGAAGCGGATGAGGACCACCACGGCGGTCGCGCCCGCCGGGGACATGACGGAGGTGAGCAGCAGGACCATGATCCCTTCGCGCACACCCACGCCGGCGGGCAGGACCACGGCCACCATCCCGACGACCGAGGCCAGCGCGAATCCGCTCACACAGATCACGATCAGCGACGTCGGGCGGCCCGGGGTGAGGGCCTCCGCGAGCACGAGGACCGAGGCGCCGTTGGCGATCCAGGCGGCGATGATGAACAGCATGCTGAGGCCGATGGCACGACCCGACAGGGCATGTTCGAGCGGTTCGCGCCGGATCATCGCCAGCCCCCGCGTGATCAGCGCGTTGAGCACCGGCGGCCACAGCACCCCGAGCACGAGGATGGCGACCAGGACACCCACGGCAACCCACCAGGGCGACACGGTCGTGTCCGACTGGGTGATCAGCAAGGGCACCGCCGGCAGCGCGACGATGGCGCCGCCGAGCACCGAGAGCACCAGCATGACCAAACCCGTCGTGGCCATCTTGCGTCGTGGAACCTTGAGGCGATGACCCATCTCGGTCTGCATCACGACGGTCCACACCGAGCCGGGGACGTATTTGCCCAGCTGTCCGACGAAGAAGATGCTGGCGGCCGGAGGCAGGGCCAGTCGCGTCCCGAGGTCGGACAACAGGACCCGCCAGCCGAGCATCGTGAACGCCGGTGACAAGAGCCCAAGGACGAATCCGGCAGTGATGACGCGCCAGTCCAGCCGTCGCACCTGTGAGGAGAAGTCCGCCCAGTTCCGCCACAGCGCCACGGCCACGGCGACGAGCACCAGGAGGAGCAGGCCCGCACGCACGATGTCGAGCAGCCGCTTGCGCGTCATGCCGTCACCGACGCCGGAACGTGAGTCGCAGAATCCCGTATGCCGGGACCGCACCTGAGCGACGTCCCTCCGGTTGCGCTGCGCGCACCTCACGGGCGGAGGCCGAGGCCTGACGGATGCGTTCGGTGATGTCGCCGTCGACGTCGCCGACGAGCACGAGACCGAGGTCGTCAGCGCGGGCGAGGATGCCGCGGATGTCCGCCGGGGGGATGGCCCACTCGGGGTCGTCCTCGCCGACGGGCACGGTGATGATGAGCAGTCCGCCCGAGCGCAGCGCCCAGGACGCCTGTGCCACAGCGTGATCGACGTCCTCGGACCCACAGCCTCCGGGGTGGAGGCGCGCCATGACGTCGAGGCTGGCCGTGTCGACGTCGAGGACCTCGACCGAGGTGCGGCGCCCCGTGAGCTCGAGCTCGACGGGTTCGAAACCCAGGGCCCGGACCCAGCGGGAGAACGGACTGCGGGTCCCGGACTCGTCGACGATGACCGCACCCCGGCGCCCGTCATCACGGATGCGCAGGACGGCCGCGAGAGCACCCAGGGCAGCCCACGCGGACACCGCGTCGGAGCAGCGCGGGAGCCCGAGTTCACGAGCCAGTGACTGCGCATCGAGCGCGTCGGTGTCGAGGGCGAGCACGTCGGAGGCGCGCACCCACTCGGGGAAGTCGGACGGGCGCAGGGTCAGGTACTTCCGACGCCGCAGCCGGGCGGCCGTGATGAGGTCCTTGGCCTTCTGCACCGGTGTGTCCGGCGGCACGACCTCGGGCTCGGAGTCGTCGACCATGGCCTCGGACTCGGCGCTGGCCAGGACCTCGATGCCGCCGACGTAGTGCGCCCACGGTCCGCTCAGATCAGGTGGGCGGACAGCGGAACGCAACTGGCCGGCATACCCACGGTCGGCAAGGCGACGCAACGCCTCGACGAGCGAGGCGCGGTCGTCCGGGGGCACGAGAAGTCCGTCGACTCCGTCGCGCACCTGACCACCGAACGTGCCGACGTGGGTGGCGAGGACGGGCAGGCCGTGGAGCTTGGCCAACAGCACGTTCTGGGAGGCGGTGGCGTGGCGATAGGTCAGGGTGAGGACGTCGTGGCGGGCCAGGAGCGCGGCGATGCGGTCGGCGGGGACGTAGCCGCTGTGCACCTCGACGCGGCCGGCCAGACGCGGATCAGCGGCCAGCTCCTTGACGCGGCGGCCGCTGTCTCCCCACATCTCCCCCGCGATGGTGAGCTCGAGCTCGGGGACGTCGAGCATGGCGTCGAGGAGCAGGTCGACGCCCTTGTAGTCGCGCACGATGCCCAGCGCGAGCAGCCGCGTGGGACCGGTCGACTCGACGTGCTTCTCGGGCGGACCACCCGGCAGGTGGGGCGGGAGGTCGAGCTCGCGCACGTGGGCGGCGCCGAGCTCGGTCGCGAGCTTGGCCTGCGAATCCGAGTGCACGACAACGGAATCCACGCGACGGAAGAGCGCCTCCATGAACTGCCGGTCCCCCGGCCGGGTCTCGTGCGGCAGGACGTTGTGGGCGATGACGATCGAACGCGGCCCGCGCCCGCTGCTGGACGTGCGACCGACTCCGGCAGCGCGCAGGATGGCGAGGTTGGACGGGACACCCGGCGGGATGACGTGGACGATGATGATCGCGTCCATGTCGCGCAGCCGACGGCCGGTGCGCACCCAGGTGTCGGGGCGGGCCCACGACAGCGACCGGATCGTGCGCGGGAAGGGCTCGACGTCGGGGGCGCCACCGGGGACGGCCTGCTCGCCCGGATAGAGCAGCGACGGGTAGAGGTGGCTCCACGAGACGAGCGTGACGTCGTGACCCGCCTCGGCGAGCTCGTGGCACAGCTCCGTGGTGTGCGAGGCGACGCCGCCCTTGTAGGGGTGGGTCGGCCCGACGACTGCGACGCGCAGCGAGGCCGAGTTGTCCGCGTCAAACACCGTCTCGCGACCTCACCACGAGGTCGGAGAGAAGGGCGAGCGAGGCGATCATCATGCCGCTCACGATGAGCAGCACGGTCGACGCGGGGAAGTAGAACGGGTGGCGCACCATGTCGACGACGCCCTTGATGAAGCCGATGACGATCATCCACAGCGCCGGCGGCATGAGGACCTTGAGCGGGTCGAAGTACATGACCATCCGCAGCACCTGGAGGATGTAGCGGTAGGCGTCGTTGACGAAGTGGAACTTGGAGACGCCGGCGCGCTTGGCGTAGGACGTCTCGATGTACTTGATGTCGTGCTGGTTGCTGAGGAACGCGATGGTGATCGTCGTGACGCACGAGAACCCGGCCGGCAGCAGTCGCAGGTAGGGCAGCGACACCTCACGGCGGAACGCCCGCAGACCCGAGTTGAGGTCGGGGATCTTGGTCTTCGTGAGCCACTGGGCGATGTTGCGGATGAGCCACTTCGCGGGGACGCGGGCCCACTTGTGCGTGCCCTCCTCGGTGGTGCGCGCGCCGACGACCTGGTCGTAGCTCGGGTCGTCGCGCAGGATCCGGACGAGCTCGGGGATGCGCTCGTTCTCGTAGGTCATGTCGGCGTCGGTCCACACGACGATCTCGCCGTGGGCCTGCTGGGTGCCGATGCGGCGAGCCGTGCCGGAGCCACCGTTGCGGCGGAACGGCATGATCCGCAGGTTCGCGAAGTCACGCGCCGCCTGCTCCAGCACCTCGAGCGTGTTGTCGGTCGACGCGTCGTCGATGCAGAGCAGCTCGTAGGTGAACTCGCTGGAGTTCATCGCCGCGGTGATGCGGTCGATCTCCTTGAGGACGTGGGCGCCCTCGTTGAAGCAGGGCAGGACGATCGTGACGTAGGGCCGCGGGCTGCCGTCCTCGAGGAGGGCTGGGCGCGGGTCGGTGGACACGTGGGTCATGGTGTCGTCGCTGCCGCCCGCCAGCTCTCCGGAGCGCACCGTGATGCGTTCCGTCGGGGCGGACGATGAGGCGGACGATGGGGAAGAATTCGGATGCTCGTTCATCGCTTCCGAGACTACCCGGCGGCGACCTTCTCACCGGCGGTCGGCAGCACCCGGGGCAGGGTGAGTGAGTACGCCGCGCCCGCGAGGGCCACGAGCCCGAGCACCCACCAGATGGTGTTGGTGCCGTGCCCGAGCAGGAAGGTGAAGGCGACGGGCGCGATCGTGCCGCCGATCGCCCACATGAGCTGCACCAGTCCGAGGTAGCGGCCACGCAGGTGATCGGGTGCCGCCTCGGCGGCCGTCGCGCTGAAAACGGGCCCGCCGACGAGCTCTCCGCCGGTGTAGATCGCCGCGCCCAGGAGCATCGCGACGACCGCCAGCCACACCGGCAGCCACCCCGCGAGCACGAAGACCGCATAGCTGGCCACGAAGAGGCCCTGGTTGAGCGCCATCATCCGGGCGCGGACCCGACCCGTCATCCACCGGACCGTGAGGCCCTGACCCAGCCCGATCATGACCGTGTTGAGCGTGAAGATCGCCCCGACGAGCCAGCCCGGAAGACCAAGGGTCTTCGCGGCATACACCGGCAGTGCGAAGTTGAGCACCATGATCCCGATGACGAGAGCGAGCTGGGCCAGGACGAACCGGAGGTAGGCCCGGTCGCGCAGGACGACACCCCAGCCCTCGATCGGCGTCTCGTCCGCCCGCGCAATGCGGTGGTCGGGAACGTCGAGCAGGAGAACGTAGGCGAGAACGAAGCTCGCGGCATTGGCGATGACGACGGCCCTGAACGCCGCCTCGGTGTCGATCTGCAGGGCGATGCCGGCGAGGATGCCGCCCACCGCGTAGCCGAGGTTGCGCAGCGCCTGAAGGAACCCGAACCACGTCTCCCGCTCGCCGGGTCGGCTGATCGCCGTGACGACATTGCCGAAGGAGCCCCAGAACGCCTGGCGACCGACGTTGAGCAGCACCGTGAACAGCGCCACCGACCAGAACGCCTCGGCCCAGAGGTAGGCGAGCATCCCCACGCCCTGGAGGACGTTGCCGATGAGCATCATCCGGCGGCCGCCGAGCCGGTCGACGAGCGAGCCGATGACGAACGCGGCCGGCAACGTCAGCAGGGCCGACAGGGACAGTGCCGCACCGATCTGGACGAGCGTGAGGTCGGTGACCTTGAGGAAGTAGAGGATCGTGACGGGCAGGAAGAGGCCACTGCCGATGGTGTCGGCGACGATGGCGGAGACGAAGCGGCGGTGCGTCCCCACGCGGGGAAAGCCCAGTCGCTCAAGCACTCGCCTTCCTCCCGCGGCCGGTCTGCCAGTCGAGCGACCAGGACGACATCCGGATGGCGACGATCGCGACGATACTGACGGCCGCCGAGACGATCACCGGAAGTTCGACACTGCGCAGGATGAAGTAGGCGACGCACCCGGGGACGGCCGCGAGCACGTAGAACGAGCCGGGCTTGAAGTGCTCGGGCTGCTCGTTGATGAGGACGTCACGGATGAGGGCCCCGCCCACACCGGCCACCGTGCCGACGAACACGCACGAGATGGGCGGGAGCCCGGCGCTCACGGCCCGGTCGGTGCCGAGGACGGAGTAGAGCGCGAGCGACAGGGCGTCGAGCAGGGTGAAGGCGACGTCCCGCCGGAAGCGCAACGGCCCGACGAGTGCGAGCAGCGGCGCCACGAGCAGCCCGCCGAGGAAGGCCGACGGCAGCAGCCACGGTGAGGTGAGGGCGCGCACCGGGACCTGGAGGAGCAGGTCACGCAGCAGCGCGCCACCGAGCCCGCCGATGACGGCGAGGAAGAGCACTCCGACGATGTCGAACCCACGACGACGTGCCGCCAGCGCCCCGGCCAGCCCACCGAACCCGACGGCAACGGCGTCGAGCCAGAGCGGGATGGCGAGCGAGTTCACGCATGAACCCTAGAGGCACCAGCGGACACACTCGACTTCGTGCCCGATACGGACACGTCCGTGGCCGAACTCCCTGCGTCGATGGGGACGAAGTCGCTCGGGGGTCAGGGTTCGTGGATCGGTTCCTTGGGGAGCTTGCGGACCTTGGCCCGGCGGCGCCGCCGCTCGGGGATCATCGAGCGCATCTCCTCGAGCTTGCCGAAGCAGAGCAGGCGGTCCTGCGGCTCGAGCGCGGTGCGCCGACGCGGGTTGGGGATGACCGTGGTCCCGCGGTGCAGGGTGAGCACGGTGATGTCGCGGTCCTCGAGCCCGGACTCCGCGATCGTCTTGCCCACGAGGTCGGCACTGCCATGGACGACGAGCTCGGCGACGCCGTATCCCGTTGAGACAGTGAGGCGCTGGCGCACATCGATCTCGGGGAACGCGACCTGGTTGCCGATGAAGTCGATGATCGCGCCGGCCACGTCGAGCTTGGTCGCGGCCTCGATGCCTTCGAGTCCCGGCGAGGAGTTGACCTCCATGACGAGCGGCCCGTCGGCGCCTTCGAGCATGTCGACACCGGCCACGCGCAGACCCATGATCTGGGCCGACCGCACTGCGGCCTGCTCGAACGCCGGATCGAGCGTCACCCCTTCGACCGACCCGCCGCGGTGGACGTTGGAACGGAACTCGTCGCCCTGAGCCGTCCGTCGCATGGCCGCAACGACGCGATCGCCGACGACCAGGGCCCGGATGTCGCGGCCCTTGCTCTCCTTGACGAAGCTCTGGATGAGGACGTTCTGGCTCGTGCTCTGCAGCGTCTCGATGATCGCCTCGGCGACCTTGTTGTCGGGCGCGAGGATGACACCGATGCCCTGCGTGCCCTCGAGGAGCTTGATGACCACGGGCGCGCCACCAACGCGTTCGATGGCGGCAGGCACGTCAGCCCGGTTACGGACAAAGGTCGTGGCCGGCATACCGATCTGGTGTCTGGAAAGAATCTGGGTCGCGCGGAGCTTGTCGCGCGAGTTCGAGATCCCGTTGGCGGTGTTGGGTGTGTAGACATCCATCTGCTCGAACTGGCGCACGACGGCCGTGCCGAAGTAGGTGACCGAGGCCCCGACCCGCGGCAGGATCGCGTCGTAGTCGGACAGCGTGCGGCCACGGAACTGCAGATCCGGTTCGGGCCCCGAGAGGTCGATGGCGAAGCGCAAGGTGTTGAGCACCTTGACGTCGTGGCCTCGGTCGAGGGCGGCGGTGCGCAGCCGTTGGGTCGAATAGGCCTTGGGCGCGCGCGAGAGAATCGCTAGCTTCATGTGGGGTACCTGCAAAGATGGTCGGGTGCCGGTCAAATCCCATCCAACCATCCGTGTCGGATGGCGCGAATGGGTGCGTATGCCGTCCGCCCAAGTTCCGTGGATCAAGGCCAAGATCGACACGGGGGCTCGGTCGTCGTCGGTGCACGCCTTCGACCTCGAGCGCTTCGAGCGCGACGGTGAGCCGTGGGTCCGCTTCTCGATCCACCCGTGGCAGGGCAGCGACCAGGACGCGGTGACACTCGAACGACCCATCGTCGACGAGCGACACGTGCGCTCGTCGTCGGGCCACTCCGAGGAGCGCGTCGTCGTCGAACTCGAGATCGTCCTCGCGCGGCGCCGTCGCACCACCGAGGTGACCCTGAGCAACCGCGACGAGATGGGCTTCCGGATGCTCATCGGCCGCGAGACGCTGCTCCACGGCTTCGTCGTCGACCCGGCCTTCTCCTACCTCGGGCCGCGCCCCAAGCTGCACCTGCGCCGTCGCAACCGGGGGCGTTGATGAGCTCCGAGCCCAAGGACGTCCCGGATGTCCCGGCGGCCAAGCGCGTGTCCGCAGCCAAGCGAGTCGCCGCGGCCAAGCCCGCGCGCACCGCCGCGCCAGCCCGCAAGACCAAGCCCACTCGCGCGTCGTTCGCCATCGGCACCGTCAAGGTGCGCCCGGGCCACACCCGCGAGATCGGGCTGCCGATCACCAAGCTCGTCACCGGTTCGGAGATCAGCCTCCCGGTGCGGGTCGTCCACGGTCGTCACGACGGACCGGTCGTGTGGATCAACGCGGCCATCCACGGTGACGAGGTCGTCGGCGTCGAGGTCATCCGCCGTGTCCTCGCGACCCTCTCCCCCAAGACCTTCCGCGGCACGCTCCTCGCCGTCCCGATCGTCAACGTCCATGGCTTCATGGCCGGTGACCGCTACCTGCCGGACCGACGCGACCTCAACCGCTCGTTCCCCGGGTCAGCCCGCGGCTCACTCGCCGGACGCATCGCGAACCTGATGATGCGCGAGGTCGTCGACAAGTGCGAGGTCGGCATCGACCTCCACACCGGCTCGGACCGCCGAACGAACCTCCCGCAGATCCGGGCCGACCTCGACGACCCCCGCACGCGCGCGCTGGCCGAGGCGTTCGGGGCGCCGGTGATGCTCCACGCCAAGCTCCGCGACGGATCGTTGCGAGCGGCCGCCCGCGAGGGCGGCGCGACCGTGCTGCTCTTCGAGTCGGGCGAGGCGATGCGCTTCGACCAGTGGGCCATCGAGGCCGGCGTCGCCGGTGTCCTGCGTGTCCTCGCCGCGCTCGACATGATCGACGCCACCACCACGACGAGCGCTGCGGCCACGGCTGCCGCAGCGGCCACCAGCGGCGACGGCGCCCTCGCCCTTCCCGCTCCCCCGCCCGGCCTCGTGAGTCGGCGCAGCGGCTGGGTGCGGGCACGGCGCACCGGCATCGTCCACCTGGACGCCACCCTCGGCCAACGGGTCGAGGTCGGCGACCGGCTCGGCGGCCTGAGCAACTCCTTCGGCAGGACGCTTCGTCTCGTGAAGGCCGACCGCGCCGGCGTCATCATCGGCCGCACCACGGCACCCCTCGTCAACCGCGGGGACGCCCTCGTCCACATCGCCGAGATCGAGGGCGCCGAGCCCCCCGGCATACCCGACAGCCAGGCCGCGAGCGACGGGTTCAACGCGCTCGACCAGATCCAGGTGCTCTGACATGGCAGAGCGGGTCACGTTCCCCAGCTCCTCCGGTGAGTTGCTCGCCGGGATCATCGACCTGCCCGAGGGCCAGCTGCGCGGATGGGGCGTGTTCTCCCACGGCTTCACCCTGGGCAAGGACTGCCCGGCCGCGTCCCGCATCTGCAAGCAGCTCGCCGCCGAGGGCATCGGCATGCTCCGGTTCGACAACCTCGGGCTGGGCGACTCCGAGGGCGAATGGGGCGACGGCTCCTTCTCGCACAAGGTCGCCGACACCGTTGAAGCCGCACGGTTCATGGCCGCGAACGGCCGTCCCATCGAGCTGCTCGTCGGCCACTCGTTCGGCGGCGCCGCCGTCCTCGCCGCCGCAGCCGACATCCCCGAGGCCCGTGCGGTCGCGACGGTCGGCGCACCCTTCGACCCCTCACACGTGGAGCACCAGTACGACGCCGTCGTCGAACGGGTCATCGCCGAGGGTGAGGCCGTCGGCGACGTTCGGCAACAAGGCGCTCACCCTGCGCCGCGAGTTCGTCGAGGACGTGCGCCGGGCTGACCTGCGTGAGTGCATCACCAGCCTGCGGCGTCCGCTGCTCGTCCTGCACTCGCCGACCGACAACACCGTCGGCATCGCCAACGCGAGCGACATCTTCAAGATGGCCCGCCACCCCCGCAACTTCATCTCGCTCGAGGGTTCGGACCACCTGCTCACCGCACCCGGTCAGGCCAAGCGGGCCGCCCGCATCATCAGCGCCTGGGCCGACCAGTACCTCG
>CAWEDC010000019.1:0-24734 GCA_963807825.1 uncultured Actinomycetota bacterium
ACCTTGGCGGCCTCCCCTCGTCCTGCAAGGACTGCGCGTGGCCGCGAGGTCGGCCGCACACAGCCCCTGACCAGCCTCGACTTCGTCGGGGCCTGGAGTCGGTCGTTGAAACTGATTCGTCGCTAGGTCCCTGGACATGGACATCTCGCGGGCGGGCGGTGGCCGAGGCCGCAACTCAGGGGTGGCACAAGCTGGCGCGGGGACTGGGATGCTTCCTCATCGATGACTTCGGTCCAGCATGGATTCGTCGCCGCCGTCCTCCGCCTGCGCTGCTCTCGGGGACCACCGCGCACGTACCTGCTGATCACCAGCTCCTGGAGTTCTTCAGCTGCACCGACGACGCCAGCTACCGAGACAACAACGGCACGGATGCTTCGATGAATGGCCGACCCAGCAGGACGTCGACCTTGCCCGAATGATCACGAAAATCGCGCGGAGCCACTCTCAAGGCCGACCCGGCTTCGTGAGCTCGTCGACTCGGCCTAGACACCCCGGAACCGCGACCATCGCCCCCGTGTGGGCCGCCCTCCTTGACGGGGACCCCGAGTCCGGGGCCGTGGGACCCCAGGCGACGAGATCCGGGACGCCACGGGACGCACGCCGAACCTGGTTCGGCGATCCCGCGAAGGGCGATGCCCCGCGCCAGCACTTCCACATCGAGGTCCTGTGGCCCCCGAGGTGGCCGAGCGACGCATCCCCGCCGCCGTCGCCGCGGGCGAGACCGTCGTCGATGAGCAACTCCACCGTCCCTCACGTCATCGCCGACGAGGACGGCGACAGGGGAGTCTATGCGTCGCCGGCTGATCGAACAGTGAGGGCGTAGGTGTCCATCGCCCAGCCGTGCTCCTCCCGCAACTGAGCGCGCGTCTCAATGAGCTCGTCGATGACGTCGGCCAGCCGTCCGGCACGCAGAACCTGTTGTGGCAGACCGAGATACGCACCCCAGTGAATCGTCAGATCCGGTGCGAGCTCCACCAACTCGCGGCACCGCAGCGCCCCATCGAGCATCACGACGACGGTCCCCAGGTCGGGTGACCACTCGTCGAGCAGCCTCCGACCGGTCGTGATGTGCACCGGCTGGCCGATGCCGTTGAGAACGATGCCGTGCTCGGCCGCGAGCACCTGGATGGCGGACAGTCCGGCGATGACCTGGGTCCGCAGCGGCAGCCGCCGAGCCACTGCGTCGACGATGCGAATGGTGCTGTCGTAGAAGGCCGGATCGCCCCACACGAGGAAACCCACGGTCTCGCCCGCCGGCAGACTTTCAATGATCTCGGCGTAGCGGTTCGCGCGCGCTGCGTGCCACGCATCCACACCCGTCCGGTATGCCGCCTTGTCCCGTTCCGCGTCCGGCCCACGTTCCGGGTCGGTCACCGTGACGATGCGATAGGTCCCCTCGTCGAGGAACTCCTCGCAGATGAGGCGACGGACCGCGACGAGCTCGTCCTTGGCCTCGCCCTTGTCGGCCACGAGGAAGACGTCGCACTCGCGCAATGCCGCGATGGCCTGCCCGGTGACGTGGGCGGGAGAACCCGTGCCGATGCCGATGACACGCACTTCACGAGGGGTGGTCATCGGGTGAGCTCCAGAAGCAGTTGGTGGTCGAGGTGTTCGTCGACGGCGTCGGCCAGGGCATCGATCATGCCTTCGCGTCGTTCTGCGAAACCGAGGGCGTTCGGGTCCGGTCGCCAGGTCGAATCGGCCGCCGCCGCAACCTCGCTGAGCCACGCGCGACGGAAGTCGTCGCACTCTAGAGTGCCGTGCCAGATCGTGCCCCACACCGTGCCAGTAGCGGTCCCACCGGGAAAGGCACGGTCGTCGGACACGACCCCGTGGTGGATCTCGTAGCCCTCGACGGCGTGGCCGCGCCACTCGCCAGTCGGGCGGGCCAGTACCTTCTCGGGCAGGAACGTCACCGTCGTCGGCAGTAGGTCCAGCCCGGCGACGCGCCCTCCGTGCTCACTCTCCACCGGGTCGTCGATCCATTCCGCCAACATCTCGTAGCCGCCACAGATCCCGAGGACCGGTCGCCCTCGCGACGCGCGCCACGCCACGACGTCGGCCAAACCGCTCGACCGCAGCCACTCGAGGTCGCTCACGGTCGCGCGGGAGCCCGGCAGGACGAGAAGGTCAGCTTCACGGCATACATCGGGGTCTGTCGTCACCCTCACATCCACGCCCGGCTCGGCGGCCAGGGCGTCCACATCGGTGGCATTGGAGGTCCGCGGGAAGCGCACGACGGCCACCGACAACCGGTCGCCCGACGTGTCCACTGAGGGCCGCCAGCAGCCGATCGACAGGGCGTCCTCCGAGTCGAGCCACACGTTCTCGAGCCACGGGAGAACGCCGGCACACGGCATACCCGTCCGCGCGGTGATCACGTCGAGACCGGGAGTCAGGACGGACTCGTCACCGCGGAACTTGTTGATGACGTAGGCCCGCAGCAGCGCCCGGTCGGAGTCGTCCACCAACCCCCACGTGCCGAACAGCGAAGCCAGGGCACCACCGCGGTCGATGTCGGCCACGATGAGAGCGGGCAACGAAAAGCGCTGTGCCAGACCAAGATTCACATAGTCGCCAGACCGCAGGTTGACCTCGGCCGGGGACCCAGCCCCCTCGGCCACCACAAGGTCGACCAAGCCCGACAGTTCCTCAAAAGCCTCAAACGCCGCCTCGGCCAGGTGTCGTCGACCGGTCGCGTACTCACCCGCAACGAGCTGTCCCGCAGGCTTCCCCCGCACCACGACAAAGGCCCGACGATCACTCCCGGGTTTGAGCAGCACGGGGTTGTGGACTGACGTCGGTTCGACCCGGGCAGCCTGGGCCTGGAGGTACTGCGCCCGCCCGATCTCGGACCCGTCGCGGCAGACCATCGAGTTGTTCGACATGTTCTGGGCCTTGAACGGGGCGACCCGGATGCCCTGACGCGACCACAGGCGGCACAAGGCCGTGACGACGAGCGACTTCCCCGCATCCGAACTCGTCCCCGTCACCAAGAGTCCCGACACGTCGGGCAGTCTATGCACCCCTAGAGTTGCCCGGTGCGCCCGTTCCAGCTCCACCTCGTCCGCCACGGCCAGTCCGTCTGGAACGTCGAGGGTCGTCTCCAGGGCCAGACCGCCCACCCGGAACTCACGAACCTCGGCCGCACTCAGGCCCAGTCCGCAGCGGACCTGCTGGCCGAGCGCATCACCGGCACCGTTGCCGTCGTGTCGAGTGACCTCGTGCGGGCCCGGCAGACGGCCGACGTCATTGCGAGAACCCTCGGTGTCGAGGTTCTGGACGACCCCGACCTGCGCGAGCAGTCGGTCGGCGAGCTCGAGGGCGTGCTCACGACCGCCCTGAACGCGACGCCGACCGCCGAAGGGGACGCCCACATCAGCGAGGTGAGATGGGGCGGCGGCGAGAGCCTCGAGGACGTCCACCGACGACTGGCCGCCCCGATCACCCGCGCCCTCGCCGCATCGCACGACCACGTCGTCTGGGTCACCCACGGCATCACCACCTGTGTGGCCATGGCCCGGCTCGCCGGCCGATCGCACCGCGAGGTCGAGTGGGACCCGATCGCCAACGGTGCCGTCGTCTCCACGACCCTGACCCGTTCCTGATCCGTTCCTGAAGCATCACCCACGCACTCACCGGCTCCTCAGGACCCCTCCACAGCAAGCACACAGGAGCGCGCCCGACAGTCATCACATGACGATGACCGCACCGCGAGTCCACCGGGCCGCGCCGAACGACCAGGTCCCGGCGCCCCGCCGGATCCCCGCTCCCGTGCCCCGCTGGTGGCGCGACGCGTCGGGTGCCGCCCTGTGGGCCCTGCTCGTCGCCGTGACCGCCCTTTGGGTCGCCCATGGCGGCATCCAGGACCTCGGTTCCCTGGGCGACGGACTCACCTCGCTCGGCCGCCTCACCGGGCTCATCGCCTCGGCCCTCCTCCTCGTCCAGGTGCTGCTCATGGCCCGCATCCCGTGGTTCGAACAGGCTTGGGGCCAGGACGAGCTCGCGCGCACCCACCGACTGGTCGGCTTCACGTCGTTCAACCTCATGCTCGGGCACATCGTGCTCATCGTGCTCGGCTATGCGGCCTCCTCGTCGCTCGGTCTCTGGGGCACGATCTGGGACCTCGTCGTCAACTACCCGGGGATGTTGCTCTCCGTGGCGGGGACCGCGGCCCTGGTCATGGTCGTCGTCACCTCGATCAAGAAGGCTCGCGCGCGCCTGCGTTACGAGTCGTGGCACCTCATCCACCTCTACGGCTACCTCGGTGCAGGCCTCGCCCTGCCGCACCAGCTCTGGACGGGTCGTGACTTCACGGCGTCCACGGTCGCGACGTGGTTCTGGTGGACCCTGTATGCCGTTGCCGCAGTCTCCGTTCTCGTCTTCCGGTTCGGCGTCCCCCTCGTGCGTTCGTGGCGAACACCGCTGCGTGTCACCGAAGTTCGACACGACGCTGCCGACATCACGACGGTGACGGTCGCTGGCCCGGGAGCAGCGCGTCTCGCCGCCCACGGTGGCCAGTTCTTCCAGTGGCGCTTCCTCGACGGGCCCGGTTGGACCCGAGCCCACCCCTACTCGCTCTCGGCCGCACCTGACGGGACGACGCTGCGCTTCACCGCTGCCCACGTCGGCGACGGCACAAACCGCCTGGCCACCCTGCGACCCGGCACGCGCGTTCTCGTCGAGGGCCCCTACGGCCGACTGCACCAAGGCGTGAGGACCCGCCGCAAGGTGCTGCTCATGGCCTCCGGGATCGGCATCACCCCGATGCGGGCGCTGCTCGAGGACCTCCAGCAGGCGCCCGGCGACGTCACCGTCCTGCACCGCGTCCACGACGTCGACTCGGCCGTGCTCTCGGGCGAACTGGCGGGCCTCGCCACTGCCAGGGGAGCGCGCTACCTCGTCATCGACGGTCCACGGATCCCCGGACGGGACACCTGGCTTCCGGTGTCGGCGGCACACCTCTCCGACGCCGACGCGTTGCGGCACCTCGTGCCGGACGTGCACGAACACGACGTCTACGTCTGCGGCGGACCCGGCTGGATGGACGCAGCACACGGCGCGCTCACCACCGCCGGAGTCCCCGCCGAGAACATCCACCTCGAACGCTTCACGTACTGAGACCTGAAAGGCCCCCTCATGCGACGCATCACCCTCTGGCTCGCGAGCACGGCGACGATGCTCGTCCTGCTGTTCAGCTATCACACGTCGACCTCCTCGGGCGCGACGACGAGCATCAGCTCACCCGCGAACGGCAGCGTCGCGGCCGCAGGGTCGAGCTCGAACGGCTCGTCCAGCTCGAGCGGCTCCACCTCCTCGGGCTCATCCGGCTCGAGCGGCTCCACGTCGTCGAGCTCGAAGACCTACACCGGCGACGCCGCGTCCACCCGCTTCGGAGACGTGCAGGTGCAGATCACGGTGGCCAACGGCAAGGTCACGGCATCGACGGTCACCCAGGTTCCGTGGAACGATCACAAGGACCAGGAGATCAACTCCTACGCCGTCCCCATCCTCAACGAGGAGGCCGTGTCGGCCCAGAGCTCCAACATCGACATGGTGTCCGGAGCGACGTTCACGTCGCAGGGCTACACCGAGTCACTCCAGTCGGCTCTCGACCAGGCGGGGTTGTGAACACGTCAGAAATGCCCGTGCAGGCTCCCAGCGCGCGACGCGTCTTCGTGCGTCAGATCATGGGTATGCCGGTGAGCATCCACGTGCGTGCCCTCGACCCGGGGCGTCCCGAGATCGAACTGGCGGCCCAGCGCGTCTTCTCCCACCTCGAGCGCGTCGACCGGGTGCTCAGCACCTGGCGGGCGGACAGCGACCTGCTCCGGCTCCAGCACGGCGAGCTCGATGTCGACGCCGCGCACCCGTGGCTGGCCGAGACGGCCGAGCTGTGCCTCGAGGCCGAGGAGCGCACCGACGGCCTCTTCCGCGCGTGGCGTGCGCGTGATGGCGGTCGTCCCACGTTCGACCCCACGGGTCTGGTCAAGGGTTGGGCGGTAGGCACGTCGGCGGCCCACCTCGAAACCGTCGACCACATCGCCTTCAGCATTGGCGCCGGTGGCGACATCGTCGTCGGGACCGGACGCGGCATGCTCGGCGCGGAGCCAGTGTGGCGCATCGGCATCGAGAACCCGCAGGACCGCAGCGAGGTGGCAGAGGTCGTGACCCTCACCCGGGGAGCCATCGCGACCTCGGGCACGGCGGCCAGGGGAGCGCACATCGTCGATCCACGCACGGGACAGGGCATTTCACGACCCGGCTCGGCCACGGTGACGGGCCCCGAACTCCTCTGGGCCGACGTCTGGGCCACTGCTGCCTTTGTCGACCCGACGAAAACGGAACGTCTGCTGGAAGCCCGTGACCCGGCATACCGGCTCCTGGTTCTCTGAAGGGTCGTGTGCTGGGATGGGCGCATGCTGCCCTTCCGTCAGGTCGATGTCTTCAGCTCTGAGCCGTGGCTCGGCAACCCCCTTGCGGTGGTGCACGACGCGGACGGCCTGAGCGATGCGCAGATGGCCGACTTCGCGCGGTGGACGAACCTCTCCGAGACGACGTTCCTCAGCGCGCCGACGAACCCGGGCGCCGACTACAGGGTGCGCATCTGGACCACCGGAGGGGAGCTGCCCTTCGCGGGACACCCCACGATCGGCAGCGCTCACGCCTGGCTCGAGGCCGGGGGAGTGCCGCGCGGCGAGGCCGTCATCCAGGAGTGCGGAGCAGGGCTGGTCACCGTCCGCCGCTCACCGCGACTCGGTTTCGCTGCACCGCCCATGACCCGCTCGGGCGACGTCGACGCGGAGGTGAGGGCCCGCATCATTCGCGCGCTGGCGATCGATGAGTCCGCCGTGGTCAACATGGCTTGGGCCGACAACGGACCCGGTTGGGTGGGCGTGGACCTCGGCTCCGCGCAGGCCGTCCTTGGCGTGGTCCCAGACATCGCCGCCTTCGCCGACCTCAAGGTGACCGTCATCGGCCGGCATGACGACGCCCGCGCGAAGGAGCTCGGCGCCGACGTCGAGGTGCGCGCCTTCTATGCCGACGGCCGCGACTTCGGCGAGGACCCCGTCACCGGCAGCGCGAATGCCGCTCTCGCACAGTGGCTCATTTTCACCGGTGCCCTGCCCGACAGCTACGTCGCGCGCCAGGGTTCGGTCATCGGTCGCGACGGACGCGTCCACATCGAGGCCGCCGATGGCGAGGTCTGGGTCTCTGGCGAAGCCGTGACCCGCATCGAGGGATCCGTAGACCTCTCAGCGTGAGAGTCGGGGCTCTCGATCAGGGGCTGGCTGTGGGACTGGCCTGCGGGCTCTTTACACAATACTAGAAACCCTTATAGGATTAAGTGTATGGGCAAGGTGAGCGTCTCCCAGGCTGCGGGGGTCCTCCGCGTCAATGTGCAGCGTGTGCATCAGCGCATCGCTGACGGGTCGCTTCGCGCTGAACTCATCGGGAATCAGTGGGTCATCGACGAAGCTGACCTTGCCCGCCTGGACCGTCGACCCGCGGGTCGGCCTTTGTCGGAACGTTCGGCATGGCTGATCGCCGCGCTGGCGGAACCGTCTCATCCATCCGATGTGGGAGTCCAAGCGTCAGCCTCTGAGCGATCGCGCGGACGTTCGCGCCTTCGGGATCTGCTGGTCGATGCCCTCAACGTGTCAGCCAATGAGGTGTTCGCTCTCAAGCTCAGAGCCGTGTTTCGAAACCGCGCCAACCGCAGGCTGTACTCGGCGCCCGCCCGGGACCTGCCGGACCTGCGTGCAGACGAGCGCGTTCGCCTCTCCGGCGTGAATTCCGAGCTCGCCGGCATCGCGTCGGCCGACATCGTCGAGGGCTACGTCCAGGCATCGGAACTTGGACATCTGGCGAAGGACTATCTGTTTGTTGAGTCCGCACCTGCTGACGCCAATGTCGTTCTGCATGTCGTGGCGCATGACTACATGTCCAGCTCCCTGGTCGCGAGCCCCCTCATCGTTGCTGCCGACCTTGCGGAACACCATCGTCCGCGCGAGGAGGCCCGAGCGGCTGAGCTTGTGCGCCGGGTGGCCGGAGAACTGGACGATTCGAAGGTGCCGAGTCCATGACCGCGATCGTCATGCCCGTCATGTCGACAGGCCAATCTGCGTCCTGGCTCGGCCTCATGGATCTCTACGAGCGTCTTGATTCGGGATGGACGCTTGTCGGTGGACAACTCGTGCATCTGCATTGTGCTGAGCGAGGATTTCAGCCCGAGCGGCCCACCGACGATGTCGACACCGTGGTTGACGTTCGAGCGTCAAGCGACATGCTGGCCACCTTCACGAGCGCCTTGGCTGAACTTGGATTTACCCCAGTGACCTCGGGCGACGGTGTTCAGCACCGTTGGCTTCGTCGTGAGGCGCAGATCGATGTGCTCCTTCCCGATGGTGTGGGGGAGCGTGCCAGTTCGCGGTTCGGAGCCGGGGGCGCTCCGACGATCCCGACGGCTGGTGGAACCCAGGCATTGGGTCGGAGTCAGGCGGTCGCTGTCGAAGTCGACGGACGTGCTGGCCATGTTCTGCGCCCGAGTCTCGTTGGTGCCTTGGTGATGAAAGCGGCGGCACACACCATCGCCGACGCCGCGCGGGGACGGCACCGTCTGGACTTCGTCACCCTGGCTGCGCTGGTGGGGCGGGCGGACTTCAGCGACGACGACCTGACGAAGAAAGACCGCCTGCGGCTCAAGGACATGGTGAGTGCGTGCCGCGCCGATCCGATCGCCATGGAACCGTCACACGCCGACTTGAGTCTCGAGCGACTCAGTCGTGCGGCGGGTCTCGCCTGACGCGACGAGGCGACGTGGCGCTAGGCGAGGGCAGCGGCCAGTCTCGTCCGCGTCCGTCACCGGAGCGTCGCAGACAAAACCACGGCACACGTATGCCGCAGGGGCACCTCCCACGAGCGGGCGCGCCTCGAGCAGTGGCTGGCCGGGAGTGTCCGGGGCGCCGCGGGCGATGACGAGGCCGGGGGAGGTGCTGGCCCGGGCTGTCGCGAGCAGCTTCTCGGCAGTGGGCACCGTCGCCGACGATGGCGACCTGAAGTGGGCCGGCCGTGGCCGCCTCCGCCACGGCGAGGGACCAGCCGGCGAAGCGCGGATCGCGAGCGGCCAGGGCACCGACGCTCGACAACGCCGCGTCGGCTGCCTCGCGGTGACGGGTGGATCCGGTCAGGGCGGCATACGTCAGCCAGGCACCGGCGAGGGACGAAACACCGGAGGGTTCGGCGTTGTCGGCCTGGCTGCGGGGGCGCGTGAAGAGCTGCTCGGCGTCGTCCGCGGTGTCGTGGACGACCCCTTCGGCGTCACGGAAGTGGGTGAGGGCGACGTCGAGGATCTCGCCGGCCTGCGCCAGCCAACGTGCGTCGCCCGTGGCCTGGTGCAGGGCGAGCAGACCCTCGGCGAGGTTGCCGTGGTCGTCAGCGACACCCGCTGCCGTGCCGACGACGCCAGCGCGTGACGCCCGGCTCAGGCGCCCATCGACGACGTGCTTGGCGACGACGAACTCCGCACACCCCACGGCGGCCGCGACGAAATCGGGTCGCTCGAGGAGGACGCCAGCATCCGCGAGCCCGGCGATGGCCAGGCCGTTCCAGGAGGTCACGACCTTGTCGTCACGGGCGGGTTGGGGGCGGAGGAGTCGCGCGCATCGAGCAAACGGGTCCGGACACCGGACCACCAGAGCGCGTCCTCCGGGTCGGCCCGCAGCTGGAGCGTCGAGGAGCCGTGCTCGAAGGTGCCCTCGGTGGTCACCGACAGGAGTGCGGCTGCCCGCGCTCCGTCCTCGGACCCGAGCAGCTCGACGAGCTGCTCCGGGCGTCCAGGCATAGGTCGCGCCCTCGACGCTTGCACCGTCGATGACCGTGTCCGCATCAAGGGCCGAGGCGAACCCGCCTTCGGACGTGCCGAGGTCGCGGATGATGAACTCCGCTGTCTCACAGGCGATCCGGTGCGCCAGGGGATCGCCGGTGGTGCGCCACAGGTGGGTGTAGACGCGCAGGAGCTGGGTGTTGTCGTAGAGCATCTTCTCGAAGTGCGGGACCACCCAGTCCGCGTCCACGGCATACCGGGCGAAGCCTCCGGCGAGCTGGTCGTAGATGCCACCACGGGCCATCGCGTCGCAGGTGCGTCGCGCCATCGCCAAGGCGTCGGCGTCGCCCGTGCGGGCGTGGTGACGGATGAGGAACTCGAGCACCATCGACGGCGGGAACTTCGGTGCTCCGCCGAAACCGCCCCGGGTCAGGTCATAGGTCTGCCGGAGGTTCGTCACTGCGCCAGCAAGGGTCTCGGGGGTGATCGACGAGGACGACGTGGGTGCCGTCATCTCGCGCAGCTGCCCCGCGATGTGGGCACCCGAGGCCAACACGTCGGCGCGCTGCTCGGTCCACACCTTCGTCACGTTGGCGAGCAGGGCAAGGAACTGCTGACGCGGGAAGTACGTCCCGGCAAAGAACGGGTCGCCGTCAGGCGTAAGGACGCACGTCATCGGCCATCCGCCGTGTCCCGTCAAGGCCGTCGTCGCGTTCATGTAGACCGCGTCGACATCGGGGCGCTCCTCCCGATCCACCTTCACCGCAACGAAATTCGCGTTGATCGCGTCAGCGACTCCAACGTCCTCGAACGACTCGTGAGCCATGACATGGCACCAGTGACACGCGGCATACCCGACGGACAACAGGACGGGCACGTCCCGGCGACGTGCCTCCGCAAAGGCGTCAGGACCCCACTCCCACCAGTCGACCGGGTTGTCGGCGTGCTGGAGGAGATAAGGCGAGGTGGACTGTGCGAGCCGATTGGCCATTTCCCATGACTCCTGACGATCCGATCGTGTCGCCCAGCCTAGGAGGGGCCTCGAGGCTGCCCCTCAGGAGGCCCGAACCTCGCGAAGTTGGGGATACAGCGATTCGATCGGCGCAGCCAAGCCGGCCTTGACCTGGACCGAGAGATCGTCGGCGAGAACTTCGAACGCACCTGCGGCCACGCCGTCGTAGGCCTTCCTGACGATGTCGGCTGGATCGTTCTTCGCGACGTCCAGCCCCGCCGTCATCGGGGTGTCGGTGTAGCCGACGTGGAGGGCGGTCACGAGAGTGCCCTGCTTGGCGAGAGCCAGCCGTTGAGTGTTGGTGGCTGACCAGAGCGCGGCCTTGGTGGCGCTGTAGCCGTCACCAACGCCGATCCACGAAAGCACGGACAGGACGTTGAGCAGCGCCCCTCCGCCGTTGGCAGCGAGGGCTGGGGCAAAGGCCTTGGCGACGGCGAGTGGGCCGAAGAAGTTCACCTCGAACAGGGCCCGCAAAGCAGGGGAGTCCTCCAGGACGGTCGCGCCGTTGGCGCCGCCGGCGTTGTTGACGACCAACGTGACGTCCGAGGCGGCGGCGGCAGCCGCAGTGACGGAGGCGGGATCCGTGACGTCGAGGGTGAGCGGGACGACGCGCGGGTCGTCCCACGTCCGCGGCGTCCGGGCAGTGGCGTAGACAGTTCGGGCGCCGCGATCCAGGGCCTGTTGCACGAAGTGTGTGCCGAGCCCTCCGTTGGCACCGGTGACCAGGACGACATCGAAAGTGTGCGCAGCGTTCATGAGCAATGCTCCTTCAGAAATGGTGACCGGCCCGGTCGCCGGGGGAGGGTCGGGCGGGGTTCAGTCAGCGAGGAACTCAGCAGCGACCGGGGCGAAAGTGTCGTGGAACTGGAAGATCGCGCCGTGTCCGGAGTCGGGGTAGATGACCAGCTCGCTACCCGTGATGCGACGGTGCAGGTCCTCAGAAAGCACTGAAGGCACCATGCGGTCGTTGTCGCCGTTGGCGATCAGCGTCGGCTGGGTGAACGTGGACAGGTCCGAGGGGGCCGATCGGCCGAACTGCTGGATCGCTTTCAGTTGGGTCCGCAGTGCGTTGATGCTGATGTCTTGGTCACGGTCGGCGGTGCGTTCCTGGAGCCGCTTGATGAACTCCTTCGCGGCGGACTTGCCGGTCGCGTTGCGGTTGAAGAAGAGGAACTCCTTGGGGTCCGAGCGCGTCAGGGTCGCGCGAAGGATGTCCCAGTAGGTGGTGCCCACGACCTTGTCCATGTCCTTGCCCCCGCGAGGGCCGGTCCCGGTGAGGACGAGTTTGCGGACGAGATCAGGGTGCTTGACGATCAGATCCTGGGCGATCATTCCGCCCATGGAGAAGGAGAAGATGTCGATCTTCTCGTACCCGAGCGCGCTGATGAACTCGTAGGCGTGGTCGGCGGCGGCCTCGATGGTGTCGGGGACCTTCCCGGACGAGGCGCCGACACCGCGCTGGTCGAACGTGATGACGTGTCTGTTCCGCGCAATGGGGTCGACGATGCGGGGGTCCCAGTTGTCCAAGGTCGCGGCAAGGTGCACGAAGAAGACGACGGGTATGCCGCCCTTCGGGCCGAGTTCGCGGTAGGCGTAGGTCGTGCTGCCGACGGCGATGGTTCGGCTCGGGGCCAGGGCGTATGACCTGATGACGGGCTCCTCGCCGCCGAGCCCGGTCATGCGACGCTCCCGCGGGTGACGACGACCTTGCCGTTGGCCTTGCCCTGTTCGACGAAGGCCATCGCTTCGATGGTGTCCGCGAACGGGAACGTGCGATCGAGCACGGGTCGGAGAGTTCCGTTGTCGTAGAGCTGCGCCAGCGTCTTCAGTTGAGCGCCGCTGGCATGCATGAAGAGGAACGAGTAGCGCACGCCCAGCTTCTTGGCCCGACTGCGAACCTTGCGGCTCATGAAGGCGAGGACCGGCTTGAGCAGGGGCTGGCCGAGCTGAGCCGCGAAGGCCGGGTCGGGCGGGCCGACGACGCTGATCGCCAGTCCCCCCGGCTTGAGCACGGTCATGGACTTCTCCAGACTGGCCAGGCCAAGCGAGTCGAGCACTACGTCGTAGCCGGAGAGTACGGAAGCGAAGTCGGTGCTGGTGTAGTCAATGACCTCGTCGGCGCCGAGGGCGCGGAGATTGTCGGCGTCCTTGCCGTGGGCGGTGGTCGCGACATGGGCGCCGAGGTGCTTGGCCACCTGGATGACGGTGGACCCGAGGCCACCAGCGCCGGCATGGACCAGAACCTTCTGTCCCGCCCTGACACCGGCGACGTCCACGAGCGCCTGCCAGGCCGCAAGAGCGACGAGCGGGACGGCAGCAGCTTCCTCGAAGGAGAGTGACGTCGGTTTGTGGGCGACGTCGTCCGCGTCGATGGCGATCAACTCGGCGAAGGCTCCGATGCGTAGGTCGCGTGGCCGGGAGTACACCTCATCGCCGATCGTGAAGGTCTCGACGTCGGCGCCGATCTGGGTCACTACCCCGGCGAGGTCATGGCCGAGGACGAAGGGGGGCTTGTACTTGAGGAGCTGCTTGAACTCGCCGTTGCGGACCATCTTGTCCAGCGGGTTGACGCTGGCTGCCCGGACGTCGACCAGGACGTCGTGGGGACCGACAGCGGGCGTGGGGATCTCGGTCGCCTCCAGACCGTTGGGGCCGTACTTGGTCACGGTGAACGCCTTCATTTCGAGTCCGGATCCTTGGAGCTTGAAGGAGGGAATGGCGCGGTGGCCAGGGTCATGGCATTGGCACGGGAGGCCGCCAGAATGCGGTCGGACAAGTCGCGGTCGGTCACGGCGCGCGCGGCTTGCAACGAGGCGACCAGCAGGGTGAACAGGCCGACCGCACGCGCATTCGCGTCCTGCTCGTCACCGAAATCCAGGAGGCGAGCCACTGCGGCAACGAGGGCGCGGGCGCCGTCCGTGTAGGCCTGACGGGCTTTCTCGTCACAGCGGGCGATCTCATCCAGAAGTGCCGCTGACGGACAGCCTCCTGCGACGTCGTCGCGATGGGCAGGAGAGAGGTACTCGCGCACGAAAGCCTCGATCGACGCGAGTCCCACGGGCAGGGAAGCGATGCGCGCGGTCTGCGCTGCGAGCTGCTCAGTCACGACGTGCGCGATCAGATCATCCTTGGAGGCGAAGTGGCCGTAGAAGGCGCCGTTCGTCAGCCCGGCGTCGGCGACCAGGGCGGAGATCCCTGACCCATCGAAGCCGTCGCTCTTGAAGCGGCGGCCGGCGGTCTCGATCATCCGACGCCGGGTGACGTCCTTGTGGTCCGTGCCGTACCTCGCCATGTCGCGCATCTCCTTCGTGGGCTTTGCCATGAAGGATAGCAGTACGATCGTAATTCAATTGCAGGCTTACGGCGATGGGCGTGAGGGTCACGCAGGCGCAGCCCGCTGAGGTCCCTGGCGCACGAGGGCGCGTACGGCGTCCAGCCGCAGGGTTGCCGGGTCCAGATCGGTGAGGACCCACGTGGCCCCGGCGGCCAACCACGGCGCGGGGTCGACGCCCGGGGCAAGGTCGATGGCGACCTCGAACGGCCGCGTCGGGTCCTCACGCAGCCCCTGCACCCGGTCCACCGCCTCGGCCAGCTGGTCCGACGACGTGAGGTTCACCGGGAAGAAGCCGTCGAAACGTGCCGCCCGGCGCAGCGGACGCAGATTCCCCGGGAAGGCCGCGACCCAGATGGGGATCGTGCCGCGCACCGGCCTCGGCTCGAATGTCAGGTCGTCGACGAGGTGGTGCGTGCCGTGGTGGTGGACGGGTTCTCCGGTCCACGCGGCTCGCAGGATCTCGAGGCTTTCGTCGAGCAGTTCGGCGCGCGTCCGGTCCTCGACGGGTTCGCCGGTGCGCGAGTACTCCTGGGCGAACCGGTCGCTGCCCAACCCGACACCGAGGACGAGTCGCCCATTGCTGAGTCGATCGAGCGAAACGGTCTCTCGCGCGACCTTGGTGGGGCGGCGCCGTGCGAGCGGACTGACCATCGGTCCAAGGGCGATTCGCGAGGTGACCGTGGCCGCTGCCGCCAGGCTGATCCACGGGTCAGCGACCGCCGAAACCGGTGCACGCCAGGCGATTTGGTCCCACACGAACAGGCCATCCCACCCGGCGGCTTCGGCCTCAACGGCCAAGTCAGCGATCACCCGCGGGTCGGCCAGCTCGTCGAAGAGCGGCAACCAGATGCCGGCCTTCATCGCGCGACTCCGAGCCGTGTGGGAGACCAGTGCTTCGACGAACTCGTCCCACCGCTCCGACGGCAACTCGTGCCCGGTCTGTTCGAGGACGAGGAGGTCGGCCGACGGGAGCGCGTCGCGCAGCGCCAACGCGTGGGGGAGCGGGAACACGGGATCGATGTCGCCGTGGACGACCAGCGCAGGTGCCACGACATCGGCGTACCCACCGCCGCGCGGCCCGGGCGTCTCGATGGCGAAGTGGTTGTTCGTGCTGGCCAGGTTGCGGGTGCGGGTCGCATCGAGGGTGGCGAGAGCGCGCACCTGCTTCTCGTCGAAGAACGGAGAGTCACCCCAGAAGGTCCGAATCACCCGGACCGTGTAGTCGATCCAGGCAGCGCGGTCGGCCGAATCCGGCGCCTCCTCATCGAACGCCGCCATGAACTCTGGCGTGGGTGGCGGCAGGTCAGGTTCGCCGGGCGTCGTCGCCATGAAGGTCACCGTCTCGACGCGGTCGGAGTGGTCCACCGCCAGGATGAGTGCCGTCCCACCGGACATCGACCGCCCCACGACGTGTGCCCTCTTGACGTCGAGTGCGTCGAGGATGCCGATCGCGTCTTCTGCCAGGTCCGTCATGTCGTATGCCGGGTGGCCGGCGGGGTCGTTCTCGAACGTCCCGTGTCGCGCTGGTCGTAGCGGATGACGAACCTCCCGCGGTCGGCCAGTCGTGCGCAGAGCTCGTCCTCCCACCAGATCATCGAGGCGGCGGCGCCGTGGATGAGGAGGATCGCGGGGTCGGCGTGGTCGCCGAAGGTCTGGACGCAGAGCTCGACGTCGCCGACGGGAATCATCTGTTCGGGGCTCATGGATGGTTCGCGGGCTGGTTCATGAGGTCGACGTTAGAGCGATCTCAGAGTCAAGAAAAGCGATGGTTCTTGATGATCGTGATCGGTTGGGGCGATACTGGCTCCATGTTGGATCTTCGACTCCTGGCGGCTCTGGACGCCGTCGCACGCACGGGAACCTTCGGCCGGGCCGCCGCCGAACTCGGCTACACCCAGTCGTCCCTGAGTCAGCAGATCGCCACCCTTGAGCGTCGGGTCGGCGGCGCTGTCTTCGACCGACCCGGCGGAGCCCGTCGACCACTCATCACCCCGCTCGGGAGGTTGGTGCTGGCCCAGGGGCAACCCCTGCTCGCGGGGGAGCGGGAGGCGCGCGACGTCATCGACCGCTTCCACGCCGGCGGCGGACGAGTCGATGTCGGGACCTTCCAGACGGTCACCAACGTGCTCCTGCCCGACGTCGTGGAGCGTCTGCGGACAGAGCACCCCGACGCCGACATCCGCCTGTTCGAGGACGAGACCGAGGAGCCGCCGCTCGATGCCCTCGACCTCGTCTTCCTCGACAGTGCCGGGCCGGATGACGCGGATCGCGTGGAAGTCTTCCGCGACGAACACGTCGTGCTGGCGCCCCGAGACGTCTTCGCCGCTGGACCCGTCAAGCTTGCCGATCTCGATGGTCGTGCGATGGTCGCGCTGCCCTCGATCTGCGACCAGGCCGTGGTCGAAGGCGCCTTCGCCGCCGCCGGTGTCGTCCCCGACATCGTCTTCCGCACGGCCGACAACCAGGGCATCACCTCGATGGTGCGAGCCGGCCTCGGGGTGGCGGTCATGCCGGTCCTCGCGGTGTGGGGTCAGCGCGACGACCCGGCCCTGACCTTCCATCGTGTGGACCCCGCAGTCCCGGACCGGGTCGTGAACCTGCTCTCGCGCGGCACGCTGTCGCCGCTTGCGCTCCGCCTGCGCGAGTTGGCGGTCGAGGTGGGGGCGCAGCTCGTCGCCGAACTCACCCTCTCCCGGAGCGCTTCTCGGCCTCGGCCTTGAGGGCGGAGAGCTGGTCGTCCCACGAGTCCGCGCGCAACGCCAACCACGATGCCGTATGCCGCAATGGCTCGGGTCGCACTCGAAACCGCACCTCTCGCCCGGTGCGGGAGGAGTCCACGAGTCCTGCGTCCGCCAGCACCGTGAGGTGTTTGAGGACGGCTTGCCGCGAGATCGTGAGTCCCTCCGCCACAGCCGTCGCCGTCGCGAACCCGCGCCCGGACACCGCCTCGAGGACGGTGCGCCGGGTCGGATCGGCGAGGGCCGTGAAGACTCGAGTCGCGGTGTCCTCGAGCGCAGGGGCTTGGCTCATCGGGACCCGAGGTGCGTCTTGAGAGCGGCCAGCTCGGTCTCCCAGCCGGACGCGTTCTCGCGGTAGTTCTCGGCGACCTTCTCGGTGGCGAGGTCGATCGAGGCGAAGCCGCTCTCGACGACGCGCACCGTGACGGGTCCGTCGTCGGTTCCCTCGAGGAAGAACTCGACGAGCGTGTTGCCCGTGTCGACCGTCCGCTCATCCCACGGCGCCCAGCGGAACGCGATGTAGTCGGGCTCGCGCGAGCCGTCGACGAGGAGAGGGAAAGTGCCATGGGTGCTGTTGGTGACGTGCCAGACGCCGTCCTTCTCCACGATCGTGTTGTCGGTGATCGTTCCGTCGTTGATCCACCAGCCGGGCAGCGAGACGAGCTCCCACACGACGGCCAGCGGCGCGTCGATCTCGATCTCGCGGGTGATGGTGTCCTGGATCTGGTCGGTGCTCATGGTGTCCTCCGGTCGCTGACTGATGTGCAACATCAGAGTTGCACAAAGGCCATCGAGACGCAACCCCAGAGTTGCACGAAGGTGTGACCGAACCGTCCTCGGGATGCTGACCCGACCAAAGCGGCCTAGGGTTACCGACAGGCTAGTTGTCCGTTCTACGACTTCCAGCCACCTTTGCGGCAACGAGGCCGCGGGTCATTCGTCAGGAGCCGTTCATGGCCGATCACCTCGATCCCATCGAAACCCTTGAGCCCCAAGCAAGCGTCCACAACGCTGCAAGCACTGCCCCAACGAAGAACACCGACTCCCCGAGACGTGGGTTGAGTCGCCGTCATTTCGGCTACGTCGTCGCCGGATCCACCCTCATGGTCGCCGTCGAACTGTCCCGCGCCGAGACGAGCGAGGCCGCCGTTCCGTCGCCGCCCCAGATCGCCTCGCTGTTCGACCTCCTCGACGCGCAGAACCTCGCGGCCGCGCCGACATCTGGCCTCATCGCCATCGTCGTGAATGAGGACGGCACCGCGACCTTTGCCATCCCGCGCACCGAGGTCGGGCAGGGCATCACGACCTCGACGGCGATGATCATCGCCGAGGAACTGGATCTCCCGGTCGAACGAGTCAACGTCACCCTGGCGCCGGCTCGCCAGGAGCTGGTCTTCAACCAGCTCACCGGTGGCTCGAGCACGACCTTCACGACCTACACCCCGATCCGCGTCGCAGCAGCCACGGCCCGCACCCGGCTCGTCAACACTGCCGCGGCCCAATGGGGCGTCAGCCCGTCGACGTTGACGACCAAGGCCGGGGTCATCACTGCGGCAGACGGCCGCACCGTGACCTATGGCGCGATCGCCAAGGCCGCCGCCAGCGCCGTCACCATCACGATCCCGGTGACCCTCAAGGCACGCAGTTCCTTCGGAGTCATCGGCAAGGGCCGAGGCCGCACGGATGCCCGCGACATCGTCACCGGCAAGAAGGACTTCGCCCTCGACCTCAGCGTCCCGGACGCCCTGCCGACGATGGTCGCGAGGCCCCCGACGCACAAGGGCGTGCCGATCTCGGTCGCCAACCTGGCCGCCCTGCGAGCCATGCCCGGAGTGACCGACGTCGTCATGGTGTCCTCCGGCGTCGCGATCCGGGCCAAGACCTTCGGTCAGTGCATCGACGCCGTTCGCGCGGTGGACGCGCAGTGGTCGGGAGGGGCAGTCGCGGGAGCCAGCGACGCAACGGTGCTGGCCGGCATACGCAAGGCCGAGATTCCCATGGTCGTGCCCAAGGTGCCGATTCTGACGAAGACGGTCGACGCCAACTTCACCTTCATGTTCCGCAGCAGCGCCGCCCTCGAACCCAACGCCGCGATCGCCGACGTGCGGGCCACGTCCGCCACGGTCTGGGCGGGCGTCAAGGCGCCGCTCGTGGCTCAGGCTGAGATCGCGCAAGCCGTGGGGCTCCCGATCTCAGCGGTCAAGGTCAACGTGATCACCGGTGGAGGCTCGTTCGGCCACAAGCTCTTTGCCGACGCCGCCGTCGAGTCCGCCCGGATCTCCAAGGCCATGGGCAAGCCGGTCAAGCTGCTCTGGCACCGCGCCGACGAGCCGCGCCAGGGACGTCTTCACCCCATGTGCACCTCGCGGGTGCGGGCCACGGTCCTTGCGGGACAGGTCTTGTCCATGGAGCAACGCCACACGAGCGTCAAGACCGACTTCGGTCACGGCTTCGGTGACCTCTTCTCGTCCATCGCGGCCAAACTGCCCACCGGTCTGGGCAACCTCTCGGTGGCCGAGACGGTCTTCCAGCTGACCCAGGAGATTCCCTACAACTTCGGCGTCGTCACCCAGTTGCTCAACGAGAGCGACCAGCGGTTCTCGACGGGGGCGATGCGCAACATCTACTCACCCGACGTCCGCACCGCCACCGAGCTGGTCATCGACAAACTGGCCGCGCTGTCCGGTCAGGATCCCCTCGCGTTCCGCCTCGCCCACCTCAAGGATGAGGAGGTCAAGGCAGTGCTGCGCAAGGTCGCCGCCGAGGGCCAGTGGGGTCGCGCGATGCCAGCAGGAATGGCGCAGGGCATCGCCATCCACAAGGAATACAAGGGCGCCACAGCGGTGCTCGTCGAGATCGACTGCCGACCGGAGACGGTGAACCGACGCATCCGAGACGGTGTCGGTGGACCGCGGGTCACCAAGGCGGTCGTCGGCATCGACGCAGGTCTGGTCGTCAACCCGACCGGTGTCGAGGCCCAGATGATCGGCGGGTTCAACGACGGTCTCGCCATGGCGCTGACGGCCAGCTGCCACCTCAAGGACGGTCACTTCCTCGAGGCGAGTTGGGACAACTACTTCTACACCCGCCAGTGGAACGTCCCGCAGGACCTGCGGGTCGTGATCATGCCGTCCACCTCGGACACCCCCGGTGGGGTCGGAGAGGCCGGTGTCGCAGCGTCGTTCGCGGCCGTGGCGTGTGCCTACGCGCGAGCGACGGGCTCGATGCCCACGACCTTCCCGATCAACCACGCCGACCCGATCGCCTTCGAGGTCAAGACCTTCATCCCCTCCGTCCCCGAGTCGCCGACCGACGGCCTCTCCTACACCTACTGAGGATCGACCATGCCTGAGCAGACCTTCCTCCTCAACGGAGAACGCGTCACCGTCGACATCGAGGACGACGTCCGACTTCTCTGGGTCCTGCGTGACGTCCTCGGCGTCACCGGTCCCAAATACGGCTGTGGCATCAACGTGTGCAAGGCCTGCACCAGCCACATCAACGGCAAGGCCTTCAACCCGTGCTCGGTCAAGGTGTCCGACATCAAGGACACCGACGAGGTGACCACGATCGAGGGCCTCGCCGACACCGTGCCCGGTGACGACCTGCACCCGATGCAGGAGGCGTGGCTCGACCGTGACGTCGCGCAGTGCGGCTACTGCCAGCCAGGCCAGATCATGGCCGCCGTCGCGCTCGTGAAAAAGGTTGCGGCAGAGGGTCGTTCGATCAACGACAACGACCTTGACGCGATCCGCAACGTCTGCCGCTGCGGCACCTACTCGCGCATCCGCGAGGCCATCAAGGACGGCGCCTCACGCATGTAGCCAACCCCAGGCAGACAGCGAACTGCCCGCCGTTGCGTCCCGTGGGACGCAACGGCGGGCAGTCGTCTGCTCAGTGACCTGCACGGTCACTGACTCACGATCAGTGACCGACGGTCTGCGAATCCGGGTCGCCGACGAGGTCTTGTTCCTCGTGGTCGTCGACCATCGTGGCCTCGTCGAACGGATCCTGTCCGGACAGCACCCGGTCGAGCTGGGGTCGGTCGAGTTCGCCGACCCAGTGGCCGATGAGGACGGTGGCGATCGAGTTCCCGGCGAAGTTCGTCAGGGCCCGCGCCTCGCTCATCATCCGGTCGATGCCGACGATGAATCCCACACCGTCGACGAGGTCCGGGCGGTGCGACTGCAGCCCGCCGGCGAGGGTCGCCAGACCGGCGCCAGTCACGCCTGCGGCGCCCTTGGACGCGATGATCATGAAGACGAGCAGGGAGATCTGCTCACCCAGGCCGAACGGCTTGTCGAGCGCCTCGGCGATGAACAGCGAGGCCATCGTGAGGTAGATCGCCGTGCCGTCGAGGTTGAACGAATAGCCCGTCGGGACAGTGATGCCCACGACCGGACGTGAAACACCGAGGTGCTCCATCTTGGCGATGAGGCGGGGGAGTGCCGACTCGGACGAGGACGTCGAGAGGATCAGCAGGAACTCGCGCGACAGGTAGCGCAGCAGCGAGAACACGTTGACGCCGGTGACGACCTTGAGGAGCGTGCCGAGGATGAAGAAGACGAAGATCGCGCAGGTGATGTAGAAGGCGATCATGATGAGCGCCAGCGACTTCAGCGCCTCCCAACCGGTGGCTCCCACGACGGCAGCCATGGCTCCGAACGCACCGATGGGGGCGGCATACATGATCATCGCCATGAGGCGGAAGACGAGCCGCTCCATGTGCTTGACACCCCTGAGGATCGGCTCACCGGCGCGCCCCATCTTCTGCAGCGCGAAGCCGGCGAGCAGGGCCACGAGCAGCGCCTGGAGCACGGACCCGGACGTCAGGGCGGAGACGAGGGTGTCGGGGATGAGGCCGAGGATGAAGTCGACGGTGGACGTGTGCTCCTCGCCGACGGCCTTCTGGCCGCTCGACGCGAGCTCGTCGGTGAGGTTCAGGCCGGCGCCGGGCTTGACGATGTTGCCGACCACGAGGCCGATCGCGAGAGCGACGGTCGACATGGTGAGGAAGTAGCCGAGCGCGAGACCGCCGACCTTGCCGACCTGGGCGGCCTTTCGCACCGAGCCGATGCCCAGAACGATGGTGCAGAAGATGATCGGGCTGATCATCATCTTGATGAGGTTGACGAACGCCGTCCCCATCCACTTGAGCTTGACCCCGAATTCGGGGGCGATGATCCCGACGGCGATGCCGGCGACCATGGCGATGATGACGGCGATGTAGAGCCAATGGGTTCGGTCCCGGCGTGCGGGCCGTACGACGACGTTGTCGGTCACGGGTGTCTCCTGGGTCGGGACCCGGTGGTTCCGGGTCTGGTGAGCGACCCTGAGTCTGCTGGCGTGAGTGACTAGGGTCACGGTTGTGTTCATTGAGTGCCGGGATTCCCTCACGCGGGTGCCCCGTCGACCGATTTCCCGGGTATGCCGGTGAGCGCGCGTCGCGCTGGCACGTCGCCTTCGCGGTGGAGCGTGGCCACGCAGACGTTCGTGCTGCAGGTGGGCGTGGCGCTGCTGGTCGTCGCGGTGGGGTTGGTCGCTGCCTACGTGCAGGCACGGCGGGCCCAGACGCAGGAGGCGACGTCGCGCGCGATGTCCGTGGCGCGCACGGTCGCGTCGACCCCAGAGGTGGTCGAGGCGTTGACGGCCGCGCCTCCTGTCGCCCCGTCTCCGACCTCATCGGTGCAGGCCTTCGCCGAAGAGGTTCGCGAGGCGACGCAGACCGACTTCGTCGTCGTCATGACGCCGAGTGCTGTGCGGCTCTCCCACCCCGATCCGCGACAGGTGGGCCAACGCTTCCTCGGTCACATCGACGACGCCCTGCAGGGCGGCGAAGTCGTCGAGGACTACACCGGGACCCTCGGCCCGTCCCGCCGCGTCGTCGTCCCGGTGCACTCCGACGCCGGGCCGGTCGTCGGCCTCGTCTCCGTCGGCATCAGACGCACCGAACTGTCCAAGGCGGTCCAGGCACAGCTCCCGGCCCTGCTCGTCGCCGGGGCCGCGGCGGCGCTGCTCTCCGGGATCGGCACCGGACTCGTCTCCCGGCGCACCCGCCGCCAGACGCTCGGGTTGGGCGAGGCGCAGCTGCGGGAGATGTACGAGTACTACGACGCCGTCCTCCACGCCGTCACCGAGGGGCTGCTCCTCGTCGACGACAAGGGTCGCCTCCAGCTCGCCAACGACGAAGCGGTCCGGCTGCTCGGCCTCCCGGACGGCGCGACCGGTCGTCCGCTGGCCGAGCTCGGGCTCGCCCCGCACTCACGGCGGCCCTCTCCGACGGGGAGCGCCGCGAGGACGAGCTCCACGTCACCGAGGCCCGGGTCCTCGTCCTGGGCACGGCACCCGCGATGTGGGAGGGCCGGCGCCTCGGAACCGTGGCGACCCTGCGCGACCGCACCGACCTCGAGCACCTCACCGGTGAACTCGACTCGGCCCGAGGCATCACGGAGGCGCTCCGGTCCCAGGCCCACGAGTCGGCCAACCGGATCCACACGATCGTCTCGCTCATCGAGCTCGGCCACACCGACCGCGCCCTCGAGTTCGCGACCGACGAGCTCGCGGTCACCCAGCAGCTCGCCGATGACGTCGTGGGGGCCGTCACCGAGCCCGCGCTCGCGGCACTGCTCGTCGGCAAGAGCGCGCAGGCGAGCGAGCGGGGCATCGACCTGCGCATCGCGCCCGGTGCCGAGTGGCCCTCCGGTGCCGTGCCTGTCCGTGACGTCGTCACCATCGTCGGCAACCTCATCGACAACGCCTTCGACGCGGTGACCACGGGCAAACCCGGGACCGAGCGACGGGTGGACGTCGACGCCCGGGTCGAGCGGAGTGCCGACGGCGATGCACCTGCCGACGGCCGGACCGACGCCCTCATCCTCGAGGTCGCCGACTCGGGTCCGGGGCTGCCTGAGGACACCGTCGAGCTGGTCTTCCGTCGCGGCTTCAGCACCAAGGGCGAGGGCAGCGCGGGTCGCCGGGGGATCGGGCTCGCACTCGTCGCCCAGACCATCGAGCGACTGGGTGGCTCGCTCGAGGTGACCGGACCTCCCGGTGCACGGTTCGCCGTCCGCCTCCCGCTCGCGCCGCGCTCGCCCGGAGTCCGGGAGCCCCGATGCCTGAACTCCTGCGCGTCCTCGTGGTGGAGGACGAACCCGTGGCCGCCGAGGCCCACGCGACCTGCGTCGCGCGGGTGCCCGGGTTCGTCGTGGTGGCCATCGCCGCCACCGGTCAGGAAGCGCTGAGAGCGTTGCAGGAGAACGCGATCGACGTCGTCCTCCTCGACATGAACCTGCCCGACCGCCACGGGCTCGAGATCGTTCGGGCCATGCGGGCCGCGGGCCACAAGGCCGACGTCATCGCCGTGAGCTCGGCGCGCGACCTCGACATCATGCGCTCGGCCGTCTCGCTCGGGGTGGTCCAGTACGTCCTCAAACCCTTTGCCTTCGCCACCCTGCGCGATCGGCTGCAGGCCTACCTCGACTACCGGGCGACCCACGTGGCGAACTCCGAGGTCGGCAGCCAGGCCGAGGTCGACGAAGTGTTTGCTGCGGTGCGCCCGGCCCGAGCTGCGACCCTGCCCAAGGGCATGTCCGAGGAGCTGCTCGGCCGCGTCGTGTCGCCCTGCGCGACTCGACCGACCCGTTGTCGGCCAGTGAACTCGCGGCCACTCTGGGGGTGAGCCGGGTGACGGCACGGCGCTATCTCGAGCACCTTCACGACACGGGCGTCGCCACTCGCCGATCCCGCTACGCCGGCGCCGGTCGCCCCGAGGTCGAGTACGCCTGGCGGACCTGACCTCACCCCAGCCCCGTCAGTCGTCGAGTG